>JACJZG010000009.1 GCA_020635715.1 Flavobacteriales bacterium | reverse complement strand
CACCGGTGCGTTGATCTGGACCAGTCCAGTGGCGGCTACCCTGATCGCGCCGATGGTGTTGGTGGATGACAACGGAATGGTCCACTACACCACGAACAGCGGCATGCAGCAATGACCTTGAGGACGGGATGGAGATGAGCTTCACTTCCAACGAACGGGCCACTTGGGTCGCGATCGCCATGATCTGGATCAGCATGTCCGTTCGGGCCCAAGAGTCCGTGCAGTACATCTATCCGAATGATATCACGGACTACACGAGCACCACGCTTTGTCCGCTTTCCGATGGAGGCTTCTACCTGGCGCGCCTGGCCTACCGCTTCGGGAGCCAACCAGCCGCGCGGTTCCTGGTGGAGCGCATGGGGGCGGATGGAGCGGTGATGGATGTTCGAGCTTACGATAACGGAAGCCTGTACAGCATTGAGATCGATCACTGTAAAGCCACTTCCGATGATGGATTGCTCGCCATCGGTCGCCTCCTCGACCCGGTCAGCTTTCATGACTCCATCTGTGTAATGAACCTGGGTCCGGACGGTGCCATCCGCTGGGCGAAGGCGCTGGGGGCGAATTCCAACTCGCACAAGGCGTCCGGCATCATGCCGTTGGCCGATGGAGGATGCCTCGCATACGGCACCTATCTGGACCCGACAACGAATAAACAACCCGTGTTCCTGTCCAAGTTCGATGAGGATGGAACACTTCTCTGGTCCACATCCATCGTGAGTACCATAGCCTTCGAACATTTCACCGTCGGCGGTGTGGTGGAGGAGGCGAACGGTGACATCTGGCTGGCTGGTGAGGGACGTTCCTCGGCGGCCTGGCTGATCCGCACCAATGCTTCCGGGAGCATCCAACAACGCTATGCGCTGGACCTGCCGGGTATCTACAATGGGCTCTATGGTGATGTGCGCGGCTTGTTCAAACGTCCGGATGGCGCGCTGGACCTGATCTACAGCGTGGCCACTACCCCGGCGGAGGTCGATCTCGCCGTAGTGACCTTGAACGGGGACGGGAACGTACAACAGACACGCACGACCTCTTTCACGGGCAATGGCTACGGGCTCTTCCCGAATCTCTTTCAGTTGGCCAATGGGGACTACCTCTTCACCGGTGATCAGGGCAGCGGGAACCGGGGTTTCGTCGGCCTACTGGAATGGCAGTCCGGTGACCTGCCATGGGTGCAGCGGATCCAGTTCCCGGGTTATTCCCTTGAATGCCGGTCGGTCATGCCCACTGCGGATGGCGCTGTACGGGTCTATCTCGATCGTTTGGTGCCCGAGAACGATCCTCATCAAGGTGTCCTGCTCCGAACGAGCCAATGGGAGCCCAGCTGTTACACCACAGCATTGGAGCACACTTCGAGTGTCGGTAGCGGCTCCTCGTCAACATTCGATGTGATCGTGGGTCCCGGACCGAACGCTGCGCATACCACGGCATACTTGGTGGAGACCGATGCGCCCAGAGAGGCCATCTGCGGCACTGTGGGCATCCGTGAGGAGGAACGACCCACCGTTCAGGTATATCCGAATCCGGCTTCCGGGGCCTTCCAAGTGGTTGTGCCTCTGGAAATGCCCGTTCACCGGTTGCGCATGTTCGACGCCTTCGGGCGCACCGTTAAAGAGCTCGCGGTAGTGCCAGAACAGCGGATCGTGATCGATGCACCCCTGGCATCCGGGCTTTATTCCGTCGCGTTGTTCGACCGCGAAGGAATGCGACTGGTCACGTCGCGTGTGGAAGTAATACGGTGATCGCTGGAAACGGGCATTTCGAAAGGGGGCGATGCCGCGACTAGCGCTCCCTCCGCTCGAAGTACCACTGCGTGAGGTCCAGCATGCTCACGGGCACATCGCGCACGCGCACGGCGAAGCGCTCGCCATAGAAAGTGACATCGTCCATGGTGCCGCCCGGATAGGTGAATCTGTCGGGAATCATCGACTTCAGGGTGACGACGCTGTCGACCGGTGCAACAGTGGAGAAGTATCCGTTGTCGTGCAGCACCCAGACCAGTTGGTATTCATCGAGCGGCGCCGCGGCTGATGCACGGATGGGTTCCGCACTCAAGCGGGCCATGAAGGTGTTGTAACGGTTGTACTGAGCGGAATCGTGGAGGGATGGCTCTTCGCATCCGACCAGGGGCAACTGGAATTCGTTGGGCAAGGTCGTTCCACGGATCGGTTCAGCAAGCACACGCACCCGAACGGAGTTGAATCCGTTGTGCTGCGCGGTATCGGAGATGAGAGGCTCTTGGGCTGCGGCCGGAATGGTCGTTGACCCGCACAGAAGGAGTGGATAGATGCGCATAGCCTCCTGTACACGGGCCTGGCGCTCTGGTTCAAGGATGTCTGGACCACTTGATCATGATGGACGAGCAGACCGATGCGTACGCCGACAGGTTCATGGCAACAGGTCGTCCTACCTTGCTTCCATGAGAATAGCGCTCTCCATCCCCTGCGTGGCCATCCTGCTCAACGCTTGTACCATCAGCGCCGTCATGGCACAGGGCGAAGGCCTCCCCGAAGGCACCATCCAGAAGCCTGTCGATGCGCACCAATGGGCCGATGCCCCGCACCTCTCACCGGGAGTGCGCATCCTGGTGCTGGAGGGCGATCCCAAGGCCGAGGGCATGTTCACCATCCGGCTCCGCATACCGGCGGGACGCGCCTCAAGCCGCATTGGCATCCGCGCGATGAGCGCGTCACCATCCTCAGCGGACTGGCCAAAGTGGGCTTCGGCGATGCATGGGATGAATCGGGGATGACCGCCTTCTCGGCAGGCAGCTTCTACCTGAACCCGCCGCTGAGCCACCACTTCGTGTGGATCGTGGAGGAGACCGAGATGCAGCTCACCGGCATGGGCCCGTGGGAACTGCATTTCCTGGAGGATTAACACAGCCCGGCGTCCTGCCCGCGTTCACCGCGTGGTGATCACATTGTGCGTCGTTCCTCCGAGCGATTCGGTCGTCCAGGCGCCGTTCCCCGCCTGATCCACGGCGAAGGCATAAGCGTTGCTGAAGTTCCACACCACCACTTTGTCACCGTGGGCGATGTTGCTGTGGTTCGTATTGCCCAAGGCCTGGTCGGTCCACGTGCCGGCACCCGCTCCATCCACGTGGAAGGCATAGGCCGTGCTGTTGTTGTAGAGAACGATCGACCGATCGGAGGCCACGGCCGTGTGGTTGGTGTTGCCCAGTGGGTGCGTGCTCCACTGTCCCACGCCACTGTTGTCCAAGTGGAAGGCGTAGGCGGTGCTGTTGTTATATAGGACCACGGCCTTCTTCGATCCGATGCCCAGGTGATTGGTCCCGCCCAGTTGCTGGATGACCCAGTGCCCGGCGCCATCGGGACTCTGGTAATAGCCGTGTGCCATGCTGTTGTTGTACAGCACGATCAGGCTATCGGTGTTGTTCGGCGCACAGCCATCCGTCCCCGGCATGCCCTGTGGTCCCGGCGGGCCCGGCTCGCTGTTCGCCGCATACAGGGCGTACGGGACGCTCAGCAACTGGCTCGTACCGGCGATGCTGTATTCGCTTCCCCCGTTCGGATCCGTCTCGCTGCGGAGGAAGTAAGGGCCGTTGCTCCAATCGATGCCCTCGATGGTACCGGTCTGCACCGTACCGCCACCGAGTTCGATCGAGGCCAATCCGTTCGCGTTGGTGGGTGCGCTGTGCGTTTCCATGTACACCACCGTACCGCTCGCGCTTCCCTGCAGAACGCTCATGCGCAGGCTCACGGTGTTGTTCACCACGAGGGCGTTGCTGCCATCGCGCACCACGGCCTGGTAGCTCATGCGCGGTGGGGCCTGCGCCCGGACGGCTATGACGTTCAGTAGAAGGAACGTGGCGAAGACTGTCGATGTCCTCATTGTCGTTGTACGGTCAAGGTGTGTAGAACGCGGCCGTTCGCCAGTACGCGTACCACGTAGCGACCTGCGGCATGGCGTTCCAAGGGTATCAGGAGTGCAGTGCCTGTCGCACTGCCTTCGTGGACCACCGCACCGGCACTATTGCAGAGCGTGTACCGCGCATCATGTGGCAGCGGCTCGGTCCATTCAAGCCGCACCTGGTCCATGGTCGGATTCGGCCATACGCTCACGGTGGGCGGCGTCGTCTCATCGGTGGATAGGACCAGCCACTCGTATGGCTGTTGCACCCCGCGCTGCACGCTGCCGCCTGCGGAAGCAGACGCTTCGAAGGCCACCTGGCCAAGCGTCCAGCTCACCGTGCCGCCGCTGCCCGTGGCCTCGGCACCGGCCGTTGCCACTGCGACCTGACCGCACACGAAGCGGTGCATGCCAAGGAGCATGAGCAACAGTAGAAGGACATGGCGCACGTCAGCAAGGTAGCAGAGATCAACGCAATGATCATTTCCATTCCCGCTCCATGTTTCGGATCTGATCGCTATTCTGCCACATAGTAGATGGCACTTCGGCAGATTATGGCGCAGGGTCGTTCGTAGGTTACCAGGATCACGTCCCGCCCATCCGCGGTCCTGAAGTGTGCGTACAGGAAGAATTCGTCAACACCTGAGTCGCCGCGCGTGGGCATGACCGTGGTCCCATCACCACGACTCACGGTATGCCGGCCACCTTGTTGATGCTCGCGCCAGACCATTCGGTAGTGGGAATCGGCGGATTCCACATCGGGGTCAGCGCGCTGGAGGCCTTTCCGGAATTGCGCGTAGGCCGCACTGTCTTCCAGGTTCTCGTAAAGCATTGGGCCGAAGTGGAAGTGCTCGTCGTACAGGACCGTCAGCGGATCCTGGGCATGCATGACGGCCGAGAGCAGCAGCGCGAAGGGTAGGGTGGTGCGGCGCATGACGTTCACATCACTGTACACGCATCCGAACTCGGCGTTCGATCCGGAGGATGTTCAGTGGCGTGGAGACCGCTCAACTCCGATGCGCAAGTAGTGCGTGCGACCGACATCAGCTGTGCCGTGCACAGGAGCAAGCCGGGATCAGGGTATGCGTACTTTGTCCACATCGCCTTCAAACCGCTCCCATGCCTCGTTCTCTTCACGTCCTTCCTAAGCTGATCATACTCCTGCTTTGTGCGAGTCCCACTGCCAGGGCACAATCGTTCGAGCAGCGCGCACAGACCGTTCTCGATTCCCTCTACCGATCGGACACCACCATGGTGGGACTACTGTTGCATGTGGAGGCGCCGGACCGGGGCATCTCCTGGAGCGGCGCCAGCGGCCGGTCCGTGAAAGGCGGTCCGGCATTGGACCCGAAGGCGCCCTTCCTCATCGCCAGCGGCATCAAGACCTATATCTCCGCCACCATCCTGCGCCTGGTGGAGGAGGGGAAGCTCAAGCTGGATCAACCCGTGGGCCCGCTGCTCACCGAGCATACACATGACCTCTTCACCAGCGATGGCTATGACCTCCAGGCCATCACCCTCACGCACCTGCTAACGCACACCAGCGGCATGGATAGTTACACCAACTACGGCTACATCGATAGCATCGCGGCGGATCCCATGCACCGGTGGACGCGCGATGAGCAGCTGGCGCGCACCGTACGCATGGGCACCAAGCTCGCCGAGCCGGGCGTGCATTACTCCTACACCGATGTGAACTTCCTATTGCTCACGGAGGTGATCGAGGGCATCACCGGTAAGCCCTTCACCCAGGCTATGCGCGAGCTTCTGCGCTACAAGGCGATGGGCTACGACCATACCTGGATGCCCACCCTGGAGCCCATGCCCACTGGGTCTTTGCCCCTCGTGCACCAGTACTGGGACGAACGCGGCTTCGACAGTCACAACATTGATGTGTCGGTAGACCTGTACGGCGGTGGTGGCATCGCATGCACCACGCGCGACCTGGCCCGCTTCAACCACGACCTCTTCACCGGACAGGTGGTGCGCGACAAGGCCACCTTGGCGTCCATCCACACCACGGTGATCACGCAGGACAGCGTGCAGGACGGTTACCAGCTGGGCGTGGCACCGGAGAAGGTGCTGGGCCTGCAAGGCTACGGGCACGGCGGCTTCTGGGGTAGCAAGGCGCTCTACTTCCCCGACCTCAACGCCACGGTGGTCGTTGCCGTGCTCGAACGCGGGCACCGAAGGGCCACGTTGAAACAGTTGAACGAGCGGATGGTGGCGTTGCTGGGTCCCTGAGGGGGCAAACCGGAAGCCCGATCTTCACCCCATGGCCCATTTCCTTCGCTCTGTTTGCCTCACGTTATTCGCGATCGGTCCATTCCTCCACGCCATTGGTCAGCGCGATGAGCGCTCCGGGCAACTGTTATCGGACAGGTCGATAACCGCGCTGCAGGTCCGATCACCGCAGGCCGACAGCCTGCTCGCCTTGGTGAAGCTTCGCCGCATCACGTACCTGTCCGATGGATTGAAGGTGGTGGGCTACCTCGCCGAACCGCGCACGCCCGGCCCGCATCCGTGCATCATCTTCAACCGCGGCGGCAACCGCGAGTTCGGCAAACTGAGCGATCCGCAACTGCTGCGCTTCGTGGTGAGCATGGCCACCTGGGGCTACGTGGTCGCCGCCAGCCAATACCGGGGCAACGATGGGGGTGAAGGGCAGGAGGAGTTCGGCGGCGCCGATGTGAACGACGTGCTGAACCTGCTACCCGTACTGGCGCAGGTGCCATCGGCCGACACCACGCGCGTGGGCATGGTGGGCGGCAGTCGCGGCGGCCTCATGACCTACCTCGCCCTCACGCGCACCACGCGCATCAAGGCGGCCGTAGTGCTTGCGGGCATGGCCGATGCCTTCCGCAGCGTAGCCGAACGACCCGAGATGGGGACGAATGTGATGGCCGAACTGATCCCTGGATACGCCACCAACCGCGACTCGGTGCTGGCCACCCGTTCGCCCGTGCGTTGGGCCGATCGCCTTTGTCCCACCACGCCGATCGTGCTGGTGCACGGCACCGCCGACTGGCGCGTATCGCCCAGGGACGCGCTCGACATGGCCGATGCCCTTTACGCCGCGAAGCATCCCTTCCGCCTGCTCATGCTCGAGGGCGGTGACCATGGGTTGCGCGAATACCGTTCGGAAGTGGACCGGGCCACACGCGAATTCCTCGATGCCTATGTGCGCGATGGCCTTGCGTGGCCGAGCTTGGAGCCGCGGTCGTTGAAGTCGGACGGCGCCGGGAACAGGGTCCGGCCCGGATCCATGAGGTTCATCGGGTTGACGGAGTTGGAGAGGTAGGCAGGTGAACTGCTCGTCACCCGGACATCGTGCTGCAGGGCCGGCTGGCATGTGGGCTTCGAGCGTGGTGGTGAGCGGGGATCGAGCATTGGTGGTTCAGAGATCACCCGTGTGTGCCCCTTCGAGCGCTTCACCGCTATACGCGGGCCGCAACTCTCCATCACCTGTACAACACCACGGAACCAACGGCCATGTCGTGGAGTGCCAGTCGTTGCTTGGATGACCCCACAGTAAGCAACGATAGCCAGCCGAGCAGTGCCTTGATCACGTAGCGCACCATGGCGAGGGGAAAGGCGATCCGTTGTGCATGGTCGGTCCCTTTGCTTACCCTGATCCCCATGGACCGGTGACCCAAGGTGGCTCCGAAGACACTCGTCATCAACGGATCGTACAGAACGAAGATGAATATGAATGCAGCTACCCGCACCGTAGCGGACACCTCTTCGAACTGCGCGAACAGGTATGTCACCCCGATCATCATGAACACGAGGACCATGGAATCCATCACTGTTGCCTTCAAACGCTCGGAAACACCGGGATAGTTGATGCCATCCGGTTCAGGAGGGGGATCCACAACGGTCTCTTCCATGGGTGGCGATGCTGTGATACAAGAATAGCTAAAGTTCCAACTCGGCGTGCTGTGGGTAGATCCCTTAGCTCACATTGACTTTTACAGATCCCTGGCCGCCACCATGAACGCTTCTTCTGGTTGCAAACTATTCAACTCGAAAGTGATGCGTCGCGCGTGAACACCACGTGAGTAAACCTCTACTTCCATGGAATCCACCGTCCCGGTACTGATGTTGATCGCCAAACTACATGGCGTGCCGAGCAGCTCCACGTCAGTAAGGATGATCTCACCATCATCCCCGGTCACGATGAAGCCGGGAAGATCGACCTGGTTCGATCCAAGTTGCACCGCCCTGGCGATGAGCTCGGATTTCACCTTTTCCGCAGCTTCCATGTATGCCTGCGCCAGCTCTTCCAGCTTCGTTGCCATTTGTTCGTAGTTGGATCGAAAAATGCCAATTATCCTTCGACACTCGTGCGGTATTAGCTGTTTCCCCGGACCGAACGTGGGATGTGTCGGCTCGAGTACGCATCATCTCCACCCTCCGAAGGGCCTCCCATGGAACCAGGGGACCCTGCGGGATAGCAATGGTCTTCGTGATCACATGGTCCTTTATGATCGTCCCTGTGGAGGTTCAGAGCGTGACCCACGACCTGCCCATTGCTTTGGCACTAGGCCAGGATAGCAGGCCCGCCTCAGTTCCTCCGTGCCGTGAAATGGAACCGGACTTGAACGTTCCTTCCCATCCCGGATAGTCGGTGATCAAAAGGCTGGTTAGGCCTATGGAATTCCGCCTCGTTCCTCCGTTGTCATCGATCCCTGCAGCCGCAGAAGTGGCTGAGGCAGCTGCTCCACCCGCCAAGGTGCCTGCAAAAATGGTCCGGGCGCATGCACCGATCGCTTTTGCACCTGCAAAACGCATGGATGCACCTACCAAGCCGGTCTCCGCAGCTGCTGCTCGTCCTTCTGCAGCCGCCGCAGCCGCTTATGCCAGCGCATCCCACGGGGTTGAAGCTGCTACGGCCGCCCATGCATCCACAGGATCGACCGATGCGGGCGCTCCAGATGCTCCGGCAGCTGCTTCATTGGGTTAGGTGGCTGCATCCAAGGGCCATGCACCAGCCAAGGGGCCACCAGCACCCACGATCGAACCTTCTGCAGGCACGATCGCAACCGTTCGCACTCATGGCACGTACAACACCGTCGAAACCCGATCGTTCATGGAAAAGGTGAAAGCTGGCCTGCGTGGCCTCAACCCATTGGAGAAGGCGACCCGTGCTGCTAATGTGTTCAAGTCGATGAACGGCAACCCGAACTTCCCGGACCCGACGCCCAGTATGGCCGAGTTCCATGCGGCCTACCTGGAGCTGAAGCGAGCGAACCTTGCCGCCATGGACCGTGGCCGCCGCGCCATCTTCGAGCGGAACCAGGCCGTGGAGCGGATCAACGATTACCTGAGCCGCCTGGCCTCCTACGTCAATAGCGTGTGCCAAGGGGATGTCGAGAAGCTCGTGACCTCCGGTTTCTTCCGGGTGAAACGGGCCGAGCCGATCAACTCGCTCAAGCAGCCCATGAACCTCACGGTACGGGCCACCGCCTACCCCGGACAGGTGAAGGTGCGTTGGGAGAACGTGCCCGGTGCCATTATCTACCAGGTGGAGCGCCTGGTGAAGGAGATCGACGGTACGGAGCAATGGGAGCGTGTGGTCCTTTCCTCACGCCCCAAAGCGGTGATCGGTGGCCTCACGTCCTATGTGGATCAGCAGTTCAGGGTGTGCGCCGTGGGTACCAAGACCCAAAGCCCCTACAGCAACGTGGCCTACGGCAAGGCCGCCTAACTCCGCCCCATGCTCGTCCCCGCGATGTCCCTTCCCGAAATGGTCGCCGAGGCACGCCGGGACTACAAGGCCCTGTGGAACAAGGTGGACAGCCTCATGCCCAAGTTGCGGGGCAAGCACCTGCGCGATCGTGCGCACATCTTGTCGCACCTGGAGCCCTGGCGCTCGCCGCGCAAGAACAACTGGCTGTTGCACTTCAGCATCCGCAAGGCGGGGCTGCTCATGCATCCCTTGGTATGGACCTATGATGAGAAGGGCCGCATCTTCGGGCTCATCGTCACCCCCAGCGGCAGCACCTATTGCCTAGACAACCATCTGATCCAGCGCTATGGCGAACGCTTCGACCCCACGGCCAACCCGCTGGAACGTCTGAAGCACTTCTTCTTCGAGAACTTCTACTACAGCATGGAAACCCTGTACGAGCGCAGCCCCAACGTGTGGGAGGTGCGTGTGGGCATGAACCATGGCCTCGGGCTGGGGGACTGGGACCAGAGCACTGACATCATTCATGTGCGCACCTTCGTCAGCTTCGGACAATTGTTCCCCGAGCAGCTGGACCTGATGGAACGCCTGGATGCCCAGCGCGCCTGGGACAGCCTTACCACCGGCCAACAGACCGAACGCCTGGCCCGCGCCAAGCGGGAGGAGGAGAAAGGGAAGGCGGCTTGAGGCCTAGCGCTGCGCGCCGGTTAGCCGTGGCCTGATGGCGCGGATGGGGAAGGGGTGAGGAGGTTTGGGCGTGCCGGCTCGAAGACTCGCCGTCGGACTATGTGCAGTAGTCCTCGCCGTTGATTCGTCGTTCCTCCTCGCAATGGACCGGCTCCGGGCTACTTGCTCCTGTCCCTCACGCGCAAAGAGGGTAATGAACTAGAAGAGGGTCCGGATCCATTCGAGTAAGTCCAGCCCCTTTACGATGCCAGCGAGTAGCGCCAGTGCAATGCAGAAAGGAATCCACTGGCGCGGCCTGTGGAAAAGTTCATTGACGTCGAAACGGAAACCAGTCCGTCTTGGTACACGAGAAGCCATGGACGCAGCCTTTTCCCGTCGAGCGATGTGCTCGGCGGCGGTGAAAACGACATACGTCTGATCCTGACTACTACCCTTGGTATGGCTGCGTGTGCCGATTACTGAGCGGTGATGGCCTATGGCCGAGTGTGCTCTTCAATGTGGCTTCTATGATGCCGTTGATGGGTGAATCAGACGCATTACGAATATACGTCGTTTACTCGATCCCCAACAGCACGCCGTCGGGCTATTCGCAGTAGACCTCGGCGATCCTTCGACTTCGCTCAGGACGCCTCCGGGCTACTTGCTTCTATCCCTCACGTGAAATGGGGGGCTGACTGCAATTGTTCTAAGCAAACCAGAGGTGGATACTCTCCTGCGGGTTGTAGTCAGACTTGTGCGTTTGCCTTCACCGAAATTTCGTTTCCAGTTCTCAAGAAGCTGACACGCAAGTACGCAGTAATCCCGGACGGCTTACGATCTACTTCCGGAGTATTCATTCCATGCGAAATGCGCCAGATTGTGATTTCCGGATGAATGAGGCCAACCAGCAGAGAAACCAGCGCAAAAACTTTAGGGCCAAACGGAAACACTACGACGCTACTTTCTGTCTTCTTCATGGCGACCATGGATTCGAGCTTCTCAAAAAGTTGAAAAGGAAGTTCCACGTTGTAGTTGATCCATTCATTGTATCCAACAACGTCAAGCAGACTTGTATTTGCCTTTAGTACCTCTTGCTCATATTCAATCAGCGCAGACTTCGGATGAAAGACATGCACCTTGGTTGCTTCAATCACATCGATTGCACCAACGGCGCGACCAGTCTCAAATCCGAGACCGACAATACAATCGAGATTGGGATCAGGGTGAGCCGTCCATCCAGAAAACCGTGGAGTAATTGGACCAATCTCCAAAGTGAGGCCATCAAACTCCTTCGGAGTGTTGAAGGCCGCAAGGGAATAGGCGAAATCTACCTGAATTGGAACTGAGTGGTCGGTAAATGCCTCTAGTAGCATGCCGAGGCGTTTACGCGAGAAGCTTGAAATATCGACGCAGACAGTAAGGGGAGAATCGACGACCGTCAATCGATTAAGTAACTCTTGCACAAGCGTCCTAAAGCCTGAATCATCGGGCTCCTTTACATCAATCTGTAAGTCGGCAAAGACCTTCTTGTGCGCCCTGTACAGGTCGTTATGCCCGTGAGTAAAGCCGATTGCTTGTTGTGTCTTCGAATTGGCCTTGAACGAAGCTGCGTGGGACACGCACCTTGATTCAAAGCCCAGGGCGCAGATTGCGAGGTCATACGGTCCCGTGGTATTAAGGCCCTGTATCGAACCGACAGTGAGGTTGCGCCAATACATGGTCAGAAGAGCTTGAGCATATCCAGTTCGGTCTCATCGGAAGCAGATGTGCGGCCCGCTCGAAGAATAGTGCTCAGCGTAACCGACCGATCATTGCGCATGCTGAGACCGAAAAGAGGCGCGAAGCGATGAGTAATTCGAAAAGTCTTTCCGAGCACGTTGTCCAGTATTAATGGGTCACCATAGATCTCCTTCGGAAGATAGACCAATGCACCTTCGGCTACGCCTGACTCAATCAGCCGCGCCACGGATTGCTTGATGTCCCCGTCAACTTGAAAGGTTGAAGTAGGATTGGCTGAGAATGCATCGAGTACCAATCGACGGTGCATGTACTTGGCTATGTCCACAATCAATGCTTGAAGCGACATTGAGGGCATATTCCCTTCAGTCATATGAAGCAAGGGCTCTGTCTTCAATTTGAACAAGTACCGCTGTGCAAACGTGTACATCACATCGGCTTGTACCTCTTGATCTACAGTTCCGTTGGGATTCCTACGTTCAATCAATTTGTTCATAAGGCCAATAAACCAACGGGGATTCCCATCACAGGATGAGAACAACATCTCCTTGCCAGAGAAAATCAATGGCCGCTTTCTGGATCGCAACGTGGGATCACCGGCGTCATCTGCTGTCCTGTAGAACAAGCGCAACGGGACGAGCGGGGCAATTTTTCGTACGACTGCTGCCCGCCTGTTGTCATCCAATTCTTCGAGTGCATTTATGTCAATGTTATGTGTGGCGATGTATCTCTTAAATGATGGGTCCAATTCCATCGCCGCCTCGAAAATGTTCGCATAGAAGCCTTTCTGTCTATAGACACGGCGGTCCTTGTAACGAACCGCTTCAGTAAAGCTGTGCTCAAAGACCTCGTGTGCATTCCGTACAGGCAATTGGTTGAGGTTCGCAAAACTCTCCCAAAGCCGTTCAGTAAAATCATGACTTTTTACCCTGTCGGGATACCAAAGCATGATCTCCTCATAGTCATGTGAGGCGATTGCCTTCAGTGCGTCAGACAGCCCTGTGATGTTTGGGAAGGCCGGACTGAGCGAAACTTTGATAAGGATTCTGTTGTCGCTGTACCCTCTGAGCGAATCAAGGAGTTCATTCAACAGACTTGCTGGCATGAGTTCTAGCTCATCCAGCAAAAGGCACCAAATCTCTTCTGGGGCATCAAGAGGCTCGTCCAAGGAAGCTATCATCGTGGACAAGGCCTCAAGAAGTGGTATGTGCAGGTAGTCCGTTGCAGAGAGGGCTTCCGCTCTCTCTTTGACTGATTTGAACAGAAGCGCCCCGAAGAGAGATCTAATGAGGAGCTTTCGATGTGAAAGAGCAAGCCGGACGCCGTTAATGGTACTAGGCGTCGAATCGGGCAGTTGAAAGAGCGTAATGAGGCTGCGCGCGATACTCATTTGAGTTTCGCGCGAGATAGTGGTGCGGCGAAACAGTCGATGTTCTTTACCAGTCGGAGTCGCAACCTTTTCCGAAAGGGCTTCTACAAAGCACTGGAAGACGTGAGTGTTGAATGTAGCACGCAGGAAGAGCGCTGCTTCCTGTGGGGTAAGGGGGGATAGTTCGATGCTCCTCAGTTCCTCTCTGAATCTGAAATCGTTTGGGATAAAGACGCTTGAATAATCGATGTACTTGATGTAATCAGAGTCCGCATTAGGATGCGTCCAAGCTTCAAGGGCGCTTTGTGAGAGCATCCGAAGCAATGTTGTTTTTCCCGATCCTCTGGGTCCGACTAAAGTGCAATGGTTGCGCTGCGCGATAGTCGCGAAGTAGTCAGGTGCAACAAAGGTCTTGGCCACCTCTGCGCCCTTCAAGCGCTTTGCATTGAACGACGCGAATACTTGCGCATGTTCAATTGTCATGTTACCAGCTTTACGATTTCGGTTATTGAGCCATTGACTTCGCTCACTTGGAAGCGGGGAGAGCCATTGCGGCGAAGATGATGCGCTAGTGCGGCGATATCACCGTATGAGACGTACTTCAAGTCTGGAATGGCAGTAACAAGTTCGTCCCAGCTGAGAAAGGAACTGACCGCCGAGGAGATCTGTGGGATCCAACTTGCCGGCGGGTTCCGAATTCCAAACCCGAAAACAGGAGGGATGCCATACTGAGCATCCGCCTCCTTCCATCCGTGGCCTGGTCCCCATATGTAGGCTTGACCCTGACCAACCACAGCACCAGATGGATGTCGTGAAATATCAAGGATGTAGAACTGATTTCGTGTTGTAGTTCCAAGGTCCCAGTACAATTTAGCGGCTACAGACCCCGCCGAGAAAATGATTGGTGATGTGGTCGTTCCGCGAGCATACTCTACATATGGATAGTGTATGTGCCCATGGATCATTAGCCATGAACCGTAATCAGGCTTGTTCAAGATGGCGAGTAGATCAGCACCACCCTTTATGTCTTGAAAGTCGTTGGCATTGGGCGTAGCAACTGGTTGAGGGTGATGATGGCAGAGAAGAATATTGACGCGGTTGTTTAGGTCATTTACCATCTCGCTCAGACGCTTGTCGAGATAGTTCAAAGTATGCCTTGAAATTCGACCGTGTTTTTGTTCATCCGGGACATCACTGGAACCATGATAAGCGCAAGTGTTGAGCACAACTATGTTGGCCTCGCTCTCCTGTATGATAGTTAGGTTGCGAGACCAGAATTCATTAGAGAAGGTTTCGTCGGCCAATGGAAAGAAGGGGGAGATGGTTTGTAGCTCGCCCTTAGGGTCAAAGTCTGAGTGCTTGTGCCTGGAGTCAACGTCATGGTTGCCAGCCGTAGCGATGACGGTTTTTGCATTGACTTTGCGCGCGATTGTGTGGATGTCCTCCCAGGCCTTGCTAAGGCCTTCAGGTTGGGCTTGATGAATAATATCTCCGGGGCATATGACATAGTCCGCGACCATTGCATCCTTCTTCGAGCGCGCGTCAATAAAGCCAAGCAAGCTTCGAATAGGACACTCCAAGTCGCTAATGGCAGTGTTGTGAGGGCTGTAATGTGAAGAGTCCTTCAGTGCATAGTCTGCAACTGCACAAGCATGAAGATCAGAGAGTACGAGAAGACGCATAGGCCTAGTAGTTGGTCGCAAGAAGTTCCTGGGTCACGTTGTAGGAAGGACTGCGGGAAATCCGAGGTGGTAGGTCAATGCGAACGAAACGCCATCCCTTCAAGGCTTTCCGCAGTACTGGTGTTTCGATATACGAGAGCATGACGTTGACTTTCATTTTGGTGAGGCGCTGCGCCGTTTCAATCAACTCCGGCAAGGCCGCAGTATCGAAGGACTCATATGTGAATTCTCCTTTAGACCTTCGAGGTTTGTGTTGATATGGAGGGTCTAAGTAGACGAAATCGCCGAGCCTTAGGTTTGAGATCGTTATTTGATACGGGGAATGGTGAATCTGGCAACGACTCAAGCGGTCGCTATACGTAAGGAACGATCGAAGGTCGGGCATCCTACCGGTGCGCTTGCCCATCGGCACATTGAACTTGCCTTTCTTGTTGGTGCGGTATACACCATTGAAGCACAACCGATTTAGGTAGATGAATCGGGCGGCACGTGTGACGGAATCTAGGTTTTCGGGATGAATTGATCTGAGCCCGTAGTAAGTTTCTTCATCCAGTTTGAAGCTCGAGAGAATTGAATGGAGTTTGCGTGGGTGCGATTTCAGCTCTCTGTAGAAGAGAATTAGATCCTCGTTGATGTCAGCTATAATTCCTGTCCTAGGTCTTAGAGCAAAGAACAGACTTGCGGATCCAGCGAAGGGCTCGCAATAAGTCCGATAGCACGTGGGGATGTAGTTCAACAAAATTGGGGCGATGCTGTTCTTGCTACCCGTCCACCTAACTAGGGAAACACTTTGTACAAACGGAAGTTGGTTTGGACGTTCTGATATCCGCGGTGAGATGCCCATGCGATTCACGAATGAAAATTGCAACGCAGTAGGTGCAGTCGTATGCGTGAGCGATTGGTGCGGAAAGCCCACAGGCTGGTAATCCAGCCGCGGACTTGCAGCGGAAAGCGCGACCCGAAGGCTTTGCGGAGGGGCACGCCCATCACTTCGCTATGGTCGCGATGACCGTTCATGTTTGAAGCACGCCCATATTGAACTCACGGGTCGCAGGACTTTGTGATGCAGCCTCGATCCCCAAGGATATCCACGTCCGCGTCTCCAACGGATCGATCACTGCATCCAGCCACAGGCGGCTTGCCGCGTAGTACGGGCTGATGGTGTCCTCGTACTTCTGGCGGATCTTGTCCAGCAGTTCCTTTTCTTTCTCTGGAGTTATCACCTCGCCCTTGGCTTTCAGGGAGGAGACCTCGATCTGGAGCATCACCTTGCTGGCCTGCTCGCCGCCCATCACCGCCACCTGCGCGCTGGGCCAGCCCACGATCAGGCGCGGGTCATAAGCCTTGCCGCACATGGCGTAGTTGCCGGCGCCGTAGCTGTTGCCCACGATCACGGTGAACTTGGGCACCACGCTGTTGCTTACGGCGTTCACCAGTTTCGCGCCGTCCTTGATGATGCCGCCGTGCTCGCTGCGGCTGCCCACCATGAAGCCGGTGACGTCCTGCAGGAAGACCAGCGGGATGTTCTTCTGGTTGCAGTTGGCGATGAAGCGCGTGGCCTTGTCGGCGCTGTCGCTGTAGATGACGCCGCCGAACTGCATCTCGCCCTTCTTGCTCTTCACCACTTTGCGCTGGTTGGCCACGATGCCCACGGCCCAGCCATCGATGCGGGCGTAGGCGGTGATGATGCTCTGGCCGTAGCCCTCCTTGTATTCGGTGTAGTCGCTGTCGTCCACCAGCCGCGCGATCACCTCGCGCATGTCGTAGGGCTTGGCGCGGTCGGCGGGCAGGATGCCGAAGATCTCCTTGGGGTCGGCCTTGGGCGGCGCGGGTTTCTCCCGGCTGAAGCCCGCGTCCTTCGGCTTGCCGAGCTTGTCCACGATGGCGCGGATCTTCTTGAGGCAATCCGCATCGTCCTTGCACTTGTAGTCGGTAACGCCGCTGATCTCGCTGTGCGTAGTGGCGCCGCCGAGGGTTTCGTTGTCGATGTCCTCGCCGATGGCGGCCTTTACCAGGTAGCTGCCGGCGAGGAAGATGCTGCCGGTCTTCTCCACGATGAGGGCCTCGTCGCTCATGATGGGCAGGTAGGCGCCGCCCGCCACGCAGCTGCCCATGACGGCGGCGATCTGCGTGATGCCCATGGAGCTCATCACGGCGTTGTTGCGGAAGATCCGGCCGAAGTGCTCCTTGTCGGGGAAGATCTCGTCCTGCATGGGCAGGTACACGCCGGCGCTATCCACGAGGTAGATGATGGGCAGGCGGTTCTCGATGGCGATCTCCTGCGCGCGCAGGTTCTTCTTGCCCGTCATGGGGAACCAGGCGCCGGCCTTCACGGTGGCGTCGTTGGCCACCACGATGCATTGGCGCTTGCTCACGTAGCCGATCACCACCACCACACCGGCGCAGGGCGCACCGCCGTGCTCCTTGTACATGCCATCGGCCGCGAAGGCGCCGATCTCGATGCGCGGGCTCTTGGGGTCGAGCAGGGCGTCGATGCGCTCGCGGGCGGTCATCTTGCCTTGCTCGTGCTGCTTGGCGATGCGTTTCTCGCCGCCGCCGAGGTGGATCTTCTTCAACCTGGCGTTCAGGTCGGAGAGGGCCAGTTTGTTCTTGTCCTCGTTCTTGGAGGCTTCCAGGTCGATCTTCTCTGCCATTCTTCACGGGTCCGCTGCCCGGGATGTGCCGGGGAGGGTTTTGCGAAAGTAGTCCGCAGGGGGTATCCGCAGCGTGGGGTGCGGGCCCGCTGAGGTCCGGGGATGAAGGGTGGGCTCGCGGGCTCGCATATATTTTCCACAGATGGCGCAGATGACGCAGATAATTCAAGGCCCGTGGGCTTGCGGTTCTTTTCCACAGATGACGCAGATGACGCAGATAAGACAGGGCTCGCGGGCTCGCATATATTTTCCGCAGATGATCGATGACGCAGATAAATGCGAATACCAAGCATGCTGGGCATTTTATCTGCGCCATCTGTGGATAGCCTTTTTCTGCGGATATTCGTTCCATGGACGAGCGCGACCCACAGACGCATGCCATCATTGGCGCGGCGATGGAGGTGCATACCGAGCTGGGAGCCGGTTTCCTGGAGAGTGTTTATCAGGAGGCTCTGGCCAGGGAGTTCCATCTGCGGGGTATCCCGTTCGCAGAGGAGGTGGAGCTGCCGATCCATTACAAGGGAGAACGCCTGGCGACCTTTTTCCGGGCGGACTTCATCTGTTATGGTGAGGTCGTGGTGGAAGTGAAGGCCCTGAAGACGCTCAGCGGAGTGGAGGAGTCGCAGCTGTTGAACTACCTCAAGGCGACGGGCATCGAGCGGGGACTGCTGCTGAACTTCGGGGCTCCGCGGCTGGAGGTGAGGCGGATGGTGTTCACGCCGCGGTAAACTCGCAGGCTCGCATTATTTTCCACAGATGGCGTAGATGGCACAGATAACGCAGATGAATACGAATGCCGAGCATGCAGTGCATTCCATCTGTGACATCTGCGCCATCTGTGGATGATCCTCCCACCATCCATATCTATCATCCGCCCACCACAGGCACATCGCCCGGTTCGGGGCCATCGCCATCGATGTTCTTCAATTGCAGCATCTATCTTGGTGTTACCATCCACCACCATGCGCACCTGCCTACTTGCCCTTCCGTTCCTCCTCGCCGGCTGCGGCGGTTGCTCCAAAGCTCCCGAAAGCGCCCTCGGTTACCTCTGGGGGAAGGCCGGCGAATACCCGAAGCAGACAGGTGTGCTCGATAGCCAGCCGCTGAACGACCGCTTGAAGGCATTGCTCCAGAGCCGCTACGATCAGTTCATGGAGAACTGGGATGTGGAAGGACCGCTCAGTCCCAAGGAGCGTACGCTCTTCGCCACCGGCTGCGTGTCGCACTTCTGCGATGAGTATGGCAGCGCCTTCCACATCGATCGGGAGAAGGACGAGTTGATCGCGGTGATCCGCGCCAAGTACAAGGTGGAACTGTTCCGGGAGAAGGAGGGAGGCTTGGAAGATCTGCCCGCGGAACTGACCGAATGGATCGGGAAGAACGAGCTGAGCTTGGGTGACCCGGGAACGCCTATCGAGAAGGCCGCCAGCACCGGAGCCTTCGATTGGAAGTCCTGGGCCGAAGCACCTGCCGAGTGGAAGGAGGGCCTGAAGCGCCTGAAGGCGAACAAGAAGATGACCGTTTACCAGCAGGCGGAACAGGCCGTGGGCATGCCTTGTGAGGTGCGCATAGCGCGCTACGACCTTGATGGCGATGGCAAGCCGGGCACCTTGCTCACCTATTCATGCCCCTTCTGGTGCGGCCAGGTGGGTTGCGCCTTCAAGGTGTACGAGGGTGGGAAACAGATCAACCTCGTGGATATGGTGGATGCCGTGCAGCCGGGCGATGGCGGCGTGGTCAGCAGCAAGGGTGTGCTGATGAAGTTGAAGTAGAACGGATCTCGAACACATCCTGAACTGCTCGGCACCGTTCAGTGTGTGGGATGGGCTGGGCGCACACAGCGCACCGCGAAACGTCGCACCTTGATCTTCTCCTTGTGGTCATGCAGGTAGTGCGTGAAGTCCGCATTGTTGCCGTGCACGTGCAAGTGCCAGTTGGACTCCGGATCATGGGGGTCATCGAACCAGATGGCCGCACTGAGGTAGCGGTTCCAATAGGCCTTCTTGTGCTTGAATCCGCTGGGCTGTAACGAGAGTCCCGTGGCGTTCGTGTGGCCTTCGGGCTTCACCCAGCACACGGTGTCCAGCAGTGCGAAGATGTCGGCGGTGTCCACCGTGGCCCACACCTCCCGCGTGGGCAGGTGCCAGCCTGGCGGACAGGCATGCCGCGCTTGTTCCCTACTGTAGGTGCGGCCCCAATTGGTGCAGGCGATGCTGTCCGGGATGTTCGGCTCGGTGTCCTCCATGGCGAAGTCCAGGTTCCGCGCGAACCATTCGGTGCGCGCGATCACGGTGGTGGGGTATTGCGTGCTGTCCCGGGGATCAATGAAGCTTTGAGCCGATGATGACGCGACGGGAACGAACAAGAGTATCCAGAGCAGGAAGTGGTTCATCACGGTACAATGTCGTTCAACGGGACACTAGGTTACGGCTAGTTGCCGGCATCGAGCTTGGATCGAAGGAGGCACGCCATGGAATTGCCATTCGCAGTGAGCAACAGGTATGTCGCGATCAGCCGAGGCGGGGGAACGGATCATCGGGCACGCGGCAAGGGACCCGACAACGAAGCCGGGGCTTGGAAGACCGGTGCCGAGCCCGAAGGGCTTTTTGACACGCGCTCTATCGCACAGCGTTCGACCGGATCGCTACTTCCCGCCCGATGCCAGTTTGAAACGGATGGGCAGGTTGTAGCGGGTGCGGACGAGCTTGCCGCGCTGCTTCCCGGGCTTCCAGTTCGGCATGCTGTTCACCACGCGCAAGGCCTCTTCGCTGCAACCACCGCCGATGCCACGGAGCACCTTCGCCTCGCCGATGCTGCCATCGCGCTCCACCACGAACGAGATGAAGACCGAGCCTTCGATCTCGTTGTCGATCGCATCCTGGGGATAGTTGATGTGCGAGCTGATGTACTTCATCATCGCTTCCGGGCCGCCCGGGAATTCCGGCATCTCCTCCACGATGGTGAAGGCTTCATCCGGATCATCAGCGGGCTCCTGAACGGTCATGGGCGCTGGAACGACGACCGGATCCCCCTGCGCGAACAGGGTGGGGGACAGGCAAAGGCTGATGAGCAGCATGTGGAGCTTCATGCGGTAAAGATCGAGCACCGCACGTGAACGATCTCGGCAGGCTTGAACATTCGACCTTGGATCGCGTACAACGGTCGGCTTCCATGACCTCTCCAGCATCACCCTTTTCGCAACCGATCGGTCGCCTTCGATACCTCATATGGGTGGCGGGGTCATTGCTCTTTCCGCCGACCTCCTTCGCGCAGTCCATCACCAACCCCGGCTTCGAGAGCGGCACCACGGGTTGGAGCGGCTGCCCCTTGGAGATCAACCCGGCCAACGTGTACGGTGGTCCCAATACGAGCAAGGTGGCGGAAGTGGACGGTGACAACGACCCGAACACCACCACCGACGATCGTGTTCTTTGCCAGACCATCACGGGCTTCACCGTGGGTGCGGTCTACGCCCTGGAATTCGAGGCCACCCGCCGACAGACCGGCCCCACTCCCGCCAGCGTTTCCGTAACGGTCACCATTGATGGCGTCCTGAACCAGGTCGTTACCCGGACCGGCAGCTGGAACATGGCGCGCGAACGGTTCACCTTTGCGCCCACCTCCACAACGCACAACCTGCGCATCACGCCGAACTTCGCTGGTTCGCATGGCATGCTCTTCGACAACTTCAACCTGGTCGTGGCCAGCCCGCTGCCGATCGAACTCGTGGCCTTCGATGCCTGGCCGCTGCCCGGTGCGGTGCGCCTGGAATGGACCACGGCCTCCGAGCAGGACAATGCCGGCTTCACGGTGCAACGCAGCACCGACCTGGAACGTTGGGAAGCGATCGCCGAAGTGCCCGGCGCAGGGAACAGCCAGCAATTGCTGCGCTACGCGGCGACCGATGGATCACCTTTGCCCGGTTCAGCCTACTACCGCTTGAAGCAGACCGATCGGGATGGAACGGTCGACTATTCCGACGTGCGCCAGGTGGTGAGCAAGGACCGCGAGGACCTGCACCTCTGGCCCAACCCCGCGGGATCCCTCGTACACGTGAACATGGACACGCCGGGCCGGGTTCAGGTGCTCGACGCGAACGGCCGCGCGGTACAGGTGTTCCAGGAAGGCCATCCTACAGGTACCCTGTTGCACATCGCGCCTCTGCCACCGGGCCTTTATCAGGTGCGTTCGGTGGATCTCGGCGCGCCGACGGTCCGTTTCATCAAGGAGTGATACGAGGGCCCTGCGGGGTCCTATGCAACCACCTCCTTCAGCACACTATCCAACAAGGCATCCACCGTGTTGGCCGCGAGGATGCGGGTGGGGCCATGCAGGAAACCATCCTGCTCCATGCGCACCACCTGATCCAGGAGCGGTGAATAGAAGCCGTTCACGTTGAGCAGCCCGATGGGCTTCGCGTGCAGCCCAAGCTGCCGCCAGGTGAGCAGCTCGAACACTTCGTCCATGGTGCCGAATCCGCCGGGAAGCGCCACCACGGCCTGGCTCAGCTCGTGCATCCGCATCTTCCGCTCGTGCATGTCCTTCACCACGATCAGCTCCGTCAACTGCTGGTGCGCGAGCTCCTTCTCCATCATGAAGCCCGGGATCACCCCGATGACGGGGCCACCGGCCTGCAACGCAGCGTCGGCCACGGCACCCATCAACCCGACGTGGCCACCGCCATACACTACGCCCATGCCGCGTTGCGCGATGGTGCGTCCCATCTCCTGCGCGGCGTGCAGGATGCCCGGGTCACGTCCGGTGTTGGCTCCACAGAAGACGGCGATGTTCATGGGTCAAGCTTCCGGCTTCATCGTCGCGGCTAATGCGATGAACAAGCCACCGATCACCAGTTTCACCCACAGCCAATGCTGCATGGGGATCCAGAAGAAGGAATGGGTGTTCTTCAGTTCGAGGACTTCACCGGTCTCCACATCCTGCACCAGCCGTCCCTCACGCTCGTTCAGCTTCTTCCCGATGAAGTGATCGGCCACTCCTGTCAGTGCAACGATCCCCCAAACGATGGTCGGATGCCGGAATCCGAGTGCTCCGGCGATCACTATTCCCAGTATGGCCGTGATCGCCACGAGCCACCCGTATCCCTTGAAGACGATCATCCGGGGCTGGTTGTCCTCACATGCTCGCCACCGTCTCGGCCTTGTAGTGGCCGGCGGCCAGCCTTTCCTTCACCTGGGCGAAGCACTTCACCGTGTAGTTCACGTCCTCCAGGTTGTGCACGGCCGTCGGGATGAGACGCAATAGGATCGTGTCCTTCGGCACCACGGGATACACCACGATGCTGCAGAAGATCCCATGGTTCTCACGCAGGTCCAGCACCACGTTGGTGGCCTCCGGGATGCTGCCGTGCATCATCACCGGCGTCACGCAGCTGTTCGTCACCCCGATGTCCAGGCCGGCCTCCTTCAAACCGCTCTGCAGGGCACGGGTGATGGTCCAGAGCTTCTCGCTCAGCTCCGGCATGGTGCGGATCATCTCCAGGCGCTTCAAGGCGCCGATCACGATCGGCATCGGCAGGCTCTTCGCGAAGGTCTGGCTGCGCATGTTGTAGCGCAGGTACATCATCACGTCCTCGGGCCCGCTCACGAAGGCACCGATGCTGGCCATGGCCTTGGCGAAGGTGCCGAAGTACACGTCCACCTGGTCCATCACGCCTTGTGCATCGGCCGTGCCGCGGCCATCGCGACCCATCATGCCGAAGCCGTGCGCATCATCCACGAAGAGGCGGAAGTTGTACTTCTCCTTGAAGGCCACGATCTCCTTCAACTTGCCCTGGTCGCCGGCCATGCCGAAGACGCCCTCGGTCATCACCATGATGCCGCCGCCGGTCTGCAGGGTGAGCTTGCGCGCATGTTCGAGCTGCTTCTCGAAGCTCTCCATGTCGTTGTGCTTGAACACGAAGCGCTTGCCGGTGTGCAGGCGGGCACCATCGATCATGCAGGCGTGGCATTCGCTGTCGTACACCAGCACGTCGTGGCGGGAGAGGAGCGCCTCGATCGCGCTCATGCAACCCTGGTAGCCGTAGTTCAGCAGGAAGGTGTCCTCCTTGCCCATGAACTCGCTCAGGGCGTCCTCGAGTTGCTCGTGGTACTTGGTCTGGCCGCTCATCATGCGGGCGCCCATCGGGTAGGCCATGCCCCAGTCGGCAGCGGCCTGCGCATCCACCTGACGCACTTCGGGGTGGTTGGCCAGGCCCAGGTAGTTGTTCAGGCTCCAGACCAGCACCTCCTTGCCGCGGAAGGTCATGTGCGACCCGAGCGGTCCCTCCAGTTTGGGGAAGCTGAAGTAGCCGTGGCTGTTCTTGGCGTGGCGGCCGATATGGCCGAGGTCCTTGCGGAGCTTGTCGAAGATGTCGTTCATGGTCGGTGTGCCCGAGGGGCAGGCTTGTGGTGGACCGTTACCCCAAGGTTTCCCGTGGGCAAAGGCTGGCCAAAGGTAACCGGCGCCGGGTTGGTGGGAACATACTGGGAATGAACATCCCGGCGTTGGTAGGGCGGCTCGCCGGAACGGTGCGGGATCCTACCTTTGCCGCCCTTCGGTCCGAAAGTGCCTTCTTCAACCATGCGCCGTCTGCTTCCCCTGCTCCTTGTTGCCGCCTTGCTGGCCGGTTGCAGCGAGTTCAACAAGGCGCTGAAGAGCACGGACATCAACTACAAGTTGGAGGTGGCCGAGAAGATGATGGCCAAGGAGAGCTGGGACCGTGCCATCCCGCTGTTGGAGGAGCTCATCGTGCTCACCCGGGGATCACAGCTGAGCGAGAAGGTGAACTACCTGCACGCCAAGAGCACGTACAACATGAAGGACTATACGCTCGCGGCGTATTACCTGGCCAACTTCACGCGCACCTTCCCCAAGAGCCAGTACGCCGAGGAGTGCACCTTCCTGAGCGCCTACTGCCAGTATATGAACAGCCCGAACTACGAGCTGGACCAGACCGATACGGAGCGGGCCATCGACCAGATGCAGCTCTTCCTGGTGCGCTACCCGGAGAGCTCGTTGAAGGACAGTTGCAATTCCTTGATCGACGCCATGCGTACCAAATTGGAGGTGAAGGACTTCCATGGCGCGAACCAGTACTTCCGGATGCGCAACTACCAGGCTGCGGGGGTGGCCTTCCGCAACTTCGCCCGCAAGTGGCCCAACAGCCGCTTCCGCGAGGATGCCCTCTACTTCACGCTCCAGAGCGATTACCTGCTGGCCGTCAATAGCGTGGAATCCAAGAAGTTGGACCGCTTGAAGGAAGCTATCCGCTCTTATCATAACTTCGCGGACGCATTTCCGCAGAGCGTCCTGCTGGCGGATGCCGCCAAACTGCACAAGAACCTCGAGGCCGAGTTGGCCGCGATACCCGAATAGCCCATGACCTTCAAGCATTCCAACGCTGCCAAGACCACTGTTACCCGCGATGTGGCCAAACTGGACCACGAGATCGGCAACGTGTATGAGACCGTGGCCCTCCTCGGTAAGCGTGCCAACCAGATCAGCGTGGCCATCAAGGAGGAGCTGAGCGCCAAGCTGGAGGAGTTCGCTGTGAATGGCGAGAACCTGGAGGAGGTGTATGAGAACCGCGAGCAGATCGAGGTGAGCAAGCACTACGAGCGCATGCCCAAGCCCGGTGCCCTGGCGATCCAGGAACTGGTGGACGGCAACATCTACTATCGCCGCGCTGGGGAGGAGGCTGGCAACGACCAGAAGGCCTGACCCACGACCGGCGCTCACGTCCGGTGGAAAGAAGACTCAATCGCAAGGTGCTGCTCGGTGTTTCGGGCAGCATCGCTGCTTATAAGGCGGCCGCTCTTGTGCGCGAACTGGTGAAGGCCGGTGCCGAAGTACAGGTCGTTCTCACCCGCGCCGCGCACGACTTCGTCACCCCGCTCACACTGTCCACACTGAGTGGCCGTCCGGTCCTCACCGATCTGGTGGCGGGTGATGGTACCTGGAACGATCATGTGCACCTCGCGCGCTGGGCCGATGTCCTGCTCATAGCCCCCTTGAGCGCGAACACCTTGAGCAAGTTGGCCAACGGCCAGTGCGACAACCTACTGATCGCGACCTACCTGAGCGCCACCTGCCCGGTATACGTGGCGCCGGCCATGGACCTGGAGATGTTCCGCGATGCCAGTACGCATGCCAACCTGGATCGGCTGAAGGAACGCGGTGTGCGGCAGATCGGACCGGATAGCGGTGAGCTGGCCAGTGGCCTGAGCGGGGAGGGGCGGATGAGCGAGCCTGAGGTGATCGTAGCCCGCCTGCACGCCGACCTCGTTGGTGGCAGCAAGCTGAACGGGAAACGGCTTCTTGTGAGCGCGGGTGGAACGCAGGAGGCGATCGACCCGGTGCGCTATATCGGCAACCGCAGCAGCGGAAAGATGGGCTTCGCCATCGCCGAAGAAGCGGCCTTGCGCGGTGCGGTGGTGGAACTCGTGACCGGTCCGACCGCCCTTGCCACACCAGGGACGGGCATCCACCGCACGGATGTGGTGAGCGCCGCCCAGATGGCCGAGGCATGCAAGTCAGCGGCCGGCAATTCCGATGTGGTGATCATGAGCGCCGCCGTGGCCGACTACCGTCCTGCCGTGGCCGCCACCGGCAAGATCAAGAAGAAGGACGCCGCGCTCAACATCGACTTGGAGCCGACGGAGGACATCCTCGCCTGGATGGGTGCCCACAAGCCCGCGGGCCAGGTGTTGGTCGGCTTCGCGCTGGAGACCGATGATGCCGTGGCCAATGCCCAGGGCAAGCTCGAACGCAAGAAGCTCGACCTCATCGTCCTCAACTCGCTACAGGATGCCGGTGCGGGCTTCGGCCACGACACGAACAAGGTGACCTTGATCGGACGGGACACCAAAGTGCTGGCATTGCCGTTGCTATCAAAGGCCGAAGTGGCCCGTGCTATCTTGGACCACGTTGAAACACTGCTCTGAACCCATGCGTCTGCGATCGATCGCGTTCCTGCTCCTGACCGTGCTCCTGACCCCTGTGCTCAAGGCGCAGGAGTTCAACTGCCAGGCCAGCGTGATCGCGCCGCAGATCGCCACGGCACAACCGCGGGTCTTCCAGTCGCTGGAGACCGCGATCAAGGACTTCTACCAGAACCGGCGCTTCACCAACCTGAACTACACGCCGGCCGAGCGGATCGACATCAACATCCTGCTCACCATCACCAGCCAGCCCGCCACGGACCGCTTCGAGGGCAACCTCCAGATCATCTACGCCCGGCCGGTCTATGGCACCGACTACAATACCCCGATCCTGGACATCGTGGACAACCAGATCCAGTTCAACTTTCTGGAGAACACCCAGATCGAGTTCACCCCGGACCGGCACCTGAACAACCTGTCGTCCTTGCTCGGCTTCTACGCCTATTTCATCCTCGGCCTGGATGGGGACAGCTTCAGTTCCATGGGTGGTTCGCCCTTCTACACCCTAGCGCAGCAGGTGGTGAACAACGCGCAGAACGCCTCGGAGACCGGTTGGAAGGCCTACGAGGACCAGCGCAACCGCTATTGGCTCATCGATAACCAAGTACAGGCCGTATTCCGTCCCTTCCGCGAACTGCTGTATAGTTACCACCGGATCGCGATGGACAACATGAGCACCGATGCCATCACCAGCCGCAAGACCATCGCCCAGGGCATCGAGAAGCTGAAGACCGTTCACCAGGCCAAGCCGGCGAGCTACAACCTGCAGGTCTTCTTCAACGCCAAGTACAACGAGATCGTCGAGATCTTCAAACAGGCCGACCCTTCGGAGAAGACCAAGCTCTTCAACACCCTGCAGATCATCGATCCTGGCCACATCAGCCAGTACCAGAACATGATGCGGGGATCCTGACCTCGTCTCTCGGATCGCCAGCTGCCTTTAAGCGGGTTACTCGCCGTTCGCGACGAATGTTCGTCATCGACGAGGCTCTGAACAAGTGCTTGCCAACTGTCAACTGCCTACTGCCAACTGCCTACTGCCAACTGCCTACTGCCCACTGCCTACTGCCTACTGCCCACTGCCTATTGCCTACTTGCTCTCCCACCCCAAGCTGTAGCGCCGAATAACCGCGTGGACCGCGAACCGAAAGGCACCTAGTTCCGATATTGGTGGCCCTTCCGTTGACAGGAACGCCGTCATGCTCCGCCGCATCTCCATCTCGAACTACCTGCTGATCGATGCCCTCGAGCTCGACCTGACCAAGGGACTCACCATCATCACGGGCGAGACCGGCAGCGGCAAGAGTTTGGTGATAGGTGCCTTGGGCCTGGCCATGGGCGAACGAGCCGATGCGGGTGCGGCACGCGACAGCGAGCGTCGCTGCGTGATCGAATTGGAGGTGGATACCAAGGGCCTTGGGCTTGGCGATTGGTTCACCGCCGCAGAGGTGGAGCCGGAGCGCTTCAGCATCCTGCGCAGGCAGCTCGATCCCGGTGGACGTTCCCGCGCTTTCGTGAACGATACGCCCGTGCGCCTGGATCAGTTGCGTGAGCTGGGCGAACGGCTGGTGCATGTCCATAGCCAGCACCACACCCTGCTGCTCAATGATCCACGCTTCCAGCTCGGCCTGGTCGATCACATCGCGGGACATGGCGAGGAGGTGGATACGTACACCGAGCTATACAATAAGTGGCGCGCCGCGCAGCGTGAGCTATTCGCTCTGCAACAGGATGAGGCGCAGGCGCAGAACGCCGCGGACTTCGCGCGCTTCCAGTTGGAAGAACTGGAAGGGGCTCGCCTGCAGGCGGATGAACAAGCCGGCATCGAACAGGAACTCGGCCGGGCCGATCATGCGGAGGAGCTGATCGGTGCGCTGCGCATGGTGGAGGAGGCGGTGACCGATGAGTCCGGCCTGGGGCCTGTGCTCGGCCGGGTGCGGCAGGCGCTCGCCAAGCCGGCGAAGCTCGATGCCTCCGTGGCGGACCTGCTCACGCGCCTGAACAGCGTGCACATCGAACTGAAGGACATCGCCGATGAGGCGGCCAACAGTGCCGCGGCCATCAGCATCGACCCGGAGAAGGCAGCTTCCCTGCGCGATCGGCTGGACCTCATCCTCAAGTTGCAACAGAAGCATCGTGTGAGCACCGTGCCCGAATTGATCGCCATCCAGGAGAAGTTCGCGGCCGAACTGGATGGCGCTGCCTCCATGAGCGAACGCATCGCGGAACTGGCGAAAGCGGTGGAGACATTGGGAACCGACGTGCATCAGCGGGCCAAGGCAATTTCCCGCGCGCGCATCGCTGCTGTGAAGCCACTGGCCAACAAGGTGGAGGCCGTGCTGCACGACCTGGGGATGCCCCATGCCGTATTCCAGTTCGAGCACCACACCGGGGAGCCCGGCCCGCACGGTATCGATAGCATCCGGGCGCGCTTCTCGGCCAACAAGGACCGCGCGCCGGCGCCTCTGGACAAGGTGGCCTCGGGTGGTGAACTGGGCCGCGTGATGCTCGCGCTCATCTCACTCGCCGCGGATTCCAAGGACCTCCCAACAGTCGTATTCGACGAGATCGATACGGGGGTGAGCGGCGAGGTTGCTGACCGGGTCGGCTCGCTCATGGCACGCATGGCCCGGGATCGTCAGATCCTGTCCATCACGCACCTACCCCAGATCGCCAGCAAGGCGGATACGCACCTCGTGGTGAGCAAGGGGGAGGAGGGAGAGCGCGTGGCCACCAGCATCCGCAGTGTGGTCGCGGAGGAACGCGTGCAGGCGCTCGCGCACATGCTCAGTGGCCGTAAGGTGACCGCAGCCGCGCTCGAGAACGCGCGCGCACTGCTCTCGACCAGGCGCTGATCCTACGGCAGTTGCTGCACCTTGCTGTTCGTGGGAACCAACCCACCGATCGTCTGTAGGATCAGGTCGCGGTCATTGCCACTTCCGGCGTAGATCACCTGCCCGTCAAGGTTCGCATCCTCGCGGTAGTATCCGTTCACAGTGGTCGTGGGGATCACTCCGCCGATCCGCGCGAGCACCATGTCCCGGTCGTTGCCACTTCCCGCGTACAGGACACTGCCGTCCGTATTGCAATCACCCATCCAAAGGGCGTTCACCGCACCGATCGTGTGCTGGGCTCCGGAGCCGTAGGTGCCTGTAGCTGTGGAGCGCAGGTCACAGCTGCCGGGTGTCCCGCCGATCGCCACTGTGGACGCGCTCATCGCACCCAGGTGGTTGCGGTGGCGCACCGCCACGTGATAGCTGCCCGCAGCGATGGCGAAGGTCACCGGTGACGTGCCATCCACATCAACGATGTCGCCATCGCGTTGGATCAAGGCACAGCGCGTGGCCAGCACGGTGTACGTGGGTGCGGCACCGCGCAGTTCCAGGAACACCCAGTCCACGATGGCGTTGTTACCTGTCGTGGTCAGGACGGAGGCATTCACCGTCTCCCCGCCGCCACCGACGTTGGTGAATCCCAGTGCGGTGTATGGCTCGTTGGCTGGGATCAAGCCTGCGGATCGCAGTCCATCGCTCATCAGCGGGCCGGCACCATAGGGCCCTTCAAGGAATGCCGACACGTTAAGCAGCGCCCCGGCGGTCGTCTCCACACAGAAGGCGTTCACGCTGGTGGTGGTGAACGTTCCACCGGAGGCCAGCGTACCGCTGCCATCCGTAAGGGTGAATGAACCGGAACCGTAGGTGCAGCACATGCCGTCACCATAGCTGTCGTTCACCACGAGTTCGAAGCAGCCGTTGGGCAGGCAAAGTATCACAGGTGCTTGCGGGTAGACTCCATTGCTCGCCTGCTGGGTGAATGGTCCACCGCTGGCCACCGTCGTCGCACCACTTCGCACCAGCCAAGTGGTCTCATCTCCATAGCGGTCAAGGTTCAGGTTCAGTGTCACCTGGTTCGGCCCGTGGCTCAGGCTCGCCGTCGCGGTGTTGTTGGCAGGAACCAGATCGGTCCCGCCGTTCGGCGCATTCACGGTGGCGGTGAGCGTCAGGATGCCGTCGGGCAACGTGATCGTACCCAGGGCCACGTTCTCTGTGCTTCCGCTCGTGAGCGACCCGCTCCAGGGAACCGTTCCGGAAGGACCACCAGCGATGGACCAGGCGATCGAGAAGGAAGTGATCGTGTTCGTGCCACCGTTCCGCACAGTGACCGACGGCGAGATGGTCGAAGTGCAATGGTTGCCTGCTGCACCGGTGATCTGCGTGGCCTGTGCGTCCAGCGTCACGGAAGGCGCATTCGGATCGTAACCGTTCACCGCATCACCGCAGCTCCCGAGCCACGATTGGATCACCGGAAAGCTCACATTGAAGCGACCGTAATAATCCGCTGTCTGGCTGCTGCAACTCGCGTAACCGCCGTGCAACTGCCCGACGATCCGTCCAGCAGGGTTGAACAAGGCACTTCCAGAACTGCCACCCTCGGTCGTGCCATCATCCCAGTTCCCAACGCGCCAGTGACTGGTGCCCGATCCAGGGTTCCCCAGATAGTTCGCGCTGGTGAGCGCGTCGTTCTCGAAGCTGATCTTCTTGATGTCCCCGGAAGGGTGGTGGATGCCAACGGCTGCGGACGGAATGGCCGTGCCCTTGTCCCAACCGCTGTAGTACACGTTGTACGAGGCCGGTGGTGTGCTGTTCAACTGGAGGAGGGCCACATCGCTCGTGGCGCTGTTCGCCAATTGGGTCGCACCACTAACGGTCTGGTTCGTGGGTCCGTTGGTTGTGGGGGAGCAGGTCGGGCTATCCCAATTGAACCGGAACACCCATGTGCTCACGTTCCCGCCCAGGCAGTGGTTCGCCGTGAGGAAGTAAGGAGTGCCGTTCGATGCGCAGTTGTTGATCAGGGTTCCGGTGCAGTAACCGCTGCCGTTCACCACGATCATGGCCACGCTGCGGATCTGATCACGCCAGGGATCGCCCTCGGGACAGATCACATTGTTGTTGCAGGAACCCGATTCGCCCAGCGCACGCGCCGAACGGAAGATGTCCCGGTAGCCATGTGTCACCTGGCCGATCCGCAGATCACCGCGCGGGCCGCCCGCTGGAATGCTGTATTCGATGGTGATCATCGAGCCCTTCACCGGTTGCACGCCGAGCACCTGGTTGTTCAAGGGGTCGTTCGCCGTAGTGAAGGCACCGATGTGTCCGCCCCACTGGTCGAGCACGAATACCCTGCCACCGGGTGCCGGCCGGAAGTCGTTGAACTCGAAATTGATGCTCAGCGCACCTGGGCACTCCAGGCCGAGCCTCCACAGGCGCGTGCCGTCCTCCAGCGTGGTCCAGCTCCCAGAGTTGTCCAGGTCCAGACTTACCGTGTGGTTCTTCCCGAAGCGCCAGGGGATGCTCTTGTCCTGGTCGTTGGCCGCATCCTCCACGGCCAATTGCGCCAGGTCAACATTCGGTAGGCGCACACCGGCCGGTGCAGGAAGAGAACGTTGAAGGCTGTGTGGTGTTCCTCCTTGCTCTACCTGGGCTGACAATGGTTGGCTCAACGCGGCAATGGCAAGCACTGCCGCCGTACATGAACGACGAAGGGTGGTCATGGTATTGGACCTCTACGGGTCAGGGAAGTTGTTGACTGATGCTGTTCGTGGGGATGGAACCTCCGATGTTCACGAGGATGATGTCCCGGTCGTTCTCCGAACCGGTGTACTTCACCTCGCCGCTCAGGTTCACATCCTCGAGGTAGTACCCCGTTATCACGTTCGTGGGCACCACACCGCCGATGACCACCAGGATGGGGTCACGGTCGTTGTTGAGGCCGGTATAGAGCAGCTGGCCGTCGGGCCGTGCATTGCCCGCCCAAAGTGCCATGACGCCGCCACCGAGGTCCTTGCGTGCGTTGGTGCCGTGGCAGCTCGTCGCCGTCGAGCGCAGGTCCATCACGGTGCTCACGGAGCCAAGGTTCATGTTGCTGGCCGTCATCACGCCGAAGTGGTTCCGGTGCCGCACCGCCACCCGGTAGCTGCCCGGTGCCGCCTGGAAGGAGATCGGGCTAACACCATCCGTGGCCACCACATCGCCATCCCGCTGCAACAAGGCGCTTCTCGTTGCCAGCACGGTGTACGGTGCCGTGGTCGCGCGCAGTTCCACCAACACCCAATCCACGATCGCGTTGTTGCCCGTAACGGCCAGCACGGAGGCATCGACCTGCTCGCCGCCGCCACCCACCTGGGTAAAGCCAAGCGCCGTGAAGGGCTCGGTGGGCGGGATCAGGGAGGCGGCCCGCAGGTCATCACGCATCAGACCGGTGGCGGCCACATAAGGCCCTTCCAACCACACCCGGGGCGACACGGCGACGGTGTTCGGCACGCTCAAGCAGCCTCCCTCGATCTCGGTGATCACGTCGTTCGCGTCCTTGTTCACGATGTCCACGATGGAGGCGATGCACACCACACCACCCGTGAGGTTGAGGTAGCTGATCCGGCACAGCGGGACGGCGGTGGCGTTACGTACCAGGGAACTGTCAACGTAGGAAAGACCGATCACCTTCGTGCCCCCGAGGGAGGTGCTCATCGCGATGTCGTCCACCAGGTTCGGCGCGAGGTTCATAACGGACTGGATGGTGAGGCCTCCCATGTTGAACTCATAGCCGAGCACCCGGCAGCTCGGGTTGCGGATGTACACGTCCACTGTCTGGTTCACCGGATCCAGGTTGGCCAGGCTCAGTTCCACGGTATCCGGTGTGCTCAGGTAGCCGCGCGGGAACTCGCACCAGGGGTGGTAGTCCACGATGGTCTGTGCGTTGTGGATGTCCCGCTGGGTGTAGCAGTTCACCATCAGCGCGGCGTCACTCACCGTGATGGCGTTGTCCGCGTTCAGGTCATTGCAGGGGGTGGGGGTGATGTCGTTCCCCAGGATGGACGAGACATAGGTGACCGCATCCTGAGGGTTCTGGATGAAGTCGTTGCTCACGTCGCCACGTTTCACCGGACCTGCGCAGACCCCGGTGCAGTCATAGCGTGCATCCCCGTAAGCCTGGCCAAGGCAATCCACGAAGGGTGCGCAGTCCGTCACGATCGTGAAGCTGGGCACGTCCTGGGCGTTGCGCGTGAGGTTGATGCACACCTGCGCGAAGTTGTTCGTGTAATCCATTTCATGGCGACCCAATGCATCGGGCCGGTGCTGCCAGTTGGTGCGCAACACCAGGGTATAGGTCCCCGCCGGCACGTTCGTCACATCGATCCAGTTGCAGGTGGTGCCCGAACTGTAGATGTCGTAACAGCCCTTGCTGATGCCCATGTTGCTGCAGCCGAATTGCCCGCTGTTGCCCGGGTAGCAACCCACGTCGATCACACAGAAGCCGTTCTTGAAGCCCACGGGTATGGCATTGCCGCTTTGATCGAACAGGACGTAATCCGCATAACCGGAATAGTGGGAGTGACCATGGCAGTTGTTCGTGTTGAACATCTGGGGCTGGGAACTCGGACTTCCGATGTAATAATCGGTGGTGCCGATGTTCTCGATCCGCGTGGTGAAGCGGATGACGTAGCGCTGGCCCAGGCCACCCGTACAACCTTCCACCGGCGCGCAGGCATCGGTGATGTTCACGGTGCTCAATGACATGCTGCTCTGTAGAGCGGACTGGCTCATCGTCAGGTCCGGCCCTTCCGGGCATTCCGGATCACCGAAGGCGATGCAACAGCCATCACAAGCAATGGTGGCCAGCGGATCGTAGTTGCACGACTGACTGTTCATGCAGCCTACCACCGGGCCGTTGTAGATGATGGATACGGTGACCGTGCCATTGCAATCACCGGCATTGTCGCCCACTCGCAGATGATGCAGCACACCACCAGGCATGTTCGCGTTCACCACGGCCTGAACACCACAGCCACCCTCGTTGTCGTCACCGAAGGTGGCCCCCTCGATCCCGTTGCTCAGCACGATCTGGCCGCAGGCCATGTCGTACAACCAGAGCCGCGTGTCGCAGGTGTTCGCGCCGCAGGTGGTGATGGTGTACGATCCGGTCTGCGGTGGGGTGAAGTCGTACCACTGCTCGATGTCCGTGGTCGTGAAGGTGGCCAGGGTCACCGGGAAGGTGGATCCGATCGGGGCCAGGGTGAGCGGAAGTGCGGTCTGGCAGCTGAACCCGGGCGGACAATTGAAGTCCGTCTCCTCATAGCTCGCATAGGAGCCGCCGCGTTTGATCAGGGTCTCGCCCAGATAGACGCGGTACTCGCCGTTGCCGTAGCCACAGCAGATCCCGTCCCCGTAGCTGTCGTTGATGCGGAAGACCAGGCAGGTGTTCTGAGGCACGCAGAGGGTGGTGCCGTTCGGGTTGGTGCTGCTGTTGCCGCTCGCCAGGGTCACACCCGTGGAGCCGTTCTTCAAGGTCCAGGAGGTCTCGGATGGGTAGCGGTCACGTACGATCTCGATCCGCACGCGCTCCTGCCCGGCCGGGCACCCATAGTCACAGGTGCCGTTGTTGATGTTCACCCCGCTGCTGTAGTTCGAGGCCGTGGGTTCGTTGCATCCGAACACCGCGTTGATGTTCCCGATGTACACATCGTCGATGCCGATATCGCTCCGGATGCCCGTGCCGGTGATCGCCCTGAATCGGATACGCAGGTTCGCCTGTCCACTATACGGCGCCAGGTTCAGCCAGCCCTGCTTCCAGCGATGGCCGCTGTTCCCACTTACGATCCAGGCATCACTGATGATGGAGCCGTTCACGTTCAGGTCCACGGCCAACCAACCTTGCTGATCACCATCCATGTGGTACCAGAAGGTGAGGTACGGCGTGGTGAGCGAGGTGAGGTCGTAACAAGGTGATTGCACGATGGCCGTTTTCGCCGGTGTGGCTCCAGGGCTCGCAGCGGATACGTAGAGGTAACGCCCGGAGGTGTTCAGGGTGGTATGGTCGCCAATGGGGCCTGTGTTGGCCGTTGGCGTGCCATCATCATCACCCCACCAGTTCAGGTCATCGCCGCTCAGGTTGGACCAGTTATTGGCGAGTGTCCCGTCCGTAGCCACAGGAAAGCTGGTGAATCCTTCGTTCGAGGGGAAGCTTGTCACGCATTGGGCATGCAACCAACCGGTGATCGCAAGACCCATGCAAGACAGGAGTGTCCGTTCCATCATTTCTAATACCTTGGGATTGAGCGTTGCAATATAGGAGGGTGAGGTCTTTTCCGGGGGTGCGAGACCCGCGATCCGTGGGATCCTGCGGGCGTTCCATCCGTCCCGGCTATCTTCACCGCCCACGATCATTCACCATGGCTCACGGACTGCTGAAAGGGAAACGTGGCATCATCACCGGTGCCCTCAACGAACAAAGCATCGCCTGGAAGGTGGCGGAACTGGCTCACGTCGAGGGGGCTTCCTTCGTCCTCTCGAACGCGCCCGTGGCCATGCGGATGGGCGAGATCAACAAGCTGGCCGAGAGCACGGGTTCCAAGGTGGTGCCCGCCGATGCCACCAATGATGCCGACCTGGAGCAACTTTTCAAGGAGGCACAGGCCGCCCTCGGGGGTCCGGTCGACTTCGTGCTGCACAGCATCGGTATGAGCCCCAACGTGCGCAAGGGCCGCAAGTACGACGACCTCAACTATGAGTGGTACAAGCAGACGCTCGATGTGAGCGCCATGAGCTTCCACCGGATGCTCCAGGCCGCCCACAAGCTCAACGCCCTGTCCGAAGGGGCCAGCGTGGTGGCCCTCAGCTACATCGCCGCCCAACGCGTGTTCCCCGACTACGGCGACATGGCCGACGCCAAGGCCCTGTTGGAATCCATCGCGCGCGGCTGGGGCTACCGCCTCGGCAAGGAGAAGAAGGTGCGGGTGAACACCGTGAGCCAGAGCCCCACCATGACCACGGCCGGCGCCGGGATCAAGGGTTTCGATGGCTTCTTCGGCTTCGCCCAGGAGATGAGCCCGCTCGGGAACGCGCCCGCTGAGGCCTGTGCCCAATACTGCATCTCCCTCTTCAGCGACCTCACCCGGTACGTCACCATGCAGAACCTGTTCCATGACGGCGGGTTCAGCACCACGGGGGTCACCCCGGAGGTCATGGCGCACTTCGCGAAGAGCGAATAGTCACCCGTCCGCATGCCGCTTGGTGAGGTCCTGGCTGAACTCATCAGTGCCGCCATTGGCCAGTTCCTGTGGGATGGTCTGGTCGTTCGGGTGATCTGGCCCGTGGTCCGCTTTCCTGGCACGGTGCTGGGCTGGTCGCTCTGGCGCGGAAGGCCGTTCCGTGGGGTCTGGAACGAAGGGGATCATTTCCAGCAGACCATGGCCGGCCTTTTCATTTGGACCGCCGTGGTGCTCATTCTTGTAGCGGTTTAGTGTGCTTCACCCTTCGGCCCTATTTTCGCTTCCCACTCTCCATGAAGCTGCACCGTTCGATCCTTCTCCTCCTGCTCCTCGGAGCGGTCACGTCCCTCCTCGCACAGGGGGGCAAGTCTTTCCTGAAGGAAGGGGACAACTTCCGCAAGGAGGGGCAGCTGGAGCAGGCGCTGGAGAAGTACGGGCTCGCCATCTCCGTGGACCCCAAGCTGGTGAAGGCCTATCAGGCCCGCGCCGAGGTGAACGAACTGCTCGGGAACAAACAGGCCGCCGCGCAGGACCGTATGCGGATCGCACAGCTGGTGCCGGAGGACGGCGACCTCGGTGCTGCGGCCGCCATGGCCTACCTCGAGGTGGACAGCCCTGCCGTGGCCCGACGCCTGGCCGAGGATGCGCTGAAGAAGAATGGCAAGAACATGCAGGCCCTGCAAGCCAGGATCAGGGCTTGTTTGAAGCTCGGTGACCTGGATTGTGCAGGTTCCTCCGCTGATGCGGCGGTGGACTTGACGGGCACCACGGATACGTACTACCTGCATGGTATCGTGCGTGCGGCCCTGCGCGACTATTCCACGGCAGAGACCGACCGGACCGCGTGATCGAGGTGGAACCACCTCTATGAACCGGCCTACATCGCCCAAGCGGAGGTGCAGATGGCGCTGTACGAGCGCTACACGGGGCCCACCATGCAGATGCGCACCTCGAAAGCGATCGACAAGTGCCGCCTGGCCTGGGTTGAACCCGCAAAGCACCGATGCCCTCTATTGGCGCAGCAAGGCCTACGCGGCACAGAAGGAATACGCCAAGGCCATCGACGACATCAGCCGCTGCGTGGCCCTCGGGCGCGTGGACAGGCCGGTCTACCTGCAACGCGCCCGCTATTACCACGGCTACGGCCAGCACCAGAACGCCGTGAACGACCTCAACCGCATCCTGCTGGAGAACCCCAAGGATGTGGACGTGCTCCTGCTCCGTGCCGAATGCAAGGAGGCCAACCTGGACATGGACGGGGCACTGAAGGATCTGGAGAACGCGCAGAAGGAGATGGAAGGGAACACCGCCTACCATCGACGATCGCAAGCGCATCGAGGAATCCCGCGCACGCATCGCCCACCAGGTCTTCGAGATGAACCGCGAGAGCGACCCACCGCGCCTCACCGTGGTGGAACCCTTCAGCCGCGATAGCGTGGCACAGGTCTCTGCCTCCCTTTCACACCTCAAGGTGAGCGGTCACATCCTCGACCGCAGTCTGCTGAAGACCATCACCGTGAATGGCACGGTGGCGCAGTACGACCCGGAGGAGAAGGACCCGCAGTTCTTCGCTGTGATCCGTGGGGTGCGGCGGACAAGGAGCTCGTGGTGCAGGCCACGGACGTCTATGACAACTTCACGTCCACCGTACTCCGCGTGGAGCGCAGCGAGGGCATTCCCCCGGTCATCGCGCTCACGGCACCGGTGGCTTCAGCGGATCAGACCATCACCATCGATGCGGACAAGGAGACCGTGTTCGTGGAAGGCCGCGTCTCGGACGGATCGCCCATCCGCCTGATCGCCGTGGATGGGGTGAACGCGAGCTATGCGCCGGACGCGCTGAACCCCGAATTCAGCATCAAGGTGGAGGTGAAGGGCAAGGACCGCTTCGTGGTACACGCCGAGGACCAGTATGGCAACAGTTCGGATCAGGTCTTCGCATTGGCGCGAAAGGCCCCGACACCCGTAACGAAGCCGGCGGAACCGGTCACCGCCTCCACGCCAGCGCCATCCACCAGCTCGCGTACGGGCACCACCTGGGTCATCCACATCGAGAACTCCAACTACCGGAACTTCCCGGCGGTGGGCGGTGGTGATGCGGCCAAGATGCAGAAGGCGTTCGCCAACTATTCCGTCTCACGCACCATCAACAAGAAGAACCTCACCAAGGAACAGTTCGATCGCTTCTTCAACATCGAGCTGCGCGACCTCGTGCGTACGAACAAGGTGAGCACCATCCTCGTGTGGTACTCCGGGCACGGCAAATCGGTGGGCGGCAAGGCCTACTGGGTGCCGGTGGATGCGCGCAAGGATGACATCTACAGCTACTTCAACTACGGCTCGCTGAAGGCGCAGATGCAGAACTACAGCGAGAGCGTGGACAAGACCGTGGTGGTGTCCGATGCCGCCGGCAGCGATGCCTCCTTCTACGAACTGACCCGATAGACCAGCCGATGCGACCGACCCTTCGCGGAATGACCCTGCCCCGCCTGAAGGGGGCGCTGCTCAATACGTGGCTGCTGGCCCTGACGCTCCTGCTTTCAGGAACGGTAAATGGGCAACGCTACTTCTTCGAGAACATCGGTGTACAGGAGGATTGCCTGCATCCAAGGTCTATGCGACCCTTCAGGATGGTTACGGGCTCGTATGGATCGGTACCGAAGCCGGTCTCGCCAGCTACGATGGCAACACCGTGGTGAACCATGGCACCCAGGAAGGCGTGGCTCCCAATGGCGGTCGTTCGCTCTTGCTTGATAAGGAAGGGCATCTTTGGGTGGGTCACCTCGACGGTGGCATCACGTACTACGATGGCAGTCGGTTCCGCGCCTTCCACTTCGGCAGGACATGCACAGTGCCATCACCGGGCTCGTGCAGCAACAGCGACGGCGGCATACGGGCGAGCACAGCAGGTCACGGCGCTACGCTTCAAAGATCTTCCGGAGCAAGGGGATCAGATGCAGGCCTTGTCGTTCGCAGAGGACAAGGGCTTGCAGAAGGTGCTGCTGAACATCGTGAGCCTCGCGGATGGAAGAGTATGTGTGGTCGAGGACCGCGGTACGCTGCGTGCGATGGAACCGGGTAAGGACCGTTTCGTGGACCTGGAGCTGCCCGGTTGGCAGGAGCTGTTCTCGTGCAACAACATGTATCAGGACAGCCACGGTGCCATCTGGCTCGCCACGCGGGGAGGAGGAGCCTTCAAACTGGAGGCAGGCAAGGTGCTCCAGTATTCACCAGCCAATGGCTTGGGCAGCGGCGCGGTGTATTGTTTCGGTGAGGACAACGACGGTCAGGTTTGGGTCGGTACGATCGATGGGGGCCTATCGGTGATCGGCAAGGAGGGTGTGCGCACCTTCAGCAAGGCCAACGGCCTGCACAGCACTTTCGTGCGCTGCATCGGGCGCGATCGCGAGGGGAACTTGCTGATCGGTACCAACGACAATGGGTTGGACATCTTCAAGGGCGATCGGTTCGTAAGCTTCGGTACGGATGATGGGCTCACCGATCCGCAGGTGTGGGCTGTGGCCGAGGATGACAACGGTCGTGCCTGGTTCGGAACGAATGGCGGCATCGTCATTCTTTCCGGGCGCGATGGCAGGGGCGGTATGCGCACCATCACCGCTCAGCAGGGGGCGCTCACGGACAACTTCATCCGCTGCCTGCGCGAGGATGACAAGGGCTACATGTGGATCGGGACCGACCATGGTGGCCTGCTCCGCTACGATCCACGCACGGATCGCGTGACCGGCGACATCGAACTATCCGGCACCTGGCCGAAGGCAAGGTCACAGCCCTCGAGGTGGGGCAATCCGGCGAGATCGGGTGGGCGGCAGACGGTCTTCGTCGCTACCTCCCCGGCTCCGGAACGCCGCCCACCTTCATCACCGAGGAGGATGGGCTCGCAGGCAACCATGTGGTGGCCATCTTCCGCGACAAGAAGGGCAGCATCTGGGTGGGAGCACGGTTCATGGCATCACACGGATCGACAATGGTCAGGCTAAGCATATCGACCTCGGTCGCTCGTTCACCGCCACTTCCTTCGTGCAGGATGATGACGGGCGCCTCTGGGTGGGAACGGAAGGGCAGGGTATCGTGGTGCTGGAGAACGGAAAGGAGGTGCAGCGTTTCACTGAAGCCGAAGGCCTGTTGAGCAACACGATCGAGGCTTTGGGTCGCGACCAGTTCGGGCATGTATGGTCGGTACGAACAAGGGCCTCAACAAGTGGCGTCCGAAGAAGGGCGGTTTCGTGGCCTTCACCGAACGCGCCGGTTTCACGGGCATCGAGGTGAAGCCAGACGCGGTTTGGACCACCAAGAACAGCGATCTCTGGTTCGGTACGGCCAACGGTGCGACACGTGTGGGCAGTGAGAAGGAGGCCGAACGCTCCGTGCCACCGCTCGTGGCGATCCGCGGCTGGAAGGTGAACCTCGAGGACCGACCGATGCAGGAGGTGCGCCTCAGCCACAGCGACCGCAACGTGCGCATCGCATACAGCAGCGTTTCCTTGAGCGATCCTGGTGCCGTTCGCTACATGTACAAGCTGAAGGGCCTCGATGAGGACTGGCAACCGATCACCACCGAGACCGACGCATACTATCCCGCACTTCCGCCCGCCAGCTACACCTTCCAGGTGAAGGCCATGGACCGCACCGGCCTCTGGAGCGACCCACCTGCCGAGCTTGAATTCACCATCCTGCCGCCTTGGTACCGCAGCTGGTGGTTCTACACCGCGCTTGTCCTTGCGATCAGCATCGCGCTCTTCAGCTACATCAAGGTGCGCGAACGCCAGCTGCGCATGCGTAACCTCATCCTGGAACGCAAGGTGGAGGAACGCACCGCCGAGGTGGTGGCCCAGAGCAAGGAGATCGAAGGACAGAAGGTGCGGATCGAGGACCTGCTGCTCAACATCCTGCCGAAGGAGGTGAGCGAGGAGCTGAAGGAGAAGGGCAAGGCCACGGCGCGCCGCTACGACCAGGTGACCGTGATGTTCACCGATATGAAGGGCTTCACGCAGATGGCGGAGAAGATGACGCCGGAGGAACTGGTGAACGAACTGGATGATTGTTTCATCCGCTTCGATGAGGTGATCGGTCGATACGGGATCGAGAAGATCAAGACCATCGGCGACAGTTACATGAGCGCCTGTGGGGTGCCGAAGGCGGATCCACACCACGCCGTGAAGGCCGTGATGGCGGCGATGGAGGTGAACGCCATCATGAACGAATGGCACAAGGAACACCTGGCGGCCGGCAAGCAGCCCTGGACCCTGCGCATCGGCCTGCACAGCGGACCCGTGGTGGCCGGCGTGGTGGGCAAGCGCAAGTTCGCCTATGACATCTGGGGCGATGCCGTGAACACCGCCAGTCGCATGGAGAGCAGCGGTGCACCGGGCGAGGTGAACATCAGTGGCACCACCTATAGCCTGGTGAAGGACTACTTCGAGTGCGAGCACCGCGGCCAAGTGGAGGCCAAGAACAAAGGGCGTATCGACATGTACTTCGTGCGCCGCCTGCTGCCTGCCTACAGCGCCGATGCAAAGGGCATGCGACCGAACGCGGCCTTACTCGCCGAACTCGGCGTCGCCGTGGAGCAGCTCGCGTAGCTCGGCGATCATCATGGCCGTGGCTCCCCAGACCACCTCGCCCAGTAGATCGTAGTACGGGATCTCCACCTCGCGGCCCATCAACTGGATGAATTGCGAACGGCGCTTCAGGATGTTCTCGCGCAATACCAACGACAACGGTACCTCCAGCAGGCGCGCCACTTCGGCGGGGTCAGGTCGCCAGGGGCCGATCGACGGGGCAAAGCCGACATAGGGTGTCACCAGCATCCTGCTCGGCGGGATGTACACGGGGCTCAAGCTGCCCAGCAGACGTACTTCTTCCGTGGCTGCACCGGTCTCCTCCTGGAATTCGCGCAAGGCGGTATGGCGCAGGTCCAGGTCCTCCGGTTCCCGCTTCCCACCGGGAAAGGCGATCTGGCCACTGTGTACGCCGTCGTAGGTCGGTCGCACCATCAGGAGAAGATGGGGTATTTCCTCCTTGGGGTAGAGCAGGGCCAGCACAGCGCTTTCGCGCGGCGGTGGATCCAAGGCACGCGCCCGTTCGAGGTCAGGTCGCTTGTAGCCGCTCAGCTCCAGGAAGCGGTCGTGCCCCGGCAGCGGAGCTGCGAGCCTGCGTTGTAATCGATCGACCAGTCCGGTCATTCGTTGGCCGGATCCACCGGCAGCAGTTTCAACAGCCGTTTGGCATCGGCGCGGTAGGTGTGCGAAGGCCCTTCGGCGATGCGCGTGGCACCTTTGCGCGCACGTTCGAGCTGCCCGCTGCACACCCAGCACACCACGGTGTACCAGCTGATCTGGTCATCGTAGTGCAGGTTGTTGCCGTGTTCAAGATGGTCAAGTTGAAGCTCGGCCTTGTCCGGATCGCCTAGGGCCAAGTAGGCCGAAGCCAGGTAGATGTAGCCCGTGAGGTCCGCACGCTGGATGCGCAGGAAGCGTTCGATGCTGTCCCGTGCACCCGCGTAATCGCCGGCGTTGTACAGGGCCATGCCGTCGAGGTAGGTGCTGTTCAGGTGTGTGCGCGCCCGCTCCGAGATCATGTCGGGGTAGGGTTCGAACACCGCCTCGCACAATTCCTCCTGCTTCGTTCCCCCGCAGCTCATCAGCACAAGCATCAAGGAACACGCACCGGCCACTCGCATCATGGTACAAAATTACCCCTACAAGGAGGACCAGTCGCGGCCGCTGCGCGCACCACCGATGCCGTTGCCCCAAAGCAGCAGGCTCGCGCGCCCGGTCAGGTGGTCCGCCGGCACGAAGCCCCAATAGCGCGAATCGGCGCTGTGGTGGCGGCTGTCGCCGAGCACGAAGTAGTAGTCCTGTTGCACCACATATTCGGTCAAGGGCGCACCATCAATGGTCAGCTTGTCCTTGTCCACGCCCAGTCTATGCCCTTCGTAGTGGCTGATCAAGCGATCGTACAGCGGAAGGTTGTCCACGTTGATGTGCAGCGTATCGCCCTGGCGCGGTACCCGGATGGGGCCGTAGTCATCGCCGTTCCAGGGATAACGTGGACTGAAGGGGAAGATGTGGCGCTTCGATCCCCGCGCGAGACCGAGCTTGTCCGCACTGATCACGTACGTCAGCCGCACCACCTGGTCCGCCAATTCCTCGTTCAAGGGGAGCTCCATGAATGACCGTCCGGGCTGCTTCATGCGCGTGGGCAGGCCGAGGTGGATCAGCAGGCTGTCAGCGAAGTGCTCATCGCGCAGGCGGACGAGATAGGCCTGGGTGGCGTGGACCGTGTTGGGCTGCGTGCGCCCGTTCACCATCAGTTCGGCATGCTTCAATTCCACGCGGTCGCCCGGCATACCAGCGATACGCTTCACCAATAAGGGACGGCGCGCCATGCTCACATCGTCCTTCAACGGGTCGCGGAACACCACGATGTCGCCACGCGAAAGTCCCGTCCACAACGGCCAGCGCTGGATCAGCACCAGATCACCCGGCTTCAGGGTGGCGAACATGCTCGTGCTCTCCACGATCACCCAGCGCACCACGAACGCGTGTACGAAGAGGAGCACCAGCAGCGCCAGCACGAAGGCCTTCAGCCATTCGTTCCGCCACAGGCGACCGATGATGCCGGAAGATCCGGGAGTTGGGTCCTGGTCCGCGGTGTGCTTCGCTTCTTCCATCGAACGACCACGGACGACTTCCTACTTCACCACCGTGAAAAGGCGCTTCCAGCGGATGCCGGTATGCGGATCCTTCGTGAACCACACCAGCACCGCCTTGCCCACCACGTGGTCGTGCGGCACGAAGCCCCAGAACCGGCTGTCCTGTGAACGGTGGCGGTTGTCGCCCATCAGCCAATAGTAGTCCTGCTGGAAGGTGTAGCTCAACGCCGGCTGTCCGTTGATCAGGATCTGGCCGTCGCGCACCTCCAGGTCGTTGTGCTCGTATACGCGTATCGCCCGCTCGTAGAGCGGGAGCACACGTTCGTTCAACTGCACCGTGGCGCCCTTCTTCGGAATGTAGATCGGGCCGAAGTTGTCCTCCGTCCAGTCGTAATCCGGGTGGTTCGGGAAGTAGGGGAGACGGGCATACTCCGACTGGTAGCCGCGCGGATGGTCCTGACGCGCCATGCTGATCACGTTGTCGAATCCCTTCATCTTCTCAGCTGCCGCCGCTGTGAGGGGGATGGAGACACCGCCGTTCTCGCTCGGGCTGATGTCCTCGGGGCTGATGTCCAGCAGGTCCTTCAGCCGCTTCTCATTGAAGCGGGAACGCAGCACGAACTCATAGGCCATCTGGCCATCAACGGGGAGCGGTTGTTCCTTGCCGTTCACGTACACCGTGCCGTGGCGCACTTCCAGCGAATCACCGGCGATGGCCACACAGCGCTTGATGTAGTTCTCCTTCTTGTCCAGTGGACGCACGAGGATGCCGCCGGTCGGGACCTGCTTCACCTGCCCGTCCACCATGTTCAACATGCGGAAGCGCGGGTCGTGGATCTTCTCGCGGCCATAGTTGCGCACGAGCTGGTAATAGCTCTGGTTCTGGAAGTTCGCCACCACCGTATCACCTTCTGGGAAGTTGAAGACCACCGCATCACCGCGTTCCGGGGAGCCGAAGCCGGGCAGGCGCCGGTAGGGCTGGCTGAACCAGGTGACGAAGGAGGGCGTGCTTGCCGTGAGCGGCATGGTGTGGTGCGTGAAGGGGAAGGTCACCGGCGTCATCGGCAGTCGCGGACCATAGCTCAACTTGCTCACGAAGAGGTAGTCGCCCACCAGCAGGCTCTTCTCCATGGAAGGGGTGGGGATGGTGAAGGCCTCGAAGGTGAAGGTGCGGAACACCGTGGCCACGATCACGGCGAAGAGGATGGCATCGCCCCATTGACCCAGCAGACCGCGCTTGCGATCCTTGGCTGGAATGGGCCCGACGTAGGTGTTGTTCGCGAAGACCGTCTGCGGCAGCTTCACCCAGGGCAGGAAGGTCATGATCACATGGTCCTTCAGTTCGCGCTCGCCCAACACGATGCTGGTGTTCACGTTCATGATGATGAACATGAGCAGGTTCACGCCCGGTACCAGGAAGAGGAAGATCCACCACCAGGGCTTGCCGGTGATCTTCAGCCATACGAGGATGTTGTAGCCCGGCACGAAGCCTGCCCATGCGGGTTTCCCGGCCTTCTGGAAGAGCTTCCACAGGCTGGCGAAGAGCACGGCGAAATAGGCGAACAGGAAGATGTAAGGGATCATGGCGTCTGTTGGCGGACAGCGAAGGTGCGACTTAGGGCCGACGTGGCGGGCCCGGCGAACGTGAAATGCTGTGAAGGCCCGTACCAGCGGTCTGTGCTGCGGATGGATGGGCGAACTGCCCACTGCCCACTGCCCACTGCCCACTGCCTACAGCCTACTTCCCCTACACCTCATCCAGCACGTCATCCATCGTGAACAGCCCGCTCCGGCCCTTGATCCACTCGGCGGCCACCACCGCACCCATCGCGAAGCCACCGCGATCGAAGGCCTCATGCGTCATCACCAGGCGGTCGTTCGGCCCGGTCCAGATCACCGTATGCGTGCCGGTCACCTCGCCGATGCGCTCGCTGTGGATGACCACCGGCACTGAGGCGCTCCCTGCCACCTGCCCCTGCTCTTGCTCTTGCTCTTGCTCCTGCCCCTGCCCCTTGAGCTCATACCCTGCATACCGTCCGGCCTTCAGATCGATGTCGCGTGCCAGCGTGATGGCCGTGCCGCTCGGAGCATCCAGCTTGTGGATGTGGTGGGTCTCGTCGATCCGCACATGGTAGTCCGCTTGCTTCTCCATCAGGCCAGCGAGCATCCGGTTCACGCGGAAGAAGAGGTTCACCCCGATGCTGAAGTTGCTGGCCCAGAGCAACGCCCCTTGGTACTGGCTCACCATGGCCTTCACCTCGCCCAGCTTGTCGTACCAGCCAGTGGTGCCAACCACCACGGGAACGCGGTTCGCCAGGCAGAGGCGCATGTTGTCCAGCGCATGTTCGGGTCTGCTGAACTCGATGGCCACATCACAGCCCAGCGGTGCCGTGCCCGCGTTCCGCGAGTCCACCTTCAAGCCGATGGTGTGGCCCCGTTGTTCCGCGATGGTCTCGATGGCCTTGCCCATCCGGCCGGATCCATAGAGGGCGATGCGCATGGTGTTCGGCATGCGGCGAAGGTATCAGGCAAGTGGTGCGCTCACCTCAACGCCAAGCTCAGCCTTAACCCGGGTGCCTGCTGCGCCGTCAACTCCAACGACGGACCCACACCCAGGCTCAGGTCCCTTCCCACGTCGAAGCGGACGAAGTTGGCGTCAACGCTGGCGTCCACGATGTTCAGGATATAGACCAGCCCCGTCGCGATGTAGCTCATGTCCCGCCACTTGCGGTAGGTGTCCGTCACGTCCAGCAATTGCGCCGCGCTGATCCGACCGTCGAACTCGTCGGTGGTGGTCGGGTCGCCGTCCGTCACGGCGAGGTAGGCATCCTTGTAGCGCCGGTATTCCTTCCCATTGCGCTGCACGAAGTACAGGCAGGCACCCAGGCCGCCCCACACGATCGGGGCCTTCCAATACTTGCGGTTGTAGATCTGTCCGGCGCCGGGTAGGACCGCACTGTACAGGGTGGCGCGCTGGGGCGAGTGCCGCGCCTGCCAGCTCAGCGTGTCCGTGTGTTCCGCGGTCTTCGCGGTATCCACCGATGCCTCCCCGTTCACGATCAAAGGGGCGGCGATGGCCGTGCTGTCCACCACGGGCGTGGGCATCACAGGGTCCACCTGCGCGCAGGCACCAGCCAGCAGCACGGAAAAGACGAGGACCGTCAGCGCACGCATGGCGCAAAGATGGCAAGCATCAGGCCGGAAGCCTGCGCACTCTGCGGTTATCAGATCCCCGCTGCGTTCGAAAGAGATCAGTCCCGGATCACCGCCAGGATCCGCCGCAGCTCATCCTCGCTCTTGAACGGGATCTCGATCCGGCCTTTGCCTTCGGTGTTCTGCTTCACCACCACGCGCGTGCCGAAGTGCTGCGCCAGCAATTTGCTCAGGTCCTTGTTCGGACGGATGGAGCCACTGGATGCTCCGCGGGGTCCTTTCACCGCCGCCGCACGCGCCAGCTCCTCCACCTGACGCACGCTCAATTGGCTGGCCACGATGCGCTGGTACAATTCAACCTGCTTGGCCGGGTCGGCGATCGCGATCAGGGCCCGGGCATGTCCCATGCCGATGGCGCGCTGGCGCAAGCCCAGTTGCACTTCCGGCGGCAGACGCAGCAGGCGCAGGTAGTTGGTCACCGTCGTGCGGTCCTTGCCCACCTTCTCGCTCAGTTGCTCCTGGGTCAGCTTCACCTCGTCCACGAGGCGCTGGAAGCTGATGGCCACCTCGATGGCGTCCAGCTCTTCACGCTGGATGTTCTCCACCAACGCCATCTCCAGCATGGCCTCATCATTCGCTACGCGCACATAGGCCGGCACTTCCACAAGACCCGCCAGCTGCGAGGCCCGGAAACGACGTTCCCCGCTGATCAGCTGGTAGCGGTCATAGCCCACCTTGCGCAAGGTCACCGGTTGGATGACACCGAGCTCCTTGATGCTCTGCGCCAGCTCCAACAGGGCCTCCTCGCTGAAATGGGTGCGCGGCTGGAAGGGGTTCGCCTCGATCTGCGCCACCGGCACCATGCCGATCGGACTTGAACTGCGCGTTGGCAATGGACTTCCGGCCACGGGCGTTTCCACGGTGGCGGAGGTGGTGATGTCCGTCGCCGGATCATCCAACAGGGCGCTCAGGCCGCGGCCGAGCCCTTTCTTCTTGATGCTCATGACTCGGCTTCTACGGCGATGGTGCGCTCGCTATCGGGGATGCGGGTGAGGCTGTTCTTCTGCAGGATCTCACGCGCCAGGTTCAGGTAGTTCACCGCGCCCTTGCTCGTGGCGTCGTGCATGATGATGGTCTGTCCATGGCTCGGTGCTTCGCCCAGGGCCACGTTGCGGTGGATCACGGTATCGAACACCAGCTGCTGGAAGTGGGTCTTCACTTCCTCCACCACCTGGTTGGCCAGGCGCAGTCGGCTGTCGTACATCGTTAGGAGCATGCCCTCGATCACCAGTTCGGGGTTCAGGCGCTGCTGCACGATCTTGATGGTGTTGAGCAACTTCCCAAGGCCTTCCAACGCGAAGTACTCGCACTGCACCGGCACGATCACGCTGTCGCTCGCGGTCAGGCTGTTCACCGTCACCAGGCCCAGGGAAGGGGAGCAGTCGATGATGATGAAGTCGTACTGGTCGCGCACCTGGTCCAGCACCTTCTTCAGCTGCTGCTCGCGCTCGGCCATATCGATCATCTCGATCTCGGCACCCACCAGGTCGATGTGGCCCGGCATGATGTCCATGTTCGGGTTGTCCGTGCCCACGATCACGTCCGCCGCCGCCGCGTTGTTGATGATGCACTCGTAGATGCTCGCCTTCACCGTGCGCGGGTCCAGACCCACACCGCTGGTGGCGTTGGCCTGCGGGTCGGCGTCCACCAGCAGGGTGCGACGCTCCAGCACGCCCAAACTGGCGGCCAGGTTGATGGCGGTGGTGGTCTTGCCCACACCACCTTTCTGGTTCACGATGGAGATGATCTTGGCCATGGTCTTGCGGTGTTTGGCGGGTCATCGACCCATTTCCTAAGCGTTGGGTCAACGGTTCGCGGTGACAAAGAACAGGTGCCGAAGCCCTTCGGCCATGTTGGTAACTCGGCGAGTTTTGAACAGCAGGCTGTGACGGGGATGACGTATGGACATGCTGCGCCCAGGCCCCTGCTCAACCCTGGCCCCCAGAACACCGTAAAAGTCCGCCATGCGTGCGCCACTGTTCATCGCCGGCCTGCTTCTCCCAGCGGTCGGCGCCCTGGCCCAGGAACGCTTCGGGCTGCTGCATAGCAACTACGGCGGTACCGATATCACGGTGCTCAACCCGGCGCGGTCCGCAGCCCAATGGCCGTGGATGGACATCCGCCTCGTTGGTGCCGATGCCTTCGTGTGGAACAGCCTCGTGGCTTGGACCGGACGTGAGCGTCCCTTGATCGATGAGCTGCGATCCAACAGCGGTGGCGCGGGCGGCGATCTCGTCATGCGCTCCCTTCACCTTTCCCGCAGCCACCACGCCACTGTCGCCGCGAATGTGCTCGGTCCGGCCGTTTCCATCGCCCTGGGGCGCAGCAGCGTGGGCTTCGGCATCCGCTCGCGCAGTTATGTCAGCGCTTCCGGCATCTCCCCGGAACTGGGCCGCTTCATCTACGAGGGCCTCAACTACGCCCCCCAGCATGGCACCCGCTACCACGACCAGGGGATCCGTGCCCTCGGCGCCGCGTGGACCGAGGCGGGGATCAACTACGCGCACATCCTGCGTTCCGAAGGCTTCGGCATGCTCAGCGCCGGTATCAACGCCCGTTACCTCATGGGCCATGCCGCCGGCGCCTTCCAGATCACCGACCTGGACTATACCGTGTACGACACCGCTCGCATCGACATCCATGAACTATCCGCGCGCTACGGATTCGCGCAGCCTGCCATGAACGCAGGCAACGGCTGGGGTGCCGACCTCGGCATTACCTACGAGCGCACCATGGACGAGGTGAACGACTACCGACCGCATCGCGGCGGAGCGGGTTGTACACCCCAGCGTTACCGCTACCGTATCGGACTTTCCCTGGTCGATCTGGGTGGGATCCACTTCGCGCAGGCCGAGGCAGGCACCATCAACGCCGGTTCGCTCTCCATTCCGGACCACGGCGATATGCGTGTTCGGGGGATCGAAGGCATCGACAGCGTGCTGGCTGGTGCCACGAACTGGACCCGCACCAATGGCCTGCGGATGGGGCTGCCCACAGGCATTTCATTGCAATACGACCAACGTCTGGCCGACTTCGCGTACATCGGTCTGGCCGCGGTGCATCCGCTGTCCGGACGCAACAGCATGCGTCTGCGCCGCGCCAATGCCATCGCGCTCACCCCGCGCCTGGAGACCCGCTATGCCGAAATGGCCGTGCCCATCGTCCTGCATGAGTTCGATCTGGCCAAGCCCACGGTCGGCTTCATGCTTCGCCTGCACGGCTTGGTGGTCGGGACCGATCACATCCTGCCTTTCATCAGCAAGCGCGATGTGCATGCGCTGGACCTGTACGTGCGTGTGCGTTGGATGATCTTCCGGAGCCCGGCCTGCGGCAATGGGAAGCGCTCGCGCACCGGCTCGCTCGCGCACCGCAGCGGAACCAAGGACATGGTGCCTTGTACCATTCCAGGTTCGGGGAAATGAGCAGCTGAGCAGGGCGAAGGTTGCTCGCTTAACGGGGCTCGATCAACCAGGCCCGGATCGCCCCTTCATCACCATCCACGCGCGTGGGGAAGTCCGTCGGATGCAACTCACAATAGGCCTTCACGGTCAAGCCAAGCACCCTGCTGCTCACCAGCACGGCCACCCTGGTGATGTCGGTCGCTTTACCGGCGAACAGGTCGTGGTGCATCACACGCGCGTCTCGGTTCAGGTCGCCTTGCGCCACGAAGAGGATGGCGCCTTTGGTCCCTTCCATCAACGTCTTGCGGGCATCGAGGGCCTCTTCCAATCCGGCCACATCAACGCGTACCTCGGGCCGTAGGTGGATCTCCACCAGAGCGTCGGCGGTGCGTACCACACGCGCCATCGGGGTCTCGATCTGCGCTATCCGGTCCGGCATGGCAAGGGGAGAGTGTCTTGCGCTGCGGAACGAATATAATGGCTAGAAGATCAAGGGGATGAAAGGGGAGTAGGGATGTGACGAACGGGTTGTGGTAGAAGTGCTCTTTACCGAGGGCTCCATGCGCGATCGGATCGCCGCTCACCAACAACCGTCCATCACCATCACTTCGCTCCCATCTTTACCCCATGCTCACCACCGCCTGGGTGCTTGCGGCGCTCACCGTCCTTGTCACTGCTGCCTCCCTGTGGAACTACAAGGTCTGGTGGGTGCGCATGTTCGACCTACCCCGCGGGCAGGTGATCCTCCTCGGGGTGCTGGCCATCGTCTTCTTCATTTCAGATGGTGCTATCAGTTCTGCGACTGGCTGGGCCATCGCCTTCACCACCATGGCCATCGGTTTGCAGGCGCGCAAGGTCTTCCCCTACACCTTCCTCGCCCCGGTCATGGCGCGCAAGGGTTCACCACGCGATCCACAGCGCCGCGTGTCGCTGCTCGTTGCCAACGTGCTCGGTACCAACCGCGATGCCCGTCGTCTGCTAAAGCTCATCGAACAGCACGACCCGGACCTCATCCTCACCCTCGAGTCCGATGCATGGTGGGAACAGGCGCTTTCCTCCGTGCAACGCACACGCCCCCATGCCATCAAGATCCCCCTGGACAACCTCTATGGCATGCACTGCTTCTCGCGCCTTCCCTTGCACGATACCGTGGTCCGCTACCTCATCGAGGAGGATGTGCCGAGCATCCGCACCTCGATCCAGTTGCCTTCCGGTGACCGCATCACTTTCCATGGCCTTCATCCCCGTCCACCGGCACCCGGCGAGAACGCCACCGCCATCGAGCGCGATGCCGAACTGCTCATCGTCGCGCGCGAGATCGAGAAGGACCCCGGCACCGTCATCGTCGCGGGCGACCTCAATGACGTGGCCTGGTCCACCACCTCCGACCTCTTCCGCCGTACCAGTGGCCTTCTCGATCCCCGCCGTGGGCGCGGCTTCTTCAACACCTTCCACGCGAAAGTGCCCTTCTTCCGCTGGCCATTGGACCACATCTTCCACAGCGCCGATCTCGCCCTGATGCGGCTCGAGCGGCTGCCGGCCTTCGGCTCCGATCATTACCCCATGTTCATCGAGCTCGAATATGCCCCGGCGCGCAACAATGGCGAGGAGGATGAGACTCCCTCGGCAGAGGATGAGGGGGAGGTGGATGAGCGGATCGAGGAGGGGAGGGAGAAGGGTTAGCTGCGCGTAACCCCGATCTGCGCGTAGCCTCTGGCTACCCCAGCAATCCCACCCGACCGTCATCACTTCCCGAATCGCCGCGCACCGCTCGCACCAACGCAAAAGCCCCCTCGGTGCATACCAAGGGGGCTCTCGCTTTCGGTAGGTACAAGGCCTCAGGCCACCGCCGGCATGCTTGCCGCCAGTTAGAGCCCCAGGTCCCGCCTTCTAACCGCCGCAGGGTCTTCCGTCTTCGGAGACCCTGCGCATTCAATCACTAGGGTAGGGGAGCCCCTATATCCACCCACAGCACCTTTTCGTTGCTCGCTGTCAGTTCAATGCAGGTTCCCCCGATCTCCTTGGCCGCCCTATTGGAATAGGACCATCCATTTCCGAATGGAACTGAAAGGCAGCAAGGGTCGCCAACGGAATTTCCTGCGGGAGTGGAGCAGATCCTTGATATTGCAGGTCTCCGGTTCGGTCGAACGCTCACTGTTTGATGAACGTTGCCATCAGAGCCCTCTTCCCATCGCTGAGGACCACGCGGTAAAGTCCAGCGGATAGCCCGGTGATATCGATGTCCATTCGCTCTCGCTGGTCAACGATGGCCCGTGATAAGCGTCGGCCTTGTGTGTCGAAGATGGTCAGATGCTCGAAGACATTGTCAGGCAGTTCCAACGATAAACGATCGTGGCATGGATTGGGGCTTATACGTAGATCAGAGAATGGCTCGGCGTCCGGTACGGGTGCGAAATAATCACATCCTCGTGAGTAAAGGATTTTGTGGTACGAATAGAATACCCAAACATTTTCAGCGTCGTCCAAGTCCACGTATGTCCTCCCATCGCCATTGAAAGGGGAGTTGGTCTCGTCCCAGACCTGTAATGTCGTACCGTCCCATCGTGCCACATTGGGGCTTAGATTGTTCTCATCGCTATGAGCGCAGAACCATACCGTACCGCCTTCGGATACTGCGATCGACGAGATCGTTTCTTGGGGAAGGGCCGAATTGTTGTCTTGGATCAATGTGTTGCAGTCGAGATCAACCTTCCGATGGTTATAAGGCACCAGATCGACCCTGTTCCATGTCTCCCAACTGGAACCGTCGAACCGGATCAATCCAGCACGGATGTGTGGAGTCCAGTTTTCCGCTCCACTTGCCGCGATCCAAAGGGCACCCTCGTTGTCGAATGCTATATCCTTGACTTTTTCCAGTGCAAAGCATGTCCCCTCGCCCCCGATTCGTTGTGCGACATCGCCATCATACCTGTCCAGATTGTTGAGACCACTGGGAAGGCTGGAGACTACCCAAATTCTGTCCATGGCATCTATCTCCATCACCGGCACCGAGAGAATACTGGTAGGTCCGGGGAGTGCATACTCAGTGAATGTGATCCCGTTGTACCGGTACAGTGTTCCCGGTAGTGAAGCGCCGCAGTAGCCCGTACCAACCCAGATGTTCCCTTGCGAGTCAACCCTTACACTGTTCAGGTTGTCGCAGGGCAGGTTCGAGTTCGAGGAATTGATCACCGTCCAGAACGTCCCGTCGAAGCTGGCCAAACCCGCGGAAGTGGCCATCCAGATCGCACCTGTGCCCGGGTCCTGTGTGAGGTCCCGCACCTGGTTCGATGGGAGTTGGGAGTTCGATGTGGTGTAGCTACTCAACACTTGGTCTTGGAAGAGCGCGATCCCGCCGTATGAGTTGTACAACCACTTACCATCGTCCCCGTCAATGAACAGCCCCAAGTACTCAATGTTGGCTTGGCTCCGTTGCTCCCACGAACAGAATCTTCCTTCCAAGGAGAGATAAACCGTATCCAGGTCCTGTACCGGACCGTTTTGTCCTCGGATCACGATGCGGTGCTCCACTTGTTGCGGAACGATCTCGTTGAGATGTAAGGTGAGTATGGCGGGTTGGGTGTAAGGGAAGCTCACAGGACTCGTGGTGAACTCGGTGGAGAACCCGGCCGGTAGATCGGTATATGCGAGGTCCAGAAACACCTGTGCGTTGAAGCCTCCGTTGGGCACAATGGTGATCCCGAACTCAATGGTTTCTCCGGCTGTTGCCCACTGAGCAGCCGGTGTCGTATGGAGGTCAAAGCCTTGTCCCTGTGTATTGACAGGATAGAACGTGACAGCTAATCCTAATCCAAGGCAATGGAACTTGCAGGAGGGCTTGCTCATAGTGATCGGCTATGTAAGCGTAAAGCTACTGGACGATCAACTAAAGCAGGTTCCCCGAAGGCGGGGAACCTGCTTCCCGTTCTCAGCAGGGTAGGGGAGCCCTCAGAACCCACCAACCCCAGGCCCGGCCTCCACACCACCGTTCAGGTGCGCATGCAGAGCGGCTTCGTTCGGGATCAGCACGCGGCGGGCCTTACTGCCCTCGAAGGCACCCAGCACACCGGCCGCTTCCAGCTGGTCCACGATCCGGCCGGCGCGGTTATAGCCCAGCTTCAACTTGCGTTGGATGAGCGAGGTGCTGCCCTGTTGCGTTTGCACCACCAGGCGCGCCGCTTCTTCGAACATGCTGTCGCGGTCGCCATCGTCCAGGTCCACGCCACCCTCGCCGTCCTCGGTCGGCACCTCGGGTAGGAGCAGGGCATCCGGGTAACCGCGCTGGTTCCCGATGAAGTCGCAGATCTTGTCCACCTCCGGTGTGTCCACGAAGGCGCACTGGATCCGGATCAGGTCGTTGCCCGTGCTCAGCAGCATATCCCCGCGTCCGATCAGCTGGTCCGCACCACCGGCGTCCAGGATCGTGCGGCTGTCGATCTTGCTCGTCACCCGGAAGGCGATCCGCGCCGGGAAGTTGGCCTTGATCGTACCCGTGATGATGTTCACGCTCGGGCGCTGCGTGGCGATGATCAGGTGGATGCCGATCGCACGGGCCAGCTGCGCCAGGCGCGCGATGGGCGTTTCCACCTCGCGGCCCGCCGTCATGATCAGGTCCGCGAACTCGTCCACCACCAGCACGATGTAGGGGAGGTAGCGGTGCCCGTTCTCCGGGTTCAAGCGGCGGCTGATGAACTTCGCGTTGTACTCCTTGATGTTCCGCACCTGCGCATCCTTCAGCAGCTCGTAGCGCTCGTCCATCTCGATGCACAAGCTGTTCAGGGTGGCCACCACCTTCTTCGTGTCGGTGATGATGGCGTCGCTGTCGCCCGGCAACTTGGCCAGGAAGTGCCGCTCGATCTTGTTGAAGAGCGTCAGCTCCACCTTCTTCGGGTCCACCAGCACGAACTTGATCTGGCTCGGATGCTTCTTGTAGAGCAGCGAGACGAGGATCGCGTTCAAGCCCACCGATTTGCCCTGACCCGTGGCACCGGCCATCAGCAGGTGCGGCATCTTCGTCAGGTCCGTCACGAAGGTCTCGTTGCTGATCGTTTTGCCCAGCACCAGTGGCAGGTCCATGCCGCTGTTCTGGAACTTCTCGCTGGCGATCACGCCGCGCATGCCCACCACCTGCGGCTTGCTGTTCGGCACCTCGATGCCGATCGTGCCCTTGCCGGGGATCGGTGCGATGATGCGGATGCCCAGCGCCGCCAGGCTCAACGCGATGTCGTCCTCCAGGTTCTTGATCTTGCTGATGCGCACCCCCGCCTGCGGGATGATCTCGTACAGCGTCACCGTCGGCCCGATCGTGGCCTTGATCTTGTCGATGCCGATGTTGTAGTGGCCCAGTGTCTGGACGATGCGGTCCTTGTTCGCCTCCAGCTCTTCGCGGGTCACCGTCAGTTCCCCGGTGCCATGGTCCACCAGCAGGTCGATCGGTGGCAGTTCGTAGCTGCTCAGGTCCAATGTGGGGTCGTACTCCCCGAACTCCTTCAGCTTTTCTTCGATCTGGTCCTCGCTCAGCACCTTGTCCGCCGGACCGGCCGTCACGCTCATGCCGTCCACATCGGTCTCCACGCCGTCCAATGTGCTCATCACCGGCGAAGCCACCGGCTCCACCACCTCGGTCGGTGCGCTGTCCAGCTCAAGCGCCACCGCGCTTTCATCCTCCTTTACCGCTTCCTCCGCATCTTCGGTCACTGCGAGGTCTTCCGAAGGAGTCTCTTCTTCTTCAACCTCGTCTTGCCCAGCGCCGCTCACTGCGAGGTCCGCCGAAGCAGTCTCGTCATCCGCGTCGACGGTCTCAAGGGAGGTCTTCCGCATCCGCACGCCCGCCGACGGCACTGCAACAGCTGCTGCTTCGGCCACATCCTCCGCCTCTTCAATCGCTTTCGGTGCAGGCTTCAAGCGGTCGAAGGCATCGCCCAACCACGCGAAGCTGGTGTTGAACGTGAAGGTGATGAAGGCGCCCAACGCGAACACGATCAATGCGCCGGTGCCGAAGTTGCCGATCAGGCCGGTCAGGTGCTTCGTGATCGCGAAGCCCACGCCACCGCCCAGGAACACGTACTCACCGCGGAACAGGAAGCCCAGCACGGTGGGGAACCAGAGCATCGCCATGGCGGTCCAGCCCAAGGTGCGCCGCACGGGCAGCAGCCACTTGCCCAACAGGATGCGCACGCCGGCCAGGAAGCTCCACAGCACCAGGCCGAAGGCCGCCACCCCGAACCATTTGTAGATGAACTGGTTCGCCGTGAGCGCACCCACCTTGCCCAGCCAGTTCTCCGCCCGCACTTCCGGACTGAAGATCTCGCTCCAGCTGCGACCGATCAGGTCCTGGTCGATCCGCCAGGTGAACAGGAACGAGGTGAAGGCAACGAGCAGGTAGGCGCTGGCGAGCACGAGCAAGAGGCCACCCACCTTGTGCGTGCGTTCGTTGGCCAGAAAGGCCTTGAAGCGCGCCCATCGTCCATCACCGGCCGGCGCCTCTTTGCGCTTGCGCTTGGTGGTGGGGGCGGTCTCCTTGTCCTCGCGGACGGTATTGCGTTTCGTATTGGCCAAGGCGGTAAGGCTTTAGCGCGACACGATCCCTGCACAAATGCAGCTACGCGCGCGACCCGGTCAAAACTACCGGGGTGCCTTAGGGCAACGGCCCAAGGGCCTTGGCTATTATGAACAGGCAGGGGTGGAAGGGCCGGAAATACGAGAGGCAGGAGCAGGAGCTAAGACCAAGTCTCGCTCCAGCTCCTGCCCCTGCTCCTAGGATCTTACATGGAGAAAGTCCCCAGCACCTCGGCCAGCTCATGGTGCAGCACTTCCGGCTTCACCTGGTCGAAGTCCTCTTTCACTTGGAACTTGGCCGGATCCACCTCGCCGGGCTTCACGCTGATGGCATCGAGGCGCATGCGCATGCCATATTGCACGAGGTCATAGCGCAGCAGTACACCCGGGATCTCCGCGAAAGGGCTGGCCCAGTTCGGGTTCTTCAGTTGGATCTGATCCGTGTACCACAGGTCGGTCTCCGGATGTTCAATGCGGTCGAAGATGGCCACGGCACGCTTGCACGCGTAGCCGGCGATGGTGTCGCGGTCCTCCGTGAAGATGATCGTGGGCTTGCCGAGCTCCTTGTTGAACAGACCGAGATCACGGGGCTGCATGTGCGCCACCATCTTCTTGCTCATCATGCTCAGGTGGTAGTCCATGTCCTCCTTCGCTCCGTCGATCACCATCGTGGTGCGGAAGATGCCCATGCCAGCGCTCAGTTCGGCCACCTGCTTGTCATCGCTGAAGCTGAGAGTGGTGCGCTCCGGAAGCATGCCGGCCATGATCCCGTTCGGGTCGTAGTCCGGGAAGCTCAGGGCATACTCGATCACGCCTTCGCCCAAGCGGCGATCGAGCAGATCGGAGGAACAACCAGGGAGCAGGGGGGCGGCCAGGATGGCCAGTAGGTAGGGTCGTTTGTTCATCACGCGGTGGTGGATAAGGTCTTGAAGGTGCCCGTGATACGCAGGTCCGTGCGGTTGTGTTCCATGCCCGATGCCCGGCTGCCGGATGGTAGCTCGGCGGATCCTTCTGCAGCCATGCTGCCTGTATCCCATTGATAGCGAGTGTGTTGACGTGCGCGATGAGCTTGCTCCTTCGCCCGGATTACCTTCGCTGAGCCTGTTTCAGGCATCTGCATGGAATTACGATTGATCGAAGCCGCCTCGGAGATCGGGGCCGGGATGAGGGGGGCGAGCATGGGTATGGCCGCCCTGCGGGTGGCCGCTTGGAAGAACGGAAGTGAGCTCTTCGGCCATGCCGAGGAGAGCATCCTGCGCGACGAGAACGATGTGCTCTACGAGGATGACATCTCGCCGAACGCCCACCACATCGATGGCCTCATCCGCTTTGAGAGCGATCTTGCCTACGAAGTGTATAAGTACCTCAGGAATAATGTCTTTCCAATCGTTGTTGGAGGTGATCATTCAATAGCGATCGGCTCGGTTTCGGGCACCAAGATGGCCTTCCCGAATGACCGGCTCGGGGTGGTCTGGATCGATGCCCACGCCGACCTCCACAGCCCCTGGACCACCCCCAGTGGCAACGTCCACGGCATGCCCCTCGCCCTCCTTATGCACATCGAGAAGAAGGGGCGCAAGAAGCCGAGCGTCTACACCATGGACACCTGGGACCAGCTCCGGAAGATCGGGGTGAACGGTCCCAAGCTCCTGCCAAGCGACCTGGTCTTCATCGCTCTGCGCGATTACGAACCGGAGGAGGAGGCCATCATCAAGGAGCACGGTATCAAGGTGATCACCGTGGCCGACCTGCGGAAGAAAGGAGCCAAGGCCGTTGTGGATGAGACCCTGGCCCACCTCAGCCTCTGCGGCCGCATCCACGTGAGCTTCGATGTGGACAGCCTGGACCCCTCGATCTCCGTGGGCACCGGCACTCCCGTCCCGAACGGCCTCGACTTGGACGAGGCCCGCGACCTTCTTAGCGGCTTCTGCGCCGACCCGAAGACCGCCACCCTGGATGTGGTCGAGATCAACCCGGCCTTGGACACCAACAACGCCATGGCCGAAGCCACCCTGAGCGTGCTGGAGCCCTTGTTCCCGATCCTGAGAGGGCGTTGAGGCTCCCAGGCATGGGTGTCCACAGAAACAGCTAGTGATCCCGCCAGGCATTTCATGTCCACAACCTGTCCCGCCTCAGCGGGATGAGCACATGATCACTCAGGCTGCTTCCTCCGTCATCCTCATCCGCCCGACCGGCTTCGGCTACGATCCGCAGACGGCTGCCAGCAACACCTTCCAGCAGCGCATCACTGATCCCGAGGTGAAGCGCAGGGCGGCCGAGGAGTTCGACGAACTGCTGGAAGCGCTCCGCACTTGTGGCATCGGCTTCACCGTGCTCGATCCCTTCGATCCACAGGCGCCGAACGGGGTCTTCCCGAACAACTGGTTCAGCACGCATGCCGATGGAACCGTGGTGCTCTATCCCATGCTTACGGCCAGCCGCCGCGCCGAACGCGATCCGGACCTGGAGCAGCTTCTCAAGGCGGAAGGCTTCAAGACCCGCCAGACCCTGGATCTCAGTGGCTGGGAGCACAAGGGGCTCATCCTCGAAGGCACAGGCAGCCTCGTGCTGGACAGGGTGAACAAGAAGGCCTTCGCCTGCCTCAGCGAGCGGACCACCGAGCGCGCGGTGAACGCATGGTGCGAGAGCATGGGCTACACGCCGGTCACCTTCGTGGCCACGGAGGACGGTCGCATACCCGATGGTGGAGGTGTGCGCGGCATCCCGGTCTACCACACCAACGTGGTCATGAGCATCGGTGAGGGCTTCGCGGTGGTCTGCCTGGATGCCATGCCCTTCCCGGCCGAACGTCAGGAGGTGAGGGAGGAGCTGGAAAAGAGCGGCAAGGAGGTCATCACCATCGGCATCGAGCAGATGCAGCACTTCCTGGGGAACATGCTGCAGATGAAGGCTTCCACGACGATGGATCCGTACATCTTCCTATCGGAGACCGCCTTCAAGCAACTTCGCCCGGAGCAGCGCATCGCCCTTCAAGGCCACGGTCAACTGGTACCTGTCGCCATCCCGACCATCGAGGCGGTGGGAGGAGGGAGCGTGCGTTGCATGCTGGCGGAGAACTTTCTAGTGCGGGCCTAGGCAACCGAATGATCCTGGGTGCACTCGGAACCGGAACCCGGAGTTGCCTCGTATCATCCTTGAACGGCCCAGGCGATGGAGAGGAAAACTACGGTACAGTAGACCCAGAGCAACGAAAAAACGATGTGGATCGTGGTTTCCATTCGTTTCCCTCTCCACAGTTCGGGCGAGTAAACGAACCATTGGACCAACGCGCGAAGGCCCCAGAACATGCCCAAGCCGAGGGAGATCCTCCTACCCAGCGGGGTTAGGACCAACTCGGCAGCCGATGTGGCGCAGAGCAGGCCGATCAGGAAGACGACCAAGGCGATGAAGAAGGTGTGTACCTGCATCATCTGTCGATTGATCAGATCCATACCGGCCAACTGCGTTCTCCACTTGAAATAACGCGGGAAGCCAACGTGTACAACGGCCAGTGCCATGAACAGGAACCCGATGATCCGTAGATGGATGATCATGCTGGACGAAGAACGTAGGTGGTGATGAACGGAGTGGTTCGATGCTGACGCACCAACCGGAAATGAGCTTCTTGGAAGGCCCGGGTCCAGGTCTTGTCCGAATGGAAGTGGAGAACACCTATGGAGAAGGCGATCGCGTTGGGGAGATCGCGCAAATGCTCGGTGATCACCAAGTGGCCCTGTGGTGCAAGAACACGACGGACCTCACCCAACAGCTTCACACGGTCACGATGCTCACGGATCTCGTGAAGGGCCAGGAAACCCACCGACAGGTCCACGCTCGCATCCGGCAGTGGAAGCACATGCCCGAACGTAAGCTCCGTGCCCGGGTAGGGCGGATAGGCTTTTCGCGCCCTGGCGATCGAGGGCTCGGTATGTTTGGTCGGGTCAAAGAAGTCCACAACGACAAGCTTGGCAGTAGCACAACGGCTGGCGAGGATGGAACTGGATTCGTCGAACCCCGCCGTCATGTTCAGGACCACCGATGGAGCAAGACCATCCAGCCAGACCATGCGGTAAAGTCCGGATCGGTCGTAGATCCGATAGGATGCGATGAGCGGAAGGACCAGCATCACCAAGGCCAAAAATCCCGCGCACCAGAACAGCATAGGTAGGCGGGTCTGTCCAGTGGTGGCAATGGTGAAGGTGAAGGCCACCACCAAGATCCCTGCGACGTAGCGCGGCCAATTGAACCGCACCACGTTCCAGGTCCCTTCGAAAGGCCTTCTCATCGCTTCAGTGGTTCCAGTACGCCGGGTTTCCAGAAATACGGCACCTGTTCAATGCTGAACGCGTTCGAAAGCCGGACCGTGCTCAACGGGAGTTGGGAGATGAAGGACGAATGGTGCGTGTTCACGGTCACCGGTGTCGGCGTCCAATTCTCGCGCGAGCCTTCCACGATCAATACGCTATCGTGGCGCTCGTCATGACTGAAGGTGAAGGGTAGCGGACCCACGAAGCGCCTGGCTTCAGACCAGTCCGTGAAGACCGAACTTTCCGGCAGCTGCGCGATGCCCGCAGGCCGCAGATCGACGTGCACATATGTTGAACCATCCGCTGCGTCCAGGCTGAAGTTGTTCACGGAGACTTCCACCTTCAGCCGTTTGTACGCATACCGGTAATGGGTGAACAGATCGCCCAACACGGCCATGCGCCTCCGGTCGGTCTCGGAGCCCAGAATGTAGAGCCCGCGCAAACGTCGCCCTTGGGCATTCCGGTAGCGAACGAAGATGCGGTAGCCGATGAGCCAGAAGTCCTGTCCCAGCCAGACTGGAAAACCGGCCGGCCGAAGTTGACGGGTACGCACGATCGCCATGGCTACGAATCCCAATTCATCGCGGTAGGTATCCAATTCCAGGAAGGAGGGGATAAGGGCCTTCAGCTTCTCCCGCGGAGCCGCGTAGGCCAGAACGACCGTTCGATCCAACGTGGCGCGGACACCGAAAGGATGGTGTTGCAGTGCTTCAAACATGGTCCTTACCCGCGTGATAACGGTCATTCAAGTAGATGACCCCGCACAAACCTGCCGCGAACACGAGATTCAGACGCCCCCAAAGCAACAGCTCAGGCACGACCAGGAACTCAAGGATGTTCATGGACATGATCACCATGATCTGCGTGAAGGTGTTCAGCCGCCTCTTCCAACCGGAGATGATCCACAAGGCCATGCCCAGCTCAGCCAGACCGATGGCCAGCGTGAAGCCCCTGGCGTATGTGCCTCCTAAGATGGCAGCGACGATCGCCTCATGCCGGGGGACTTGGGAAAGCAGTTTGCACCATACGCCATTGACAAGCCACACCAAGGCTATTGAGTACCTCAGGACCGGATGTCCGATCAGGGTGTGCCAATTCATGCACGACAAAGCAACGCTACGGCACGGGATAAAACGTTCCTGGAAGGGCGGCTAGTTGCCGGTCCAAAGGACCAACCATATGAAGCCGAGCATCGCACAGATCGCGATAAGTCCGAGAAACACCATCAGGATCCCGAACGATCAGGTATCTAGGATGTCATGATCTCTGCGAACCGGTTCCACATGGGATCAAAGATGGTCCGCTTTCTGAATTACTGCGGCGGCCACAAGACCTACGCAATCACCTTCCCCAGCATCATGCCCTTCTCCACCGCCGCGATCGCCTTCCGCGTCTTCAGCAACGAATCCGGTGTTACGCTGATCGTATCAATGCCCAGTTCCACCAGGAATTGTGCGAAGTCCGGGAAGTCGCTGGGGCCCTGCCCGCAGATGCCCACCTTGGTCTTCGTGCGTTTCGCCGTCTGGATCAGCATCCGCAGCATGCCTTTCACGGCCTCGTTCCGTTCATCGTAGATGTGGCTCACCAGCGCGCTGTCCCGATCAAGGCCGAGCGTGAGCTGCGTGAGGTCGTTGCTGCCGATCGAGAAGCCGTCGATGTGCTGGCTGAACGCCTCGGCCAGGATGATGTTGCTGGGGACCTCGGCCATGAGATAGAGTTCCAGGCCCTCCTTGCCCCGTTCCAATCCGTACTCCTTCATCACCGCGGTCACCTTGTTCAATTCCTCCACGGTGCGGCAGAAGGGGATCATCACCACTACGTTCTTCAATCCCATCTTCTCCCGCACCCGGCGGATGGCCTTGCACTCCAGCCCGAAGGCTTCCTTGTAGGTGTCGCTGTAGTACCGGGCCGCGCCACGCCAGCCGATCATCGGGTTCTCTTCGTGCGGCTCGAAGTGCTCGCCCCCCAGCAGGTTCTTGTATTCGTTGCTCTTGAAGTCGCTGAAGCGCACGATCACCTTGTTCGGGTAGAAGGCCGCGGCGATCTTGGCGATCCCGTAGCTCAAGCGCTTCACGAAGAAGGTCTCCTCATCCTCGTAGCCGTTGATCAGGTAGCTGATCTTGCCGCTGAGGTTGGTGTCGCCCAGTTCCTTGTGCTGCAGGAGCGCCAGCGGGTGGGCCTGGATGTAGTTGTTGATGATGAATTCCTCACGCGCCAGGCCCACGCCCGCGTTCGGCAGACCGGCGAATTTGAAGGCCAGGTCCGGGCTGGCCACGTTCAGCATGATCGGCGTGCGCACCTCGGGTAGATCCGTCAGCAGCGTTTCCTCCTTGCTGAAGGGGATGATGCCGCTGTAGATCACGCCGGTGTCACCTTCGCAGCAACTGGCGGTCACCTCCATGCCCGTCTCCAGCACATCTGTGGCGTTGCCGCAACCCACGATGGCAGGCACGCCCATCTCGCGCGCCACGATGGCGGCATGGCAGGTGCGGCCGCCCTTGTTGGTTATAATGGCGCTGGCCTTCTTCATGATCGGCTCCCAATCGGGGTCGGTCATGTCCGTCACCAGCACATCGCCCTGTTGGAAGTCCTTGCCGTCGGTGCTGCCACCACGACCATCCAGGCTGAAGAGGATGCGCACTTTGCCAGCACCCACCTTGGAGCCCACCGCGATGCCTTTGGCCAGCACCTGCTCGTCGCCTTTCGGCTGCAGCTTGAACTCGACCACCTTGTCCGCATCACCACGGCTGTGGATGGTCTCTGGCCGGGCCTGCACAATGAAGAGCTGTTTCGTCAACCCATCCACGGCCCATTCGACATCCATCGGGCACCAGTTCCCCTTCTTGTCCGTGTAATACTTCTCGATGGCCACCACGCTGCGGGCGATCTCCAAGGCGACATCGTCCGTGATGCAGAAGCGGTTGCGCATGGGTCGCTCCGTGGGGATGGTGAGGGTGGGCTTGCCTGGCTCCACCCCGTAGATCATCTTGCGGTCCTTGTTCCCGAGCTTCTTCTCGATGATCGCGCTGTAGCCCTGGGTGAGGGTGGGTTTGAAGACCAGGAACTCGTCCGGGCTCACCGCCCCCTGCACCACCATCTCGCCCAGGCCGTAGCTGCCGTTGATCAGCACCACATCCTTGAACCCGCTCTCTGTATCGAGCGAGAAGGCCACGCCGCTCGCGCCGAGGTCGGAGCGCACCATCTTCTGGATGCCAACGCTGATCCCCACGTCGAAGTGGTCGTAGCCGAGGCCATGGCGGTATACGATGGCACGATCGGTCCACAGCGAGGCGAAACAGTTGCGCACCGCGCTGATCAGGTCCTGCGGTCCGCGCACGTTCAGGTAGGTCTCCTGCTGACCCGCGAACGAGGCATCGGGCAGATCCTCGGCCGTGGCGGAGGAGCGCACGGCCACATCGGTCTGCTCCTGGCCGTACTGTTTGCTCATCTCCTCATAGCGGGAGAGGATCCCTTTCCAGATCTCCTCGGGGAACTTCCCGTTCTTGATCAGCGTGCGCACGCTCAGGCCGGTGCGCCGGATGCTCTCCACATCGTCCGGGTCCAGGCCGGCCACGATGTCCTTGATCTTCTGGTCCAGTTCGTTGTGCGCGATGAAGGCTTCGTAGCTAGCCACGGTCACCACGAAACCGCCGGGCACCTTCACCCCCAATTTGCCCAGGTTCTGGATCATCTCCCCGAGGCTGGCGTTCTTGCCGCCCACGGTCGGTATGTCCTTCAATTCAACTTCATGAAGCCACTTGAGGTAGGTACTATCGGTCATGGTTCGGGGAGGTGCGCGTTTTGGTCGGAACCTTCAACGAAGTTGGGGACGAAAAGTTGGTCCGGGGTGTCGTTCGTCATATCCAACGGCGGAACTTCCGGAAAAGCGCGCCAATGGCCGGATGTTGCGGGTGATCCCCGGAGATGGTAAACTCGGGGTGTCCAACAACCGTCATTCTTCCAAAACCAACTCTCCATGGTACATCGTTACGCCTCATTGTTCGCACTGGTCTACTCTTCGATCGCAGTGGAAGCCCAGTACTGTTCGCCCAACTTCGCGAACGGTTGCTTCAACTGGTATACACATTCGGTTGATGTCGCAGAGCTCTCGTGGGAAGCCACGGATTGCAACGCATCCGACCAGACGGACCTCAGCGCCACGGTGGTCGCCGGGGTGGCCATGCCCATGACCGTCGTCAATGCGAACTGGTGCGGGTGTGCGGTGTGGGTCGACCTTGATGACAATGGGGACTTCGACGCCTCGGAGGAGCGGTTCCACCTATACGGGAACATGGAAACAGCCACCTACGACTTCGATCTGCTGGTACCGGAGGGCACCGTTGCCGGTCCGCATCGCATGCGCATCATCTCCGGCTGGGGCAGCGATGGCGTTTCCGTGGGCGACAACGGCTACGGGCCTTGCGGTGACTACCAATACGGCAACCACGTGGACTTCATGCTGAACGTGGAGCCGGCCTCGGGGATCGCCGAGCAAGGCATGACGATCCGGTCACTCGGTGCCAACCCAACGACCGGAACATTGGTCTTGAACGCCTCGGAACCCGTGGATCACGTGCTGGTCCGTTCGGTGGATGGTCGGGTCGTACGTTCGATCCCCTTCAACCATCACAGCGGACAGTTCATCGTGGATATGAGTGGTTTGCTCTCCGGACCTTACCTGGTGGAATGCACTTCCGGCCACAGCTCGGGCAGGTTGAGGGTGATCAAGGATTGATCAGGATGAATGGTGGCTTGATGATCCTTGGATAGCTTGAAGCAACGCGCCACGACCCGGGGCCGTCACGCAACAAGACCCTCTGACCACCATGCGCCACCACTACCTGTTCCTGGCCCTTTGCGGTTCACCCCTCTACGCACAGCAGGATTGTGCCAGCGCGATACCCATCGCCCCGGGCATCCATCAGGTGGCCGCAATGACCGTGGAGGTGCCGGAAGCCCCGAATTGTACGACCATCGATGAGGGTCCGGCGACCCACGCGATCTGGTACAGTTACACCGCTACCGCCGATACCATCGTACAGATCACGACGGCCGTGGTGGGCCAGCCGGAGGTGGATACGCGCTTCCACGTCTACCAGGGCGATTGTGCGTCCCTGACCTGCGTGGTGGGCAATGACAATGGTGGGGCGAACGGGACATCACGCGCTTCGTTCGAAGCGGTCGCGGGGGAGACCTATCTCATCGTATTCGACGATCGTTGGAGCTCGGCCACCTTTTCCTTCGATCTGGCGACGAGTTTTTACATGATCGCCAATATGGAGACCTACTTGACCTTCACCGCACCCTTCATCAACATGCAGGGAATACCCCGTGCCATCGTCGATATGGACAACGATGGTCTGGACGATGTCGTGGGGGTCACGCAGACCGTGGTGAACATCCATTACCAGCAGGAGGATGGTGGCCTCATTTCCGTGGCGATACCAACGGAATTCGCCGACTATCCGGCTTCCTGGAGCCTTTGTGCCGGTGATCTCGACCGGAACGGGTTCAAGGACCTGCTCTACGGTGGGGGCTATGGTGTCACATTCATGTTCGCCACCCCGGACGGCAACGGGTTCATCGAACGGTCCGGGCCGGAATACGTGTTCAGCCAGCGGTCGAACATGGTGGACATCAACAACGATGGCAACCTGGACGCTTTCGTTTGCCACGATGTGGCGCCCAACGTGTTCTTTCTGAACGATGGCCTCGGTAACCTGCAGTTCTATCAAGGTGGCTTGGGCATTTCCTGTGGCAACTACGGTTCGATCTGGGTGGACTACGATAACGACGGCGACATGGACCTCTATGTGGCCAAGTGTGGCTGTGATGCGAATGATATCCTCATGCGCAACGATGGAGGCGGCCAGTTCGTGCAGGTGGCCGGGCCCTTGGGATGGAGCGACTTCCACCAGAGCTGGAGCAGCGCCTGGGGCGACTACGATAACGATGGTGACATGGATGTGCTCATCGGCGGTAGCAACGGGCCACAACATTTCCTGATGCGTAACGATGGCAATGGCACATTCACCAACCGAACAGCTGATTCAGGCTTGGACGTGTTCAATATGCAGAGTATCGAGTGGATCACACACGACTTCAACAACGATGGCCTGCTCGATATCGTGGGAGGAGGCGTCATCATGGTGAACCGGGGTGACATGCACTTCGCGCAGAACACCTTTTCACCGGGCATTGGTGCGGTCGGTGATGTGAACAACGATGGGTCACTGGACGTGCTCGGTACCGGCGGACTTCAACTCGGTGTACCGAACGGGAACCATTGGCTTCGAGTGGCCCTTCATGGCACGGTGAGCAACGCGGACGCGATCGGTGCACGTATCACCATCCAAAGTGCACTGGGGCAACAGATCCGGGAGGTGCGGAGCGGTGACGGGTTCCGGTACATGAGCAGCATCATGCCTCATTTCGGCCTTGGCACGGACGAGATCATCGATCACCTCACGGTCCACTGGCCTTCGGGGATCATGCAGGAATTGGAAGGGGTGGCCGTGGATCAGACGCTTCACCTCACCGAACCCGTGTCCACTTCACTTGCACCGGAGATCGTCGCCGCCCGGCTCATAGTCCAGCTCGATGCGGGTGAGCAATGGTTGTTCGTGAAGGTATCCGGTGGTCGGAACGTCGGGCAGCTGACCCTCCTGGATCCGGCAGGCAAGCTCGTAGGCACCCATCGATCCTCGGATGTGGGGATCCCGGTGGGGCAGCTCGCACCAGGCATCTATACCGCGCGTCTCGTGGTGGATGACCGGATGCTGGTGGCCCGATTCCGGAAAGGCTGAGGGAGGCCACGAATTATTTCGCGCCCGGATAGGGGTATGGCCGGTCATGGTTGTCCTAGGGGCATGAAACCGATCATCACGCTTCGCAACGTCTCCTTCGTCCTAGTTTCCATCACCGCTGTCCAGGCCACACGCGCACAGGACGATACGCGCGACCTGCGCACCCTCTTTGGCCAGGGCCGGGAGATCGAGCACGGCGGCTGGGGTGGCCCCAGTACCCATTTCACCTCGATCATGGGTCACGAGGCGCTGCTGGTGGGTGCCCGCGGTGGCTGGTTGATCGATCACGGTGTCACCATCGGCATCGCCGGGCATGGTCTGGTGACCGATGTGCCCAACAAGGCGTATGATGTGCACCGCGTTGCTTCCGGTGACAGTTTGCGGCGCGGCAGCCTCTTCCGCATGGGGTATGGCGGCCTGCTCATCGAGCCGATCATCGCTCCGAAGAGCCCGATCCATGTGAGCCTGCCGGTGATCATCGGTGCCGGCGGTTGTGGCTACCAGACCTTCCAGCGTCGTCATGACGAGTTCGACCCCTTCACCTACAGCGATTACTTCCAGGCCTTCTTCGTGGTGGAACCCGGCATCGAACTGGAGCTCAACGTGATCAAGCTTGTGCGTGTTGGACTCGGGGCATCGTACCGGTATACCACCGACCTTGACCTGCCCGAGACACCCAAGGATGCACTGCGCGGCTTCAACGCGGGGATCACGGTGAAGGTGGGCAGCTTCTGAGCGCGTGCCGCACATCGGCGATCGGCGTAGTTTCGGCCTATCCATCCCACTGAACGCCGGCCGATGAGAACCGCCCTACGAACCGCTCTGGTGATCATGCTCCTCACCCCGATCACCGCGCAGGCCCAACCACATCCCTACGGCTGTCATTACTTCCGACAGGCGCGCGGACCGCTGACCTACACCCAGGCAGCCCGGAACCAGATCGAAGAGACCATCGCCCGCAGCGACACCTTCGACATTCTGCACTACGACATCCACCTGGACCTGACGAGCATCCTGCCGGAGAACTTCAAGGGCTTCACCACCGTGACCTTCCGCGCCTTGATGGCCGATCAGGATCACATCCGGTTCGACCTCTACCAGCTCGAAGTGGATTCCGTGGTGGATGGGAACGGTCCGGTGGCGCACACCTATGACGGGGAGTTCCTGCGCGTGGATCTGGCCGATGTGCCCGCAGCGGGTGAAGAACGGGACGTGACCGTGTATTACCACGGCGCACCGCACCGCGACCCGGAATGGGGTGGCTTCTACCACGAGAGCGGTTACATGTACAACCTCGGCATCGGACTATCCACCATTCCACCGAACTTCGGAAAGGTCTGGTACCCCTGCTTCGACAGCTTCGTGGAACGGGCCACCTACACCTATCACGTGAAGTCCACCGGGGCCTATCGCCTCCATGGCCAGGGCGACCTGATCGGAGAGGTGCAGCTGGACGGGGATACCGTTGTGCGTTCCTTCTCCATGCCCTACGCCATCCCGACGCACATCAGCGCGGTGGCGGTCTCCACCTACCAGGACAGTGACTTCGTGCATACCGGCATCAACGGCGACGTCCCGGTCCGTCTCACGGCCAAGTCCGCACAATTGGACGAAATGGTGTCCCGCTTCGTGGATGTAGGCGCGGCGATCGATGTCTGCGAACATTGGTATGGCCCGCACATGTATGGTCGTGTGGGCTATGTGCTCACCACCGATGGCGCCCTGGAGATCCCCACCAACATCGCCTATCCGTCCTTCATGACCAGCCAGGGCATCGTGGACAACAGGGCCTTGTTCACCCATGAGCTCGGGCACCATTGGTGGGGCGATAATGTGACCCCGCATGTCCATAACGATATGTGGTTGAAGGAAGGTCCGGCCGAATACAGCGGACATCTCATCGAGGAATGGATCGGCGGGCGCGAGCCCTTCATCCGCACGGTGAAGGACAACCACAACCTCATCCTGCGCCAGGCACATCGCGACGATGGAGGCTTCCAGCCGCTGTCGCCCATGCCCGATCCGTACATCTACGGCACACACACCTACAAGAAGGGCGCTTCCGTGATGCACAACCTGCGCGGGTATATGGGCGATGCGCTCTTCCAGCAGGCCTTGCACGGGGTACAGGCCGATATGGCCGAACGCACCATCACTCCCGAGGAGTTCCGCGATGGGCTGGAGGCGCATTCGGGGCTCGACCTGCATCCGTTCTTCGATGCCTGGGTCTTCGCACCGGGCTATTCCGTGTTCGAGGTGCGGGAGATGCAGGTGAACCCCAACGGTGGGTCATGGACGGCCGACCTGGAGATCGGGCAGAAGCTGTACGGTGCCACCGTGATGCATGAGGATGTGCCGCTGGATGTCACCTTCCTTTCCGCTGATGGGGAGACGCACGAGGCCATGATCACCGCCAGCGGAGAGTTCGGCATGGTGTCCCTCGAGGTACCCTTCGAACCGGCCATGGTGGTGTTGAACCGGCAGATGCGTTTGAACCAGGCACGTATGGACAATGAAGTGGTGCTCGTGCCCGGTGTTCCGTTCCCGAACCTGATCCCGTACGTGGACTTCCGCGTTTACGGCACCAATCTCGTGGATAGCACCATGGTGCGTGTGGAGCACATCTTCTGCGCACCCGACCAGGAACCGCTGCAGGCCGGTATATCCCAGATCAGCGACACGCACTACTGGGTGGTGGATGGCCTGTGGCCCGAGGGGACCGTATTGGAAGGACGGGTCTATTACCAGGGAGAGAACGAGAACCAGTTCGACTTTGACCTGGTGGGTGGCGATGAAACGGGCATGGTACTGCTCTACCGCCCGAACGCCAACGAGACCTGGGCGATCTGTCCGGACCAGGTGATCACCGCGGGCAACCTCACCAATGGCACCGGTTTGATCCGTGCCAACAACATGCAGAAGGGACAATACACTTTCGCCAAGGCCGGTGCCATCATATCCGTGGAGGAGTTGGAGGAGGTGCCCTTCAAGGTGACGCTGGGTCCCGTGCCGGCGTCGAACGAGGTGGTGGCCACAGGCTGGGTGGATGGCCCCATGACCCTCTGGTGGGACGTGATCGGACTGGATGGTCGCTTCGTTCAACGGGCCACCGGTTCCCACTCCGGTGACTTCCGCCAGGTGATCGACGTGTCCGGCCTGGCCGCAGGTGGTTATGTGCTCCGCGTCACGCAGGATACGGGTGGTCGCCTGTTCGAACAACGCTTCGAGGTGGTGCGCCAGCATTGATGATCGTGGATCCGGTGGGAGAGGGCGCCTTCAACGCTGCGGGACTGCGCAAGCCCATCTATCCGGTGCGGGCCGCGCTGCAGGAACACCTGCAGGAGCATGGGCGCTACGTGCCCTTGCCGCTCACCTACGATGACCTGGCGCGGTTCGATGGCCTCATGCCCATGCAGCGCCCCGACGGAAAGGACAGCCTGTGGAGCTCCGCGTTGTACCGCCCGGCCGACCTCGAAGGCCTGTATCCGCGGCTGGTGGAGATGTACCAATTGCTGACCTCGGATGGACGCCCCATCGAGCACCTCCGCGTGGCCAGCATCGACCTCTGTCCCTACGGCAACTCCCAGCCTTTCCGCATCCGCATCCTCAATCAGATCAACGACAACCACGATTACTTCTATGTGAAGCGTGCCGATGCCAGCCGCGTGTACGGGCTGGAACTGGAACACCTCCTTTCCCCGAACCGCATCAACTTCATGTACCAGGGCAATACCCTCGTCGAGGAGCACATCATCGGCGTTCCTGGCGATGCCTTCATCGCCGCGCCCGAACAGTACGGCGGGCATCTGAACCCCGTGCGCCTGAGCAAGGAGTTCGTGAAGTTCAACGAACGGTGCTTCGTGCGCCTGCTGGGTGATATGCGCGCCTACAACTTCGTGGTGGATGTGATACATGACCTCGACCAGGTCCAGTACCGTTTGCGGAGCATCGACTTCGACCAGCAGTCCTACGAGGGACGTTCACGGATGTACCTGCCCCAGTTCTTCAAGGAGAACCTGCCCTTCGTTCAGTTCGCCCAACGCGCCATCTCCATGGAATCCGTGGAGCAGTACAAGAGCGAGGAACGGGCCCTGTTGCGCAAGCGGGCAAAGCTCGCCGATGATCAGCTGCACTCCCTGCTGGCGGTGATGAAGGATGACCCCATCGCCCCACCCGAACACACCGCCCAGCTCGCCAGTGAGCTCGCCGCGCATCATGGCGACCCAGCGCTGGCCCGAGCGCGCAGCATGGGCGAGGTGCTCAACCTACACCTTGCGCGTCAGCTGGGTTGATCACCGTTTCGACGGAATTGTAACACTTATCGACCGGTCGGCGTATCAGCGCCACGAACGCCAGGAATAGCGCGTTCGAACCCGACCGATGCAACGTCACTCTCTCCACGCGATCCTGCTTGCGACCACCTTTTTATTCACCGTGGCCGGAACGGCCCAGACACTGCGGTATGACTGGTTGAACCAGCCGTGCATTGACAACCTCAACTGTAGCAACGGCTGTTCGGCGTGCAACCTGCCCGGTGTGGTACCGGCCAACTTCTTCGGTACCGGCGTGCAGTGGGTGGGCGTTGGCGTATGTCCCCACCCAGTGACCACCGCGGACAATGCGGTGTACACCAGCGGCTGGCCCATGGAACCCCAGGCCTCCTCCTACGTGGGCGTTTCCACCTCCACCCTGGAGAACATCCGCATCGACAGCCTCATCATCCGTCACCGTCGCTCTCCGGACGGCCCGCAGCGTATGCGCGTGCAGTTCAGCGGGAACGTGATGCAGGTGCCCACCGTCGTAGGCGACGTCGCCGTGACCGAGATGTATACCGAATCCGTCTTCACGGACCTCGGCTGCCTCGATATGGTGAGCGGCACCGACTACCGGAACTTCATCCTGCGCATGCAAGCCTATCAAGGTGGCGCTGGTGACTGGCAGGTGGACGCCATGCGCATCGTGGCCACCCCGTGCAGCGTGGGGCAGGTGGGCATCGCAGAGAACTTCATGCGCGACATCGAACAACAGCCCAACTCCTACGTGGATGTGCTCGGCCGCACCATCAGCGGCGATCCTGCGCCGGGGGTGTACATTGGCGGGCGCAAGCGGGTGCAGGTGTTCTGATAAGCGAATGGACCAGAGAAGGCCGGAAGGGCAGCTAGGCTGCGCTTCCGGCCTTCTTCGTAGCTCGCGGGTGGAACTGCAGGATGTTGCTGCGGAGGTATTCGCGATCCAGGTGCGTGTAGATCTCGGTGGTGGTGATGCTCGCATGCCCCAGCATTTCCTGCACCGCGCGCAGGTCGGCACCCCCTTCTACCAGGTGCGTGGCGAACGAGTGCCGGAAGGTGTGCGGACTGATCGTCTTGCGGATGCCGGCGGCCACGGCCAGCTTCTTCACCAGGTTGAAGACCGCCATGCGGCTCAGGGGACCGCCCCGCGCATTGAGGAAGACCATGTCCTCGCCCTTTGCCTTCAACGGAACATGAAGCCGCGCTCCGCGCACGTAAACCTCGATGCGCGCCATGGCCTCCGGACCTATGGGCACCAACCGCTCCTTGTCCCCCTTGCCCACCACCCGCAGGTAGCCCTCGTTGAAGTGCAGCCAGGATAGGCGCAGCCCGCAGAGCTCGCTCACCCGCAGCCCGCAGCCGTACAAGGTCTCGATCATCGCGCGATCACGGTCAGCCATCGGTGCGCTCATGTCGATCGCACCGATCATCGCATCGATCTCCTCCACCGTCAGGAAGACCGGGAGCTTCCTTGCCAGGCGCGGACCCTCCAGAAGTTCGGTCGGGTCCACGGCGATCAACTTGTCGCGCAGGAGCGACCGGAAGAAGATCCGTAACGCGCTCAGGTAACGCGCCTGGCTCGTGGCTTTGGCGCCAGCCTTCGCGGTGCTGGTGATGAAGGCCTGCAGGTCCTCAAGTGCGATCACTGTGGGACCAATGGGCGGATCCTGACCTTCGGCGAAGGCGCGGAGGCGGCTCACGTCGCGCATGTAGGCCTCCACGGTGCGGTCGCTCAACGAACGCTCCAGCTTCAGGTGCATGCGTAGGTCGGACAAGGCCTCTTCCCATCTCACCACACGAAGGTCAGGTCCGGGCAGGGCCCCGCTCACCGGCCATCGCTCACTTCTGCGAACCGCCCTATGTTCACCGAAGTGCGCAACTTCGCAGCATGCGCATCCTCATCATCAACGGACCGAACCTGGACCTTCTCGGTACGCGCGAGCCGCACATCTACGGGCACCGCAGCTTCGAGGATCATCTGGAGGAATTACGCGCTGCGCGCCTTCCCGAAGGTGGACCTGGCCTATTTCAAGCCAATGAGGAAGGTCATCGTAGCGCTTTGCGCGATCACAGCGCAGTGCGGTGGACGCGATCGTCCTCAACGCCGGCGGCTCTTCTATTACCAGCGTGGCCATCCACGACAACTATCTAAGCGATCGGCAAGCCGTGGTCGAGGTGCACATCAGTAACATCCGCCCGCTGAACCCTTCCGCCACCACACCATCACCGGCGCGGCCTGCGTCGGGATCATCACGGGGTTCGGGCTGGAGGGCTACCGCATGGCGGTGGATCACCTGGTCCGCCGGACGTAACGGAAGGCCTGCATGTCCAGCTGCCCGAAGCTTCGGTGGCGCAGGATGAACCGGTCGAAGGCGATGCTCCGGCGATAGATCCCGTTGGAGGTCCGGGTCCTTCTCCATGTGCATCAACGCCACGCTGGCGCACTACATGCGGCAGGCGCTGGTAGAAGTGCCAGTGTGCACGGATCACCTGCCACGTGTGCCGGCCGTTTCCTTCCACCAGGAACTTGATCCCCGCGAACCCGTCCAGCACCATGCGTCGCAACAGCCACCACCAGGCCCAGCCGTTGTGCAGGTTCTTCATCAGCACGATGAGGCTGTTGCGGAAGTTGAGGTAGGTCTTGCGCGGCGATCGGTAGTCCAATGAACCTCCTCCCACGTGGTACACCACCGCCTTGCTCGTGTAGCCGATCGTCCATCCCATGCGGCGCAGCCGCCAGCACAGGTCGATCTCCTCCATGTGCGCGAACAGGTCCGCATCGAAGCCCCCTGCCTGACGGAATGCCTCCGCTCGGATCAGCATGCAGGCCCCGGTCGCCCAGAACACCTCGCGTTCATCGTCGTACTGCCCATGATCATCCTCGGTGATCTCGAAGATCCGGCCACGGCAGAAGGGATAGCCGTTCCGATCGATGAAACCACCTGCCGCACCCGCATGTTCGAACTTGCCCGGCTCCTTCAGCGAACGCACCTTCGGCTGGCAGGCCGCCATGCGCGGGTCCCGATCGAGGTAGGTGTTCAACGTGTCGAGCCAGCCCGGTGTCACCTCCACATCCGAGTTCAACAGCAGGTAGCGGTCCGCCTCCACCTGCGCCAGGGCCTCGTTATAGCCGCCGGCGAAGCCAAGGTTCCGGGGCAGTTCGATCACGCGTACCGCCGGATGTTCCCTACGCAGCCACGCCAAGGAGTCGTCCGTGCTCGCGTTATCCGCCACGATAACCTCCGCGCCAGGGCTGTGTACCACCACTGTAGGCAGGAAACGCTCCAGCCAGGAACGGCCGTTCCAGTTCAATATGACGATGGCGGTGCGCATCCGGACCAGGAGCCGGCAAAGATGCGGCTATCCCCGTGCTGCGCTCAGCGCGGCGCGTTGAAGAATTCCATCACCCGATCGCTTTCCAAGGTGCCAGGCTGAATCGTCTGCACACCGAGGCACGTTCCGTTGGTGCAGGATGTTGTTCCATTGCGGGTTGTTCATCTCCCTGGAATTGCCAGTGCAACAACTGCATGCGATAATTGGCCATTTCCGGCTGGTAGAAGACGAAGTGGCGGTCGGTGAAGCGGCCCGCACGGTAGTGCCAGAGTGGTGTAGGGCAGGGTCCATTCGTTGAACGGTGTCACCATCATTGTTCGGCGGACCATTTCCAGGTACACCCTGCCACGGTGGAATGCTCATACCCCTTTAATACCCGGTGCAGTTGAAGGCCTGTCTTCACCTCGATCACCTCCTGACGGTAGGCTTCCCAGGCGCTCCGGATCGGCTCCGGTTGGCTAGAAGCAGAAGAACCGTTTCATCAGGTCGATGTCCTTGTCCCCATCGGTATCAATGATCTTAGCTTCAACGGATCGGCGATCGGGCGCAGACTGGCAATGTGCTCGACAAGGAGTCTGCGGTTGGCGAGCGATTACGAACTGCCCCTCCAGGTCCAGCCGGTCCAAGACTGGAGATCGTATTCTGTAACTGATCGGGTTGTTGCGCTGGAAGAACTGCTCCCTGCGCATCAATGCCTCCTGCGGGTACACTTTACAGCTGGAGACATAGTTCCCCGATGCGCAGTCCGCGATGTCTAACCGGTATGATCCGGCACTGGCTCTGTTCACGGATGCTCGATGAGACCGAAGACCGCCTTCGATTCAGATCGCTTCGATCTGATACGTCAGCAGGTACAGGCCAACCGTTCCAAGGCCTTCTCCGTGCCGTGCACCTCCTGCGTAAGTTCAACTTCTTTATGTCGGGCGGCAGATGGTCCATCAACAACGGGACGGTGGTGTGGCACTTGCTACGCTCTCCTTCCACGGAAGTAACGATCCGATCGCAGAACGGTGTCCGTGATGGAATCCCGGAAGGAAGTCCCTGTCAGCGGCGCCCGGTAGCGGGTGATCGTCGTATCGCCGCTGCTGAGGTCAAGGGCCTCCACCGCAAGGTCATAGTACCCGGGTGAGAGAGCAAAGAACTCCTGGTGTAGCAGGTCGCACTGCAGGCTGTCGAGGCTTTCCGGGCCGTTCACCACGGTCTTCCCAAAGTCCACGATGGCACCATCGCGCTCCACCAAGGTGGTCACTTCCACCATGCCCTGCATGAACCCGCGTTCGTTGCTCTTGACACCAAAGGTGCCTGCCAGAACGGCCATGTTCACTTCCACCAAGGGGGCGCCTGCCGCGGTGTAGAAAGTGCGCGGTTCCACCACAAGTTGCACCTGAGCGCGTGCGGGGCGGTATGGCCAGGCGGTCAGGAGCAGGAGCAGAGGAACGATCGGGCTGCGCATCTTCCAAAGGTAAGTACCTGGCAAGGTCACCCGTTGCCGTTGCCTGCGCCGGAACGACCGGTAAGGAAAGTCGACTCGGCTCGAATGGGGCGCGGTGTGGCGGAAGGGAGGGATCGCCCGCGACGGGCTTTCCCGTTCGGGGGAGGCTTCAGCAGAACTGCCGCCATTCACTTCGCTCATCGGCTTGTTCATTCCATGCCCTCCCTCAAGCTGCGCTTGGGTCGGTCTTGGAACGAACAAGCCGCCTTCGGGGGCGGCTGTTCTGCTGGCGGAGAGGGAGGGATCGCCCGCGACGGGCTTTCCCGTTCGGGGGAGGCTTCAGCAGAACTGCCGCCATTCGCTTCGCTCATCGGCTTGTTCATTCCATGCCCTCCCTCAAGCTGCGCTTGGGTCGGTCTTGGAACGAACAAGCCGCCTTAGGGGGCGGCTGTTCTGCTGGCGGAGAGGGAGGGATTCGAACCCCCGTTACCCTTGCGAGTAAAGCGGTTTTCAAGACCGCCGCATTCGACCGCTCTGCCACCTCTCCAAGGGGGCTGTCCCATCCGGAGACCGCCAACGGCGGCGCGAAAGTAGCGCCTTGCCTCCGCCGGACGATATTTGCCCCGATGGGCCTGCGCATGGAGTTCCTCGGTACCGGCACCAGCCAGGGGGTGCCGGTGATCGGCTGCCACTGTGCCGTTTGCACCAGTGCCGACGCACGCGACAAGCGCCTGCGCTCATCCGTGTGGATCACCGCCGGGGATGCCCGGATCCTCGTCGATGCCGGTCCCGACCTGCGCCAACAGATGCTCCGCAGCGGTCAGGACCGCCTGGATGGCGTCCTGCTCACCCATGAGCACATGGACCACGTGGCAGGGATCGACGAACTACGTGCCTTCAACTTCGCCCAAAGGAGGGCAATGGACCTCTTCGGCCTGCCCCGGACCCTTGAAGCTGTGCGTCGCATGTTCCACTATGCCTTCGCTGATGTACGCTACCCCGGTGTTCCCGAGTTGAACCTCGTTCCGGTCGGGAAGGATCCATTCATGCTCGGTGCGGTGCGGGTGGTGCCGGTGGAGGTGATGCACGAGAAGCTCTCCGTCCTCGGCTATCGGATCGGTGATCTGGCGTACATCACCGACGCGAAGACCATCGCGCCAGCAGCCCGCGAGCGCCTGCGGAACCTCGATGTGCTGGTGCTGAACGCATTGCGCATCGACCCGCACCGCTCTCACCTGAACCTGGCCGAGGCACTTGACCTGGTGGAGGAACTGGCGCCGCGTCGGGCGTTCTTCACGCACATCAGCCACCTCATGGGTCTTCACGCTGATGTGGCACGTGTGCTGCCCCCAGGCGTTCAGCTCGCTTCCGATGGCTTGGTGGTGGAGTCGGATGACCCGCCAACTTCCCACCCATGATGGGAAGGCCATCCCACCCGGTTTGGACGGAAGTGCGTTCCGGCCGATCTTCGTTCTATTCATCGACCTTCATGTACACACGCACGCTTGCCTTTCTGCTTCCCCTTCCCCTCCTCCTGGCCGACCTTTGGGTGCAGGCACAGGGCCCCGCGGAGAACGGGAACATCACCTTTATCACCGACAACAAGCGCCTTCCTGATCGTGACCGACAGGTCGAATTGCGCGGTTGGGGTGGATGGCCCGCCTTTCATCAACTGCATCCCCGGTGGACCGCGGAGTTCAATGAAGTAACAGGCCTTCCCCGCCGTGCCTATGGTGACCCGATCCCCACGGTCGGTGCAACAGCGGCAGCTCGGGCCTTGGCCTTCCTGCAGCATGAATTGGCCGGTTATCACCTGCCGATCGCGGAGCTGAACGTGGTGTCCACCGTACCCGGCAAGAAGCTGACCTACGTGCATTTTGAGCAACGTCACGCGGGTCTGCCCGTGCTCGGCACCAAAGTACAGGTGAAGCTGGATGCGGAGCAGCGGGTGATCGCCTTTGCCACCGATATGGCCATGGCCGTCCCCGCGTCGATGAGCCCGACCGTTCCTGCCGGTGCGGCGGCGGACATCGCTCAGCAAGGGCTGCCGGGCGTGCTGTCCACCTCGGACGAAGGCCTGGCCCTGCTGCCAATGACCATCGCTGGCCAGCAACGTGTCCGTCTGGTGCATCGGGTCAAGGTGGCAACCCGGGTGGGCGACACCCCGGGTCGTTATGACTGCCTCGTTGATGCTGCGGATGGACGCCTGTTGTACCGGGCCAACGCCGTGCGCAATTGCGGCCATGGCGACGGTGCGGACGATGCGGGGGTGGAGCTCTCCATGAGCACCCTGGCCTATCCGGGCAGCCCGCTGGCGGCACCTGTGGTGCAGGCCCTGCCGGAACTGAACGTCACCATCAACGGTACCCTCTTCCAGACCGATATCGCCGGTTACCTGGATTCGGGTGTGCCGGGTCCTGCCACGGGCATCATCCAGCTCCGTGGTCGCTGGGCCGCCGTTCGCACGAACACCATCACCCCAGCGTACAACACCACCCTGAACGAAGGGTTCAACGCGCGGACCTTCGACAACAACGCGAACGTGCGGGAGCGATCAGCGTACATCTACGTGAACCAGATCCATTCCCACATGAAGACCGTGCTGCCCGATTTCACCGGCATGGACTATCAGATCGCCACGAACCTGGACCTCACCACGGACAATTGCAATGCCTTCTATGATGGCTCCAGCATCAACTTCTACGCCGAGGCGAACAACTGCCGCTCCCTGGCCACCATCAACGATGTGGTCTACCATGAATATGGCCATGGGATCAACGACAAGTTCTATTCCGGACTGAGCAGCGACTTCAGCAATGGCGCCATGGATGAAGGTTATGCCGATGTCTGGGGCCTCACGCTCACGCAAAGCCCCGTGCTTGGCCTGGGCATCAACCTGGACAACAACAACAGCACGGTGCGCCGCTATGATCAGGATCCGAAGGTCTATCCGGACCACATTGTGGGGGAAGTGCACGCAGACGGTGAGATCATCGCCGGTGCCTGGTGGGACCTCTACGAAGGCCTTGGCCAGGACATGCTGCTCACCCTGGACCTCTTCGCGCAGGCGTATCCCGGCCTGCAGGCCAACACCTTCAATGGCAACGAGGGAGAGGCGTATCGCGATGTGTTGCTGGATGTGCTCCAGGCAGATGACACGGACGGCGACATCACCAACGGAACCCCGAACGGGGCGGCCATCGTCGAGGCGTTCGGTCGGCATGGCATCACCCTGATCAGTGGCGCCGAGCTCTTCCACGATGCGATCATGGCTCGCGCAGCGGATGCCGCCATCGATGTGGAGGCACAAGTCTTCATCGTCTTCCCGGCCACCCTGTACCTACAGGATGCCAGCCTGTTCTACAAAGTGAACGACGCGGAGGACTGGACCAGCGTGCCCATGGTCAACGCCGGTGAGGGCCTCTATCAAGCCAGCATCCCCGCCCAGGCACCCGGATCAGTGGTGGCCTACTACATGGCCCTGCGCGACATCTACGGGCAGACCAGTAGCATCACGCCGATCGCATCGGACCGTGCCGATCCCGGCCTGCCTTACTACATCCTGGTGGGCTATGACCTTGCCGGTACCGAGAACGCTGATGGACAGAGCGATTTCGGCAACTGGCAGGAGGGCCAGCCCGAGGATAATGCCACCACCGGGCAGTGGGAGTTCGGACCGCCCCTGGCCTCGTACAGCACGCCGGGTGATCCCAGCACGATCTGCCAGACCGGAACACAGCACACCCCCGGTGGCGACTATTGCTGGTACACGGGCAACGCGCTTAATGTGAACGATGGCATCGGTGAGAACGATGTGGATGACGGAAGCACCACCTTGATGGGGCCCAACATCGACCTTGCCAACTACGTGGATCCCGCGATGAGCTATTGGCGCTGGTACACGAATAACCCGCCCTCCGGCGCCAACCCCAACGCGGATTGGTGGCAGGTGTACGCAAGTGCCGATGATGGCCTTTCATGGGTGCCGGTGGAGGATACCAAGACCGGCGAACGCAACTGGCGCCGAAAGGTGTTCCGGGTGGCCGATGTGCTGGGTGAGGAGGCAACGAGCATCCGGCTGAAGTTCATTGCCAGCGATAGTATCCGCCCCGGTCAGGAGCTCGACGGCGGTAGCTTGGTCGAAGGTGCCGTGGATGACATCGAGCTTTGGAGCGCCCAGGCACCGGACGCGATCTCGGAAGTGAACGGGGGTGGCTCGCTGTCGATCTGGCCATCGCCCGCGCAAAGCCTGCTCACCGTGGTCTTCCAGCAGCCATTGGCACCGGACATGCGCATCGAGGTGCTTGACGCGATGGGCCGCATGGTGGTGCCGGCACAGGCGGTGCAGGGCGACAAGGTCCAACTTGACCTCGGAGCTCTTGCCAACGGACAATACTTCGCACGTGCACGTTGGCGCGGTGGGTCGGCACAACGTCCTTTCACGGTCCTTCATTGAACCGATCCGTTCCGAAGCCCCGGCGACCATGGTCGCCGGGGCTTCGCGTTCACTGGACCACGATGGGCCAGGTGCACTGATGGCTTACAGCCTGGAGGCAGACCAGGTAGTAGCCCGGAGACCAGGACCGCAGTTCGATCGGCGCCGCTAGTTCCGCCGTGCCGAGCTCACGCACCGTCCGGCCCATTGCATCCAGCACGCGACCTGTTCGCCATTGGTCCGCTGGCAGGTGCAGTCTTCCATCCAAAAGCGTTGGTGAGGGTGTTCGCTGGATGCCTGTGGAAAGTTGTTCGAGCAGCAGGTCGATCACCTCGGACTGGTCGAGCCCGCGGTCGAAGAGGCGGACATCATCGATCCAACCACTGAACGGAGCCGCCCCGGTGCTGAGGGCCGCCATCGAGGCGGGGGCCTGCGGATGGTAGCCCAGTGCTCCGCTGGCCGCCGTCTCCGCCATCAATGCCCCGTTGAGGTACACGCGCATATGAGCGCCATCGTAGCTGCCTACCACATGATACCACGCACCGCCGAAGACACTCGAAGGCGCGGTGGTCAGTTCCGTTGTGGTCGCCCCGGTGCGCAACCGGAACCTCAAGGCACTGGCGCCAACGAAGGTCATGGACCAGATGTGGTCCTGCGCTGCGGAGCCGATCGTCTTGGCCAGCAAGGTGCGGTCCATGCCGGTCACGAAGTCCGGCCGCACCCACATGGAAAGGCTGAATTCTCCGGTTCCTGTGGTCATGTCGCAGGGACCGAGCAGCACCCGGTCGTCGACCCCGTCGAAGCGACAGGAACCGCCGTGGTGCCCTACGCCTGGCGCCCACACGGCCCCACCTTGCAGCTGTCCATTCTGACCGGCGATCACTTCCTGGACCACCGTTCCGTTGGTGCCGTCCATGGGCCAGTGGAAACGTGCGGCGGGCTGTGCCAGGCCGGTGGTCGTGATGACGATGGCCGCGAGGGTGGGGTGGAGGTTCACGGTCGAAGGGTTGGTCCCTCGCGGAACGCCGTCCTCCATCCGCGAGTTCCCCGAATTCGACGAGCATAGGGCCGCGGGGGCACCGATGCCCGATCAAGGTCGGCGATCAGGTGAACGCGCTATCCTCCTGCAGGCAGGTGGCCAGTTCGCCGTACACAGTGCGGATCCGCTGCGGATCGGGCTTCTTACCGGTGCGCGCCAGGATGCGGCTGGCCAGGCACCCGTGTTCCAGGATGTGCGCCATGTGCTGGCGGCAGCCCTCGCTCAGGTCGCCATAAAGCTCCACGAACAACAACTGCCACAGCTCGCGCGCGGTCATGCGTTCCTGCTTCAAGCGGCCGAACATCAACAGGTAGTCGCGGTTGGCGATCCGCGCGTGGCCTGCATCCTTGATCACCTGTAGGAACAAGGGAAGCAGGTCGTCCTCGCTCCAGGCGCGCTGGAGATAGGTGCTCACCCAGCGTCCGGAGGTCAACGCCTTCAACACGGCCACGATCATCTCGGCGATCGCCAGGTCCGCGCTCGGGCATTCCTGGATGTCGATCACCCGGATCTCGATGGCGCCCCTGTCGAAGCGTGCGATGGCCCCGCGCGAGTTGGCGAAGTGGTGGTCCATCACATGCTCGGTGTCGTACGGCGCCATGGCCTGCGCGATCGGGCTGAAGATGACACGGTAGTAATCCTCCTGCGAGAACACCGCTTCCGGGATCAGGGAACCCATCAGCTCCGGCAGCTTGTCCTGGTGGTGCAGGTAGGCCTGCATCCGGCTGTCCAGGAAGCCCGTCACCTTGCCGTCAAGGAGGGGTGAGCTGGCACTGATCGCAGGAATGATGGGCAGCAGCAGGCGGATGGCGGCGTGCAGCTTGCTGAACTCATCGTCGTTGGCGAAAGGCAGGTTGAGATGGGTGCTCTGCAGGTTGCTCCAGCCGTGACCGCGGCAGTCGAAGATGCGGTTGTAGAGCGCGTAGACCTCATTGTACTCATGCGGCCAGATCACCGTTTCGGTGAAGGGGTCCATGAACGGATGTGCGGCGGTGGGCAGCAGCATCGCGTTGTGCCTGGCCAGCACCGCGTTGATCGCTTTGATCTCGCTGCCGAACTTCTTCCTGAAGGAAGGGATCTTCTTCGTGGGACGTGCGGTCTTCAGTTCCACCACGTGACTCACGAGCTCGTTGCTCCATTCCACGTCCCCGCGTGCCACATCGCTTGTGATCCCGCCGGTCACCTCCTCGAACAGCTTGTCCACGATGGGCAGCACCTTCAACGTGTCCCGGTCCACCACCATGTACTCCAGTTCGATGCCGGTGACCTCGAACAGTTTGAACTTCTTCGGTTTGCTGATCATCGCTGCTTCGGCTCCCGCGGTGCCGATGGTGTTCGTTCAATGCCGAGTTTCTCCTCGATCGAGGCCTTCAATGATCCAATGATGGCCCGGTAAAGCTCATCACCCAGGACCACGTCCTCCACGCCGCTATCGATGTTGGGACATTCATTCACTTCGATCACGTAGGGCCTTCCCTCGAATTCCTTGACATCCACCCCGAAGAGCCCGCGGTCGCCCACGATGGCGCGCACGGCTTTCAAGGCGGCTTCCACGATGGGCTTCGGGGCCTCTTCCACCGGCAGGGTGGCGAAGTCCCCTTCCTGGCCCTTCTTGGTATCGCTGCCCCAGTTGTAGATCTGCCAGTGCCCGCGCGCCATGAAGTATTTGCACGCGTAGAGCGGTTCCCCATCGAGCACCCCGATCCGCCAGTCGAAGTCACTGGGCATGTACTCCTGTGCGATCGCCAGGTCGCTCTCCTTCAGGATCTGGTCCAGCTGTTCCTCCAGTTCCTCCGGGGTCTTCGCCTTCACTACGCCACGACTGAAGGTGCTGTCCGGAAGCTTGAGCACCACCGGTAGCCCGAACGACCCGGCCACCTGGTCGCGGTTCTCGTTATGCACGATCAGGGTGCGCGGCGCAGGCACGCCGGCGGCTTCCATCACCTCGGCCAGGTACACCTTGTTGTTGCACTTAAGGATGGCGTCCGGCGCGTCGATCACCGCCAGCCCTTCGCTCTGGGCCTTGCGCGCGAACCGGTAGGTGTGGTCGTTCACGTGCGTGTTCTCGCGGATCAGCAATGCGTCGTACTCCGCCACACGGTCGATGTCCTCCGGTCCGATGATGTCCACCTCGAAGCCCATCTGTTCAGCGGCCTGTCGGAACTTCACCGTGGCCCGTTTGTTCGAGGGCGAGGCCTTGTCATCCGGGTTGATGAGGATGGCCAGGTCATACTGGCTGCGGTCCATCCGGGCACCGTCGTACCGCTTCTTGGCGAAGTAGTCCGCCGCATATCGCTTCACATAGTTCAGGTGCTCTTCCGGTATGTCGTTGTAGGGGATGGGACGTACGGAACGCAGTTCCCATTTCCCGGCTTCCGTGCGCACGAAGCGTGCGCGCAGCAACGGCGCCTGAAAGACCTTGTACAGTTCGTGCGCCAGCTTGTCGTACTTGCGGTTCACGTTGCGACCGAAGTAGATGCTGAACAGGAACTCGTGTTTGTTCTTGTGCGCCAGGCTGCTCTGGATCACTTCTTCCAGGTCCCGGGAAAGCACCTTCACGATGCTCGGCGACTTGAGGTCGAGGATGGTCTTGGCACTGGGGATCACCTTGTGTCCACGCGCTTCGGCCAGCAGGCTCACATAATAGCCCCGGCTCTGGTAGGCATAGCTACGGGCCAGGTTGAAGACACGGATGTTGCGCTGGCCCGCAAAGCGCGGGCTCGTGAGGTACTCCTTCGAACTGACGACCTCGAAGCCCTGCACACCCAGGTTCCATTCCCTGGGCTCGCGCACCACGATCAACTTCTTCATAGGGGTTCCGGCGAAATGATCAGCAGGTTCGCATCGTAGGTGACGATGCCGAGCATGATCGCATTGATCAGGCGCCCCACCGGTACGTGATAGTAGAGGTCCTTGCTGTACGGGTTGTCCTGGTACGGGTCGGCCACCAGCACGTTCTTCCCCTCCATGCCGCACAGCACAACGAAATGGCCCATCGGCTTGCCGCGCAGATCATCGTGGATGCTTTCGCCATTCGCACCGCTGTACTCGCGTTCGCTCTTGTACAGGTAGGTGGCGCTCAGCCCCGTTAGCACGGGCAGGTCCCGATCGAAGTAGCCCTGCAACAGGGTGGGGGACGGGTCATCGAAACGGACCTCACCACCCTCCTTGAGGAATCGCGCATAGGCCAGGCAGGTCGCATGCAACTTCTTGCCCTCCTTGTGCCGGGTCTGGGCCAGGAGCTTCCTCCGCAGCGCTTCGGTAGGCAGGCCGTCCCAAGTGGGGTCGAAGACACGCAGGTTATAGCTGTGGATGCGTGCGTGGAAGCCGTGTTTCAAGGCGTGGATACCCAGGAAGACGGCCAGCGTCCCTCCATCCTCCAGGAAGTGTACCTCGTCGATCACCTGCTCCAGCGGGAGGTCGAGGCCCATGGCGGCATACACGGCGTGCAACGCGGTGGGCCCGCAGGTGCTGTCGTCTGGTTGGGCCAGGATGCGGATGGGACGCATGGGTGCGAGGGAACAAAGGTGTAAGCGCTGCGATCGAGGATCAAGCGGTCGTTCATGCGGCCCTTCACGATCCGCTGTTGATCCCTTGCGGAATGCACCAACGAAGCGCGCGGTCCCAATTTGGGCGGTGAACGAGACCTTCGTTCCGAGCCCCCGCCTTACTTTCGACCTATGCCAGCCACTGCGGAGAAGGTCTGCCTGGAGTGCGGGGAGAAGATCGCGGGTCGTACGGATAAGCGCTTCTGCTCCGATGCGTGCCGCAACCTCTATCACTACCACGCGAACAACGCACCGATCAATTATGTGCGGAACGTGGTGAACGCCTTGAAGCGCAACCGCCGGATCTTATCGGAATTGAACACCGGCGCCGATGGCAAGACCAAGGTGCACCGCGATCGCCTGCTGGAAAAGGGGTACAGCTTCATGTACCACACCAACACGCACCGCACCAAGGCAGGCAATACCTACGTGTTCTGTTTTGAGCACGGTTACCTGGAGCTCGGGGAGAGCTGGTTCATGCTCGTACGCCGTGACGAGTACCTGGGTCGCGCGGGCGACCTGAAGAAGGATTGATCGATCAGCCCAGCGCCCAGATCAGCAGGACGATCATGGCCAGGGTCATCAGACCCACGAGCACCGGACCGCCGATCTCGTTCTGTTCTGCTTCTTCCGGAAAGTGGCCTTCGAAATGGTGATCGCTCATGGTAGCAGGTTGACCGGACAAATATAGAAGGTCGCTCAACGTGAAGCCGAGCGACGCCGGACCGTGTTACCAGCCGCGCTTAGTTGAGACTGAAGGTGGGCTGTCGCAACACCATGCGGGCGATCACCGAACTCTCGTTCGCACGCATGCGCCGGATCATGGCCTGCACCTGTTCGTCCAGCTCGCGGTCGCTGAGCTGGGCCAGGTCGCGGTAGACCGGCAAGCTGCTCTTGCTCTTCAGGATCAATGCTATTTTGTAGGAGCGTGACATCTGGTTCCTGTTCAAAAGACGAGGCCTGATGCGCGATGGATGCCTCGCCCGAGCCCCGTTCGCATCTTTTCACAGGAAACGGTGGCATCTTGAAAAGGAACGGCGGAAGGGTCGGAAGAGGGTGAGCAGTGCAGTTTGCTGACGGTCAGGATATTGAGTGGATGGCCTGTTGGCCCCAAAGGCTGGTCAGCGGGTGGGCTTTGGAGAGATACGATCCCCCTCGCTTCGCTCGCGGGGCTTTTTTAATGCGCCCTCTCGCTCAAACTGCGGTTTGAACCTGGTGCACGGTGGGTCTCCCGAAGCGGGCTTTCCACGGTTGGGGGGAACTTCAGCTAGCCCTGCTCGGTTCCCTCGCCGGGGCTTTTTATGCGCCCTCTCGCCCAAACTGCGGTTTGAACCAGATGCACGGTGGATTGCCCGAAGCGGGCTTTCCACGGTTGGGGGGAACTTCAGCTAGCCCTGCTCGGTTCCCTCGCCGGGGCTTTTACGCGCCCTCTCGCCCAAACTGCGGTTTGAACCAGGTGCACGGTGGATTGCCCGAAGCGGGCTTTCCACGGTTGGGGGGTTCAGCTAGCCCTGCTCGGTTCCTTCGCCGAGGCTTTTTTGCGCCCTCTCGCCCAAACTGCGGTTTGAACCAGATGCACGGTGGATTGCCCGAAGCGGGCTTTCCACGGTTGGGGGGAACTTCAGCTAGCCCTGCTCGGTTCCCTCGCCGGGGCTTTTTCATGCGCCTTCTCGCTCAAGCTTCGCTTGGCTCGGCGGCGCATGAAAAAGCCCCGGTGACTTCGTCACCAGGGCTATCTGGTCGGGGTGAGTGGATTCGAACCACCGACCTCGTCGTCCCGAACGACGCGCGCTAACCGGGCTGCGCTACACCCCGAACTTTCGGTCCTGCAACTCGGGAAGGCGTTGCAAGGGCGGCAAATATAACTGGGAGTTCCCGACTAGGCGTCGAACTTGTATCCGATGCCCTTGATCGTCTTGATCCGCTCGTCGCCGATCTTCTCGCGCAGTTTGCGGATGTGTACGTCAATGGTTCGGTCGCCCACGAAGAGCTCGTTGCCCCAGATCTGGTTGTAGATCTCGTCACGCTTGAACACCTTGCCCGGCTTGCTGATCAGCAGCACAAGCAGTTCGAACTCCTTCTTCGGCAGCTGCAACTCCTGGTCGCCCACGTACACGAGCACCTTCTCCAGATCCACCCGCACGCCGTTGGACTCCAGCACCCGCTCCTCGCTCCGGTCGCCGCCGCTGCGCTTCAATAAGGCCTTCACTTTGCTTACGAACACCTTAGGACGTACCGGCTTGGTGATGTAGTCGTCCGCACCCGCATCGAATCCCGCGATCTGCGAGTAGTCCTCGCCACGAGCCGTCAGAAAGGTGATCACCGTATTCTTGAACTCCGGCTGCTGCCGAAGCTGGGTGCACACCTCCACACCATCCATGCCGGGCATCATGATGTCCAGCACGATCAGGTCGGGATGTTCGGAACGGGCCGCTTTCAAAGCGTCCTTGCCGTTCAATGCGGTTTGGACGGAGTAGCCCTCCCGTTCCAGGTTGTACCGCAGGAGCTCCAGGATATCGGGTTCATCATCCACCAACAACACCTTCTGCACCAAGGATCCAGCCATGTGTTCGCTCATGTTGCGCGGCAAAGGTCCGCACACGGTGCGGGTGGACGTGTTAACCTTCGGTCAAATATAGGTTAAGGCCCACCAGCCTCTTCCGCCCCATGATCCGGACGATCCCAGCAGCAGGGCACGCGGACCCGGGGCCGATCGGTCCCAAGAGAAAAGGTGGCCCTTCGACCACCTATCCTGAGCGGGAAACGGGACTCGAACCCGCGACTTTCAGCTTGGGAAGCTGATGCTCTACCAACTGAGCTACTCCCGCAATTCACATCCTGCGCGGCTCTTCAGCTTGGGATCCGCCGGACGGCGGACCACCAACTGAGCTACTCCCGCAAAACGCTGCGAAAGTAGCTCTTCACATGGCATCGTTGACGGGCGATCGCTTTGATCCGGAAAGGCTGACCACGCACCGTGCTATGTTCGGCCCGCGATGGCGCGTAAGAAGGCAGGGCCGGTGATCCGCGTGGCGGAACTCTTCGCCGGGGTGGGAGGCTTCCGGCTCGGGCTGGAACGGGCTTCCGGAGTTGTCCGGTACCAGGTCGTGTTCAGCAACCAGTGGGAACCTGCGCGCAGAAAGCAGCACGCATCGGACATCTACGTGGCCCGTTTCGGTGCCGATGGGCATTCCAACCAGGACATCGCCACCGTTCCGGTGAAGGCCATCCCCGATCACGATCTGCTCGTGGGCGGCTTCCCCTGCCAGGACTATTCCGTGGCCAGCACTTTGAAGAACAGCAAGGGCCTGCAGGGGAAGAAAGGAGTGCTGTGGTGGCAGATCCACCGTATCCTGAGCGAGAAGAAGCGCAAGCCGCCCTACCTGCTTCTGGAGAACGTGGACCGCCTGCTGGGCTCTCCGGTGGGCCAACGCGGCCGCGACCTGGCCGTGATGCTGCGCTCCTTGGATCAGCTGGGCTACGCGGTGGAATGGCGGGTGATCAACGCGGCGGATCACGGCATGCCCCAGCGCCGGCGTCGTGTGTTCCTGCTCGGCTATCACCGAAGCACCGCGCTGTACAAAGCCTTGCGCCGTTCGGACCCTGGCGAATGGTTGACCGATACCGGTACACTGGGTCGGGCCTTCCCAGCGCACCCGGACGGACCGATGGCCCGGTTCAGCATCGCACAGGACCTGGATGTCCTTTCACGTGATTTCGGCGCGCGAACGGGCCGCACCCCCTTCAAGAACGCGGGTGTCCTCGTGAACGGGGTCGTGACCACCGGTGCGGTGAGGCCTGCCTTTGACGGCGCCATGGCACGGCTCGGCGACTTCCTTCAACCTGCTGAAGCGGTGCCTTCCACCTACTACATCCCCCGCAAGGACCTGCCTGCATGGCGCTACCTGAAGGGGGCCAAGAACGAGGCCCGCGCCGCGGCGAACGGACACCGTTATGCCTACTCGGAGGGAGCGATGGTCTTCCCCGATCCCTTGGATAAGCCTTCCCGCACGATCATCACCGGCGAAGGAGGACGCGGTGCCTCCCGGTTCAAACATGTGGTGAGCCCCGATGGACGCAGGTACCGGCGCCTGACGCCCGTAGAACTGGAGCGCTTGAACATGTTCCCAGATGACCACACCGCCGGGGTGAGCGATGCCTGGCGCGCCTTCTTCATGGGCAACGCCCTTGTGGTGGGGGTGGTGGAAAGGATCGCTGACGCGTTGGCCGAGGGCATCGTGGAGTGATCTTTGCAGGGAGTTCTACGCGCGCAAGAGCGCGAACACCCATGGGGACCACGAACGACCGTATCGGGCCGAAGGCCTTTCACAAAGCACCCGTGCTGCTGATGCTGGCCTTTGTTGCCTGCGCCAATGGCAGCGCACGACCCGAAGTACACCTTGAACCCACGCGCATGCAGGACAGCAGTTTGACCGGAATGGATACGATCACCCTGGGCGCCGGATGTTTCTGGTGCGTGGAAGCCGTCTTCACGGAGCTGAAGGGCGTGAAGTCCGTGACCTCAGGATACATGGGTGGGCATGTGAAGAACCCGAGCTACCGCGAGGTCTGCAACGGGACCACCGGCCATGCCGAGGTGGCGCAGCTGACCTACGACCCCAAGGAGATCACGTTCGATGAGATCCTGGAGGTGTTCTGGCAGACGCACGATCCCACCACCTTGAACCGGCAGGGCGCCGACGTGGGCACGCAGTACCGTTCGGCCATCTTCTACCACACCGATGAGCAGCGGCGGATCGCCGAAGAGTATAAGGCGAAGCTGGATGCCAGCGGTGCTTTCCGTGCACCCATTGTAACCGAGATCACGGCTGCCTCCACCTTCTTCCCGGCCGAGGACTACCATCAGGATTACTACGCCCTCAATGGCGAGCAAGGCTATTGTCAAATGGTGATCCGCCCGAAACTGGACAAGTTCAGGAAGGTCTTCGCCGACAAGTTGAAGAAGTAGCGCCGTAGGTTCGCCGCATGTGGAGGAAGGGGAACAAGCTGTACAGCATCATCGCGCGCAAATGCCCGCATTGTCACGAGGGTGAGTTCCTCGTGAACCGGAATCCTTACGCGCTCGCACAGGCGGGTGATCTGCTGCCATCCTGCTCCGTATGCCACCGGAAGTTCGAGCCGGAGCCGGGCTTCTACTACGGCGGCATGTACGTGTCCTACGCGCTGGCCGTCGCGCTGTCGGTGTCTATGTACGTCGCGGTAACGGTGCTGGCCCCCGACTCCACGCAGACCACCCGCTTGGTCTGGGTGCTGAGCGCCCTGGTGCTTTCGGCCCCTGCGCTCTATGCCTGGTCCAAGGCGCTTTGGGCCAACCTCTTCATCGACTACAAGGGCGTGGAACGGCAGCCCGGCGAGGACGCGAAGTGGTTCGCGTGACGATCCAGGTTCAGGGTTGCGTCATCAGTTGCGAGGGATCCATGCCCGTGGGATCGTCATCCGCTCCGGACTGCACCGAGGCGAAGATGAAGGCCTGGTAAGGGATCTTCGCGGCATAGGTGCCTACATCGGTGTAGCCTGCCAGGCCGATGTCGTCCATGATCCGCTCGCTGCTGATCCGCTCGGCCATGGGTGGGCCGATCGGCGTCTCGGTGCTCAACCACTCCACCATGAAGAGCGGGTGGGGGGGCTTGGTGCCGGCGAGCACTTTGCCCAGGTAGGCCTTCTTGTCCGGGATGCGGGTGTATCCGTGAACCAACAGGCAGGCATCCACTTCGCCCGGTGCCAGACCCGGATCACTGGGCTGGACCAGGCGGGTGCGCAGGCGCTCATCGCTCAGCTTCATGTCCGCCTTCCGCGCTTCAATGGCCGCGATCTGCGCCGGATCATCGCTCATGGCGATCACGTTGGCGCCCACCTCGATCAACTTGAAGGTGAAATAACCGTCGCCGGCAGCCAGGTCGGCGATGGTGCGGCCCCGCAGGTCGTTGCCCATCAGCAGGAAGACCTCCTGGGGCTTCTGCCAGCTGTCGCGGTCGCTGGTGGCACTGGTCGCGTCGCCGTGCGCGGTGCTGCCAGCGGTGTGAGCGGGGTCCGTGGTGCTGGAAGTTCCGGTGGGTTCGTTGCAGGCAGCCAGCAGGCCGGCGCACAGGAGGTAGGCAAGTGGACGCATCGTGATCGCAGAAGTGGGGCAAAAGTATCGTCCTTCGATCAGGATGGGGAAGGTAACTATTTCCATGGGAAATAATGGCCGTATCTTTGTGCCGCACAATGGCACGCATTGACGAGGAATTGAAGAGCCGCTTCGAGAGCGAGCAGCAGAAGGCCATGTTGAACGTGATGTTCACCGCGGCCTGGTTCCGCAACCAGCAGGTGGACCATTTCAAGCCCTTCGGCATCAGCCCGCAGCAGTACAACATCCTGCGCATCCTCCGCGGTGCCCGGGACCGCATGAACATGCATTGCGTGAAGGAGCGCATGATCGATCGTGCACCCAACGCCACACGTCTCACCGACAAGCTCATCGCGAAGGGCTTGGTGGAACGTCAGCGCTGTGAGGAGGACCGGCGGGTGGTGTATGTACGCATCAGTGCCAAGGGGCTCGAAATGCTGGACCACATCGACCAGGCTGGTCGAATGGACATGGAGCGGACCACGCAGAGCCTGACGACCGAACAAGCCGAGCAACTGAATCGTTTGCTTGATGGCTGGCGCGATCTGGCAACGACACCCAAGAAGGATAACGCCTGAACGAAATGAAGAACCTCATCCTGGCAGCGAGCTTGCTGGCCAACACCATCACCACCGCACAGACCGCCCGCACCATTGAACCGGCCGACAGCAAGTTGCTGTGGACGGCGAGCAAGATCACCGGTGACCACACCGGCCGTGTTCCCGTGAAGGGCGGCAGCATCACCGTGGGGAACAAGACCTTGGAAGCCGCTGAGGTGATGATCGACATGAGCGGCATCACCTGCATCGACATCGAGAACGAAGGCGCCAACGCCAAGCTGGTCGGCCACCTCAAGAGTCCGGACTTCTTCGATGTGGAGCAGCATCCCACGGCGACCTTCAAGACCACGAAGGTGGAAGCCATCGCAGATGCGGTGCCGGGCAAGCCGAACTACCGCGTTACGGGCGACCTCACGATCAAGGGCATCACCCAGCCGAACAGCTTCGACTGCCTCTTCTGGGTGGAAGGGGACAAGGCTCGTGCCGCCGCGATGCTCTCCTTCGACCGCACGCAATACGACATCAAGTACCGCTCGGGCAGCTTCTTCCCGGAGATCGGGGACAAGGCCATCGCTGACCTGGTGGAACTCACCTTCGACGTGACGGCCCGATGAGCGTTGCGAGAGCACGGCGCAGCGATCTGCCCGTGCATCCGGTCCTCAATGAGCGCTTCAGTCCACGGGCGTTCAGTGATCGTGCCATCACCGATGCGGAGTTGGAATTGGTGCTGGAGGCCGCCCGATGGGCGCCGAGCAGCATGAACGAACAGCCCTGGCGCTTCCTCGTGACCAGGAAGGGTGGTGATGGGCATGCGGAATTGCTCGCGGCCTTGAACCCGAGCAACCAGGTATGGGCCGACAAGGCGCCCGTGCTGATCCTGAACCTCGTTCATCGCACCTTGAGCAGGAACGGGCAGGAGAACTACCACGCACGGCACGACCTGGGCCTGGCCACCGCACAACTCACCGCGCAAGCCACCGCGCTTGGCATGGGCTTGCACATCCTTGGTGGATTCAACGCCGAGATGGTGCGCACCGCCTTCGAGATCCCGGATACCTACGACCTGGTGAGCGTGATCGCGCTCGGTTTCCCCGGTGACCCGGAGAGCCTGCCCGAGCACCTGCAGCAACGCGAACTACAACATAGTCCGCGGCGACCGCTGAGCGAACTGGTGCACTACGGCCGGTTCAACGGTTGATCATTCCTGCTTGATGGAGCGTTCCCAGAGCGGGGCGCCCTTGCTGTCGTACACCCGGATCAGCATGGTGCGCGCGTCCTTCGGGCCGCTGAATTCCAGTGTGCTGAAGTTGCGTTGGTCCACCACGGTGCCTTCCACGCGCAAGGGGTTCGTCTCCTTCGGGGCGTAGGGTCCGGAGGTGAGGGGAGAGGTGGTGAGGTCATGGATCAGGCGGCCATCCTTCAGCTTCAGGGTGCTCAGCTCCGTGAAGTGCCTGTCGCCGGTGAGGAAGACCACCCCCTTGATGCCCTCCTCCTCGATGCGGCGTAGCAGTTCCTCCCGCTCCTTCGGGATGGTGCTCATGTTCTCGAAGACCGCAGCGGGATTGAGCACCTGGCTGCCGATGGCCACGAGCTTGAAGGAGGCATCGCTGTATTTCAACGCGCGGATCAGCCAGTCGAGCTGCGCCTTGCCGAGCATCGCCGGTTCGCTGGTCTTCATGTCGCCGCGCACCCGGAAGGTGCGGTTGTCCATCAGGAAGATGTCCGCGTCGTAATAGCTGAATTGGGAGGTGCTGCCCTCCACACCGGGAACACCGTTGCTGGGATTGGGCCAGAAGAGGCCGAAGGCTTCCCGCGCCATGGCCGCGCCCACGAAGGAGCCATCGCCGTCGTTCGGTCCGAAGTCGTGGTCGTCCCAGATGGCCGTGTGGCTGGTGCTGCGCAGTAGCCGCTGCATCTCCGGCGTGCTGCGCGTGTGCGTGTACCGGTGCAGGTAGCCGCTCCAGCTGCCCCAGTCGGGTTCGCGCAGGTAGGTGTTGTCGCCGAGCCAGAGCATGATGTCCGGCCGCTGGTCCGCAATGGCATCGAAGATCCCGTACGTATCACCATATGGGCGGCCGGGACGGTCGTAGACGGGCTCGTTGATGTAGGTGCAACTGCCCAGGGCCAGCTTGAAGGGCGGCGGATCCGTGCGGAACTTCCAGAGCGCTTGTGTGCGGAAGCTCAGCGTGTCCGGCAGGGCCTCGTTCTGCCCGTTCACGGCGATGGTGTAGCGGTACTCCGTTGCGGGCGTAAGCGGCCCGAGGCGGAATTCCATGGCATGTCCGCGCGCAGCCTCTGAGGACTGAGGTGCGGTGCGGACCAGCTGCGATGGTTCGTTCGCTGGCCAGTAGTTGATGAACGCATCGCAGCCGCCGGGGCATTGCGCCCAGATGGTGATCTCCATGTGGTCCGGCGGGCCGGCCATGGGGCCGTTGAGCGTGGGTTGTGCGGCTGTGCAGAGGCCGGCCAGTAGCGCGCCGAGGGTGATGGAGCGGGACATGCCACAAAGATGATCGGGCTTCCGGAACCGCACTGCTTCGCCTCCTATTGGTCGGTTGTTCATTAAATGTGCATGAAAGGATCGAACAACGGATCTACATTGTAGACTGATCCATTCGTTGCTCCGTTCTATTCACATAACCGGATCGAACTGATCCTTTACTCTCCATGGCTACGTTGATCCCATACAACACCGCATATAGATGCCAACCACCAACCTTCCTTCAGAACTCTTCAAGCTGGCCGTTGTCCGAGCACCTCGGAGACCTGTGGTCTCGGAAGAGAACGCGCGCAGGATCACTTATGACCTGACCAGTACGTTGTACGGTGACCTGGTCACCGATCGCGGAGGAGCGGATCCACGGGTGGATATGGTCGCCACCGCGACAGCTTACGCAAGCGCGTCGTCGGATCTTATTGCAGACGTTGACGCATTGAAGGTCATATTCCCCGGCTTTGATCGGGTGGATGACTACATGCGTACGGTGATGCGTAATGCGGTCAAGGCCGATCTGAAGAACTTGGTGGAAAGCGCCGATGTACTGGGTATGACTGCGGCGACTTACGTCGGTGACGCCGGATACAGCGCACTCAAGTCGCGCCTGTGGGACAATGTGTTCGTGCGCACGGTTCTTGGCGACCAGGCGGCTTTGCGCACGGAAGAAGTGCGGACCTTGCGCTTGCTGAACCTCATCGAGAAGATCGCCAGCAACGACCCGCTGTTGAACACGGGTCCAGGTATTTGGAGTGCATACATGGCCACGGTGGTCCTGCCTGGCGATGTGTTCCCCATGCCCGATGTGCCGCTGCCCACGGAGCCGCAGACCCAACCCGCTGGGCCCGATCCGGTTCCTGCATGGTCGGCGGAACTTGAAAAGTCGAAAGCTGCGTACGCAGAGGTGCGCAGTGCGTACGATGAACAGGTATTTCTTTACCGGAATGAGCGGTATCCCAAGCGCAAAGAGTCCGATCCGGACGACAGCTTACAAGCCCAATGTGCTGAAACATGACCCTTTGGTCCTGAGTGAGGATGTTGTGATCGGCCTCAAACAAGAAACCAAGGATCGTTTGGAAAAGATGGGGATCAAGCCTGATTTCGTTTACATGCCATACATCCACGAGCGCTTCGGTAGCGAGATCCGACGGCTGGGACGCTTGATCCATGCGAACAGGGACCGGCAAATGGTGGTCCAGACGGGTGGCACCTTGGTACAACTCGGTAACGAATGTGTGCAGCTCGCTCAGGAGGGACCTTGCCAACCATTTCCTTTCGACCAATGGCCGGGTGGTGCAGGACATGTGCGCCCCATCGGCATTGCCGACCTCAAGGTGGTGCGTACCCAGCTGTACAAGTACGAACTTGGTGAAGTAGCCCATGTGGAGAACATCCTGCAAGGGGAGAAGCGCACGCGCACCTTCCGTGATCTCCGCAGGCAGGAGAGCACCTTGGACCAGGAGCAGGAGACCACCCGCGAGAACGAGCAGGAGACACAAACCACCGAGCGGTTCGAGGTGCAGCAGGAGGCCAGTAACATCATCCAACAGGACCAGTCCAACCAGGCGGGGGTGACCGTCTCGGGCGGTTATGGTCCCGTGCATGGAAGTGCTTACTACGACACGGCCAGCAGCACCAGCCAGGCCGAGGCCAGCAGCAACGCGACGAAATACGCCAAGGAGGTGATGGAACGGGCCCTCCAGCGGGTGGTGGAGAGGACCCGTACCCGGCGCACCGTTACCACCATCATCGAAAGCGAGGACACCACCGAGCATGGCGTGGACAATACCACCACGGGAACCGGCGGCACGGATCATGTGGTGGGCGTGTACCGCTGGTTGGACAAGCTGTACTACAACAAGGTGGTGAACTACGGCCGCCGCATGATGTTCGAGTTCGTAGTGCCCGAACCGGCCGCCTTCCACCTCTTCGCCAAGCTGGCCAAGCCCATGAGCAACGAGGTGATGGAGATGCCACCGCCGTTCACCATCCGTTCCTTCGAGGATATCAGCATGGACGAATATGATTCCTATGCCGTGCAGTACGGTGCCACCAACGTGAAGCCACCGCCGCAAGCCATGGTGTCCGTGCAAGCTGCGGTAGGCTATGAGCCTACGGGAGCCTCGTATGAGGAGTGGAAGACCTGGACCACTCAGGTGACCGTACCAACGGGCTACGTAGCCATCTCCGCCAAAGCGACCATTCTGATGAGCGAGGGAAGTGGGCAGTACGTGACCTTCAGCGTGGGGAGCAGTGAAACGGTGACCCGCTACGAAAGTGAAGTATTGGATGTCACCGCAGTGGCGCTGCTTTCCGGAGAGGTGCCCATCGTGATGCGCTGCCGCAACAACCATGTGGCCCTAGGTGTACAGGTGTTCTGCAAACCCTCTGCCGAGGCCATACAGCAATGGCAGATCGATACCTATGCCGCGCTGCGCACGGCCTATGACCAACGGGTGAGCGAGTACAACCGGTGGCTCAATCAACAGACCATCAGCCAGCAGATCACGGGCAGCAACCCCGGTGCGAACAGGGATACCGAACGCACCGAACTGAAGAAGCACTGCATATCCTTCATCACCGGCCAGCGGTATGAGAGCTTCGATGCCCTGCGCAACAACGTGGCCCCCTTCGGCTACCCCGAGTTCTCCTTTGACGAAGCCACCAAGGAGGGCAAGTACATCCAGTTCTTCGAGCAGGGCTTCGAGTGGGAGCAAATGACCTACCTCTTCTACCCCTACTACTGGGCGCGCAAGAAGGAGTGGGTGAACATCCTGCATCGCAATGAGAACGATCCGCTCTTCGCCAAGTTCCTACAGGCCGGGGCGGCGCGTGTGCTGGTGCCCGTTCGCCCCGGCTACGAGAAAGCCATCCTACACTACCTCAATACGGGTGGCGAGATCTGGAACGGCGATGATGTGCCTGCGCCCGACGACCCCATGTACGTGAGCATCATAGACGAGATCATGGAGGCCGACGGCAACTTCCAGGGCGGCACCGTGGAGGGTGAACCGTGGTTGAGCAAGGTGCCCACCAGCTTGGTGTACCTCACGCACAATGGAACACCGAACGATCTGCCGGACTTTAGTGGGGATCTGCCGTTGTGAGCAAGTAGCTTTTTGATAGCCATGCCCACACCGATCAGCTTATCGAACGTCGACTACCTCTGCTTCGAAGGTGGTGTCGGGCGGGGCATCCTCTACATCGGGGTAGTGGATGCTCTGGAGTCCATACTTTATGATCCTGGACCCTCCGGAATTCCCCATGGTTCCGGGAACAAGCCACTGTTCAGCATTCTTCAAGAACCCATTGCAAGTAGGCCATTCCGCGGGGTAAGCGGTTCTTCGGCAGGCGCCATTACGGCCTTCATGCTTGCCATGGGCATGAATGCTGTTGAGATCGAGATGGAACTACTTGATAGTGAATTGATACTGATCTATAAAGATCGGAAAGAGGTTTGGGCCAAGGTGGAGAAGTTCTTTGGGGAACCTGATGAACAGTGGTACAGGACTGTAGCCGTTAACCAGGATGGAAAATTAAGTTTGGAGGGTTCCTTCGTCAATCAAACTGTGGCACTAACCAAGCTCAAGAAGAATTCAGAGGGTTTTTGGGGATGGGTGGCGAATTTCTTCGTGAATTGGGAGTATAAACTCTTCCGTTGGGCGGATGGAAGCAAGATACTGGAGCGTATCCTCCTTAAAGGCGACTTGATCAGATTTCAATCGGAGGCCAGGCCAGTGACCGCCGGTCCGGGTGTACCGGTTGGGTACAGATCAAGCGGACCAAAGCCGAGATTTCGCGATCATGATAATGCGGCCACGTACATCCATGGCTTGTGGTTCAATCGAGGTATTTTCTCTGGCAAGGAGATCCGCGAGTTCTTCCGTGAATTGATCGAAAGGAAGTTGAAGCCCGTCTACTATGCCGTACACAATACGTACAACGGCTTCGATCCATTCATGCCGTTCAAGGAGTTCTTCAACCTCACCGGAGTGGACCTCGTGATCACAGCCACGAACATTTCCACCCACCGGCCGATGTACTTTTCCGTGTGGCAGACCCCTGATTTCCCGGTCATCGAGGCGGTGGCCATGTCCATGAACTTCCCCTTCGCCTTCCGGCCGGTGTACGTGGATCACCCGGTCCGCGGGAATGACAAGGCACAAGCCGAGAAATACAGGGGGCTTTACGTGGATGGAGGCATGCTCAACAACTACCCGATCCATGCGTTCGACACGATCAAGCAGACCGATCATTTGCACGACGGTTCGAAGCTGCTATTCCGGAACAAACCGACCAAAGGCGCCCATTTGGCTGGAGACTTTGTGCAGGGTACCGCTGGGAACGAGAAGTTCCTGGGGTTTCGCTTGGCGGACCTTTATGCCAACGGAGACCCGAATGTCGATGAAGGACCGCCGACCAGAACGGAAAGGGAGGATATCTACCCAGACCGGGAGGATGAGAAGAAGGGTACGATGGACCGTTTTGTTCAGGACCTCATTTCAACGTTCATGTATCCAGGAGGAGACGGTCAGGTGCGTTATCCGAATGACGTGGAACGCACCGTTTACATTGATTCAACTGGTTGGGAGGCTTGGGATTTCTCACATCCCGAGATCGATAGACAGAATATTGAAGTAATCAAAATATCAGGACTTCCACAAGGTCAAAAGACGTATCTCCGCGAAAAAATAGGACCACGTATTGCCATTAAGGAGGATTTGATCAAGCAGGCATTTAAACGTACACAGGTTCGAGTAACACGTTAGAAAGTATGCGGCTGGTTTTGTTCATGAGTGCAGCAGCTCTGGTGCTTTCGTGCAGTGATCCACAGCGTGTCGATCAGATTGGTTTGGCGGCACCGTTGATGGACCTTCCTGTACCTTGGGATACGCTACGGTTGCACGAAGTACTTGTGGACCCCGAATGGCAACAGATCAAGTTGACCCCCTACGAGCATTGTTGGACCTTCTCCCGGCCGCCCGGTCATTGGACGAACCGTTACTGTGGCTTGACACACTATTTCAACTGCCCCACAGAATACTACCCTGATATCATTCGTTCCATATCGCCATCCCTGTTCTTCAACCGCAGGATTGATATTCCATATCTCCATTGTCTTGTCGCCTTCGAGTATCCAAGGTATGCAAAGGGCCAACTTTTCTCGATGTCATCGTACTTTTCGCTTACACCGCCTAGGATCTCCGTGAAGCTCTTTCACAATGATAGTTTGATCCAGCGTTTGGCTAAGGACACTGCATCACCTCCCCCATTTGATAAGGACGGATTTCGACAGTTGTATCATCAACTGGACCTCTACCTTCGAGACCTGACCGGTGATCCTACCCCTCATCAACGGTTCCCAGAACTTCAAGACCCATACTGTTTTGCGCCTAGAAACTATAGTGATCTTCTGGGCCAACTTGAGTATAATTTTGGAAAATATGGTTGCATTGAGGCAAGCTTGAAATGCCTTCCGGCCCAGCCTGTTCTGACTTACCGAAGAGAAGCTGTTAAAAGTGAAGCGTTGGTCTGGGACCCGGACAAGGATGAGTACTGGGAAGACACTACCGTTCAAAATGAACAACAATTCCAAGCCAAGTACCATCGACATAGCACTACCTCCGACGAGATTGTCTACGACGTCCATTGGGAAGACCTCGCGATCTATGTGGAGATCCTGTTCAACCGGTATGAAGGGCAGTCCATGGGTGTGGGTGATACGGTTGGGATGGCGCCGTGCCCACGGATAACCTCCACACGCCTGCCTGACCGGCAATGAGCAACCTCCCAACTCATTCAACCACAAGACCGAACGCACCGAACTGAAGAAGCACTGTATATCTGGGCAGGCTGTTCGCCAACGAGCACCCACGGACAAGACCTCAGCAGCGGTCTCCCGAAGGGGACCCTGCTGCTTGCAGAAATGTGTACTTTGTCGATGTGTTGAATGGAGATGATCGATGCATGAGGATGCTTGGATCCTCGAAGCCACAGGGTCCCCTCGTTCCTCGGGAGACCCTGCAGAGGTATATAGCGATGATGGCCGAATGCTTCCGGTGGCCATGCCTTGGCGCTTGTTCGACGTTCGGTTGCCCGACCTTCGGCCTCCTAGCGAGCAGGTACTCGGATTCACACTTTCATCCTTCGGGCCTTCAGAGGTGGATGATCCGTTCGCCAAGCGTGATACCTTGGTGAGCCTGAAGTATGCCGGGCGCTTACTCGAAGCCATGCTGAAGGCATCGACCGAGAACCAGATCCTCGGTTACGAAGATGAACTGATGACGATCGCCTTGGATCCGGGAGACATAAGCGTGGTGGATTTCGCCGGCCCGGACCTGGACGAACAACGTGGATACATGACCACTGCTGCGGCAAAGAGGAAAAGCATCCGTGATGCATTCGCGCGAACCCGAACGAGGATCCGTTACTCCAAATGAAAGCACTTCTCCAAACGGCACCGTTGCTTCTTCTTGGGAGTGCGTGTGCATTCCTCTTTGCGTGTCGACCGCAGTGTGACCTGATTGAGGTGCCTACAAGCCACCGAGACACTTTGCGATATTTCACTGGCGCTTCATACCAAGTCTGCTCCGTTATCATGCCTGCCGACGGAAGATGGTCCGTTAACCCGGATCGTAGCGATTTCATTTACCACAATGGTAACCGACGTGGTGTTAGTAATGTGGGGTTTAATATTCATTTCAGAGGTGATCCAGGCATTGGCCCGTACGAGAATAACATGCATGACTATGGCGGCGATTCATATTTCCATATAGACCTTCTCACCGGCAAACGGTCTGATGTACGGTTCGACAAGCATATCTGTTCCTCGATCGGCGGCTGGTACGGTGTGTTCGAATGCGACCCTCAGGTGGAAGGGGATTCCATATTCGTGCAATCCTTTGTAGCAAAGCAGGAAGTACCCGATCGTGTCATGACGTTGACGATCGATGGACGGTACAGTAATCCTAAGGAAAAGGATGAACTGAAGGATGAAGTGTATCGGATCATTGCTTCCACGGAATGGTTATCCGCCGATACCCCAAGGTGGCAGCATTGATGCTAGTCTTCGATCAACGGGTTAGCGAGTACAACCGGTGGCTCGATCAACAGACCATCAGTCAGCAGATCACGGGCAGCAACCCCGGTGCGAACAGGGATACCGAACGAACCGAACTGAAGAAGCACTGTATATCCTTCATCACCGGCCAGCGCTTCGAGAGCTTCGATGCCCTGCGGAACCGTATAAGACCTGAGGCCAATCGGGTGTCTGATCAAGGCCCACCGCACCCGTCAGAAGGGGTACATTTGGCCACTCCCTCATTCGAACATCGGTAATGCTCCTCTCTTTCAATCCGATCCAGGCCTGGCTGGATATGAAGGCCCAGCTGCCCGAGCTGGCTATCGAAGGCATCGGCATCAAGTACATCTACCCGATCTTCCTGGTGCTCATCATCTGGGAATATCTGAGCGCCAGGCACCTGTTCGACCTCAAGGAGAGCTGGGCCGGCTTCGTGATCGGGGCCGGAGCCACCATCATCCGGGTGATCACGAACGTCTTCGAGATCACCCTGTACATGTTCCTGTTCCAATGGGCCGAGCCCTTCCGGGAACAATACCTCGGCTACAGCACCCTGGGCTTCGCCTGGTACATCTGGTTGATCTGCCTCATCGCCGACGACCATAATTTCTACTGGCACCACCGGCTGGCCCACAATGTGCGCATCCTCTGGGCCGCGCACCTGCCGCACCACAGTGGCAAGATGTACAACCTCACCATCAGCATCCGCAATGGCTGGTTCATCACCTTGGTGAAACCGATCTACTGGCTATGGATGCCGCTGGTGGGCTTCGAGCCGATCATGATCGCCACGTGCTTGATCATCAACGCCTTCTACCAGTTCACGCTGCATTCGCAACTGGTGCCTTCCTACGGTTGGTTGGAGAACATCTTCAACAGCAGCCACGTGCATGTGGTGCACCACAGCTGCAACACCGAGTACCTGGACCGTAACCACGGTGGCATCTTCACCTTCTGGGATCGCCTCTACAAGACCTGGCAGACGCCGATCAAGGGCATCGTTCCGAAGTTCGGCATCAGCCACGACCCCGGTACCACCAACCCGGTGACACATAACCTTTTCGAGTTCCAGGAGATCTGGCGCGATGTGAAACAGGCGCCGGGCTTGAAGAACAAGCTGATGTACATCTTCGGCCCTCCCGGCTGGCGCCACGATGGTACCGGCAAGACGAGCCAGCAGCTTCAAGAGGAGTTGCGCGCAAGCGGCCAGTTCGGCGCCCCCACGAAGGTGGAAGCCGAGCCAGTGGCGGTGCGTGCTTGATCCACCCGCAAGGGCGAAGGGGCGTCTCTTGCGAGGCGCCCCTTTCTGTTTGAACCGTGAGTGGACGGAGATGAACGGAAATGAGGTCAATGAATTCCCCAGAACCGGGTCATTCACGTCCATTTCCAGTTGAACTCACTTCCCGAACAAGCGCCCGAGTAGGCCCTTCTTCTTTGGTTCTTCCTTCTTGGACTTCAGGTTGGCATCGTCGCCGAAGAGTTCCTTGGTCATGGCGGCGTAATCCGGCTTCTTCGGATCGTGGCGGCGTTCGGGCTTCGGCCCGCGCTCACCATCACGACGGTCGTTGCGGCGCTGTCCACCTTCCTGGCGTGGTTTCTCGCTGCGCGGGGCGCCGCCTTCACGCGGGGCGGAAGATCGCTGTCCTTCCGGGCGTTGTTCGCGGGGTCCGCGCCCATCGTTGCTCCGGCGGCGACGGTTGGCGTTCCGCGACCGACCCGTGCGCGGTGCGCTGGTCGAGGCCTGACCGTTGTTCTCCACGCCTTGCTCTGCGTTCGCGCCGGCTTCCGGCATCGGTTTCGCGGTCCGCTCGGGACGCGGTCCGTTGCGCCGTTCGTTGCGGCGACCATCCGGGCGACCTTGTCCTTCGGGGCGGGGTTGGCGTGCAGCTTGTCCCTGCCTTCCACGGCCTGGACCGCGCGGTTGGCGCGGTTCCCGCACTTCAGGCTCGGCCTTCTTCGGGCCACCCACCATAACGAAAGGGTGCTCGTTCTCCACCGGGATGTCGCGCTTGATCAAGCGGGTGATGTCCCGCAGGTATTCCTTCTCTTCATGGTCGCAGAAGGAGAGGGCCTTGCCACTGGCGCCAGCACGACCCGTACGGCCGATGCGGTGCACATAGGTCTCCGGCACGTTCGGCAGGTCGAAGTTGATCACGTGCGTGAGGCCGTCGATGTCGATGCCGCGTGCGGCGATGTCCGTGGCCACCAGGGCGCGGAGCTTGCCTTCCTTGAAGCCTTTCAGCGCGTTCTGGCGGGCGGTCTGACTCTTGTTGCCGTGGATGGCCTCCGCTGCATGCCCGGCCTGGTTCAGCACCTTGGCCACCTTGTTGGCGCCGTGCTTGGTGCGGGTGAAGATGAGGGCCTCGCGGATGGTGTCACCCTCCAACAGGTGCAGCAGCAGCTTGTTCTTGTCCGTGCGGTCCACGAAGTAGATGCTCTGGCCGATGGTGTCGGCGGTGCTGCTCACGGGGGTCACCTCCACCTTCACGGGATCGGTGAGGATGCTGTTGGCCAGCTTCGAGATCTCCGGGGGCATGGTGGCACTGAAGAAGAGCGTCTGGCGCTTCTGCGGCAGCTTGGCGATCACCTTCTTCACGTCGTGGATGAAGCCCATGTCCAGCATCCGGTCGGCCTCATCGAGCACGAAGATCTCGAGGTCGTTCAGGTGGATGTAGCCCTGGCCCATCAGGTCCAGCAGGCGACCCGGCGTGGCGACGACGGTGTCCACACCACGGTGCAGGGCGTCGGTCTGGGGCTTCTGGCCCACACCACCGAAGATCACGGTGTGCTTCAGCTGGAGGTGGCGCCCGTAGGCGCTGAAGCTCTCGCCGATCTGGATGGCCAGTTCGCGCGTGGGGGTGAGGATCAAGGTCTTGATCTTCTTCTTCGCGCCCTGTGGCCCCTTGGCGTGGAGTTCCTGCAGGATGGGGATGGCGAAGGCGGCGGTCTTGCCTGTGCCGGTCTGTGCCACGCCGAGCAGGTCGCGCCCCTTTATCAAGTGCGGGATGGCCTGTTCCTGGATGGGGGTGGGGTGGGTGTAGCCTTCTTCCTGAAGGGCTTTGAGGATGGGCTCGATGAGCCCGAGGTCGTTGAACGTGGTACGTTCCATACGGGTGTGCGCAGGAATTCCCCTGCGCGGGATGTAGGTCGGTGCGGCCAGGTCATTGCGCCTGGACACACCCGTTCATGTGTCTGGTGCCCCTACGATCGGTCCGGCGTTCAATGATCCGCTGGTGGAAGGCGCCTGGACTATTGCTCGAGAGCGAGAGCTGGGCGCGCGGGGCGTGCCTGCCGAGGCAAGCGGTGCGAAGATAGGTCTTTTGGGCGCTACCGCCTCAATGGGTGGCCAACTTGCGCACCATCTCCTGTGTGAAGCTGGTCGCATCCGGGCCATAGGCATTCACCAGGATGCCCTTGATACCGTGGTCCTTGGAGCTGATGGCGTAGACGATGCTCTGATCCCCGGGGTCGGTCATGCCTTCGAAGCGGTGGAACTCATCGATCTCGAACTCGGCGGGGTCCAGATGGATGCCACGTGCGTCGCAAATGAGGCATTGTTCCGCGGCGGTGAGATCGTCCAGGTATCCGCGGCGTTGCAGATCGTTCACGGCTTCGGAGAGGGTGCTGTATGCGGGCATGGTGTGAAGGTAAGGCACGGTCCACCCCTTCGGCGGTCTGGAGGTGATCCCTGTACCGGGATCAGTGCACCACGATACGGTTGAGCGTTCTGGCATCCGGCCATTGGACCTCGAGCAAGTAGGCGCCCGGCGGCAGACCACGGACCTCCACCCTGTTGAACGGCGGCATGGGTGTACGGATGATGCGGCCCATGGTGTCCAGGATGCGGACCGCCTGCACGCCGCTCACACCATCCAAGTGGATCACTTTGTTCGACGGATCGGAGCGGATGCCCACCCGATGTTCGCGGGACGCGATCGTTCCCGTACTGATATCGCAACCCGGCACAGGGGCATTGGTGTATTCGAAGGTCATGGATGAGCAGGCCGTGACCGTTCCACTTCCCGCGTTGTTGATGACCGAGGTGCCCGGCGCATGTGCCAATTGCACACCCGGTGTATTGATGGTGACACTACCTCCGCCTTTAACGTGGTAGATCCCCCCGCCAATGCTGTTGATCACGATATCACAACCCTCTTCCACATACACGATGCCGAACGTATTGTTGAAGGTGACATTCGTTCCACCACATACCCAGAAGAAGGTGCCTGAGCCATTCCAGGGGCCATCGGTATCGATGATCGTGGCTATGGCTGGAATGGTTTCTGTGCAAACCTGCGCGTTCGCCGGGTCGCAGAAAGGCCACGTGGCCAGGAGAAGGAGTGGGAGGGTCTTGTCACGCATGCGGGCTGTTTTTCCCTTATCGAAGAACCCAAGGGATCGTGAACAACGAGGGTGTGAATAGACCAACGAGGAAGCCCCACCTTTCGGCAGGGCTTCCACTTCGTTGATCGGACCGATCAGTTGTTCAGCTTCTTGCCAGCCTCCAGCATCTCCTTGATGCCACCTACACTGCTCAATACGCCCGTGGCTTCGTACGGCATGTAGATCACCTTGTTGTTCTGTCCGCTGGTCATCTCCTTGAGCGTCTCGAGGTACTTCATGGCGATGAGGTAGTTGGTGGGGTCGCCCTTGCCGCCGGAGATGGCCTTGGTGACCAGGTTGATGGCCTCGGCTTCGCCCTGGGCCCGGCGGATGCGGGCCTGCGCGTCGCCCTCGGCCTCGAGGATCTGGCTTTGCTTCTGGCCCTCGGCCTGGGTGATCTGGCTCTGCTGGATACCCTCGGCCTGCAGCACGGCGGCGCGCTTGCTACCCTCGGCATCGATGATCTGCGCGCGGCGGTCGCGCTCGGCGCGCATCTGCTTCTCCATGGCCTCGCGGATGTCGCGCGGCGGGTTGATGTCCTGCAGCTCCACGCGGTTCACCTTCACGCCCCATTTGTTGCTGGCCTCGTCGAGGATCTGGCGCAGCTTCAGGTTGATGGTGTCGCGGCTGGTGAGCGTCTCGTCCAGGTCGAGCTCGCCGATGACGTTGCGGAGCGTGGTCTGCGTGAGCTTCTCGATGGCCAGGGGCAGGTTCTCGATCTCGTACATCGCCTTCACCGGATCGGTGATCTGGAAGTAGAGCAGCGCGTTGATCTCGGTCATCACGTTATCCTTGGTGATCACGTTCTGCCGGGGGAAGTCGTACACGGTCTCGCGCAGGTCGATGCGCTGCTTGCGCTGGAACTGCACGAATTTGTTGCCATCGGGCAGGTCGCGGGTGAAGCGGTACACGATCTCGCGCGGCTTGTCGATGATGGGGATGATGATGTTGATGCCCGCCGAGAGCGTCTTCTGGTACTTGCCCAGGCGTTCGATCACCATGGCCTCGCTCTGCTGCACGATGCGCAGGCCCTTGGCCACGATGACGAAGACGAAGATCGCGATCAGAAGTAGGATGATGGTTCCTGCTGACATGGTGGTGGATGGGGTTATGGGTTGAAGCGGAGATCAGGCTCCGAGGGGTTTCACGATGAGTGTGTTGCTGTCGACACGCACGACCTCGACCAGGTCGCCAACGCGCAGGATACGGTCGCTGAGGCATTCGGCCCGCCAGTCGTCGCCCGCAGCGCTTACCCGGCCTAGCCGTAGCCCGGGGTCGAAGTCCTGTGTTACACGACCGCGCTGTCCGATCAAGGCGTCCACGTTGGTCTTCACATCCGGTGCGTTCCACATGCGCTTCATCAGCACCGGTCGGATGGTGAAGAAGGCGATGAGCGTGAAGAGGCTGAAGGCCGCCAATTGCAGGGCCACACCGAGTCCCAGGCCGGCGGCCAGGCTCGCTCCCACGCACCCGATGCCCAGGCACATCAGGAAGAAGCCCGGGACGAAGATCTCCAGGATGAAGAGCACGATCGCCGCGCCCGCCCACCAGTGCCATTGAAAGAAGTCCATGTGCCGTCTTTTGTTCGATCCGAAGATAGACGATGCGTTCCGCCGGGAAAGGGTCGATAATGATGAACGGCGGCATGGCCATATCGACCGGTAGGCCGGGCACGGTGCGCACAGGGGCGGAGGCATGGGACCGCGCCGCACAACAGCTCTTCGCAGGGCTTCACGCCTGATCTTCCGAAAGCGCCACCTTTGTCCGAATGGTCCATCACCAGCGGAAATGAGCGGCGCGGGAAAGCCGGCGGTGACCGGCCGGTGGCGCATGCTCCGGTCCGACCATGCGCACACCTATGCGGCGGAAGGTGCCGTGATGGTGGCCACCTTGCTGGTCTATCGGTTGGCGGCTGGCCTGGGCGGTGAGGATCTCGATGCGTACATCCTCGTGCGCCGCACCCTGTCCTTCGTTCAGCCCATGCTCATGCTAGGCCTCGCCGTGGGCCTGCCTCGCCTGGTGGCCATGACCGCGGAAGGTCCACAACGGCGGCGGTACCTGCTGGCCGCACTGCGTATCACCCTGGTGTTGAGTTTGACCGCCGTGGTGCTCGCCAGCCTCTTTCCGGCTGTGCTCTCGCGCGTGTTGTTGGGCAATGCCGAACTTCAACCGGTCGTTGTTCCACTAGCCTTGATGGTGCTCGGCCTCTGCCTGCATACCGTGGCCTACAGCTACATCCGCGGTGCCCACCGCACGCTCCAGGCCAATATCCTGCAGGTGATCGGCCTGGCCCTTGTTCCAGTGCTGGCCTTCGTGTTCTCCAAGGACCTCATCACAGTGCTCTTGATCACCGGTGGCGGATGGTCGTTGGCAGCCCTGCTCTTCATGTTGCCCGAGCTGCTGGCCGCACCCTTGCAGTTGGCCCGAACGGAGCGGGTGGCCTTGCTGCGCTATGGGCTCCCCCGTATTCCGGGCGATCTGGCCTATGCGGCTTTGTTCACCGTTCCCGTGCTTTGGGCCGCGCACCGATCGGGTCTGGCCGAGAGCGGGCAGATCGGTCTGGGTGTGACCCTTCTTAATCTGGTCGCGGCCGGCTTTGCACCCGTCAGCATCCTGCTGCTGCCACAGGCTGCACGCGCCATCAGCACCGGCGATCATCACGGTCTGGAGCAGCGCATCGCCCGCCTGGAGCGGTGGACGCTCCTGATGGCCCTGATCGCGCTCGTGGCGGTGGAAGGGACCCTGCCCTGGCTGCTGGACATCTATCTCGGTGATGTGCCTGTCGCGCCCTACCTGCCCGCCTCCCGGTTGATCTTCCTTGCCGCTCCGGCGCTGGCCTATTTCGTTGCGCTTCGCAGCGTGCTCGATGCCTATCACACCAGTCCGCGTAACGGCGTGAACATCATGCTGGCCATGCTCGTCGCATTGGCTACGCTCGTGTTGGTACAGCTGCTCGACCTTGCCGGTCCATGGCCTGGTTTGGCGGTCCTTACCGGCCTTGTGTACCTCGCGTTCCGAACCCGCCGGGACATCGGGCAGGTGCGATCGGAGCTGCGGCGCAAGGTGGAGGAGGGGCATCGCCTGGTCCGGTTGATGGTGGTCGATCCTGGCGTCCCCGTCAGCACGGCGCCTACGCCATCCGCGCGCCGGGCGGAAGGGTCCGCCACGATGAGCGATGCCGTCATGGAGCTCTTCGCCTTGAACGGTCGGGCCTCCCTCGTCGGTCGTTGGCGCGAGCGTCGACGCTTCAAGGAACGGCTTCGCGCGCTACGTCCCGATGTGGTGCATGCGCGATCGGGGGGTATCACGGGTCTATTCGCCGTGCTGGTGAGCCCGGTGCCGGTGGTGATCACCTTCGATGGGGAAGACCTTGGCACGGCCCCGGCGGCTGGCCGAGGGCGCTCATGGCTGCGACGCCTGCGCTCACAAGTGGCGGCCTTCTTCGCTGCGGGGATCATCTGCCGGTCGGAACGTGCAAGGGAACTGCTCTGGTGGCGTGGCGAAGAGGCGGTGATCGATGACGACAGCGAGGCGTCGGCAGCGCAGGTCCGGCAGCTATTGATCCGTGCCGCCTTCCATCATTCACCCCCCGAAACCAAGCCATCGTGATCGCGCTGCTGATCCTCTTCCTGGCCACCATTCTCGTGTTCTTCGGCACCCGGTGGGCGGTGCGGCAGGCGAACGACCGGACCATCTGGATCGGGATGGGCGTGCTCTACATCTGGACCTTTCTTGGCGCGTGGTTCTTCATCCCAGACGCCCTGAGCGGCTACCAGGGCTTCCGGATCGGGTTGAACTATTACTACCTGATGGAGAAGATGTTCCCGTTCGAACTGGGTGGTGATTACGACCTGGCGCTTGGCGGTTACCTGCTCTTTTTCCTGGGGCTCTTCGCGGGCCTTTGGTGGATGCTGCAGAAGGTGGGCCCGCCACGCATGGCCACGCGACCCGCCATCCTGGTGGACCACCGGGCCTTTCTGGGGATCGGCATCCTTGCCGCGGTGGTGAGCTTCCTCCTTGTTCGGCCGGTGATCATGGAGGCCATCGCCGGGAACAGCTCGATCTATCAGTACACCCGCCATGCGGAATTCTCCGGGGCCACCTTGCATGCCATTTGCAACGAACTGGCCTGCCTGGCCATCTTGATCGGCTGGGCTGTGGCGCTCTCGAGCCGCCAAGGAGATCACTTCACGGATCGGGGGCACAGCTGGCCGAGGGTCGTGTATCCGCTCGCATTGCTCGTGCTGTCCGTCTATTTCATGGTCCTCGGCAATCGCCATGAACTCTTCATGGCCGCCATCCTGGGCTCGTGGCTCCTGCTGATGAACGCCAAGGAACCGCCGTGGTCGCGATCGGTGTTATACCTGCTTGCCGTGGTGATCCCGTTGCTGTTCACCGGCAGGTTCCGGGATCACCGCTGGAACGACCTGAAGGTGCTGGAGACCGAAGGGGTGCACGAGGACGAACCCTTCAAGCTTGATCTGATCGCACATGTGCCCCGCCACGCCAGCACACCGCTGGCCAGGGTGGGAGAGCGGGTCCTTCCCAACGAGATGTTCGCGGCGCACATGTCCATGTACGGCGTCCTGCGGTACCACGTCCCGGTGGATCCAGGTGTCAGCCTGCGTTATCTGGCCTCGGCCATGGTGCCGCGGATCATGGTCCAGGAACGACCGGCCACAGCCTACGAACGCTATGCGCAAGGGGCCCACCTTCAGGAAGGCCAGGGGTATACCATCCATCACGCCACAGCATGGTACATCAATGGTGGGTGGCCCGGAGTGCTGGTGGGCGGACTTGTCATCGGCGTGGTCTGGGGCTTGCTGATAAGGCTCCACCGCCGCCGACCGGACCACGGGCTTGCCCTTCGTATCTTCGCCATACTTGGCACCGCGTGCTGGACGGCCTTCCTACCGATCCTCGTGCGCAACGGGCCTGAAGCGTTCAAAGGACTGGTGATCGAAGGGTTGGGCATTCCCCTTTTCCTGGTGCTGGCGGCCGCGCTCGTGGCGCGCTGGTCGGGCCGAATTGCTCCACGATCCCGTTGATGAAGGATACCATTAGCATCGTCATCCCCTGTCGGAACGAAGCCGGCTACATCGAGCGTGCCGTAATGGATGCGCTGGCGCAGCAGCATGCCGGTGCTGACCTCGAGGTCCTGGTGGCCGTGGGGCCCAGCGCGGATGACACGCACGCCATCGTGGAGCGCCTTGCCCGGGAACATGCGCAGGTGACCTTGGTGGAGAATCCGGCCGGCGTGGTGCCCCACGGCCTCAATGCCGCCATTCGCGCCGCAAGGGGCAGCTACATCGTGCGCATGGACGCCCATTCGCGCTATCCGCCGGATTACGCGCTCACCTTGACCATGGCGCTGGATCGCTTGAACGCGGACAATGTGGGTGGCGTGTGGGAGACGCTGCCGCCGAATGATGGTGACAAGGCCTGGTCCATCGCACAGGTGCTCAGCAGCCCGTTGGGTGTGGGCAACGCCATGTTCCGGCTGGGGGTGGGCGCCGAACGCGAAGTGGATACGGTGCCTTACGGTACCTTCCGTCGCGAGCTCTTCGACCGGATCGGGTACTTCGATGAGGACCTGATCCGCAACCAGGACGACGAGCACAATGGCCGGATCAGGAAGTCGGGCGGGCGGATCTATCTGTTGCCGCAGGTGCGGATCCAGTATTTCAGCCGGGACCGGATATCCAAACTCTGGCGCATGTACCGCGAGTATGGCTTGTTCAAACCACTGGTGAACCTGAAGCTGGGCAGCCCGGCCACCTTGAGGCAGTTCGCACCACCCGTGTTCGTTTCAACGCTCCTCGTGCTCCCCCTTCTGGCATTGCGCTGGCCCTGGATGGGGCTGTTGTGGTGCCTTCAGATCGCGCTATATGCCCTGGTGCTTCTGGCCGTATCCGTCCAGTTGGCGCGCAAAGGGGGAAGGCCGGGAGCCGTCGGCTGGCTGGCCCTGGCCTTCATCACTGTTCATGTGGCCTATGGCCTTGGTTACCTGGAGGGCATTGTGCGTTTCACCCTGCTTCGGCAACGCATGCGGCCCGATCGCGTGCGTACCAACCGTTAGGGGTGAGCGTGCAGGCTGTGCATCTTCGTCGCGTGGAAAAGGCACCTCGAACCGACCGGCTGCGTATCCTGGTGGTCATCCCTGGCCGACCGGCGGATCATACGATGGTGTTCGCACGGCGGCAGGCACGCGCGCTGGCGGACCGGCCGGATGCCGAAGTGGAGGTCTTCTTCCTTGAAAGCCGGGTATCGCCCGTTGGGCTCTGGCGGGCGCGGGGGGCGTTCCGCGCACATATCGCCCGTTTCCAGCCGCAGGTGGTGCATGTCCATTACGGCACCATGACCGCCTTTTTCACCGTTGCCGTGAGCCGGGTACCGGTGGTGGTCACCTTCCATGGCAGCGATCTGAACCGCACGCCCACCGATGGGTTCTGGCGGGACCTCCTCGGTCGACTGCTTTCCCAGTTCGCCGCGCTGGGGGCGTCGGGGATCATCTGTGTGAGCGAGGCGCTGCGCATGCGGTTGTGGTGGAGGCGCGGAAATGTCCGGATCATTCCCATGGGGGTTGAACTCGACCGGTACGTGCCGATCCCACGCGATGAGGCCCGGCGACTGTTATCCTGGCCGCTCGATCAGTTCATCGTCATCTTCAATGCCTCCCGGCCGGGCATCAAGCGGCTGGACATCGCTGAGGCCACTGCAAACGCCATAAGGGCGCACGGGGTGGACGTGCGCTTGCACCTGCTGACCGGTGATACCAGCCAGGAGGAGATGCCCGTGCTGCTATGTGCCTCGGATGCCCTGTTGCTGTGCAGTGATCGGGAGGGTAGCCCCACCATGGTGAAGGAGGCCATGGCCTGCGACCTGCCCGTGGTGAGCAGCGACGTGGGGGATGTGCGGGAGCGGCTTCACGGCGTGCATCCGGGCGCGGTCGTGGCACAGGATGCGAATGATCTCGCAAGGGCCTTGCTGGAGGTACATGCCAGCCACACGCGGTCCAATGGTCGAGCCCTGGCCCCGCGTAATGGGATCGACGCCAAAGCCCTTGATGAGGCCACCATGGAGACCCTTCGTTCCTGTGCACACCATGGCAGGTAGAAGCGCCGTGGACCTTGCCCGGCGATCCTTCGGGCCGTCGATCGCGTTGCTCGCGGCCGTTCTTCCACTGGCGCCCTCGCTGGCTCCGGTGTCCATGGCCATCATGCTGTTCCTGGGCGTGGTGGGCGGGGAGATGAGCTTCAATTCCTTCCGGTCGTTGACGTGGAAAGGTCCCTTGCTGTGGATGGTGGTGTTCTACCTCTGGCATCTGGTGGGTCTTGGGTGGACGATCAACATGGACTTCGCGGCCTTGGACCTCGGCATCAAGCTTCCACTGCTCGTGTTCCCTCTGCTCGGCGCGGCAGGTGTCCGGTCGGCGCTTCGAGGTCCGGCCATTCAGGCATTCATCGCAGCCAATATCCTTTCCGTAGCGATCGCCCTTGGGCTGGCGTCCTACCATTCCCTCGAATACATGCTTCATGTCAGGCCGGATGAGGTTTGTTCGGGCTACACGGCAAGCGTGCCCTTCTTCGCGTCCAACTTCTCCTGGGCACTGCATCCGAGCTACATGGCGCTGTACCTCACCATGGCCCTTGTCCTCGTGCTGAACCGATCGTCGCTGTCCGGTAGTTTCAACGGCAGGTGGCAGGTGGTGGTCCTTGCGCTGGGTGTGGTGTTATGTGCAAGCAAGGCGGGCTGGATCGCGCTTGCGGGTCTGGGTGTGCTGGAGTTGCACAAGGCCCTGCAAGATCCAGGGCGCCGGCGCAGGGCACTGGGGGGGCTTGTCCTGGCCACGGTCGCGGTGGGTGCGTTGTATGGGGGCAGCTCGCTGGTGCAGGAACGGGTCGCGCAGGTGGTGGGATCGCTGGGAGCTGGACCCGAAGTACCGGTCCAGGCCAACAGCACCAGCGATCGAAAGCAGGTCTGGATCGCGGCCGTGGAGCTCATCGCCGCTCAGCCGTGGCTCGGGGTCGGCACCGGTGATGTGAAGGATGCGCTCATGGCCAAGTATGCTGAACTGGACTACGAGGACCCGCTCCAGAAACGGTTGAACGCACACGACCAATACCTGAACACCGCGGTGGCGCTGGGTCTTCCTGCGGCCATTTGCCTGGTGGCCTTGATCCTGGTCCCACTATGGTCCGCACGGCGCCATGGGGAGCACGCCATGGTGGCTCTGCTGCTGCTTTGCGGCTTCAACTGGGCAGTGGAAAGCATGTTGGAGGTCCAGGCCGGCGTGCTCTTCCTCTCGTTCTTCGCGTGGTCGCTCACCGACAAGCGTTCAGCGCTGACCTGATGTCAACCCGCACGCGACCCTATCCGGGAAGGTTTCTCCGTCAGCTTGCCAGCGGTATGGTCCACGCCGCCCGGTGAAGGGTTGCGCTCGAAACGCGAACTTCGCCGTTCCACGTTCCGCCCATGGCCATGATCCCCTTCTCCCCGCCCCGCATCGATGACCGTACCATCAAGGCTGTGGAGGAGGCGTTGCGCAGCGGATGGATCACCACCGGACCCCGTACCAAGGAGTTCGAGCGCCAGTTGGCCGCCTATTGCGGCGTGCAGCGCGTCATCGCCCTGAACAGCTGGACCAACGCGTGCGAACTGGTGTTGCGGTGGTACGGGATAGGTCCAGGGGATGAGGTGATCGTGCCCGCGTACACCTACTGCGCCACGGCCAACATCGTCATGCACGTCGGCGCCAAGCCCGTGATGGTGGATGTGCTGGATGACTTCACCATGGATCCCGACGCTGTGAAGCGCGTATTGACCAATCGTACGAAGGCCATCATCCCCGTTGATATCGGTGGTCTGCCTGCGAACCTGAAGGCCATCATGCGTGTAGCCGAGGAAGGTTGCAGCCTCTTCACCCCGAAGGTGAACCTGCGCGTGGCGGGCACCAATCCGCAGATGCGACTGGGCCGGGCGCTGGTGCTGAGCGATGCCGCGCATTCCTTCGGCGCGGCCGTGGCCGGGCACAAGGTGGGGGCGCAGGCCGACATCACCGGCTTCAGCTTCCACGCCGTGAAGAACCTGACCACCGCCGAGGGCGGCGCGCTGGCGTTCGCCTTGCCCGAACCCTTCGACGCCGATGAGCTCTACGCGTATTTCAACACCCTGAGCCTGCATGGTCAGAGCAAGGACGCGCTGGCCAAGACCCAGCCGGGTGCCTGGCGGTACGATGTGGCCTTCCCCGGCTACAAGTGCAACATGACCGATTTGCAGGCGGGCGATCGGCCTGGTGGAGCTGGAACGCTTCGATACCGAGACGACACCGCGGCGCAAGGCGATCGCCAGCGGTATGACGCCGCGTTCAAGGGTGACGATCGCCTGATCGCACCGCTATTCAAGGATGCGGATCGTGAGAGCTGCTACCACCTCTACATGTTGCGCATTGCTGGTGCCACAGAGGAGCAACGCGATGCCATCATCACCGCCATCGCCCGGCGGGAGGTGAGCGTGAACGTGCACTTCATTCCGTTGCCCAAGCTCAGCTTCTACGAAGGGCAGGGATACCGTATGGCGGACCACCCCAACACCTATCGCCTATACAGCAACGAGATCAGCCTGCCGGTCTATTACGACCTGTCGGATGGGCAGGTGGATCAGGTGGTGGCTGCGGTGAAGGCTGCCGTGAAGGAGGTGATGGGCTGATGACATGGTGAAGCGGGCCTTCGACATCCTCGTCTCGGCGCTGGCGCTCTTGATCCTCCTGCCTGTGCTGCTTCTGCTGGGGCTGCTGGTCGCCATCACCTCGCCCGGTGGCGCCTTCTTCCGCCAGGTGCGCGTGGGGAGGAACGGCAATGAATTCGGCTTGTTGAAGTTCCGGAGCATGCGGCCGGATAGCGAAGCGAAGGGCCAGATCACCGTGGGCGGTCGTGACCCGCGCATCACCGCGGTGGGTTATTTCCTGCGCAAGAGCAAACTGGACGAGCTGCCTCAGTTGATCAATGTATTGCTCGGAGACATGAGCATCGTTGGGCCACGGCCGGAAGTGCCCCGGTACGTGGCGCTTTACACGGCCGAGCAACGGGAGGTGTTGCGCGTGCGGCCCGGGATCACGAGCGCTGCGAGCGTGGCGTACATCGATGAGAACGACCTGCTCGGTAGGAGCGCGGATCCAGAGCGCACCTACGTGGAGGAGGTGATGCCCGCGAAGTTGAAGCTGGACCTGGAGTACGTGCGCACCGCGGGCCTGGGTGTTGATCTGGCCATCATCTGGGGCACACTTCGAAGACTGGTCTCCGCCCGTTGACCACCAGCTTCGGTCCGATCTTCCTTCACCGCTTTTGCGGATCCGGGTGGCACCTATTTTCGTGCCCCATTTACATCACCCTTCCGGACCATGCGATGCGCACATGTGCTTTTCACCACGATCGGAGTGCTCCTTTCCGCGGCCAGCAGCGCACAGAACAAGACCGAACGTGCCACCGTGGAATGGGGGCCTGACCTGGAGACCGGCGACCACGGCACCTTTGGCTCGATCCTGCACACCGATGAGGATGCCCTGTATGCCACCATGTATAAGAAGAAGGAGGCTTTCATCACCAAGTATGACCTGGGTTTCCATGTGCGGTACTCCAAGCTGCTGCCATGGGAGATCGACAAAAAGGACCATGCCCGGGAGGGGGTCTTCTTCATGGGCGATCGCATCTATGTCTTTTCCTCCTACTACGACAAGAAGCAGGACAGGCTCGGGCTCTACCGCCGCATATTCGACAAGGCGAACATGGCCCCGATCGGACGTATGGAAATGATCCACTCCATCACCGCGGAGTCATCCCGCAACAAAGGGAGTTACGTGGTCAAGGTCTCTCCGAATGAGCGTTCACTGCTCGTCCTGGCCTTGCTCCCCTTCGAGAAGGAGGGAAATGAGCAGTTCGCCGTGAAGGTCTACGACGCGGCCGGGGACATCAACTGGGAGCGCACCGTGGAACTGCCCTATAGTGACAAGGAGTACCGTCAGGAGGAGCTGCGTGTGGACGATGATGGGGCCGTGCTCATTCTGGGTGTCAAATACGACGAGAAACGGGAGGCCCGGGCCAAGGAGAAGAAGGGAGAGGTGTTCTACACCTATCACCTGCTCGTCATGAAGGATGCGAGCAGCAGCGTGGAGGATACGCCCATCGAGGTTGCGGGGAAGTTCCTGCACGATATGACCATGGCCATTGGCAAGGATGGCCACATCTTCTGCGGAGGCTATTGGGGGAACAAGAACTCGTGGAACGCCCGTGGCGCCTATTTCCTGCGGATGGACCGTGCAACGAAACGCATTGACCACGAGAGCTTCAAGGAATTCGACAACGACTTCATCACCTCCTATATGACGGAAAAGGAAGAGAAGAAGGCCACGAAGAAGGCGGAGAAGAAGGGCGAGGACCTGGAGATGTACAAGTTCAAACTGTACGAGATCGTCCTTCGCGACGATGGTGGAGCGATCCTCGTTGGCGAACAGGCTTACGATTACGTGGTGTGTTACACCGATTCCAAAGGGAATACGCGCTGCTCGACCCACTACATCCACAATGACATCATCCTGGTGAACATTGACCCGGAAGGTGATATCGAATGGGCGGCGAAGGTGCCCAAGCGCCAGCATACCGTTAACGATGGCGGGTTCTACAGCTCCTTCGCCCTCGGGGTGAAGGGCACCAACATGTACGCGGTGTTCAACGATTCGGGCAAGAACCTCTTCCTGAAGCAGGGGGACAAGGTCGAACAGTTCGAACTGAAGGGTAATGAGGCATTGATCACCCTGGCCACGATCACCGAGGATGGCACCGTGCACCGGGAGGCGCTGCTGGCACCCGACAAGCGGGATGCGATCCTCAGTCCCAGTTTCAGCTGGCAGATCGAGGATGACCGTATGTTCGTGTATGCCAAGCGCAAAAAGGAGTACCGGTTCGGCTGGATCACGTTCCAGTAGGGTCGCTGCGCTGCTCGCTCTCGCCCTGGCCGGTATGCCAGGGCAGGCCCAATGGCGCTTCGAAGGGAACACCACGCCCACTTGGGAGGAGGTGATACAACGCTACGCGGAGTTCGACCGCACACGTCCAGGCACCACCTTGGTCCAGATCGGGAGGGACGACGACGGATCCCCGATCCATCTGTTCGTGCTCTCGGACGGCAGCGGCTCCACGCCGGACAGCATCCGGGCGGCCGGCAAGAACATCCTGTGGATCACCAACGGCATCCATCCGGGTGAACCCGACGGGATCGATGCCAGCTTGCTGTTGGTCCAGGCCCTGCTGGACAGCGACCAGTACATGGGACTGCTCGCGCATACCGCGGTCTGCATCGTGCCGGTGTACAACGTTAGCGGTGCCAGGCAGCGCAATGGCACCAGCCGCGTGAACCAGATGGGTCCGGAGGAGTACGGCTTCCGCGGCAACGCGCGCAACCTCGACCTGAACAGGGACTTCATGAAGGTGGATGCCGCGAATACGCGAACGCTCATCACCGCCTTGAACACCTGGGACCCGGACATCTACTTCGAGACGCACGTGAGCAACGGTGCCGACCACCAGTACGTGATGGAACTGCTGACCACCCATCCGGACAAGCTCGATCCGGACCTGCGCCATTTCATGCAGGAGCGCTTGATGCCGCGCCAGTACGGGTGGATGGAGCAACGCGGGCACCTCATGTGCCCCTATTTCGAGACCCATCGGGTCATTCCTGAGCAAGGGCTCACCGGCTTCGTTGATGGCCCCAGATACAGCACGGGGTACAACGCCCTGCGACAACGCATCGGGATCCTCAGTGAATCGCATATGCTGAAGCCCTATGAGGACCGCGTGAACGCCACTTTCCAACTGCTGCTGGCCACCCTCGCGGTGATGAACGAAGAGCCGGAGGAGTTGAAGCAGGCCCGTGCCAACGCACGGGCCAGGGCCATGGAACTCGTGCGGTACCAGACGAACTGGCGCATCGATACCACCGCGGTCGACAGCCTGGAATGGCACGGCTATGAAGCCGATACAGTGACGAGCGTCGTGACGGGCCTACCGCGGTGGCGTTTTCACCGCGACCGAACTACGGATGTGCGGGTGCCTTGGATGAATAGGGCGTTACCTGTGTTGCAGCTGGAGCGGCCAGCGGCCTACCTCATCCCACAAGCCTGGCATGAGGTCATCGATCGACTACGACTGGACAGGGTGCCGATGCAGGTGCTCACCGGGCAGCGCCGGTTTGTGGTCGAGACCCAGCGCATCGAGGACTACCGGACCGTTGATGACCCTTACGAAGGCCATTATCTGCATCGTCATGTCGTCACGACCACATCCGTGGATACCGTCCTTGGCGTTGTAGGGGATGTGTTGGTGCCCATGGGCCAGCCGACGGATGCCTTGGTGATGGAACTGCTCGAGCCGCGCGCTGCGGATGGCTATTTCGCCTGGGGCTTCTTCGATGCGGTGCTGCAACAGAAGGAGTGGTTCAGCGACTATGTCTTCGAGGACATCGCGGCCCGGCTCCTCGCCGGGGATCCCGCTCTAGCCGCGGACCTGGACGCCATGCGCCAGCGTGATCCGGCCTTTGCGCGGAATGCCTTCGCCCAGCTGCTATTCGTCTATCGGCGATCACCGCACATGGAACCGGGCTACCTCCGCTATCCCGTGCTCCGGGTGGTGGAGTGATTCAATTCTTCCCGAGGGCCTCCCGCAGCTCCTCGCTGTTCCAGGCATGGTCCGCATGGGAGGGGGTGTGGTGCTCGTCCTTCCGCAGCAAGGACTCCTGTTCTTCGATCTTCTCCCGCACGCTGGTGATGTAGTCGCCTGTATCGCGGCGTTTCGCAGCCAGCTCCTTCATGGCCGATTCATCGTACTTGATGAAGTTCTGCCCCGCACGATACGCCGAGTAGTGCCGCTGACCCAGCTCTTTCAGAACGTCCACGCCCATGCGCACCGCGGTATCCAAGGTCTCCCGGTAGATGTGGAGAACGCCCTGGTCCATCAGTTCATAAGCGTCCGTGCGATTCCTGCTGCGCACGAGCAACTTCAGATGCGGGAAGTGCTTGTGTACGGTCTCCACCAGCTCAGGAGCACTTTCCGGGGTCAACGCGCACACGAGGATCTCCGCTTCAGCGGCGCCCGCCGATCCGAGCAGGTCCGGTCGGGTGGCATCGCCGTAGTACACCTTGAACCCCATCTTCCGGAGCAGTTGCACCTGGTCCGAATCGTTGTCCAGCACGGTCGCTTCCACCCCGTTCGCACGCAACAATCGGCCCAGGGTGCTTCCGAAGTGCCCGAATCCGGCGATGATCACCTTGTTCCGCTCGTTGATCTCATCAGCCTCCTGTTCCTCGGGCTCGGCCCTGCCCACCCGCCATGCGATCACGCGTTCCGCGATCAGCATGAAGATGGGGGTGAACGACATGCTCAATGCGGTCACGGCCATCAACGTATCCGTCCAGAAGGCGTCCAGGATGCGTAACTGAGCAGCGAAGGAGAGGAGCACGAAGGCGAATTCGCCCACCTGTCCAAGCCCCACGCTGAAGATCAGGTTCTGGTCCGTGCTGAAGCGCGACAGCCGACCCAGCATGGCCAGGATGATGATCTTCACGGCCATCACCCCCAGCGTGATCGAGAACAAGGTGCCTGGCTGTGAGGCGATCAGATCGAAGTTGATGGAAGCGCCGACCGCCATGAAGAAGAGGCCCAGCAGCAGGCCCTTGAAGGGGTCAAGGTCACTTTCAAGCTCATGGCTGTATTCGCTGTTCGCCAACACCACACCTGCGAGGAAGGTGCCCAATGCCGGGCTCAGCCCCACAAGCTCCATCAACGCGGCAACCGCCACCACCACCAGCAAGGCTGTGGCGGTGAACAGTTCGCGCAGTCGGGTGCGTGCCACCACCCGCATCAAGGGGACCACCACGTAACGCCCCGCGAGGATCACCAAGCCGACGGACAGCAAGACCACCACGGTGTACTGCCAGCCCGACAAGGCCTCCATGCCACCTGCTTCCGCACTGCCTCGGGCCGGCGCGATGGCGAGCAAGGGCATCAGCGCAAGGATGGGGATCACGGCGATGTCTTGGAACAGCAGGACCGCGAAGGAGCCCTGACCGGCCGTGCTGTGCATGCGCCCTTTCTCCTTCAACGATTGTAGCGCGATGGCCGTGGAGCTCATCGCCAGGCATAGCCCGGCCGCAAGGCCCGCCTGCCAGTCGTAGAAGCCGACGAGCAGGGTGAGGCCCGCCATCAGCACGGCGGTCAACGCCACTTGTGCCGATCCCAGGCCGATGATCTGCTTGCGCATGCGCCAGAGGACCTCCGGCTCCAGCTCCAGGCCGACCAGGAAGAGCATGATCACCACCCCGAACTCGGCGAAGTGCATGATGTCCTTGCCCTCCTGCCCGATGAAGCCGAGCGCGAACGGACCGATGACCACTCCGGCAAGGAGGTAGCCGAGCACCGAACCAAGGCCCAGGCGCTTGGCCACCGGAACGCACAGGACCGCTGCGCCCAGATAGATCACCGCGTTGGTGAGGAAGCTGCTCATCTGTTGGACTGCTTGATCCGGTCATCCAGGGCTCCATGGCCCAAGGCGCCGGCTGTTCCTCCTGCGTCCCACGCAAGGTCAAGGAGCAGCGCGGCATACCGCTCGGCGTATCCCTCGAGCTCGGCTTGCGACAGTTTGTTGGTACCGTGCACCACGAAAGGGTCGTTCCAGCGCATCCCACACAACGTCGCCGTACGCTGCAACGGGCGCAGGAACTCCTCCATGGTCCATCCATGGAAGCCCTCCTTGGTGTAGGCCACATCCGCGCCGCCGGTGGTGAGCACCGCCTGCACCGCCTTTCCCACGAGCGCCCGGCCGTCCGGTCCATATGCCCAGCCGAACGTGAGCACCAGGTCGATCCATTGCTTCAGGAGCGGCGGTGCACTGTACCAGTACAAGGGATGGTGCCACACGATGATGTCGTGCTGCAGCAGGAGCTGCTGCTCCCGGCCGATGTCGATGTTGAAGTCCGGGTAGTGCTCGTACAGGTCCCGGAAGGTGATGTGCTTGTGCTTCGGCACCCGGCTGAGCAAGGCCCTGTTGGTGCGGCTCTTCTCCAGGCGGGGATGGGCGAACAACACGAGGACGCGGGGCATGGCGAAATGTACGAGCGGATCCAACGCCACACCATCGAGCACCCGGAGCTATGTTCGCAGCATGGAGCTCTATGATATCAGCATCGGTGCCCGGGTGAAGCATCCCACCATGGGTGTGGGCGTGGTCTACGACATGGATCCACGGACCGTGCACGTGTTCTTCCGCGAGCATGGCGAACAACCCATCAGCCGCAGTTTCGAGGGCCTGGTGACCATCGCGCCCGGTGTGGAGATCGGGCAGGAGCCACTCGACCTGGACCACGTGCGCGATGCGCTGCGCGAAGTGCTGGAAGAGATGCAGGCTCCGCAGCGGCCGGTGAATATGGCCCCGCGTTACGAGGGTGGGGTGCTCGAGATCAAGCCACGCGACACCGCGTTGAAGAGCAAGGAGGTGCCCATCGAAGAGTTCTTCCATAAGATCGTGATGATCCGGGACCGCTTTCGGGTACTTGAGCAGAAGATCAACGCGAACGACAAGTTGAGCGAGCAGGACAAGGTGGAACTGCAGCAGTACATCACGCGCTGCTATGGCTCGCTCACCACCTTCAACATCCTCTTCGAGGACAAGGAGGATCACTTCATCGGGCAAAAGGCGGATTGAACCGACCGTTCCTTGATCCAACCGACGAGTTTTCCACCATTCCTTGCATCCGCCTTCCGAGGTGGGTACATTCGTACCGTCAACGTTCTTTCCATTCCCCTGTAGGCGCATCCACCCGATCGGTGCATTCCGGTCGTCAACGTGAAGCCCACACAGGCCAGTGTTCATCGGAACCAACAATTTCCATCAGGGATCGCACCCTCGGTGGTCTACGGCGGGCCTCAGGCACCTTCGGGTGTCTTCCTTCGGGAACAAGAGGATTACGGAAGCCATCATCGCGATCCCGCCCATGTGATCTTCATGGGTTCTATGAACCGGCCCTGTGTGGGCTTTTCTTTTTCACCACCTGCGCTCCAGTGAGCCCCTTCGCTCCGCGCGCCATAGCCATCTTTGCGCCATGTCCGCCCAGCTCCCCGTCATGGAAGCGTTCTATACCCTGCAGGGCGAAGGGGTCTTTGCCGGTCAGGCGGCGTATTTCGTCCGGCTCGCTGGCTGCGACGTAGGGTGTACTTGGTGCGATGTGAAAGAAAGCTGGGATGCGGCCGCCCATCCGTTGTTGACCGTGGACGCGATCGTAGCCGATGCCAAACGCCATCCCGCCCGGATCGCGGTCATCACCGGGGGCGAACCCGCCATGCACGACCTGGCTCCGCTCACCGCCGCGCTCCGCGCAGCGGGCTTCCGCACGCACATCGAGACGAGCGGCACCCATCCATTGAGCGGGACCTGGCACCATATCTGCTTCAGTCCGAAGAAATTCAAGGCTCCGCTGCCCGCCATGTACGCCTCGGCCAACGAGTTGAAGGTGATCGTCTTCAACAAGCACGACCTGGAATGGGCCCGCGGGCATGGGGACCAAGCCTCACCGGATTGCGCGCTCCTGCTCCAACCGGAATGGTCCAAACGCGAGGCCATGATGCCCTTGATCGTGGACTTCGTTAAGGACCACCCCCGCTGGCGCGTCTCCCTGCAAACCCACAAGTACCTCAACATTCCTTGATGAACAGCGCACGGTCCACTCGCCCGCCTGGTAGCTGGAGATCGGTCTTGAACACCCCGGCCGTGCTTTGCGCGCGATCGGCGTTCGCCGCCTGTTGCTGCGGCCTGCTCCTGACGGCATCCGCGCAGCCCGGTAGCTACAGCAGCACGGACAAAGGTGCCATCAAGCGGTACGAGAGCGGCCGCGACTGCATGGGCCAGCGCCGTTGGGATTGTGCGGAGTCCGAGTTCACCAAGGCCGCGGATGCGGATGCACAATTCATCGAACCGCGGATCATGCTGGCCGAGATCGCCGAGCAGAAAGGTGAGAACGCGGTGGCCATGACCCGCTATCGCGAGGTGATGGCCATCAACCCCCGCTTCTTCCCGGTGGCCCAGCTGCACCTCGCCGATCTTGAGTTCCGCGCAGGGGACTATTCCGCCGCGGAGAAGAACTACAGCGCCTACATGAAGCAGGAGGAGGAGCCGCAACGCAAGGCACGCGCGAAGCTGGGCCTGCGTAATTGCGAGTTCGCGGCACGGGCGATCCAGCAACCCGTTCCTTTTGAGCCGAAGAACCTCGGGCCGAACGTCAACTCGGCCGATCCGGAGTACTATCCGTGCATCACCGCGGATGATGCCACCCTCATATACACCCGTCGGGTGAAGGCGCCGGAGATCCCCATCTATGGCATGCAGGAGGACTTCTACGTGAGCCGCCGCGACCTCGAGGGCAATTGGAAGCCGAGCATCCCCCTGCCCGTGGTGAACACACGGGCCTTCAACGAAGGGGCTGGCACGCTTTCGCCGGACGGCCGCTTTCTGATCTTCACGAAGTGCGCGCTGGAGGATGGGACCTACGGTGGATCACTCGCGGGTGAAGGCAGTTGCGATCTCTTCATCAGCCGCCGCATCGGTGATCGCTGGGGTGTGCCACAGAACCTGGGCACGCCGGTGAACTCGAGCCACTGGGAAACGCAGCCGAGCCTGGCCAGCGATGGGCGCACCCTGTACTACGTCCGCGGTGCGGTGGCGCGCGATGGCATCAAGAGCATGGACATCTGGACCACCACGATGGACGACGAAGGCCGGTGGAGCAAGCCCGTGAAGCTCGGCGACAATGTGAACACGCCCTACCAGGAGGAGAGCGTGCAGATCCACCCGGACGGTCGTACCCTCTACTTCAGTAGCAACGGCCATCCGGGCTTCGGTGGTCTGGACATCTACATGAGCCGGAAACAGGATGATGGGACCTGGGGTCCCGCCCTCAACCTGGGCTATCCGATCAATAGCAGCGCGGATGAGAACAGCCTGCTGGTGAGCGCTGATGGAAGGATCGCCTACTTCGCCAGTGATCGTGCGGGTGGCCATGGCGACCTTGATCTCTACAGCTTCGAGTTGTACCCTGAGGCGCGTCCGCTGCCCATCACCTACATCAAAGGCAATGTGTTCGATGTGGATACCAAGGCTCCGGTGGAAGCGGATGTCCAGTTGTACGACCTGAAGACCGGCCAGCTGGCGACGGGTGCGTACAGTGACCCCAAGACCGGTGAGTTCCTGGTGTGCCTGCCCAGTGGGGAGTATGCGCTGAACGCGAGCGCGGAGGGTTACCTGTTCTTCTCCAAGAACTACGACGTGGCCGTCACCAAGGTGGGCGAGCCGGTGAGCCTGGAGGTGCCCATGAGCGCGTTGACCGCGGGAAGCACGATCGCCCTGCGCAACATCTTCTTCAACACCGCGAGCTACGAGCTGCTACCCACCTCCAACACCGAACTGGATAAGCTGGTGAAGCTCCTGCAGGCCAACCCCGCGCTGCGCATCGAACTGGGCGGTCATACGGACAACGTGGGTGCCGATGCCGCCAACCTCACCCTGAGCGATCAACGGGCGAACGCCGTGCGTGACTTCGTGGTCGCCAAGGGCATCGATGCCGCTCGGATCACCGCCAAGGGCTACGGTGAGACCAGGCCCGTCGCTTCGAACGATACCGAGGAGGGTAGGGCGCAGAACCGCCGTACGGAGGTGACGGTGCTCTAGGAGCCGGACAGTTCCGTGGCCCGCCGGCTCGCCGCCTCTATCGCCTGCGTCAGGGTCTCGGCCATGCGACCGGCTTCAAGTACGCGGAATGCGGCCTCGGTGGTGCCACCCTTGCTCATCACCGCCTTGATGAGTTCATCGGGCGAGCGGTCGGCATGTTCCATGAGGTGATAGCTCCCCAGCATGGTCTGCTTCACCAAGGCATTCGCCACGTGCGGTTCGAGCCCGAGCCCAAGCCCTGCCTCGATCATCGTGCGCACGATGTGGAAGAAGTAAGCCGGCCCACTTCCGCTCAAGGCCGTTACCGGGTCCAGGTGGCCCTCATGTTCCAGGTGCACCGCGCGGCCAGTGCTGTTGAGCAGCTGCTCCACCATCAAGGTCTGGCGCATGTTCAATTCCGTGCCGGTCGCATAGGCGGTGATGCCAAGCCCGATCTGCGCCGGCGCGTTCGGCATGGCGCGGACCACCGTGCGGTGCACGAGGTCGCGCTGCAGGCGTGCGATGGTGATACCCGCCATGATCGATAACACCACTTGATCCGGGCGGAGCAACGAGGCAAGTGCCGGGGCCACCGTCGCGTGGTCCTGTGGCTTCACGGCGATGATCACCACGTCACAGCCACTGATCGATCCATCGATCACACGGGAAACGGTGCCGGACCGGTCCAGGTCAGGGTCCACCTGATCCCGGCGGACGATCAGGAGCAGGTCCTCCCGTTTCACCAGTCCGTACCTCCGGAAGCTGCGTGCATAAGCCTGGCCCATGTTCCCGCAGCCGACGATCGCGATCTTCATACCTGCGAAGGTCGCGGCATCCGCCCGGCATGCACCCACGGTCCCCCGCCGTTCTTGAACGGGCCTCAGTGCGTAACCACCTTCAGCCCCACGATGCTCGCCACCAGCGTGGTGAGGAAGAAGAGCCTCCAGAATGCCACCGGTTCACGGAAGAGGAGGATGCCGACGAGCACCGTACCCACTGCACCGATGCCCGTCCAGACCGCGTAGGCCGTACCGATCGGCAGGGTGCGCGTGGCGCGGAAGAGCAGGTACATGCTGATCGACAGGCATACGATGAAGCCAGCGAACCATGCTGCCGCCTCGTTCCCATTCGCCTCCTTTGCCTTGCCCAGGCAGGTGGCGAAGCCGACCTCGAACAAGCCCGCGATCACCAGCATGATCCACGCCATGGGCCGAAGGTAGCCGCTCACTCCGGCCTGCTCACCGCGATCAACACACCGAGCCGGCCATCGAGGCCGAGCATGCCGGCCTCTGGTATGTACGCCTTGCTCACCGCACCGTCCAGGTAAAGCGCGTTGGTGCACCCCTGTTCGTGGAACCAGGTGGCGAAGTCGTGGAAGTTGACCGGCTCGCGCGAGATGGCGAACACGACCTGACCGTCCGCACGTACACCCACTCCGTTCCGGATGTTCAGGTTCTTCGATCCAGGAGTGAAGTGTGCGTTGATGGTCCCGTCGGCGATGAGCATCGGTCCGCTCTGGGTCGCGTAGCGCACACCCAGCATGTCCTGCATGGCCGAGGTCGTCAACACGAAGGCACTGCCATCAGCGCGTATCCCGAAGACACCGTTCGGCTGCATGTGGAAGTTGTCGCTGCCCGCCGTGCGCCGATCGATCCGGTGGAGCATGCGGCCATCCTCGATGTAGAGCCCTACCGGTCCATGGTCCGTGGTGAACATCCCGCCGTTCATGCCCATTACCATCTCGCGCCCTTGCGCAGCCAGTTCCGAACGCAACTCGCCGAGGTTGCCGAAGATGCGGCCCCCCGCACCCTTCCAATGCAGTTCGATCACCTCCTTCTTCGGGTCTACGATGCGGCTGGCGATGCGTTCATCCTTTGCGAGGAAGGACAGGGAGGCCAGGACCATGATCAGGCCAAGCGCAGTATGGAGGTATCGGTGCCGATGCATCAGAATCCGAGGTCGAGTCCGACGTACAGGCCGGCACCCCGTGCGCGACCGGTGAAGAAGGCCGGTACCTGCGGTGTGGACAGGCTGATCAGGAGGTGTTCACCGATCCGGCGCTTCATGGAGAGTCCGGCCCGCAGGCCACCGAAACCTCCATAGCCGAGTGCGGCACCTACCATCGTCCTGCTCCCAAAGACCCGGCTTGCCTGCGCGGCGAGTTGGGGCAGGTATCCGGGCAGGTGCCGGTGTTCGGCCAGTACGGTCAGGCGCCATTGCTCGTTCAGCGGGATCATCATTTCTGCGAACACGCGGAAGGGCAGGAGCCGGGTCACCGGGCCATGGTCATAGCGCAGTCCGAAGGTGTCCAAGACCGTTGTTTCATTCACGATCACCGCGTCAAGCGCGAAAAGGTCGTACACACGCAAGCCCTCGTAGCGGATCAAGGTGTCCTTCCGGATCGCCACGCTCCGGTCGTTCCAGGCCACGAAGCCCAGATCCTCGACCCCGATGCTGAACCGGGCTTTCTCCGCCGGTCGCGTGGTGAACGACCAGCGCCCGGAGATGGCCGCTCCAAGACCGTTGGTCCGGCCGAGGTCGTAGCCCGCCGTATCGCTGGCCACATAGTCCCCGAGCAGTGCACTGCGTAATACCTGGCCGTCCTCGCCGGTATACAGGCTGGCGTAGTCCACGTTCAGGGCCGCAAGTGACAGGCCGCGCACCAGGTCGAGCCGCAGGTAGGATCCATTGGCCGCATGCTGAAGGCCCGCACCCATGGTCTGGTAGCGGATCTGCGCATAGCCCGATGGGGAGAGCGATGCCGTTCGCCCTTCGAAGGCGGCGTTCCCGAAGAAGGCAAGGTCGAACTGATCGGCCGTGAACGAGAGGCCGATCTGATCGTGATGGGCGATGCTCACCACCGGCCGCCAGTTGGCACGCGCGCCCCAACACGTGGCACCGGTCCACTGGACCCGCGCCTGGATCACCTCCCCCAGGCTGTTGCCCTTCGCACGCAAGGCCTCGGATGATCGTGCGCGCAGGTCTCGTTCGAGATATGCTCCACGCACGATCGCGAGCGGAAGTTCGTTGTATACGCTGTTCGCGTTGTGGTCGAACAGCCCGGTCACGGTGATGGTGTTGCGGTAGCCCGCGTTCAGGTCCACGATGGGGTCGGGGGGCAGGGCGACCTGTCCGTGCGAACTGGCCGTGAAGAGGGTGGCACAAGCCAGGAACAGCCCGTACCTCATTGGCCGTTCACGATGTAGTTGCCATCCACCGTCACCTGTAGGTCCAGTGCGTAACTGTCCAGCACACGCACATGTCCGAGGTCGGCATCCGTATCGAATACAACGCGCGTCCGCAGCCGGGCACCCGCGTACAGCAGGTCGACCTGGAAAGCATCGAGGGGTGCGTGGAGCGTTGATCGGGTCACGGAGCTTACAAGGCCGTTCGGTCCGATGTTCCCAGCGCGCACGGCGCCATCCACCTCGATCGTGCTCAACAAGGTGTTCTCTTCATCCACCAGTTCAAGGACGACGCGGGCATCGAACGGGAAGCCGTTGGTGGCGAAAAGGTGCAGGGTGCCACGGTCCAAGGCGGGGTTCTCCGCATCGCCGGGCAGGTCCGGTCGTGAGAAGTTCTCAAGCGTGAGTCCGGAGGCGATGATGGACAGGGGGACCTCCAGTTCAAGATCTGCCTTCAATTCGCTTTCGTAATACAGGAAGTCATTGCCGTTGCTGATGTTGCCCAGCGGGTTCAGGAGGATCTCCACGCCATAACGCACGCGATCGGGCAGGTTCTCCACGAAGGCATCGATGTTGCTGTTCGAATTATCCAGCGTGCGCAAGTAGTGGCTTGGAGTGAAGCCGTTCCCCAGGTCCGCGGCCCGGTTCAGGTTGATCGGTCCCTGAAGCAGGGCGTTCTGCAGGTCCACCGTGACGCCGGTGCGGCTGTTGATGGCCTGAAAGGTGTTCAGGTGCACCTGGATGTCCATCCCAACGCCGTTCTCCACGTGCAGGCGCATGGTCACCTGGTCCAGGTCCAGGGAACCAGCCACGAAGCGGTCGAAGAGCGTCAGTCGGCTCTCCTCATCTTCCTGCGAGATGGTGTTCGTGCCGAAGTAGCCCTTCGCATAGGCGGTGATGAGCGCGTTGTAACCGACCTGCACCACCACGCTGTCCTGGTTGGTAACGGTGGCTCCGCTGCCATCCGGGTCAAGGGTCGCCGCCACGTTCGTCGTAAGCGTGTTCACCTGGTTGTAGGTCGGTCCGCGCAGGTCGAACCGTGTTCCCGACAGGTCCCGGATCAAGGTGGCCATGGCTGGCGCCGAAGGTGTGCCCGGATCCACCGCCATGTCCAACGCGTTCACCCCGTCCGGGAATTGCCCGCTGGGGATCTCGAAATGGCCGAGCACCCGGCTGGTGATCTTGTTCCGCATGTCCACCTGCAGTTCCCCGGACCGGATATCCAATCGGCTCAATTGCACCTGCGGCAGGTCGAAGCGGAGCACGTTGTTCTGGCTGATCACCGGGAAGCCCGCGGGAAGGTTGAACTGGTCGTTGCCCGGCAGCGGGAACGCATAGGCGTAAATGAAGCTCGTATCCGGCAGGCCCAGCAGGGTGTCCAGGTCCACCGCGAAGAGCGCGGAGGTGTACACCAGGCTCACGGTACCATCCGCGCCTACGGCGAGCAGGGAGTCCGGGATGAGGTCCCCGATGGTGAGCTGCGTGGTGAACAAAGGCAGGGCCACATCTATGTCCCAACGGGCAGGTCCAGCGTCCTTCCTACAGCCCGGCAAGGTTGATAATAAGATCCCCGCGAAGGCAACCGTCCCAATGGACCGTACGTATTGCATATAGGGGGCAAAGTACATCGGCGTTGACCTTTGGGGGTGCGCGATCTCGACCCGGTCAGTACTTTTCCACCCTCCGAACGCGAACCGTGTTGTTCAGACGCAGTATCCTCGTCCCGGCGCTGCTTGCAGCGGTGGTCATGTTCCTGGTCTCGTGGCTCTGGCACGGGGTGGCGCTGACCGACCTGGAGGAGATCCGCATTCCCATAAGCCTCTATTTCACCCTGGCAGGCCTGGTATACCTGGTGCTCGGCTTCGGCATGACCTTCGCCGTGCACACGGCGGTCATGCACGAGTGGATCTCGCTGAAACGGGCCTTTCCGTTCACCTCCATGCTGCTGGGTGCCGCGGTCGGCTTCTTCGTCTATCTGGTGATCTTCGTGCTCGGGATGTCCTTCACCAAGGGCGGCATGGTGCACGTGGTGGCAGATGTGATCTGGCAGATGGTGGAGCAGGGGCTGGGCGGCCTCATGGTGAGCCTCGGGATCATCTACGATATGCACAAGCGCTATATCGAGTCGGAGCGGGCCTGATCAACCGCTTCCGTACTTGCCCTTCCACAATCTGGCGATGAGCGCGCGATGTTCCTGTTCCTTGGCCTGTTCGCCCGGCCGGTAGAACGCCGTTCCGCTCAAGGCTTCCGGAAGGAACTCCTGGTCGATGAAGTTGCCCTCGCCGTCGTGGCTGTACTTGTACTCCTTCCCATAGTCCAGTTCCTTCATCAACCGCGTGGGAGCGTTGCGCAATGCGAGCGGAACGGGGAGGTCGCCGTGGGTGCGCACCGCCGCCTGTGCGGCACCGATCGCTGCGTAGCTCGCATTGCTCTTGGGTGAACAGGCCAGGTAGATCGCGCACTGGCTGAGGATGATCCGCCCTTCCGGCCAGCCGATCATCTGCACCGCCTGCATGGTGGTGGTGGCCATCAACAGGGCGTTCGGGTTGGCGTTACCGATGTCCTCACTGGCCAGGATCACCATGCGCCGCGCAATGAACAAGGGGTCCTCGCCACCTTCCACCATCCGTGCCAGCCAGTAGACCGCTGCGTTCGGGTCGCTGCCTCGCATGCTCTTGATGAAGGCGCTGATGATGTCGTAGTGCTGCTCGCCCTGCTTGTCGTAGCGCGCGGCATTGTTCTGCACCACCTCCTTCACCAGGGCATTGTCGATCACGATCGCTCCCGCGGCGGAACGCCCCGCAGAGAGCACGCACAGCTCGAAGGTGTTCAACAGGCGGCGCGCATCACCACCACTGGCGCGCATCAGCGCATCCGTCTCGCGCAGATCGATCTCCAGTTCCGACAACTCCGCATCCGCGGCCATGGCCCGTTCCAGCAGGCCCTGGAGCTGTTCTTCCGCAAGCGCCTTCAATACGTATACCTGGCAGCGGGAGAGGAGCGCGGGGATCACCTCGAAGCTCGGGTTCTCCGTGGTGGCCCCGATGAGCGTGATGGTGCCCTTCTCCACCGCGCCGAGCAGGCTGTCCTGTTGGGCCTTGCTGAAGCGGTGGATCTCGTCGATGAAGAGCACCGCGCTGCGCGCGAAGAGCCCGCTGCCACTGGCCTGCTCAATGACCTCCCGCACATCCTTCACGCCGCTGTTGATGGCGCTGAGCGCATGGAAAGGGCGTTTCAGGTCCTGGGCTATCAGGCGCGCCAAGGTCGTCTTGCCCACACCGGGCGGCCCCCACAGGATCATGCTCGGCAACATGCCGCCAGAAAGCGCTTTACGCAGGACACCGTGGGTGCCCACAAGATGCTCCTGGCCCACCACCTCCTCCAAGGTGCGCGGGCGCATGCGTTCGGCGAGCGGTCCGGAGCCTTCCACGATAGGGCACGAAGGTACCATGCCGGTATGCAGAAGCCCCCGCCGATCGGCGGGGGCTTCGCATCATTCGATCCACGCAGTATCAGGGCTGGTGCACTATACGGCCATGGAACTCCCGGCCATCCATCTGGACGTGATAGATGAAGGTGCCGGTGCCGATCTTCTCAGGCTCGAACTGGACGCGGACGGGTTGGTCGGCATGCACCTCGGCATTGAAGGCCTCCTTGATCCGACGCCCTTGCAGGTCGGTGATCGTTACGATGGCCTTGCCATTGCGCACCGGTACCAGGGTGATCTCACAGCGTTGACGGAAGGGGTTCGGACCGGCCGTGACCACGGACTTTTTGATATCCTCCTTCTTGCAGTCCACGTATAGGGTCCATGTCGCCATGGTGCTGTTCCCGCAGGCATCCGCTGCAGTCCAGGTGTGGATGATGCTGTATGGTCCACCGCTTTCGGGCTCTCCTTCGTAGCTCACGCCATGGGTCACGGTCGCGACCGACTTGGTGCACTCGTCGAAAGCCCACACCGTCGGAGGCATGATGTTGTCAGGGTCCTCGTCGCAACCGAGGTTCAAGCCATCGCCGTTGAGGCCCATCATCACCGGGCCGGTCTCGTCGATCAGGGTGATGAGTTGTTCGCAATAGGCCACTTCACCATCCATATCCACTGCCCAGAAGGTACGACGAAGCACGAACGGACAGGTGTTGATCGTCTCGTCCCAGTATCCATGGTTCTTCAACGGTGCGCACTTCTTCTCGCCATCACCTTCGACGTCACGGAAGGTCGGCATGCTGCCAAGCGCTTCCGGGCTGAGGTCGGCGGTGCAATCGACCGTGAGGTCGGCTGGGCAGTTGGTGATCAAGGCCGGACATTCCTTGTCGCCACAATCCTCACGCGTCACCACAACGGTCATGCTGTTCGAGCAGCCGTTCGAGGTCGTCACCGTCACGGTATAACTGCCGACCGTGGTCACCACCGGGTTCGACTCATCGCTTGTGAATCCGTCGGGTCCCGTCCAGGCATAGCTCGGGCCCGTTCCATCGGTGAAGGCCGTGAGGTTGACAGCCCCTCCCTCACAGGGGAGCATGCCACCTGCCGCGCTCACTTCAGGTGCCGCCAAGTCGCTCGTCACGGTGGTGGATGCGGTGTTGGTGCAGCCATTTGCCGCCATGATGGTGACCGTATAGGTTCCGGGTGCGCTCACCAACGGGAATTGTGCGGTGCTTGCAAAACCGTTCGGTCCGGACCAGCTGAAGCTACCATTGCCATTCGCGTTCAAGAGCATGCTCTGGTTCGCACAGGTCAGCTCACCTCCACTGGCGCTCACATAGGGGAGACTCACATCCTGTTCAACCAGCGCACTAGCCGTGCTGGTGCAACCGTTCGCGCCGGTCACGGTCAAGTTGTAGGTGCCGGCCGCGCCCACCGTGGGGTTCTGCTCCGTGCTGGTGAAGCCGTTCGGACCGGTCCACGCGAAGCTGCCGTTGCCGGAGCCTTGCAGTTGGATCGAAGTCACCGCGCAGGACAAGGTACCGCCTGTGGCAGCCGCACCCGGAGCAGCATTGTCGAGTTCAACGATGGCACTGGCGGTACTGGTGCAACCATTGTTCGGGTTCGTTACGGTTAGGATGTATGTGCCTGGTTGATCAACGACCACATCCTCATTTGTGCTGCTGAAGCCATTGGGGCCGCTCCATCCAAAGGTGACCCCGTTGTTGGTGCTTCCGCCGTCCAGTGTGATGCTCGTCACTAGGCAGGTCAAGGTGCCCGCTCCACTCGCGGTCGCGTTCGGTGCCGCCGTGTTGATCATCACGTTCACTGCATCGCTCGCGGAACAGCCTGTTTGAGGGTTCGTGATCGTGAGCGTATAGGTGCCCGCTGCATTCACGCTCGGGGTCAGTGTGCTCGCCCCCCCGGTGATGTTGCCTCCGTTGCTCGCTATCCAACTGTAGTTCCCGGCCGTGCCGGAACCGCTCAAGGTGATCTGCGGACCAGTAGCGCACGTGATAGCGGCATCGGTTCCGGCGTTCACGGTAGGGAGACCTGTGCTGGGAATGATGACCTCAAGCGGGAAGGTGCATCCGTTGGCGTCCGTCACCGTCACGTTGTAGGTGCCGCCACCCACTCCGCTAATGGACTGGGCAATGCTTCCCGTGCTCCAGAGGTAGGTATACGCGCCCGTTCCACCGCTCGCGTTGGCCTGGGCACCACCGTTGGATTGACCGCACGTGGCTGGTGTTATCGTTGCGCTTGGGGATAATGGTGCTGGCTGTGTCACTTGAAAGCTTCCTTGCGCCGTGCATCCGTTGGCGTCCGTCACCGTTACGGTATGGGTGCCTGGGGCAAGTCCGGTGGCGGTCTGTGTCGTCTGTCCATTGCTCCAAGCATAACCGAACGGTGCCAGTCCGTCGGCGCTCACCGTGATCGACCCATTGTTCGCTCCGTTGCAGGTGACGTTCGTGACCTGACCGGTCACGCTCATGATCCGTACGGTTACCACCTGATCGGCTGCTCCCGCCAGGATGCACGCGTCCCCTCCAATGACCCGGCGGATGTAGCGCGTTTCGTTGATGGCGCCGATCGCGCTTCCTGACAGGTTCTGTCCGGTCTGCCCCGGAATGTTGGTCCAATTGAGGCTGTCGGAGCTGATCTGCCACTGATACGTGGCGGCCGACCCGAAGGAAGGGTGGGAGGAACCCGCTCCGTTACGCACGATCGTGGGCAGTACGTAGCTCGGTACGGAGCCCGTGATGTCCCCGGGTACGGTTCCCGCACAGATGGCAGTGCCCGTGTAGTTGATGGTGTTCCCGAGCAGGTCCGGCGGGTTGGCCCATATCACGATCCCTGGCTCATACTGGTTGCTGTTCTTCGTCGTGTTCAAGGCTCCCAGCGTCAGCGGTACGTTGCTGGAAAGGGAGGTGATGATGGTGTAGATCCTGCAGTTGCTGAACTTGATGCCGCGTTCCCCCACAGGATCGTAGTCATCTCCGGTGCCGCCGTAGTAGGTGCCATAGATGAGCGAGGAGAGGTCGCTGTTGAGCTTGACGAAGACCTTGTCATTCGAGCCCATGTTCGTGGATTGCACGGGGGTGTTCGGCGCGGCGCTCACCGGGAAGTTCGTGCTGTTCGTGTATCCGAAGACGTATACATCGTCGTTCTGGTCGGTGTTCAGGCCCATCATGTTCACCTCGTTGCCCGAACCGCCGATGTACGTACCTCCGAGGAAGGTCTGGTCGGTCGTCATCCGCGCAACAAAGAGGTCGTTCGTGCCGCCGTTGTACGAACTGTCGTGTACCCCGCTGGCCGATATGTTGCTGCTGGCCGCCCCAGATGTGGTACCACCGAAGTAGAACACGTTCCCCGAAGTGCTCATGGACATACAGAGGATCGCCAGGGACTGTCCGCTCGCCGACTGGAAGTAGGAGGACCATTGCGTGGTTCCCGCTCCGGAGATACGCTGGAGGAATCCCGCTTCGCTGCCACCGCGCGTGGCTTGCCGGGCACCCACCGTGGGGAAGTTGCTGCTCGAGGTCCGTCCACCCAGGAAGATATCCCCGGTGGAAGGGGCGTAGAGCATGATCTGTGCGAGGTCATCGGAGGAACCACCGTAATTGCGCATCCACTGAAGTGTGGAGAGGTCCTGGTCGATCCGGAAGAGGAGCACATCGGCCCCACCGTTGTTCGTGTTGGATGCCCCACTTCCACTGTTCAAGGTCGCGAGGTTGGTGCTCTCCGTGTAGCCACCAACGATGACATCGCCGTTCGTGGCGATCCGCAGGTCGAACGCATAGTCCGTGGCGTTCCCGCCGATCACAGCGGATTTGATGGAGCTACCTGCCGGATCGATCTTCACCACGTACACATCATCGCCGGATTGTGCCTGCTGGTTCAGGCTGCTTCCAGTGAACGCCGATCCGCCGATCAATGGAAAGTTGGTGCTCGCCGTGTAGCCGGTGATGTAGAGGTTCCCATCCGGGCCCTGTTCCATCGCATAGGGGTTCTCGATCCCGTTCCCCCCGATGTAGGTCTGCCATACCCGCGTTCCGGTTCCCCCCACGTTGGCGGGTTCCAAGTATTTGCCCACCACCATGTCATAGCTCCCATTGATCGAGGTGTCGAATGCGCCCGGTGTGATCTGGTCCGTACCGCCGCTGACCCGTGCGACCACATAGATGGCACCATCCGTCGGGTCCACCCAGATGCAGTGGCCATGGTTGTCCGTTTGGGAGGCCGTGTTCATCCAGCTCGCCCAGCGCAGGGCGATCGGGTCGATGACCAGCGTGGCGCTCTTGTCATAGGAGCCGATCTCGAACCGGAGTTCGTTCCTGCCCACCACCACGTACGAAGCTTGCACCGGCTTTTCGCGGCCGTTGATGCGTTGGTACACCACGGGGGCCGGGTAGCTCATGGCCCCCAAGCTGGTGTTCAGGACCAGTTCACCCTTTTCACCCACGGTGAGCTTGTCGATACCGTCAAAGGTGATGGCGATGCGGCTCGGATCGCTACCAGGCTTGCAGATGATGTCGTACTCCAAGGTCCCATCAGCGGCGGGATAGTAACGCACGTCCACACCCGGGTACGTGTTCTTGTACCAGAGCTCCTCGTAGCTCCGCACGTCCGTGGCCTCGGTGCCTCCCATGAAGTAGTTGTTGATGTCCGTATGCGGCTTCCGCGTTCCCACGGTCATCCCCGGATCAACACCGCGGAAATTCAGCCGCCAGCTGTGCCCCTTGTGCCGAAGCGTGGGTGCGGCCGCCGGTTCGCCGTTGCGGATAAGCTCCTCGAACAGGATGCCTGCGCGCTGGGCCTCGGCCAGGGCCGCCGGATCAAAGGCGGTCACCACCATCCCGTCCCGCGTTGCCACCGCCTGCCCCAATGGGAAGTCAGCGCGGTACAGAACCTCCTTGCCGAACTGTCCCTTGTTCTCGGTGAATTCGATCCGCTGGTCATAGGCATGCAGCAGTTCGTCCAGCGCAGCGGAACCGTGATCGTCATGCTTGTGCTCCTGTCGGGCCATCTGCGCGTTCAATGGCGCCCATGTGGCCAGGAGCAGCATCAGTGTCATGGCCGTATGGCGCAGCCACGAACGCTCCGTAGGGTTGAGGTACATCGGTATTGGTTTTGGTTCATGCAGTTGGTCAAGATGAAGAGCCCCGTTTACCAGGCTCGTGCTGTTCGTTCGTGGGAACCGGCGCTTACCGCAGCCCAGCCCTGTTTCGGGCAGGTTGTCCAGGACCGGTTCGCCCAGTTCCCGGCTCGGCCCGGAGGCGTTCACCGTCGTTGCCCCTTGCGAGGCCTTGTTCATGTTGGATCGCATGGTCTTGTCCGTTGATCGAACAAGCGTCCAAAGGCTGTCTTCTGAAGAGCGATCCGTCGAAAAGAGTGGTCCGAAGCTAGGGGAGGCGGTAGTCTGCTGTCAAGCATTCGTCGAACATTTATCCTATATCGTCGATAATATTCCTGCTTTCATAGGTGTGCCTGAACCGCGCGGCGATAGAGCCTGTTCAAAACTTTAGTTGCCAGAATATTTGGCGATCCCGAGACGGTTTGCTTATTTGGGCGTCAGCTATTCGACGGAAATATCGTCAGGATAGGACAACGAACCGAGAATACTCGAAGAAGCAAAACGAACAACCAACAACGCCATGGCAACCGAGATCAACAAGGAGAAATTGAAGGCCCTTCAGCTTACGATGGACAAGATGGAGAAGACCTTCGGCAAAGGCGCCGTCATGAAACTCGGCGACGATGCGATCGAGCAGGTCGAAGTGATCCCCACCGGTTCCATCGGATTGGACCTGGCGTTGGGCGTGGGCGGCTATCCAAAGGGAAGGATCGTCGAGATCTATGGCCCTGAGTCCTCAGGTAAGACAACCCTGGCCATCCATGCGATCGCAGAAGCACAGAAGAAAGGGGGCATCGCCGCCATCATCGATGCCGAACACGCCTTCGACCGGGTCTATGCCGAAAGCCTTGGCGTGGATACCGAGAACCTCCTGATCAGCCAGCCCGATAACGGCGAACAGGCCCTGGAGATCGCGGATAACCTGATCCGTTCCGGTGCCATCGATATCATCGTGATCGACAGCGTGGCCGCCCTCACTCCCCGCGCCGAGATCGAAGGCGAGATGGGGGATAGCGCCGTCGGCATGCAGGCACGCCTGATGAGCAAGGCCCTGCGGAAGCTCACGGGCACCATCAGCAAGACCGGCTGCTGCTGCATCTTCATCAACCAGCTGCGCGAGAAGATCGGTGTGATGTTCGGCAACCCCGAGACCACCACCGGCGGCAATGCGTTGAAGTTCTACGCCACCATCCGCATGGACATCCGACGCGCCACCCAGATCAAGGACGGTGAGAGCGCCGTGGGCAACCGCACCAAGGTGAAGGTGGTGAAGAACAAGGTGGCTCCGCCCTTCCAAAAGGCCGAGTTCGACATCATGTTCGGCAAAGGCATCAGCAAAACGGGCGAGATCATCGACATGGGCGTTGAACTCGGCATCATCAAGAAGAGCGGCAGCTGGTTCAGCTACGAGGATAACAAGCTGGGGCAGGGCCGTGACATGGTGCGTCAGTTGTTGGACGACAATGTGGAGCTCTGTGAGGAACTTGAAGGGCGCATCAAGGCCGCCATCAACAAGACCGACCAGCAACCGGTCGCTGTGTGATCCTGGTGGTCTGCGTGTCGCTGTAGTCCGCTGCTCAAGTCATGGCGAAACGATAAGACAGCATCCACGGCGCGCGACTACCTTTGAAGACCCCGGTCCAGTACCGGGGTCTTCTGCATTATGGCCCCCCTCAAGCGCTCCCAACTTCACCTCGCCGCCGCGCTCGGTATGCTGTGCTCGTCGGCCTGTTCCACCCACACGGATCAGACCGCGGTGGATGATCACGGCCGGACCTGGACCCTCGCACAGGTCGATAGTGCGATCCTGGCCGCACCCGGTAATGCCGCCCTCTTCGCACAGCGGGCGCGCCTCAACCTGGCGCGCGACAGCGTCCGCGGTGCCATGAACGATTGGAAGCGGGCCATCCTGCTCGACAGCACCAACTTCCGCTGGCACCTGGGGCTCGGCGACCTGTACTTCTCAAAGGCGGACCTGGTGAACGCGGAGATCGAATTCACCAAGGCCCGGAACCTGGCCCTGGATAGCACCGAGGCTCGCTTCAAGCTGGCTGAACTGCGCCTGCTGCAGCGCGACCATGTGAACGCCATGGCCGAGGTGAACGATGCGTTACGGATCGATGATCAGAACGCCCGCGGATACTTCCTCAAAGGTTGGATCCATCGCGAGGCGGGTGACACCAGCCTCGCGATCAGCAGCTACCGCACCGCCATTGAACGGGATCCGGACCTCTATGAAGCGTACATGGCCCTGGCACAGCTTCATGCCGGCCAGAACGACCCGCTGGCATGGCAGTACTACAACTCCCTCGTGGACCTGCGCCCGAAGAGCGTGGAAGCGCTGTATGCCCGTGGTCTCTATGCCCAGGAACACGGGCGGGACAGCATCGCGCTGGCCGACTATGCCTTGATCAAGACCCTCGATCCGAACAATCCGACGGCCTGGTACAACACCGGCTTCATCTACCTCGAACATCAAGATCGTTTCGCGGCGGCCCGGGAGGAGTTCACCGGGGCGATCGAGCGGATGCCCACCTACGCCCAGGCTTATTACAACCGGGGCTTGACCTACGAGTTCGAAGGGGTGCTGGACAGTGCGGCCAAGGATTTCCGGGTGGCGCTGGCGTTGATGCCCGACTTCGACGCCCCGGCCCACGGTCTGGACCGCCTCCAGAAGCGCGGCCTGCGCGTGGTGCCGTAGGTCAGCGCTTGCGGGCGGGCCCTTTCGGCGACCATACCACGGTCCCGCGCTCCATCACTACGAAGCGGCGTATGGAGAGGCTGTCACCGCGGTGCACCCGCAAAGTCCAGGTGCCCGGACGCAGATCGCCCAAGCCGACCTGGTCCAGCTTGTCGGCGCCATAGGTGTGCTTCACATTGCCGCGTGCGTTCAGGATGTCCACGCGGTCGGCATCAGGCGGTATGATCGCCTCGATCTTGCCGGCCACGGCGCTCTCCACGAAGGTGATCCGGGTGTCGTCCGCGGTGCGCGCGATCGGTGTCTCCGGCACGTAGGCCACCAGACCGTCGGCCTGGGCACGCAGGTCACCGATGAACAGGAAGGCCCCGACCAGCAGGCTGCCGCATAGCTGTTGCATGGGCCTTGTACGAAGGCCCCACCCGAGGGGTTATGCACACTACCTATCGCGCCAGCATCACCCGTTGCTGTAGACGGATGTCCCCGGAGCGCACCTCCACCAGGTAGAGCCCGTTGGGACGACTGCTCAGATCGATGTTGAACCGCTCAGATCCTGCGGGAACACGGTCCATGGCCACGAGTTGCCCGACGGCATCATAGGTCATCGCGCTCCAGGATCCTTCAAGGCCTTTGGGTAGGACGAGGTTCACCACACCGGCGGTGGGATTGGGCCATGCCTCCAGGGAACCTCCTGCTACCTGCTCCGCGATGCTCGAAGGATCCAGTGGATAACCATCAATGCCTGTGGCACAATCTCCCAACCATTGTTGAAGGGCGCTGTAGCTCACTGCGAACTTGCCGAAGTAGTCCGAGAAATTGTTCCCACAGGCCGCGCCGCCGCCATACAACTGTCCCACGATGCGGCGTGACTGGTTCCATAGCCCACTGCCGCTGGAGCCCGGCTCGGTCGTTCCACTATCCCAGTCCGTCACGCGCCAGCATTGAGCAGAGCTGTATGTTGATGAGACGACCGTTTGGTTCTCGTGGCTGATCTTCTTGATATCCCCAAAGGGATGGTGGATGCATGTTACCCCACCGGATGCAGCGACGGGACTGCTCTCCCAGCCACTGTAGAAAACGTTGAAGGACGGGGGAGGTGTCGTGTTCAGTCGCAGCAGTGCCACATCGCTGCCTGCACTGTTGTGGAGGAGGGTGTACCCCACGACGCTCTGGTTCATGGGTCCGTTGGTGGTGGGGGTGCAATTCTCGCTGTTCCAGTTGAACCGGAAGATCACGTTGGAGCCCGCACCCACCATGCAGTGGTTCGCCGTCAGGAAGTAGGGTGTGCCATCGTTGTTGCAGTTGTTCAGCAGGGTGCCCGTACAGAACCCTTCACCTCCGGTCAGCAACATGGCCACCGAGCGGATCTGATCACGCCACCCGTCTCCTTCAGGACAGATCACATTGACATTGCAGGAACCGCTTTGATTGAATCCTTTCGTCAAGTTGAACATGTCCCGGTATCCGTGGGTCACCTGCCCGATACGCAGACGTCCCTGACCAGAAACGCGCGCAGGTTCAACGTACTCAACGGTCACCCGGTCGCCGGCGAGCAGGTCCACCCCAAGCTGTGTTTGACCGGGATTGCTGTTGGCTTCAAATCCGCCCAGAACGTCCCCTCGCTCGTTGTACACGAATACTTGGGCACCGTCCGGGACAACGAACTCGTGGAACTCCATGTTGATGGAATACGCACCTGGGCATACGACCATCACGCGCCAGACCCTGTCCCCATTGTGCATTGTATGCCAGATCCCCGCGTTGTCCATTCCGATGTCCGTCGCATGATTGGATCCGAAGCGATACGGGCCTTTGATGCCGCTCGCTGCGCGCGCTTCATCCTCGGCCATCAACGCGCTCACGTCCACCTCGTCCATGGTGATCACCGGTGCCGTGGGAAGACCGTTCGACCGGACCGTGCCGTAAGGGTGGCCACCAAAGGAAAGTTGAGCAGAGAGGTCGAGGGTGACCAAGGAACCTGCGAGGAACAGGAGAAAGTAACGTGATCGCATCAGAGTGGAGGGGTTGAGCAGGCCAAGGTAGGATCCGCGGCCGGATGCTTTCGTCATGGATCCGTAGGGATCGGCGCACGGCCCGGCTGGTTCGACCAAAAGTACCCTGGCGCCGACAGTGCTTTCCGACCTACCTTCAGTCTCGCTTGGATGCCTTCTGACGCTCCTCCAGAAGCCTTCGCATGGCGAACAGCTCATCCCGGAGCTGGGCCGCCGCGATGAAGTCGAGGTCCTTGGCCGCCTTCCGCATCTGGGTTTCAAGCAATTCGGCGTTGCCCATCAGCTGTTCCTCCGTCATGTACTGCATCACCGGGTCGGCAGCGATGCTCAGGGTCTCGGGTTCCACATAGGCCCTGCGTTGCCCCGCATCGTGGATGTCGATCACGGCCGTCTGCCGCAGCACATCAACCCGGTCCCGTTTGATCTGCGTTGGGGTGATCCCGTTCGCTTCGTTGTAGGCCATCTGTTTGGCCCGGCGCCGGTCGGTCTCCTCCATGGTCCGGCGCATGCTCTCGGTCACCTTGTCCGCGTAGAAGATCACCAGCCCGTTCACGTTCCGTGCAGCGCGGCCAGCGGTCTGGGTCAGCGACCGGTTGCTGCGGAGGAAGCCTTCCTTGTCCGCGTCCAGGACGGCCACCAGGCTCACTTCCGGCAGGTCCAGGCCTTCGCGCAGCAGGTTCACCCCCACGAGCACATCGAACATGCCCAGTCGCAGCTGGCGCAGGATCTCGATGCGTTCGAGCGTGTCCACATCGCTGTGGATGTACTTGCAGCGTACCCCATTGCGGCCCAGGAAGTCGGTCAACTCCTCGGCCATCCGTTTGGTCAGCGTCGTCACCAGCACGCGTTCCTCGCGTTGGGCCCGCTGCCTGATCTCGTACAGCAGATCATCGATCTGGTCCTTGCTGGGGCGCACATCGATCGGCGGATCCAGCAGGCCGGTGGGACGAACGACTTGTTCCACCACCACCCCTTCACTGCGCTCCAGCTCGTAGTCCGCCGGGGTCGCGCTCACGAACAACGTCTGACCCATCATGGCCTCGAATTCTTCGAACTTCAACGGGCGGTTGTCCATGGCGCTGGGCAGTCGGAACCCATATTCCACCAGGTTCTTCTTGCGGCTGCGGTCGCCGCCGTACATGGCCTGTACCTGGCTCACGGTCACATGGCTCTCATCGATCACCATCAGGAAGTCATCCGGGAAATAATCGAGCAGGCAGAAGGGGCGCTGGCCGGTCTGGCGGCGATCGAAGTATCGGCTGTAGTTCTCGATGCCCGAACAATACCCGAGTTCGCGCATCATCTCCATGTCATGGCTCACCCGTTCCTCCAGCCGCTTCGCCTCCAGGTGCTTGCCGATCTCCTGGAAGAAGCTCACCTGCTTCACCATGTCCTCCTGGATGTCATGGATCGCGCCGTTCATGGTCTCCCGGCTCGTTACGAAGATGTTGGCCGGATAGATGGTCAGTTCCGCGGGCGTCTCCACCACCTGGCCACCCAGCGTATCGAAGCGTTCGAGCCGTTCGATCTCGTCGCCCCAGAAATGGATGCGCACGGCTTCATCCGCATAGGCCAGGTACACCTCCACCACATCGCCGCGCACCCTGAAGTTGCCTCGGCCGGGTTCCTCGTCCTTCCTGCTGTACAAGGCGCTCACCAGCTCGTGCAGCATCTTGTTCCGCGGGATCTTCTGTCCGGTGCTGATCCGAACGATGGTCTTGTGGAACTCGGCGGGATTGCCGATGCCGTAGATGCAGCTCACGCTGGCCACCACGATCACGTTCCGCCGGCCGCTCAGCAGTGCGCTCGTCGCGCTCAACCGCAACTTCTCGATCTCGTCGTTCACCGAGAGGTCCTTCTCGATGTAGGTATTGGTGGTGGGCAGGTAGGCCTCCGGCTGGTAGTAGTCGTAGTAGCTCACGAAGTACTCCACCCGGTCGTTCGGGAAGAAGTGCTTGAACTCGCCATACAGCTGCGCGGCCAGGGTCTTGTTGTGGCTCAGGATCAGCGTGGGCCGGTCGGTGCGGGCAATGACGTTCGCCACCGTGAAGGTCTTGCCCGATCCGGTGACCCCGAGCAGCGTCTGCGCCGGAACACCATCGTTGATGCCCTGGACCAGCTGATCGATGGCCTCCGGTTGGTCGCCGGTGGGTTGGAATTCCGAAATGAGGTCGAAGGGCACGGAAACGGGTTCGGGTCACAAAGGTACCGCCTCGGATGAGCGGGCTTTCGCACCTTCGCACCAGCAGAACCCATGAAGCACAGACAAGCACTCGCCATCCTCCCCGTTCTCGCCCTCGTGGCCTGCGCGGAACCGAACATGGACACGACGCCCGTTCTCGAGCAGGAACCGGCCGTGGAGGAAGGCATGACCGTCATGATCCAGGCGCACGACGGCACGTATGTGGGATGTGCGCTGGGTGGGGGCGAAGGGAGCCTGCCCGTTCTGCGGTCGGGACACCCGGATGTGAACGATTGGGAGCGGTTCACCCTGATGCGGAAGGGGGGGGATACGATCGCGCTGCAGGCGGCCAATGGCAATTATGTCTGCGCGGACGGCGATCAAAAGGAAGTGCTGGTGGCCGATCGCGGGTACGTGGGCGCCTGGGAATCGTTCGTCCTTGAGCCCCTGGACAGTGGTCGGGTCGCGATCCGCACCCACCGCGGCTTGTATGTCTCTGCGGACCATGCGCTGCCCGGCGAGGAAAGCGATCGGCTGGTGGGCGACCGCCAGTCCGTTGGTCTCTGGGAGCGGTTCACGATCATCCCGGATACGGTGTTCCGGCCCTGACCGCACAGGTCCGTTCAGCACCTACCTTGGTGCCATGTTCTGGAAGCGTGTGCTCTACTACCTGAACCCGGCCACCATGTTCAAGGCACCGGACCCGAACATGAGCCTGCGCTTCATGCACGGCATCAACCGCATCAGCGTGTTCGTCTTCCTGTTCTGCATCATCGTCATGGTGGTGCGCGCCTGTGGCCGGTGAGCGTGGCCGTTGGGCGGGTCGGACTTTCCCACCTACTTTCACGGAATGCACCGGAGCCTTGTACGGTCTTTCCTCATCCTTTGCCTCGTTTGTGGGGGCCGTCTCCACGCCCAGACGCCCCAATACCTCATCGGCCCCGTCTCCGATCGGGTGGTCTTGACGGATCCGGACCTTTCGGCACGTATCGATACCGCCGGTGTGCAAGGTGGCGAGGAGTATATCCTCATCGACCGACAGTACGACCTGGGACGCCAGCAGACGTTCTGGCGCCAGGCCGTTCGGTTGACCAGTAATGAAGGGGTGCAGAACGGCTCGCGGTTCTCCGTGTCCTACGACCCCAGTTATCAACGGCTCACCATCCATCATCTGCGCATCATTCGGAACGGTCGGATCATTGACAAGTTGGACCGGTCCACGATGCGGGTCCTGCGGCGAGAGGAGGACATGAACTCCTACCTCTATGATGGTACGCTCTCGGTCGTTTGCGATATCAGTGATGTGCGCCCGGGCGATGTGGTCGATCAAGCCATCACGATCGAAGGATGGAACCCGGTGGACCGTGGGCGCTTCCACCGCCAGGTGCGCATGGGCTTCTCCATTCCTGTGGCCCGCTGCATCACGCGGTTGGTGAGCCCCGCAGGCCGTGCACCGACCATCGCCTACCACGGCAATGTGCCCCGCCCGCGGGAGTCGACCGTGGACGGGAACACGGTGCTGACCTGGGATCAGACCTCGCTCGATCGCATTCATGCGGAAAGTGGTGCGCCGCGTTGGTTCGATGCCTTTCCTTGGATGGAGGTGAGCGAATTCGATGATCTCGAGGACCTCCGTTCCTGGGCGCTCGAACTCTATGGCCAGGACCATTCGCTGGGTGCTGCATTGACGGAACGCATCCGTGGTTTCCGCGACCTGCCTACTGATCAAGTGCGGATGGACAGTGCCATTGCCATGGTGCAACGCGAGATACGCTACCTGGGCCTGGAGGAGGGCATCGGGGCCTACAGACCGCATCGGCCGGGCGAGGTCTATGAACAGCGTTTCGGTGATTGCAAGGACAAGTCCCTTCTACTGTCCAGTGTGCTCAACGCACTGGGTATCGAAGCCTATCCCGCGTTGGTGAACTCCTCGGCAGGGGCGAAGGTCGCCGGGTGGTTGCCGCGTCCGAGCCAGTTCGATCATTGCATCACCATGGTCGTGGCGGAAGGAGATACCATGTGGGTGGATGCCACCGCCACACACAACGGGGGGCGCGGCAAGCTGCGTTACACCCCGGACTACGGGAAAGCCCTGGTGATATCACCCCGCGCCCGAGGGTACACTTCATTGGTGGTGAATGACAGTGGCTCCGTCTCGGTGATGGAACGGTTATCGCTCGGCGAACTTGGTGGCGAAGGGGAGCTGGCGGTCCGTTCCGAATTCTCCGGAGGGCGCGCGGATCGCGTGCGTGCGGACATCGCTTCACGCAGTCTGGCCGAGCTGGGCCGGACCTATGCCGACTATTACTCCGGCATCTATGGACCATGCGAACTGCTGGAGACCGTTAGGTTCGAGGATGACCGGGAGAAGAACGTGTTCACGGTGCACGAACGCTATCGCATCCTGCAGCCTTGGGACACGACCGATAACGGAGCAGCCTTCAAGTTCGAACTGTTCGCCGCTTATGTCCGGGACTATCAGAGTGATCCAGGTCGGGTGACCAGGAACGCCCCCTACGCGTTGGGTGAACCGCTTGATGTGCGCCATACGTTCCGTGTCGAGCTTCCGGTCACATGGTCGTCCGTGGATACGACCACCACCCGGGTCGAAGGCCTTGGGATCAGCTTCGTTCGAAGCGTTGAAGTGGAGGACGACCGGATCGTGACCGTGGATCACCGGTATACGAGCAGCAGGCCGCATATCGAAGCCGAGGATGCGTCAGCCCTGCACGAGCTGCAGACCCGGATCGGCGATGCGCTCACCTTCGAATTCACACATCCGCTGTCATCCGAAGGTGCCGGGATCGGCATGGCCTGGGGTGATTGGTTCTTCCTTGGCACCTGTGCCCTGCTTGCCGTCTTCGGTTGCATCCAGCTTTACCGCTACGATCCACCGGTCGATCCAGAAGCGTTGGGCCAGCTGGACCGACCGATCGGTGGCTTCCTGATCCTGCCGCTCATCGGCCTTTGCTTTTCGGTGATCAGGATCCTGGTGGACATGTTCCAGGACGAGGGCTGGTTCTTTCTGATGACCGGAAGCGGCTGGGCCCATGCGACCGAACATCCGTTGGTGGCCGAGTTCTACACCCATTTCTCCCAGGCTCAAGGCGTCGCGATCCTGGCCTATACGGTCCTGCTGCTGGTGCTGTTCATCCAGCGCCGGACCAGCACCCCTTTGCTGATGAAGGTGCTGTACTTGTGGAGCGTTGTCTTCCTTCTTGTGGATCTCGGTTTGTACAATTGGTTGAAGCTCGATGAGATCACCGGCAACCCCTATGCGGTGAAGGAGGTGACCCGCAGTTTCATCGCCGCTTGCATCTGGATCCCGGTCTTCCACTTCAGCAAGCGGGTGAAGAACACCTTCACCCGGCCCCTGGGTGGTCCGGAGGCCGTTCCAAGGGCTTTCCCACCCCAGCCCGCAGCCTGAGGGGTGATCAGGAGTTCCACACCCGCCAGGCCGCTTCTGCCTGTGCATGCAGCATGACCAGCCCGTTGGCCACCTGTGCACCGCGCGAAGCTCCTTCCGCCAGGAAGCGCGTGCGTTCCGGATTGTAGATCAGGTCCAGGAGGACGTGCCGTGGGCCGATCCCGTCCATGGGTACTGCAGGCAGTTCATCCACCGCGGGGAACATGCCCAGCGGGGTGGTGTTGATGATCAACGGACACACCCCCACCAGGGCCGGATCGAGGAGGTCCCAGGTGATGTCGCCCGTTCCACGGCTTCGGCTCACCACCCTGAACTTGATGCCCAGCTCGCGCAGGACATAGACGACCGCCCGGCTCGCACCGCCGCTTCCAAGCACCAGGGCGCGCGGCCGCTGTTCACCGATCATCGGGAGCAGCATCGCCCGGAAGCCTTCCACGTCGGTGTTATGGCCGGTGCAGCGCCCTTCTTCAATGCGGATGGTGTTCACCGCACCCACGGCGGCCGCAACGGGATCGACCGCCTGTAACAGCCTCATGACCGCACGTTTGTACGGGATGGTCACGTTAAGGCCCCGCAGGTCAGGGGTGGTGGCGATCAAGCCTGGCAATTCCTCCACACCTTTCAGCTCGTACAGTTGATAACGGTGGTCCGTGAGGCCCTCGCGCGCGAAT
>JACJZG010000008.1 GCA_020635715.1 Flavobacteriales bacterium | reverse complement strand
GGTCTCGTTGATGAACGCCGGCCTGGCCACCGCACCATCCGTTGATGTGAGCGTGACCGTGCTGTCCACCGGAAAAAGATCCACGATGGTGATCGGGTAATGGTGTTCCTGGCACGGCAGGTGGCCCTCCGCATCAGCTTTGTACAAGAACGCGAAGTTCGCCTGGCCTTCGGGAAGATCGCCCCAAACACGGCCATTGTACAGGTACCCCCCATCAGCTGTGGCCAAGAGATCGAGGGCATGATAGTCATAACCCTCACGACCGACCGACCGCGTCCAGAGCGTATCGCCGTTGGTATCAAACTTCATCAGCACGGCACGGTAGAACCAGTTGTAGTTCGGATCGCCCAAGGTGGCCAACACCGCAACATTCCCATCCTGCGTGCTCACGATCTTGGATCCGCTGCCCGCATGCCAATGGTTCGGCATGCTATCATAACCCCGGCACCATTGCACCTCGCCCGTGCCGTTCAAGTTCATCAGGAACAACTTGGGCTGGTAGCTGGCAGGCAATGGAGTGAATAGATCGGCCGTAAGACTATCGGTGCTCCCCGTGATCAAGAAGGAATCGTCCGATATGATCACCGCATCGTGCACCATACCCCGTGGTCGTATGTAGCTCTTGCTCCAAAGGATGTTGCCATAGGCGCTGAACCTTGCCACCACGGCACCCGCACCCAGCATGTTAATCCCCGCTAGCAGATCGCCGCCAGGCAGTTCCTTGATGAACTTGAACACGCCGCCTTGGCCAAAATGTTTGCCCCATACAGGATCTCCGTTGTGGTTCACACGGAGAAGAAAAAAAGGACCCATTCGATTACCCCAGGTGATGACCCCACTTTCTCCTGTAACCTCTAAATCACCAGCCATATTGAAACAATTTGGTGCATTTAAGAGGTAATTCCGTGCATCCAAGATATTCCCCAATGAATCCATGCGACCGATCACAGGATATGTATAGGGCACTAGGATATTCCCACTTACAGTGCACGAATCCTTGTGATAACCACCGACAAAAAAGAACTCATTGTCCGTGTGCCGCTTGATCGACTGGAGCACCAGAAAGGTGTCCACTGCATAGTTCCTCGACTGCAGGATGTGCCCGGTCGCATCGAACAAGGAGGTACCGGATTGTCGCGCTAAACCCATCCGAAAGTTCCCGCTGCTCAAAGCATTGATCTCCGCTTGCGCCGTGCCTGTCGCTCTGAACGTCCTCATGAACGTTGACTGTCCGCATGTGTAGCATGATATCAAGCCCAGCAGCGTTACAATGAAAGTTCTCTTCATGTCAGTGAACCATGAGTTTCTTCACCTTCTGATCCGTTCCATTGGACACACGGACCCAATAGGTACCCATGGCCAAGTGCTCCACAGAAAAATAATGGATTAGGTCGGTGACATTCACTACTTGAGTGATCCTGCGTCCAGCAAGGTCGAACAAGGCTATTTCTTTGGGTACCTCATCCTGCATAGCGAGGTAGAATCCGTCACGTGTGGGGTTCGGATAAAGCCCAAAATCCCATCCTGCCGAAACAGGTTGTTCCACAACCGACGGCCGGTGCAAGCGTTTCATGAACGGTCCCGGCGTGATGATGAAGGTATAGTCACTCCGCAAGGTGTCCAGGTAGTTATTGCTCACACCTCCGAAATAACCGGCCAACGGGATCTCCAGCGTATCCAAGTCCGTTTGCAGTTCCATCTGGGGTGGATGAAAGGTACTGTTCAAGCGGGTCGGGAACCAGGATACAAAGTACGATCCCGGTGCAAAACCTGGAAGTTTCAGGGTATCGCTCGGTGGTCCTGGCGCTTCGCATGCAAGGAAGTTATGTGTATTGCGATCCAGGTAGTAGGTCTTCATCACCCACGCATTGCGGTTATGCACCCAACCGATGGCGGCGGTGCTATCCAGGCTCTTCAGGTAGTAACTCTCTAAGACATCTCGTTGTGCCTCGCTACTAAGTTCCCGGCCATCGAAAACTTTATGCGCGCTGTACTCAGAACTGAAGAAATCATACGATGCCCAACTCGGGTGTTCCAAAAGTTCCTTCAAAGGCCGGAAATGATGATGAAGTCGACGATTTTTGATTGGAATAGCATACTGCAATCCAACATCCAACCTACTTATTGAATCAATTTCATTTGAGAATTCATTCTGAAAACTATTGAAAAAGTCATCTGGGGGTGCCTCCAATGCATCCTCCCACCAGAACACGCGATCCCAGTGCCAGCTCAGGCCCGTTGCGAAGTTGCCAGAGAAGGCAGTGGCCCCAAAGTTCATTGTGGAAAGAGACATCATAATTGTGGAAGAACTTTTCGATCTCATAACTTTCAGTATGACCCGGCGGGCCAGCAACAATGTTCGTACTGTAGCTGTACTCGCCGTGCCCGAAGGGTTTCTTGGTCGCACCTGCTGGGTAGTTGTTCCGGAAGTTCTGGGCCACATCGAAGCTGGTCTTGATCCGCCAATCCGGAAGGTGCTGCTCGCCCGTGTTCGGGAAGGCGTATTGGTGCATGTCGTTCAGGTCGATCAGCGGGTTGCGTAAGGGCCTGTAGAAGGCCGTATCCGTGTGGGGCACCGCCCCGGTATAACCCGATCAGGAACGGCCTTCGATCACCCAAGCGAAGAGGTTATCGGTTCCCGATGGATGCCGGGTCCGTGTACAAAGCCGATCGATCGGTGAACCAGCGGTCCACGATACCTGGGATGAGCGGATCGTTGGGCCATACGATCCGGTTCTCACGGCATATCTCGTTATGCGGAACATCGCCATGAGCATCTGTTTCACATCCAGGCAAAGCGGAGGTACCTACGTTCAGATCATCCTCCCCATACGTGAGCAGCTGGTCCATCTCGTTGAAGGGCTCGATCACCGCCAGGTTCACGGAGTAGCCCCACCGGCTCAGGATGTACTTGTACTTGCGTTTCCAATAGTAGAAAGCACCGCTGTCCTGGACCGCTGGGTCGGCATCGGCGTAGAAGTAATGCTTCATGTCGTAAGGTGCACCCGGCACCCGTGTCCGTTCGAGGAAAGCGATCACGTGCGGGTGGTCGCCCCAGAGATATTTCTCGAACGCAGCGGTGGGCATATTGGGATCGACACATAGCTGGATATAGATGCCTGCCTCGCGTGCCTTGTCCAACATGCGATCGAACGCCCAGCTCTGGTACTGCCCGTTGCCTTTGAAATCCGGGGTCCAGGTAAGGGCGCACGAATCATTGTCCGTGCTCTCTGACCAGGCACACATGGGCGGGCTGAGGTACTGGTCGTACACCCCCAGGTTCACCCATTCCGGTGCGAAGCTGTTCTTGAAGAGCATCATGCGCATGAAGTTACCACCCACAGAGCTCAGCATGTCCATGGTCTGCAACATGGTGGAGTGGTCGCGTTGGTAATAGGTGTACCACCAACCCTGTGGTTTTGGCAGGGAATCCGGAATTCCCAGGTTTCCATGTTTCTGATCGGCCATATTCACGCCCATGCCGAAGAAATGGGTGTCATCGTCGAAACGAAGTGTCCGATGATTGTTACCATTCACTTGAAGGAATCCATGGTTGTCCGCCAGCGGAGGGTCGCAGATGAAGCTATATAGCGGGTACTCGATAACAGGCAATGGTGCGTTCTCAGGGCTAAGGGTGTGTGGTGCGCTCACGCGCAGGGAGAAATGCCAAAGCCCGATCTCTTCCGGGGCTATCCGGAACCGAACGTGATAAGGATGGTAGGCATTCAACGTATCCTCCACCATCCGCGCCAGGGGGTCCGTGTCGGCCCATTTCGCCTCCCGCATGAAGAAGCCCCACTTCAAGGTCTGCTGCCCGGAGGGCGTGGTCAAGATCATCACCAGCTGCAACGAATCGTCCGCATAGGGATTGAGGTCGTGCACCGCGTCCACCATACCCGGTGTTGCCGGTCCTTCCGGTCCGTTGGAATAGTAGTGTGTGAAGAAGCTATCGACCGCTGCTTGGTAGAGCGTTGGAAGCTCCAACCCGAGTTCCAGTTTCTCCCATTGATGAACATGAACGGTCCCTTCAGAAATGCTTGTATCCGCACCGGGCGATATGAGCACGAGTGCCGCAGGATCCCCGAAACCATCACCGATGTACGCGTGGAACTGCCCGGATCCATTGAAAGCACCGGCATGGAAGCCCTCCTTCAGATGTATGGCCGTGCCGGAAACGAACTCGGCATCGGCATCGCTCGTGATCGCCATAGACGGCTCCGGGTCATCCGGGCAATTGATCTCCGGCAACGCGGTGTAGTGATGTGTGCCACCGTTCCAAGTGGTCCCAGGCAGGTTGAACGGTGGTGTTGGGAACTGCGTCTGCCCGGAAAGGGTGATCGCGTACAAATAGGCCGCGATCACGAGCAAGCCGGTCCCGTGATGGATGCCGCGCCCTCTTGTGGTTATGCCGGCCATCACTTCCCGGTGTTGAGGTCTTCGATGCGCTGTTCGGCCAGTTTCAGCCTTTCCTCCAACTGGAGGATGTACAAGGCCTGTTCCTCCAGCGCCCGCAGCATGCGCACTTGCAGGTCGCCTACCTCAACACCGCCTTTCGCGTCCACCTCGGCGGCGCTCGGTATGCCCGGCAGGTGGCTTTCCGAGCTGATGTACTTCCGGAACTCACCGATCGGGAGCAACGCATAGTTCGGTTGGAAAACGTAGTCCGGGAAATCCCCGGTCTTCACCAACACATCCCGGCAGGCTATCCCACCGTCCACGAAAAGTCGGTAGGCCCCGAAAGGACCAATGGTCGGTTCACCGATCACCAACCTACTGTTGATCGTCACTCGATCATAATTAAAGGACATGGCCGCTTCCGGATCGTTGATATCACCGAGGATATGGCCCGTTCCGGTGGGGTCGATCGATAACCCCCAAGCCGCATTGTCATTGCGTGCCCACAGTATTGCACCGAGCTCAGCGGATGCGGTACTAAGGATGGCACCATGCGGTGTGCTGACCAGCAGGTCGCCCTTCACATGGAGCCTTGCTTCTGGATAAGCCTCACCGATGCCGACCTTGCCATCGTGCGTGATCCGGATCCGCTCCTGACCGTTGGTGATGATCTTGAGCGGACGTTCTGCCAACGTACCAAGCAGCGGATCCTCTTCTTCGCATAGCTGATGGAACGCATTACCCCGTGTTTCCCAATATGGATAGGAGCCCAGACCGTGGCAACGGTCCACCGGTCGTTCCGGATACACCGGGAAGCCGCTGCCGAGCAGCCCATCATCCCGACGATACAAAGGGCCATCGCCGGTGAGCGTACCCATCAAGCTGATATCGCCGTTCGCTTTCAAACGAATACCCTCCTGCCCATTGGCCTTGAACACCAGATCCTTGTTATCACTGGTGCCGATGTACTGGGTTTCCGGATCCGTACCCGCATTCCCGCCCATGGTCCAGTCCGAGCGTTCAGGTTGGGTGATCTTGACCACCGCACTTTCTTCACATCCGTTGGCGTCCGTAACGGTGACCTGATACTCCTTCGGCCCGAGGCCATAGCGGTTCGCACTGGTGCTTGGTGAATCATCCCAGGTGTAGGTATACGGGGGAGTGCCTTGCGTGGCGCCCGTCTGTATCCAACCGTTGTTGCACTCGAAGCAGCTGATGTTCTCCCCGTTATCGAACGAACTCACGGTCGGCTTCACCTTCAACGGCTCGGGTTCGGTAAGGGTGATCTCCACTTTGACGACAGCGGCAACGGCGTCCTTCACTTCAACGCTGTAGAATCCTGCCGCTATCCCGCTCAGGTTCGCGGTGGTCTCCCCGTTGCTCCAGAGGTAGCTGTACGGTGCGGTTCCGCCCGTGACCGTGGTGGTTATCGTCCCCTCCTTCTTCCCGAAACAGGGCACACCGGAGCCATTGTGCATGGAGCCGGTGAGTGTGACAGAAAGTTGCTGTGCCGTGAGCCCCGTTGTGAGCAATAAGTGAACGATCAGAATAGTTGCAGGCCGAAGGTGGAATATGGAGTACATGATCAAGTGGTTGGTTCTGTGAAGCTATAAGAAGATCTCGACCCGCATGTCGCCTGTTGAAATATCGCGGCGAACAAACCTCAATGCAGACTGCGCCAAAGACGGTACCCCACACGAATGGGTGTTTCGTTCGAATGGATAACTCGACTTTACCGGAGATAGCAGCACGGTTCATTGTCCAGTCCAGCTGGAACCCAATTCCCAGCATTCGTCACCTTTACGCCCCATGCCCGGCCTCTACCTCCACATCCCCTTCTGCCGGCAGGCCTGCACCTATTGCGATTTCCACTTCAGCACGTCCACTGACCGGTCAGCGGTGCTGGATGCCATGGAGCTGGAACTGGTGAAGCGCAGCAAGGAGATCGGCGACGGTCGCGTGGGCACGATCTACTTCGGTGGTGGCACACCGAGCCTCTTGGAACCCGGTCGCATCGCCGCCTTCATCCAACAGGCACAGGACCTCTTCCGGGTGGAACGCGACGCGGAGATCACCCTCGAAGCCAATCCGGACGACATCAGCGCGGAACGACTGGCTGAATGGAAAGCCGCCGGGATCACCCGCATCAGCTTGGGCACACAGAGTTTCCGGGATGAGCGCCTGCGATGGATGGGGCGCGCCCACGACGCCCGCCAGGCATTGTCCAGCATCGGGCTCATCGCGAACGCAGGCTTCAGGACCTGGACCATCGACCTGATCTACGGACTGCCACAGATGACGCTGGACGAATGGGACGAGCAGCTCACCATCGCACTGGACCACGGCATGCCGCACCTGAGCGCCTATTGCCTGACCGTGGAGTCCAAGACCGTGCTCGCCCACCAGGTGAAGAAGGGCGGCGTCCACATGCCGGAGGATGAGGACCAGAGCGCACAGTTCGAGCGCTTGATGGAACGCATGGAGCAAGCCGGTCTGGACCAGTACGAGATCAGCAACTTCGGGCAGCCCGGCCACTACTCGCGGCACAACACCAGCTACTGGGAGGGCGTGCCCTACCTCGGCATCGGGCCTTCCGCCCATTCCTTCGATGGCAGCTCGCGTCGCTGGAACGTGGCCAACAACGCGCGGTACGGGAAGGCGCTCCGGGAAGGCAGCAGCTATTGGGAAAGTGAAACGCTCACCCCGGCGCAACGCACCAACGAACGTTTGATGACCGGCCTGCGCACAGCGAAGGGGGTGGACATCGCCAAGTTGGAGATCGACGCCTTGCGGATCAACTCGTCGGCATTCCAACGGCATGTGTCGAACGGTAGCATCAGCATGGTCGATGGCCGATTAGTTTTGAGCAGAGCGGGTCGCCACTTCGCGGACCGCATCGCATCCGACCTCTTCGTCACCGACGATGATCGCTGAGATCACCCACCACGGCCGCGCCTTCCGCGTGGACCTCTCCCGCCCCATCGACCTTTCCCTTCCGTTGCACGCCGGCGAGCCGCAGGTACGCGCCTGGTGGGTGGGTCCGGTGCGCATGGAGCCGGTGCGTAACGGCGATGTGGAATACGCCGTTTGTTCCGGCGCCCCGGTGAACTTCCGCGACATCCACTTCAATCCGCACGGCCATGGCACCCATACGGAGAGCGTGGGCCACATCGCCCCGGAGATCCACCCGATCGGGGATCAGTTGAAGCGTTTCTTCTTCACGGCCCAGCTGATCAGCATCCGTCCGGAGGAAAGGCGTGCCCCTGACGCGAAGATCGACCAGGTGATCACCCTTGAACAACTCCGCGGTGCGGTGAACGAACGACCACCGGAAGCCCTGATCCTGCGCACCCTGCCACAAGCGGACAACAGCGCGCGCGACTGGAGCGGAACCAATCCCACCTATTTGCAGAGCACGGCCACGGCCTGGCTGCGCAGCATCGGCGTGAAGCATCTGTTGCTCGACCTTCCCAGCGTGGACCGTGAAGAAGATGGCGGTGTGCTGGCCGCGCACCATGCCTTCTGGGACTTCCCGAACACCATCGACCGCGAGCGCACCATCACGGAACTGCTGAACATCCCAAGCGCGGTGCGCGACGGCGACTTCCTCCTCGAGCTGCAGCTGCCACATTTCATGAACGACGCCGCGCCGAGCCGACCGGTCATCTACGCGCTACTCCCATGACCTTGGACGAGTTCCGCGCCCATTGCCTGCGCAAGCCCGGCTTCAGCGAGGACTTCCCCTTCGGTCCGGAGACATTGGTGTTCCGCGTGGCGGGGAAGATGTTCGCCCTGATGGATGCCGACGGTTTCACCAGCGTGAACTTAAAGTGCGACCCGGAGCGTGCGATCGAGCTCCGCGAGCGGTACGAGGGCATCACTCCGGGCTACCACATGAACAAGCAGCACTGGAACACGGTGGTCACCAACGGCAGCGTACCCGGCAAGTTGCTCCTGGAGCTGGCGGATCATTCGTACGACCTGGTAAGGGCGAGTTTGCCGAAGAAGCTGCGCGACCTGCTCTAGCTTTGACGCCGCCATGAGCTACACCGCACGCCGCATCGGCCGCATCCTGCTCAGCTTCTTCTTCCGGGGCTTGTTGCTGCTCGCGCCGGTCACCATCATCGTGTGGGCCCTGTGGCAGTCGCTCCGGTTCCTGGACGGCATCATCCCGCTGGACATCCCCGGCCTCGGCCTGCTCACGCTGCTCGCCATCATCACGGTGGTGGGCTGGCTGGGCACCACCTTCCTGTACGAACCCCTGGCCCACTTCGGGGAGGAGCTGCTCCAGCGCATCCCCTTCCTCAAGACGCTCTACGCAGCGATCAAGGACCTGGTGGAGGCCGTGGTGGGGAGCAAGCGCAAGTTCGACCGGCCCGTGCTCGTGCGCCTGGGGGTCGGCTTGGACGTGGAGCGGGTGGGCTTCATCACCCAGAACGACCTGAGCCATCTGGGCATCAGCGGGGCGAAGGTGGCCGTGTACCTGCCGCACGCCTTCAACTGGAGCGGGAACCTCTACATCGTACCCGCCATCAACGTGACCCCGATCGATGCGCGCGCTGCGGATGTGATGAAGTTCGTGGTGAGCGGTGGCGTTTCCGAGGTGGATGATGATGAGTGACCGCCCGTGTTGCGGCACGTCCATTGCATAGAACCGAACCCATGACCCCACTTCGCGCCCTGCTCCTTCCCCTGCTGTTCCCTGGACTGCTGCACGCCCAGACCACGGCCGAGGTCTCCTCCTTCAGCTTCAACGACGGCGTACATCCCACCTTCAGCTTCCTCTTCGAAGGCACGGATACGAAGTACGTGGAAGCGTACTGGCGTGATGAGCTGAAGAAGATCAGCGCCTGGGTGAGCACGAAGAAGGACCTCGTCGCACATGGCGCACTGGTGCCGCGGATCTCGAGCGATACGTTGGTGATCTACGTGAAGGCCGAGCAACGGAAGAACAGCGCGAACCTCACCGCGCATGTCGCGATACTGACCGTGGACGGCTTCGTGGGACCGAGCAGTGATGCGAAGGTCTTCGAGGAGGCGAGGGCCTATGTGCAGCAACAGAGCACGGCCTTGCGCCGTCAACTGGCTGAACAGGAGTTGAGCCTGGCGGAGCGTGGTCTAAGCAAACTGAAGGACGAACTCTCCGATCTGGAGCGGGACAAGGAGCGCGCCGAGTCGAGCCAGGAGAAGAGCAAACAGCGGGCGGCGGAAGCGGTGCAGGAGCAGGAGAGCACACGGGCGGAGGCGGAACGGCTCGGTCCGAACATCGCCCGGTTGCAGGCCGAGCTCGGCGATGCGCCCGACAAGGAAGGTTCGAAGGAGCTGAGCGGCCTCATCCGCGACAAGGACCGGGCGGAGAGCCGGAACCGCAGGGCCCACGAGGAGGAGGCGGACATGCACAAGAAGGTGGCCGAGCTCGATCAGGAACTTCGGAAGAACGCGGAGAGCCAGGAGCGCAAGAAGGAGGAGATCAGCCGGCAGGAGACCTTGGTGTCCAGTTTGCGCGAGAAGCTGAGCAACATCCGGTAGGCGTTCCCTTTTGGCCCCATCGGGTCATTCCCTCGGCGACGGAACGGGATATCCGCCGCGCCAGCATCTTTGTGGCGCCCTCCCATGCACTCCCGCCGCAACGCGCTGCTCCTGCTGCACCTCACCGTGTTCCTCTGGGGCTTCACGGGCATCTTCGGCAAGCTGATCCAGCAGGGCACAGCGCACCTGGTCTACACGCGCATCGTCATCGCGATGGCCGGCCTTGCGTTCGGTGCGCTGGTCCTGCGCCGCTCGCTCTCCCCGCGCACACCCGACCTGAAGCACTACCTGGCCACGAGCGTCATCATCCTGCTGCATTGGATCACCTTCTACGGATCGATCAAGGTGAGCACGGCCAGCATCGCCGCGGCCTGCCTCAGCACGAGCACCGTGTTCACCGCACTGCTGGAGCCCATCTGGTTCAAGCGTCGCGTCCTGGTGAGCGAGGTGGTGCTCGGCATCGTCGTCATCGCGGCACTGGTCCTGATCTTCGGCCTGGAAACGCAGCATCGGCTCGGCATCCTGATCGGGGTCGTGAGCGCGCTGCTCAGCGCTTGGTTCAACATCATCAACGCGATGCTGGTGAAACGGGGTGAACCGGTGCGGATCAGCTTCTACGAGATGGGCGGGGCGGCAGCGCTCATAGGCATCTACCTCTGGGCCACGAACGACCTGCCACCACCGCTCTGGGAACTGCCCGCCTCCGACATCGGGTGGCACCTGCTGCTCGGCCTCATATGCACCTCCTTCGCCTTCGTCGCCGGCATCCTGGTCATGCGCCAGTTGACGCCCTTCACCGTGATGCTCACCGTGAACCTCGAACCCATCTACACCATCCTCATCGCCCTATTGATCTGGGGCAGTGAGGAGAAGATGCGCGGCGGGTCCTACCTCGGCATCGCCTTGATCATCGCCTGCCTCTTCGTGAACGGCTGGCTGCAGCGCAGGCGTCCCGCAGCCGAAGTGGTGGAGCCCGACCCATTGGCCCAGGGCTGAACGATCTTTGTGGCATGAACAAGGTGAAGGGGCTGCTGCTGCTCCTGGGTGTCGGGCTGCTGGTGTTCTACATCACGCGGTCGGTGTATGAACCGGAAGCCGCCGAGGAACAGGTGAGCGCCACGGTCCTGCTGGAGCGCATGCGACCGGTGCTGAAGTTGGTGACAGTGGAAGGCGACTTCAACGAGGTGTACACCTACCGGGACGCACAGGCCAGCTTCGATTGGTTGAAGCAGTTCTCGCCCTTCCAGAAGAAAGCGATGCTGCGCGTGAAGGCACGGGTGAGCGTGGGCTATGACCTGGAGGGCCTCGATCTGCGTGTGGACGAGGCGGGGCACACCGTTACGCTCCAAGGCATGCACATGCCCGAAGTGCTCTCCATCGACCATGAGCTGGACTATTATGACCTGGAGGCGGGGACCTTCAACCCCTTCACGGCACAGGACCACACACGCATGGAGGCCGATGCGAAGAACGTGATCAAGCGCAAGGTCGCTGAGAGCGGGCTGTTCCGTGCGGCGGCGGACCGCAAGCAGGAGGTCATCAAGGTGCTCCGGGCCATGGTCGAGAGCAGCGGCTGGACCTTCGTGGATGGCAGCGCCACCGCAACCCTGATCAAGGGCTGACCGCCTCCCGGTATCTTCGCACACCCATGTCCGTGAAGCCCGCCATCGCCCCGTGGACCTATTGCCCCAGCCTGACCCGCTACGAGCGCTGGCGCACCCGAGAGGTGCGGATCGGCGGCATCGGCATCGGCGGCGACAACCCGATCAGGGTACAGAGCATGACCACGACGGATACCATGGACACCGCTGCAACGGTCGCCCAGAGCATCCGGATGATCGAGGCGGGCTGTGAGCTGGTGCGCATCACCGCGCCCAGCAGGAAGGAGGCGGAGAACCTCGCGGCGATCAAGCAGGAGTTGCGGGCGGCGGGCTTCGATACACCGCTGGTGGCCGACATCCACTTCACCCCGAACGCGGCCGAGATCGCTGCGCGCCTCGTGGAGAAAGTGCGCGTGAATCCCGGGAACTACGCCGACAAGAAGAAGTTCGATGTGCGCGAGTACACCGACGCGCAGTACGACGCCGAGCTCGCCCGCATCCGGGAACGCTTCACGCCGCTGGTGCGGATCTGCAAGGAACACGGCACCGCCATGCGCATCGGCACCAACCACGGCAGCCTCAGCGACCGGATCCTGAACCGCTACGGTGACACGCCGCAGGGCATGGTGGAAAGCGCCTTCGAATTCCTGCGCATCTGCCGGGACGAGAGCTATCACGACATCGTGCTGAGCATGAAGGCCAGCAACGTGCAGGTGATGGTGCAGGCCTACCGCCTTCTTGTCCACCGCATGATGGAGGAAGGCTGGGACTATCCGCTCCACCTCGGCGTGACGGAGGCCGGCGATGGCGAGGACGGTCGGGTGAAGAGCGCGGCGGGCATCGGCGCCTTGTTGGAGGATGGCCTGGGCGATACCGTTCGCGTGAGCCTCACCGAGGATCCGGAGTTCGAGATACCGGTGGCGCGCGCCTTGGTGGCGCGGTATGCCACGCGGGCCGAACATGATCCCATACCGCCGATCGATCATTACCCGATCGATCCCTTCGGTCACACGCGCAGGCACGTGCACGAAGTGCTGAACATCGGTGCGCGCCATGTACCGGTGGTGATGGCCGACCTGAGCAACCGGAAGGAGATCACACCGGCGAGCCTCTTCGCTTGGGGATACCGCTACAGCGTGCCGCTGGACAAGTGGAACATCACCGACCAGGCTTGTGACTACGCCTTCATCGGTAAGAACCGGATCGACTTCGCGATACCTGGAACACTAGGGATCGTCCAGGAACACGACACCTGGCTGAAGGACAAGACCAAGGAACGGCACTATCCCCTCCACCAGGCTTCAGCTTACGTGGCCGGAGCGGAAAGACATCCGCAGCTCAACATCGTTCACGCCACCTTGCCTTTGCTCGATGATGCGTTGATCGCGGCCTTGAAGGCGGACCCGACCGCGGTGCTCCTGATCGACACGTACAACACGCACGGCATGGCCGAGCAGCGCAGCTTGTTCGTACAGTTGATGGATGCCGGATGTGATACGCCCGTGATCATCGGTCGGGCCTATGGAGCCATCACGAACGACGACCTGGTCCTGCACAGCAGCACCGACATCGGCCCGTTGTTGATCGATGGGCTCGGCGACGGCATCTTCATCGCCGATGAGGATGGTGGGCGTGAGGACCTCGTCTGCCGCACCGCCTTCGGCATTCTGCAAGCCACGCGCACGCGCACCAGCAAGACGGAATACATCAGCTGCCCGAGCTGCGGCCGTACGCTCTTCGACCTACAGGAGACGACCGCGAAGATCCGCGCGCGCACCAGCCACCTCAAGGGCATCAAGATCGGCATCATGGGCTGCATCGTGAACGGTCCCGGCGAGATGGCCGATGCCGATTACGGTTACGTGGGTACCGGCCCTGGCGTGATCACCTTGTACAAGGAAAAGGAAGTGGTGAAGCGCAATGTGCCCAGCGCACAGGCCGTGGACGAGCTGATCGAGCTGATCCGCAGCCACGGGGACTGGGTGGAGGTCGCGGAGTAAGTCGGTTCCCAAGTATATCATCGCAATGCCAATGCAAGAAATGGTCGTGTTCTGCGCGATACATCTCGCCTTGCCGCTGCTGGGGCTTGCGTGCTATCTGTACGTAGCGCGGGGTATGCTCTATAAGCATGTTGTGGATCCACCATACGCGTCCGTGTTCCTTCTCTTCGTGATGTACGGAGGACTATTACTCATCATTTCGACGGCCGCTTTCTGGGAGTGGTCAGGCATGGCCTCCATCGGTCTCGCATTCAACGTAGTCATAGCTCCCGTGATCGCGGGTCTCATTGCTTGGCGTTACAGGAATTCCAAACAAGCATCTCCCTATCATCTGGCAGTGTATCGAGGGGGCATTGGATACTTCCTAGCACTTGTTCTTGCCTTGGCGGTAATGGGACTAGCCTCATTGGAAAACTGAGCAGAAGGAAGTGGTGAAGCGCAACGTGCCCAGCGCACAGGCCATGGACGAGCTGATCGAGCTGATCCGCAGCCACGTGGATCGGGTGGAGGTGGCGGAGCATTGAAGCATTTGCCCGGCCTACCTAGCTTCGATCAACATTCGCACCATGTGGAACCGAAGGATCCTGCCTGTCCTATATCTGCTGTGCGCCACGGTCGGTGGTCAGGGGCAGAACTACATCCGATACCATCAGCGATCGCTCGTGGTGCAGGAGCACATGGTAGGCGGCAGATACGACGAAGCGCTTGACCTGCTCAACAAGCTGGATAAGCGCTATGGATTGATGCCTACAGAGACCGTTGCGCGTGCCATTTGCCTGGCCTCGATCGGCGATACCGCTACTGCGCACAGGTCCTATTTGCGGAGCGTTGAACAACGATCGGATCTTGCCTGGATGAGCTTCGCACCTCCTGCACTACGAACCGCATTGGACTCTGCATGGTACGGGCGGGTGGTGAACGATTGCCTGGCTCGCTGGGATACCATGCAACATTATGCGAATGGACCAAACCCGGGGATACCGACACCGACAACGGAGCTGAACCGACGACATCAGGCCATGGTTGAGAACCCCGGTGATACGGAAACCCGAACAGCACGCTATGCCTCGCTGATCGCGGAACATGATGCACTCTTGAAGCGATTCTTGAACGGGGAGCTTCAAGTTCCTTCCATCGCGGAATACGGCATCAATTCTGAGTTCGAAACATTCATCATACACTGTTCCACGGAGCTGACAACGGCGAATGAAAAGGCATTCAAACGCTGGTTGAAGCGAGGCCTGGTCTATCCCGTGTTCTACGCCATACCGTTCGATGACCTTGCGAACCACCGCAACGAGAAGTTCCCCTATGGGATCTTTTCGGGATTGCGTCCGGAAGATATGTTACCCGGCCATGCAGAACGCCGTGCCGCGATCGGCATGGGTGATGAACGGCTGGAACGGCTTCGGTTCAACCGTCCCGAATGGCAGCCTTGATCGATCTGCAAGGCCCGCTCAGCGGTGCGCGTGGCTCGTCTTCTGGGCGATGGCCTGTTCGGCCTTCTCGCTGCTGTGGTTGATAATGACCACCGCGAGGATGAGGATCATCACAGCGGCTTGCAGGAGGGTGCGGTACTTCGTTTCCATGGGGATGTGATCTGGTGTCGGCTGTCTACGGGGCCCGATCCCCGGAAGTGCCAGGAACTCGACACAGGATCACCAGGCTTCGACGAACGACTGGCCAACATCGATGGATCGGGTGACCGTTCATGTGCCGAAGGAGGGTCGGCGCTCCCCGGACCGGTCCTCAGAAGTTCACCACCCGGCCCCTGGCCACCTTCTCGGCGGCGAAGAGCTCAGCGCGCACCGGCGCCTTGAAAGCCTCGAAGGCGGGCATGCGTTCCGCATCCAGCGGTTCCGTGTTCGGGAACTCCTCCCGGCGGTGGTCCACCTGCACGCCGTTCTTCCAGAAGCGGAAGCAGACATGCGGCCCGGTGGCCAGACCGGTGCTCCCCACCTCCCCGATCACCTGGCCCTGCTGCACGGCCTGGCCCTGCTTCACCAGGATCTTGCGCATGTGCAGGTATTGGGTGCTGTAGGTGCCGTTGTGGCGGATCTTCACGAAGTTGCCATTGCCCCCGGTACGGCCCGCCTTCTCCACGATGCCATCCCCCACGGCCAGGATCGGCGTGCCATAGGGTGCAGCGTAGTCCGTGCCCAGGTGTGCTTTCATCACCTTCTGAACGGGATGCAGGCGTCTGGAGCTGAAGCCACTGGAGATCCGGCTGAACTTGAGCGGCGCCTGCAGGAAGGCCTTGCGCATGCTGCGGCCCTCATCGTCATAGTAGGACTCCTTGCCATCGCCTTGGGCGAAGAGGTAGGCCTCCCTCACGGTGCCCCCACTGATGTAGCGTGCGCCCACGATCTCCGGCGCCCCGTAGGGTTCGCCATCAACGGTCTTCTCCTGGTAGACCACCGAGAACATGTCATCCTTCTGGATCCGGTAGAAGTCCACGGTCCAGGCGAAGACATCGGCGAGTTGCATGGCGAGCTGCGGATCCGCACCGACCCTCGCCAGGTCGTTGTACAGCGCACCCGTCACTGAACAGGCGATGCTCCTTTCCTCCACCTTCACGGGTCGCTCACCCACGGTGACCCCCACGCTATCATGCAGGTGGAAGACCACGTAATGCACGGCATCGGCCTCGTACACGAAGTACTCCGGGCTCAGGGTGTTCTCCTCGTCGAAGATGAAGGCATAGGGATGGCCGAGCCGCATCCGACGAACATCGAAGTGCGGCAGTGCGAGCTCGACCAGACCGTGGATGAGGTTCTGATCGACGCCACGTGCGTTCAGCAGGCCACCGAAAGTGTCACCGCGTTTCATGGAGCCATGCTCCAGCACATAGCCGGCCATCGGGATACCATAGGCATCCGGAGGGGATGGGATCGTGTCCTCCACCGCGACCGGCTCCGGGTCCGGGGTGTACTCCACATGTGGACTGATGTCCACGGATAAGAAGAACAAGCCAACCCCGCCCGTTGCGGCCAACGCCACCAACCCTTTCTTCCACCAGACCATGGGAGTGCAAGGAACACCATGGGCCCTGCGCCACCATCACCGGCGGTCACATCCTATCCACGGCGGGTTGTTCACCCGGTGGGGTTCACAAGGTCACTCCTTGGCGATCGGATGGTTCAGCCCCTCGTAGTCCGACAGCTCCATCTTGATCGAACCCACAAGCACTTTGGCCTGCGCCAGCACCGGGATCCGGTTGCCGTCGTCGGTGATCCACACGTTCAGGTCGTCGTTGCCCTTGAAGATGCGTCCCTCCTGCACCACCGGCTGGAACTTGAGGCAGCGGTACTTGCCGTTGCGCAATTTGATGGTCTCCTTGCCCATGTACTTCATGCGCAGCGGCCAGAGCTCATCGTCCATGAAGGTCTCGATGGTGAAGATGTCGCCCTCCTTCGCATTGGCGAAGTCGATGGTGCGGGCGAAGTAGAAGGCGCTGAGCATGTCCTGGACGCTGGCGGGCACCTTGTGTGTTTCCTTCTTCTGGGTGGTCACCTCGCCCTTCACCTGGTTGTACACATAGTCCTGGCTGAACTCGTAACCGCCCTCGCTCACGCGGCGGATGAAGGCATAGGGGAAGACGCCCTTCGCATCGAAGTGGGTCTCGTAGTGGTCGTCCACCTTGTAGAAGGTATTGAAGGCGCCGAGGCTGCGGCCCGTGCCGGTGGCCACCCACACCTTGCGGCCGGCGATGTCGCGGGTGCCTTCCTTCAGCTCCACCACCGCTTCACCGGCATTGAGCCAGCCGTAGTGCACCACATAGGTCAGCTTCTCGCCCGGCTTGAAGGAATCGAACTTCAGGTCGCGCAATTGATTGAACTCCGTGGCGGTCGTGGCCACAGGGTTCTTGGCCTGGCCGAAGCCCATGGTCAACAGGGCGAGACCGGCCAGCAGGAAGGTGGTCGAACGTGCCATGGCCTGGGGAATGCAAACGGGGTGCCAATGCGCTGCTGGCTTGTTTGCTACTGGCTCCTGGCTATTGGCTACTGGCCCCTTATCGCAAGGCGAAAGGAGTTCAGCCATGCCTTGAGGCAGGCTCCTACGTGCCGAAGCGCACGAACCAGCCAATAGCCAGGAGCCAGTAGCCAGTAGCGCGCTCATACCACGATATTGACGATGCGTTTGGGCACCACGATCACCTTCTTGGGCGCCTTGCCTTCGAGCTTGGCTTGTACCTCTGGGTTGGCCAATACAGCCGCCTCCACCTCCTCCTTGCCCAGGGCGATGGGGAACTCCAGCTGCAGGCGCGTCTTTCCGTTGAAGCTGATGGGGTAGCTGAAGTTGTCCTCCACCAGGTATTGCGGATCGAACTTCGGCCATGCGGCGGTGGTGATACTCTCGGCATGACCCAGTTTCTCCCACAATTCCTCGGCGATGTGCGGGGCGAAGGGTGCCAGGGCGATGGTCATGGGTTCGAGGATGTCGCGCTTGTGGCACTTGAGCGCACCCAGCTCGTTCACCGCGATCATGAACTGCGCCACGCTGGTGTTGAAGCTCATCTTCTCGATGTCCTCGCTCACCTTCTTCAGGGTGGCGTGCAGGACTTTCAGCTCGGCCTTGGTGGGGGGGTCATTGGTAACGGTGGGTAGGTCGACCCCGTGGGTCGACGCTACACCGTCTCCGCTGAAGAACAGGTTCCAGAACTTCCGCAGGAAACGGAAGGTGCCCTCGATGCCGTTGGTGTCCCAGGGCTTGCTCTGCTCTAAGGGGCCCAGGAACATCTCGTAAAGACGAAGGGTGTCGGCACCGTACTTTGAAATGATGTCGTCGGGGTTGACCACGTTGAACTTTGACTTGGACATCTTCTCGACAAACGGAACACACACATAAGGCGAGTCATCCCAAGTCAATGTTGTCGCATTTTCAGCCCTCCATGACTTGAACCTACCGATATCAAGAACACCCTTTTCATCAACCAAGTCAATATCCACATTCATCGGAAAGGCAACTGCTCCTCCTTCCACACCTGGAACAAACAACCTACCAGCATGACCAGGTAACTGATCTTTCACCAAACGGGTTGCCTCTCTCTCAATCTCATGTAGCCGATCACTTTGTTGTTCAGTCAGTGTCCCTTCCTTCATCGCGAGATAGACTTCTTCCGGAACAAGAACCGTAGGGGCAGCATTCAACGGAATGGTTGGGCCGGAGTACGAAGCCGCCGTTGTGGCAATCATTGCCCAGGAGAGCTTGTACACGTATGCTGTTCGTGACACCCCTTGGATCATCCCTTGGTTCACGAGCTTCTTCGCGGGCTCGTCGAAGGGGATCCAGCCGCGGTCGTGCAGGAACTTGGTCCAGAAGCGGAAGTAGAGCAGGTGGCCGGTGGCGTGCTCGCTGCCGCCCAGGTAGAGGTCGATCTGCTGCCAATAGTTGATGGCCTCGGGTGAGGCGAAGCGCTCCGCATTATGCGGGTCCATGTAGCGCAGGAAGTACCAGCTGCTGCCGGCCCAACCGGGCATGGTCGTCGTTTCCAACGGATGGCCCTGGTAGTTCCAGTTGGTGGCACGCGCGAGCGGTGGTTCGCCGTCCTCCGTCGGCAGGAACTTGTCCACCTCCGGGAGCTTCAGCGGCAGCTCGCTCTCGGGCAACGCGTACGGTATCTCGTCCTTGTAATAGATCGGGATCGGCTCGCCCCAATAGCGTTGGCGGCCGAATGCGGCATCGCGCAGGCGGAAGTTGATGCGGCCTTCCCCGGCACCGAGCTTCTCCAATTCCTGGATCGCGCGGGTGATCGCCTGCGGCACCTTCAAGCCCTTGAGAAAGCCTTCGCTACTGATCGTCGCGTCCTTGCGTTCATCGGCCTCCTTATCCACATCAGCACCCTCGGTCACCGCGATGATGGGCAGGCCGAAGTGCTTCGCGAAGCGCCAGTCGCGCTGGTCGCCGCCGGGCACGGCCATCACCGCGCCAGTACCGTAGCCAGCGAGCACGTAATCGCCCACCCATACGGGCACCTCGGCGCCGGTGAACGGATGCTTCGCGTAGCTGCCGGTGAACACGCCGCTCACCTTATCCACCTCGGCCTGGCGCTCGCGTTCGCTGCGGTTCTTCGCCTTTTCCACGTATGCCATCACCTCGGCCTTGTGGTCGGCGGTGGTGAACTTGCCCACGAGCACATGCTCCGGTGCGAGCGTGATGAAGCTGACACCGAAGAGCGTGTCCGGCCGTGTGGTGAAGACCTCAATGAAGTCATCGCCCAGTGGGAAACGGACGGTCGCCCCTTCACTCCTACCGATCCAGTTCCGCTGTGCTTCTTTGATGCTATCGCTCCAGTCCAGTGCATCCAAGCCATCGAGCAGCCGTTGCGCGTAGGCGGTGATGCGCATGCTCCATTGTGGCATCCGCTTGCGTTCCACGGGGTGACCGCCGCGTTCGCTCACGCCGTCCTTCACCTCGTCGTTGGCGAGCACCGTGCCCAAGGCAGGACACCAGTTCACCCAGGCCTCGCTGCGGTAGGCCAGCCGGAAATGGCCGAGGATCAACTGCTTCGTGCCCTCGTGGAAGCCGTTCCACTCATCGGCAGAGAAGCCACCGACGAACTCCTCGATGTCGCCGGTGAGGACGCTCGTGTCCTGGCCCGTGCTGCCATCCTTCTCGAAACAGGCGATCAGTTCGCTGATCGGTCTCGCCTTGTCGGCCTTGGCATCGTACCAGCTATCGAAGAGCTGCAGGAAGATCCACTGTGTCCACTTGTAATAGGACGGATCGCTGGTGAATACCTGGCGCTCCCAATCGAAGCTGAAGCCGATGGCGTCGAGCTGTTGCCGGTAGCGCGCGGTGTTCTCCTCGGTGGTCTTCGCCGGGTGCTGACCCGTCTGGATGGCGTATTGCTCGGCGGGCAGGCCGAAGCTGTCGTAGCCCATGGGGTGCAGCACGTTGAAGCCGCACAGGCGCTTGTAGCGCGCCACGATGTCGCTGGCGATGTAGCCGAGCGGGTGCCCGACATGCAGGCCTGCCCCGCTGGGATAGGGAAACATATCCAGCACGTAATACTTCGGCTTCGATGGATCGTTGCTCACGCGGTAGGTGCCGCGTCTGCGCCATTCATCCTGCCACTTCCCTTCGATGCCCTTGTGATCGTACTGCATGGTGCCTTCCTACTGAGCGCGAAGGTAGAAGGTGGGCTGGCCACGGAGGACTATCGGTACGGCGCAAGTAAGGGCGATGTGTGCATCGCCCTTACTTTCGCCGACCATGAGCGACCAGCGCTACCTGAGGTCCCGCACCCGCACGTCCAACGTGAGCACGGTGGTCGGCATCGCCCTGGTGCTCTTCATGCTGGGGGTATTGGGCTTCCTGGTCCTCAATGCCCGCGCGCTGGAGCGTTATTTCAAGGAGAACGTGCGGGTGGAGCTCTTTCTGAAACGTGACCTGAAGGAGGTGGACATCATGCAGTTCCGCAAGGAGCTGGACACCGAGCCGTACGCCAAGGAGACGCGCTATGTGACCGCCGATGAGGCCGCTGAGCAACTGAAGCAGGACCTTGGAGAGGACTTCCTCGGCGTGCTGGGCAGCAACCCCCTTCTCCCCTCGGTGGAACTGCGCTTGAACGCGGACCATGCGCAGGCCGACAGCCTGAAGTGGATCGTGGAGCAGTTGAAGAAGGACCAGCGCGTGCAGGAGGTGGCCTACAACGCGGCCGTGGTGGAGAACATCGACGCCAACGTGAACAAGATGGGCCTCCTGGTCCTGGGCTTCTCGGTGCTGCTGTTGTTCGTCGCGATCGCCTTGATCAACAACACGATCCGACTGGCCATCTACAGCAAACGCTTCCTGATCCGCACCATGCACCTGGTGGGTGCCACACAATGGTTCATCAAGCGACCCTTTCTGGGCCAGAGCCTCTGGCAGGGCATCGTGGGTTCGGTACTGGCGATCGGCCTGTTGGTAGGCCTGTTGCAGCTCACCAACCGCTACATGCCGGACCTGCTGGCCTTCACGGACATGCCCACCCTGGCCCTGCTCTTCGCGGGGGTGCTGGTGCTGGGCCTGTTGATCTCCCTGACCTCCACCTGGTTCGCGGTGCGCCGCTACCTTCGCATGAACTCCGAGGACCTGCACTGGAGCTGACCTGAACCCGACCGAACGACCATGGCCAAGCCCGAGTTGAACAACGACATGCCCTTCACCGCAACGAACTACAAGTTGTTGTTGATCGGTCTGGCCATCCTCGTGGTGGGCTACATCCTGATGTCCGGCGGCGGCAATGGTGACCCGAATGCCTTCGATGCGGACGAGCTCTTCAGCAAGCGCCGGATCACCGTGGCGCCGATCGTGGTCCTGATCGGCTACGCGTTCGTGGCCTACGCCATCCTGAAGAAGACCGGGGAGAACGAGGCGGGCAAATGACGATCATCCAAGCGATCATCCTCGCGATCATCGAGGGGATCACCGAATTCCTGCCCGTCAGCAGCACGGGACACATGATCATCGGGTCCACCATCATGGGGATCCAGCAGGACGAGTTCGTCAAGCTCTTCACGGTGGCCATCCAGTTCGGCACCATCCTGAGCGTGGTGGTGCTCTATTGGAAGCGCTTCTTCCAGAGCTTCGACTTCTACCTGAAGCTGCTGGCGGGCTTCATCCCGGCGGTGATCGCGGGCCTCTTCTTCAAGGACTACATCGACATGTTGCTGGAGAACGTGGTGGTCGTTGGTGTGATGCTGTTCTTGGGCGGCATCGTCTTCCTCTTCATCGATAAGCTCGCGACCCACAGTGAGGAGAAGGGTGAGGTCCAACCGATGTCGTACAAGCAGGCGGCCATCATCGGCGTGTGGCAATGCCTGGCCATGGTCCCCGGCGTATCGCGTTCGGCCGCCACCATCATCGGTGGCATGACCCAGGGCTTCACCCGCAAGAACGCGGCGGAGTTCAGCTTCTTTCTCGCGGTGCCCACCATGTTCGCGGCCACGGTGAAGAGCATCTACGATCATGTGAAGGATGGTGGCGCCTTCACCACGGAGCATTTCCAGCTCTTCGCGATCGGGAACGTGGTGGCCTTCGTGGTCGCCATCATCGCCATCCGTTCCTTCATCGCCTACCTGACCAAGAGCGGCTTCAAGGCCTTCGGCTGGTACCGCATCGTTGTGGGTGGCATCATCATCGCCCTGCACCTAGCAGGCGTGTCGATGCAGATGTACTAAGGTGACCGACTTCGACTTCACCCCGGATACCGGCGGCCTCGTACTCGTTGACAAGCCGCTGACCTGGACCAGCTTCGACGTGGTGGGGAAGTTGCGCGGGGCCATGCGCATCGCGGCGGGGAAGAAGATCAAGGTGGGCCATGCCGGCACCCTCGACCCCCTCGCCAGTGGCCTCCTGATCCTTGCGTACGGACCCTTCACCAAGAAGCTGCCCTTCATCACCGGAGCGGAGAAGGCCTACACCGGCACCATCACGCTCGGCCACACCACGCCGAGCTACGACCTGGAGACGACGCCGGAACCGGGCGGTCCATGGGAGCACCTGGATGAGCGGACGATCCGCGCCGCCTTCGCCCGTTTCCTCGGCACCATCGAACAACGTCCGCCTGCGTACAGCGCCAAACGCTTCGAGGGGGAGCGCGCCTATTTCCTTGCGCGGGACAGCGAGCGGGCGCACCTGGTGGAGATGAAGCCGATCACCGTGGTGGTGAGCGCGCTCGACGTCACCGCGATCCGTGGCGCCGAGGTGGACTTCGAGGTGCACGTGAGCAAGGGCACCTACATCCGGTCGTTGGCGCACGACATCGGGCAGGCACTGGGCTGTGGCGCCCACCTGAGCGCCCTGCGTCGCACGCGGATCGGGGAGTACGACGTCAAGGACGCATATACCCCCGCGGAGTGGTCGGAACGGATCGCTCCCTACACGCGATAGGCGGTTATCAACAGGATATTCGGCTGATATCCAGCTGGTTTAACATTCGCTTCGCGATCACATTATCTTCGGCGCCCCAAATCACAAGGGCCCGGCCCGGTAAGCCCGCCCATACCCCATGAAACTCACCTCGTTCAAATTCGCGCTGCCCAAGGAGCAGATCGCGCTGTATCCCACGAAGGACCGCGACGGCAGCCGGCTGATGGTGCTCCACCGCAAGGACGGCAAGATCGAGCACAAGAAGTTCAAGAACGTCCTGGACTACTTCGACGAGGGCGACGTCTTCATCCTGAACAACACGAAGGTGTTCCCCGCGCGCATGTGGGGCAACAAGGAGAAGACCGGTGCCAAGATCGAGGTCTTCATGCTGCGCGAACTGAACCGCGACAGTCTCCTGTGGGACGTGATCGTGGACCCGGCGCGCAAGATCCGGATCGGCAACAAGCTCTACTTCGGCAAGGACGACGAGCTGGTGGCGGAGGTGATCGACAACACCACGAGCCGTGGCCGTACGCTCCGCTTCCTCTTCGACGGTACGTACGAGGAGTTCAAGCAGACCATCACCGAGATGGGTGAGACGCCGCTGCCCCGCTACATCAAGCGGGAGACCGAACCGAGCGATGCCGAGCGCTACCAGACCATCTTCGCGAAGCACGAAGGGGCCGTGGCCGCACCGACCGCCGGCCTGCACTTCAGCCGTGAGCTCATGAAGCGCATGGAACTGAAGGGCATCAACTTCGCAGAAGTGACGCTGCATGTGGGCCTGGGCACCTTCCGTCCGGTGGAAGTGGAGGATCTTACCAAGCACAAGACGGACAGCGAGCAGGTCATCATCGACCGCGAGGCCTGCAACGTAGTGAACCTGGCAAAGGACACACGGAAGCGGGTATGTGCGGTGGGCACCACCACCATGCGTGCCATCGAGAGCAGCGTGAGCACGGAGAACCACATGAAGCCGTACAACGGGTGGACGAACAAGTTCATCTTCCCGCCCTACGACTTCAGCATCGCCGACAGCATGATCACCAACTTCCACATGCCGGAGAGCACCCTGTTGATGCAGGTGTGCGCCTTCGGTGGTTACGACCACGTGTGGGAGGCGTACAAGGTGGCGATCAAGGAGAAGTACCGCTTCTTCAGCTACGGGGATGCGATGCTGATCATTTGAACCGGAACAACACAACGACGCGATGGGGCCGCCACGAAAGCGGCCCTTCGCATGGAAGAACGTCGCGTAGTCGTTGCATCGATAGCGCCGTCGCGGTTTAATTCACACCATGGAGCGCACAGCCATCATCGTCGCCGGCGGCTCGGGCAGGCGCCTGGGCGGCCCGGTGCCCAAACAGTTCCAGACGGTGAAGGGGCGTCCGCTCTTGATGTGGACCATCGAGGCCTTTCACGCGGCGGATCCGGACATGGCGCTGATCGTGGTGCTCCCCAGGGAACACTTCGACATCTGGAAAGCGCTCTGCATGGGGCACCGCTTCTTCATCAAACACGATGTGGTGGCAGGGGGAGAGCAGCGCTGGCACAGTGTGAAGGCAGGATCGGAGAAGGTGGAGGGCGATGGGCTCGTGGCCGTGCATGATGGGGTGCGTCCGCTGGTGAGCGCGGACCTGATCAAGCGCTGCTTCGCGGCCGCCGGTGAAAAGGCTGCAGCCATCCCGGTGGTCCCCGTCGTGCCGAGCATCCGGGAAACGACAGCGGAAGGAAGCCGGGCATTGGACCGCTCCCGCTTGTTGGCCGTGCAGACCCCGCAATGTTTCCACGCTGACCTGTTGCGCAAGGCCTTCGAACAGCCTTATGAAACCACTTTCACCGATGAAGCCACGCTCGTGGAGCGCCTCGGCGTGAAGGTGGCGCTGGTGGAAGGCGAGGAGAACAACATCAAGGTGACGACCGCGGTGGATATGAAGGTGGCAGAGCTGCTCCTGTGAGGTAACGCGTTGTCGCACCGTATCTTTCCATCATGAAAGGGGTGAGCATCCTGCTGGATGAGCGACGGAAGAAACGGATCGTCCAGATCGATCTCGATACGTTCGTGAAGGATCCGGAAGCGCTGGATGACCTTATTGACGTGATCAAAGCGGAGAGTCGGAAGCATGAGGCTACCGTGAGTTTGGATGATTATCTCGCGTCGGTCAAGCGGAAGAAGTCACGGTGAAGTACCGCGTCGAACTGACGAAGTCGGCAACGCGAGAACTGCGTCGTATACCGGAGCCGTTCCACGCCGCGATCATCATGAAATTGAGGGCTCTCGAGAAGGACCCGCGCCCTGCGGGGTGTAAGAAGTTGGTTGGGGAAAGTGGCTATTGGCGGATCCGCGTGGGGAACTACCGGGTCATCTACTCTATAAGCGATGTGATCAAACTCGTTCGAGTGGAACACATCGGCGACCGCAAAGACGTGTACAAATGATGACCACGGACATCCGCTCCCTTTCCCTCGACGAGATCAAGTCCCTCGTCGCGGAGCTCGGTGAGAAGCCCTACCGCGCCAGGCAGCTTTGGGAGTGGTTGTGGAAGAAGAAGGCCCGCTCGTTCGATGACATGAGCGACCTGCCCAAGGCCTTCCGCACGGCGCTGGCGGAACGCACGGTGTTGCGTCCACTGACACTCGTTGAAGAACAGCGCAGCCAGGACGGCACGGTGAAGTGCGCGTTCAAGACCTGGGACGGTCACGTGGTCGAGGGTGTGCTCATCCCGACACCAACGCGCCTCACCGCCTGCATCAGCAGCCAGATCGGGTGCAGCCTCACCTGCAGTTTCTGCGCAACCGGCAAGCTCAAGCGCATCCGCAACCTCGATGCCGGCGAGATCGTGGACCAGGTGGTGCTCATCGACCAGCTCGCCCAGAAGTACTACAAGGAAGGACTCACGAACATCGTGTACATGGGCATGGGTGAACCGCTGCTCAACTACGCGAACACCCTCCGCAGCGCCGAGCGGATCAGTGCCGAGGATGGTCTGGGCATGAGCGCGCGACGGATCACGGTGAGCACGGCCGGCATCGCCAAGATGATCCGCAAGCTGGCCGACGATGGCGCTCGTTTCAACCTCGCCCTTTCGTTGCATGCGGCCAACGATGCCAAGCGCGACCGCATCATGCCGATCAACGAGCAGAACTCGCTCACCGAGCTCAAGGACGCCCTCCGCTACTATACCCGCACGCTGCGCAAGGACATCACCTTCGAGTACATCCTCCTGCGCGGCTTCAACGACTCACTGGCCGATGCGCAGGAACTGGTGAAGTACACCAGCGACGTGCATGCCAAGGTGAACCTGATCGAGTACAACCCCATCGATGCCGGTGGCTTCGGCCGCACGGATGCCAAGGATGCCGAGGCCTTCCAGCAGTATCTGGATAGGAAGGGCATCATCGCGCGGATCCGCCGGAGCCGTGGTCGGGACATCGATGCCGCCTGCGGCCAGCTGGCCAACAAGAACGAGCCTGCGTTGAAAGAAGGAGAGCGCGTGATGAAGCCGTAAAGGCTCTCCCGGTCAGAAGCCGTAGCCGACCTTCACGCCCAGGAAGAAGGCCACGGTCTGGTCCTTCGTCTCGGTGACGTTGTACGCCCATTGCGGACGTTCACCGGTGAGATCGAGGTGCTCCTCCACCTTCACGTTGAAGCGGTCGCGGAAGGCCGGACCACCGTACACATCGAACAACCAGTTGCTGCTGCTTCCGAGCATCTGGTAGCCGAAGAGGAGCCGCACATCGTTGTAGGTCCGGTCGTCGCGCAGGGTCTGGTCGGTCAATTCACCGGTCGGCCCCTTCATCCGGATATCCTTCGTGTAGTTCAAGTGGGCGAAGGTGATCTGGCCATAGGCGCCCTGCGGCTCCAGGTCGTCCACGAAGTAGTAACGGAAACCCGCATTGAAGCTGAGCCGCGGGATGATCTCGGTGCCCGCCCCGAAGTCGTCGGCATCGTCGCCGGTGAAGGACAGGGCGAGGTAGTTCCGCAGCGTGACGCCAACGCCGGCCTCCAGGCTCAAGCGATGGGTGATGGCGCGTTCGTAGTAGATCGGGATCTCGCCGCGGAAGAAGAGCAAGGGGTTCGCCTTGATCACGTTCTTCACGCAATCCACGGTGTCGAAGGCGGCGGCCACACGGTCCTTGTAGAGGACCACCTTCGTCTTGCCCGGCTGGGCGAAGCCGGCGAGCACGAACAGGGAGAGCGCGCTGGCAAGCCCCCAACGCAGGCGATTGGTCCTCTGGATCATGCGTGACGAAGGTAGTAGTGCGCCGGGCACTTCCATTTGACGGACGGAACGGGCAAAGGTTGCGCCCCGGCCCTGACCGATCCCCATCTTTGCGCTCCCGGTACGAGTCCCGGTCCATGCACCATTTCGACGAGATCCAGCGCCCCATCGAGGCGGAGATGAAGGCATTCGAGCCCCACTTCCGCGAGGCCATGCGCAGCAAGGTGGCCCTGCTCGACCGTGTGATGCATTACATCGTGAAGCGCAAGGGCAAGCAGATGCGGCCCATGTTCACCCTGTTGAGCGCGCGCCTCTTCGGTCCGGTGAGCGACAGCGCCTTCACCGCGGCCAGCCTCATCGAACTGCTGCACACCGCTACGCTCGTACACGATGACGTGGTGGACGACGCCGACATGCGCCGCGGCTTCTTCAGCATCAACGCGCTGTGGAAGAACAAGATCGCGGTGCTCGTGGGCGACTACCTGCTGAGCCGTGGCTTGCTGCTGGCCGTCGATAAGGGGGAGTTCGACCTGCTGCGGATCGTGAGCACCGCCGTGCGCGAGATGAGCGAAGGGGAGCTGCTGCAGTTGGAGAAGAGCCGCAACATGAACTTCAGCGAGGAGGTCTACTTCGACATCATCCGCAAGAAGACGGCCAGTTTGATAGCGGCCTGCTGTGCTTCGGGAACCAACGCGGCGGGGAGGCCGACGGACGAGGTGGAACGCATGCGGCAGTTCGGTGAGCTCACGGGGATCGCCTTCCAGATCAAGGACGACCTCTTCGACTACGGCAATGGGCAGGACACCGGCAAACCCACCGGCCTCGACATCAAGGAGAAGAAACTGACGCTCCCCTTGATCCATGCGTTGCGCAGCGTGGACGAGCGGGACCGCCGCTGGATGGTGGACGTGGTGAAGAACCACAACACTGATGATGCCGCCGTGGCGCGGTTGCTGCGGAAGGTGAGCGAGGTGGGCGGCATCGCCCATGCCCGCCAGCGGATGTATGAATACCGGGACAAGGCCCTGGCCATCCTGCACGGCTTCGAACGGAACGAAGCCCGCAACGCGCTGGAAGGCCTGGTACACCTGACCGTTGAACGCACCAAGTGATGATGAAGCCGGTCGCTGTTCTTCTTCTCGTTACGACGCTCGTTGCCTGTGGTGATGGCCCGAACCAGCGGACCACCGCACCGAACATGGACAGCACCGCCACCCCTGCTCCACTGAACGGTCCGCAGGTGGTGCATCTGAAGGAGGGCGGCCGCATGGAGGGCATGATGCGGGACGGCAAGCGCGAGGGCTCCTGGATCAGCTACCGAGCGGATGGGGGCCTGTGGAGCCGATCGACCTACGTGAACGGCCTCGAAGAAGGGGTCACCGAAGTCTTCCATCCCGGTGGTAAGCTGTACTACACCGGTCAGTACCAGGCTGGAGTACCCGTTGGGGAATGGGTGTTCTTCGGCCTGCTGGGCGAAGAGGTGAAGCGTGTACGGTACGACAGCACCGGTGCGGTGATCCGGTAGGATCGTCGATATCGTGTGGATGATCCCTTCGACCGGGGAACGAACACCAAGCACACCCTAGGGCGACAAGGCCTCCAGCACGACTACGCAGATCGGGTTCTCCACGATCGGTCCGCCTTCCCCGTAGTTTCGCACATCGACCGGAAAGCCGCCATGGTCGGGTAAATTCACGCCCCGTTCGCGCCGCCCGGTGCCACTCTCCCGATGATCGCCCCCCACGCCATCCAGCAAGTGAAGGACGCCGCCCGCGTAGAGGAGGTGGTGGGCGAGTTCGTGGCGCTGAAACGGAAGGGACCGCGCTTCCTCGGCCTCTGTCCCTTCCACAACGAGAAGACGCCGAGCTTCAATGTAAGCCCGAACCTGGGCATCTACAAGTGCTTCGGCTGTGGCGAGGCTGGTGACAGCATCACCTTCCTCCAGAAGCACGAGCACCTGAGCTACGTGGAGGCCATCAAGTGGCTCGCGAAACGGTACAACATCGACCTGCCGGAGGAGGAGCAGACACCCGAGCAGCAGATCGAACAGAGCGAACGGGAGGCGCTCGCCGTGATCCAGCAATGGGCGCTCAACTGGAGCGTGGAGCAGCTGTGGAACACGGATGAAGGCCGCCGCATCGGCCTCTCCTACTTCCACGAACGCGGCTTCTCCGACGCGACCATCAAGGCCTTCCAGCTCGGCTACGTCCCGGAGTTCGGCAGCCAGTTCGCCCAGGCCGCCATCGCCAACGGTTTCAACCCGGAACTGCTGGAGAAGGCCGGCTGGATCAAGCGCCGCGACGATGAGGCACGCACGCCATGGGACTTCTTCGCCGGGCGCGTCACCTTCCCCATCCTCGGTCTCAGTGGCCAACCCATCGCCTTCGGCGCGCGCACGCTCAAGAGCGATAAAAAGCTGCCCAAGTATTTCAACAGCCCGGAGAGCGTGCTCTACAACAAGAGCCGCTCGTTGTACGGAGTGTACCAAGCCAAGAAGACGATCGTGGAGCAGAACCTCTGCTACCTCGTGGAGGGCTACACCGATGTGATCAGCCTGCACCAGGCCGGGATCAGCAACGTGGTGGCCAGCAGCGGCACCAGCCTCACCGAGGAGCAGGTGCGCCTGATCAAACGGTACGCGCCCACCGTGGCCATCCTGTACGACGGTGATGCGGCGGGCATGAAGGCGAGCCTGCGCGGCATCGACCTCGTGCTGAAGGAAGGGCTCAACGTGAAGGTCGTCACCTTCCCCGAGGGCGAGGACCCTGACAGCTTCGCACGCAAGCACAGCAGCAGTGAGGTGAGCGCCCACCTCACCACCACGGCGCAGGACTTCCTCGTCTTCAAGGCCGACCTCCTGATGCAGGAGGTGGGCGACGATCCCGTGAAGAAGGCGGCGGCCATCCACGAGATCGTGGAGAGCGTGGCCCTGGTGCCGGACCTCGTGCTGCGGTCTCTCTACATCCAGCAATGCAGCCGCCTCCTGCAGATCAACGAACAGGCGCTGATCAGCGAGATGAACAAGGTGCTGCGCCGGCAGTACCGCAAGAAGCTCGGGGGCGACCAGCCCGTACCCGAGGAGCACCTCGCGCCGGAGATCGCGCAGCCGCAGCCTACCCTGGAGGACCTCGGCACCGCACCACAGGAGCGTGACCTGTTGCGCATGCTGTTGAGCTACGGACATGAACGGATCAATGTCCCCTTCCAACAGGACGATGGCAGCACCGTGGAGGAAGAGACCAGCGTGGCGGAACTCATGTTCGAGCTGCTCGCCCTGGACGACATCCTCTTCGACGAGCCCATCTTCCGCGAGATGTACCTCGACTATCGGCACAGCACCAACCTCGGTGTATCCGTGGAAGGGACACGCTATGTGACGCACGAACAGGAACCGTGGCGCACCACCGCCATCGACCTGCTGACGGAGAAGCACGTGCTCAGCCCCAACTGGAAGGAGCGGCACAAGATCCACGTGAAGCGCGAGAACGAAATGCTCTATGACGCGCTGGAGGAAGCCGTGGACATCCTGAAGGAGCGCCGCGTGGACCGGATGATCAAGGACCGGCAGGAGGAGCTGAAGAGCGCCGATGACCTGGGCATGCTGGCCCTGTTGCAGGAGATCATGCACCTCACCGAGGCGAAGAAGCGCCTGGCGAAGAAGACGGGAAGGGTGATCGTGGGGTGAGGCACAAGCCCCCTCCTACCTTCGCTGGCGATGGCGCACGACCACGGCCACCACGACCACGTACATGAGCACCATGGCCACGGCCATGTACATGCTGCGAGCACGCGCGCCCTGGCCCTGGCCTTCTTCATCAACCTGGCCTTCACGCTTGTGGAGGTCATCGGCGGCTGGTGGTCCGGGAGCATCGCTGTGCTCACCGACGCCTTCCATGATGCGGGCGACTGCCTCGTGCTCGGGGCGGCCTGGTACCTGCAACATGTGGCAACCAGGGGGCGCGACGCGGAATACAGCTACGGATATGGCCGGTACAGCATGCTCGGTGGTTGGTTGACCAGCGTGGTGCTCATCGCCGGTGCCATCGGCATGTTGGTCGTGACGGTACCGCGGCTCTGGCAACCCACCACGCCCAACGCCGTGGGCATGATCGGCATCGCGGTCTTCGGCCTCGTGATGAACGGCTTCGCGGCGTGGAAGCTGCACGGCGGTGGAACATTGAACGAACGCGGCGCCTACCTGCACTTGTTGGAGGACGTCCTCGGCTGGGCGGCGGTGTTGGTCGGCGGTGTGCTCATCCATTTCACCAACTGGACCATCATCGATCCCCTGCTCAGCATCGGCATCAGCTGCTTCATCCTGTTCAACGCATTGCAGACGCTCCGCAAGGGCACGGGCATCCTCATGCAGCGCACACCGGGTTCGCTGGACATGCAGGAGGTCCGGACGCGGCTGATGGCGATCCCGCACGTGAAGGACCTGCATGACCAGCACACCTGGACATTGGATGGCAGCCTCATCATCCACACGGTGCATCTGGTGGTCGCCGATGTGGACCTCCCCGCCGCATTACGCCTGAAGGCCACTGCTCGCGAGGTGCTCACATCACTGGGTATCCACCACGCCACCATCGAACTGGAATGGGCCGGTGAGGATTGCGGCCTGCAACACCATTGATCATGCGCCGCTCATTCTTCCGTCTGCTCGCACGTCTGAACAAGCTGCTCCTGCCCAAGCTCTGGGACAAGGACCTGCTGCGGTTGAACGGGATGCAGAAGGCCATCGTTGCCTGGCGTTACTATGTGACGCGGAATGCCCTTTAGGGGGGCATTGCCCTAATTTCGGCCGGTGAAGAAGGGCGCTACCATCCTGCTGTGTACGATCGCGTTCGCCGCATCCGCACAGGACGGCGTGCTGATCAACGAGCTTCAGGCTGCCAACCGGCATACCCACATCGCGGAGGACGGCAGTACGCCCGACTGGGTGGAGCTGTTCAACCCGACCGAACAGGAGATCGATATCGCCGGAATGCGTTTCGCGGTGGTCGGGCGCACCCATGTACTGAAGGGGCCGCTCCGGATAGCACCACATGCACATCGGATCATCTGGTTCGATGGCGAGCCGGACCGTGGTCCCGACCATGCCGGCTTCACCCTTCCCCGGAAGGGAGGTACGCTCTTGCTGATCGCCGCGGATGGGCTCACCGTCCAGGACGTCTTCACCTACCCGGCGATGGCTGGCGACCTGAGCGTGGGACGCTTGACGGATGGCGACCGCGAACAGTGGAGCTTCTTCACGGAAGCCACGCCCGGATCGCCGAACGCGGGGTTGCGACCGGTGCATGGCCGCACGGCTACACCGTTCGTGGATACCACGCTCGCCCTGCTCGACTCGAGGACGATCCTAGCGTTGAACGCCGATCAGGACGCTGTGATCCGCTACACCACCGACGGCACCGAACCCACGGCGGAACATGGCCTGCGCTACGACCATCCCATCGAGGTGGACCGCGACATGGTCATTCGTGCGCGCGCCTTCGTGGATGGTCGGCTGCCCAGCAAGGAGTTCTGCTCCACCTTCCATCGCGGCGATGCGCCGGCGGAGGGCATCACCATCGCCATGGATGGGTCCTTGCTCTCCGATGACAGCGTCGGCATCAATGTGGAGGGGGTGCACGCGAACTTCAGCCGCCGCGGTCGTTCGTGGGAGCGCCTGGCCATGGTGAAGTTCAACGGATCGCCGGATGCACCCGTTCCCATCGGCCTCAGTATCCATGGCAGCGGATCGCGCAGCCTGCCGAAGCGTTCGTTCAAACTGCATGCACGTGACCGATACGATAGTCCGGCGCAGGGTCTCCGCTTGAACGAGAAGGAGCTTTTCCAGGAGGGCATCCTGCGTGCCGATGCCGGCGCACACACCTATCTCCGCAATCGCTTCGTGGAACTCACCATCCTCCGGAACGGCCTGCACGTGGATGTTCAACCGTCGCGACCGATGCCGCTGTACTTGAATGGCGAATACTGGGGCCTGTACCGCTGGATGCCCCCCAAGGACAGGCAATGGCTGGAGCGGATCAGCGATGCTGGCGCGGTGCATGTGTTGGAAGGTCCTGCCGCACGGGTGCTCTCCGGCAGTGATGCCTCCTTCGGGCCGGCCATCGCACATCTGATGGCACTTGCGCCAATAGACACCCTGGAACGTCACATCGATGTGGCCAACCTGATCGACCTCGCCTGCCTGGACCTCTGGACCGGCCGCGCCGACCACGACCTCAACGTCCGCCTCTACCGTCCGCGCGTGCCGGAAGGCCGGTGGCGATGGGTGCTCTTCGACATGGACCTCTGGGCACCGTACAGCGAGAACAGCGTGGAACGCATGGCCTCGGGCGTTGGGGCGGAAACACCGTACATCCCCCAGCTGCTCGCCCACAAGGAACTGGAGCCGATGCTGCTGGCGCGCATGAGCGCCTTGCTCTCCACGGTGCTTTCACCAGTGACCGGCCATGCCCTGCTCGACAGCCTGGTCGCGGTGGATCGTGGGTGGCTGGAGGCCGATCACGCGCGGTGGAACGATGAGATGCCACGCCCCTCACCTTCCGAGTCCGAGCAGTGGATGAACGAATTCATCGGCCAACGACCCGGATACCTGAGCACCTACCTCGGCCAGGCCACAGGCCGGAAGGTCCGGCGGGTCAGCGTTCAGGTCCCTGCGGAGGACCAAGGATCACTGAACATCGAAGGGATGCCGCTGCCATCGGGAACACAGGAGATCATCTGTTTCCAAGGCATCACGTTGCACATGGAATTCACGCCTGCGGAGGGCGTTGAGCTGGATGGATGGAAGGGTGCCGACGGGAACGACACCTCGATCACCTTGGAACCGGAGCGCACCAAACGGGTCGCGCCGATCCTTCGTCGCTTGGTCCCTTAGGCGGTCGTCAAGGCCGCCTTCAACAGCGAATCGAAGAGCGAACGTCCGTCGGTGTTCCCGAGTCGCTCATCCGCAGCCCGCTCCGGGTGCGGCATCATGCCGAAGACATTGCGCTCCTTGTTGCACACACCGGCGATGTTCTCCTTGCTCCCGTTGGGGTTCGCCTCATCGGTGATCCGCCCCTCCGCATCGCAATAACGGAAGAGCACCTGGTCGTTGTCCTTCAACGCCTTCAGGGTGTTCGCGTCAGCGTGGTAACGCCCTTCACCATGCGCGATCGGGATCTTCAGCGCCTTGTCCGGAACGAGGCTTGTGAGCGCGGTCCGTCGGGTGGCCGGCTTGATCCAGGTGTTCCGTGCCACGAACTTCTGCCCCTCGTTGTGCAGCAATGCTCCGGGAACGAGCCCAGCTTCACACAGCACCTGGAAACCATTGCAAACGCCAAAGACCAGGCCACCCTTCTTCGCATGCGCCACGACTTCCTGCATGATCGGGGAGAAGCGTGCGATGGCACCGCTGCGGAGGTAATCGCCGTACGAGAAGCCCCCGGGCAGCACCACCATGTCCACCCCCTTCAGGTCGTGCTCCTTGTGCCAGAGCCGTTCCACGGGCTGGCCGAGCAGGGTGCCGAGCACATGGATCATGTCCTCGTCGCAGTTGGATCCCGGGAAGGTGACGACGCCGAATTTCATCGCGTTGGGTACGGCGGTGTGATGTCCCGCGCGCGGCGCGAAGGTACACGGTGCGGTCAGGACCCCGTGTACTGCGACCAGATGGCCAGAACGAGCAGGCAGAGTACCGTGGCCTCGCCCACCCACGCCCGGCGCGTGCCCAGGAAGGCGAAGGTCGCCAGCACGGCGCCCGGAATGGCCACCACAGCCACGGGAAAGAGCCCGGTGATCAACTGGACCAGCACAGCCAGGAGCACCAGCGTCAGCACCAGGGCGATGAAAGCGCTCCGGATGTTCTGCTCCCGCACGACACCGCGGCCGTAATACTCCGTGAAGCGGAGCATTGAGATGAACATCAAGGGGACCAGGACGAGGCCCACCGTCCAACCGTAACCATCAGGGGTCCGGCCCGGCCCGATGGTGGAAGCGGCCACCGTGCGCAGGGGATCCCAGGAGGGGGTATCCAGGAGGTGGTGCACGCCCCAGGCCAGGTAGAAGGAGACCACCACACCCAGGAAAGGCACGAGGTACTCACGCCATTGGAACGGTCGGATCACCGACACCGACGCCCAGACCACCACCAGCAGGAAGGCGTAGGGCATGTAGCACAAGGCGGCCAGCCCGATGAGGATCCCGGCGTCGAAGAGCGCACCCAAGGCCTTGCCACCGCTGGAGATGCTCCAGGTGCGGTGCATGGCCCAGATCACGAAGGGGGTGCCCAGGAATGCCGCGCCTGCCGCGCCGGGCGATATGGCCAGGGCCACGGCCAATGGCACCAGAAGGCCGGGCAGGTGGTTGCGCCGCACGGCCAATTCCGTCTCGTTCATCAGCACCGTTACCTGGATGGCCAGGATCGCCACGAGGGCCAGGACCACCGCCCCGTGCACCCAGCGGCCCAGCCCGAATAACCAGCCGAAGAGGCGCGCGAGCGGCATGCCGGTGGAGAGATCGGGTGCGGCGGCCAGCAGATGGGGCCAGAACAGCGCCGGCACCAGCAGCAGCAGCAATAGCAGGACTCCGGGGCGGTTGCTGCGGAAGAGCTGAACGAGCATAGGCGGGCGGGTTCCGGGCGACTGTCTATCTTTGGCGGGTCACAGTTCCTGAACGATGCAGAAGATCGTATTCGCCATCGGCCACTTCATCGAAGCGACCTTGAGCGTCCTGTCCTGGATGGGTTGGTTGCCGGTCACGTTGTTCAGCTTGGTGCTGGGTTTCGGCCTGGTGTACTGGCTGAACATGCAGGGCCGCTACAACCGCAAGGCCAGGCAGAACGGCACCCTGGCCTAACGGGCCACTGGTGGTGCTGCTTTGGTGGACGGTTGCTTCACCAGATCGAACCCGATGTCCGGACGCAGGTAGCGTCCTTCGAAGTCGATGAGCGCGGCTGAACGCTGTGCGCTCATGATGGCCTGCTCCAGGTCCTTTCCAAAGGCGGTGACGGTGAGCACACGTCCGCCGGCGGTCACCAACTCGTCTCCTTTCGTTGCGGTGCCGCTCTGGAACACATAGGCCTCGCGTACGAGCTCCATGCCCACGATCGGTGCTCCCGTCGCGTATTCACCCGGGTAGCCTTCACTTGCCAGAACGATGGAGACGGCGGTGCGGTCATCCACATCCACATGGCGCTCGCTGAGCGTTGCGGTGGCGATACCCTCGAAGAGGTCCAGCAGATCGCTGCGCAGGCGGGGCAGTATGGCCTGGGTCTCAGGGTCGCCGAGGCGCACGTTGTATTCGATCACGTACGGCTCACCGTTCACGTTCATCAGGCCCATGAAGAGGAATCCGCTGTAGGGGATGCCGTCCTTCTTCAGACCGCGGATGGTGGGTGCCGCCACGCGGTCGTGCACCTTCTGCATGAAGTCACGGTCGGCGAAGGGAACCGGGGATACCGCACCCATGCCACCGGTGTTCGGTCCGGTATCACCTGCACCGATGCGCTTGTAGTCCTTGGCGGCCGGCAGCATCTTGAAGGAGTCCCCATCGGTGATGAGGAAGGCGGACACCTCGATGCCCTTGAGGAACTGCTCGATCACCACGCGCTCACCAGCCGCGCCGAAGCGGCCGTCCTGCAGCATGTCCTTCAGCACCTTGGCCGCCTCCTTCTTGTCGCTGGTGATCACCACGCCCTTGCCCGAAGCCAGTCCATCCGCCTTGAGCACATAGGGCGCGGGCGACCGTTCGATGTGGTCGATGGCCTCCTGCAGCTGACCCTTGCCGAAGCTGCGGTGCGCGGCGGTCGGGATGTTGTGGCGGAACATGAACTCCTTCGCGAAGTCCTTGCTGCCTTCGAGCCGAGCTCCTTCCTTCCGGGGTCCGATCACGGTGACGTCCTTCAGTTCGGGATCCCCGGCGATGCGGTCATGAAGGCCGTCGACCAAAGGGTCCTCGGGCCCCACCACCACGATACGGATGCGTTTCTCGAGGAGGAAGGCGCGCAGTTTCTTCTGGTCGTGAAGGTCCAGCGGCACATTGCGGCCATGGCGCACGGTGCCCGGGTTCCCCGGCGCGATGTAGAGCTCGTCCAGCAATGAGCTCTGGGCGATCTTCCAGGCCATGGCGTGTTCGCGGCCGCCTCCACCGATCAATAGAACGTTCATCCGGAAGTCAATTGACGCAAAGGAACAGCCCACCCTGCGGGCGTCCCGCACATTGTTTTCAACAAATGAACAACGCCGCGCCATGCATGCATGACGCGGCGTTGCTCAGCATGAACGATCAATGCTTGTGTTCCACGGCCACGCGTTTGATGCTGCAGCCGATGTTGCGCGTGACGGCGGGATCGGCGGACTTGCCTGCGGCCACGTTGGCCACGGCCTTCTCCACGTAGCGCTCCTTCACGGCGGAGGCATCCCCCACATTGTCATCGATGGCGCCTTTGTAGGCGAGCTTGAGATCCTTGTCGAAGAGGAAGACATGCGGGGTGGTACGTGCGCCGAAGGCATCGGCCACCTTGTTCCCCTCATCCAGCACGTAGTGTCCGGCGTACTTCTTCTCCTTGTAGCGTGCCTGCATGTCAGCGAACCCATCACCGTTCTCCCGCTTGGCGGTGTTGCTGTTCACGAAGATGATGCCCACGCCGTGTCGTTGGGTGTAGGCGGCGAGTTCCGGGTAGCGGCCCTCCCAACCCTGGCTGTCCTCGTTACCGATCACGAAGGGGCAGGTGTTACACGAGAAGATCACCAGCAGACCGTTCGTCCCGGCCGCGTCCTTCAGTGAAAGTTCCTTACCGCTGACATCCTTCATCCGGGTGTCCGAAGCGGGAAGGCTGGTGCCGATCTCAAGATCGGGGAGCGGGTCGTGGGGCATCGTGGCGAGGGCGCCGATGGCCAGCAGGGAGGCGACTTTGAAGAGCATGGTGAAGAGTTGTGTTCGGTCCGAAGTTAGGGTCCCTGCCGGGCGCACCGCTGTTAAGAAACCCGAACGGACAGGCCGCCCAACGCCCGGGGGAGCTTATCGGACCAGGCCGGCCTTGATGGCGATGCGCACCAGACCGGCCAGGTTGTGGGTGTCCAGCTTGCGCATGAGGTTCGTACGGTGGGTGTCCACGGTGCGCGGGCTGATGAAAAGGCGCGCGCCGATCTCCTTGTTGCCGAGGCCCTCGGCCAGCGCTGCGAGCACCTCGATCTCCCGGGTGCTCAGGTCCTGGAGCAGCGTGGAGGTGGTCGCAGGCCCACTGCCATCCAACAACTTGCTCGTGACCGTTCCGCTGAAGTACCGACGACCGGCATGCACCTCACGAATGGCGAGCAGGAGCTCGTCCCTGCCGGCGCTCTTGAGCACATAGCCATCCGCGCCGATCTCCGCCGCACGTTGCACGAGCGCAGGCTCATCGTGCATGGTGAGCACCAGGATGCGGATCCCGGGACGCTCGGCCCGTGCTTTGGGCGCGAGTTCGAAGCCGTCCATACCGGGCATGTCCAGGTCGGTGAGCAACACGTCCACCTGGATATGCTTGAGCATGAAGAGCGCCTCCTCCCCGTTCCCGGCGGTGCCCACGCAATCGACACCGGACATCGCGTTGATCAGTTCGCTCAGCGCCTCGGTCACCACACGGTGATCATCGCAGATGGCCACACGGATCGGATCGTTCATGTTGCAGTGCTTGCGGACAAGGGTACACGCAGCATCACCACCGTACCACCGCCCTCGCGGGCCGAAAGATCGATGTTGCCGTTCATGATGCGTGCTCGGTCCTTCAGATTACGGAGACCCAATCCCTGACCCATGCGGGCGGGATCGAAGCCGACACCATCATCCTCCATGATCAGCACGATGGCGCCTTGATTGACGAGCAGCTGCACATCCACCCGTTGTGCATGGGCATGTTTCAGGATATTGCTCACCACCTCCTGCGCGATGCGATAGATGCCGGTCTCGATCCCGGGGTCGAACCGTCGGTCCATGCCGTGATGCTCGAACTGATGCTCCAGACCGGGAACGTTCAAGGCGCGTGAGAACATGTCCGTGAGCGCCGGCACCAGTCCGGTCTCCTCCAAGGCACGCGGCATCATGCTATGTGCGATGCCCCGGACCTCTTTTCCGGCCTCGTCGGCCAGGGTCAGTGCGGTCTGGAGCCGGGCATCCTCACTGGCGGCAGCTTGGAGGCGATACTTGAGGCCGGTGAGCAGCTGCCCCACGCCGTCGTGCAGTTCCGAGGCGATGCGCTTACGTTCCGCGTCGGTGCGGTGGACCAGGGCCTTCAGCCCCAGCTCCCGTTCGGCGATCACCGAGGCGTGCCGCAGCGCCTCCGATCTCCGCCGCTGCCGCTGGAGCAGGTAGAGCGCAAGCAGCCCCACCGCACCGATCCCCGATGCCGCGAGGATGAGCAGGTACCTCCGCCGTTCAGCCCTTTGATCGAGTTCGGCAATGGCCAGGTTCTTCTCGTTGATGTCCGCCCGCTGTTGCTGCAGTTCCTGTTCCTTTCGTTCGATCCCCAGGCGCGCCTGCAGGTCCGAGATCCGCCGGCCGTTCTCCGAGCTGAACACGGAATCGCGCAGGGCGGCGAAACGTTCGTGGTAGGTCAGGGTGCTGTCCGCGTGCCCCGACCGCGCGTGGATGCGGGCGAGCGTACGATAGGCGTTCATCTGTTCACTGGTGGCGCCCACCGCGGTGGCGATCCCCAGCCCGCGCAAAGCCAGGCGCCGGGCCTCACCCATCCGTCCCGACCGTGCGCTGGCGTCCGCAAGACCGATCAAGGATGAGGCGGTGGCTTTGCGATCACCGGCCGCCTCACGGATGGCGAGCGCCTCCGCGTACAAGGCAGCGGCACGCTGCACCTCGCCACGTTCCAGGCGCACCCCTGCCTCATTGTGTGCCTGCACGGCGTACTCCAGTTCCATGTTCCGTGCGCGAAAGACGCCGCCCGCCCGTTGGAGCATGGTGAGCGCTTCGGCCGTATCCCCCATGGCGAGCATCACATTGGCCATGTTGCCTTGTGAGATGGCCAGGCCGACGCTATCGCCGAGGGATCCCCGGACCGCGGCGGCTGTACGATGATCCTTCAAGGCTTGCTCGTTCTGCCCGAGATTGAATTCGAGGATGGCGATATTGCTCAGGATGATCGCCGACTTCGCCCGCTGATCCAGGCGTTCGAAGATGGCCAGTGCCCGTCGGTTCTCTTCCAGCGCTTCCTCCAGTCGGAGCTGCGATTGGTAGAGGTTGCCCAGTTTGTTATGCACGGCTCCCACCCCTTCTTCATCGCCGATGCGGGTGCGGATGCGCAGGGCCGCACGCAGCGCACTATCCGCCTCGGCGAACGCACTACGATCAAGGTGGATGATGGCCAGGTCGTTCAAGGCTTGTGCCTCCCCTTTGGGGTAGCGAAGCTTTCGGGCCAGATCAAGTGCCTGTCCGCCGAAGAACAGGGCCGAGTCCGGATCCTTCCTCCGGTAACCGAAGCACAGGTCGGACAGCTGGATGACCTTGGCGGTATCCTCCTTCATCCGGCGGACCTCCGGCCAGGTGGGGTCCTGTTGAGCACCGAGGTCCATGACCGCAGAGCACATGGCAACCGCCATGAAGGCTGAAGGGAGAGGGGCCATACGTTGGACCATAACTGCACCACGTGCGCCGTTGGCCCGGACATGCCGACGAAGGATGACCTGCCAGCACGCGTGAACCTTGAAGCGTCGCGTTGGGGCCGCAAGTTATCCGAGGCTGGAAACAGGGTAAAGGCCCTCGGGCGACTCAGTGCGCCCGGCCCTTCCAATGCCAGGTTGGCCTGGCCACATGGCGAACGCGCCGCTCGGCGGAGACACCGGAGGGGCGTGAACCATCCGCCTCATAGATCGCGTAGTCGAAGGGCTTCTGGGAGTAATACCCATCCAAGAACTTGCGCAGATAGTCCGCGCCGCGCACCACGTATTCCGTGGCGCGGTGCCAGGTGCTGAGGGCTCCGTACACCGCGCGGGTCTCCTTGATCGCCTGGGGGCTCATGCCGAGGTTACCGCCATCGTCCACGAAGGTGGCCAGGAAGCGTGGCAGGCGTTCCATCCGCGCTCCACGTGCATCCTGATCACGCAGCCAGGCCCAGTCGCCCATGGCCTTCCATTGCGGATCGAAGAGCACGGCGCCTTGGCCCTTCACGAGCCGGGCACGGAAGAAGAGGGAGCAGCTCTGCACGGGTGTACGACCAAGGCGGAGGATCCCGGTGGTAGGCACCACGGCCTTGCGATGGCATTGGTAGGCACCCTGTGCATCCACCACGATGGTATCACCCGCGACCATGTCGACCTCCGGGTGTTGCTCGAAATAGGCCTGGACCGCCGCCAGCGTTCCGGGCAGGTATTGCTCGTCGCAATTCAGCCAGGAGAAGACCTCGCCGGTCCCCTTCATGATGCCGCGGTTGATGGCGTCGTACATGCCCTCGTCGGGTTCGGGCACCGCGGTGATCAGGGCCTGCTCCTTCAGCCACTCGCGGGTGCCATCCTTGCTGCCGCCATCCTGCACGATGTGCTCCACCTCGATGCCCGGTGCGCGTTGATCGGCCACGGAAGCGGCGTTGAGGCGGAGGTAGCGGAGCTGCCCGAAACTGGGCGTGACGACGGTGAACTTCATGTGCGAGGCGAAGCCCTTGATACGCGGATCAGAGCGGGATGTTCCCGTGCTTCTTGCGCGGGAGCTTCTCCACTTTGTTGCGCAGCATGTCGAGCGAGGCGATGATGTGCTTCCGCGTCTCGGAGGGACGGATCACCGCATCCACATAACCGCGTGCGGCCGCTTCGTAGGGGTTGGCGAACTGTTCCTTGTACTCGGCCTCCTTCTCGGCCAGCTTGGCGGCGGGGTCGCTGGCCTTCGCTATCTCACCCTTGAAGATGATCTCCGCCGCACCCTTCGCGCCCATCACGGCGATCTCCGCGCCGGGCCATGCGAAGTTCATGTCCGCCCCGATGTGTTTGGAGTTCATCACATCATACGCGCCGCCATAGGCCTTACGCGTGATGACGGTGATCCGTGGCACGGTGGCCTCGCTGAAGGCATAAAGCAGTTTCGCTCCGTGGTTGATGATGCCGCGCCATTCCTGGTCCGTGCCCGGCAGGAAGCCGGGCACATCCACGAAGACGAGCAAGGGTATGTTGAAGGCATCGCAGAAGCGCACGAAGCGCGCGGCCTTGACACTGGCGTCGATATCGAGCACACCGGCGAGCGTGGCTGGCTGGTTCGCCACACAGCCCACGGTGCGGCCGGCCACGCGTGCGAAGCCGATGACCATGTTGCGGGCATAGTCCGCATGCACTTCCATGCTGCTGTCCGGATCGATCACGGCATTGAGCACTTCGCGGATGTCGTAGGGCTGGTTCGGATTGTCCGGGATGATGGTGTCGAGCTCGGGCCGCAGTTCATCGCCGGGCTGGTAGTCCACCACGGGCGGGTCCTCCTCGCAGTTGCTCGGGATGTAGGAGATGAGCTGGCGGAGCTGGCGGATGGCATCGAGCTCATTGGGTGCGGTGAAGTGGGCCACACCACTTTTGGACGCATGGGTGGAGGCGCCACCGAGGTCCTCGCTGCTCACCTCCTCATGGGTCACGGTCTTCACCACATTGGGCCCGGTCACGAACATGTAGCTCGTGCCCTCGGTCATCATCACGAAATCGGTGAGGGCCGGGCTGTACACGGCACCGCCGGCACAGGGTCCCAGGATGGCGCTGATCTGCGGGACCACGCCGCTGCTGCGCACGTTGCGGTAGAAGATGTCGGCATAACCCGCGAGGCTGACCACCCCTTCCTGGATGCGCGCACCGCCGCTGTCGTTGAGGCCGATCACGGGAGCGCCGTTCTGCATGGCAAGGTCCATGATCCGGCAGATCTTGGCGGCATGGGCTTCGGCGAGCGATCCGCCCAGCACGGTGAAGTCCTGGGAGAACACGTAGACGAGGCGACCATCGATGCGGCCATGGCCCGTGACCACCCCATCGCCCAGGAAGACCTGCTTGTCCAATCCGAAGTTGTCGCTCCGGTGGGTGACGAGCTGGCCGATCTCCTGGAAGCTGCCTTCGTCGAGCAGCAGATCGATCCGCTCGCGCGCGGTCAACTTCCCCTTCTTGTGTTGTGCAGCGATGCGGTCCTGGCCGCCACCCAGCAGCGCTTCCGCAGTCCGTGCGTCGAGCGCCTCGAATTGATCCTTCATGTGTGTTGACCGGCCCGGGGCCGTTGCGGCCAAAGGTAGAAGCCCTTGGCAAGCGCGGTGCGCTGTACTTTCGGCACGATGCGCTGGCGCTTCGCGGACCTCCCCATCCGGACCAAGTTCATGATCACCCTGGGCATCCCGGTGGTGGGCATGGTGTTGTTGATCGGGAAGCAGGTCGATTCGAGCATCAAGCGGCTGGACGTGATGGACTATGTGGAGCAGCAGAGCGCTCTGATCGGTCGCTTCGCCGAGGTCATCCATGAGCTTCAGCGGGAGAGCGCCCTGTCGGTGGGCTACCTCACGGGCAAGCCCGTCACCTCCATCAAACTCACCGTACAGCATCAGCGCACCAATGCCAGCATCGCGGAGCTGCGGGACCCCACGCATCCGAACGACCCCACGGTGATGGGTGGTCTGCCCTTCGACGGGCTGAACATCCTGCGCGGGCGGGTGGCGGAGCGGCGCATCGACCCCGAAGCGGCGGGCCGCAGTTATGGGGCCATGGACCAGCGTCTGTTGGATGAGATGGGACGCATCGTGCGTACAGGGCTCGATCCGGAGACCCAGTCGTGGATGTACGCACACCAGCGGCTGCTCAACGCCAAGCAGGCGCTATGCATGGTGCGCGACCGGCTCAGCATCGGATCGCGTGGTGTGATGACAGAGAGCGACCAGGGCGAGATCAACGACCTCATCTCCACGTACGAGACCAACCTGCTGCTCTTCGAGCGCGATGCCCGGCCGGAGGTGATGAAGGCCTACCGACAGCTCTTCCAAGGGCCAGATGTGAATTTCCTCCGTGCGTTGATCGGCACGGTGAAGGAGCGACGCACGGTGGATCCGCTCGGCCTCGCACCGCGCCAGTGGTGGGAGCTGAGCCTGCAGGCGCTGGAGAAGCTGAAGCTCGTGGAGGACAGCTCCCTGGGCCTGATCCGGGAGAGCACAGCCGCCAACTCGCGCAGCGCCGAACTGCGCCTCTTCATCGTACTGGCCGCGCTGCTCGGCGTGGTGGGCGCGGTCACCATCATGGGCGTGGTGATCCTGCGCGGCCTGCGCAACACCGTGAACGAAGTGACGCACGCCGCGCGTTCGCTGGCCACGGGGGACATCAGTGCGAAGGTGCCGGTGAGCAGCACGGATGAGATCGGGCAGATGGCGCTCTCGTTCAACGGCATGATCGACAACATCCGCGCGCAGGCCAGCAGCGCGGAAGCCATCGGCAAGGGCGATTACGACACGCCGGTCCCGGTGCGTGGCCGGCAGGACGTGCTCGGCCTATCGCTCTCGCGCATGCGGGAGAACCTCAAGGCGGCGCGCATCCGGGACAATGAACAGAACGCCGCCCTGCAGGCCGAGAAGGAGAAGCTGGAACAGGCGAATGAGCGCATCACGGTGCTGATCAAGGAGATGCACCACCGGGTGAAGAACAACCTGCAGGTGATCGCCAGCCTGCTGCGTTTGCAGGCCGGCACCATCGCTGATGAGCGCCTGCAGCACGCCTTCGACCAGAGCCAGAGCCGGGTCACCAGCATGGCCCTGATCCACGAGAAGCTCTACAAGGGTGATGAGCTGGCCACGGTGGACGTGGCCCTGTACATCCGCGAATTGTTCGCCGACCTGGTGGAGGTGAATGATGTGGATGACCAGATCGAGTACCGCACGCACATCGCCAAGGACCTGACCTTCGACCTGCACACCATGGTACCGCTGGGCCTGCTGTTGAACGAGCTCATCACCAACTCCTTCAAGCACGCCTTCACGGGACGCGCCTCAGGACTTATCGAGCTTGCCATCAGTGAAGCGGGCGAAGGCGCCTTCGATCTGGTCTACACGGACGATGGGGTGGGCATTCCGTTGGAGAAGATGCAGACGGACGGTACCACGCTCGGTGTCTCCCTGATCGAGAGCCTGGTGGAACAGTTGAACGGCCGCATGACGGTGCAGGGCGGCGACCAGGGCACGCACTACCACATCCGATTCCGGACGCTTCTGAACAGGGGGTGATGGATCAGCCGTTGGCCAGCGCCTCCTCCACCTCCTCGGTAAGCTCCATGTTGTGGTAGACGGCGTTCACATCGTCGTCCTCCTCCAGCATGTCCACCAGCTTCATCACGTTCCTGGCGGTGTCCAGGTCCACCGGGATGGTGGAGAGCGGGAAGCGCTTGAGCTCGGCGCTCTTCGATTCCACGCCGAGCTGTTCGAGCTTCTGGGCCATGCTGCCGAAAGCGGTGTAGGGTGCCAGGATCACGATGCCTTCCTCGTCGTGGATCACGTCCTCGGCGCCGGCGTCGATGCACTCCATCTCGAACTCGTCGGAGTCCTTGTCCTTCAAGGCGGCGGTCTCGATCACGAATTCGGCCTTGCGGTCGAAGACATGGGAGAGCGAGCCGCTCGTACCCAGGGTGCCATCGCACTTGCTGAAGAAGCTGCGCACGTTGGCCACGGTGCGCGTGGGGTTGTTGGTGGCCGTTTCCACGAAGACCGCCACACCACCGGGCGCGTAGCCCTCGTAGGTCATCTCGCTGTAGTCCGCCTCACCGCCACCGGCCGCCTTCTTGATCGCCCGGTCGATGTTGTCCTTGGGCATGTTGGCCCCGCGGGCGTTCTGAATGGCCATCTTCAACCGGGAATTGGCCTCGGGGTTGGGCCCACCGGCCTTCACGCTCATGGCGATCTCCTTGCCGATGCGGGTGAAGAGCTTGCTCAGCTTGGCGTTGCGGGCGAAGATCTTGTGCTTGCGTTTCTCGAAAATGCGGCCCATGGCGGTGCGTTCAGGTTGGAAACCGCAAAAATAGCGGGAAGTGATGGAAGGTGGTGGGGAAGCGGGCTGCTCGACCCATCCCATGGCACAACAGGAAAGGGCCGCCTCTTTCGAAGCAGCCCTTCCACCTCGGGTACAACCCCTCGTAGCGCGTAGCGGTTGACCGATGCGCTAGTTGAACCCGATGATCGTGAGGCCCACGTTGAAAGGAGTGAGCTCCGGTGTGATATGTTCCTTGAACAGCGGTGTGAGCGCATACTCCGCGAAGAGGTTGAGGCCGCCATATCCGATCCGCGCCGACGCGGCCAGGCGGTAGGGCAGTACCTGGTGCTCGCCCTTGTCGATGTCCTTCTGGATGCTGCCATCCATCCGGTACTTCTGCTTGTACATGCTGTCGTAGTACCAGGTGCCCACCACACCGGCGGCCAGGTGGAAGTTCTTCTTGTTGGTGAACTTGAAGGTGCGCGGTTCCTTGCCGCCGACGGTGTCTGCAGCGGCGGCGATGACCTCCTCCGTGGTCGGCATCTTGGCGCGCTTGGTGTTGAACTCCAGCATCAGCGGAACGCGGAAGCCGCTCTGGCGCAACTTGCTCTTGATGAACTGCGGCTGATCCACCGCGAAGGCGGTGATGGTGTCACCCTCGAAGTTCATGATGCTGTTCTCCTTGAAACGATAGTTGGTGAACTCCCAGCCAAGCCCGGTGAGCAGTCCGACATGGTGCGAACCGAACTCGATCTTCTGTTCCATGAAGTTGATGGACACGAAGCGCGAACGCGCCTGGTCCAGTTGCAGGAAGTCGAACTCGCGCGGGAAGTCACCGCTGTTATCGGGGCCGAGTAGCGCGTTGAAACCGACATCCACACCGCTCCAGTAGGTGAACTGGTTGCGGCGCTCCTTGCGCAGTTCCTTCAGCACATCCTGCACGCTGTCCTCCTGGGAGATCCAGTCGCGATCCTCGGTGGATATCGTGATCTTCTTGCGCTTGGTGGTGATCACGAAAGGACTCGGCTTGTCGGTGGAATCCGGATCGTTGGCGATGCGGGCGTAACCACCTTCCTTGGAATTCACACCCAGCTCAAGGCGATGCGTGCTCGGGACTTCGGTGCTGTCGGTCTGGGCTGATCCACCAATGGATCCGGAGAGCATGGCCAGGACGAGGATCTGCTTCTTCATGGTCGTGGGGTTCTGTTCATAGGACGGACAGCCATGGACAGAGTTACAGGAAACGCCGAAAAAGCAAGAAGCCCCGTGTTCCGGGGCTCCATTGCGCGTGTGGTGGTCGGGGGTCAGACCTTCTCGGGCCGGAAGTTGAATACCATGTGGGTGGTCTTCCAGCTGCCGTCCGGGTTGTCGCCGATGTCGATCCGGGCAAGCTTGCGGAGCACATAGGCCTTCAGTTCCTCATTCGGCGAGCTGGCATCGATCACTTCGATCCGGCCCTCCTTGTTGATCACGAAGCTCACGTACACTTCGCCGGTCATATCGTCCTTGGCCAGCAGCGGATAGGCAAGGGTATTGCTCAAGGCGCGGTCCAGGGTGCGCTCCAGGGTCGACCTCTTCGTGAGCGGCTTCATCCGGACCGGTTCAGCAGCGCGGGCGTACCCGAGGGTGAATACGGTGGCGAGCAGGAAGAGCGAGCGGGATATCACGGTTCTCATGGCAGTGTGGTGTTCGTTGCTGTTTGTCCATAAGACGCCTTGACCCCACGCCTTGTTACGATCGCATCCGCTGATCGTGATGAGCGGCTTGCTTGACGGGATGAACGGATGCGTTGGCCAGCGATCAGCGAACGGCGGCCGGATCAGCGGCTGGCGCTGATGGTGAAGTTGCGGCCCAGGCGCAGGTCGAAACCGCGTACGCCACCGTTCTTGCGGCGCTGCAGTTCGAGGCCTCCACGATCACCGCTCACCGCTTTCAAGGTGCGGTCCACCGCGGCCACGGCATCAGCTCCGTCCAATGGCGCTTCGGTGCGGGCGGGCGTGTCGAGCAACCTTTCGCGCAGGGTGCTTGCGAGCAGCTCACCCACCGTGCGCTCCTCCGATCGGTGAGTGGTGTTCACCCGTTCTGGACGTTGATCGACCTCGGCGAACAAAGGCTTCTCTTCGGGCGCTTCCACCCGCTCCTGCGCTGGTCCTTCCTCTTCCGTTGGGCCGTTCGAGCCCTGTGTTCCTGCGATCATCGGTTGCTCTACAGGGTCGATCGGGACCACCTGCTTCGATCGTTCGGTTCCTGGTCCGTTGCTGGGAGCCGGAACCTCCTTGCGCGACTCCCTGGCTGGCGCGTTCACCTCGGCAGGTGCCGTATCACGATCCACGATCGCCTGTTCCACCTTCGCGTTGTCCAACGAGGCTTCCGGCGCCACTACCGCCCGTTGCTCCGGCCTGCTGTGCGGCACCCGTGCGAAGCGGTCCGGCGCATCGGAGGACTTGTCGCGCAGCACCAGACCAAGGACGATGAGCAGGGCCACGGTCGCCGCAGCAGCCCAGCTCGTCGCGGGACGTGGCATGCGGAACGCGATCACACGGCCCTCCTTCTTCTTCAGCGAAGCCTTGTCCACATACACGACCGATCCCGGCGTGGTACGCGTCGCATTGATCAGTGCTTCATTCCGCCGGAAGGCCGGATGCGCCTCCAGGAAGCGGTTCAACGCAGCGGCTTGTTCTGCGGAAAGCTCCCCTTCGAGGCGCGCGATGAGGTGGTCATCGACCGTGAAAGCGTTCACCAGACCTTGCGGTGGAAGATGCCGGACCAGCTCCTGCTTGCCGAAGAAGGCCACCGCCTCAGGGACCAACTTGGTGAGCGCATAGGTCCTGTCAGCGCGCTGCCACTCCGGATGAGCCACGAGGTAGGAACGAAGAGCCTCCAGCTGCGCCACGTCCAGATCACCCTGCAGGCGCGCGATGAGGTGATCCTCCACATGCCTGTCATCGACCATTCCCACGGGCGGAATGGAACGCTTCAACAGGTCCTTATCCAAGGTGGACATGGTGCCGCTCACAGGATCCACCACCGGAAGTTCGTCATCACACGAAGCGAGCTCGGGATGCTCCAGCAGAAAGGCGTCCAGCTCGCGTTCCTGTTCGGGCGTGAGCTGACCCTCCAGCCGATCCAACAGCCAGGCCTCGTAGTTGTTATGGTCGATCCGTTCGTTCACAGAACAAGGTCCAGTTGACCGATGTATTCCTTCAGTGCGATGCGTCCACGGTAGATGTACACCTTCACCTGGGGCAGGTTCAGTCCGGTGAGTTCAGCGATCTCCTCGTAGGTATATCCTTCCAGATCGCGCAGGAGCACCACACTGCGTTGGATGGCGGGCAGGGTGGCGAGCGCCGCGTCCAGCACCTCTTTCAGGTCCGGCTGTTGCTGGCTCGTGTGCCTGATATCCGCGTGGTGTTCCTCCATCCGTGTGCTGCGCTTGTCCTTCCTCACCTCATCCACCATCACATGATGCGCGGTGGTGAAGAGGTAGCTCTTCGCCTTGGCGCCCTCCACCTGCTCCAGTCGGGTCCAGAGGCGTGCGAAGCTCTCCTGGACCACGTCCTTGGCCCGATCCTCATCGCGCAGGTGCTTGAGGGCGAACCGATAGATGCCATCGGCGTGCAGGTCCACTGCGCTATTGTATTCGGCCAAGGTCATCGGGAGAGGGAACCCGTTGTACCGATAGGACGGGGTGGTCGCCGGGAAGTTACAGCGGGCGATGGAGCGGGTCAGGTCATGGGTGCCAGGCCCGCCAGGGGGAACCAGAGCGCGAAGGTGGTCCCCTCACCTACCGTACTGCTCACATCCAGGTGGATACCGTGGCTGTGGAGGATGCTTCGGGCGGTGGTAAGCCCCAGCCCCAATCCGCCGGGTCGGCCGCTGTAGAAGGGCTCGAACAGGCGTTGCAGGTTCTCCGGGGAGATGCCCTTGCCATTGTCCGACATGGACAGGATGACGGCATCGGTATCCCTGGTGACTGTGAAGCGCAGCAGGCCCTTGCCGGGTTCCATGGCCTCCACGGCATTCACGGCGATGTTCGTGAGCGCCAGGTTGATCAGTTCATGGTCCACCATCACCACGGGAAGGTCCTCGGCGATCTCGACCAGATGGCCCATCTCCCGCAGGGCGAGGCGATCGCCGATGGTCTTCACCACACCATCCACGATATCCACCATCCGCCAGGAGGCCAGGTTGAGCTCCCGCTTACGGGACGATTCAAGCATCTCCTTGATCAGGGTGCCGATACGTTTGAGGTTGCGGTCAACGATGGCGAAATAGGGCTTGACCTCCTCCTCCTTACCCTCCATCTCATCCTGGATCTGTTCCAGCGCCAGGTGGATGTTGGTCAGCGGGTTCCGGACCTCGTGCGCCACGGTGCGCGTGAGTTGTGCGGTCAGTTCCAGCCGGTCCGTTTCCTGGTTGATCATCTCCGCGCGCTTCTGGTCGGTGATGTCGCTGAACATGACCATGAACCCATCATCCAGCTTCACGGCATGGTGGCGGAACCAGTTGTTGAGGCCCGATCCGGTGTACTGGAACTCCTTCACCGAAGGGGTTCCCTGTTCAACGGTCCGCACATAGTCGTCGAAGAGGCCATGAGAGCGGTTCTCCGGCATCTCCTCCAGGAGCCTCTTGCCCACCAGATCCGTGCGTCCGATGGTGGCGTTGGCCGTGCGGTTGGAGCTCAGCCATTCGAAGTCGATGATGACGCCCGCACTGTCACGGATGGAACGGAAGGCCATGATGCCGCTGGGGGAAACATCGAGCACCTGCTGCAGCTGGTTCTGCAACCTGGCCCGCTGCGTCACTTCGTGGTCCAGGGCCCTCACCTTGCTCCGCAGTGCCACACGCACCTCCTCGTTGAAGCGAAGGGTACGTGTGAGCCGCCAGAACATCAAGGCGGTGGCGAAGAGGGCCAGCAACGAATAGATCACGAGCATGAACGGCGCATCCACACCCTCTTCCCGCTCCCGGTCCAGCAGGTCATCGCGGCGCCGTGTCCGGTCATCGACAAGACCATCATGCACTGTCCGGATCGAATCCATGTAGGATTTCGCCACACGCATGTCGTAGACCATGGAAGGACTTCTGACGATGGCGTTCGCGTTGTTGAACACCATGCTCCGCCACAGCTCCCCCAGTTCACCGGACAATCTGCGCAGTTCGCCGAGGCCAGCGGAGTCGGCCCTGTTCAATTGATGGAGGCCCAGTCTCGCCGAATGGTCGCGTATCCTCCTGTTGGCCTGTCGGTAGGGCTCCAGGAAGGAGGTGTCATTGGTGAGCTGGAAGCCACGGACGCCCGTTTCCGCGTCACGCAGGCTGGAAAGGAGGCCCTCCAGTTCAAGCAGCGCGGTGTTGTGTGAGCGCACCTCCGCCACGGTATTGGAATAGGTGCGGATGTTGCGATAGGTGGCATAGAGCAGGGCCAGCAGCACCGCCATGGCGGCGATGTAGAGCATGGTGGTGAGCCTGCGCTCCTCGCGGTCCTTGCGCAGTTCCTCCATGGTTCCGTGCTGGTGGGGGTGATCGGTCGATGGTCAGACCTCCAGACCGAAGGACTTCAGCTTGTTGTACAGCGTCTTCCGATCGATGTTCAGTTGCTCCGCCGTACGGGACTTGTTGTAGCCGTTACGCTCCAGGGCTTGCAGGATCGCCTCCCGTTCCGCCTGGTGGGCCACGCCTTTCAGGCCTTCAGCCCCCTGGGCATCCTGGGGGGAACGCGCACTGGCCTCGACCGTGTTGGAGGTACGCGGCACGGCTGCCCCGCTCAGCACCACGGCCGGGAGGCAATCGGGGGTGATCCGCGGACCTGTGCTCAGCAGCACAGCGCGTTTGATCACATTGCCCAGCTCGCGCAGGTTGCCGCTCCATCCGTGGTCCAGTATGTGCTTCAAGGCCGCGTCATCGAAACCCTCCACCTGGCGACCGAGCCGTTCATTGGCCAGGGCGATGAAGTGTTCGGCGAAACGTGGGATGTCCTCGCGGCGCTCACGCAAGGGCGGGAGATGGATGGTGAACTCCTGGATCCGATGGAGCAGGTCCTCGCGGAAACGGCCTTCGGCCACCGCCTTGCGCAGATCCTCATTGGTGGCGGCCAGGATGCGCACATCCACCTCGATGTCCTTGGTGCCGCCGATACGTTTGAACTTCCTTTCCTGCAGCACGCGCAGCAACTTGATCTGGTTCTCATAGGAAAGGTTGCCCACCTCATCCAGGAAGAGCGTGCCACCGTCGGCTTGTTCAAAGCTGCCCGCGCGGTCGCTCACAGCACCCGTGAAGGAGCCCTTGGTATGCCCGAAGAGCTCACTGCCGGCCAGTTCCTTTGGGAGGGCACCACAGTCCACTGACACGAAGGGCGCTCCGGAACGGGTGCTTTCCGCATGGATGCGTTTCGCCGCGAACTCTTTTCCGGTGCCGGTCTCGCCGGTGATCAGCACGGACATGTCCGTGGGGGCCACAAGACCGATGTGTTTCACGATGAGCTGTGCGGCCGAGCCGGTACCGTCCACATAGGCCGGGCCGGAGGACCTGGTGCCCTTGCCCCGATCCTTTCCGTTGGCGCGTGGTTCCGGGGCGGTATCGACGGCCAGGGCATCCTGCACCCGCATCAGCAGTTCATCCGGGAACAAGGGTTTGCCGATGTAGTCGAAGGCGCCCTTCCGCATCAACTCGACCGCGAGCCGCACCTCCGAATAACCGGTGATGATGATCACCTGTGTGCCCGGCGAGGTGGAACGGATGTGCTCCAGCATGGCGGGTGCGTCGGTATCGGGCAGGCGATGATCGCAAAGGACCAGATCGAACCGCTTCCGGCTCATGAGGTCACGCGCCACAGCCCCGCGGTTGGCCGTGGCCACTTCGTACCCGCTCTTGGTCAGCAGGCGCGAAAGGAGGAGGCAAAGGTCCTGGTCGTCATCGATCACGAGTAGATGGGCGGTGGCCATGCAGCGATGGTATTAGAGGTGGTGAGGTGGTCAGGCTTGAAAACCCAGATCGCGGATACTGGAGAAGATGGCTTCGCGGTTGAACGGCTTGGGGATGAAGACATCGGCGCCGGCGGCCACAGCGCGTCCTCGTTCGGAGTCCATGGCACTAATGGCGATACAGCGCACATCCGGCTTGGCGGCCTTCACTTCGGGGATCAGGTCATATCCCAGGCCATCCGGAAGGTTCACGTCCACGAACACGGCATCGAACTCCCCATCCGCCAGGGCGGCCCGGCCTTCGGCCAGGCTGTGGGCGAATGTGCAGCGTGTGCCCGTGCGTCGCAACATGGCGCTCAGCAATTCACAGATCTCCTGTTCGTCATCCACCAGCAGCGCGTACTTCATGACTTTCTCTTCTTCCATGACCGTTCAGTAGGACGGCCCAAGTTACCTGTGATGTGGCAGGCTCACAGTCCTCCACACTTGAACGAAAGCACCGCATCGATCACCATGCCGCGTTGAACACTGGCTCTGATCCAACGGGAAGAACCGTGCGCACCGGCCAATTTGTGGAAAGGAATCCCCGATCATGTGGAATAGATCGGACAGGAGGCCTGCGATATGATGGGACGAAAAATGCAGGTACACGAACGAGGGCAGCCATCCCTGGCCGCCCCCGTTGGACCGGCAGGACGCGCTACAGCAGAATGATCAGGATCAGCAGGATGATGATGACCCCTGCCGTGCTCAGGTAGATCACCGTGCCGCCGGCGTTATAGCGATCCATCTCCTTCTTCAAGGCGCGATATTCATGGCGAAGCTCCTGTCGCTCGGAACGATCCAAGCTGCTCCGATCCGTGACGAGGACGGCGTCAAGTCTGTCACGCAACTCGAGCACCGCTCGTTGGTCATCAGCACTGAGCGTTCGCAGTCTTGCCTCGTTGATCATGACATGGCGGTCACCCCCGGGGGCTGCATGGAGCGCATTGGCGGTGAGGAAGATGGAGAGCAGGAGGGGGAATGAACGAGTGGTGAACATGTGGCAGGGGTTATTAGTTCGCCAGTTGCAGGCGGATACCTGCAGAAAGGTTGATGAGGTTGACACGCGGGTTGGTCTCGAACCGGGCTCCTTCGAACACATTGCTCATGGCCACGTGGTAGCCCCCCTCCACGAAGAGGAAGCCAAGCGTAAGTCCCGCCCCGGCACCCAGGTACCATTCCGCGGGAGAGGTCTCCACATCCAGTCGGTCGTTCCGCAGGTCGGCGTTGAGGTTGAGCAGGGCGGTGGGACCGCCTACAACGTAGATGTTGACCCCGGGGTCCGAGGCAGGGTCGATCAAATTGAGACCCACCATCAACGGGATCCGCAGCGACCGGTCCGTATAGCGGAATTCGACATCGGTGCCGATCTGTTCGCCGTTCTGGTCCACACCAGCGAGCGTATAGTTCAGGTTGCGCACAAGCAGGTGCACACCTGGCCGGAGGAACCACGTGCGTCCCAGTTGAAGGTCCGCGCCCAAGTGGTAACCGGCGCGCCCCACCCATTGTTCATCACCGGCTTCGCTCACGTTGCTGCCGGTATACCCACCGCCCAGGCGGAACTCCTGTGCGGCAGTGGTGATCGAGATCGTCAAGGCCAGGAGTAGGGGCGTAATGCGCGCGTTCATGTCTTCGGGTTTGGTTCACAACTGATCATTCCATACGCATGCCAACAAGCGGTGAACGCAGGAACGACGCTGCCCTTCACGAGCTGTCCGTTGGTCTCCCCTCCCCGCACGGGGCGAACGCTCCACACCGGCGACGCCAATGCACCCCATCAGGCCGAGCGCATGGCCCCGTTCTCAGGTGAGCCGCCCTGGAGCCCGGCGATCGCACGGACCAGGGCACGATGCTGTTCCGCCTCCCGGGTCTGGTGCTTGATCGCCGTTCTGTACAACGCGACGTCGTGGGCATCCTGCTTCAACTCTTCCGCCAGGCGGTTCCATGATCCGATGATGTACCGATGCACATCCAGCAGGCGCTCCATGATCCGCAGGCTGCGGTTCACATCCGCCCGCGGCGCACGGTCCGCTGTGTACACAGCCTCCACCAGAGCAGCGCTCTCGGCACATACGCATGGACCGGGCGGCATGCCCAGGTCCAGGGCCAGCGACACGATGCCACGCAGCGCCATCAAGTGATGCCCGTACTGCACGTTGATGAGATCACCGAGGGCACCCTTCGTTTCACGCGACATCATCGCTCGCAGCAACCGCGACATACGGTCGTGCGTGAAGTGGATCTCGTTGATCACGTTCTGTGACCGTGCGCGGCGCTCTCGTTGCATTTCCCAGGGGCGTTCCATGATCTTCAGCTATGTGGAATGCACGGCCAGCACTGTGCCGATCGCAGCTACGGACGGGCCGGAACGGAAGAAGCCGTCCCTCCCGGAACGGCTTCTTCCACGGATGTCGAGGGCATTAACGCACCTCGGCCACCAGGTAATGGCTCAGGCGCCAGAACGCATCGGGGTCCTTGATCTTCAGGTAGGCCAGTTCGTCCTTCTCCTTGACGATCTCGTAAGAGCCGGCCGGATGCTCCGTGACCAGTTCCACCTTCTTGCCGGAGAGCGGGATACGCTCGGTGTTGCGGGTGTCGATGGTGCTCAGCTTGTTGCTTGAAACGGCCTCGTTCAAGGCGCTGGACCGGCCGATCCCCAGCAGACCACCATCGCGCTTTACCACGCCGTTCTCTTCCAGCTCCTTCACGGAACCCACGGCATAGTAAGCGGTATGCATCTCGTTGCCCAACTGTTCGATGGTGGCCTCCCTACGTGCCATCTCCAGCTCAAAGGCGTTCAGTCGCTGGTTCACCTCTTCGATCTTGAAGTCCTTCGCCAGCAGCTCCTCCTTCATCACGGTGATGGCGGAATCGCGGTGGGCGAGCTCGGCGTCCAGGGCCTTCAACTTCTTCCGCAGCGATCCGGAATCGACGCGCGAACGGTCGAGCTTCTTGGTGAGCTCCGCCACTTGATCGCGGCTCTCCTGCATCAGCGAGTTCATCAACTGGATATCCCGCATGATCCGTTCGCGTTGGTCCACGGTCAGGCTCTCCTCACCGGGGGGAAGCAACTTCTCCCGGTCCTCGATGATGGCCAGGTTCTGTTCGATGTCCCCGAAGGAGCGCGTCATATCCTCAATGAGGGAGTCACGGCTCTGTACCTCGGTCTTCAGTCGGGCGTTCTCGGCGAGCGCGGCTTTTTCGTTCTCGCTCGGACCACGCTGGCAGGCGACCATTGCAAGGCAGGCCATGGCGGCCGCACCGGCAATACGAAGTGATGTGCGTTGGGTCTGCATGGTTCAGTTGTTTGCACAGGCCGTAGCGGAAATGGTGCCGAAGCGGTCCGAGCACGCTGGTGGATGCCGGTCGGGGCATGGCCGCCCCAGATCGAGGAATCCCCTACCGGGGTAGGCGTGCGATGGGCACGATGATCACAGGTCCCATGATCAACGATGCTGCCAGGAGCCGGAGATCGGAATGGAACGGGCCGCACGCTGATGCGCACGGCCCGCCACCAATTGTCCCGCTCGTGGAGCAGGACACCACCACCACATCAATGTCCGTCCATATCCTTGTCGGCGTCGGTCTTCCGGTCGATCTTCTCGGCCTGGCGGTCGAACCAATCACCAATGTCATCCACCGTGCGGCGCGTGCCGGCCTTCACGTCATCCCACATCTCGTTGGTGGCTGATCCCACATCGTTCAAGTTGCCGTCCACACGGTCCAGTTGCATCTGGACATCCGCCTTGTAGGCTTCCCACTCGGACCGCTCCTCTGCGGTCAGGTCGGGGTCCTTGAGGCGTTCCTCGGCACGCGCATGTTCCACGACCAGCTTCTCGCGCAGGTCGCGCAGTTCACTGCTCATCTCCTCCTTGCCGGCGCGCAGGTCATCCATGGCCTTGTCGACCTTCTGTTCCATCTTGTCGGCATTGTTGGGCGCGTCGCTGCACGCGGTGAAGGACAGGAATGCGCCGAGCACGGCGGCGTTGATCAGGTAGGTTCTCATGTCATTGTTGTTTGAACAAGTCCGTCCAATACCGGTACCGATCGCCCCAGGCCTGGTCAAAAAGCGCCCGAAGCCGCTTCCCTCTAGCGGTTCCGAACACATGCGGGTCATCCTTCCTGCGGCTTGAGCCCTTCTCCACGGGGCGCATCCACCCGTTCATGTGGAAGAGGCACCTCGATCACGGAGCGGGAAGCACTTCGTTCTTCTTGCGCTGAAGCCAGCGCGTTCCCCGTTCCACCGAGGCGGGGCGCTCCCGGAAGCGCAGGGCAAAGACCACACGCACCACCCCGACATCCCAGGTGAAGCGCTCCCCTGCCCGTTGCAGGTAGCCGATGTGCTCCTGGCTGAAGAGCGCACCGATGTATCGCCTGGAAGTATTGTATCCCAGCGCGACCCGGAACTGGCTGTGCCACCCGACCCCGGCGTGACTTTCCGTGTGCGCATCAATAGGCCCTTCATGCCGCGCCACCTGAACGCTGCCCCCAGCACCGACCGCACCGCTCACCGTGGCGAACCACATCCTGCCCATCACGTGGGTGTAGGCGTAACCCACCATCGGACCGAGGTCGAAATAAGAGGCGCTCCTGACATCGGCCGTTGCCGGGAACTGATCGCGCAGGCGTCCTGGGATCAAGGAGGAATCGGCCCGGACCACATAGGCGGTGAGGTAGCCACCGATGAGCCAGGTGCCTTGGGAGCGGAGTTGGATGGCGTCCTGGTTGAATCCTGCGCGGTAGCTGAACCGACTGTGGTTGAGGATGCGCAAGGAACTGAGGCCGATGTTGTATTGCAGCAGGTCGCGTCTGTATGGGAAGGCGGTTGAACCGTCCCACCCGAGCATCGCCTTGGAGTGACTGGTGATGTGATAACCCTTGAAAACCTGAAGGAAGAGGTTGCTCGCCTGCTTGGTGCCATAGATATTGGCCTGGGCATCCAGGTATCGGGTCCGTCCTTTCCGGTCATTGTCGTCGTTCAGGAACGGAATGGGCACACCGATGTTCAAGGTGAATTTGCGCAGACTGGCACCGACCCCGAAATTGACCCGACCGTTCGGGCGGTAGCGCAGGTCCTCCCCGGGAGCGCTCGAATGCACCTGGAGGCTGTTGAACTTGTGGCTCAGATAGGTCCTGTAAGTGATCCGGCGGGAATAGTCCTTCACGTAGTTGGTGTCCTGTTGTGCCTTGCTGCCGTAGGCGCTGCCAAGCACCAGCAACAGCATAACGACGACGCGGCGAAGGCCGTCCCCGGCCGATGAACAGGCCAAACACTCCGCCTCCCCTGAGGTGCCGGAGTTCCGGAGCAGCCGGTCGCGCGACCTCTCGGGGGGTCGCGGTGGTGCCTGAACGAACTCATTTACCACGGGAGCGCGACTTGTTCGAAGTGGCGTTCAGGACCACGCCGGGCAACATGCTGGCCTTCGCCCCTTCCCGCACACCGGCCCAGAGGTAGTTGAAGACGGCCCGGTCCCTGCGACGTTCAACGGTGTAGTTCGTCCACCCGTCATCCTTGCGATGACCTTTCCGCTCCCGCTTCACGATCGCATTGAGCAGGGCGTCGAAAACGGGATCGAACAGGGCTGGATCCTGTTCACGGCGGGAAGGACGGACCTCGACCTTGAGGCCATCATAGCGCATCCAGCAACTGGCGCTCGCCGAACGATCCCCACCACCCATCCGCATGATCAACGTATCGAGCCTTCCTTCGGGCGTGGCCAGCCCGGTCAGTGGGGGCAACACCCGGTTCAAGGTCGGGAAGGAAAGCCGACCGACATGGGCCTCCACGCGCATCCGATCCGTGCTGTCGCCGATGGCTGCGCGCAGATCCAAGGTCAACGGGGTGCGGCCGAAGACCATGCCGGCTGCCAGTACACGCAGCGTATCCATCCGTTGGTGCTGGACGCTGGTCAACACCCCATGGATGCTGTCGAACGGAATGAACGCGAAACCGCGCGCCGGATCGACCTGTTCATGGTAATGCACGCTCATCCGCTCGACGATCAACGAATCGCAGCCCGCACCGGGCGTCAAAAGACGCAGCAGCCGCGCTGGGAGCGGCTTATGGCGGAAGGACGGATCGGGACGGGACTTGTCCCGCGCCACCTCCAGGTCAGCGGGCCCGATGTGGATGGATCGCGCGTGCAACACGCCCCGCATCAGGGTGTTCGGGTCAATGCCTTCCACCGTGATCCGCTCGAAGTGACCGCTCACGACATCCCGCTCCAGCGCCAGTGCCGTGGATGGCGTCACCACATCATCGGGACCGAAACGCAGACCGTGCAGCTCGCATCGCTGTGCAGCATCGCTTAGCAGCATCCGTTCAACGGTCAGAATGGAGTCGGCCAGTGGAGCGATGCGAAGGGCCGACAAGTGCGCTTCACAACGCCCGGCGTCCCAGGTGGTATCCCGAAGGTCAAGGGCGAGGTCCATACCGTTCATCGCAAGGTCGTCGAGGTCTATCCGGATCGAGTCCTCCATCCGAACGCTCGTTGAGCGCAGGCGGATGTCGAGGTCATCGACCACGAAATGTTGGAAGCGGGTTGAACGTTCCTTCGGTGAGGCTGTGCTGGCGGATCCGCGCTGGACCATGAGATCCTTAACACGCACGAACAGGCCGGCGGCGTGCACCTTCCGATCAAAAAGAAGGGCTTTGTAGGAGACGTCACTGATCTCCAATGTATCCACGTATCCCGTGATCGACATGCCGTGGTCGGGTTGGACCACACCCCGCCTCCAGCGCATGCCGGTCAGGAGCAGCTCACCGGACCAGAGGTCAATGTGGATGATGCAGCTGTCGGCATCAACCCAGCGTGCCCCGCAGGCATTGGCGGCATGGTGCAACCGCTCCCTCACCTCGTGGGCGGCCCACGAGCTCAGCGCCTCGAAGGCGGCCCAGCCCACGACAAGGACGACGCCCAGTACTGTGAGCACGCGCGGCATGGGCCGCTGCATCATGGGCTTCATGTAAGGGGCTCACAACTTCGCCTTACCACCAGAGACGAGCCGGATGACGATGGCGACCACGGCGAGGATGAGCAGGATGTGGATCAAGTTGCCGACCATGGCGCCGAACCCGATGTAGCCGATGAGCCAGCCGACGATGAGCAGCACGATGATGATGTTGACCAGGTTGTTCATGGGGTTGGTGTTTGCGGTGCCACGTCCATCTCCGTGCCGCTGGTCGATCGAACACGGAAAGTCGCTCCACCGAGTCCCGGAGCGGGGAAAAGCATTCCCATTTCCGTGGAACCTTGGCTCGGGAGGGCGCTTGCTTGTTCTCCTTCCGCACAACCAACTTCGCCGAACATTCCACCCCCATGCGAAGGATCAACTCTGCGGTGTACATGGTGCTCCTCTTCCTGGCCCCCCTGTATGCCGGTGCCCAGGGAGCCGCGATCACCATGGATGGCCTCTTTGATGATTGGAATGGAACGCTCACCACGTGGAACGACGCGAACGCCCCATCCAGCGGTGTGGACCTGATCTCCATGCAGGTCACCAACGATCAGGACCACCTCTTCATCAAGCTGGAGCTTGGTGCGGAGACCGATCTGCTGGACGACCTCACACCCCATGGTATCAGGCTTTACATCGACGGGGACAACAATGCTGCGACGGGGCTTGCGGTGCAGAGCGGTTATGGCGCTGAGCTGCAGATCCGCTTTGACACACGCACGGTCACCGAGTACTTCGGTGCTTCGTCCAACGTATCCTGGAGCACCTTGGACCTCGTCCCGCTTCCCACGGTCACCAGCACCGCCTTCGAGATCGCCATTGCCCGGAACGCACGGCCTGATGGAACGAACCTGCTGTTCACCGATTCCACCATCAGGTTGCTATTCCGTGAAACGGATGGCGGGGATGCCATGCCCGATGCAGGCAGCGTCCTGGCCTATACCTTCGATGATGCCTTCCAGGCGAACACCCCGGTCATCCCGCTCACCCGTATGGATCCGGAAGCGGTGCGGCTCACCGCTTGGAACGTGCTTGGCGACGGCATCACCGACCCCGCGCTCCAAGGGTCCTACCAGCGTATCCTTTCGGCACTGGCACCGGACATCCTCGGCTTCAGTGAATGTGTGACAAGCACTCCGTCACAAGTGAAGAGTCGGCTGGACACCTGGATCCCGATCGGTGGTGACGGATGGCAGGTGGTGAAAGACGATTTCGACATGGTGATCGCTTCGCGCTGGCCCATCCTGACCACATGGACGCAGCTTAGCAGGCAGTTCGCCGCGCTCATCGACCTACCGGCGACCCATGCCACCGACCTGCTGTTCACCGCCGCCCACCTCAACTGCTGCACGGCCGATGCCACCCGGCAGGCACAGCTCGATGCGTACGTCCAGTTCGTGCAGGATGCGCGGGCGCCTGGTGGTGTGATCGATCTGCCGAGCGGCACACCCATGGTCTACGCCGGTGACCTGAACTCGGTGGGCTGGGCAAGGCAGCTGATCACGCTGGCGACCGGGGACATCCAGGACAACGCGACCTACGGGCCGGACGGACCCATGGACTGGGATGGCAGCGGGCTGGAGCGTGCGCCATGCCGCCAGAACCAGGCGCGCATGGCCTACACCTGGCGGAACAACAACAGCGCCTATCCCTCCGGCATGCTCGACCACCTCTACTACACCGATGCCGTGGCGGAGCTCGTGGGATCCTTCGCACTACGAACGGCCTCCATGAGCGGGTCGACATTGATCGCATCAGGGTTGGAACCGGATGACACCTCACTGGCCAGCGACCATCTGCCGATCACCGCAGATCTTGCACTGCCCATGGCCGGCATGGACCTGGTCGTCCGGGCCTTCCTCGACGGGCCTTTCGTTCCCGGCACGGGTCTCATGCACGACAGCCTGCGCACCCGCACCCTCATTCCAACGGCCGAGCCCTACACCGGTATCGGTTTCGAGCGGGCCGGTTCCGGTGGTGAGACCCTCGAGGTCCCGTTGCTCAGCCTCAACGGACCTGACGCCATCGTTGATTGGGTGCTGGTGGAACTGCGCTCGGCCGCGGACCCCACCGTGGTCCTGGCTACGGCAGCGGGGCTTGTTCAACGCGATGGCGATGTCGTGGCTGCCGATGCGTCGCCCGCCCTTCACTTCCCCTCCATTCCGACCCCCGTGCATGTGGCCGTGCGCCATCGCAACCACCTGGGTATGATGACGGCAGCACCGCTGGCGCCCCTATCCGGCACCATGACGGTGGACTTCACCGATCCCGCCACCGAACTGTACGGTACGGAGCCCGGGGTGATCTCGAACGGCACGGTGCGCCTGTGGGCCGGCAATGCACTTCGCGACGGGGTGTTGCGCTACGCAGGACTGGACAACGATCGCGATCGGGTGCTTACCCGGATCGGAGGCGTGGTACCCACCAACGTGGTGGATGGTTACCTGGAGGAGGACCTCAACTGTGATGGCTCGGTGAAGTACAGCGGGGCGGGCAACGACCGGGACCTGATCCTGTTCGGCATTGGTGGTTCGGTGCCGACCAGCACCCGCGCTGAGCAACTGCCCTGAGGGACCTTAATCCAGCTTCAGCACGGCCAGGAAGGCCTGCTGCGGGATCTCCACGCTACCCACCTGGCGCATGCGCTTCTTCCCTTCCTTCTGCTTCTCCAGCAGCTTGCGCTTCCGGCTGATGTCGCCGCCGTAGCATTTGGCGGTCACGTCCTTGCGCAGGGCCTTCACCGTTTCACGGGCCACGATCTTGGCACCGATGGCGGCCTGGATGGGGATGTCGAACTGCTGGCGCGGCAACAGTTCCTTCAACTTGCTGCACATCTTCTTGCCCAGCTCATGGGCGTGATCACGGTGAATGAGGGCGCTCAGCGCATCCACCTTCTCGCCGTTGAGCAGGATATCCAACTTGATGAGGTCGCTCTCCTTGCTGCCCACCGGGTGATAGTCGAAGCTCGCGTACCCTCGGCTGATGCTCTTCAACTTGTCGAAGAAGTCGAAGACCACCTCGCCCAGCGGCAGCTCGAAGGTGAGCTCCACGCGATCGGTGGTCAGGTAGTTCTGGCCGATCAGGATCCCGCGCTTCTCGATACAGAGCGTCATGATCGCCCCGATGTACTCGGCCTTCGTGATGATCTGCGCTTTGATGTACGGCTCTTCGATGCTCTCGATGTGCACCACTTCAGGGAGCTCGCTCGGGTTATGCACATCGATCTTCTCACCCTTGGTGGTGGTCACCTGGTAGCCCACGTTTGGCACGGTGGTGATCACCGTCATGTTGAACTCGCGCTCCAGGCGTTCCTGGATGATCTCCATGTGCAGCAGGCCCAGGAAGCCGCAGCGGAAGCCGAAGCCAAGCGCCGCACTGGCCTCGGGTGTCCAGGTCAGGCTGGCATCGTTGAGCTTGAGCTTCTCCATGGCATCACGAAGCTCCTCGTACTCGTCGGTATCCACCGGGAAGATGCCGGCCCACACCATGGGCTTCACGTCCTCGAAACCCTTGATCGCCTCGGCGCATGGGCGATCCACCTGCGTGATGGTATCACCCACCTTCACCTCACTGGCGGTCTTGATCCCGCTGATGATATAGCCCACATCGCCGGCGCTCAACCGCGGCTGCGGCTTCAGGTCCATCTTCAGCACGCCGATCTCGTCGGCATCGTAGGCCACGCCGGTGTTGAAGAACTTCACACGATCGCCCTTCTTGATGGTGCCATTGAGCACCCGGAAGTAGGCGATGATCCCGCGGAAACTGTTGAATACGCTGTCGAAGATCAGCGCCTGCAAGGGAGCGTTCGGGTCGCCCTTGGGCGCCGGGATGCGGTGAACGATCTCCTCGAGCACCTTGTCCACGCCCAGGCCGGTCTTGCCGCTGGCAGCCATGATCTCCTCGCGCCTGCAGCCCAGCAGGTCAACGATCTGGTCCTTCACCTCCTCGGGGTTCGCCGAGGGAAGGTCCATCTTGTTGAGGATGGGGATGATCTCCAGGTCGTGCTCCAGGGCGAGGTAGAGGTTGCTGATCGTCTGCGCCTGGATCCCCTGCGTGGCATCCACGATCAGCAAAGCGCCCTCGCAGGCGGCGATGCTCCGGCTCACCTCATAGCTGAAGTCAACGTGGCCCGGGGTGTCGATCAGGTTCAGCAGGTACTTCCGGCCATCGAGCGTGTAGTCCATCTGGATGGCCTTGCTCTTGATCGTGATCCCCCGTTCCCGTTCCAGGTCCATGTCGTCCAGCGCCTGGTTCTGCATGTCCCTATCGGCGATGGTGCCCGTCATCTGCAACAGGCGGTCGGCCAGGGTGCTCTTGCCGTGGTCGATGTGGGCGATGATGCAGAAGTTACGGATATGGTCCATGGGGAATTGGCTGGCTGGGCCGAAAAAGGCTGCGAAGGTAACCAGTATCCGCCCCGATGCGGAGCTGCCGTACCTTTGAAAAAGGCCGGGTGGTCGAGGCCTCAGGCAACTTTCACCCGGCGGATCGCATCATTGGAACGGATGACCATGACGGACGAACGGTTGGTGGAAGGCTGCGTGGAGCGGGACCCCGTGGCGCAGAAGGCCTTGTACCAGCAGTACGCCAGGAAGATGATGAGCATCTGCATGCGCTACGCCAATAACCGCGATCAAGCCCAGGACATCCTCCAGGATGGCTTCGTGAAGGTGTTCCAGAAGATGGACCATTACCGGGGGGATGGCCCGCTGGGGGGGTGGATCGCTCGTACGATGGTGAACACGGCGCTGGACCATATCCGCCGGAACAAGCCCTACGACCAAAGCCTGGACCTGACGGAAGCCGAGCACCTGCACAGCGAGGATGAGCACATCCTTTCGGGCATGACGACCGACGAGCTGATGGCGCTCATCCAGGCCCTGCCCACCGGCTATCGCACGGTATTCAACCTCTTTGCGATCGAGGGGTATGCGCACAAGGACATCGCCGAGATGCTCGGCATCAGCGAGAACACCTCCAAATCACAGTTCATGAAGGCGCGGGCCTACCTGCGCAAGCTGCTCCCCAAAGAGGTGGTGGCGCATTACGGACATGTACATGAAGGATAGCGTGAACACCCTCTTTCAACAGCGCTTCCGGAGCCACGAGGCCCCGGTGGAGCCGGGTGTCTGGACCGGCATTGAGCAGCAACTGGCCGCAACACCTGCAGCGGATGGTGTGAACGAGCTGTTCAAGGACCGGTTCAACGGACACGAAATGAACGTGGACCCTGCGGTCTGGAGCGGGATCAGCAGCCAGATCGGTCACCCCGTGGCGGCAGGGACCTCGGCCGGCATCTGGGCCTTCGTCACGGCAGGTGTTGCCGCCGCTGTGATCACAGCCGTGGCCGTCTTCAGCGGCGCAACGGAAGAGCCGATCAGCCTGACAACCGAACAAGGGACGACCGCTCAGCCAGCGCCAGTGACGGAAGGGGCCGCCGAGCCTGGACCCGTTGTGCTGGCGCCGATCGCCAAGGAGGTGGTAACGGGACCGAAGAAAGCCGTGACGACCGCGAGCCGCGAGCCGAAAGGACCCTCCCGGGAGATCCAGGAGCGTAGCACCCCGCCCCCGATCGAACTCCAGACCGGAACCCCGGACCTGGACCGCCATCCTACCGTCCCGGCAGGCGACCGCACTCCTGAACCGGGAACGACGGTGGTTTCGGCCATCATCACCGATCTGGAGGCCCAGGTCAAGCAGCAACCTATCACGGCCAGCCCGGAACCTGGCCTGACCGGATCCACCGCAGCGGAGGCCGCATCCACCCCTGCCAACACAGGCGGTGACACCGAACTGGGGACCGTCGACGGCGAGGCTGTTCCAATGCCCAAGTTGTTCATGCCCAATACCTTCACGCCGAACGGCGACGGCATCAACGACACTTACAGCGTCGATGGCGAGGGCTACGCCACGATCCTTCTCCGCGTGTACGCAATGAAGAGTAATGCCTTGGTCTTCACCACCAACAGCGCCGAACCGTGGACGGGGGACGGGTGTGAGGACGGCATGTACATGGTGGCCGTGGAAGCCCGGACCCCGGACGGACGCACCGCCACGGAAGGCAAGGTCGTGTGGCTCAACCGTAACCGCATCAATTGATGCATCCCCGAAACGCCCAATAACCGTATGTTTGACGCCCTTCGGAACGAGAACGGAACACCGGCTGAACGCCGCATCCAAGAACATCCTTTGAAGACCATGAGGACCCTTGCAACGACGGTCATCGCCGCACTTGCGTTTCAAACAGCTCAAGCCCAGTTCTACACCGTCGCGGATGGATTCGTGGCGGCTTGTTCGGGAACACTGCTCGACTCTGGTGGTGAGAGTGCCGTGGGCTACAGCGATAATGAGAACTACACCTTCTATCTGTGCCCGGATGGTTCGGGAGGTACAGCTGTCTCGCTTGAGTGGGTGGCCTTCAACGTGGCCAACGGTGATCAAATGGCCATCTATGACGGTCTATTGGACGGGGTCAATCCAGACCCGCCTTTGATCGCGACCTTCACGGGTGCCGACCCACCGAGCGTCGTTTCAGCAAGTTTTGAGAACGTTCAGAACACCGTGAATGGCGGTGGTTGCCTGACGATCGTTTTCACGAGCAACGAAAGCGGTACCGGCAATTTTGGTGCTTTGATATCCTGCATCACCCCATGCGAACCACCTGTCGCTGCCGCCACGATGGGAGAGGCATCTCCAGCCATGGTGTGCATGGATGAAGTGATCACCTTCAACGCATCTGGGTCGACCTCCTCCGCAGGTACGAGCATCGCGGAATATCGTTGGATCTGGGCAGACGGCACTGAAGAGGTGACGACAAGCGCGACGACCACCCACGCCTATGTGGCACCCGGTGCGTATACGGTCCGTTTGGTGGTTAGCGACAACACGACCGAAGCCTGTCAAAGCACCAATCCGATCGATCTGCAGGTTCTGGTCGGAACGGCCCCGGACTTCAGTGCATTGGTATTGGATACCGTGGAGATCTGTCTTGGTGAATCGGTCCCGTTGAGCGGGGAAGGGGTCGAGGCTGTTACCTGGTCCGGTGTCCCTACTGTTGACCTGGGTGGTCCTGTCTATCTACCCGATGAACTTCTGCAGCCCTTCACGTCCGAAGTCACGTTCAATGCTTTTGCTCCCGGAGCCACTCTGGAGACTGTGGACCAACTGGCTTCGATCTGCGTGAGCATGGAGCACTCCTACATGGGCGACCTGGATCTGATCCTGTACTGCCCGAATGGCCAGAGTGTTTTCATGCTGGATTTCGCGGGAACGGGCTCGGGCGGTGGCACCTTCATCGGCGATGCCCTGGATACCGAGGAGGTTCCACCGGTCGCCGGGACCTGTCTGGACTATTGCTGGACCCCTGATGCGACGAACGGAACGTTCACGGAATCCGCAACCACCAACACGCAGCCTGCCACGGTGAACCCTGGTGGTGGCAACGTCCTGATCCCCGGTGATTACACCAGTGAACAGCCCCTTGATCAACTGATCGGCTGTCCGCTCAACGGTACCTGGACGTTCACTGCGGTGGACCACCTTGGCGCGGACGACGGCTTCATCTGTGCCTGGAGCGTTGCATTCGACCCCAGCTTGTATCCGGACATCGTGGAGATAACCCCTGTTCTGGGTGTGAATGATGCTGACTCGGCTGGATGGAGCGGCCCTGGAGTCACCGGTGATCCACAGCAACCAGTTCTGGCGACAGCCACCCCAACACAAGAAGGGACATTCGATTATGTGTTCTCCGTAACGGACAACTTCGGCTGCACATGGGATACCAGCATGGCGATCGTGGTCAACCCAGGGATCAATGGCCCTATCAACATCACCGGTAACAGCACCATCTGCGATGGTTCGATCGCTTACCTCAACGCACCGGCAGGGTTCGGTTCCTACACGTGGAGCAACGGCTCCGTGGGGCAGAACATCTCCGCGGGTGTAGGCACCTTCACGGTAACAGTGGCCAATGGCGATTGTTCCCTGGAGTCAGAACCTTTCACCGTGACCGCCCAACCCAGCCCGCAACCTGTGATCAATGGCCCGGGCTTCAGTTGTGGAGGCGCGCAGGCTGTGCTGAGCACCACGGAAGCATATTCGGGGTACACCTGGTCCAATGGCAGCACGACGCCCACGATCTCGGTGGGCACGGGGACCTACTTCGTCACGGTCACCAATGATGCCGGTTGCTCAGGCGTCTCCCAGCAGTTCATCGTTGTGGTGGGAAGCGACCCGCAGGCTTCCTTCAGCACGGACCCCCTTTCTCCGCAGGGGATCGGCGCCACGGTCGACTTCACCGACCTCTCCCAAGGCAATGGATCGCCGCTCGTCGATTGGAACTGGAGCTTTGGTCTGGCTGGAGAGACCAGCACGAGCCAGTCGCCCAGCTTCACCTACGATACGCCGGGTGATTACCTGGTCTCCCTCACTGTGACCGCTGCTGATGGATGTACCAGCACCAGTGCCATCACCTTCGTGATCCTGCCCGAGGCCATCATCATCCCCAACGTCTTCACCCCGAACGGCGACGGCAAGAACGAATACTTCGTGATCGAGAACGGCCAGTTCTACGAGAACACCCTGCAGGTCTTCAACCGCTGGGGACAGCAGGTGTACGAGACCAAGAATTACCGCAACGCCTGGCGCGCGACCGACCTTCCGGATGGCACGTACTACTACGTGTTCACCACCATTCGCGATGGCAAGGAATACACCGGGCATGTGACCATCCTGCGCTGATCCCGGACATACCGGACCTGGAAAGGCTTCGCTTGGGCGAAGCCTTTCTACTTTCGCGTCCACCCGTTCCTGGTGAACGTATAAGTCCCCGATGAAGGTCATAGAACACTTGCGCAAGGCGACTAAGCCCTTGCTCTCCTTCGAGATCCTGCCCCCGTTGAAAGGCAAGGACATCACCTCCATCTACGAAGGGATCGACCCCCTGCTCGAGTTCAAGCCGAGCTTCATCAACGTGACCTATCACCGCGAGGAGGTACTGTACAAGGAACGCGGTCAGGGCCTGCTCCAGAAGGTGCGCATCCGCAAGCGCCCTGGTACCGTGGGCATCTGCGCCATGATCAAGGCGAAGTACAACATCGACACCGTGCCGCACCTGATATGTGGCGGGTTCACGAAGGAGGACACGGAGGACGCGCTGATCGAGCTGAATTTCCTGGGGATCGACAACGTGCTGGCCCTGCGCGGTGATGCCATCAAGAGCGAGCCGGCCTTCATTCCCGAGCGCGACGGCCATGCCCATGCCACGGACCTCATCCGCCAGATCGCCGGGCTGAACAAAGGCAAGTACCTGCACGACGAGGAACAGGAAGCGGCACCGACCGACCTGTGCATCGGTGCGGCCTGCTACCCGGAGAAGCATGCCGAGGCCCTCAACCTGGCCGTGGACATCGCCTACCTGAAGCAGAAGGTGGACGCCGGGGCGGAATACCTGGTCACGCAGATGTTCTACGACAATGCCAGCTACTTCCGCTTCGTGGAACTGTGCCGGGCCGAGGGGATCACGGTGCCGATCATCCCCGGGCTGAAGCCGCTGACCACCATGAAGCACATCGCCTTCATCCCGAAGACCTTCTCCATCGACCTCCCCCAACCGCTCGCAGCGGAGCTGGTCAAGTGCAGGACCGATGCCCAGGTGAAGGAGCTGGGCATCGAATGGTGCATTGAGCAGGCGCGCGAACTCATGGCGAAGGACGCTCCCTGCATCCACTTCTACACCATGGGCAAGGGCGAGGCGGTGCGGGCCATCTGCGAGAAGATCCGATAGCCCGTCCCTACCGCCGCCCCGATGGCGTATCTTCATGGTATGCGTCGTTGGCTTCCGTTGATCGTCGCGTGTGCCACCACTCCGCTATCCGGGCAATCCCTGCTTGAGAAGGCAGAGCTGCAGGGCATCGCGCACAGTGAATCCCTCGGCCATCGGGGCGCGCCAAAGTCGATCTACGCCGGACCCTCACGTGGTTACGACATGCGTTACCACAGACTGGAACTGGCCGTGGACCCGGCGGTGCGCGCGATCGAAGGGGATGTGACCCACCACTTCGTCGCCTTGGTCGAACTGGACAGCATCGTCCTGGACCTGGCCGATGCGTTGATGGTGACCGGCGTGGAACGGAACGGCCAAGCCCTCTCGTTCGATCATCTGGGCCAGCAACTCATCATCCACCTTCCGCAGCCGCTGCCTCCCACCACCCTCGATTCCCTGACCGTGCACTATGGTGGCGAACCGGGCAGCTCGGGCTTTGGCTCCTTCGTACAGTCCACGCACCAGGGCAGCCCGATCATCTGGACCTTGTCCGAACCCTACGGTGCGCTGGACTGGTGGCCCTGCAAACAGGACCTCAACGACAAGGCGGACTCTTCGGATATGTTGGTGACGGGACCAGCAGGGCAACGAGTCGCGAGCAATGGGATCCTCGTGGCGGAAACATCCCTGGGCGACGGAACGGTCCGTCATCACTGGCGGCACCGCCATCCCATCAACTACTATCTGGTCGCCTTCGCGATCACCAACTACACCGCCTTCAGCCTGTCCGTACCCTTGGAGAACACCACGGTGGACCTGCTGAACTACGTGTTCCCAGAGGACCTTGCCGCGGCGCAGGCGGGCGCCCCGGACGCGATCGCCCAGATGCAGTTGTACAGCCAGCTGTTCGGCGCTTATCCCTTCGCGGACGAGAAGTACGGGCACGCGCAATTCGGCTGGGGGGGCGGAATGGAGCACCAGACCATGAGCTTCGTCGGGAACTTCAACTACGAGCTGATCGCGCACGAACTGGCGCATCAATGGTTCGGCGACATGGTGACCTGCGCGAGCTGGGAGGACCTCTGGTTGAACGAGGGCTTCGCCACCTACCTCAGCGGACTGTGTTACGAACACCTCGCACCGCAGTACTGGCTGCCGTTCAAACGGGCCTGGCGCGACCTCATCACCGCCCTTCCGGACGGTAGTGTGCGCGTGACGGACACCTTGACGACCGGTCGGCTATTCAGCAGCCGGTTGACCTATGCCAAGGGCGCCTACCTCGTGCACATGTTGCGCTGGGTGTGTGGCGATGAAGCCTTCTACAACGGGATCCGCAACTACCTCGCTGACCCCGCCATCCGCCATTCCTCGGCGTACACCGAAGACCTGGTCGCGCATCTCGAAGGCACCAGTGGATCGGACCTGACAACGTTCATGGCCAACTGGTACGCCGGCCAGGGACACCCGACCTATGTGTTGTCATGGGGATACACCGGCGCCGATGCACTGACCATCCGGCTTGACCAGACCACCTCACACCCCAGCGTCGACTTCTACGCCATGCCCGTGCCGATAAAGCTCAAGAACAACGACCGGGACACCACGGTCGTGTTGCAGCACACGTTCAGCGGTCAGGAGTTCACGATCCATCCATCCTTCGTGCCGGACAGCCTGCTGCTTGATCCGGAGCTCTGGATCCTCAGTGGGCAGAACCTGGTGCTCCATGTGCCCGGACCGGCCTTCACGTCCGAAGGCCCCATCCTGTATCCATCCCCCGCAACGGAGGCACTGAACATCTACTTCGGTACCCTGTATTCGGGAACAGTGCAGGTGGACATCCTTGATGTGGCCGGTCGGATCCAGCAGCGGGACACCCGCGTCATCAGCGACCAACGCATCGAGCTGATGGTCCCCACACTGGCCCAGGGTCGCTACATCGCCCGCGTGCACGCGGCGGACCGCAGCTGGAGCATGCCATTCGTGAAGTGGTGATCAGCGGGCGAGCATGCGTCGCACGTACTTCCCGAGCACGTCGAACTCCACGTTCACCCGATCACCGGCCTTCAACACGCGGAAGGTCGTATGTGCATGCGTGTATGGGATGATGGCCACACTGAACCCCTGTTCGTGCAACGAGGCCACCGTCAGGCTCACCCCGTTGAGGCACACACTCCCCTTCTCCACGAGCAGCTCGCGTTCCACAGGGAGCTCGAACCCATAGGTCCACGAACCGTTCTGGTCGTGCACCTCCACACAGCGGACCGTGGCATCCACATGGCCCTGCACCATGTGTCCGTCAAGCCGATCGCCGAGGCGCAGGCAACGTTCCAGGTTCACCATGGAGCCGTTCACCCAACTGCCGAGGTTCGTACGGTCCAGGGTCTCCTTCACCGCCGTCACCTCGTACCGGTCCGCATCGATGGACTCCACCGTGAGGCAGACCCCTTCATGCGCCACGCTCTGGTCGACCTTCAATTCGGGTGCCATGGCGGCCCGGATGGTGAAGGTCCGGTTGGAGCCTGCGTTCCGCACGGCCACCACCTCCCCAACTGCCTCGACGATCCCGGTGAACATCAGTTGACGTTGCCTCGTACCCCACTACCCTGGATATGCACGTAGCCTTTCAGCTCGATCAGCTCTTCCCCAGCGAGGCGTGTGAAGGTGACCAGGCAGAGGTAGTAGTACACACCATCGGGCAGCGGCTCGCTCGTATCCAGGTAGGTGCCCGGCCAGTCGATGTCCGGATCGGTGGTGGAGAAGACCACCTTGCCCCAGCGGTTGAACACCTGCAGATCGATCCGGTCCACCCCACGGTAGGGGAAAGGACCAAAGAGGTCATTGGTCCCGTCGTTGTTCGGGGTGAAGATGTTGGGCAGGCTGTACGCTGGACAATTGTCGCCGCACACGGGTTCCACGAAGGCGCTCTCATTGCCGGTGGAATCCAGTGCGGTCACCTGGTAGCAGCCGGCCACCGAGCTGCCGTTCACGTGCTCATAGGTGGTGTTCTCCGCACCACTGATGGAGGCGATCAGCTGGAAGGCCCCACTGATACTGTCGGTGAAGTAGATGCGGTAACCCTCGGTATCGTCCGCACAGCTCTCGTTCGGGTTGTTCCAGGTAAGGGTGTTGAGCGGTCGCTCACAATCATTGTCGATCTGCACCGTGGGCGCACAGGGCGGTGTCCGATCCACGGGGGTGCCACAGACCTCCTGGCTCCAGTTCAGCAGGGGCGAAACAATGGATGCATCACTATAGGCACCTGTACTGATCACCAGATAGCAGTATGTCTGTCCGTTAACCAGACCGGTGTCCACGAAGCTTGTGGTGGTGCTGGTGCCGACCGAGGTCCAGGTGCCTCCAACATCCCGGAACACCTCGTAGGAGCTGTTCATCCAAGGGACGTTCAAGTTCCAGGAGATCGTGAGCTGTTCATCATCGGGTTCCGCATTGATGAAGACGGAGGAGGCGGGACTGCTGCTGCCGATCACATCCGGCTCCGCATCGTTCGCTCGACCGATCAACTCCACCCGGTACACGTAGGGCTGCGTCGCCGTATTGAGCCCGGTCACGATGAAGCTCGTATCCGGATGGGCCAGGAAAGGGTGCGTCGGGCTCGTCCAGATCAGCTCCGTAGCCGTCGTGAGCCCCGCACTGCGATACAGGTTGAAGCGGTACGGCCCGGGTCGTGCAATGGTGTCCAGGTCGTAGGCATTGCTCCATTCAACCGTGTCGACACCCGCAGCCACATCCGTAACCCCCACGCTCACCTTCGTCATCACCGGCACCTGCCTGTCCAGCAGGGCACAGAACTCCACGCTCGCATAGCTCTGCGCACCATCGGGGAAGACCGCCACCACCATGTAGCAATACGCATTGCCGATCACCAGGCCGGCATCATCCACGTAGCTGGTATTGTTCAGGCCGGTGTTGGTGCCGATCAGCGTGTACCCCGTGTAGGCCGGTACGCCCAGCTCGCAATGGCCGGGCACGAAGCCATAGGATCCGGTGCGACGGTAGATCAGGTAGCTCACGACATTGTCGCACACGCTTGCATCCCATTGCAGTTCGATCGAATTGCCGGACGCCGTGGCCGATGGGTTCTCCGGGGCAGGACCCACCACCTTCACCATCATGGTCTCGTAGGCCTGCAACTGCACCGGTTGCCAGTTGTCCGTGGCGTTGAACACGAGCAGGTACGGCTGTGACCGCACATGGGAACAGTTGGTGTTCCAATTGAAGATCCCGTTCACCGGATCCCCCGGCGAGGGTTCCACGAAGCTGGCGGGCGAACTGGCCAGGGTGAAGGGCTGACCCAGCGCCTCGAGGGTAATGGCCTGGTTACTGTTCGGATCCGATGCCTGCACGGTGAAGTTCAACTGGGTGCCGGCCAGGATGCAGGTATCGTTCTGTGCACTGATCACCGGTGGTTGGTTGTTGCAGGGCACCACGGTGATCTGCATATCGCGGATCACGTAGCCCAGCTCGCGCCATACCCCGTTCACCAGGCGCCACTCATGCACAATGAAGGCGATGTTGTACTCCCCGGCTAGCGAGGGCGCGTTCCAGGTGATGGTCCCGGTGACCGGGTCGATGCCGTAATTGGGGCCGGGGAAGGTGTATCCCGCGATGGGCAGTCCGAAACGTCCGAGGCAGACCGTCGGTTCGAATGACAGGCTGTCCCCGTCCGGATCAAAGGCCACCGGATTGTGCACCCACGGTTGGTTGAGGCAGGCGTCCTGGATGGGCGAGTTGAGGAAGCGCGGGGAGCAGTTGCTGCCGGTGAGCGGAGAGATCCGCAACAAGGTCTGCACGCTGAACGATTGCGCGATGGAGTTCGGCACGTTGATGACCCCGCCATTGCGGTTGAGGTCATCGATCATGATCTGGAAGTCACCCGGACCCGCGTACAGGTGGGTGGTCACGTACTCGCTCCGCCGCAGGTCCTGGGCCGGGAAGTCCTGGATGTTCGTGCGCGCGATGGTGTCCCATATGGGCGAGTCGCCATAGTTGATCTCCAGCTCGGGCCGGTCCGCCGGAGCACTCAGTTTGGTATGAGTGATCACCTTGATCTCGTAGCGCAGCCCTTCAAGGTGGCACACGATGATCTCCCCCGCCCGGTTGTGGGTGGCATGTGCCAGGGAAACTGACCCCCATAGGACCAGAAATAGAAGCGTACGAAGTGCTCGCATCCGTTGACCGTACAAAGTACGGCATTCCGCCACCGGAGAACGCATCCGTTGGATGTACCATTGCGCACGTTCCCCGGCCGCGGGGCCCGATCGGGACCCAACAGGGCTGCTACCCGTGGACGGCTATCTTCGGCCCACCCATTCCTCCACCGCGATGATCACCCTTTCCAAGAGCACGCGACCCGCTGCGGCACGGGATACCCTCGTCATCCTCAGCGATGTAGGCCAGCTGCGCACGCTGGACCTCGAGCGCGGGGACCGGCAATACCTGATCGAACAGCTCAACGCCGACCCTCAGCTGGCCCTTTGCGACGTGAGCGGTCGGCTGGTGATGGTGCACTTGATCCAGGAGGCCGGTCGGTCCAGGCAGCTGGAGACGGCACGGCGCGGGGGCGATGCGATGGTGGCCCGGCTCAACGCCGCGAAACGGACGGAAGCCCAGCTCATCAGCTCACAGGACGATGCGGAACTCACCCTGGCCCTGGCCGAAGGTGTGGCGCTCGGGAACTACGCCTTCCGCAAGTACAAGAGCGATGAGAAAGGTGCCCCCACCATGGAGAAGCTGTCCATCGTGGCCAAGGAGGTGAGCACCAAGGCCGTGGAAGAACTGGAGGACATCGTGGACGCCACCTGCGTGGCCCGCGACCTGGTGAACGAACCGGTGAGCTTCCTCAATGCGGTGCAGTTGGGTGCCGAGATCAGGACATTGGCCAAGAGCTCCGGCTTCAAGGTGGAGGTGATGGAGAAGGCACGGATCGAAGCGCTCGGGATGGGAGGCCTGCTCGCGGTGAACAAGGGCAGCCTCGACCCACCCACCTTCAGCGTGCTGGAGTGGAAGCCGAAGAACGCGGTGAACAAGAAGCCGATCGTGCTGGTGGGCAAGGGCGTGGTCTACGACACCGGCGGCCTCAGCCTGAAGCCCACGCCCAACAGCATGGACCAGATGAAGTGCGACATGGCCGGTGCCGCCGCCGTGGCCTGCGCCATCGCCCTGGTGGCCAAGCAGGAGCTGCCCGTGCACGTGATCGGCCTGGTGCCCGCCACGGACAACCGGCCCGGTGGCAATGCCTATGCACCGGGCGATGTGATACGCATGCACAGCGGCCTGACGGTGGAAGTGATGAACACCGACGCCGAAGGCCGGCTGATCCTCGCCGACGCGCTGAGCTATGGCGAACGCTACAAGCCCGAGCTGGTGATGAGCATCGCCACGCTCACGGGAGCCGCCATGCGTGCCATCGGCACCTACGGCACGGTGGTGATGGGCACGGCGGACGAGAACGCCTTCAGCCGCCTGGAGGCCGCCGGGGAAACGGTCTTCGAGCGCACCGCCCGGCTTCCTTTCTGGGAGGAGTACGACGAGGAGATCAAGAGCGACATCGCGGACATCAAGAACCTCGGCAGCGACCTGGCCGGTGCACAGACCGCCGGGAAATTCCTGGCGCGCTTCACCACGCATCCCTACATCCACCTGGATATCGCCGGACCCGCCTTCCTGAACCGCAAGGATGGCTACCGTCCGAAAGGCGGCACGGGCGTGGGCGTGCGGCTCTTCTACGAATTCATCAAGCAGCGCGCGAAGCGTTGATCCTTTTCCGAGCGATGACACCGGTCATCGCGAGCAGCGCGAAGCGAACCTGTTCCGTCGATCCTTCGGATCGACCCATCAAATGACCCAGCACCACGAAACCCAACCCCTCCGCATCGGGATCACCTGCGGCGACCTCAATGGCATCGGCATCGAAGTGGTGTTGAAGTGCTTCGAGGACAGCCGCATGCACACGGACATCACGCCCATCCTGTACGCCAATGCCCACGCGGTGAGCCATCACCGGAAGGCCTTGAAGCTGGATGATGTGCAATTCCAACGGGTGAACGATGCGCGCGATGCCGTGCCCCGCAAATTCAACGTGGTGAACGTGTGGGAGGAGGACGTGGCCATCGAGTTCGGGAAACCCTCAGGCCAGCTCGCCACCTATGCGATCAAGAGTTTGGAGGCGGCCGCCCAGGACCTCGCGAGCGCCAAGATCGATGTGCTGGTGACGGCGCCGATCGACAAGCACGCGATGCAACAGGCCGGTTTCGCCTATCCGGGCCACACCGAATACCTGCAGCATCTGGCAGGCGGCGATGGGGAAGTACTGATGCTGCTCGTGGGCGATGGCTTGCGCGTGGGCACCGTCACCGGCCACATCCCGATCAAGGACGTGGCGAACGCGATCACCACGGATAGGATCATCGCGAAGGCACGGCTGCTGCACCAGAGCCTGCTGCGCGACTTCGGCATCGTTTCACCGCGCATCGCCCTCCTCGGCCTCAACCCCCACGCCGGGGATGGAGGTGCGCTCGGCAGTGAGGACAAGGAACGCATCGCCCCGGCCGTGCGCCGCCTGAACGACGAAGGCATCACCGCCATGGGCCCTTACGCCGCCGATGGCTTCTTCGGCAACGGCAGCTACAAGCATTTCGACGGTGTGCTGGCCATGTACCACGACCAAGGGTTGGCACCCTTCAAGGCGCTCAGCTTCGGACACGGGGTCAACTTCACAGCCGGCCTGCCCATCGTGCGCACCAGCCCGGACCACGGCACCGGCCTCGATATCGCCGGGCAGGGCGTGGCCAGCGAAGGCAGTTTCCGCGCCGCTGTATGGATGGCAGGGGACATCCACCGCAACCGGGAGATGTACAAGACCATCGGGGTCAACCCCTTGCAGCCTCAGAAGCGGGAGAAGGAAAGGAAGGAAGTGTAGTTGCGTCGACCACCTTGCGTGGTTGATGTCACGTAGTCGGCTAAGAACCGGTCAGCTATCTTCACGCTGCATGGAGCGGAGCCATCCATTTCGATTGACCGCGAGCAATTGTCGCAGGGTCCCCTCGTTCCTCGGGAGACCCTGCCTCGGCTTAATGTAAGTCTATTTTCGATCTTAAATCAAGATCCCTGTTAACCGTTCACCACAATCTGACGAGTCGTTCGCGCTCATTGTCTAACATTATCAATAGGTTGGATCATTTTGTTGAGAATTCGTCTGCTCCATTTCTGATTCTGCGATTGTATGTTTGTGGGCGCAATGGACGACTTCGAGAAGAAGCTACGAGAGCTGCATCGGCAACGGCAGGCTGTTCTGGACCAACTCCAGCGGAGCCGGGTCGACCTTGACCGTATCGACTTCGCGATCCGGTTCCTGGAGGACACCAGTGGTGATGCGTCAGTGATTGAACATCGACCGCAGACACTGGTTGAAACGAGCAAGGGCAGTATCCGTGGGATACGAACGCGCATCATGGAATTGCTGGAGATGCGCGGGCATGTGATGACGGCCGGTGAGATGGCGACCGAACTATACGACCCAACGCTGCGAATGACTCCAGAGCAGTTGCGACGCCGCCTCAGTGTTCAGACGTCAGCGATGTTCCGAGCAACGGACCCGCCAGAACTGCTGGACAGCGGGCGGAAGAACAAGAAGCGGGAGATATACTGGGGCCTACCGAAATGGTTCGGGGCCGATGGCAAGATCGACCTAACGAGGATGCCTGATGAGATACTCTGAGCACCTCCATGAAATACGGAAACCGTCTGTAGCGGGAGGCGGTTCCGTTAGACACTGTTGCCGAGTGGTTAGGCAGGGCTCTCGCAAAGTCCCCCACGCCGGTTCGAGTACGGTCAGTGCCTCCGTTCGTTCTTCACATCGCATCGTTGTCGATGTGGAAAACGTTGTCATAGGGAACGGAGGATCATCCGTTCCTTTGTATTCGTCCGCGTTCAGCAAGTCTCCCAGTGTAAGCGGTCAAGCCTGGTGTCCTCTACGGAGCGACTGCCTGAGCACGACCCATCTGATTGCTGTTCACGGTAGGAAGGAGCCGGGGCCGAAGGCGGTCTCATTAGCTGAAAAGATCCAGTTGCAGCTGGACCTTAGGCATAGGGTAACGACCTGAACCGGCCACCCCTTCCGTTCGACAGGCACCCGGTCCATGTGGCCGGGTGTTCTGTTTTGTTCAAAGAACTGGACCAAATGTAGGCGTGCGCACCTTTTGTACATGGACAAAATTTGGCCGATCGGGCAAGTTCACCGTTCATGACCCATGCCGTGATCACCACGGATCGCTAGGCAGATCCGGCCTTGAGGCCCATCTGCTCTTGGATCCCTATGGGTACCATTTCTGGCCCTGGAGGCCTGTGCGGAGGCTGAAAAGGTACCAAAACGACCCTGTGAGCACCCCGCAGGATCCTCCTATTGAGCAAATCGCTACCTCCCGGACCAAGGGGTGATCACCGCCAGATCTGGTATCCTCGCCCTGTTCTTTCCATAGTGGCCACCACCCCCGAAGCCTGGGGAACGAACGGTCCTCTGAGCCGATTGCGGGAGCATTATCCCGGGTGTGAAATGCTGCCACTTGTCGCCTAGCGAAAAACGCGGAAAGCCTCGCCGCTCTCGACTATGCGAAGGTCTGTCCCAATAGGTATGTGGTTGCCTAATTTTGGGTAAATGGATAGGTGGTTGATGGTATCGTTAGTACTGATCGGTGGGTTGATTTCGACTAGGACCCATGCCGTCTCGACGACCAAATGGTCTTCGGGAGTTGGAAGCCAGCCGGAACTTTATCGTGCAAGGGTCCTGGATCGTATCTGGCTCGGCATAGTGATCTCGGATCGTGCGTATGTGTCTATGGGTGAGGACCACATCGGCTTCTACGACAAGAACAAATTGCTGATCAGTACTGTGTCTTACTCGGAGGTTGATTCGCTGACCCGCACACCTCTATTTCTTGCGATCCATGGATCGGAAGGGTGCATCCGATTGAATGCATGGCCTAAAAAGACCTTTCAACAGCAATTAATGGGCAAGGCAGATGTTCCATTTCGGCATAGGTTCCGCATCCGTAAGTGCCGAACTATCCACCCGCTAGTTCAAGGTCGGGCCCACTAAAAGTGCCAGGATCCAGACAAAAGTCCCTTTGACCACCCTGTTAAGGAGCCAGCAGCCAGGGAAAGTCAGAAGAATGGAGAACTACGCTGGACAGTAGGAAGCAACAACGCCCACCCACCCCCAACGATCCGTTGATCCACCGCCTTCCAGATCGCCCGGAACAGCTACATTTGCGGTCCGCTTTGCGGGAGGGGTATCCTTATGGAACCACTGAAGGACCATACCATCGAGTTCACCGGCCTGAAGGACGGGCTCCACGAGTTCCGATTCGTGCTGGAGCAGCCCTTCTTCGACGCCTCTGCCGAGGAGGAGTGGCAGGGCGGCCAGGTGACCATGGACGTGAAGCTGGAGAAGAGCACTTCCCTGTTGGTGGTGGACATGAGCGCCAAAGGCACGGTGAAGGTGCACTGCGACCGCTGCGATGCGCCTCTGGATCAACCTGTTGAGGGTGACCAGCGCCAGATCTTCAGCCTTACCGGGGGCGACCCCACCGACGACGACGAGCTCGTGAGCCTGGACGACAAGGCCCACAACATCAACCTGACCCATTATTTCTACGAGTGCCTGCGATTGGCCCTGCCCATCCGCCACGTCCACGCCCCCGGGCAGTGCGACCCCGAGGTGGAGAAGGTGCTGAGCAAGCTGGTCGTGGACCAAGAACCCGGCCCCGACCCGCGATGGGAGGTGCTGAAAGACCTACAGAACAAGGAGCGCAGCTCCTAAGCACGCAGAGCCATGCCAAACCCGAAGCGACGTTTCTCCAAGACCCGTACGGCCACCCGCCGCAGCACCTACAAGGCCACGGCCCCCACGGTGACCAAGGACCCGAACACGGGTGAGACGCACCTGCGCCACCGCGCCTACAAAGTGGGGGAAGACCTCTACTACAACGGCAAGTTGGTGGTGTCCGGTAGCGAAGCGGCCGAGTAAGCCATCGTGCTGAACCTCTCCCTTCCAGCCCTCGCACCATGAGGATCGGACTGGACATCATGGGCAGCGATCACGGCCCCGCCGTGCCCGTGCGTGGCGCCGTCATGGCCCAACGCGAGCTGCCCGCTGACGTGCGCGTCGTGCTCATCGGCGATGAGGCGCGCATCTTGGAGCTGCTGGCCGCTGAGGGTGCGGACCCGGCCGCTTTCGATATCGTCCCCAGCCAGGACGATATCACCATGAATGACAACCCCACCAAGGCCTTCCAAGCGAAACCGAACAGCAGTATCAGCCTCGGTTTCCAACTGACCAAGGCCGGGAAGATCGACGCCTTCGCCAGCACGGGCAACACGGGTGCCATGCTCGTGGGCAGCATCTTCATCCTGAAGCCGATCACCGGCGTGCTTCGACCCTGCATCCCCACGCTCGTCCCGAAAGAGGGCGGTGGTATCGGCGTATTGCTCGATGTGGGGGCCAACGCGGATTGCAAGCCTGACGTACTGGCGCAATTCGGATTGCTGGGCTCTTTGCTGGCCGAGCATGTGTACCATGTGCCCACCCCGAAAGTGGCGCTCCTGAACATCGGCGAGGAGGAGAAGAAGGGCGACATCCTGCGCCAGGCCACCTTCGAACTGATGAAGGAACAGGCGCAATACACCTTCGTGGGGAACGTGGAGGGCCGCGACGTCTTCACGCCGAAGGCCGATGTGATGGTCTGTGATGGCTTCACCGGCAACGTGGTGCTGAAAGTGATCGAAGGCTTCCATGACCTGCTTGAAGCGCACGGCGTGGACGACCCCTTCCTGCATCGCTTCAACTACGAGAACTACGGCGGTCTGCCCGTGCTCGGGGTGAACGGCAATGTGATCATCGGCCACGGCATCAGCAACGACATCGCCATCAAGAGCATGGTGCTGGCCACCCGCGAGGTGGTCCTGAGCAAATTGAACGACCGGATCCGGGAGGCGCTGGTGTGAACCGCAGCGCGCTCGATGGTCGTGTTGACGGTTGATGGTGAGACCACCGTCGCACCGTGCAGCACACAGGCCCCCGTGGCAGTGGACCCACTGACCACCTACGACCGGGTCCCATCCCCTCTCGCCCCCTCGTAGAGAACGAACCTCGTACCGCTCCCATCAATACCTTGGCTCCGCCTAATCCCCAGTTGATGAAGACCCGTGCCGCCATCACCGCTGTGAACGGATACCTGCCCGAGTTCAAACTGACCAACCAGGTGTTGGAGACCATGGTGGAGACCAGCGACGCCTGGATCACCGAACGCACCGGGATCAAGGAGCGCCGCATCCTCACCGGCAAGGATCAGGGCTTGAGCGTGATGGCCATCGAAGCGGTGAACGGGTTGCTGAAGAAGCGGGGCATCGGCGCCGAGGAGATCGACCTGATGATCGTGGCCAGCGTGACGCCCGACCGCGTGTTCCCGGCCACGGCCAATATCGTTTGCGACGCGATCGGCGCGAAGAACGCCTGGGGCTTCGACCTGATGGCCGCCTGCAGCGGCTTCCTCTACGCGCTGAGCACCGGCAGCCAGTTCATCGAGAGCGGCAAGCACAAGAAGGTCGTGGTGGTGGGTGGCGACAAGATGAGCTCCATCATCGACTACGAGGACCGCGCCACCTGCATCATCTTCGGTGATGGCTGTGGAGCCGTGCTCCTGGAGCCGAACGAAGAAGGCTTCGGGGTGATGGACAGCATCCTGCGCAGCGATGGCAGCGGCTGCCAGTACCTGCACCAGAAGGCCGGCGGATCCATGCGCCCCAGCACGGAACGCACCGTGGAGCACAAGGACCATTACGTGTACCAGGAAGGCAAGGCCGTGTTCAAGTTCGCCGTGACCAACATGGCTGACGTGAGCGCCGAGATCATGGAGCGCAACAACCTCACCGCCGATGACGTGGCCTGGCTCGTGCCACACCAGGCCAACAAGCGTATCATCGACGCCACCGCGCACCGCATGGGGCTGGATGACAGCAAGGTGATGGTGAACATCGAGAAGTATGGCAACACCACCAGCGGAACACTGCCCTTGTGCCTGTGGGAATGGGAAAGCCGCCTGAAGAAGGGCGACAACATCATCCTCAGTGCGTTCGGCGGTGGCTTCACCTGGGGTGCGATCTGGCTCAAGTGGGCATATAACAGCTGACCTTCAGCCGTTTAGCTCACCATCACCCCAACTTCCTCCACTCTGCTACCTTCGCCTCTCTTCCGTTGTGCGTTAGCCGCCACGAAAGACGATTCATGTCGGCCAAACAAGAGCAAGCCCCAATGAACCTTTCCCAGATCCAGGACCTGATCAAATTCGTCGCCAAGAGCGGCGTGAGCGAAGTCGAGATCGAGCAGAAGGACTTCAAGATCACCATCAAGACCCCGGCGGGGAAGAAGGAAGTACAGGTGATCGCCGCCCCGGCGCCTGCCTATGCTCCACCGCCACCCGCACCCGTCGCCGCTCCAGCGCCAGCGCCTGCAGCAGCCCCCGCGCCAGCTTCGGCCGCGGCCCCCGCAGCGGACTCCAAGTACGTTACCATCAAGGCGCCCATGATCGGCACCTTCTACCGCGCCGCCGGACCGGGCAAGCCGGTGTTCGTGAACGTGGGCGACGAGGTGAAGCCGGGCAAACCGATCTGCATCATCGAGGCCATGAAGCTCTTCAACGAGATCGAGAGCGATGTGGCGGGCAAGATCGTGAAGGTGCTGGTGGACGACGCCAAGCCCGTGGAGTACGATCAGCCCTTGTTCCTGGTCGATCCTTCCTGAACGCAATGAACCGCGGAGCACGCAGAGAACGCGGAGGATGCGTGCGTGTTCCGGCGGTAACGGGAAGCAGCTCCTGTTCGATGATGACCAGGAACGGCTTCCAGGGTCCACCCAGCGTCCTCTGCACCCTCTGCGGTTAACTCAGGCAGCATGTTCAAGAAGATCCTCATAGCCAACCGCGGCGAGATCGCCCTGCGTGTGATCCGCACCTGTCGCGAGATGGGCATCAAGACGGTGGCCGTTTACAGCACCGCCGACAAGGAAAGTCTTCACGTGCGTTTCGCGGATGAAGCCGTGTGCATCGGTCCGCCTCCGAGCAAGGAGAGCTACCTGAACATGGTGCGCATCATCGCCGCTGCGGAGATCACCAATGCGGACGCCATCCATCCGGGCTACGGATTCCTGAGCGAGAACGCCAAGTTCAGCAAGCTCTGCCAGCAGCACAACATCAAGTTCATCGGTGCGCTGCCCGAACAGATCGAGGCCATGGGCGACAAGGCCACGGCCAAGGCTACGATGATCGCCGCCGGTGTTCCTGTGGTGCCGGGAACGGAAGGCTTGATCACGGACCTCGCCATCGCGAAGAAGGAGGCGAAGCGCATCGGCTACCCGGTGATCCTGAAGGCCACGGCCGGTGGTGGTGGCAAGGGCATGCGTCTGGTGTGGAAGGAGGAGGAGTTCGAAGAAGCCTTCGAGAAGGCGAGCCAGGAGGCCGGCGCCGCCTTCGGCAACCCGGGCATGTACATGGAGAAGTATGTGCTGGAACCACGCCACATCGAGATCCAGATCGCGGGTGATCAGTACGGCACCTTCTGCCACATGAGCGAGCGCGACTGCTCCATCCAGCGTCGGCACCAGAAGCTCGTGGAGGAGACCCCATCACCCTTCATGACCAAGACGCTGCGCAAGAAGATGGGTGAGGCGGCGATCAAGGCGGCGGCGGCCGTGAAGTATGAAGGCGTGGGCACCGTGGAGTTCCTCGTGGACAAGGACCGCAACTTCTACTTCATGGAGATGAACACGCGGATCCAGGTGGAGCACACCATCACCGAGGAGGTCATCGACTACGACCTGATCCGCGAGCAGATCAAGATCGCGGCGGGCATCCCCATCAGCGGCCTCAACTACGAGCCCACGCGCCACAGCATCCAGTGCCGCATCAACGCGGAGGACCCCTTCCACAACTTCCGTCCCACGCCCGGGAAGATCACCAGCTACCACAGCCCTGGCGGTCATGGTGTGCGGGTGGACACGCATGTATACGCGGGCTACACCATCCCGCCGAACTACGACAGCATGATCGGCAAGTTGATCGTGAGCGCGCAGACACGCGAAGAGGCGATCACGAAGATGGAACGTGCGTTGAGCGAGTACGTGATCGAGGGCGTGCACACCACGATCCCCTTCCACCTGCAGTTGATGCAGAACGAACAGTTCCGCAAGGGCGACTTCACGACGAAGTTCCTGGAGGACTTCGACATCAAGAAGCCGGCGTAGGACCGCATGGCCATGAACGGCCGTCCGTCCCGCATCGCACTCCTCGCGATCATCGCGATCACGCTGGCGGTCCGATGCTCCTTTCCGCAGCGCCAGGTCCTCACCTGGGATGTCTTCGGCTATTACCTCTACCTCCCGGCGACCGTCATACACCATGATGTCGCCTTGCAGGATGGGGCGTGGTTGGAGGAAGTGATGACCACCTACACGCCTTCAGCCACCCTGTACCAGCTCGTCGATGGCCCGGACGGGAACCGGGTGATCAAGTACAGTTCGGGGATGGCGGTGCTCTATGCCCCGTTCTTCCTTGTTGCTCACGGCTTGGCCGGTCCATTGGGCCACCCCGCCGATGGCTTCTCACCTCCCTATCAGCTCAGCATCACCATCGGCTGCCTGGCCTTCGCACTGTTCGGCCTGGTGCTCCTGCGGAAGGTGTTGTTGCACTTCTTCGATGATCGTTGGAGCGCGGCCCTGCTGTTCCTGATCGCCCTCGGCACGAACTGGTTCCAGCTCGTGGCCTGGGACGGCACCCTGCTCACGCATCCCGCGCTCTTCACGCTGTATGCCCTGCTGCTCCTCGCCACGATCCGCTGGCATCAGACACCGAGCTGGCGCTGGGCCTTGGCGATCGGCGCGAGCCTCGGACTCATCGCCTTGATCAGGCCATCGGAGCTGGTCGCGGCCGTGGTGCCGCTCCTGTGGGGACTGCATGACGCCAGTGCCCGTCGAGCGAAGTGGCATGCGATGAGGGGGAACCTCGTCCATGTGGTCGGTGCTGTCGGGATCTTCCTGCTGGTCGTTTCCACACAGCTGCTGTACTGGCATGCGACCACGGGCGAATGGATCTTCTACTCCTACGTGAACCCCGGCGAAGGCTTCGACCTGGACAACCCGCACCTCCGGCCCTTCCTGGTGAGCTTTCGCAAGGGATGGTTCATCTACACGCCCTTGATGCTGCTCGCGATCGTCGGGATCCCCTGGCTCTGGAGGCGCATTCCAAAGGCCTTCTGGGCGATCCTCGTCTTCCTGATCGTGGACGTCTGGATCGTATCGAGCTGGAGTTGTTGGTGGTATGCGGGTGGCAGCTTCAGCTCGCGCAGCATGGTTCCGGCCTATATCCTGCTGGCGCTCCCGCTCGGCGCGGTGCTGCAATGGGCCTGGGAAAGGCGATCCACCCGGATGCTGGCCCTGTGCTTCTCTGTGGGGTGCATCCTGCTCAACCTCTTCCAGACCTGGCAATGGTCGGCCGGGATCCTCAGCAAGGAGCGCATGACGAAGGCGTATTACAAGGCGGTCTTCGCGCGGACGAAGATCCCCACCGATGCGGATCGCTTGTTGCTTGTCGAGCGGCCGCTCGGGCACGATGAACAGTTGGTCGAAGAAGACCGCTACCGTGCATCCGAACGCTACCTCGCCACTTACGACGAGCAACCGGACAGCGTATTCACCCTGGACGCGGAGCACCCGTTCACACCGGCCTACGAAAGCACCTTCGCAGACCTCACGGCCAAGGACCATGCGTGGTTGCGGGTGAGCGGGCGTTTCTTCATTGCAGATGATCAAGCCGCTGCACCCACCGTGGTGATCCACTTTGAACATGAAGGTGGCCTGTACAAGTACATGGCCCGGGACTGGATCGTGCCGGACAGCGCGCGCAACACGTGGACAACTTTCAGCGTGGATTACATCACACCGGAAGTGCGCTCACGCCAGGACAAGGTGAAGGCATACCTGTGGTACCGGTCTGGTGCGAGCGCGCGTGTGGATGACCTGCGCGTACAGGTGTACGAGCCCAAGTAGGTCAAGGCGTGATGTGCGTCGCCTTGTAACCGCCATCGATCGGTTCGACCACCACGCCGCGTGAAAGACCGTGCTGTTTCAGCGTCACGCGCGCCGCATCCTCATCCGCCACACCAAGCACATTGCGATGCGCGTACCAGGTGACCTGCGGTTCGGTGATGATCCCCACCCCGAAGACCAGTTCATCCGGAGCAGCGTTCTCAGCGATGAACTGACCCAGTTCCAGTTCCTTCTGATAGCGCCCTCCGTCATGGCCAGGGATCGGGTTGGTCCGGTAGAAATAAGCCACACCGGTCAGACAGGTCACCATGAGCATCGCCCATCGCCATCGATATTGAAGTCCCGCGAGGCCCGCTCCGGCAAGCCCGCAGAGCACGGGTGCCGCCTTCAAGGCAGCGAAGTCATGTTCCGCATATTGGAGTAGTAGCAGATGATCCAACAGCACCGGTAGACCGGCGAGCGCCACAAAGAGCTTGAGGTGTGGCAGCGCGCGACCAGGACCATTCCCCCGGCGCCATCGGACCAGGAGCAGGATCAGCAGCAAGATGATCAAGGGCAGGTAGCTGATGCGGTAGTTCACCATGACCTGCTGCAGGAGCGAGGGCAGGTCGATACCAGCGCCGAAGGATCCACGCACCGCGAACCGGGACTGGAAATGGGCGAACAGGGCATCGACATCGATCACTTGCAGATAGCGCCAGGCCGTGAGCCCGAAGGCAGCTGCGAACGCCAGCGTCGCTCCTCCGATGATCGGAAGGATCGGCACCTGGCGACCCATACGCCAACGCAGGAAGGCCACAAGAACAACGGTGATCAGCGCGAAGACACCGAGCCAGCTGGTGTAGAGGGTCAGGAACAAGGTGATGATGAAGCCCGCCCATGTCCCCGCCGATGGACGTGCTTCGGCACGCAGGACCCGCTGGGCGAAGACGAGCTGCCAGACCCAGGGCACCTGCACGAACATGTCGCTCATGTAGGCGTTGCCGTGGAACCAGAGCGTGGCGGGCGTGAAGAGGTAGAGGACGCTTGCGAACAGCGGTGCCTGTGGCCGCTCCGGACCCGCTGCGAGCCTCACGGCCTGGTACAGACCGATCGCGGTGAGCAGGTGGAAGAACATGTTCATCCATTGCAGACCGGCTGCGTTCGGTGCGGTGTTGGTGAGCACGAAGAGCACGTAAGGCAGGTCGTAGGCCAGAGGTGGATGGGAGAAATAGTAGAGCCCTACGGCGCGCTCGTTGCGGTGTTCAGGGCCCGCTGGGTAAAGCGCCTCCCCCTCCCGGATCCAGCCACCGGAGGGCATGCCATGATGGGTGGCGAAGCCATCCTCCCACCAGTTGGTGAGCGCAACAAGGGTGAAGGCGGTGCAATACTCGTGGTGCGCGGAGAGGGGCCGATCCACCAGGGGCCAGCGCACGACCAGGCTGATCGCGAAGGCGATGAGCAGGGCAGGCAGGTCGCGGCGCGGCATCGGACGAACATACAGCGCCACGGCCGCCTTTAGCTTTGGCTGATCGATGGGCAGCGCAGGCACACGTGATGGATGGTGGTGGATGGTCGCCTTCATCGGCGCATCCTTCCTCTTCTTCTGGCCCACGCTTGCCTTCTCGCCGTTCAGCGATGATCATTCCGCCCTCTGGAATTCCGGTGTGCGCGGCATCCCCTGGCGCAATGGCTTCTTCCGGCCGCTGAGCGACGCTACGTTCCGGCTCGGTGATCTCCTTTGGGGAACATCGGTGGCAGGCCATCGCGCCATCAACCTCGTCATCCATGGCACGAACGCCTTTCTCCTGTTCACGCTGATGGAGCGATGGGCGGGGCGGCGCACCGCCCTGTTGTCCGCCGTCCTGTTCCTCCTCTACCCCTTCCACCAAGAATCGATCGTTTGGTTGGTGGGTCGCGAATCGGCTCTGGGAACGAGCGCGGTCCTCCTCGGGCTGGTGATCATCAGCAGCGGTCCGTGGAACGGTCTACGCGCGATCATGGTCGCATCGACACTGCTGCTGGGCTCCCTGTGCTACGAGAGCGCCCTGCTCCTCATCCCGACGGCCTTCATCGTTGCCTGGTCCCGCGTGGTACCGGGCTGGCCGAGCTGGCGCAAGTTGTTCATCCCCTTATTGCTGCCCTGCATCGGTTACTTCCTTCTTCGTTGGGTCACCACCGGGATCATGGTGGGCGGTTACTTCCAGGAACTGATCCCGGATACGCTGGCTCGTTCCCTGCTCAATGCGCCCAAAGCACTGGGGCGGCTCTTTCTTCCTCCGGAAGCCGACCCGAAGCACCAGCTGTTGCGCGGCGCCCTTCTCGGAGTGCTCCTCGCCTTCGGCGTACTGCTGATCCGCCGGTCTTCAGGCTCGATCCCCAGACGCATGCTCACGCTCCTCGGCCTCCTCTTGTTCACAGCCATGAGCATCGCCTTTGTGGCCGGAGTGAGCACGGCAACGAGCGAGAGCGACCGCTTCCTGTACCTGCCGTCGGTATTCCTATGCGCCTCGATCGGCCTGCTTCTGGCCGCCGTTCAACGTCCCTTGGTCCGTTCGTCCGTCTTCGCCTGCCTGGTCGTGGCGTGCCTTTGGCAGTTGCGTGGGAACCATGCGAATTGGAACACGGCCTCTCGGATCACCCGGGAATGCTTACATGAACTTCCGGGCATTGATCCTGATGCGCACCTCTGGGTGAGCGGTCTTCCGGACGCATACGAAGGCGCCTTCATCTTCCGCAATGGATTCCCTGAAGCGGTGGACCTGATCGGAGGCGAGGGGGATCGCATCATCGTGGTTCCGGACCGTGTGTCACTGGAAGAGGTCGCGCAGAAGGGGCTCTTCTTCCGCGGAGCACAACGCACTTGGGAAAGGAAGGACCGATGGTTCCGTTGGGGTGGGGCGGGATACAGCCGGATCGCAGTGCCGTAGTTTAGCCGTAGCCAAGACCGTCCATGTACCGCCCATACCTCCTCATTGCCGCATGCATCCTGCCGATCATCGTACATGGACAGCCGGTCCTGAGCGACGATGACCTTCCTGCCGCCGGGACGATGTACGGTTACCACGACGTGCCTTACCTGAAGCCGGGTCCACCTGGCGCGGCCATGCGATGGGACTACGCGGCGCTGCCCGTGGGTGCCTTGCTGCCCTACCAATGGACCACCAGCGATGTGGCCCCGGGGGCTGGTGCCTTCCCGGAACATGCCCTGGTGCTGAACATACCGGGGGAACCTGCTTCGTACTTCGTGGAGACGGACAGCACCCTTCTCTGGACCGGCTCGTACAGCGACACGGCCATGCTGCGATTCGACCCGCCGCTGCGCTCCTTCAGCTTCCCCGTCGGCATCGGGGATGTCTGGGCTGACACGGGGATCGTAGCCGTGACCGGTTCGGGGCGCATCCTGATCCGCGAAGTGGTCCATTCCGTGAAGGCCGATGCATGGGGCACGCTCATCATGCCCTACGGTCCTGTCCAGAACGTACTGAGGCTGCGTAGTGAGCTCATCCTTCGCGACCCCAAGCGACCCGACCTTCCCGGCCGCCGCGAGGTGCGGTATGAATGGTATTGCGGGCAGACACCGATGCCGCTGTTGATGATCATCGAGCGGACCGGTTGGTATCCACCGGACCGCATCATGCGCTGGCTGGACGGCTCCTGGCAGAACGGGGAGATGAACCTCTTCCAACCGATCCGGTTACGGGTGTTCCCAGACCCGTGCGACGATGTGGCGACGATCGACCTCCCCGCTTCCCGCGCCGATCGCACGGTGCTGCAGCTGGTGGACGGTACGGGCACGCCGGTGAAACAATGGCTGGCCGAGTTCACCGGTCCCGAGACCCGGCGGCTCGTTCTCACCATGAGCGATGTCCCCTCCGGCCACTACACGCTGGCCTGGATCGGTACGAATGGAACGCTCGGTACCGTCCGTTTGGAGCGCCGTTGAAAGCGCGTGATCGCGCCAGGTCGTAGCTTGGGGTGCCGGTCAACGCTCCTCTACCCATGACCATTGAACCGAATTACCTCGAGACGCGGCTGGCCGTCGTTGAACAACACGCTCCGGACCTGGTCATCATCCGGTACCACGAGCATGTCTCCTTCGATGTCGAAGGCATCGCCGAAGTGATCGCGGCATGCGAACGCCTGACCGGCGACAAGGACTTCGGCATGGTGACCGTGCTGCCCGAGGAAGGAGAAATGGACCTGGATGCGATGCAGCAGGAGCATAGCACCGAAGGAATGAACGCGCGGGTGAGGGCCCATGCCTTGGTGGCATCGGAGGGCCTGTTCAGGAAACTGGCCGAGATCCACTACAACTACCATCCGCAACAACACCAGGTCCGGATGTTCGGAACGGTGAAGGAAGCCGTGGGTTGGGTGCGTGCCCGACTGGATGGACGCTCTGTGGCATAATGAACCAAGAATGACGCGATCGGACTTGCCCGCTTTCACGCTGAAACCCGCACCACGCTTCGCGAGGATCGACCGCCTGCTTCACAGCGCACTTCTTTCCGGACTACTCCTCGGCTCCGTTGAGGTGTTGGGACAGTCCGACCACGGCAAGCGCGGTCTCTTCCTTGGAGTAGGCATGGGACAGGATGTTGGTGGCATCATCGGTGCCCGTGCCACCTATTGGGTTGCGCCCTTCCTATCAGGATTTGTTGGGGGTGGTTGGGCCTTGGTCGACCCTGCCTACAATGCCGGTATCGAACTGCGTGTCCCGTCCGCTCGCAGGGGTTCGTTCTTCGTGACAGGAATGTACGGGTACAACGCCGCGATCCGGATCGAAGGCAAGGAAGAGCTTAACGCGCTTTACTACGGACCCACGGTCGGCGCAGGACTGATACTGAACCAACGGACCAACGAACACTATTGGCGCTTCTCCGTCAACCTGCCTTTCCGGCCGAATGCGTTCGAAGCGGACTGGCAGGCGATCAAGGATCGGCCGAACATCGAAGTGAACCAGGAAGCCTGGCCGATCACCCTGGGGATCGGCTTCCATTTCAACCTGCACTGAAACGGCTACGGATCCAGCCCCACGATCTTCCCGTCCTTCGCCACCCACACCTTGGTGCCGTGCATCTTGGCGACGCGGCGGGCCTCCTTGGCGGCGCGCTTCAGGGCGCGGGTAATGCCAGCGATCCACTCATCCTGCTTGACCTGTTGTCGACTCTTGCTCATGGATGTCGCTGCTTGAGAACGGGCGTTGGTCCCGAGTTGTCATACATGGCCCAACTGTCCGCCAGATCTTTGTAGTACTGCTCAAAGTTACGCAGTCCGCGATCGTAACGTCTTCTTACGTCATCGTCCGGCACGTGGTGACCACCGTGTTTCACCCGATGCGCCACACGCTTGATGGCAAGACTTGCGCTGCTCAACTCCAGAAAGATGATCTCGATGTGGTAACCTGCCTCCCGCATCCGTTCGATCCGCTCTACATAGGTCAGACCGCTCAATGTGCTTTCCAACGCAAAGGACTCGTTCGCAGCGGTCAAGCGATCCAACTCTTCCAGCAGTAGTCGCCCGGCATGGCGAGCAGCACGTTCAGGCTTCAGCGGAGAGAGCCCCATCGCGATATAGTCGGCGTTCACGAAGTTCTCGATCCCGGCATCCTGCAGCAGGTAGTTCCGTGCGAACGTCGTCTTTCCCGCCCCGTTCGGTCCGGCGATGATGATGCAACGCGGCTTGATCTCCCGCTTCGTGCCCATCTTGAACGGTCAGGCACTCGCCTTTCTCCCGGTCTTCCCGACAAGACCCGCCTGAGAACCGAGCACCTCCTTCACCGCAGCGATGAGCGCCTTGTCGTCGAAGCCGCATTCCGCATAAAGTTCGTTCTGCGTTCCGTGCTCGATCCAACGGTCGGGGATGCCGAGGCGTTTCACCTGCGCGTGATAGCCATGATCCGCCATGAACTCGAGCACCGCGCTGCCCATGCCGCCTTGGATGGCTCCATCCTCGATGGTGATGACCTGCTTGAACTTGCCGAAGACCTCGTGCAGCAGCAGTTCATCGATCGGCTTAGCGAAACGCATATCGTAGTGCGCCACGCTGTATCCTTCACCTTGTAGTGCATCGATGCCTTTCGCAGCGATGTTGCCGATATGCCCGATGCTGAGCACGGCGATATCATCGCCCGAACGCACCTTGCGACCTGTGCCGATCTTGATCTCCTTGAAGGGCGTCTTCCACTCGGTCATCACGCCTTCGCCACGCGGATATCGGATGCTGAAAGGTCCATGGTCCTTCAACTGGGCCGTGTACATCAGGTCGCGCAACTCCTCCTCGTTCATCGGCGCGCTCACGATCATGTTCGGGATGCAGCGGAAGTAGGCGATGTCGAAGGCACCGTGGTGCGTGGGGCCATCGGCACCTGCCAGTCCGCCGCGGTCCAGGCAGAAGACCACGTGCAGGTTCTGCAGCGCCACGTCATGCACCACCTGGTCGTAGGCCCGCTGCATGAAGGAGCTGTAGATGTTGCAGAAGGGCACCATGCCCTGCGTGGCCATGCCGGCACTGAAGGTGACCGCATGCTGCTCGGCGATGCCCACATCGAAAGCGCGGTCGGGCATGGCCTTCATCATGATGTTCAAGGAGCAACCCGTTGGCATGGCGGGCGTGACACCGACGATGCGCGGGTTCTTCTCCGCCAGTTCCACGATGGTGTGGCCGAACACGTCCTGGTACTTGGGCGGTTGTGGGCTCTTGGGCACCACCTTGATGATCTCGCCGGTCTCCTTGTTGAAGAGGCCCGGTGCATGCCACACGGTGGGGCTGCCCTCCTCGGCGGGTTTGTAGCCCTTGCCCTTCATGGTGATCGTGTGCAGGATCTTGGGGCCGGGGATGTCCTTGAGATCCTGCAGGACCTTCACCATGCGCTCCACATCGTGTCCGTCCACCGGACCGAAGTAGCGGAAGTTGAGGCTCTCGAAGAGGTTGCTCTGCTTCAACAGGGCGCTCTTCACGGCGTTCTCCACCTTCTGCGCGATGGACTGTGCATTGGGGCCGAACTTGCTGATCTTGCCGAGCAGGTTCCAGACCTCGTCCTTCACCTTGTTGTAGGTGTGGCTCGTGGTGATGTCGGTGAGGTACTCCTTCAAGGCACCGACGTTCGGGTCGATGCTCATGCAATTGTCGTTGAGCACCACGAGCATGTCAGTGTTGGCGCCGCCTGCATGGTTCAGGGCCTCGAAGGCCATGCCGGCGGTCATCGCCCCATCGCCGATGATGGCCACGCATTGCCGGTCGGTCTCGCCCTTCAGTTTACTGGCCACGGCCATGCCCAAGGCGCCGCCTATGCTGGTGCTGCTGTGGCCCACGCCGAAGGTGTCGTACTCGCTCTCGCTCCGCTTCGGGAATCCGCTGATCCCCTTGTGGATCCGGTTCGTGTGGAAGTTGTCCTTGCGGCCGGTGAGGATCTTATGGCCGTACGCCTGGTGTCCCACGTCCCACACGAGCTGGTCGTAGGGCGTATTGAACACATAGTGCAGTGCCACCGTGAGTTCCACAACGCCCAGGCTGGCACCGAAATGGCCACCCTTCACGCTCACCACATCGATGATGAAGTCGCGCAGCTCGTTGCAGACCTGGACGAGTTGATCCTCGGAAAGGTTCCGGAGGTCGGCCGGGGTCTGGATCCGATCGAGCAGGGGATAGGCCGGGCGGGTGGTCATCAGCGAATGAACAAAAGTAACGGGTTGGCGGTTCACCGAGGTTCTTATCCAAGAGGTCTCGAACGCGATGACCGGGCGGGTATTGTCGACGAATTGGTCATTTTGACCTCCAAGTGTCGGTTCGGCGCGATAACTGGACCCAGGGAGATCCTCTGACCCCACCCCTACTCGAACCGCTCCGTATAGGCCCGATCCAGCTACGGTATGACCCATTTTCGGGCCCATAGCCGACCTACCTCATCGGCGACCCGAAGCACGTAGGCCCCAGGTGATAGGAATCCGAGGGCAAGATGGTTGATACCTGCACCTAGTATGCCTTGGCGCAGCATCCTTCCACTGATATCAGTGACCACAAAGGCACCGGCAAGCTCATCGGGCAGTTCCACATGAAGCTGACCGGCCATTGGGTCATACCAAACGCCATTATCCCGCCCATTCACCGATGCCAGACGTGTTATCACATCGCACGCGCCCTCCGATGCGACATGATAGCTCAACTCGTCATCCGCATAACACCGCAGGCTGCCAATGGTTGGCTCCAAATTCAAGGAATACACAGGGTTAATGTACTGGTCTAAAAAGCCGAATCGCTCAACGAGCGTATCCACGAAGAATAGATCTCCTTCTGACGTGACCACATCAACAGCCGACCAGCTTAGATCAATGCCACCAACCACTCGGACCCCAACATCTGTGACCACATATGTAAGTTCTGGCTCAACAAAGGGGACGGACCACCTGTCTCCTATCAAAGGATCAAAGCGGTAAAGCGTGTCCACCTCGTCGGTTTGTCTCAAAAAGACGGTTTGAGCTTCCACGCGGGTCAGTTGGAACCATGACTCGTTCATAACAGGGCCACTGGAAGAGAGGTCTCGCCACGTCGCAACGACTTGTAGTTTCTGCCACAACACCCCATCGATCAATGAATCAGAACCGTATGTTGTGTGGACATGACCGTATGCCCCACCGACTTGGGAATAGGTGTGCCACCACTCGACTCCAGGCGATGGACACCACGATTGAGCGCGCACGCCGACCAGCAGAACCCAAGAAAACAATATACCTAATAAGCGTATTGGTGCATTCATTGTTTGACCCATTTCGTTCTCGTAAGTTGACCGCCATCACCGTACACGTGAATGCTGTACAAGCCACTTGGCCAGTCCGAGGTATCAACGCGTATGGATGTGGCGATCGGTCCCGAGTCATGGACCTTCGCGCCACGTGCATCGTAAACAGCGATCAGGCTTAGAGAACCCACCGACATGGACAGCGTGAAACCATCATGGCCTGGATTCGGGTACAGTCGCACATCCGGTGAATTCGCCTCAGCGGCAAGACCCATTCCGAGCTGGCAATCCGCTACAGAAGGGCTCTGGTAGGTCACCTCCGCATCCGCGTAACAGAACAGACCGAATATGGACCCTGGACTGACCCACGTATTGCATTGCTCTTGCGGCAGCATGAACATATCCATTGGCCCTAATCGCTCGACGATCGTGTCCGGTAGGACTGCTTCAAAGCCGTCATCCTGCAGGTTGTGATAGTTCACCGCTAACCAGCGGAGCGAACGGTCACTGATCACGGTCGTGCCGGTGTCCACCACCTCCATCCAGCTTTCAGCGGTACACCAGAGCGGTTCGGGCAAGGGCACCATCTGCCAATGATCACCCGGGGTAGCATTGAAGTTGAAGAGGGTGTCGAAGGCTTCGGCCGAAGGCACATACACCCAGGCCACCCCATCGGTAGCATGCGTGTAAAAGCTCGATTGGTCGTTGTTCGCCAAGATCTTACGGGTGGGCTGACCGTTGATGACAGTATCCGTTACCGCTTCAAAGCGCACGTATCCTTCGTACGGCGGAAATCCTTGGATGTAGTGATGATAGTGCCAAGTGGCCCCGAGTGGAGCCCACTCCTGTGCAGAAAAACTGCACGAGAGCAGCACCGCAACCCATGCACAAATGTTCCTCATTGCTTCAGCCATTCAGCGCCGGCGTGCTTGCCGGAGCGCGTTACGACATTCAGGTGATAGAAACCAGCAGCAAGATGTTCGACATCAAGCACCACCATTTCCGAAGCGAACGGACCCATTTCAACAAGCCTGCCGTTCGCATCGTACAATGTGAAGTAGCCCGAGTCGCCATCTGGGCTCCGAAACGAAAGACGGTCCGACCCCGGGTTCGGCCAAACCGTCAATGGGCTGCATTCAGGAACAGGCTCATCAACACCCACCCCCGGCATGAACACCCGTGACATCAAGCACTGGCGTGGGTGCAGCCCAATGGCATCGATGAAACCCTTGTACTCACCGAACAGGTAACAATCGCCATTGGAAAGGCACTCGAAACCGAACAGTTGAGCATAAGGCCCACCGCCAGGAGTGTACGCTTCAGGAACAAGCCCCCCGTCAGCCCAACAATCAAGCAGGTTGCCTAGGGTATCGATGCAGGCGATGCAACTCCGCATCTGTCCGTCGATCCGGTCGAACATCCCGCCCACCACGATGCGGCCGTCCCCAAGCGGTGTAAGCACGTTCACCCCGCTTGCAATTGCACTCCACGGTCCTGTTCCGGTCCGGTAATCAACGAAGTTGTTGAAGCTCGGGTCCAGGGAACCATCCGGGAAAATGCGGACCACCTTCAAGGTGTCCTCGGTGTCGTTCATCCAGAACCGGCCGCCCAGGATCAATTTGCCATCGGGCTGTTCCAGGACCACGCCGATCGTACCCTTCCACGCAGGAAAATAGAACGATGGGTCGCGGGAGCCATCAGCGTTGATCCGGGCCACCGGGCCGGAGAATTCGCCATCGTAGGTGCTAAAGGTGCCATTCGCCAGGAACTGCCCATTGCTGAGCGGTTCCAGCGTGTTTACCACACGACTGGTGCCAGGGCCCACCTTGCGCGCGGTGAAGCTCGGATCAGGCAGGCCCCACTCGTCCACTTTGACTAGTCCGTATTCGATCAGCCCCTCCGGCTCCAGTTTGAAAGCCCCTCCCACCAAGACAGAGCGGTCCTCGAAAACATACCAGTCGCTGATCGAAGTATATGGAAGTCCCATGCCACCAAAGGAGAAGTCTCGTTCACCCGAATTCTCGAACCGCTTGTAACCATAGAAATATTGACCATTTGGAAGCTCCGCGATCTTGCTGCTGGATGGGCCGGTGAATGGCGATTCGATGTACGCGCCAGTGTTGGAGATCTTGAGGACACCTCCACCGCTTGCCGCCCACGGATGAACGACTTTCTGAAGTCGGTTACCCGTGGTGATCATGGTCCCATCCTCTCTTAAGGACACATCGTAGACCTTGAATCCCTCACCGAACTGTTCGATGAGTTCGGGTGTCACACAATACTCGAAACTGGGGTCGATGGTGAGCGGGAACTGCGCCCAGCCGCACATGGCCACCAAGCTGGCAGCCATGTGCAGGGCGATATTCCGCGCGATCCTCATTGGGCGGGTTGTACGATCAAACGTTCGATGGCGATCCGTTCGCTCGCTTGGAACAGCTCTACGCTATACACACCAGCCGGTACCTCCCGCGTATCCCGAAGAAACTGTCCTTTTCCCCGAGGCTTTGAGATGGATCCATCATCCATTGTTCGACATTCTGGTTCAGTCCGAAGTTAAGACGGGATCAGTGGCCGGCTCGCTGCCCATCCGTTGAACCCAACGACTTCTGATCGGGGTGGATGACCTATGGCACCTTCCAAACCATGAACTATTGCCGACGAATCTTCCCCCAAATGGGGTAGGGCAGTACATTTGGCCACCCTACCCGACCCCAGCGCTCCGTGGAAGCCATTTCGACCCCCAACGACTACATCCCGGTCCTGATCCAGACGGCCATCGCCGTGGGCTTCGTGGGTTTCGCCCTTTCGGCAGCGGCTTGGCTGGGCCCGAAGATCCACGGCAAGAAGAAGGACGAGAGCTTCGAGTGCGGCATCGAGCAGCATGGCAACGCGCGCAAGCCCTTCAGTGTGAAGTACTTGTTGATCGCCATCCTTTTCGTGCTCTTTGATGTGGAGGTCATCTTCCTCTACCCCTGGGCGGTGAACTTCAAGGCGCTCGGTGCGTTAGGCTTCGTGGAGATGGTGGTCTTCGTGATCTTTGTGATGGCGGGCCTCTATTACGTGCTACGGAAAGGTGTAATGAAGATCGAATGAGCGAACAACGCGGCATCGAACGGCCCACGCCGACGATCGTGAAGGCCCCCGAAGGGCACTCCGGAGAGGGCTTCTTCGCCACGCGGGTGGACCAGGCGATCGGACTGGCCCGCGCCAACAGCCTGTGGCCCCTGCCCTTCGCCACGAGCTGTTGCGGCATCGAGTTCATGAGCACCATGAGCTCGCATTACGACCTCAGCCGCTTCGGCATGGAGCGTCTCAGCTTCAGCCCGCGCCAGAGCGACCTGCTCATGGTGATGGGCACCATCGCCAAGAAGATGGCGCCCGTCCTGCGCGACGTGTACATGCAGATGGCCGAACCCAAGTGGGTGCTGAGCATGGGCGCCTGTGCCTGCACCGGTGGCATCTTCGACAGCTACAGCGTGCTGCAGGGCATCGACCGGGTGATACCGGTGGACGTCTACATCCCGGGCTGCCCACCGCGTCCGGAGCAGGTCATCGACGGCATCCTGCGGATCCAGGAGCTCGCCAAGAACGAGAGCCTGCGCCGCCGCTACAGCAAGGAGTACCAGGACCTGTTGACCAAATACGCCATCGACTGATGCCGGGGTTCGCAGTGAAGGCCGAGCGCGATCAGCAGGTGAAGGACCGGGTCTACGCCGCCTTCGGTGAGCGGATCACGGCCATCGAGCAGGAGCGCGACCTGCTGTGCATCCATGTGAAGAAGGAGGCGCTGCATGATCTCCTGCGGAACCTGCGCGATGAGCACGGCTTCCACTTCCTCACCACCTGCTGCGGCATGCACTTCCCGGGCGAGTCGCAGGAGTTCGGACTGGTGTACCACCTGCACGACATGCGAGCGGGTCATCGCATCCGCGTGAAGTGCCGCACCAGCGCCAACGACCTGGAGTTCCAGACCGCGACCGACCTATGGGCCACCGCCAACTGGATGGAGCGCGAGGCCTGGGACTTCTTCGGGATCAAGTTCAAGGGACACCCCAACCTCAAGCGCATCCTGAACATGGAGGACTTCCCCGCCTTCCCGATGCGCAAGGATTATCCCCTGGAGGATCCCACCCGCCAGGACAAGGACGACCGTTTCTTCGGAAGATGAGCCAGCAACCACCCATCGATCACTGGTCCAAGGACCTGGTGGAAGGCCGGGACCTGAGCGAGCTCACCACGCTCAACCTGGGTCCCACGCACCCGGCAACGCACGGCATCTTCCAGAACGTACTGACGATGGACGGCGAGATCATCCTCGACGCCCAGCAGACCATCGGATACATCCACCGCGCCTTCGAGAAGATCGCCGAGCGCCGTCCGTTCTACCAGATCACCACACTGACGGACCGGATGAACTACTGCAGTGCCCCCATCAACAACATGGGGTGGCACATGACGGTGGAGAAGCTGCTCAACATCGAGCTGCCGCAGCGCGTTCAGTACATGCGCGTGATCGTGATGGAGCTGGCGCGCATCGCCGATCACATCATCTGCAACACGATCATCGGGCAGGATGTGGGTGCCACCACTCCCTTCCTGTACGTGTACCAGTGGCGCGAGCGGATCTACGAGGTGTACGAGGAGATCTGCGGCGCGCGCCTCACCACGAACATGGGCCGCATCGGTGGCTGGGAGCGCAACTGGAACGATACGGCGTGGGCGAAGATCAAGGCGATCGTGAAGGAACTGCCCGCCTCGTTGAAGGAGTTCGACAACATGCTCCTGCGCAACCGCATCTTCATGGACCGCACCATCGGCTGCGGACCCATCAGCGGCGAGCGTGCCCTGCAATACGGCTTCACCGGTCCCAACCTGCGCGCGGCGGGTGTGGACTACGATGTGCGCGTGGCCGATCCGTACAGCGGCTACGACGAGTTCGACTTCATCATCCCCGTGGGCACCAACGGCGATACCTACGACCGCTTCACCGTGCGCCAGGAGGAGATGCGGCAGAGCCTGTCCATCATCCGCCAGGCGATGGACAAGCTGGAGAAGATGAGCGACAAGACCACCTTCCGTGCGGATGTCCCCGAATGGGTGCTGCCGCCGAAGGAGGAGGTGTACAGTGCGATGGAGCCGCTGATCTGGCACTTCAAGATCGTGATGGGAGAGGTGGAGGTGCCGGTGGGCGAGGTGTACCATTGCGTGGAGGGTGGCAACGGCGAATTGGGCTTCTACCTCGTGAGCGATGGTGGACGCACACCCTTCCGCCTACACCTGCGGAGGCCGTGCTACATCTACTACCAGGCCTTCCCCGAGATGATCAAAGGCAGCATGTTGAGCGACGCGATCATCACCATGAGCAGCATGAACGTGATCGCAGGCGAACTGGACGCATGAGCGCGCGCACGAGACCCATCACCACCACGGAGGGCACCAAGCCCTTCTCCTTCAGCGAGGCTGGCCTGGCGGAATGCAGGGCACTGATGGCCCGGTACCCGAAGGACCGCACCAAGAGCGCGTTGATCCCGATCCTGCACGTTGCACAGGCCGAGAACGACGGCTGGCTCAGCGTGAACGCCATGGATGCCGTGGCCCATATCATGGGGCTGCGTCATATCGAGGTGTACGAGGTGGCCAGCTTCTACAGCATGTTCAACCTGCATCCGGTGGGCACCTACGTGCTCGACGTCTGCCGCACCACACCGTGCATGCTGCGCGGCAGCGACGATCTGATCCATCACCTGGAGAAGAAGCTCGGTGTGCACGCCGGAGAGACCACCAAGGATGGCATGTTCACCCTGAAGGCCGTGGAATGTCTCGGCAGCTGTGGCAGTGGACCGATGCTGCAATGCGGCGCCGGCTACCACGAGGACCTCACCATCGAGAAGGTGGATGCGCTGATCGATGAACTGCGCGCCCGGAATTCACGCACCAATTACACGGATCGATGAGAAGAGAGCTGCAAGTCCGGAGTAGCGAGTGGCAAGTGTTCGCCACCGCCTTTACTTGCCGCTCACTACTTGCCGCTTGCCGACTCCACTGAACAATGGGCCGTAAACTCCTCTTCGAGCACATCACCAAACCCGGCATCCGGGGGCTGGAAGGCTACCGTGCGAACGGCGGTTACCGCAGCGTGGAGAAGGCACTCAGGACCTTGAGCCCCGAGGCCGTGCTGGAGGAGGTGAAGAAGAGCGGCCTGCGCGGTCGCGGTGGTGCCGGCTTCCCAACGGGAATGAAGTGGAGCTTCCTCGCGAAGCCCGAAGGCGTGCCCCGCTACCTGGTGGTGAACGCCGATGAGAGCGAGCCTGGCACCTTCAAGGACCGCTACCTCATGGAGCGGATCCCGCACCTCCTCGTCGAAGGCATGATCACGTCGAGCTTCGCGCTCGGTGCGAACACGAGCTACGTGTACGTGCGCGGTGAGTACTTCTACGTCGCCCGCATCCTGGAACAGGCCATCGCCGAAGCAAGGGCTGCGGGCTGGCTCGGGAAGAACATCCTCGGCAGCGGCTTCGACCACGACATCCATGTACAGGTGGGTGCCGGCGCCTACATCTGCGGCGAAGAGACCGCCCTGTTGGAGAGCCTGGAAGGCAAACGCGGCAATCCGCGGATCAAGCCACCCTTTCCTGCGGTGAAAGGCCTCTACGACTGCCCCACGGTGGTGAACAACGTCGAGACCATCGCGGCCGTGGTGCCCATTGTGAACGAGGGCGGCGAGGAATACGCCAAGATCGGCATCGGCCGGAGCACGGGCACCAAGCTCATCAGCGCGGGTGGCAACATCAAGCGTCCCGGCGTGTACGAGATCGACCTCGGCATCACCTGCGACGAGTTCATCAACAGCGATGAATACTGCGGCGGTGTGGATGGTCGCGCCTTCAAGGCCGTGGTGCCCGGAGGCAGCAGTGTACCCATCGTACCCTACGAGCTGTTCCTGAAGACGCCCACCGGTGAGGACCGCCTGATGACCTATGAGAGCCTGAGCGACGGCGGTTTCGCGCAGGGCACCATGCTTGGCTCTGGAGGCTTCTATGCCTACAACGATGCCCAGTGCATCGTGCGCAGTACCTGGAACCACGCCCGCTTCTACCACCACGAGAGCTGTGGGCAATGCAGCCCCTGCCGCGAAGGCACCGGCTGGATGGAGAAGGTGCTGCACCGGCTCGAGCACGGCGAAGGCCGGATGGAGGACATCGAGCTGCTCTGGGACATCCAGCGGAAGATCGAAGGCAACACCATCTGCCCCTTGGGCGATGCCGCCGCCTGGCCCGTGGCCTCGGCCATCCGCCATTTCCGCGATGAGTTCGAATACCACGTCACCCACCGCGAGAAAGTGAAGGACCCGAAGCATTTTGCGCGGGAACCTTTCCGCAAGAGTGCCAAATTCGCGACCGCTTAACCCATGCCCAAGGTCACCATAGACGGCATCTCGATCGAAGTCCCTGATGGGACCACGATCCTGCAGGCGGCGCGCATGATCGGCGAGCGCAACAAGGCTGACCGCCACGTGGTGCCACCGGCGATGTGCTACTACAGCTCGTTGAAGACGAGTGGTGGCTACTGCCGCACCTGCATCGTGAAGGTGACCAAGGGCAGCGACAAGGACCCGCGCCCCATGCCCAAGCCGGTGGCCAGCTGCCGCACGGCGGTGATGGACGGCATGGAGGTGGCGAACACCACCGACCCCGCCCTCATCGATGCGCGGAACGGTGTGGTGGAGATGCTCCTGATCAACCACCCGCTGGACTGCCCGATCTGCGACCAGGCCGGTGAGTGCCACCTGCAGGACCTGAGCTACGAGAACGGCAAGAGCGAGAGCCGCTACGAGTTCGAACGCCGCACCTTCGACCCGATCGACATCGGCGACACGATCAAATTGCACATGACGCGCTGCATCCTGTGCTACCGTTGTGTGAAGGTGGGTGAACAGCTCACCGACGGCCGCGTGCACGGCGTGATCAACCGGGGCGATGTGGCCGAGATCAGCACCTACATCCAGCAGGCCATCGACAACGACTTCAGCGGGAACATGATCGATGTGTGCCCCGTGGGCGCGCTCACCGACAAGACCTTCCGCTTCGCCAGCCGCGTGTGGTTCACCAATCCGGTGGACGCGCACCGCGACTGCGAGAACCCGAAGTGCAGCGGCAAGGTGGTGCTCTGGATGAAGGGCAACGAGGTGCTGCGCGTCACGGGTCGCAAGGACCAGTGGGGCGAGGTGGAGAGCTTCATCTGCAACACCTGCCGCTTCGACCGGAAGGATGTGAACGCGTGGACGGTGGAAGGACCCCGGAAGATCGACCGGCACAGCGTGATCAGTCAGGGGCATTACCAGTTGAAGCGCGAGCAGGCCTTGCTTACTTCGCCCGCACCCAACGTGCCTGAACTGGCCAAACGAAAAGAACTGAAGGACCGATGATCATCACCACGGCCATCCTCCTGCTGGTGCTCTTCGTGATCACCCTCACCGTGGCGGCCTACTCCACCTACGGCGAACGCAAGGTGGCGGCCTTCCTCCAGGACCGCATCGGCCCGAACCGTGCCGGTCCCTTCGGCATCCTGCAACCCCTGGCCGACGGGGCCAAGATGTTCATGAAGGAGGACTTCATCCCCGCCGCCGCGAACAAGCGCCTCTTCATCCTCGGTCCGGCCATCGCCATGACCACCGCACTGCTCACTGGCGTTGTTATCCCGTGGGGTGGTGAGCTGACCCTTTTCGGCGAGACCTTCAAGCTGCAGGGCACGGATCCGGAGATCGGGATCCTGTACGTCTTCGCCATCGTGAGCATCGGGGTGTACGGCATCATGCTCGGCGGCTGGGCCAGCAACAACAAGTACGCGCTACTCGGCGCGGTGCGCGCGGCCAGCCAGATGGTGAGCTACGAGCTCGGCCTCGGCCTCAGCATCGTGGCCCTCGTCATGCTCACGGGTACGCTCAGCATGGGCGGCATCGTCGACTACCAGATCGAGCACGGCTGGAACGTGATCCGCCAGCCGCTCGGCTTCATCATCTTCCTGGTCTGCGCCTTCGCGGAGACGAACCGCGCACCCTTCGACATGCCCGAGTGCGAAACGGAGCTCGTTGGTGGCTACCACACCGAGTTCAGCAGCATGAAGCTGGGCTTCTTCCTCTTCGCCGAGTACACCAACATGTTCATCAGCAGCGCGGTGATCGCCACCCTGTACTTCGGTGGTTACCACGTTCCCGGGCTGGACAGGCTCGGCCTCGACCCGAACATCGCCACGCTCATCGGTACGGCATCGATGTTCGCGAAGACCTTCTTCTTCATCTTCTTCTTCATGTGGGTGCGCTGGTCCACACCGCGCTTCCGCTTCGACCAGCTGATGAACCTCGGCTGGAAGGGCCTGATCCCGCTGGGCATCGTGAACATGCTGATCACCGGCACCGTGTACTACCTCTCTGAAATGTGGAAGGGATGAGCACGATGCAACCCCTGACGAACCGCTCGAAGGTGGTGAGCGACAAGAAGATGACGCTGATGGAGCGCATCTACCTGCCAGCGATGGTGGGAGGCCTGCTCATCACCATCAAGCACTTCTTCCGCAGGAAGCCCACCATCAAGTACCCCGAGCAGAAGCGGCCGATCGCCGGCATCTACCGGGGCCAGCATGTGCTGAAGCGCGACGAGAAGGGACGTGAACGCTGCACCGCCTGTGGCCTGTGCGCGGTGGCCTGCCCGGCCGAGGCGATCACCATGACCAGCGGGGAACGCAAGAAAGGTGAGGAGCACCTCTACCGGGAGGAGAAGTACGCCACGGTGTACGAGATCGACATGCTGCGCTGCATCTATTGCGGCGATTGCGAAGAGGCCTGCCCGAAGGAGGCCATCTTCCTCACCGACCGCATCGTGCAAGCCGATTACCTGCGCATGCCCTTCGTCTTCGGCAAGGACGAGTTGGTGGAGCCGATGGATCCCGCGAAGCGCGTGGACGTGAGCAAGCGCCAGACACCGGCCGTTCTGAAGTTCAAGGAGAACCATCGTTACGCCCACAATCGCTGATCCGATGCTCGCGCTCTTCTACATTCTTGCCGCTCTCAGCGTCGTCAGCGCGCTGATCGTGGTGAGCGCGCGCAACCCGATCAACAGCGTGATCGCGCTTGTGGTCTGCTTCCTGAGCATCGCAGGCCACTACATCCTGCTGAACGCGCAGTTCCTGGCCATGGTGCATGTGATCGTTTACACGGGGGCCATCATGGTGCTCTTCCTCTTCGTGATCATGCTGCTCAACCTGAACACCGCCACCGAGCCGATGAAGTCGCTGGGCATGCGTGTCGCGGCAGTGACGGGAGGTGGCCTCTTGTTCATCACGCTCGCTGCGGCCATCCGTCATGGGGTGACGATCTCGGCCACGAACGACTTCGACCCCGGTGTGGGCCTTGTGAAGACGGTGGGCCATGTGCTCTTCACTGAATTCCTGCTGCCCTTCGAGGTGAGCAGCGTGCTCTTCCTGAGCGCGATCGTTGGAGTGGTGATGCTCGCCAAGAAGGAGACACCCTCACCCCATCCCCTCTCCGACGGAGAGGGGCTAACCCCTGCGGAATTGGAACGTCGCCGTTGACCATGGAAGAGGGCATCATCACCGCCATCCGTATCGTTCCGCTGGAGCACTACATCCTGCTGAGCTTCCTGCTCTTCAGCATCGGTGCCGCAGGGGTGGTCTTCCGTCGCAACACCATCATCATCCTGATGTGCCTGGAGCTGATGTTCAACAGCGTGAACCTGCTGCTCACGGCCTTCAGCGCACACCACAGCGATCCGCGGGCGCAGGTCTTCGTATTCTTCATCATGCTCGTGGCGGCCGCTGAGGTCACCGTGGGACTGTCCATCCTGGTGATGATGAAACGCAACGTGGACAGCGTGGATGTGAACCAATTGAACCGCTTGAAAGGATGAACCAGGATCTCCTCGCGGCATTGGTACCTGCGCTCCCGCTCATGGGTGCGATCATCCTCGCCTCCCTGCGTCGCAAGCTGAGCACGAACGCGGCCGGGGGTCTGGCCACCGCACTGATGGCCGGTGCCTTCGTTTGCAGCATCCTGCTCTTCATGGGCTTCGATGCAACGACCGGAGGACGTACGGTGAAGCTGCTCGACTGGATCCACGTCGGCAGCATGGAGATCCCGCTGGCGTTGCGCATCGATGCGCTTTCCCTGACGATGATGTTGATCGTGACGGGTATCGGCTCGTTGATCCACCTCTACTCCATCGGCTACATGCACGAGGACGAGCGTGCACCGACCTTCTTCGCGCAGCTCAACCTCTTCAGCTTCGCGATGCTGATGCTCGTGATGGGCAGCAACTTCCTGATCACCTTCATCGGTTGGGAAGGCGTGGGTCTTTGCAGCTACCTGCTGATCGGTTTCTGGTACAAGACGCCCGAGTACAACTACGCAGCGCGCAAGGCCTTCGTGATGAACCGCATCGGCGATGTGGGCATGGTGCTCGCGATGGTGCTGCTGTTCCAGCGCTTCGGCACGCTCGAGTACGCCACGATCATGGATGCGGCCACGGGCTTCAACGACCCGATGATGATCGCCGCCACGCTCTTCCTCTTCATCGGGGCCACGGGCAAGAGCGCGCAGATCCCGCTCTTCACCTGGCTGCCCGATGCCATGGCCGGCCCCACACCGGTGAGCGCCCTGATCCACGCCGCGACGATGGTGACCGCCGGCATCTTCCTCACGGTCCGTAGCAGCGTGCTCTTCGAACTGGCACCCTTCACGCAGGACATCATCCTGTGGATCGGTACGGCCACCGCGCTGATCGCCGCGAGCATCGGCCTGTTCCAGAACGACATCAAGAAGGTCCTCGCCTACTCCACCGTGAGCCAGCTCGGCTACATGTTCGTGGCGCTCGGCCTCGGCTCTTACAGCGCGGCCATGTTCCACGTGACCACCCACGCCTTCTTCAAAGCCCTGCTCTTCCTTGGTGCGGGCAGCGTTATCCATGCGTTGGGCGGCGAACAGGACATCCGGAAGATGGGTGGCCTGAAGGGTCACATCAAGATCACCTTCCTCACCTTCTTCATCGGCACCATTGCCATCTCCGGACTGCCGTTGATGAGCGGCTTCTTCAGCAAGGACCTGATCATGGCCTTCGCGTTCGACCGTTCACCGGTGCTCTTCGCCCTGCTCCTGATCGGCGCGTTGATGACGACCTTCTACATGTTCCGCCTGCTCTTCCTGGTGTTCTATGGGAAGTACCGCGGCAACGCACACCCGCATGAGAGTCCCCTCTCGATGACCCTGCCCTTGATGGTCCTCGCGGTGCTGAGCGTGGTTGGCGGCCTGTTGAACCTGCCCCACCTATTCGGCGGCCACGAGGCGATGAAGCATTTCCTCATGAGCGCGGCGGATGGCATCAGCAACGAGAGCCTGGAGCTGAGCCATGTCACCGAGTGGACCTTGATGGGCATCACCACTGCTTTGGTCGCGGTGATGATCTACATCGCCTACGGGCGGTTCGCGCAAAAGGCGACCCTCGAAGGCAACGAGGCGGACATGCCCTTCTTCAAACGGTTGATCGCACAGCGCTGGCGCGTGGATGAACTGTACCGCGCCTTGTTCGAGAAGCCCTACGCCTGGTTGAGCACGAACCTGTTCAGCATCGCGGAGCAGAAGGTGATGGTGCCGATCATGAACGGCGTGGGTGCGGCGGCGAACTCCCTGGGCGATGGCTTCCGACGCCTGCAGACGGGCTATGTGAGCTTCCACATGCTGGCCATGCTCGCCGGGCTCATCCTCTTCCTCGTCATCACCCTCATGAGCAACTGAGATGATCGCAGCGCTCCTCTTGCTCATCCCCTTCCTTACCGCACTGCTGCTGGTGACCATGCGTCCGACGCAGGCGCGTCCGATCGCGCTGGTGGCCAGCCTTGCTTCGCTGGCCGTGGTGCTCTTCGCTTGGATCAGTTACACGGGCGGCACGGTGATCCACTACGACTACGACTGGGTGAACGCCTGGGGCCTGCGTTTCGTGGTGGGCTATGATGGCGTGGGGCTGTTGATGGTGATCCTCACGGCAGTGGTCTTCCCCTTCATCATCGGTGCTGGCTACGGCCAACCGGAGGATCGACCGGCGCTGTTCAACGGGCTGCTGCTCTTCACGCAGAGCTTCCTCTACCTCGTCTTCCTGGCGCAGAACGCACTGCTCTTCTACATCGGCTACGAGCTCACGCTGATCCCCGTCTTCTTCCTGCTGCTCTTCTGGGGTGGCGCGGATCGTCGGGCCATCACGGTGCGCTTCTTCATCTACACCTTGGTCGGCGGCCTTTCGTTGCTCTTCGGCATCGTGTACCTGCTGATCCAGAGCGGCGGCAACGGCGACTTCACCGCCCTGGCGAACTTGAGCATCCCGACCAGCACACAGCTCTGGTTGTTCTGGGCGCTCTTCCTCGCCTTCGCCATCAAGTTGCCCATCTTCCCCTTCCACAGCTGGCAGCCGGAGACGTACTACATGGCCCCCATCCAGGGAACGATGGTCCTCGGCGCTGTCATGCTGAAGATGGGCCTGTACGGCGTCTACAAGCTCGTCTTCCCGATCGTTCCGGCGGGCGTGGAGCATTGGCAGACCACGGTGATCGTGCTCGCATTGATCGGTGCGGTGTACGGTGGTGTGATCGCCTTCCGCCAGTCGGACTTCAAACGGCTGGTCGCCTTCTCCTCCCTGAGCCACGTGGGTGTGTTGTGCGCCGGGCTCTTCGCTTGGAACACATACGGCATCAGCGGTTCCTTCTACCAGGCCTTCGCGCACGCCATCCTGGTGCTGGGCATGCTCTACCTCGTGGGCGCCATGCAGGAGCGCACCGGTACCACCGACATGGGGGCCATGGGCGGCTTGAAGGGTCATGCCCCACGGCTCGCGGCCCTCTTCCTGCTCGTGCTGGTCAACGCGGTGGCCCTGCCGCTCACGCAGAGCTTCGTGGGAGAATGGCTGATGTTCGCAGGGCTGTGGCAGGTGAACGGCTGGCTGACCCTCTTCGCGTTGACGACCATCGTGATCGGGGCCATCTACATGCTCTACGCCTACCAGCGGGTGATGCTCGGCCCCGACCGTGCCAACGTGACCCTGCAGGATGCGGGCATGCGCGACCATCTCTACCTCGTGCCCCTGATCGCGGTGACCCTGATCCTCGGTGTATATCCCGGCCCGATCCTCGAGCTGGTGGATGCGCCGGTGCAACAACTCCTTTCAAGCCTATCGGTACACTGAGATGAGCGTCCTCGTCCTCCTTTCCGTGCTCGGCGTGGTGCTGCTCTACCTGGGGCTGTTCAACAACCGCGGCGCCATCGCGGGCGTGGGCATCGCCGGCCTGCTGGCCGCCTTCGTCCTGGTCGCGGCCGACTGGCACCTCGAAAGCCCGCTGTTCAACGGCATCATCCAGTTCGACACCTACGCGCGTTCCTTCTCCTTGGTGATGATCGTGGTGACCGTGCTGCTCTTCCTCTTCGGCATCGACTACTATGCCAAGGTGAAGGAGAACGTGGCCGAGCAATACGCCTTGATGGTGTTCTCGCTCATCGGCGGGTTGCTGATCTGCAGCTTCACCAATTTGGTCGTGCTCTTCCTCGGCATCGAGATCCTGAGCATCCCTTTATACATCCTGGCGGGTGGCAAACGCGACAGCTTCCGCAGTGGCGAGGCGGCCTTCAAGTACTTCCTGCAGGGCTCCTTCGCCTCGGGCTTCCTGTTGATGGGCCTGGCCCTGATCTATGGCGCGACCGCCTCCTTCGACTTGGCGGCGATCGAAGCATTCTCCACGGCGCTGGTCGGTGGGCAGGACATGATCTTCCTGCTTGGCCTTTTCCTAACGATCGCCGGGGTGGCCTTCAAGGTGGCCGCTGTGCCCTTCCACTTCTGGAGCCCGGATGTGTACGAGGGCGCACCGACGCTCATCACGGCCTTCATGAGCACCGTGGTGAAGACCGCGGCCTTCGCAGCCTTCTACCGCCTGATCGCGAACCTCCAGCTGCCGGGTGCGGTGGAGACGATGCTCGTGGTGATGACCATTTGCACGCTATTCCTCGGCAACATCGTCGCGCTGCGCCAGACGCAGTTCAAGCGCCTGATGGCCTACTCCAGCATCGCGCACACGGGCTTCCTACTGCTGGCCTTCCTGGGTACTGATGCGCGTACGCCCGAAGTGCTCTTCTATTACCTCGGCACCTACGCCATGGCCACCGTGGGCCTTTTCATCGTGCTCACCCTGGCGAAACGTGCGGCGCTGGGCGATGAGAACATCCGCATCTTCCGCGGCCTCTTCCAAAGCAACCCGTGGATCGCCGTGGCGACCCTGTTGATGTTGCTGTCGTTGGCGGGTATCCCCTTGACGGCCGGTTTCGTGGCCAAGTACCGTGTCTTCGTGATCAGCCTGACGCAGGGTTACCTCTGGACGACCGTTGTGGCCGTAGTGATGGCCATCGTAGGCATCTACTACTACATCCTTGTGGTGCGCGAGGCCTTCACCGCGCAGGAGCAGGAAAGCAAGCCCATCGTGGTGGCCCCGCTCAACTGGCTGGTGATCTCGATCTGCGGTGCGGCCGTGGTGGTGCTGGGCGTGATGCCCGGGCTGCTGCGGATGTGAGCCGCATCATTCATCGCAACCGGGCGCGAGCACCAAGAAGGCCTCGTATTTACTTCCTAGGTCTGTCTCGGCTGCCTTGGCGGTCCTCACGGCCACCCACGGTTCCCGTATCGCCCAATAAGAACTGTCCGGATACGTGGTGTGCGCTGCTTCGCTGCGGTGGAGGTCATCAATGCCCCAGATCCCCCTCCCACTTGCTCACCACGCTGGTGGCGATGGCATTGCCCACCACGTTCGTGGCGCTGCGGCCCATGTCGCAGAAGTGGTCGATCGGGAGGATGAGCGCGATACCTTCCACGGGCACGCCGAACATGCCGAGGGTGGCCGCCACGACGACCAATGATGCACGGGGTACGCCAGCGATGCCCTTGCTGGTCAACATCAGCGTGAGCAGCATGGTGAGCTGGGTGCCGAAGTCCATGTGGATACCATAGACCTGCGCGATGAAGAGGCTGGCGAAGGTCATGTACATCATGCTGCCGTCCAGGTTGAAACTGTAACCCAGCGGCAGCACGAAGCTCACGACACGGTCCTTGCAACCGAAGCGCTCGAGCTCCTCCATCAACTTGGGCATCACGGCCTCGCTGCTGGTGGTGCTGAAGGCGATGGTGATGGGTTGCACGATGCGGCGCAACAGCTCCTTCATACGGCGCCCGAGGAAGAGGTAACCAGCAATGAGCAGGATGAGCCAGAGCACCGCAAGGCCGATGTAGAACTGCCCGATGTAGACCGCGTAGGTGCTCAATACACCCAGCCCATGGATCGCGATCACCGCGGCGATGGCACCGAACACGCCGAGCGGCGCGAAGTTCATCACATAGCCCACCATCTTCAGGATCACGTGGGCCACGCTCTCCAGCAGCTTCACCACCGGCACTGCATAATCCCCGATGCTGGCACAGGCCACGCCGAAGAAGATGCTGAACACGACGATCTGCAGCACCTCGTTCGTTGCCATGGCCTCCACCAGGCTTGTGGGGAAGAGGTGCGCGATGAAGTCCTTCAAGGTGAACGCGTGCGTCTTACCGATCACGTCAGCCACATCACCGCTCGCCTCCAGGTGCAGGCCCACGCCCGGCTTCAGGAAGTTCACAAGCACCATACCCAGCAGCAGGCTGATCAACGAGGCCGACATGAACCACAGCAGCGCACGACCACCCACACGACCCACGGTCTTCATGTCGCCCAACTTCGCGATGCCCACCACGAGCGTGCTGAACACCAAGGGCGCGATGATCATCTTCACCAGGCGCAGGAAGATGTCCGTCAGGATCTTGAGGTTGCTGGCCACCTCCTTGCGCGTCACCTCCTCCATACCCACGTGCATCGCATAGCCCACACCGATGCCGATCACCATGGCGATGAGGATCCAGAGGGTGAGCCGGTTGGTTCGGGACATCATGGGCGTTGGGCGGCGAGCTTGCTATGGCGGTATCCGTAGGCGAAGTAGCAGACCAGCCCGATCACGAGCCAGACGCTGAACCACGACCAGTTGCTCACCTCCATTCCGGTGAGCAGATAGCTGCACGAGAGCAGGCCGAGCAACGGGATCAGGGACCACTGCTTCAGGTGCGCCATGATCACGAGCAGAAGGGCCATCGGCCAGAAGATGAGCTGTGGGATGTTCTGCGCGGCATGACCCTCGATATCCAGCAAGCCCGGGAAATAGTCCGGAATGGTCATCACCAGCAACAGCACGACGCCGACCAGCAGCAGCGGTGCCGTCCAGCGGCTGTTGAAATAGGGCAGGTGGAAGCGCCCCTTCTCCCTGGGACGCTGCGGCAGGAGCAATACGCCACCGCAGACCAGCACGAAGGCGAAGAGGGTGCCGATGCTCGTGAAGTCCAGGATGAAGCTCTCGTCCGTGAAGAAGATCGGCAGACCGACGACCAGACCCGTGACAATGGTGCTGAAGCCCGGTGTGCGGTGCTTCGGATGGATGCTCGCGAACTTCTTCGGCAACAGGCCGTCGCGGCTCATGCTCATCCAGATCCTCGGCTGGCCGAGCTGGAACACCAACAACACGCTGGTCATGGCCACCACGGCGGCGATGCTTACGATGTACAGCATCCACTTCACCCCGCGCAATTGGAAGACCTCGGCGAGCGGATCGCTCACATCAAGCTGGGACCAATTCACCATTCCGGTGAGCACGAGCGCCAGCAGGACATAGACAGCGGTGCAGATCACCAGGGAGCGGATCATGCCGCGCGGCAGGTCGCGTTGCGGATCCTTGCTCTCCTCGGCCAGGGTGCTCACGGCGTCGAAGCCGATGTAGGCGAAGAAGACCGCGCTCACACCCGCCATCACACCACCGAAGCCGTTCGGCAGGAAGGGTGTCCAGTTATCGATGTCGACATAGGCCGCCCCCACAAACACCACCAGCACGATGATCGCGAGCTTCAGGATCACCATGGCGTTGCTCACGTTCCGGCTCTCCTTCACGCCCACGTATACCAGCCAGGTGATGAGCACATTGATCGCAACGGCGGGCAGATCGAAGATGATGCGCAGACCGCCGAGGCGCGGAGCATTGTTCCATGCAGCAAGACCTTCACCCGCAGTTCCTTCCGCGAAGGCCCGGCTCGCACTGCGATAATTGATGGTGAGCCATTCGGGCAGGTGCAGCCCGAGTCCTTCCATCAGGTTGGTGAAGTAGCCGCTCCAACTGAAGGCCACGTAGATGTTCCCGATGCTGTACTCCATCAGCAACGCCCAACCGATCACCCAGGCGAAGAGCTCCCCGAAGGTGACGTACGCATAGGTGTAGGCACTGCCGCTCGCGGGCACGCGCGCTGCGAACTCAGCATAGCACAGCGCCGTGAAGCCGCAGGCGATGCCGCACATCACGAAGAGCAGCACCACCCCCGGACCGCCTTTGAAGCAGGCCTCGCCCATGCTGCTGAAGCTGCCCGCTCCGATGATGGCGGCGATGCCGAAGAAGGTGAGGTCGCGAACGGTGAGGTGTCTTCCGAGCGTATCGCCACCGTGGATCTCGCCCTCCGGCGCCACCGCACCGTCCAAGGGCTTCTTGCGGAAGAGGCTCATCGCGCCGAATGTAAGCGGATGTCCCTCTAATAAATCAAGAAAGGGACCTAAGTCCCTTTCAAGTTCACTGGTTCGAGTTCTTCACTTACCGGCTTGGATGGCCTTGACGGTCGCACCGGAGAAGTAGATGTATTCACCACGAGATGAATAAACCCACTGTTCGTCTGTTCCCGCAACAGTAGTGGTGCTGTTCCGTTGATCTGGTTCGCCGTAGGTCTTTACAACCTCCTCCTTGGTCATGCCGATGGTGACATAACCACAACCCTTAGGAGAGATGTCCTTGAGTTCCTTACTCAACAGCATGTCTGAAGCAACCTTCGTATTTGGAGTTCCAGCATTCACTGCCTTCACTTTCTCGAACCAGCACTTCGCCGCAGACAAGTCCTTCGTCGAGTAAAAGTTGTAGAACCCCAAGTAGAACATCGCCTCTTCAGCATCTCTGGGGGACTTTGCCATGTCCTCCGGCTTCATGTTGCGCAATGCATCCTCGAAGAAGGGCTTCGCCTGCCAGGTGGTCTTGTCCGGATCCATGCCCACCTGGGCACGGGCGCGGCCGAGGTGGCCCTGGTAGATCGTCGGCTGTTTCTCAATGTATTTGGACCAAGCCATGTCGGCCACCTCGTACTCCCCTGCCCGTTGTGCCGCGCTTCCGAGGTAGTACCAATCGTTCACGGCCACCTTGCTCGAGTTGGTCTTGGCCTGGTAGGCCGCCACCGCACGGTCGAAGCGCTTGGCCTTCTGGAAGTAGGAACCCGCCTCCATGTACAGGTCGGAATCGGCGTTCGGCATGGAGGCCGCGGCCATGATCTTCTCACCGGCCAAACTGTCGTTGCCGAGCAGGGCCACCGCACGGCCGTAGTACTGCAGATCGCTGGGCACCACCTTTTCCTGCGGCTGCTTCGCGAAGTACGCATCGAGGGTGGTCATCGCGTTCACCGAGTCCTTCAGTTCCACCTGATCGTAACCCTTGATCCGCAGCAAGGTGTTGTTGTCCACGCCGGCCTGTTCCAGTTTCCCGATCAGGTCGAGCGATTGCTTGTACTCCTGCACGAGGTATAGGAACTGGGCGTAACGCACCATGGCGCTCTGGCTGCCGGAGTTGAGCTTGAGGTACTCATCGTAGTCAGCCTTGGCCTTCTGGAAGTCGCGCTTTCCGAAGTAGGCTTCCGCACGGCCGCGATACGCGGGGGCGAAGCCCGGCTCGATGCCGATGGCCTTGTCGTACTCCGCGATGGCAGCGTCGTAGTTCTGGGCACGACGATAGACCAGGCCGCGACGCGAGACCGGCTTGGCGCTGGTGGTGCGCAGGTCCGAGGCCTTCTTGTAAAAGCTGATGGGCTGGGAGGCATCGGTGGGGTTCTGTTCCCAGAGGATGTCACCCTTCAGGATGAGGGCTTCGGGATCGGTCGGGTCCAGGGCGATGGCGGCGTCCACGGCGGCCATGGCCTTCGACAGGTCCTTGGTGTTGCCGCTGGCATAACCCTCGGCCACCTCACGTTGGGTCTGGGCCTGGAGCTTCTTCGGGAACTTGTTGGCCTTGTCCGTGGCAATGCTGATCGCCTCGTCGAACTTGGCGATGGCCTGCGCCTGCTGGCCCTTCACCCAGAGCACCTTGCCCTGACCGGCGTGGTTGAGCGGCTGGCGCGGATTCACCTCCACGCCCTTGTTGTAGCAGTAGGCGGCGGAATCCTCGCGTTCGTTCTCGAAGTAGTTCTCGCCGAGGTAGAACCAGGCCTCACCGTCCGTGGGGCTGGCGGAGAGCAAACTGCGGAAGGTGGTCGCCGCCTTCTCGAAGCGTTCGCTCTCGGTGAGGGCGATGCCTTCGGCGATGGTCTGGGCGTGGGTGGCGATGCTCGCGGTGAACACCGTGATCATCAACACATTACGAAGGAAATGCTGCTTCATGTTCTTAGTTCGTCACCAGCTCCACCTCCCGACCGGGCACGGTCTGCGGCGCAAGGCCGGATTTGAGGATGATGCGCTGGCCTTTATGGCCGGCCACAAAGGAAACAAAACCGGTGCCAAGCCCGGTCTTCCCCTCCTTCAGCACGGCGTAGAGCTTGCGCCTCAGCGGGTACTGGCCATCCGCCAAGGTCGATTGGTTCGGGATGATGGGCCCTTCTGACCCGGCCACCGCACACAGCGTGACCCGTTCGCGCAACGCACGGCATGCGGGGTCGTCCAGGTCGCTGATGCGGGCGAAGGAGATGAGGCCGATCGCCTCTGGGGTGGCGTTGAGCCGGTGGATGAGGCTGTCAAGACCGAGCACCACGGCCATGTTGCGCAAGGCCTCGGCCTGCCCGCCCAGCACGGAATCGATCACCGTTCGGACAATACCGCCACGTGCATCCTCCACCAGCACCTTGACCGTACCATCCCCGGTCAAAGCCGCCCTGATATCCGCCACGCTGATCGCTTTGTCCATCGCCCCTGCCGCACGGATCACCGCGATGGCATCGGTGAGGACAGGCACATCATCGGGATAGAGGTTGCGTGACCGGAAGAAATCGACCTCCTCGGCCCCGGGCAGGGTGGCTGTGAACACAACGCGGACCGAGTCACTGCGCATCGCCTGGCGCAACTCCGTCTCCGGCAGATAGCGCACCCTTACCGTGGCTTCCGCATAGATGCTCTCGAAGACGAAGCGTTCCGCCTCGATGATCCGCTCGAGATCTTGATCGGCCACGATAAGGATGTCACCCTTCGTGGGCACATCATCCCGTTGCGGGTCCGGTGCTTTGCCCTGACAGGCCATCAGCATGGTCGCTGCGATGATCGCCCCGGTCCTCATGGTCGGCCTTCTGGTCGGTCGTGCCTGTCCTTCCATTGTTTCCACAGTACGAAGCGCAACACCCCGTAGCCCACCAGCACCCCTCCGATGAGCATGCGATAGGTCGTGATCGTATCAGCAAGGACATCGGTGAACAGTAGGGCCAGGCCCGCGAGCGTGTAGAACGCGGACATGAACAAACGGGATGCGCTACCGACGGACATGACGGGGGGAAAAGAAGAAGAGCGGCGCTCCCGCCGCTCTTCTGTTCGATCACTTCAGCGTGAAGCGGATGGGGAGGTTGTACTGCACCCGTACCGGTTTCCCGCGTTGCTTGCCCGGCTCCCAGGCAGGCATGGCCTTCACCACGCGGATGGCCTCTTCATCGCAACCGCCACCGATGCCACGCAGCACCTTGGGGTCCTTCACCTTGCCGTGCTCATCCACCACAAAGGTCATGTACACCACCCCGGTGATCCCTGCATCCTGCGCCATGGGCGGATACTTCACGTTCTTGCCGAGGTACTTGAATAGTTCGGCTTCGCCTCCGGGGAAGGAGGGCATCTCCTCCACGATGGTGAAGATCTGCGGCTCGGCCTCTTCAACGGGGGGCGGCGGTTCGTCGATCTTCTCCCCTTCCTGGGTGGTGGTGCCGGCGTTGGTCTCGGTAAGGGTCTCCTGCGTGGGCGGTGGTTCCTCCACCGGTTCGTCCACGGCCTCGAGCTGGGTGAACTGCACGCTCTCGATCTTCACCGGCGGCGGCGGTTCCACGGGCGGGGGCGGTGGTTCCTCCTTCTTCTCCTCTTCGAAGAGATCGAGGTTCACGTCCACGATCTTCTTCACCTCGGCCACCTCCTCCTCACCGCTCATCGCGGCGATGATCTTGGGCAGACCCACGGCCAGGCCGAAGGCGAGCACCGAACCGATCACGGCCAGGATCAATCGCTTGGTATAGTCGCGCCGCAGCACGAAGGCACCATAGTCGCGGTGACGGTCGGCGAAGACCATCTCGTTGCGTGCGTTGGTGAGCACGTTGTTCCAGCTCATGTCCATGGCCATGGCGATGGACAGTGCGAGCAGGATCCCTATGAAGATCAGGTATTCCATGGCTCAGAGCTTGGCTTTTTCGGCGTCCAACAAGGCCTGTTCCTCGGGCTTCAGCTTGTCGAGCACGCCATAGGAACCGATACCGCTGATGTCCATCTCATCCACCATGTCGATCATGTTGCGGTACTTGGCCTCCTCGTCCGTCTTGATGATGGCCTTCAGGTTGTTCTTGTCGCCCTTGATGGCCTTGCGCTTCTCGTTATACTGGTCCTCGTCGATCTTCTTCTCGTTGTATTGACGAGCGAGGTCGTTCAACTGGGCGATGGTCTGCTTGTTGTTCTCCACGAGCAGCTTCTGCACCTTGCTGAAGTCGGTATGCTCCAAGGTGGTCGGTGGTCCCTTCTCGGTGGCTTCCGCCCGGAACTCACCCATGTAGTAGTAGATCTGGTCGTTCTTGGTGAGCAGCAGGGTGATGGCGTTGCTGAGCTGGGTCGGGGGCGGAGCCGGGTCGTTGGGATCCGGGGGCACCGGATAGGTCATCTGCAACGAGCTCGGCTTGTACATGGTGGTGGTCAGAATGAAGAAGGTGAGCAGCAGGAAGGCCAGATCCACCATCGGCGTCATGTCGATGTGGGTATTGCCCTTCTTCGCGCGCTTCTTCCCTTTTCCTCCGCCATCACCACCACCTTCGGGTACTTGTGCCATGGTGTATCTCTTTTTTTCGACCCTCCGACATCGCCGTACACGTCAGCGTTGCGGAGGTTCGATCGGGTTCCTCACATCCTCGACGCCTCGAGGTCGGTGATCATCTTGAACTTGCTGATCATGATCCCCGGTGACTGGAAGGTGCGGATCACCTCGGCCACGCGGCTATAGTTGGTATTGCCATCGGCCTTCAGGGCCACGATGGGATTCTGCCCGGCATCCTGCCAGAAGATGTTGCGGGTGGTCATGATCCAGTCGCGCAGCTGGTTGTTGGTGCTGTCCACCGGGATCCCCTCATGGCGGGCCATGAAGTCCTTGCGCTCCGACCCGGTCTCCAGCGCCAGCAGCGCCTTGAGGTCCTGGATGGGCACACCGATGGGACCAGCGTTCACGAACTTGATCTTCTCCTCCTGGGTGGGTTCGTAGTTCACGCGCTTGCCCAGCTCCTCCAGCACCGCGATGCGGACACCCTTGTCGGTGAAGTCCCAGAAGACCTTGCCGGCGGTGTCCACCACGATGGTCATCATGTTGGTCATCGGGATCGGCGACTGGGACATGGACGAAGGCGTGTCCACCGCGACCGCCTCTTCCGGACGGAACTGGGCGGTGAGCATGAAGAAGGTCACCAACAGGAAGGCAAGGTCCACCATCGGAGTCATGTCCAGGTTCGGACTGCTCTTCGGCATCTTGATCTTTGACATGCGGCTTCTTGTTTGGGCGATGCATGCATCGCCCGGTGCATCATCCGGACCTTACTTCCTGTTCGCCAGGGTCTGGCTCACGCTGAAGCCCGCCTCATCGATACCGTGGGTGATGGCGTCGATGCGGTTGCTGAAGTAGTTGAAGAAGATGATGGCCAGGGTCGAGCCGGTGATACCGAGCGCGGTGTTGATGAGCGCCTCGGAGATACCGGTGGACAGGGCGGTGGCGTCAGGCGTGCCGGAGGTGGCCAGCGCGCTGAACGCCCGGATCATACCCAACACGGTACCGATCAGACCGACGAGGGTGGAGATGCTGGCGCAGGTGGAGAGGATCACCATGTTCTTGCTGAGCATGGGCAGCTCCAGGGCGGTCGCCTCCTCCAGCTCCTGCTTCACGGCCAGCAGGCGGGTCTCCTTGTCATGCGTGGCATCGTACAGCACGGTCTTGTAGCGTTCCAGGCCGCTGCGCATCACGCTGGCCACGGAACCCTGCTGCTCGTCACATACCGTAACGGCCTTGTCCACATCGTCGTTGGCCAGGTGCTGGCGCACGTTCACGATGAACTCGTCGATACGACCCTTGCCTTTCGCACGACCGAGGGTGATGAAGCGCTCCACCGAGAAGATGAGCACCACCAGGTTGATGCTGATCAGGATGGGTACGATGAAACCACCCTTGTAGATGGTTCCGTACAGCTTGCCTGGATTGGCCTCGATCGGGTGCCCATGTATCGGGTCGTTGTTCTGGAAGTTCGCCGGATCTCCGAGTACGAACATGTAGAAGGACACGCTGATGATCAGCACCAAGGGGAACACGATGGCCACGAACAGGGAGTTCGCTTTCCCGCTCTTCACGTTGCTCATTGGGGTCGTCTTAAGGTGAGGTTGTTGTTAGCGTTGTTGGGGTTGCCGGTCAGCTGTGACTTCGGCGGGGGTCAAACATAGCAAGTATCGCTCTCGGACCATGTGACCGGCAGGTTAAGTGGCAACCTCCGCGGTACTACATGGCGATCAAGGGGCGGCAATGCTAACGCTATGGTCCACGCACTTCGTACCATCCATACGCCCAAGCCGGGAACGGTCGGTCCGCCCAAAGGAACGGTCGTATCCAAGACCGTGGGATACCAAGGAAGGACATTTCCTATCCATGTATTTATTTTCCATGGTATATATTTGCATCGTGATGAACAGAAAGACCTTCCTCCGCAACAGCATCCTGGGTGGAACGGCACTGGCCACTGGTGGCGCACTGGCCGGCGACCCGAAGGAACCGGAGGTGGTCGGCTTCGAACATCTACCAACAGAGAACGCATACATCATGAAGAACATGGTCCTGCACAAAGCTGCGACGCGGGGCCACGCCGACCACGGCTGGCTGAACGCGCGCCACACCTTCAGTTTCGCGAACTACTACGATCCCGAGCGCATGCATTTCGGGGTGCTCCGCGTGTTGAACGACGACGTTGTCGCCGCCGGACGCGGGTTCAGCACCCATCCGCACGATAACATGGAGATCGTCACCATACCGCTTTCAGGAACCGTGGCCCACAAGGACAGCATGGGCAACAGCGGAACGGTGAGCGCCGGGGAGGTGCAGGTCATGAGCGCCGGCACGGGCATCACGCACAGCGAGATCAACCACCTGCGCGACCAGGAGCTACGCCTTTTGCAGATCTGGATGTTCCCCCGCACCCGCAACGTGGAACCGCGCTACGCGCAGATGACCCTGGACGGTACCGCTGGTGAGAACGCCTTCCAACAGGTTCTATCTCCCGACCCGGATGATGCAGGTGTATGGGTACACCAGGATGCCTGGTTCCACCTCGGCCGCTTCGATGCCGGACGAGAAGTGAAGTATCGTGTGAAGCGGAAAGGAAACGGTGTCTACGCCTTCATCATCGAGGGCGACGCCACGATCAACGGACAAGTCTTGGTCCAACGCGATGGGCTCGGCGTTTGGGACGTGGACGAGCTGGCCATCACCATCGGTGTGAACGGTGCGCGCATCCTGTTGATGGACGTACCGATGGAACTCAACTAACGGATCAACGATCGACCGATAACCAAACAAGTCCGGGAACGACCCGGCGAACGAACCATGGAAACCGCAGAACAGACACTTACCAAATGGACCATCGACCCCACGCACAGTGAGGTCCAATTCAAGGTGAAGCACCTGATGATCACGACCGTGACCGGAAGCTTCCAGACGTTCGGCGCGGAGATCGAGGCGCCGGGCGATGACCTGAGCCAGGCACGCATCAGCTTCTGGGCCGATGTCGACAGCATCGGCACCGGGAATGAACAGCGCGACGGCCACTTGAAGACGGCCGAGTTCTTCGATCTGGAGAAGCACCCGCGCATCACCTTCGAGTCGAAAGGCACGAAGTCCGTGGATCACGACGGCAGCTGGGACCTCATCGGCGATCTGACGATCAATGGTCATACCAAGCCCATCATCCTGGGAGTGGAGTGGGGCGGCGTGATGAAGGACCCCTGGGGCAACACCAAGGCGGGCGTCACGATCAACGGGAAGCTGAGCCGCAAGGAATGGCACCTGAACTGGAACGCTCCGCTCGAAGCGGGTGGCGTGCTGGTGAGCGATGAGGTGCGCATCAGCTGCGAGGTGCAGTTGACGAAACAGGGCTGACCTGTCAAGTTCATAATGCGAACCCCGCTTGGCGCAGAGCCGAGCGGGGTTCATAGCTTCGAGGGGTCCCATGCGATCCTTGCGCAACCACTGACGGATAGCTCGTCTTCCGTTCGCAGCCCACCACCCATGCGAAGCACGCTCCTCTCCCTGTCGATCCTGCTCGGGTATCCGACCCTCGCCCAGTTCGGTCCGCACAACTTCGTCTTCGTAAGCGACACGAAGTACCCGACCAAGATGCACATCGGGGACGTGGACAATGATGGCGACCTGGATGTGTTGAGCTACGCGTCTGATAATGGGAACATCAACCTGGCCCAGGTCCTTTGGTTCGCGAACGATGGTGCCGGGAACTTCGCGGACAAGCAGGTGCTGTTCCAGGGGTCCATCAGTAATGGCGTGCCCTGGGCCACGCGTGACCTGAACGGCGACGGCTACAACGACCTCGTTTGTGGGGCGAACTGGTACGCGAACAGCGCCGGAAACACGGTCACACTCGTCGGGACCTACGCACCGGCTGGCAGCACGAGCAGTGGCCTCCTCATCGACCTGGACGGCGATGGGGACGTCGACGACATCGGACGAACCGCGAATAACGCGGTGATCCTATTGAACAATGGGAGCGGCGTATTCACTATCGGGCCGGCACTTGGGCCTTCCGGAGCGAACTCTTCCATCCGCGCGGCTGCGGCCGACCTCGACGGTGACGGGGACCTCGACCTCATGATCGGCGGGAACAATGAGCAGGTGGGCTGGTACGCCAACCTGGGCGGAGGATCCTATGGCGATCAGCAGCTCATCGACGCGTTCAATTCACCGGCGATTCCTGCCTGCGGCGACATGGATCACGATGGCGATGCGGACCTGATCGCTTTCGGCGCTTCGCCCGGCATGCGATGGTTCGGCAATGATGGCCTCGGGAACCTCACCCTTGTCGACACGATCACGACATCCTTGGAGGAGCCACAGATCATCGGCGACCTCGACGCCGATGGCGACCTGGACCGCAGCTTGGAGACCGGGACCAGTTGTGACGTGACCATCGCCCGGAAGAACGACGATAACACCTGGACGAATGTGATGGTCGAGGACTTCAGCAATGCCTATTCCCTACAGGGCACCAAGTACGCGATGGGTGATCTGGATGGGGATGGTGATCAGGACATCGCATTCGCACATGGGCAGGGCATCGTGGGCTGGTACGCCAACCAGGCCGATGGGACCTATAGTCCGCGCAAGCGTGTGAGCAGGACCCTCAGCTATTGCCAGGATGTGGTGGCCGTGGATGTGGATGGAGATGAGGACAACGACCTGGTGGCCGCCTCCTACCATGCGGAAATGGTGACCTTGTATCGGAACAACGGAGACGGCAGCTTCGCGCAGCAAGAGATCCTGGCGGAGAACTTCGATGGTGCGAACGACATGGAGTCCTTCGACGTGGACCAGGACGGTGATGAGGACCTGATCGCCAGCAGTCCTGCACGGACGGTGCTCTTCCTCAACCCGGGCGATGGCATCACCTGGACCGCTCTGGAGATAACGGGCGCCAGTGGTTCATTGGCCAAAGCGGACCTGGACAACGACGGTTCCACGGACCTGATCATCGGTGGCAAATGGTTCGGGAACGATGGCAATGGTGTCTTCACAGAGATGGGCACCTTGGCCCAGGGCAACCTCAACAAGGTGGGCGATGTGAACGGCGATGGCACCGTCGACCTGGTATACATCCTTCAGAACGGGGGTATCACGGCCCAGCTGAACGATGGGACCGGGAACTTCAACAGCATCACAAGCGCAAGCGTCAGTTACCTGCAGGCGATGGACCTCGCCGATCTGGATGGAGATGGCGATCTGGACATCGCAACGGTGCAGTACGCTCCACCCTTGTACTGGTACCGGAATGATGGTTCGGGCACCTTCACCCAGGAGATCCTGCTCACCGATGCACCCATCGGAGGACGGGCGGTGACCTGTAGCGACCTGGACGATGATGGCGACGTGGACATCCTTTGGGCGCGCAGCCAGGGTTATACGCATGCCACCTATTTCCTGATGAACATGGGTGGTGGCGTCTTCGGTGTGAACGCGTTGATCGACCCTGTTGCGGAGGTCACCGCGCGGATGGTGATCGCCGATGTGAACGGGGATCATGTGCTGGACCTGATCAACGCGCGCTTCAACTCGCTCTCGTGGATGGAGAACCTCTTCTACGATGCGTTCCGTTTGAAGGGCTCCGTGTTCTACGACTTCGACCTGGACGCCGAACTCGACCCCACCGATCAGAAGGTGCCCTACCAGCTGGTGCGCAGCGATGCCACCGAGGCCCTTGTCTGGACCAATTCCCGCGGCGACTACGACCTGCCAGCGGCGATCGGCACCTGGGACATCTGGACGCAGGTACCGGCGCAGTTCGCCGTGACGAACGAGCCCGACACCCTGACGGCAACGCTCGACGCTTCGGCACCGATCGCGAGTGGGCTCGACTTCGGCCTGGCTCCGGCAGAGACCAATACCTCCAGCTTCTTCTCCACGGCGTTCTCAGGAACACCGCGCTGTAACGCGGAGGTGCTGTTCTGGATCAAGCTGCGCAATACCGGCACCTTCATCCCCGAGGACATCCTGGTGGATCTCACCTTCCATCCGGACCTCGGTCTCACCTACTTCAACCAGGCGCCGGACTCGGTGGTCGATGGCCACCATTACTGGCACGTGGACAGCCTCGGCTGGTTCCAGGAGTTCGGGCTGGCCATCGGGATCCAGCTCGGCCCTGTTGGGTCGCTGTTCGGATACACGGCGCTCGTCACCTCCCCGGATCTCCAACAACCCGTCAGCGCGCAGGAGCTCTTTCAAGTCACCTGTGCGGTGGATCCGAACGACAAGCTCGTTACGCCCCAGGGCTATGGAACACAGGGTGCTGTGGATGTGGACACGGAATGGCTCACCTACACGGTTCGTTTCCAGAACACCGGCACGGACACCGCCTTCGTTGTGACGATACATGACCAGCTGGATGAGGACCTGGACCATGCGAGCATGCAGATCATCGGGGCCTCCCATCCCCTGACCCGGATCCTGGTGGAAGCTGGTGGGCGCGCCGTCTTCCAATTCGATAACATCCAGCTGCCGGACAGTGGTGCCGACCAGCTCGGAAGCAATGGATACGTTCAATACCGGATTCGCCCATTGGAAGGGTCGCCGCACGGCACGGTCATCACGAACACAGCGGGCATCGTATTCGACCTGAACCCGCCGGTGATCACGAACACGGTGATGAACACCTTGATCGACTGTTCACTGCATCAACCGGTCATCCTGGAGCTTGGCCCGGGGCTTTTCCAAGCCACCGAAGGTGACCATCATCAATGGTTCCTGAACGATGAGCCGATCCCAGGAGCCACGGCAGCGGAGTACCAAGCTCAGCAGAACGGTGGGTACAGTGTGGAGGTGACGAGCGCGGACGGCTGTGTGGCAATGAGCCCTGTGCTGCCGTACATCAGCACGAGAGTTAAAGAGCAGGTCGCCGCTTCCATCCAGCTCCGACCGAACCCCTTCAGCTCGCGCACCGTTCTCTACGCACCCTTCCTCCTGGACCCCCAGCATCTCATCGAGCTCCACGACCTTACTGGGAAAGTGGTGCGTAGCCTGCCAGGCAATGGAAGTGACCGTATCGTGCTGGAGCGGGCCGGTCTGCCGACGGGCGTGTACATGCTCCGGCTGTCGAAGGCGGGCCGCACCTTGGATGTACAGCGCCTCACCGTGGAGTAGGGGCATCGCGGTCGTAACCTGCACTCCCTCGCGGCCGTTCAAAAGCGCCGACGTGGCGTTACTTTCGTCGCGCGGCGGCGGTACATGCTCTTCAATAGCGTTCCATTCCTCTTACTCGTACTGCCGACCTTCCTGCTGTACTACCTGCCGTTCATGCGGCGCTTCCAGTTGCAGCTGCTCATCATCAGCAGCTTCATCTTCTACGCGTGGAGCATGCCCTGGCTGCTCACGTTGCTTGTCTTCTCGCTCGCCATCAACGTGGTGAGCAGCCATGCCGTGGTGTTCGGCGCCGCAAGCATGCGGAAGACCTACGCCACCCTCGGCGTGGTGGCCAACCTCGCCATCCTGGTCTTCTTCAAGTACAGTCCGTTGGTGGGCCGGTCCTTCTTCCCGGAGGGCTCGGGTATCGGCGAGTTCATGATCAGCATTCCGCTGCCCGTGGGCATCTCCTTCTTCACCTTCCAGGGGATCAGTTTGGTGGTGGATGCCTACCGTGGCAAGGACATCCCGGCGTACAACAGCATCGTGGTCCAGGGCATGTGGGCACACACCCTGCGGATCAGCACCTTCATCTCCTTCTTCGCGCAGCTTGTGGCGGGACCGGTGGTGAAGGCCCATGAGTTCCTGCCACAGGTGCGCGACAAATACTTCAAGGACATCGACTGGAACAGCACCTTCGCCTGCCTGGTGACGGGTTACTTCCTGAAGATGGTCGTGGCGGACAACCTGAAGGACCAGACCTTCTGGATCACCTTCCCCTACTTCCGCGATATGCACAGCATCACGCTGGTGGTGCTGCTGTTCGGATATTCGATGCAGATCTTCGCGGACTTCGCAGGGTATTCGCTCATCGCCATCGGTCTGGCGCATGGCTTCGGGTATGCGTTGATGGCGAACTTCAACTTCCCGTACATCAGCACCACCTTCTCGGAGTTCTGGCGGCGCTGGCACATCTCGCTCTCCTCCTTCCTGCGCGAGTACCTCTACATCCCGTTGGGCGGCAATCGCAAGGGCGGCTTCAACACCTACCGGAACCTCATGCTCACCATGGTGCTGGGCGGCCTCTGGCACGGCGCGGCATGGAGCTATGCGGTCTGGGGCTTCTTCCACGGCCTGGTGCTGGCGGTGGAGCGCCTGATCAAGGACATCGGGTGGAGCGTGAAACTGCCCAAGGCGATCCACATGCTCTTCATCTTCGCGATGGTGACGCTGGCCTGGCTGCTCTTCAAGCTTCCGGAATTCGACCACGTGGTGGAATACATGCGCGCGCTCTTCGGCAACACGCACATCACCAACCTGCAGCCGATCATCCTCTTCTTCACGCTGCTCTTCAGCATCCCCGTGGTGGGCTACCACCTGCTGTACCTGTGGAACCAGAAGCCACGCGCTGCGATGACAGGCCTGCGACCGGTGCTCTACGGCATCATGCTCTTCCTCATCCTGGTGAACGCCGGCGGCGGCGCCTCTTTCATCTACTTCCAGTTCTGACGGGATGATCCGGCGCTCGCTCCTCGTATTCGCCCTGCTCGTTGTCGGCTATGCGCTCTTCATCCGCTTCCTGAAGCCGGCGGACCTCAACACCGTGCAACACCAGGCGAGCGGCAACCGCATCAGCGCTGAGCAGTACGTCTTCGGTCCGGATGAGCCCGATGCCACGGTGATCGTGGGCTCTTCCCTCTCCTTCCGCATCGCATTGGACAGCCTGCCACCGCACACGAGCAATCTCGGCTTCGGCGGCCTCACCGTATACGACGGACTTGAACTGGTACGCCGCTCCGGCAAGCATCCCAAGCGCGTGGTCGTTGAAACGAACATGATCTTCAAGGCCCCGGACCGCGGCTTCCTGGATGCGCTGTTCCAACCCGGCTTGTACGAACTGCGCAAGGCCGTGCCGATGCTGCGGGAGGAGAACCAACCGTCGGGTGTGCTCATGGGATACATCAAGCGGGGAATGAAAGAGGGGGATGCATCAGCCGCCTCCCAGGCGGATAGCATGGAGGTGAGCGAGAACCTGTTCAACACCAACCGCGGCATCTTCGCCCAGGTACCTCCGGACAGCGTGCAAATGCGCTACCTCAACACCTTGGAGGCGGAGGTGACGGCCTTGGAGGGAACGGGCATCGAGGTGGTCTTCCTCGAAGTTCCGATCAGTGCCGAGCTGATGGCCAGTCCGCTGGCGCGGCGTGCGCGCGAGGCGGTACGGGAACGCTTCCCGCGCCATGTCTTCCTCCGGAACGACGCGATCTGGCGCACGGCGGACGGCCTGCACCTGCAATGGCACAACGCACAGCGCTACAGCCGGTGGCTTGGTGCCGAGTTGCGCGCATTGGACCAAGGCGCAAGCACCCCGTAGGACCGAGGCTTCGGCTATCTTCGCGGCCTCTTAGAAGCCGTGATGGACAAGCGTTTCCCGCAGTATGATGAGCTCGACCTGCCCAAGGTCGCCGAGGAGGTCTTGAAGCAATGGGAGGCCGAGGACACCTTCGGCAAGAGCCTGGAACTGCGCAAGGACGCCCCACCCTTCGTGTTCTACGAGGGCCCGCCCAGCGCGAACGGCCTGCCCGGCATCCACCACGTGATGGCCCGCGCCATCAAGGACATCTTCTGCCGCTACCAGACCCAGAAGGGCCACCGCGTGGATCGCAAGGCCGGCTGGGACACGCACGGGCTGCCCATCGAGCTCGGCGTGGAAAAGGAGCTCGGCATCACCAAGGAGGACATCGGCAAGAAGATCACCATCGCCGAGTACAACGCGGCGTGCAAGAAGGCCGTGATGCGCTACACCGATGTGTGGAACGACATGACGCGGCGCATCGGCTTCTGGCTCGATCTGGAGCACCCGTACGTCACCTACCACACCAAGTACATCGAGAGCGTGTGGCACCTGCTGAAGCAGCTCTATGACCAAGACCTGCTGTACAAGGGCTACACGATCCAGCCCTATTCGCCGGCGGCGGGAACGGGCTTGTCTTCGCACGAACTGAACCAGCCCGGCACCTACAAGCCGGTGAAGGACACCACGGCCGTCGCGTTGTTCAAGGTGAAGCAGGACGAAGCGAGCGAGTTCCTGTTCAAGGACGCGTTCGGGGAGGTCTTCATCATGGCCTGGACCACCACGCCATGGACCCTGCCCAGCAACACAGCGCTCACCGTCGGTCCGAAGCTGGAGTATGTGCGTGTGAAGACCTTCAACCCGTACACGCACGCGCCGCAAACGGTCGTGCTGGCGAGGGCGCGGTTGAACGCGTACTTCAAAGAGGAGAACAAGGACGCCGCCTTCGAGGACTACAAGAAGGACGGCAAGAACATCCCTTGGTCGATCGCCGATGAATTCTTCGGCCACCAGCTCGAAGGGGTGCGTTACGAGCAATTACTGCCCTACGCCCAACCTGAAGGCGGCGGCGATGCCTTCAAGGTGATCGGCGGTGACTTCGTGACGACCGAGGATGGCACGGGCGTGGTCCACACGGCGCCCAGTTTCGGTGCGGATGACCAACGTGTGGCGCGCCAACACAACATCGGTTCGCTCACGCTCGTGGATCTGCGCGGTCGCTTCAAACCCGAGGTCACCGACTTCGCGGGCGAATACGTGAAGGCCGAGTACTATACGCCGGAAGAGCTCGTGGCGGAAGCCAAGAAGCAGGGCCGCGACAAGTACCTCAGTGTCGATGAGCGGATCGCCATCAAGCTGAAGACCGAGGGCCGCGCCTTCAAGGTGGAGAAGTACGAGCACAACTATCCGCATTGCTGGCGCACCGATAAGCCGGTATTGTATTACCCGCTCGACAGTTGGTTCGTGCGCGTGACGGCGAAGAAGGACCGCTTGATCGCGCTGAACAAGACGATCAACTGGAAGCCTGAGAGCACCGGCACGGGCCGCTTCGGCAACTGGCTGGAGAACCTGCAGGACTGGAACCTCTCACGCTCGCGCTACTGGGGCATCCCGCTCCCGATCTGGCGCACCGCCGATGGCGAAGAGGAGCTGTGCATCGGTTCATTGAAGCAGCTGAAGGAAGAGATCGCACGCGCTGTGAAACACGGCGTGATGAAAGAGGATCCCTACGCGTCGTTCAAGGTGGAGGACATGAGCGATGCCAACTACAACACGGTCGACATCCACCGTCCGTACGTGGACAACATCGTACTCGTGTCACCGAGCGGCAAGCCCATGCACCGCGAGACCGACCTGATCGACGTGTGGTTCGACAGCGGCTCGATGCCCTACGCGCAATGGCACTACCCCTTCGAGAACAAGGAGGTACTGAGCGAGAAGTTCCCTGCGAACTTCATTGCCGAAGGCGTGGACCAAACACGTGGTTGGTTCTACACCCTGCACGCGATCGCCACGCTCTGCTTTGACCAGGTCGCGTATAAGACCGTTGTAAGCAACGGCCTCGTGCTCGACAAGGTGGGCCAGAAGATGAGCAAGCGCCTCGGGAACGCGGTCGACCCGTTCAAGACGCTGGATCAGTACGGCGCCGATGCGGTGCGCTGGTACATGATCAGCAACGCCTCGCCTTGGGACAACCTGAAGTTCGATGCGGAGGGCATCACCGAGGTGCAGCGCAAGTTCTTCCGCGCGCTCTTCAACACGTACAACTTCTTCGCGCTCTACGCGAACATCGACGGCTTTGACGGCAAGGGCGAAGCGAAACTCACCGAAAGCGACCGCTGGATCCTATCGCGCTTGAACAGTGTGATGAAACTGGCCGATGCGAACTATGCCGACTACGAACCCACCATCGCCGCACGCGCCATCCAGGACTTCGTGGTGGAGGACCTGAGCAACTGGTACGTGCGGTTGAACCGTCGCCGTTTCTGGAAAGGTGAGATGGGGGCCGATAAGAACGCGGCCTTCCAGACATTGCATCGTTGCCTGGAAGTGATCGCCATGCTGAGCGCGCCGATCGCACCCTTCTTCAGCGATCGACTGTACCGCGACCTCATCGGAACCAGCGTTCACCTGAGCGACTGGCCGAAGCACGACGAGCAGGCCATCGACCTCGAATTGGAACAGCGCACAGCGCTCGCGCAGAAGCTCACTTCGCTCGTGCTGAGCATCCGCAAGAAGGAAGGCCACCGGGTGCGTCAGCCTTTGCAGAAGATGCTGGTTCCGGTGACCGATGCCGCGATGCGCACACGCCTTGAGGCGATCCGTGATCTGGTGCTCAGCGAGGTGAACGTGAAGGAACTCGTGATCCTTGACGCCAGCGAGAGCAAGCTCACCAAGAGGATCAAGCCCGACTTCAAGAAGCTCGGCGGGCGCATGGGCAAGCTGATGAAGAGCGTTGCCGCTGCGGTGAACGCCTTCTCACAGGCACAGATCGCGGAGCTGGAGGCGAATGGTGCGATGAAGCTGAGCGTGGAGGGCCAGGAGGTGGAGTTGCTGCGCGATGACGTGGAGATCACGGCCGAGAACGTACCCGGCTTGAGCGTAGCCAGCGATGGGCCACTCACCGTAGCCTTGGACATCACCCTGAACGACGAGCTGATCCAGGAAGGCATCGCACGCGAGCTGGTGAGCAGGATCCAGACGCTCCGGAAGGAGACGGGCCTGGAGGTGACCGACCGGATCGATCTGCACATCCTGCGCAATGGGGACGGTCGGTTCGAGCAGGCGGTGCGCGCACATGCCGGTCACATCCTGGCGGAAACCCTCGCTGTAACCCCTGAGGACCAAGTGCTTGTGGACACCCTGCCCAATGGTGGCGCCGGCGCGCATGAAGTGGAATTGGACGAGCATTTGACCGCCGCGCTCAGCCTGGTCCGATCGGCCAATTGACGGGGCAGGGCGCCTATATTTGCGGACATTTTTCAAAACCGGGAAGTCATGGCCAAGAAACCAGCGAAAAAGGCCGCGAAGCCAGTGAAGGCCGCGCCGAAGAAAGCAGCGAAGCCCGTCGCCAAGAAGGCGGCGAAGGCTGCGCCGAAGAAAGCCGCCAAGGCCCCGGTGAAGAAGAGTGCCAAGCCGGCACCTGCGAAAAAGGCCGCGGCCAAGAAGCCCGTGGCCAAGAAGGCAGCCGCCAAGCCGGTCGTCAAGAAAGCCGTGAAGCCGACCAAGGCCGCTCCGAAAAAGGCAGCTGTGAAGCCGGTGGCGAAGAAAGCAGCGCCGAAAGCAGCCCCCAAGAAAGCCGCTCCTGTGAAGAAGGCAGCCCCGGTGAAGGCCGCTGCGCCCAAGGAGAAGGCACCTGTGAAGAACATCAAACCGGCCCCTGCGCCGAAGCCCGTGAAGAAGGAAACGAAGACGGAGGAAAAGGCCACCAAGTCGAGCAAGCCCCTGGTCACCCAGGTGGTGGCGCCGAACCGCCCCATGGCAGCACCCGTTGTGAAGAAGCAGGTGAGCACGTTGGAAAGCGCCGACAAGGTGCGCTACAGCGATGATGAGCTCGCCGAGTTCCGCGACCTGATCAACAAGAAGCTGGACGAGGCGCGCAAGGACTATGACCTGTTGAAGCAGACGCTGGCGAACACCGACAACAACGGTACGGACGACACGAGCCCTTCGTTCAAGATGATCGAGGACGGCAGCGAGACGCTGAGCCGCGAGGAGACCGCCCAGCTCGCCAGCCGCCAGGAGAAGTTCATCAAGCACCTGGAGGACGCCCTGCTGCGCATTCGCAACAAGACCTACGGCATCTGCCGCGTCACCGGCCGCCTGATCAGCAAGGAGCGCCTGCGCCTCGTGCCGCACGCCACGCTGAGCATCGAGGCCAAGCAACAGATGGGCAACTGAGCGCTTGCTGCGCGCGGCCGGACCATCGTCGATGACGGCGGTCGTTGGCCGCTCCCGATCAACGCATGAAGAAAGCCCTGCTCATCATCCTGCTCGTCCTGCTGGCCGACCAGGCGTTGAAGGTGTGGGTGAAGCTGAACTTCTTCTACGACAGTTCGATCTCCATCCTCGGCGACAAGGGCTATCTGCACTTCATCGAGAACCGGGGCATGGCCTTCGGGATGGAATTCGGCGGGCCTTGGGGCAAATTGCTGCTCACCCTTTTCCGGATCGCCGCCGTGAGCGCGATCGGTTACAGCCTCTACAAGATGGTGAAGCGGAAGGCGAGCGGCATGCTCGTGGTCAGCGTTTCGTTGATCCTCGCCGGAGCGTTGGGCAACATCATCGACAGCACCTTCTACGGGGTCCTCTTCAGTGCGAGCACGCCGTTCAAGAAAGCCGTGCTCTTCCCGCCGGATGGCGGTTACGCCCCCCTGCTCTATGGCGCCGTGGTGGACATGTTCTATTTCCCGCTGCTGGAGGGTCGTCTGCCGGAATGGCTGCCGCTCTGGGGTGGCGAGCATTTCGTCTTCTTCCGGCCGGTGTTCAACATCGCCGATGCGGCCATCACCATTGGCATCACGCTCTTCGTGCTTGCACAGCGCAGGACGAGCCAGGTGGAACAGGCCGAACCGGAGACCGTTGTGTCGTTGGGGGGAACGCCGCCCACCTCAGGCGGAAGCGACCCGCTCACGCAGCAACCCTTGTCGTAACAGCGTCTCCGCGATCTGCACCGCGTTGGTGGCCGCACCCTTGCGGAGGTTATCGGCCACGATCCATAGGTTCAGGGTGCGCGGCTGGGTCTCATCACGCCGCAGGCGGCCCACGAACACCTCGTCGCGCCCATTGGCGATCAAGGGCATGGGGTATTCATCCTTCGCGGGATCATCGAGCAGGTGGATGCCCGGCGCGTTCCGCAGCAATTCACGAACGGCGTCGAGCTCAAAGTCGTTGGCGAACTCCACGTTCACCGCTTCGCTGTGGCCGCCGGTCACCGGGACGCGCACGGCCGTGGCGGTCACCCGGATGGCGGGATCGAGGATCTTCTTCGTTTCGTTCACCAATTTCATCTCCTCCTTCGTGTAGCCGTTGTCGGTGAACACATCGCAGCGTGGGATCACGTTGCGGTCGATCGGGAAGGGATAGGCCATGTCGCCTTTGACCCCCTTCCGTTCATTCTCGAGCTGGCTCACCGCCTTCATGCCGGTGCCCGTCACGCTCTGGTAGGTGGACACGATCACGCGCTCCACGGTGTACGCCTTGTGCAGTGGGGCGAGCGTCAGGACAAGTTGGATGGTGCTGCAGTTCGGGTTGGCGATGATGCGATCCTCCGCGCGCAACACATCCCCATTGATCTCGGGGACCACGAGCTTCTTGTCCGCCTGCATGCGCCAGGCACTACTGTTGTCGATCACTGTGCATCCCACCTCGGCGAAGCGCGGTGCCCACTCCAGTGAGGTGCCGCCACCGGCACTGAATAAGGCCAGGTCCGGCCGCTGTGCGATCGCTGCCTCCATGCCGATCACAGGAACGTCCTGTCCGCGGAAACGCACGGTACGGCCCCGTCCTTCGCTGGCCACTGGTAGCAGCACATCCACCGGGAACCCGCGTTCCTCGAGCACCTTCAACATGACCCCACCGACCATGCCGGTGGCTCCAACAACTGCGACTTTCATGGGGATCTGATCGGCCAGAAACGGTGCTCGAAAGTACTACCTTGCCTGCTGTTCGTTCCTCGCCACATGCGCTTCACCCTATTGTTCGCAGCCCTTGCCCTGGGCGTCGGGCTGCCCTTGCAGGCCCAGTTCTCGGACGACTTCTCGGATGGCGAGTTCACGACGAACCCGACCTGGGATGGTGATGCGGCGGTCTTCACGGTGAACGCATCGCAGCAATTGCAGCTGAACAACACGGTGGCGGCCACGAGCCAGTTGCGCAGCTCCAACCCGATGGTAACGCTGGACGACATGGAGTGGCGGGTGCGCGTGAAACAGACCTTCGCCCCGAGCAGCAGCAACTTCGGACGGGTGTACCTGGTAAGCGACCAAACGGACCTGCTCGGTCCCTTGAACGGGTACTACCTGCAGTTCGGAGAAGCTGGAAGTGCTGACGCCATCGAACTCTTCGAGCAGACGGGAACAACGAGCACCACGGTCTGCCGCGGCACCGATGGCCAGATCGCGGCCTCCTTCGATGTCGGTGTACAGGTGAAGCGGGATCCGGCCGGGAACTGGCAGCTCCTTGTCGATCCGACCGGTGGCACTGCGTATTCCTTGCAGGCGAGCGGAACGAACAATGTCCACACCGCGAGCAGTACCATCGGGGTTCTCTGCACGTACACGGTAAGCAACGCCAACAAGTTCTATTACGACGACTTCTATGCCGGACCGACCATCGTTGACGACCAGCCACCGACCGTGGTAAGCGTCACTGCCATCAGTGCTACGGAGGTGGATGTATCGTTCAGCGAAGCAGTGGATGCAACGACCGCACAAACAGCCGGCAACTACGACATCCAACCCTTCAACAGTGCGACGACCGCCGTGGTGGATGGTGTGAACCCCGCGCTCATCCACCTCACGACCGCATCCCCGTTGATGAATGGGAACAGCTACGACCTCTTCGTGAATGCGGTGCAGGACCTGGCGGGCAATGCGATCCAGGCGACGGGACCATTCCCCTTCAACTACACGGTGGCCGATGAGCCGGAACCCGGTGATGTGGTGATCAACGAGATCATGGCCGACCCCACGCCGGTGGTCCAGTTGCCTGATGCGGAATTCATCGAACTGTTCAACACCACCACGGACAAGTTCCTTGACCTCGCCGGTTGGACCTTCAGCGATGGCGGCACCCCCGTGACCTTCCCGGCCTACGTGCTCGGTCCGGGGCAATACGTGCTTGTCGTCTCGAACACGACATCACCGCTCTTCGCGACCGTTACCAACAAGGTGGCCTTGCCAAGCCTGCCCGCACTGAACAACGGTGGTGATCCGCTCGACCTCCGCGATGATGGCGGCGTGCAGATCGATGCGGTAACGTATGCGCTCAGCTGGTACGGCGATGCGACGAAGGAGAACGGTGGCTGGACCCTGGAGCGCATCAACCCGTTCGCACCTTGTAGTGATGCCACGAATTGGATCGCATCGAATGACGAGCGTGGTGGCACTCCCGGCGAATTGAACTCGGTCTTCGACGACACGCCGGATATGCAAGCTCCGACCTTGCTGGCCGTGCAGGTGGCCACCGCCACGGAGATCGTGCTGCTCTTCGATGAACGGCTTGACGCCGCGAGCGCTGCCACCGCGAACTACCTGATCGAGCCGACGATCGCCATCAGCTCCGTACAGCTCGACCCGTCCGGTGACCGCATCAGGCTCGTGCTCGCCACCGCCCTGCTGGAGGGTGTTACGCAGACCATCGTGGTGGAGGACATCGCCGACTGCGCGGGAAATGTGGCCGCGCTCAACGGCCCGATCCCGTTCACACTGGTGATCCCCAGCACGCCGGTGCCCGGTGATGTCGTGATCAACGAGATCATGGCCGATCCCTCCCCGGTGGTGCAGCTACCGGATGCGGAATACCTCGAGGTCTTTAACACCACGACCGACAAGTACTTCGACCTCACCGGATGGCAATTACTGACAGCCAGCACCCAGGCCGCCCTGCCGCCGATCCTGCTCGGCCCGGGTGAATACGCCGTGTTCGTGAACAACAGCCAGTTGCCCCTCTTCTCGGGTGTGCCGAACGTGGCTGGGTGGACGTTGAGCAATACCGCACTGCTCAATGGCGGTACGAGCCTCACCCTGCAAGCGCCGGGAAGTGTGACGATCGATGCGGTCACTTACAGCAGTGGCTGGTACGGCGATGATGTAAAGGACGATGGCGGCTGGTCCCTGGAGCGGAAGAACCCCTTCCTTCCTTGCAGCAATGAGCGGAACTGGACCGCCTCCAACGATGAACGCGGCGGCTCTCCCGGTGCGCAGAACAGTGTGTTCACCGACGTGCCCGACACGCAGGGCCCGACACTGAGCAGTGTGCAGGTGGCGGGACCCACGGAGGTGGTGCTTGTCTTCAGCGAAGGGCTGGATGCGACCACGATCGCCGATGCATCGTACGTCTTCAGTCCAAGCCTTGGCATCCTGGCCGTGGTGCCGAGCGGCGCGACCAATGACCGTGTGCGCCTCGTTCTGGCCAGCACCCTGGAGCTTGGCACCATCTACACCATCACGGTCTCGGGTATCACGGACTGCAGTGGCAATGCCATGGCGACAGGCAGCGCATCCTTCGCGCTACCGGAGGATGTTGAACCCTTCGACCTCGTGATCAACGAAGTGTTGTATGACCCGGTGGGCACCGGCAGTGACTTCGTGGAACTCTACAACCGAAGCGCGAAAGTGTTGAGCCTCGCCGACCTGCAACTGGCGAACGAGAGCAGCGGGGTGGTCTCGAACTTCCGGCTCATCACCGCCGACCCGGTGATCATGTTGCCGGGCAGCTACATCGTGCTGGCAACGAATGCTTCGGACATCGTTACGCGCTATCCACAGACCCATGCGGACCGGCTGTTGCAGATGAGCTTGCCGAGCTACAGCAACGGCGAAGGGACCGTGGTCCTGGCCGATGCGGAGAACAACACCATCGACCTCTTCCGGTATTCGGACGACCTGCACTTCACCCTGCTGAACACCACGGAAGGAACCAGCCTCGAGCGCGTGGACCCGGACCGGCCGACGCAGGAGAACACGAACTGGCACAGCGCGGCGCAGGACATCGGCAAGGCCACCCCCGGCTTCCAGAACTCACAGTATGCGCCAGCACCGGCGCCCACCGGCGAGCTCAGCATCGACCCGGCCATCTTCAGTCCGGACAACGACGGTTACCAGGACCTGCTCACCATCGCCTACCGCTTCGACCAGCCGGGCTTCGTGGCCACCCTGAGGGTCTACGACGTGGCGGGCCGGGAGGTGCGCACCCTGTGGAACAACGAGTTGCTGGGTACCTCCGGTGCCATCTCCTGGGACGGCATCATGGACAGTGGCTCCAAGGCACGCATGGGGGCCTACATCGTGATGCTGGAAGCCTACGACGTGAGCGGCAACGTGGAGAAGTTCCGGAAGACGGTGACCCTGGCGCATCGGTTGGATTGAGGGTACATCGTCCCAAGCAGGGGCCCTTCCCGTGTGCCTTGCATCCTGACCGATCATCGGCTTCGACGGGTTGTTCGCAATCTCCACGTCCTCCGCGATGCTTCGGTTGATGGAATCCCCAACTTCGCAGCGCAATGACGGACCAATTGACCAGGAGCCAGGAGCTCATCGCCCGCCGCAAGGCCGCCGTACCGAACGGTGTGGGCATGTTCAACTACGCCACGGCCGCGAGGGCCAGCGGCGCCACCATCACCGATGAGGACGGTCGCGAGCTCATCGACTTCGCCGGGGGCATCGGCGTGGTGAACGCGGGGCACTGCCCACCGCCCGTGGTAAAGGCGATCCAGGAGCAGGCGGAGAAGTTCCTGCACGTGAGCTTCAACGTGGCCAGTTACGAGCCCTACATCGCGCTTTGCGAGAAGCTGAACACACTGTTGCCGCACGGCGGCCCCACGAAGACCCTGCTCGTGAGCACGGGCGCGGAGGCGGTGGAGAACGCCATCAAGATCGCGCGCCAGGCCACCAAACGCAGCGGTGTTCTCTGCTTCACCGATGCGTTCCACGGACGCACGATGATGGCGATGACGCTCACGAGCAAGGTGGGCTACAAGCCGGATTGTGGGCCGTTCGCACCGGAGGTCTACCGCACGCAATACCCCAACTTCTTCCGCTACGGCGCGGGACGTAGTGGGGCGGAATTCGCCAAGGCGGAGCTGCATCGCCTGGAGGAACTCTCCCACAACCTCGTCGACCCGAAGCAACTGGCCTGTGTGATCATCGAGCTGGTGCAGGGCGAAGGCGGCTTCAACGTGGCGCCGAAGGCCTATGTGGAAGGCCTTCGCAGGTGGTGCGATACGCACGGCATCCTGCTGATCTTCGATGAGATCCAGGCGGGCTTTGGACGCACCGGCGCCTGGAGCGCGTACGAACACTTCGGCGTTACACCCGACCTGAGCACCTGGGCCAAGAGCCTGGGCAGCGGCCTGCCGATCGCGGCCGTGATGGGCAGGGCCGAGCTGATGGACAAGGCCGGCCCGAGCAGCATCGGCGGCACCTACATCGGCAGTCCGGTGAGCTGTGCGGCAGCGCTGGCCACGCTCAATTACATGGAGGAGATCGACATCAACGCGAAGGGCCGGCATGTGGGCGAGGTGATCCGCAAGCGCTTCGAGAAGATGAAGGCCAGGCACGACTGCATCGGTGATGTGCGCGGCCTGGGTGCGATGATGGCGATGGAGTTCAACGTGAAACGCGACCCGAACAAGCCCGACGCCGACACCTGCACCAAACTGATGAACGCCTGCGCCAAGCGCGACCTCGTGGTGATCACCGCCGGCACGGACAAGAACGTGATCCGCGTGTTGAGCCCGCTCGTGATAAGCGACGAGCTGCTGAACAGGGGACTGGACATCATGGAGGAGGAGTTGGGGAGGATATGCGGGTGATGAAAAGCTGTTGTCGGTTATTGGAGAGGCCGTCGCACGAAGGCTGCGCGGCCTGTGTGACGGACAACTGACAACCGATAACTGAATCCATGAAACCATTCTCGATAGCCGGGGTCCAGATGCGGGTGAGCGCTTCCGCACCGAACGTGGACGCCATGTTGCTGAAGCTGGACATCCTGATGAACCTGTACCCGTGGGTGGACATGGTGCTCTTCAGCGAGCTCTGCGCCTACGGTCCGCTCACCACGCATGCGCGGCCGGTGCCCGGGGAGTTCGAGCAGAAGATGTGCGCTGCGGCGGCCAAGCACGGCATCTGGTTGCTGCCAGGCAGCGTCTTCGAGCAGAAGGACGGCAGGATCTACAACACCGCGTCGGTGATCGATCCGGAAGGCAGTGTGGTGACGCGCTACCGCAAGATGTTCCCCTTCTACCCCTACGAAGTGGGTGTTACCGGCGGCGATGAATTCTGCGTGTTCGACATCCCCGATGTCGGGCGCTTCGGCGTGAGCATCTGCTACGACATGTGGTTCCCCGAGACCACCCGCACACTCGCGGTGATGGGTGCCGAGGTGATCCTGCACCCCACGCTCACCGGGACCATCGACCGGGAGATCGAGCTGAGCATCGCGCGCGCCAGTGCCGCCACCAACCAGTGCTACTTCTTCGACATCAACGGGCTGGATGCCGGCGGCAGCGGGCGCAGCATCGTCTGCGGTCCGGAAGGGCGCGTGATCTACCAGGCGGACAACAACGAGGAACTGATCCCGATCGAGATCAACCTGGAGAAGGTGCGCCGCAGCCGCGAGCTGGGTGTATTGCGTCTGGGACAGCCGCTCAAGAGCTTCCGTGACCGGCCGGTGGACTTCAATGTCTACACACCGGGCGTGAAGCACGAACATCTCGAGAGCCTGGGACCCCTGATCAAGCCGAAGCGCGTGCAGGAATTGGGCGAGTTGCAGGTGAAGGACGAGACACGCACCCACGAAGTGCCGAAGCACATGGTGAGCTCGCTCCGTCCGCTCAACGAGAACCCGGAATGACCGATCATCGCTGACCCTTATCTTCAGACCATGGGCGCACCTTCCTTCAAGCAGCATCCGAAGCTCACCGATTATGTGAACTGGTTCGAGATACCGGCCTACGACCTGATACGCGCGGCCGCGTTCTACAACACCATCTACAACATCAACATGGAGGTGGTGCGCAACGGCGAGTTCGTGATGGCCTACTTCCCCGCCGAGCATGGCGTGGGCGGTGCGCTCATCCAGGGGCCCGGCTGCTACCCCAACGACAGCGGCGTGCTCATCTACCTGAACGCTGGCGGCGACATGGACAGCATCCTCGCGCGCATCGAAGGTGCCGGGGGGCGCATCATCATGCCGCGCACCCTCATCGGCGACCAGGCCGGACACTTCGCGCTCTTCATCGACAGCGAGGGGAATCGGCTGGCCTTGCATGAAGGTTCGGCGAAGCGGGCACCAGCAGCTCCAAAGCCGGCTCGGAAAGCAGCAGCGAAGTCGTCTGCGTCCAGTCCCAGCGGGAAGGCGCCTGCAAAGAAGGTTGCCAAGAAGGCCGCGCCCAAGAAGCGGAGCTGATCCGCTGACCATCTCAGGCATCACCGACATGATCGGAGGGTGGCTGGCACGCTACGCATCCGTTGTACTGAGGCGTTACTGTGCTCCACAGTGAAGACGGTGGCGTCGATGATCATCCCATCGGTGTCGCACTCCCACCACGTTATCGCCCGACCATTGGGCGGAATTTCCACAACCGGTCGGGCTTGGGGAGCCGATCGAAGGGGCGTTGGGGCATGGCCCGGTCTTCGTTCCGGTGTTCGGCACCAACCACCATTCCATGTCCACCACTACTGAACGGACACCACTGCCGCTGGCCCGTTACGTCACCTTCACCGTCGTCCTGCTCGGTATCATGGCGCTCGTGGCCATCAGCCTGTTCGCAAGACCGGTCTTATTACCCGTCAGCTTCTCCCTACTACTGGCGATGCTGCTCAATCCCGTGGTCATGGCCATGCGGCACCTAGGCTTGAACCGGGTCATCTCGATCGGCATCGCGGTCTTCCTCTCCGTGAGCATCATCGCCGGACTGGGCTATTTCCTCGTGACCCAGGCCATGAACTTCGGCGATGACATGCCGCGCATCGAGAAGGCCCTGGACAAGGTCTGGCGCGACGGGGAGCGCTGGGTGCAGAAGACCTTCGACATGCGCAGCCGGGAGGTGGACGAGGTGATCGAGGATGTGAAGCAGGACAGCAAACAGAAAGGTGGCTCCTTCGTCGGCCGCACGCTCAGCACCATGGCAGCCCTGCTCTCCTACCTCTTCCTGCTGCCGGTCTTCACCTTCCTCATCCTCTTCTACAAGGACCTTCTGCTGGAGTTCCTGCGGCGCCTTTTCCCTCCCAAGGACCAGGAGGTGCTGCAGGATGTGCTGGTGGGAACACGCGGCGTGGTGCAGAGCTATCTGATGGGACTGCTGGTCGAAGCCCTCATCGTGGCCACCCTCAACTGGATCGGTCTGCTCGTGATCGGGGTACGTTACGCACTGCTGCTCGCCGTGATGGGTGCGTTGCTGAACCTGATCCCCTACATCGGCATGATCATCGCCACACTGGTGCCCATGGCGGTCGCACTCTCGTTACAGGACATCACCGCAGCATGGTGGGTGCTGGCTCTCTACGCCTTCGTGCAGTTCCTGGACAACAACTTCATCGTACCCCTCGTGGTGGCCTCGCGCGTGGAGTTGAACGCATTGGTCTCCCTCCTCGCCGTGATGGTGGGCGGCCTGATCTGGGGCGCGCCGGGCATGTTCCTCGCCATCCCCTTCGCGGCCATCCTGAAGGTGATCTGCGACCGCGTACCCGCCATCCGCCCCTTCGGCTACGTCATGGGCACGGTCTCCATGGAGGAGCCACCGAAGCTGTTCCGGATCAGCAAGCCGAAGCAACGACCGGAATAGCGTCGGCACCCCGGGAGTGTGGTGTCCTGTTGCGCCGCTTCCCCAACCTGGAATGGGCCGGTCATCAACTTGCCACATCCATCGCTTGATCCACAGGCCGCTGCTGTCGGGCGTTCCGGCTCCTGAAGGTCGCAGCGACCCACACGTGGCACGAGCCATGCACTCCGAGGGCAAGTCCGCAGCCATGAAACACTCCCAACACCTCCACACCACCTCCCGCGACCCCCGTGCTGCACTGGTAGGACCGGTGCAGGGGGGCTGGAACACGCGCCTCAAGAATTGGGCGAGCTACCAACACACCATCGATGAATTGCGCCGTCAACGGGATCGTTTCGCCCTGCGGATGGACCTGGGTCTCCTCGCCGTCTGTGCAGGAGTGTCCGCGCTCTTCGTGCTGGCCGTGTACTGATCGGGACCGGGTCCCACGCTGCCGGACCTAACTAAAGTTCTCTTGACGCGCATGGTCTGCGCCCGGTCCTTTGCCGGAAACACGACCGATGCGGCACCTTCACCTCCTCCTCGTATTCCTCTTCGTGACCAATGCCCAGGGCCAGGCCACATGGGAAGCCATGACCTCCGTGCCGGGCGCGGGGCGCTACTGGGCCGCCGCCACCGGGAACAGCACGCATGCCTATGCCGGCACCGGACGCCTGCAGTTCTCAGGCACCAACAACACGGTCGCGGACATGTATGCCTACGAAGCCGCCACCGATACGTGGAGCGCCATTCCGGATTATCCGGCCGGTGTGCGCGAAGGGATGGACGGCTTCACCATCGGGGAGCGTATCTTCTTCGCTTTCGGCTCACCCTTCATCCAGTTCACCCGCACGGTGTACGAGTACCTGCCCGCCACTGGCACCTGGACACAGCATCCGGATGTGCCCGGCATCGGCTTCGCGTATTCACACGGCTTCGTGGTGGGCGACACCTACTACATCGGTCCGGAGAACGGCACCAACAACGTGTACGCCTTCAACGGCACCACCAATACCTGGAGCAGCGTAGCGCCTTTTCCAGGTGAAGACCGCCGCGCACAATGCGCCTTCGCCGCCAATGGCAAGGGCTACCTCGGCATGGGGGCCGGTGTGTTCAGCGGCGTCTATGGCGATTGGTGGGAGTATGATCCCGTGGCCGATGTGTGGACCGCCATAGCCGACATCTTCCCCGTGGCCGATCAGGCCAGCGCCACCGCGGTGGGCAATGTGGGTTAGGTGTACAACACAGGCGGCAGTGGTCTGGGTGGTCAGCAGCTCTTCCGCTACGACGCGGCCGCCGATGATTGGATCGATGATGCCCAGCTACCCACGGACCGCATTGCCAACGGCAGCTGCTTCAGCATAGGAGGTCATGGCTACCTCGTGTTCGGGCAGAAGAGCCTCACCGGCGGTAACGTCTCCTCCAACGAGCTCTGGCGCTTCACGCCCGGCACCACCGGCATCGCCGAAGAGCAGGCCTGGCAGGGCGTGCAAGTGGGCAGCGACCTCGCGGGCACCGTAGCGGTCACCGTCACCGATGAACGCGCCGCGGCATTCCAATTGGAACTCCTGGACATGCACGGTCGCCTCATGGCGAGCCGCAAGATCACCGGCATGGGTCGCGTAGCGCTTGCCACGGACCTGCCTGCGGGCATCTACCTCGTGCGCCTGCAACAGGAGGATGTGGTGCTAGCCCGGAAGGTGATGGTGGGGCGTTGAGGCTGCCCGAACCCCACCGCCGTTCGTGGATCGTTGCGATCCTTGGGCGATCGACCCTGTCGCAAGGAGGGTGCTGAACCATCCTGCCAGATGACCGTGTACTGACGGGAACCATGGTCGATTCAACTCCTGGGTATGGTGATGCTCAGCGAACGTCCAAAACGGATCCGGACGAATGGACTGGTCGATCCCTGCGCATCGTCGGTTCCTTTGTTCGATAGCAGGTCACGCAGTACATCGAGTAGCTCGCCATTCGGGCCGCCGGCCGACTCGACCGGTATTGCGGTCCAGTTCGGTAGGGTACGGCTCAACGCGGCCGGTTGGTCGGGGCGCACCTGTGCGGATACAGCGGTGGATGTACCTAGTAATCCGGACAGTAGAATGAACAGATGCAGCAGGTGTCTCATGATCGTGTGCGATGCTTGTTGGTGTTCGTTGATCCGGGAGCAAATGTCCCGGCGTCCACAGCGTGGCGCTTTACATCATTCCGGGGAAGGCTTTCATCGGCCTCGCAGGGCCGATGGCTCGTCGAATCCCTTTACGATCAAACGTCCGGCAAGCACCATCTCGTAGACCGCGATGGGCATGGCCAGGGCCATGGTGGTCAGCGAGTACGGCGTGATCACCCCGAGCAGTTCGATCGCGCCCACGACCAGGATGAGCGAAGCGCCCGTGATCCCCAACAGGGCCAACGGTCGTGGTACCAGGCCAGAGCGGAAGAAGACCGAACTGTACACCAGGGTGTTCACCCCCAGCAGGAAATGAGGCCCAAGTACGAAGGTCCAGTCATGGATCGCGATCAGGGCATGTCCGATGAGCATCGACTCCGAGGCTCCACCTGCCGTGCGTGAAGCGATACCCGCAAGGGCGAGCATACTGACCGCGCCGACCAGGATGGCGACCACCTCCAGCGAGCGGAAGACCACATAAGCCGGCCCAAGCCGTCCGGAGACCAGGCTGAGCACGGGCAACATCATCAGCGCCGTGCCGCAGTTCGCAAGGGAGAGGATGGCCTCGAAGAACGCACCCCATCCGATACGGGTGCCATGTGTGGCGGCAGCTGCAATGGGGTCGGCCGCGTCGATCACGGGCTTGTACAGCACGAGGCCGATGATGGCCGTGACCGTGGCAGTGATGAAGAACAGGCCGGTGATGCTCGCATGCCACTTCGTGGAAATGGTGTTCAGGTTCATGTGGGAGTGGGGTTGTTGGTTGTCGATCAGGATCAGAATTCCTCGGCAACGAGCTCCTTGTTGAGCATCATGCCGGCTGTTGTCCCCATGGCCACGGCATTGGCCACGGTGCGAAGGCGTGTGGTGTTATCGCCGCAGGCGTAGATGCCCGTGACCGTGGTCCGTTGCTGCGCGTCGGCCTGGATGTATCCCTCTTCCGAGTGCGCACAGCCGAGCTCCTGCGGAAGGGTGCAGTGCTGCTCAAAGGCGGGCATGGCGTACAAGGCATGGATGGCATGCACGTCTCCATCCTTCAGGTGGATACCGTTCAGCTGCCCCTTGACATGGGCGAGTTGCACCACCTCCTTCTCTTCGACATGAATGCCGTGTGCGCGCAACGCGGCCATCTGGTCATCCTTCAGCGTCGATGGCCCGTTCGTGTAGAGCGTCAGTTCATTCGTCCAGTTGGCGATCAAGCGTACCAGCTCAAAAGCCTTATCGCCGTTGCCGAGCACACCCATCACTTCATCGCGCACTTCGTAGCCGTGGCAATAGGGGCAATGCAGGACCGAGATGCCCCAGCTCTCGGCGAAGCCCGGTATGGCGGGTAGCACATCGCGGATGCCCGTCGCGAACACCAGCTTCTTCGCAGTGAACATCGCACCGGTATCCACGCTCACCTTGAAGCCGCGCGCCCAGTGCTGTGCCCCGGTGACCGTACCGCTCAGGAACTCCACCGTGGTATAGCGCTCCACCTGCTTCCGCGCGGCGGCAGCGATCGCGTGCGGTGGAACACCGTCCTGGGTGATGAAGTTGTGCGAGTACGGTGTCTGCCTGTTCGCGGGCAGGCCGCTGTCCACGATCAGTACCCGGCGCATGGCACGGCCCAAGGCCATGCCGGCCGCGAGGCCGCTGTAACTGCCGCCCACGATGATCACATCGAAGTGTTGGTCCTCATGCATGCGTTGTGGGATCAAGGATGCCAGTGCCAGCCGGGGCATGACCTGCGCCCATGTGGCGCAGGTCACAAGGCCTAGGAAGTGTTGCCTGGTCATCGGTCCGTTCGGTCGTGGTGGATCAGGCTTGCGCGTTCCTGCCCGAGACGGCACGGATGAGGCGGTCCACGAAGGGCACACCGGCGAACACGATCCAGGGCACCAGGCAGATGGTGAGCAGGAAGGTGCGCTGGTACAGCGGCAGCGCTGCGAGCGGCTCGCCGAAGAGCGCCAGGAAGAGGGTGATCGAGGGGTAGATGACGACCCAGATCTTCAGGGACGCCAGTAGTTTCATCTTCGTTCTCATCGGTCGCGTTGTTTGTGGGGACAAAGCAACCGGGACGCCTACCCGGGGGGATAGGACGATCGCGTGATCGAACAGCACTTAAGCGGACTTCTGCCGAAAGCCCTCCGGCGTGTGCCCCGTGTGCTTCTTGAAGAAGCGGATGAAGTAGGACACATCCTCATAGCCGAGCCTGTCGGCCACCTGGCCTACCTGATCGGTGGTGGCGAGCAGGTAACGCTTCGCCTCCAGGATGATCTGGTCGTTGATCAACTCGCTGCACGTTCGGCCCGTGCCCTGCTTCGCGATGGCGTTCATCTGGAAGTTGGAGAGGTGCATGAGGTCCGCATAGGCCGCCACTTCCTTGGTGTCGTGCACACGCGTCTCGATCAGCTCCAACAATTCCTCCAAGCGCTCCCGCGCATAGCTGTTCGGCCCCTTCTCCGTCATGGGTGCGCAGAGCACCAGGTCCGCCAGGAAGGCACCCAGATAGGCGCGAACGATGAGCAGGTGCCCCTCCTTCCGATCGTCGTATGCCTTGGCGATGCGGTCCAGAAGACCCCGTAGACCGGCGTACTGTGGCTCCTCCATCCGCACCTCTTCCAGGTGACCGGCCCGCCGAAGCACGAGCCGCGCACCATGGTCGCCCAGAGCCAGGAAGTCCGGTTTGAACTGGACGATGTAGCCACTGGACCCCGCCTTAAGATCAAGGCGATGCACCTGACCCGGCCGCATGGCATAGATGGTATGCGGCACGACCGTGTGCGGTCGGAAATCACATTCGTGCATCCCTTCCCCCTCGGTGATCACGAGCAGGAAATAGTGATCATGCCGGTGCAAGGCCTGCACCATGTCCTTGCCGTCCAACACCCGGTCGATCGATCGGATGTCGAACTCATCCGACAATCGCAAGGAGGTATCCGCCGTGGACAGGCTTCGGACCGGGATGGCTTTCACGAGGCTTAAGATCGCACTTCCCGGACAGCGGCCAATGCGTCGGCTCGCTTGTGTTGGACCAGGCCTCCCATAGCCTCCACTTGTCATTCCATCTACTCGGATCGGGGCGCTGAGGCCACACCTTTCCTGCATTCCTCCGTTTCTCTGTGTCGGCGCCTGCCCCGGCACAAGCCGGGGTGGTGAAACACTCTCCCCGGTACAATGCTTGCGGTCCCTTCCCCATCATGAAATACATGCACACCATCCTCCCCTATCTCCTATCCACCTTGATCAGCGGTGCGGCAACCGCGCAGGACGTAAAGCTGCACAAGGGCTGCGATTGCCCCACCATCCGGTTGGACGATGCCTATTGCGCCTCCAGCGTCGTGTTCGAGGGCACCGCGTTGGGCAACGACACCACCTACGCTCAAAGCGGTATCAAGCCCGTGGCCCGCGACGTCATCCAACACACGAGCACCCGCTTCCAGGTCACCCGCTCCATCAAGGGCGAGTCCAGCGAAACGACCACTGTGCACAGCGCCATGGACGCGGACGATTGCGGCTTCCACTTCATCCCCGGCAAGCACTACCTCGTCTTCGCCACCTACGAGGATGGCGCCCTGCATACCGACCGTTGCGACGCCACCCGCAGCATGGACGGCCTCACCCCCGTCTTCCGTGACAGCCTCTCCTATGTGGAAGCCGGCCACCGCTGGGAAGGAAGTGTGCCGCTGGATGGGCCGTGTAAGTGAAGTTGATCCACGAGGTGCCATCCTTTTTATGCTCCAGGCCGTGAGCTTCTCAACGGCCTCCGAGGTATTCCACTCGATACAGGATAGTGTTGAACTCACCTTCACTGATGGCGTACATACAACGTAGGCCTCATGACGATTCCCCCACCTCCCCTATCTTTCCGAAACCCTGTGCCCTCTCCCGGCGCACGGCCACCCGCCATGCCCGACACCCGCACCGCCCAACGCGAGCACTACAACGCCGCACGCCTGCGCAGCCACACCTGGGACCAGCTGAAGCTGGCCGCCCTGGACCTGAACGAGGGCCGCGCCACGCCCGCTGAAGTGGAGGCCCTGCTGAACGACCTGATGCGCCTGGAGCGCTACTGGGCCTTCCCCGGCCGCGATACGGTGCGCCGCCTACAGGGACTGTTGGAGGAGAAGGAATACGCCGGCCTGCGCCAGGCCGTGAACCATGTGGTGCGCACCCTCAGCAGCGGCGCCTTCCGCAGTGATCCCGGGGTGCTGGCCGATCCGCTCGCGGGCCGCAACGAGCTGTTGGCCGAAGAGGAGGACGCGCCGCGCCCCAACTACTTCGAGGTGCTCTTCGTGGACGACCTGGATGATGTGGAGGAGGCCGCGCTGAAGGCCAAGTTGCTCAAGTGCCGCGACCGCAGCGATGCCTTCATCTACGACACCGTGGTGGTGCGCACCGTGCAGGATGCCATGATCGCGCTGCTCTTCAACCACAACATCCAGGCGGTGGTGGTGCGCTTCGGTGCACCCTTCAAAGCAGATGACCTCAGCGGCATCCTGAAGCCCTACACGCGCACGATCAGCGGGGTCGAGCCGGACGAAGCCGCGCGTGCGAGCCTCGGCACATTTCTGGGCCGCATGTGCCGCTGGTTCCGCCCGGAGGTGGACCGCTACTACACCACGGACACGCCCGTGGACCAGCTCGAGGACGAGACGCTGACCACCTTCCGCCGCATCTTCTACCGCACCGAGGACCTCACGGACCTGCACCTGAGCATCCTGCGCGGGATCCAGGAGAAATACCAGACGCCCTTCTACACCGCGCTGAGGGAGTACAGCAAGAAGCCGATGGGGGTGTTCCACGCCATGCCCATCAGCCGTGGCAACAGCGTGTTCCGCAGCCGCTGGATCCAGGACTTCGGGGAGTTCTACGGCCGCAACCTCTTCCTGGCGGAGACCAGCGCCACCACCGGCGGCCTCGACTCCCTGCTGCAGCCCACCGGTCCACTGAAACAGGCGCAGCGCCTGGCCGCCCGCGCCTTCGGCAGCAAGCACACCTTCTTCGCCACCAACGGCACCAGCACCACCAACAAGATCGTGGTGCAGGCATTGGTGGAACCCGGCGACATCGTGCTGATCGACCGCGACTGCCACAAGAGCCACCACTACGGCATGGTGCTGAGCGGCGCCTACCCGGTATACCTGCACAGCTACCCGCTGCCGCGCTACAGCATGTACGGCGCGGTGCCGCTGAGCCACATCAAGGAACAGCTCCACCTGCTGGAACGCGGCGGCCGCCTGGACAAGGTGAAGATGCTGCTGCTGACGAACTGCACCTTCGATGGTGTGGTGTACAACGTGGAACGGGTGATGGAGGAGGTGCTGGCGATCAAGCCGGACATGGTCTTCCTGTGGGATGAGGCCTGGTGGGCCTTTGGCCGGTTCAGCTATGTGCTGCGGCAGCGCACCGCCATGCACGTGGCGCAGAAGCTCGCACGCAAGTACCGCACCCCGGAGTACCGCGCGGCCTATGCGAAGCACCTGAAGGAGCTGAAGAAGGGCGAGCGCTCACGCCTCCCCGATCCGGACAAGGTGCGCATACGCGTGTACGCCACCCAGAGCACGCACAAGACGTTGACCAGTTTCCGGCAGGGCAGCATGGTCCACATCTGGGACGAGGACTTTGAGAAGAAGGCGGAGGCCAGCTTCCACGAGGCCTACATGACGCATACGAGCACCAGTGCCAACTACCAGATCCTCGCGAGCCTGGATGCGGGCCGGCGCCAGGTGGAGTTCGAGGGCTACGAGCTGGTGGAGAAGGCGATCGAGATGGGGCTGCTCCTGCGCCGCACCATCCGTGAGAACGAGCGGCTGAAGAAGTGGTTCGACATCATCACCATCAGCGACATGGTGCCGCGTGAGCACCGGGAGAGCGGCATAGACAGCTACTACCGCCGCGACCACGGCTGGAGCGCGATCGAGAAGGCCTGGGCGGAGGACGAGTTCGCCGTGGACCCCACGAAGATCAACCTGTACACGGGCAAGACGGGGATCGACGGGGACACCTTCAAGAACATGTACCTGATGGACAAGCACGGGATCCAGATCAACAAGACCTCGCGCAACTCGGTGCTGTTCATGACCAACATCGGCACCACGCGCGGCTCCCTGGCCTACCTCACGAAGGTGTTGTTGAACATCGCCGATGAGCTGGAGGAACGCAACGCCGGTTTCGAACGCGTGGACCGCGAGGCGCACCTCGGCGTGCTGCGCGACCTGAAGCAGGACCAGGTGCCGCTGCCGGACTTCACCTGCTTCCACCGCAGCTTCCAGGGTCAGCCCGGCGTGCCCGGCGGCGACATGCGCGCGGCCTACTTCCTGGCGTACGACGAACGGCGCTGCCGCCATGTGAGCCTCGGCAGTGCCCTGTTGGAGTTGGAGGCGAAGCGCGAATTGGTCTCGGCCAGCTTCGTCATTCCCTACCCGCCCGGTTTCCCGGTGCTGATGCCGGGGCAGGTGATCAACGAGGAGATCATCCACTTCCTGCTCGCGCTGGATGTGAAGGAGATCCACGGCTACCGGCCGGAGCTGGGTCTACGCGTGTTCACCGACGCGGCGTTGGGACGGCAACGTACCGTGACCGCCCTCGGTGGTTTACCCAGAGCGTCCGCGCCAAGCGCGCCCCCCAAGAAGGCGGCGAAGAAGGGCGGGAAGAAGCGGCGGTGAGCGGAGGAGCCTGCGGCTCTACTGGTCTGCATTCTTACCACGGATACACACGGATCAGCACGGATAACGTGGTTCCGGATCGCACTGATCCGTGTCCATCGGTGTCCATCCGTGGTTCATGCTCATAGCTGGTCAAGCCGTCAGGCCTGACCCGATGGCCCGTATAACGCAACACGCCCACGTCTCAGAGGTCAGGCCGCAAAGACCATGAGCAGGCGCATGCCCACCACGCCCAAGGCCAGCACCATCCAGAACCGACGAAGCGTGCGGCGCGTGGACCGTTCCACAGCTACATGCAGCCGTTCGTTGAGTTCCCGGTGTGACATGTCTTAGGTATTGCCGATCCCGTGCCGGAACCCGATCGATGCGACCATCCCGATCGATCGGGGAATCCCCTACCCACCCGATCGGGGAAGGAGCAGGGCGATCGGTGCATTCCAATGGGTCCCACGCTCGTTCATCTGTAGGGCCAGCCACCAGCTCCCCGGCCTGCTGGACCGGTTTGTCTTGTTGCCGGCCGCCCGTACCTTGCTTACGATCCCAATGCCATGGCCAAGAAGCTACCATGGGTAGTGACGGGAGTCTCGGTAAGAATTCATCCATGGTAGATCCACCCTGCGTCGAAATATTCTAGTGGATCGGGCGAGACCTTTCGGTAGCACGCCCAACGCCGCCATCAACACTTTATCGATGATCACCTTGACCCTCTCATGAGCGACGAGCAGCTTTCCTTGTCACCGTTGAAACCAGAACGACGGAGCTTCACGGGCATGCATCTTGGTCGTATCACATGGTGGGTGTTGGTGATCGTTTCAGGAACGATATCCGCTCTGGTGATAGACTTCAATAGTCCAGCAGCAACCTGGATCGGCCAGGCGATCGGTGGATCGATCACTATCATCGGGTTACCCTTGTTGGTCCTAGGCCTTGTGGTGGGCGTGGGTAAGCTCTTTAAGCATCCACCTGGTCAGAGTGCTCGTAGAACCATCTTCTTCATTTTCTGGTCTTTACTGTTCATCGGTCAAATACCACGGATGTTCGTCAAGGGTCAGGCGAATGAAAACAAGCATCACGAAGCATTCATGACGAGTTGTGAACGCACCGCCAAAGAAAAAGCCACATTCGAGATAGGGTCCATGTACGACGTGCGGAAGTATTGTGAGTGCGTCTATGAGAGCATAAAGAACGAACCGATCAGTTTGCACGAACTGGAGTCGGTGAAGGACCGTAATTCAGTCCTGCACAACGAACTCGCAGCTCCTTGTCTGGAAGGTGCACTCCTTTCCACGATCCCGTCCTACGCTTCGGTGAGCGGTCAGGAAGCGATCGATACGGTTCCCGTACTGAACACCATGCAGGGATACAAGTTGCGAATGGGGCTGGGACAGAAGGAAGCATACTTCCTATTTGACAGTGGCGCGTCAGATTGCTTCATCTCCGCCAGCATGGAATCCCACCTTAGTGCCAGTGGTAGCATCCAAGGACATCTGCCCAACATGTCGTACGAGATGGCGAACGGTGATATCGTGGATTGCCGTCGTGTGATCGTCGGTGGTCTTCGGATCGGGAGCTTTACCGTCGACAGTGTCGTGATGGCTGTCTTCGACAAAGAAGTTCAGTTCCTGTTGGGGAAATCTCTGATGGACCGTTTCACCTCCTGGACTTTCACTGAACAAGGTACCGGTCTTGTCTTGGAGAAATAAGTCATCAGGACCGACAACTTGCAGAGGGAAGGCTCCTCGTACCTTTCACTCGATCAGTGACATCTTGTAAGTTTCCGTCCCATGGCCAAGAAGAAGACCCCCTCCCGTCGCCAGTCCGTGAAGAAGGGTGCCCGCAAGGCGGTGCCGAAGACGTCCGCGTCCCGCACCAGCAGGAAGGCAGCACCCACCAAGCGGGCTGCAGCCAGCAAGAGATCCGTGCGGAAGAAGGCACCCACAGCGAAGAAGGCATCATCCCGGACGAGCAGGAAGCCCGCTGGTCTCTTGAAGGGCATCAGCGACATCCGCCGCTTCTTCCACCGCAACGAGACGCCGCTCTACTTCATCAGCGCCACCAACTTCAACCTGCTGGGTGCGGATGAATGGATCAAGGGCTTCAAGTTCATCACCTACATCGATTGCTTCGACGGGATGCATCCGAACCTGATGAGCCCGAAGACCGAGGAGCCGCACGAGGAGTTCCAGAGCATCGAGGACATCAACAACTACCTGCTCACCCACAGCGAGGTGCGCGACTACATCGAGCAGCGCAGGACGAAGGGGAAGAACGGCAAGGCGCTCTTCCTCATGTTCGATGAGAAGACCGAAGCGCTGGCGAAGAAGGCCGGTCTGGAGGTGATATTCCCGAAGGCCAAATTGCGCACCTGGCTGGACAACAAGGTGAACACGAACCGCGTGGCCGAGAAGGCGGGGGTGCCCTGCGTGCCCTACGTGCTCAGCCCCGTGCGCCACTACGAGCACTTGCTGGCGGTCGCGCAGAAGGGCAAGCTCGGCAGCGATCTGGTTGTACAGACGCCCTTCGGCGACAGCGGTCACACCACCTTCTTCATCAAGAGCGAAGCGGACTACGACAAGTACGCGAAGGAGATCGAGGCGGAGAAGGAGTGCAAGATCATGAAGCGCATCAACTGCCGGGGCGCGGCCATGGAGGCCTGCGTTACAAGGCACGGCACCATCGTGGCGCCACTGATGACGGAGCTCGTTGGCTTCAAGGAACTCACACCTTACAAGGGCGGCTGGTGCGGCAACGAGATCTTCGCCGACACCTTCACTCCGGAGATCCGCGCGAAAGCCCGCCGTTATGCGCGCAAATTCGGCGACCAGTTGCTGAAGGAAGGCTACAAGGGCTACTTCGAGCTTGACTACCTCATCGACAAGGACAGCGGCGAGATCTATCTCGGCGAGTTGAACCCTCGCGTGACCGGTGCGAGTTCCATCACCAACCATGCTGCATTCGCATTGGCAGATGCGCCATTGCACCTCTTCCACACGCTGGAATGGATGGACGTGCCCTACGAGCTGAGCGTGAACGCGCTGAACCGTCGTTGGGCCGATGCCGCGAACATCGACTCCTGGGGCCAGATGGTGATCAAGCACACCGCCGATGACATCCGCCGCGTGACCGAGGCGCCCCGCAGCGGGATCTGGCGCATGCGCGACGATGGCAGCATCTACTTCTGGCGCATGGACACGCACCGCCGCTACGTGGAGAAGGAGAACGAGGCCTTCTTCCTGCGCATCACGCGCGTGGGCGACTGGCTATACGAAGGCGCTGATATCGGCATCCTGGTGATGCGCGGCCGCATGATGACCGACGACTTCCAGCTCACCGAGCGCGCGAAGAAATGGCTCGCCGCCATCCGCGCGGAGTACAAGAGCGTGGTACCGGGCGAGCATGCGGGCACCGGACATATGCTGGAGATCGGTGGGTTCAAGATGATGTGAAGAGAGTGGCTAGTGGCGAGTTCCTCCGCACGATCCCATCCCACCGAGTGGCGAGTCTGCGCCGTCATGCATATTGGACGCAGACTCGCCACTCGATACTAGCCACTCGCGACTCTTGCAATTGACATGTACGTACACCTCAAACTCGTCCGCGAACCCTGGCCCAGCGACCGCTGGCAGACCTTCTTCAACCGCGCGTGGCCGCTGTTCAAGATCTGGTACGAGAGCGAGGGCTTGGACAAGCGCCCGGATCTCGTGACCTGCCGCAGCCTGCTGGAACTGCACATGCCAGAGCTGATCCCGGTTTACAACAGCCTGTGCCGCATCGCGAACAACGATGATGTGGCCTGCCGCTTCCTGAGCATGTGGTGCCCGCCACCGTACATGGCCGGCTGCTCGCAAGTGGCGTGGACCAAGGGCGCGCCCACGCTCATCCGCAACTACGACTTCGACCCGCGCTATTTCGACGGCCGCATGCGCTACACCGAGTACGTGAAGCCCGTGATCGGCATCCAGGATAGCGGCTGGGGTTTGCTCGATGGGATGAATGCGGATGGCCTGGCCATCGCACTGGCCTTTGGAGGAAGAAAAGTGAGCGGCACTGGCTTCGGCATACCGCTCGTGCTCCGTTACGTCCTCGAGACCTGCAGCACCACCGACGAGGCCTGCGTCGCACTCTCGCGCATCCCCGTGCACATGGGCTACAACGTCACGGTGGTGGACAAGAGCGGCAAGTACGCCACGGTGTACATGAACCCCGACCGACCCGCTCAGGTGATCTACCAGGCCGTGGCCTGCAACCACCAGCACCAGGTCGAGTGGGACGAGTACGCGGCCTTCACGCACACCATCGAGCGCAAGCATTTCCTGGAGCACAGCATCGCGCAGCCCAAGCTCACACGCGCAGCGCTCATCAAGCAGTTCCTGAAGCCGCCTCTGTACAGTCAGCAATACCTACGGGGCTTCGGCACGCTCTACACCGCCGCCTATGATGTGGCCAAGGGCCGCGTGCAGATCATCTGGCCGGACAAGCGCGTGGAGGCGAGCTTCCACCGCTTCGAGGAGCAGGAGGTGGAGGTGGTGCTGCTGCGGCCGGTGGGGCGGTATCTGGCGAAGTGAATGGAACCGCTACGACGCGGTGACGCGACGGGAGCGCCACGTTATTGATCACCGCGTTGCGAATTCGTCGTGCCGTGGCGTCGTTGCGGTTTGACATCCGAAGTAGTTTCGTCCCATGCCCGCTACCCTCACTTCCCTCTTCACCCCCGCCAACCTGATCAACGGCAACTGGTCCTTCGAGGGTGACGGAACTTTCAACGCCGTCGTGGACAAGTATCACGGCACCGAGCTAGCCAAACTTCCGAACGCCACGGAGGCGCAGATGGAGGACGCGATCGTAGCCGCTCATGAAAGCCGTGAAGTGCTTCGGAAGATGACCGCCGGAGAACGCAGCGCAAAGCTGGAGGCACTGGCCACGTTGATCGAGAAGCACCAGGATGATCTGGCGAAGCTCATCGTACAGGAAGGCGGCAAGCCCATCGGTTATGCGAAGACGGAGATCGCACGGTGCATCACCACGGTGAAGACGGCCGCAGCGGAAGCCCTTCGTTTCGGAGGTGAGGTGGTGCCGATGGACTTCGGTGCGGGAGCCGGCAGGACGGCGATCACCAAACGCTTCCCCATTGGTGTCATCGCTGCGATAACGCCTTTCAACTTCCCATTGAACCTCGTGTTGCACAAGGTGGCCCCGGCGATGGCCGTGGGCTGTCCGGTGGTGCTGAAGCCCGCGCCGCAAGCACCCTTGAGCGCGATCGTGCTCGGCCGCTTCATGGAAGAGATCGGCTGGCCGAAGGGCGCGTTCAGCGTATTGATGTGCGGTGTGCCCGTTGCGGAGAAGCTGGTGAAGGATGAGCGCGTGGCGATGCTCAGCTTCACCGGCAGTGATAAGGTGGGTTGGCACCTGAAAGCGATCTGCGGTAAGAAG
>JACJZG010000007.1 GCA_020635715.1 Flavobacteriales bacterium | reverse complement strand
CGTGCGGCACTTCACGTAGCCCGTGATGATCTCGCTGGTCTCCATGGCGTGGTTCACCTTGCCCCAAGCGTTGTGGACGCGTGCGGTCTTGTGGCTCACCACCATCTGGCCGCCCTTGTCCTCCTGCTTCTCGATGTACACTTCCACCTGGTCACCGATGGCCAGCTCAGGCTTGTACCGGAACTCACTGATGGGGACCACACCCTCGGACTTGTAGCCGATGTTGATCACCACCTCCTTCTTGTTCATGCCGACCACTGTACCCATGAGCACCTCCTTCTCCTGGATGCTGCTCAGGGTGTGCTCGTACGCCTTCTCCATCGTCTCCCGATCGGAGGAGGCGGACTTGCGATCATCCTCGAGGGATGCCCAATCGAAATCGGCGGGCGGTTCGGCGAAGGTGACCTTGTTGTTCTCTACGACTGCCATGCTACTTACCTGCTTGTATCCCGGACCAAGGGGTGCCATCCGGGAGGGGTTCTCTTGTTGCCGCCTACCGCACCCTGTGCAGACGGTCCCCGGTTTTCGGGGGTGCAAATGTATGGAAAAAGCTGATCCCGTGCGTGTTGCGCACTCCTGACCGGTCGATCGGTCCGGTCCTACGGACGGCCCAACAGGGTCAGGTGCCCGGACCTGTCCTGCTGCTTCAACCGACCGTCGTTCAGCCTGTCACTGTAGCGGACCGTATAGTAATAGGTCCCGTCGGGCGCCCGTTCGCCTTGGATGCGCCCGTCCCAGCCGGTGTTCACGTTGCTGGAGCGGAAGACCACCTGCCCCCAGCGGTTCCGGATCTCCATCTCGAAGTTGGTGGGCTGGCCTACCACGAGTGGCCGGAAGACATCGTTGGCCCCATCGCCGTTCGGTGTGAACACGTTGGGCATGGTGAGGGTGGAGACGCAGGTGTCCGGCGCGATCAGGATGGCTCCCGAAGCATCCAGGCAGGTGGCCGTGGCCGTGACGGAGAAGAGACCGGCGGTAGAGGCGGTATAGGTGCTGCCGCCCGCTCCCGTGTTCCACACCAGGTCCACCGGTGCGGGCCAGGGCGGATCCAGGCTGGCTTGCAGCAAGGCCAGGTCACCGGGGCACAGGGTGGCCGGACCCGTCACGATGACCTCCGGCTCGGGGGGCATGAAATTGATCACCACGGAATCCGTGTGGGTGCAGAGCGGTCGGAAGGCGATATCGTCCAGGGCGAAGTCGTTGCCGCTCTGTGCGAGGTTCTGGTTGGTGATGCAGATGGTGGCCGATGTGCTGCTGCCCGCGTTCCATACCGCATAGAACTCGTCCCAATCGCAGGTGGTCGATGATGCCAGGAGCGGCGCACCGATGGATACGCCGTTCACCGCGAAATCGAGGATGGCCGGGCTCTCCGGACTGGCGGACATGAGCCAGGCGCTGAAGGCGTAGGTGGTGTTGGGCTGCACGGCGATGGTCTGGCACCAGATGTCCGCGTTCGGGGTGGCCGAGCCGTTCACGACGAGCATCTGACCGTTGCCGCCGGTGTGGTCGCCACAGGACGGGAAGTTGGAATGGAGCAGGGAGATGTCCGTGGAAACGCCGTAGGTACCTTCCAGGCTGATGAGCCCCCATGTGCCTCCGGTGCCCAACGCCAGGTCCGTGGTGAAGCCCGTGTTGCCATTGCTGAAGGCCCCGTTGACCACCAGGTCCTGACCGGGGATGGGAAAGGTGGCGGTACACCAGTAGGTCCCGGGTGTATCTGCGGTGAGGTATTGCACCGCCCAACCGTTCTGCCACTGGATCGATACGCTCCCCGATGGTCCGGCCAACAACACGTTCGCCCCATCACAGAGCGTCCGGTCGGGTCCCAGGCTGAAGGTGCAGCTTTGGGCATGCGTCGTGAACGGGAGCAGCAACAGGGCGAGCGAGAACGCCGATCGTGTGGGCATGCGGTGGTCGGTCTGACAATGATACATCGCGGCGCCGAACCGTTGCCTGGAGAACACACCACGCCGGGCGCAATGACCGGCTACCTTTGAACTCGAGACCATGCGATCGTTCACCATACCGACCCACTACCGCAGCGAGCTCATCGGCCGCTTGAAGGCCTTCCGCAAGGCGCAGGACCCCAAGAAGAAGGACCTGAGTCCCACCCTGCTCGACCTCGGTGCGGTGCGATTCGTCTTCGCGCGGCACTTCGGCTTCTGCTATGGGGTGGAGAACGCGATCGAGATCAGCTACCAGGCCATCGAACAGAACCCCGGTAAACGGATCTTCCTGCTGAGCCAGATGATCCACAACCCCGAGGTGAACGCCGACCTGGAGAGCCATGGCCTGCGCTTCATCCAGGACACGCACGGCCAGATGCTGATGGATTGGGACGAGTTGAAGGCCGACGACATCGTGATCATCCCCGCTTTCGGCACCACCTTGGAAACGGAGGCCCGCCTAAAGGCTATCGGCATCGACCCATTGAAGCACAACACCACCTGCCCCTTCGTGGAGAAGGTGTGGAAGCGCAGTACACAGCTCGGCACGCAGGACTACACGGTGGTGATCCATGGCAAGGCAGCGCATGAGGAAACGCGCGCCACCTTCAGTCATACCGCGCAAGGCGCACCGGCGGTCATCATCAAGGACATGGACGAGGCGCAGTTGCTTGGGCGCATCATCCTCGGTGAGGAACCCATCGCACGGTTCGCAGAGGTCTTCGGCGCGCGCTGCACCGATGGCTTCGATGCCGCGAAGGACCTGGCGCGCATCGGCGTGGTGAACCAGACCACCATGCTGGCCACCGAGACACAGGCCATCGCCGATCACCTGAAGCAGGTGATGATCCGGAAATACGGCGATGCGGGTCCCGGGCTTGACCCGGGAAAGGACCACTTTGCCGATACGCGTGACACCCTCTGCTACGCCACCAACGACAACCAGGACGCCACGAACGAGCTATTGAAGGCCGAGGCCGACTTGGCATTGGTGGTAGGCGGATACAACAGCAGCAACACGAGCCACTTGGTTGAACTGCTCGAACACCGGTTCCCGACCTACTTCATCAATGGCGAGAAGGAGATCTTGAGCGCGCAGGAGATCGAGCACTTCAACTATCCGGCGCAGCAGCTGGAGCGCACCACGAACTGGCTGCCCGCCAAACGCCCATTGACGATCATCCTCACCAGCGGTGCGAGCTGCCCCGATACCTTGTTGGATCGGGTGATGTTGAAGGTACTGTCGATGGTGGAGGGGGTGATGGATCCGGCGGAGGTGGTTCGTGAACTGGTGAGCTAATTGATCATGGGCACAAATCATGAGCGCCATCTCGCGGCCTCGGTCGCTAGAAAGATCATGTCCGGCCAGATACAGTATCGCGCATTCTTGGACGAGTTTCCCATCGATAGCCAAGATCCAGATATTCAGAATCTGTATAGCTTGATCGAACATCAACCCAAGGTCCGAGGGATCTTCGGTATCAGCCGATCGAAGCACAGCGAGTACGTCGCGAAGATCAGCGACACCATTGCTCGATTGGAACAGTGAGCGAGAGACCCCACATCCTCTTCGTCTGCACGGTCAACCGCATGCGTTCCGCCACAGCGCACAAGCTCTACGAGAACGACCCGCGCTTCGAGGTGGATTCGGCTGGCACCGACCGCACCGCGAAGGTGGTGTTGGAAGAATGGCACCTCGAATGGGCCGATGCCATCGTGGTGATGGAGAAGCAGCACCGCAACAAGATCCGCGAGCGTTTCCCGCAGTGGTATGAGAAGAAACCGATCGTCTGCCTCTACATCGAGGATATCTACGACTTCATGCAACCCGAATTGATCGCCATCCTAAAGGAGAAGTTCGAGGACGTGTGGCGACGTGGGCTTCTTGAACCTTGAGCCTTGTGACTTGAGGCTTGTCACGCCTCCGTCACCACGCCGATCGCCTTCACCACATGCCCCAGCGCCAGATCGAACTGCTCCGCTGAGGTCAGGTGGCTGTTGTCGATCACGAAGGCGTCCGGCGCTTCGATCAAGGGATCGGCCTCACGCGTCGTGTCGTCCAGGTCGCGGCGCTCCAGGTTGGCCATCACCTCTTGAAGCGTGACCTCCGCACCGCGTCCCTTCAATTCCAAATAGCGGCGTTGGGCACGCACCTCTGTGCTGGCGGTCATGAAGAACTTCACCTCGGCGTTGGGGAAGACCACCGTACCGATGTCCCGGCCATCCATCACCACACCTCCACCCTCGCCCATCTCCTGCTGCAGTTGCACCAGCTTTGCGCGCACCTCGGGAACAGGGCTCACCAGCGTGACGTTGTTGCTCACGTCCATCTCCCGGATGCGGTGCTCCACGTTCCGGCCATCGAGCATGGTGGCGCTGCGCTGTGTGGCATCATCGTGTTTAAAGGCGATGTGGATGTTCGGCAGCACCCGCAGCAGGTTCGGCCTGTCGAGGGCATCGTCGGTGATCAGGCCGTTCTCCATGGCATACAAGGCCACGGCCCGGTACATGGCGCCGCTGTCGATGTAGGTGTAATGCAGGTGGTGGGCCAGTTGCTTGGCCAGGGTGCTCTTGCCGCAACTGCTGTATCCGTCGATGGCGATGGTGATGCGCTTCACGTGCCCAATGCTGCCGCCAAGGTAGGGAGGGCGATCATGTGACCATGTGGACATGTGCTCATGTGCACATGGATCGCCTCCTTGGGGGCAACTATCCTTCGGTGCGCTTGAAGTCGGCGAAGCGGACCCCGAGCGAGAGCGTGTTGCTGATGCCCGCGAGGTGCAATTGGGAGAAGCCGTATGCGATGTGGAACTTGCTGACACGCAGGCCCACCCCGAAGCTCAGACCCACTGCGCTGGGCTTGTCCGCGATCACGAGCTCCTGACGGCGACGGGTGTTGTAGGCCACGCGCAGCATAAAGCTCTTGCTCAGAAGGATCTCCGCGCTCGGCACGAGGTGCAGCAGGGCCTTGTCCACCGTGGTCACCTTGTCCTCGATCACCTCGCCGGTGGTGGGATCGATCACAACTTGTGCGTTCGGGTCCTCGTAGGTGAGGTCCCAGCGCTGCAATTGCTCGATCATGAGGCCCAGCCGGAAGGGCGCATGCCGGAACTTGTAGGTGACGCCAAGCTGCACCTGCATCGGGAGCTTCTCCCGTTGGTCCGTGTAGGTGGTCAGCTGCCGGCCGACGTTGCGCACCGCGCCGGCGATGGTCAGACCCAGTTTCCGCTTGTAGAACACACCGGCCAGGTCCACGCCCACGGCTGAGGAACGGTAGGTATCCAACGCGCTATTGAGGAACTTGAGGTTGGCACCGATACTGAACAAGGAATCGACCGGGTAGCCCGCGCCGATCTGGAAGACCTGCTCACCTGCCCGGAACTCACCCAGGACGGCACCCACTTCATCGGTGCGCTGGAAGGTCCCATAATCCAGGTATTGGACCGAAGCCGCGAGGGTGATCCGTGAACTATCCAGATGATGGGCGTAAGCCGCGTAGCCGACCTTGATCCCGTCGAAATAGGGCAGGTAACTGAGCGCGATCTGATGGCCGGTGGCGCTATCCAGCAAGGCCGGATTGTACACGCCCAGGTTCAGGTCGGCGTCCTTCACGGCAATGTAGTTCCCACCCAACGCAGCAGCCCTCGCCGATGCCGGGATGTCCAGAAGTCTAAAGGCCGTCTGACCACCCAACTGGGCGCACAGGGTTGCGGTCAGCAAGCAGCTGAGGAGAACGACGTACGAACGTATGCGGAATAACATCAGGTTGGCCTGCGGGAAGGAACGCAAGATAGCGGCCCTTAGTATCCCCATCCCGGGCTTCGGGATATCTTTCCATCGATGTCCCACAGCCATCCGCTCGCGCTCGTCGCCGCCCTTGTGTTCCTATGCGCGTGCTCCACCACGAATGACGTGGTCGGTCATGGTCCCCTTCAGAAGAGGAAGTATCGCCCGGGCTGGCACCTGGACCTAGCGCGGGCGAACAAAGGCGCCCTCCCCGACAGGCGGACAAGGCAAGAACTGGATCCCATGGAGGCCCGGCTCGTCGTACGCGACCCACCCATGGACCCGATGATCCAGCAACACACGGTGCCATTACCGGAGGCAGCGGACGAGCCGCAGGCATCGGCCCTTGCCGCCGGTACGCTGATCATGGCCCCTGCACCCGCTATCACTCCTTCGCATCCCGAACGATCCTTGACGGACCCCGTCGGTCCGGTTCCATCGGAGGACACCGTTGAAGTGGAAGGACCCAGGTATTGGAACCGCATGGCCATCGTCTCCGGGATCTTCCTGGCGCTTTCGGCTACCGTGGTGCTCGTGGCCGGTGGTGGTGAGATCCTGCTCTATCTGCTGACGTTCGCCTTCATCACCGGGGCGATCGGATTGTTGCTCGCGATCAAGCACAACGAACGCGGCAAGGGCATCGCCATCGCGGGCATTGTCATCCCCTTGGTCCTTGTCGGTCTGGTGATCGCGGCGCTCGGAGCACTTTCCTGATCAGCTTCCACACCGGAACAACAACGAGCCATCGCCGTAACTGAGGAAGCGGTAGTCCCCGGCCAGCGCGTGCGCGTAGATCCGGCGCCACTCCGGTCCTACAAAGGCGGCGACCAGCAGCAACAATGTGCTTTGCGGCTGATGGAAGTTGGTGATCAACGCATCGGCGAACCGGAAGCGATAACCGGGTGCGATCAACAAGCTCGTGGTCCCGGCCAACGGTAGACCTCTTCGTTCCACCTGCCCGATCACAGCATCCAAGGCTTCAGCCGTACTGGGGCCTTCACCATCCTGCTCGTATGGCTCCCACTGCGCCACTGCCATCCTCGTATCAGCTCGCCCGGCCAGCAGCGCGACACCATGCCAGTAAATGCTCTCGATCGTGCGCAAGGCCGTGGTCCCGACCGGGATGATCGGCGCATGACCCAACTGCCTCCGCAGTGCGATCAAGGCTTCATGCGGCACCGAGACCTGTTCGGTGTGCATGGCATGCTCCGACATCCGCTCACTCTTCACCGGCAGGAAGGTACCGGCACCTACGTGCAGGGTCAGGCCCGTGGTTCGAATACCGCGCTGGCGGACCCGTTCGAGCAGGACCTCGCTGAAGTGCAAGCTGGCCGTGGGTGCGGCAATGGAGCCATCATGCGCGGCGAAGACGGTATTATACCGATCAACATCGGAAGGCATCGCCTCGCGCCGCATGTAGGGTGGCAAGGGGACGGTGCCCACGCATCGCATGGCCTCCACGAAGGGGACCTCCGGATCATACGTGAATTCGATGAGGTGCTCGCCGTCCCGTTGATCAATACGTCGTGCTCGCAGCGTGGCTCCATCCACCGTAGCGGATAGTTCCTCCCCCTTCCAGCGCTTGGCGTTGCCCATCATGCACCACCACCGCGAGACACTTCGGTCCAACAAGGCCTGCTCCATGGGACGCCCTCCTTCAGGTTCCAGCACCATGCATTCGAGCACGGCACCTGTGGCGCGACGGAAGATGATCCGCGCCCGCACCACCCGCGTCTCGTTCAGGACAAGCAGGGCGTTCGCTGGAAGCAGATCAGGCAGGTCATGGAAGCGCCGGTCCAGGATGGTTCCGTCACGGTAGAGCAAGAGGCGACTTGAGTCCCGCTCGGCCAGTGGTTGCCGCGCGATCCGCTCCTCCGGTAGCTCGTACGTGAAGTCCTGGATGGAGAGTTCCTTCGGATGCATGAACGTCCGATCCAACTACTGCTTCACCACGGTGGCCGTGTGGACCCCAGCGCCGGTGTTGCACCGCACGGCATAGATACCCGATGACCACGTTGTTGCATCGAAGCTCACCCGCTCCGCTGCGTTGGCCGAATGGGTGACGATCACACGTCCCGCGACGTCAAGTACGACAAGCTCCACGCCGTCCGTTCCTCCCGGCAGATCGATCCAGACCATGCCGTCGGTCGGGTTCGGCCAGATGACCAGATCGCCCGAGGCGCGCTCACCGATCCCGTTCATCCAAAGCACCTCACGCACGGCCTGGTAGGCGTTCACCTTGCCCATACCCCATTGCGTACTGCCACCAAAGGGGATGGTACCCGTGTAGCTGTCCTGCCGCGCCGTTCGCATCAAGGCTTCCTTCACCATCTGCGGTGTGGCAGTGGGGTTGGCCTCAAGGACAAGGGCCGCGATGCCGGCTACCGCAGGTGAGGCCATGCTCGTACCGGAGAGGCGCGCAAAGGGATAGGACCGACCTTCGAAGGACACGTTGAGTATCGCGGTGAAGTCCTCATCCGTATAGCTGCTCATGGCCGAACCGATGTTCACGCCGGGCGCGGCGATGTCCGGCTTCACCCGTTCATCCAGCGTGGGCCCGATGGACGAGAAAGGCGCAATGGCACCGCCACCCTCCACGCCGGTGAGCGGATGGATGAACTCGGGCCAATAGGCGGCCACACTGATCAAGCTGTTCGTGCAAGCGGGCTCACTGATGCCGTACAGGTGATCACCAGCGGTCCAACCCACGGAGGGTGCGGTGAAGGCCATACCCCAGTTACCCACATCATTCGTCAACTCCGTGACGTTCCAGAAGTGTACGACACCATCCGCGGCCGTTGCCTTCAACGCTACACGGATGTTGCTGCTCGTGTTCTTCGCGCGCAGTCGGAAGTGTGGTCGACCGTTCAGCGGATGCGCGGCTTCCGTCGTCAGGTTGAAGAAGACCGTGTCGTTACCCACCACGAGCATCGAATCGAGGTAGGCCACTTGAGTTGCCGTGGAGTAGAAGGGTGTTTCAGCGAGCGTCACGTTGCCCGTGGAAGTGACCATCAAGCCCGCGTCGACCGGGTGTCCGGCCTCGCCCCAGATGCTGATGCTCTGGCCCCACATGTTCGGGTTGGCACTGTACGAATAGAATTGGATGCGCGACCGCAGGGTGTCGCCGGTGAACTCCTTGCGGATGTGGAAGTCCACATCGCCGTTGTTGCCGCCGGAGTTCGCGAAGACGACCCCTTCCTGGGTGTATTGGTCGATGGCCTGGCTGATCAACGAGTTGCCATCGAGCGTGCCGATGTGATGCAGTCCCCAGCTCATGTTGATCACGAGCCGCTTGTCATCCTGCTCCGCGATACCCTGCATCCACTCGAAAGCATCGAGCACCGCCGCCGCATCCACCAGGAAGGTGCAGAAGAGGAACTGTGCATCGATCGCCATCCCGCGATAGGGACTTCCAGCACCACCGCCGCCCGCGATGCCCGCCACATGCGTGCCGTGGGTGGCGTTGTTATAAATGTTGGAGGTGTCCGCCCCAGCTGCTATCAATTCCGCCTGGGTCAGGAGTTCCGTTCCGTAGCCATAGGTCGCTGGCGCTGGCCCCGCCTGCCGGTAATGGTCCCAGGCAGCACGCACCCGATAGGTGGTCATCAAGGTGTCATAGAAGGTCGGATGCTGGTAGTCGAAGCCCCAATCCGTAACGCCGATGAGGACATCGCGGCCGGTGTAGGACTGCGGAAGGCCCCACCCATGCTGCACACTATCGACCCGTGTGGCATAACGCACCCGGTCCAGGTCGGGCTTCACCTTTCCGGCCAGCTCCGCGTATTCCAGGCCTGGCAGGTCGAAGAGCCGGTCCAGGTGATCCGCATCGATACGGAAGGATTGGATTTCGCCCTTTCGTGCGCCGACCATCACGGCCTCATCGGCCCATGCGCTCGCGTCCGCACCGGCGTTCACCTTTCCCAGGAAGCCGACCATGCAGCGGCCGTGGATGAGGGCTGTTGGGTAATAGCCTTCGGTGTTGAGCACGAGTTCCTTCGCACTCGGATAGCGATCCGTCATATCCTGCAGGACGGCCAGATCCGCGCGTGTGGTGGCGGGTAGTTGGACCTGTGCGTGGAGCGTGTGGAGGGCCAGGGAGGCCAGGATGGCAGCGGAAAGACGTTTCATCGGGTTCGCTTGGGAGAGCAAGGTACGGGGACCGAGTAACGAGTTGTACCCTTGGAAGATCGTCCGTCCAAGGCACCGCATCGAACGGATGGTGGGCTCGGAAAGAAGGTAAGGAAGTAAGCGACTAGTGCAGGTTGTCCCGGCTATCCTCACGATCGATGTCTCCGCTGCAGTTCCTGCACATCCAACAAGTCCTTAGGGCGGCCAGAGCGCAACTTGCTCTCGATGAGGTCGCGGAACGAGAAGATCCGGAACAAGACCGTGGGCTCACCCTTGAGTTCCACCTGCTCGGCACGCCCCCAAGCTTCATCGAACGTGGATCCCGGTGCCAGGTGGGTGATCAACTCGACATCCAGCCCCGGGGACATCTTCAGGGTGATGTTCTTCTCGCCATTCCGGACCGAGGCGGGGAATTCACCGACCTCGTAACCGATGTCCTCCAACGCCAGCGCAAGCCGTCGGAAATTCTCCTCCCCCGGCTCCATCCAAAAGTCAAGGTCCGGGGATTGGCGCTGATATCCGTGGAAGTTCACCGCTCCTCCTCCGATCAAAAGCATGCGCAGTCCTTGAAGGTGCGCGGACCGGATGAATGCGTTCGCCTCCTCACCGAAGTCCATGGTCCCGCTTCCGGATGATGAAGTTGTCCGTCGGACGATCCTCCTGAACACGAGCATTGAAGCTGCGCAGGAACCACTGCAAACGCTCCGATGGTGTCAGTGCCAGGAACTCCCGCTCACGTCGCGTGTTCGACTCCTCCTTGGTCTCAAAGCGGATGCGCTTGTCCATGGTCAGGCCACCTTCAGCGCGTCGGCCACCTTCTCCTTCAGCAGGGCGTGCTTCACCACCTCGATCATCTCGGTGACATAGGTGAACTTCATGCCCTTGGTGTAGCGCGCGTCGATGTCCTCGATGTCCTTGCGGTTGTCCGTGCTCAGGATGATCTCCTTGATGCCGGCGCGCTTGGCCGCGAGGATCTTCTCCTTGATGCCACCCACCGGCAGTACACGACCTCGCAGGGTGATCTCGCCGGTCATCGCTACGAACTTGCGCACCTTCTGCTGGGTGAAGGCGCTCGCCAAACTGGTCAGCATGGTGATGCCCGCGCTCGGTCCATCCTTCGGTGTGGCACCCTCCGGCACGTGCACGTGCACGTTCCAGCGCTTGAATACCTCCGGATCCAGGCCGATGATGCTGCTATGCGCCTTCAGGTACTCCAGGGCGATGACCGCGCTCTCCTTCATCACATCGCCCAGGTTGCCGGTGAGCGTGAGCTTGCCTTCGCCCTTGGTGATGCTGGTCTCGATGAAGAGGATGTCGCCACCCGTCGGGGTCCAGGCCAGACCGGTGACCACGCCGGCCACATCATTGCCCTGGTACTTGTCACGCGCATGGCTCGGGCCATAGATCTTCACGAGGTCGGCCTCGGTGATGGTGATGCTGTGCTTCTGCTTCAGCGCGATCTGCTTGGCGCGGTAGCGCACCAGTTTGGCGATGCGCTTCTCGAGGGTGCGCACACCGCTCTCATCGGTGTACTGATCGATGATGGCCTCGAGCAGGCCGGGGGCGAGCTTCAGCTGCTTCGGCTTCACCCCGTTCTCGGCGAACTGCTTCGGCAGCAGGTGGCGCAGGGCGATCTGGATCTTCTCCTCCTGGGTGTAGCCATTCACCTCGATGATCTCCATACGATCACGCAGCGCGGGGTGGATCGTGCTGAGCGAGTTGGCCGTGGCCACGAACATCACCCGGCTCAGATCGTAGTCGATGTCCACGAAGTTGTCGTGGAAGGCAGAGTTCTGCTCCGGGTCCAGGACCTCGAGCAGCGCACTGGCAGGATCGCCATGGAAGTCCTTGCCCACCTTGTCGATCTCGTCGAGGATGAAGAGCGGGTTGCTCTTGCCGGCCTTCTTCAAGCTCTGGATCAGGCGGCCGGGCATGGCACCGATGTAGGTGCGACGGTGGCCGCGGATCTCGCTCTCGTCGTGCAGGCCACCCAGGCTCATGCGCACATACTTGCGACCCAATGCTTCGGCCATGCTCTTGCCCAGGCTGGTCTTACCCACGCCCGGAGGACCGTACAGCAGCACGATCGGCGCCTTCATGTCCTTCTTCAACTTGAGCACGGCGAGGTGTTCGATGATGCGCTCCTTCACCTTGTCCAGACCGAAGTGGTCGCGGTCCAGGATCTTCTGGGCATTCTTCAGGTCGAACTTGTCCTCACTGTACTCCCCCCAGGGCAGCTCCAGCAGCAGCTGCACGTAGTTGTACTGCACGCTGAACTCCGCTCCGGCCGGGTTCATGCGCTGCAATTTGGTCAGTTCCTTCTCGAAGACCTCCCCCACGGACCGGCTCCACTTCTTCTTCGCGGCCTTCATCCGCATCTCATCGATCTCCTGCTCGATGGGGTTGCCACCCAGTTCATCCTGGATGGTCTTCATCTGCTGGTGCAGGAAGTACTCGCGCTGCTGGCGATCCACTTCCGTGCGCACCTTGTTCTGGATCTCGTTCTTCATCTGCAGCAGCTGCAGCTCCTTGGTCAGGTGCGCCAGCAGCAGGTTCGCGCGTTCGCGCAGGTCGGCCACCTCGAGCATCTTCTGCTTCTCGGCCACCTCGGCGTTCATGTTGCTGCTGATGAAGTTCACCAGGAAGCTCGGACTGTCGATGTTCTTCAGTGCGAACTGGGCTTCCGTGGGGATGTGCGGACTGTGCTTGATGATGTCGGTGGCCAGGTCCTTCAGGGAACTCACCAGAGCGTGGAAGCTCTTGTCGTCCTTGGAGGGACGGATCTCCTCGAATTCCTTCACCTTGGCGGTGAAGTACGGATCCAACTGGACCATCTCCAGCACCTCGAAGCGCTTCTTGCCTTGGATGATGGCGGTGGTGCTACCATCCGGCATGCGCAACATGCGGATGATGGTGGCAATGGTGCCCACGCGGTTGAGGTCTTCGGCACGCGGCTCTTCGATCTGGCCGTCCTTCTGGCTCACCACGCCCAGGGTCTTGGTACCGCGGTAAACATCCTGGATGAGACGGATGCTGCGATCACGACCCACGGTGATGGGGATCACCACGCCCGGGAAGAGCACGGTGTTCCGCAGGGGAAGGATGGGCAGCTCCGGCGGGGTCGTCTCCGCGTTCATCTGTTCCTCGTCCTCGGCCGTGATCAAGGGGATCAACTCGGTCTCGTTCTCCAGGACCTCGGAACTGAATAGCGGATCGGCAGTATGTATGTTGTCGCTCATGGACAGCTTGTCAGGTGTAAAGATACCCATGGACCGGGGCCCTTGCGGGGCGCGGTTTTCAACAGTGGGCCCACTTGCCGGTCAAGCTTCGTGCCGCAGCAGAAGGGGGTGACAGATAGACAGGAAGGCGGCGGCAAGCCTATTTAGCGGCGAGCGGCTTGTACCATCGTACAAGTAGGGCGCTCGATCTACACACGCTTGCCTCCCAGCTCATTCCAGGACCGGCCAATGATCAGTATATTCAAGTAGCCACTGTCCACCGTATTGGTGTGCGATCACTATCGGGTGACCTTGGTCTAGAAGCGTCTCCATGCATTGGTTTCCGTATTCTATTCGAAGAACACGTCGCTTCACTCCTCCGCGGTCACCTAAGTCGACCAAGAAGCCCGTTGAACCAATTGCATCATTCGTCTGGACGCTACCGCTTGCATAAAGGGAATCATTCACAAGCACGCTCACTTCTCCACGAAACCCTTCATGAAGGGCAAGCACCTGGTGCGACGCGTGCTCTGGCAGCCCGTATTCGAATCCTTCTTGATCCTTCCTACGTCTCGGTTCTGCTTGCTGGCCAACAACTGCACCATTGATAACCGAATCAGGTATGATCAAGTCATCAAGTAGAACAACCTGGATCTTAACCTGACCCTCACAATTCGGCTGTGCATTAAGCACCGAGCAGATCAACGAGCTAATGAGAATCACCCATGTATTCAAGGTCCTGTTCATTCTAGGGGCCCGGATCATGGCAATTCGAGAATGAGTGTGTATAAAGTCGATCAACCCCCCTCTCCAGCCGCGATGTGCCGCAGCACCGCCTCGTCCAAGGCGGAGAGGTGCACGTGGCGGCGCTCCATCACCTTACGCGCGGTGCCCAGGGCCCGCTCTATGTCGTAGGTCTCGAAGCCGTTCGCGCCGCCCCAGGAGAAGCCCGGAATGTGCTTCGGAGGAAAGCCGCCGCCGAAGACATTGGCCGCCACGCCCACCACGGTGCCCGTGTTGAACATGGTGTTGATGCCGCTCTTGCTGTGATCGCCCATGAGCAGGCCGCAGAACTGCAGACCGGTATCGACCATCGCCTTTTCCGCACCGCCCCATACCTGAACGCTGCCGTAGGTGTTCTTCAGGTTGCTGGTGTTGGTGTCGGCGCCCAGGTTGCACCATTCGCCCAGCACGCTGTTGCCCAGGAAGCCGTCGTGGCCCTTGTTGCTGTAGCCGAGGATCACGCTGTTGGTGACCTCGCCGCCCACCCGGCATTCCGGCCCGAAGGCCGATGGCCCGTAGATCTTGGCACCCATCTTCACCTGAGCATGATCACCCACCACGACGGGACCGCGCAACATCGACCCCTCCATCACCTCGGCGCCTTTTCCGAGGTAGATCGGGCCGTTGGTGGTATTCAGAATGCATGCCTCCATGACCGCACCCTCCTCGAGGAAGATCGCGTTCGGATCACCGATCACCGTGTTCGTGCCCGCGATGCGTTGCGAACGGCGACCATCGGTGAGCAGCTTGAAGTCATGTGCGATCGCCTGACCGCAATGCTGGAACAGGTGCCAAGGCCGGCTGAAGCGGATCACCTCCCCGCCAAAGGCGACCGGGCGCAGAAAGGCGGGCGGCTGTGCCCAATCCGCCACCTTCGGATGCGCTTTCCCTTCCGCTCCGAAGGCCAGTGCGCGTCCTTCGTTCACGAGCACATCGCCCGGACGCAGGTCCATCACCGCACGTACCAGGTCATCGTTCGGGAAGAGGCTGCCGTCCACCTCCCAGTTCGCCGTTTCCTGTGGCAGCGGGAAGGAGGCCGCGAGATGGTCCTCCGTCCGGTGGCCCACAGGCAGGCCGCTGCGCACGTACCATCCTTCACTGATCCGCAGGATGCCCGGACGCAACTGCCCCACGGGACGCGTGTACGTCAACGGCAACAGATGGCTGTGCAGGCCCGCGTCGGAAAGGATGATGGACATGCTGGCGAAGGTAGCAAGCCGTATGGCGGCAGCCCCCTCAGATCCCGAACAACCCGGCGATCCAATAGGCGATGCAGGCCAGCACCGCGCTCACCGGGATCGTGAGCACCCAGGCCCACAGCAGCCGCACGGTGACCCCCCAGCGCACCGCGCTCAACCGCTTAGTGGCCCCCACACCGATGATGGCTCCGGTAATGGTGTGCGTGGTGCTCACCGGGATGCCCATCTGTTCGGTCATGTACAGGGTCATGGCGCCAGCGCTCTCCGCACAGACCCCTTCCAGTGGGGTCACCTTGGTGATCCGTGAGCCCATCGTCTTCACGATCTTCCAACCGCCGCTCAAGGTGCCAAGGCCGATCGCGGTGTAGCATGCCAACGGCACCCAGGTGGGCATGTGTTCCAGGCTGTCGCGCTGGCCGCTCGCCACCATGGCCACCATGATGATGCCCATCACCTTCTGCGCATCATTGCCACCGTGGCCGATGCTGAAGGCCGCGGAGCTGAGCAGCTGCAGGCGCTTGTACAGGTTGGAGGTGCGGAGCGCGCTCTGCTGGTTGCGCGTCATGTCCCAGCCGTAGGCCACCATGAAAACGATGGCGAACAGGGCCATCGCGATGCGCAGATCATTGTTCTTCAGCACGAAGATGCAGGTGATGGCGGTGGCCAGCGCAATGATGGCGAGCCGCAACCACAGACGCTGGATGAGCGTGACCAGTGTGATGAAGACGGAGATGATCATACCCACCAGCGGCGCCAGGAAGATGAAGAGCGCGATGATGCCGATCTTCTCCAGGTTGATGCTGCCGATGTCGAAGCCCGCACCGGCCAGCGCCGCTCCGGCGAAGCCACCGATCAGGGTGTGGGACGAGCTGCTGGGTATGCCGTACCACCAGGTGAGCAGGTTCCAGGTGATGGCGGCGAGGAGGCCGGCGAGCACCACGCGCAGGGTGATGAACTCCTCGTGCACGGTCTTGGCCACGGTATTGGCCACGTGGTGGTCACTGAAGATGAAGAAGGCCACGAAGTTGAACGCCGCCGCCCAGATCACGGCCTGCACCGGGGTGAGCACCTTGGTGCTGACGATGGTGGCGATGGAGTTGGCGGCGTCGTGGAAGCCGTTGATGTAGTCGAACACCAACGCCAATACGATGATGACGATGAGCAGCGTCATGCCCTCACGCGTACTTCAACATGATGGACTCGATCACGTTGCCCACGTCCTCGCATTTGTCCGTGGCCAGTTCGAGCGTGGAGTACATGTCGCGCATGCGGATCAACTGGATCGGGTCGGTCTCGGTGGCGAAAAGACGCTGGATGGCCCGGTCGAAGACCTCGTCCGCCTGGTTCTCCATACTGTTGATGCGCACGACGAACTCGTTGTTGCCACCGGTCTTCGCCATGGTGCGGAGGCCCTGCACGGCCAGTTGCACGATCTCGCAGCCCTCGTGCACCAGGCGCGCGAGCTCGCGGCAGGTCTCGTCCGGCTTCTTGATGCCGAACAGCTCAAGGTTCTTGGCGGCCGCCAGGATGAAATCGGCCACGTCATCCAGGCTCGTGGCCAGCGCATGGATGTCCTCGCGATCGATCGGGGTGATGAAGTTCCGGGCCAGGTCGGTGAAGATCGTGTGGGTCAGGTCGTCGTTGGCGTGCTCAGCGATCTCCAACCGCTCCAGCAGTGCCACCCGTTGCGAACCCGGCTCCGTGGCCATGATCGATCGGAGGTCCTCCGACATCCGCAGGACGTTGGCCGCGCTCGCCTCGAAATGGAAGAAGAACACGCGGTCGCGCGGCTTGAAGATGCTGAGGAGATTGTCCAGTGCCATAGTGCTTTTATCGCGGCCCAAATGTACCCGGCCGTTGCAAAGGCCAATGTAGGGAGAGCAAGGCTTAACCCAGACTTAACATTGCGCGGGATGTGGCCGCGATCGCGTCATCTTCGTCCCTCCAGACCCCGCCATGCTCTACGAATTCAACGGCTACCGCCCTGTCGTCCACCCTTCCGCCTTCGTTCATCCCCAAGCGGTCGTCACCGGCCATGTGGTCATCGGTCGCGACGTGTACATCGGTCCAGGGGCCGCACTCCGTGGGGATTGGGGCGAGATCGTGATCGCCGATGGTTGCAACGTGCAGGAGAACTGCACCGTGCACATGTTCCCCGGGGTCACGGTGCGTTTGGATGAGAACGCGCACATCGGGCACGGGGCCATCATCCACGGCGCACACGTGGGCAAGGACTGCCTTGTGGGCATGAACGCGGTGCTGATGGACAACGTGGTGCTGGGTGAGGGCTGCATCGTGGGCGCGCTCTCCTTCCTTCGGGCCGATTCGGTGTGGGCGGCCCGCCAGCTGATCGTGGGCAATCCGGCGAAGGTGCTGAAGGCGGTCAGCGATGAGATGCTGGCCTGGAAGACCGAGGGGACCAAACTCTATCAAGCCCTGCCGGCCGAACTGCACGCCACCTTGAAGCCCTGTGCACCGCTGCGGGAGGTGCCTGCGGACCGGGAACCCATCACCGCGCGGTACAAGACCTGGAACGAGACGCGCGGAGAGTGAGGAGGCAGCAGCGCTCACCCGGATCACTCCCTTTCATCCTCATCGAGATGGAAAGCGTGTAGGATGCGATGGAGCAAGGGGGTCAGCATAACGGCAACGGTGCCGAGCATGATGATGCCACTGAACAGCGCATAGAAGGAGGCGAACCATTTGGCCGCATTGGTGGACAAGGGATCCACGGGCCCCATGCCGCCCAGGATCATGCTCGCGTTCAGGAAGGCATCGGTGAAGCCCAGACCGGCGTAGCCCATGTAACCGGCCACACCGATGGCGAGCGCCACGGACACCAAGGCCACCGCGACCAGCAGGAAACGGACCTGGCGGCGAAGGAAGTCCCGACGTGGGAGTAAACGACCCCGAGGCGTGCGCATTCCCGGGGGAAGTTAATCGCGGATCCGATGGCACGTATGCGCGGCCGGGTTACCCCATGCAACCAAAGCGTTCCCGGCCCCGTTCAACGGAACCCGCCATGCCCGTCCCTACCCCTGTCCTGCCCTCGGTCGGCCTGATCATCCTGGTGGATGATGAGGACGACTGCAACTTCGTGACCAAGCTGGTCCTGAAGAAAGCCGGTTACAAAGGCCGGTTGACCACTTTCACCTCGGCCGATGCCGCACTCAATTACCTGCGCGGCGGCCAGGAGGAGCCGGACCTGATGTTCGTGGACATCAACATGCCCAAGCACACCGGGTTCGACCTGCTCGGCATGTGCGAGGAGGAGGGCCTGTTGCCCAATGACCGCACCAGCGTGGTGATGTTCAGCAGCAGCAACCGACCCGCCGACCTGGAGCGCGCGCTCTCCTTCCGCTCCGTGATCGGCTACGTGGAAAAGGCGCTCACCATCGAAAGTTTCGAACGTGTGGTCCAGGACCACCAACGCACCCGCTCTCTTTGACCCATCTCCGTTCTCTCCCGCAATGAAAAAGATCCTGATCATCGAAGATGAGACCATCATCTCCTTCGGCTACCGCCTTCAACTGGAGCGGATGGGCTTCGAGGTGACCGGAACGGCACGCAGCTCTGACGAGGCCGAGGCCCTGCTGGCGCAGGACATGCCGGACCTCATCATCATGGACATCTACCTGAAAGGCACCAAGAACGGCCTGGAACTCGCCCAGGAGATCCACAGCCGCACCCCGGTCCCCATCCTCTTCCTCACCGCCAGCACCAAGCCGGAGGTCATCAGTGCGATCCATGCGCTGAAGGAGTGTCAATACCTGAGCAAGCCCATCAACGCGGACAGCCTGGAGGACATGCTGCGGCGGTTCGCGCTGACGCAGAAGGCCTGAGCATGAAGGCGAGCGCTGCACAGGCGGATCGACTGCACGGGTTCTCGCATGACCTGCGCAACCGGTTGATCGGCCTGCAGCAGGTGCTCGAGCGGTTCAAGGACGAGCTGGGCCCCGAGGAACGTGACGAGCTGCTGCTCTATGGTGAACAGCAGTACTTCAAGGCGCTGCGCGAGGTGGAGAAGCTGATGGACGACCTCGGCGTGGCCCGTGGCATCATCCGCCCGGAACCACAGCAGGTGGACCTTCCGGCGCTGGTGGCGGAGCGGGCAGAACTCCTTCGGTTCCGCTATGAACGCAAGGACCAGCGGCTCATCCTCGACCTGAACGCACGCGCGCCCATCAGCTCCGACCCGCGGGTGCTCGCCGACCTGGTGGATGCCTTGCTCTCGAACGCGTCCAAATTCTCCCCGACCGGCTCCACCATTGAAGTGCGTCTCCTCTCCCAGGCGGACCGGTGCATCCTCGAGGTGGAGGACCATGGTGTCGGCCTTTCCGCCGGGGACCTGGCACGGGTGTTCGAACGTTTCACCTGGCTGGACAGCCGCCCCACCGCCGGCGAATCACAGGGGCGCGGCACGCTGGCACGCGCAGCGATCTGGGCGTTGGCGTTGCACGGAACGTTGAGCGCCACCAGCCCGGGTGTGGGCCAGGGGTGCACCTTCCGCCTGGAACTGCCCGGTTGACCGCGCTTCAGTCCGTGGGCTGCATCTCGTAGGCCCGCTTGATCTGCTTGGCCACACGCTGGCCCCGGGCGTTCACCGCCACGTTGAACTCCAGCATATCGCCCACGCGCAGCTCACTGAACTCCGCGTCGAGCAGATCGTCCTTCAGGAAAAAGAGGTTGTTGTCCGGGAAACGGATGAAGCCGTAGCCGTTCATCAGGCTCATCACCGTGCTCCGGTGGCGCGACTCCGGATCCAGGTCGGCAGGCAGGTCCTCCATGTCGCGCATGCGGTCATCGCGCGCCACGAAACAGTCCATGATCAATTCATCCTCCTCCTTCAAGCCCTCGTCAATAAGGTCGTGCATGGGCAGCGGGTAGCTCACTTCGTTCCAGAGGTCGGTGCTGGTGCGGGTCACCTGCTGCTCGCCGGTCTCCTGATCGGTGAACTCGAAGTCCCAGCCGAGCAGCATGGTCTTGCACCCCAGCGCGTGGAGCTTGCGCACCAGGGGCACATGGTCGCCATCGCTGGCGATCAGGGCCACCACATCGAAACGCTTGAGCATGCACAGCTCGTAGGTCTCCAGGGCCATGAGCACATCGATGCCTTTCTCGCGCTTGCGGCCCATGAGGTCCTTCACGGGCAGGTAGTGCGTCTGCACGCCGTTGTACATGAGCACGTCATCGAACACACGGTCGTAGTAGAGCTGGTTGGGCTTCTCGTTGGCGTCGCGCGCGCTGAAGCGGCCGCGGAAGAAGTGCGCATCGATGATGTGGCAGAGGTTCGGCTTGGTGCCCTCGCGTTCGGCCACCATGTGCCTCACATAATCGTGCAAGCCGCCGATGTGTATCCGCCGGCGGTGGTCGTGCACGTAGTTGTAGTAGTTGCTGACGTGGGTATAGTAGCTCCCATCATAGAACACCCCCACCTTCAAAGCCTGGTTGCCCGCATTCGTCATTGGCATGGATCATGAATGAGGGGGCGAAGTTAACCGCATGACCACCCTGACGCCATCTATCTTGCGTGCCCTGATGCGCCTCTCGCTCGTCATCCTGACCCTCCTGCTGCCGTGGCACCTGGGTATGACCGCGAGCGGTCAGGCACCGGCCGCGGTGCTCACCTACGCGCGCTCGGTGAGCGTTCCGTTGAACGCGCTTCAGCTCTTCGATGCCGCCACGGACGCCTGGACCTGGACCTTCGGCAAGGAGCCGGGCGCCCGGGTATTGAGCACGGACCGCAGCGCAGGCGTGCTGAAGGGGACCGCGCGGCTCAACTTCCGCTCGCGGATGCTGACCGGCCGGGAGGAGACGATGGGCACGGTGAGCTATCAGGTGCTGGTACAGGTACAGGCCGGCGAATGCCGCATCACCATCTCCGAGCTCACGCATACGGGCAACCGGAACACCACCCGGGGCGGGATCCACTTGAAACAGCTGATGCGGGCCGATGCCGATGCGCGGAAGACGGAAGGACTGAGCCGCGCCAACGTGGAACGCCTGCATGGCGAGCTGCGCGCGGCGGCCAACGAGCACCTCACCGGCCTGCTGCAGGCCTTCGAGGCCCGGCTGCGGGCGAGCGTGGAGCGGTAACCCTGCGCCCGCTGTGGCCGTTCAACGGTCCTGCCATGTTCCAGTTCAAGCGTGCATCCCTGAAGTCCTGGCCAATGGCCACAGGGTTGCTGGTCTCGGTGTTCATCATCTACGGACTGGTCCTCATCTCCCGTTCCCGGCAGCTACAGCAGAAGATCGCCAAGGAGGTGAACCTGCTGAACGACCTCAGCCAGATCGGTGGTGCCATCCACCAGCTCGGGCTCACCCACCGGATGGACGTGGGCACCAGGCAGTTCGACTGGCCCGTGGAACTCACCAAGGTCCAGGCCTCCATCGGAACGCTGGGCGACACCTACAGCGGCGCACCGGGCATGGAGGAACTGCCGCGCGCCCTTACCGAACTGCTGCACCAGGCCGACTCCTTGCACGCCAATGCGATGGCCCACCAGGGCACGTGGAGCGAGCATCGACCCAACGAGGTGGTGTTCGACTTCATCCTGCAACGCGCCCAGTCGGCCATCGACCGGACCACGCGCAAGGTGCATGAGCTCGGTCTCGGAACGCATACGGCCACCCTCTCCGATCGGTGGGACGAAGCCCAGCTCCTGCTCGTGGCGGCCTGCCTGCTCGCCATCGTGTTCGCCTGGCTGGTGGGCGTGAGCAACAAGCTCCTGCGCGAGAGCCGGCTGCGCTCGGAACAGCTCGATACCGCACGGCGCAACCTGGAGCATATGAACCAGGAATTGCGCGAGACCATGCTGAGCAAGGAGGAGAAGGAGGTGATGCTGAAGGAGATCCACCACCGGGTGAAGAACAACCTGCAGATCGTGAAGAGCCTGATCCGCTTCCAGATGGACCAGGTGAGCGACCCGAAGACCATGGAGCTCTTCAACGAGTGCGTGAACCGCGTGAGCGCCATGGCCCTGGTGCACGAGCAGACCTACCTGAGCAAGGACCTGGCGAACATCGACGTGAACAGCTACCTCACGCACCTCACCCGCGACCTCTGCTTCGCCTACACGATCAAGACGAAGTTGCACATGGACATCCGGATCAACGTGCCCACCCTGGGCGTGGACACCCTGATCCCGCTGGGCCTGATCATCAACGAGATCATCTCCAACTCCCTGAAGTACGCCTTCAAAGGGCGTGAAGAAGGCACCATCCTCGTGCACATCGATGGCGATGAACAACGCGGATTGCACATGCGCCTCGGCGATGATGGCGTGGGCCTGCCGGACCGCAGCAAATGGGACCGGCCCAACAGCCTGGGCATGGACCTGATCCACACATTGGCCGGCCAGCTCGGCACCACCGTGGAGCTCGTTCAAGGCCAGGGCACCGTTTACGAACTGACCACCGCACGCCAGGAACGCCGCAAGCGCGCCTGACGACCACGCACCGAACCGTTCATCACGGCCACGGCCGGCGATCGCCCCCTGCCAGTCACAGGGGGCTTCTACTTTTACGGCCAACCCCAGCCCCCTCATTCATGATGACACGCACGATCTTCGCCGCCGGCTGTGCAAGCCTGCTCACCGCCTGTGGTGGTGGCGACCAGGAGCACGGCTCCCGAACGATGAACTATCCCGAGACCCGGAAGGACAGCACTGCGGGCGACTCCCTGCATGGCCGTTTCGTTGCCGATCCGTACCGCTGGCTGGAGAACGACACCAGTGCGGAGACCGCGGACTGGGTGAAGCGCCAGAACGCCGTGACCCAGGAGCAGCTGGCCTCGATCCCCTTCCGCAAGGAGGTGGCCAGGCGTTTCGAGGAATTGTACGACTTCCCGAAGCTGGGCGGTCCCATGCGCGTGGGGCAGCTCTACTTCATCTGGAAGAACAGCGGCCTGCAGAACCAGAGCGTGATGTACGTGCGCAAAGGGCTCGAAGGTGCGGACGAGGTCTTCATCGACCCGAACGCGATCGACCCCAAGGGCACCACCACCTTCAGCCCGCTGGGCGCGAGCATGGACCACCGCTACCTGGCCATGGGCGTGAACCGCGCCGGCAGTGACTGGCAGGACATCATCGTGTACGACCTGACCACCATGAAGCAGACCAGCGATGAGCTGAAGTGGGCCAAGTTCAGCGGTGCCGCCTGGTACAAGGATGGCTTCTTCTACAGCCGGTACCCCACCCCGGCGAAAGGAACGGAGCTGAGCGGAGCGGCCAAGTTCCAGAAGGTGTACTACCACAAGCTGGGCGATCCGCAGGAGAAGGACAAGCTGGTGTGGGAGAACAGGGAGAACGGCGACCTGTACGTAGGCGTAGGGGTGACGGAGGGCGAGGAATTCGCCACGCTGTACGTGAGCACCGGCACCGACGGGTTCGAGCAATACTACCACGACCTCCGCAGCGGTGGCATGCCCACGCCTTCCACCAAATGGACGGCCCTGCAGACCGGTTTCGACCACAAGACGAGCATCGTGGCCTACGAGCCGAAGAACGACCGATTGCTGGTGATGACCGACGTGGACGCGCCGCGCTACCGCCTGGTTGCCGTGGATCCGAAGGAACCGCAGCAGGGCGCCTGGAAGGACATCATCCCGCAGAAGGATGAGCTGCTACAGGGTGTGAGCACCGGCGGCGGCCTGCTCTTCGCCGACTACCTGAAGGACGCCACCACACGCATCCAACGTTGCAACATCGACGGCTCGGACATGCGTGAGATCGAGCTCCCCGACCTGGGCAGCGCCGGTGGTTTCGGAGGCGAACGCGGCGACACCTTCAGCTTCTACAGCTTCTCCTCCTTCACCGACCCCGGCACGATCTACACGTACGACTACGCCACGGATAAGAGCGAGGTGTTCTACCGGCCCGAGCTCACGTTCGACCCCTCGGCCTACGAGACGGAACAGGTCTTCTACCCGAGCAAGGATGGCACCAAGATCCCGATGTTCATCGTGCACAAGAAAGGCGTGCAGCAGAACGGGAAGAACCCCACGCTGCTCTATGCCTACGGCGGATTCAACATCAGCTTATCCCCCAGCTTCAGCACCAGCCGCATGCTCCTGCTGGAGCAGGGCGGCGGTATGCGCAACCGAGCCTGCGCGGCGGCGGGAATATGGCGAGGACTGGCACAAGGCGGGCATGAAGGAGAACAAGCAGAACGTCTTCGACGACTTCATCGCGGCGGCCGAGTTCCTGATCAAGGAGAAGTGGACCGACAGCGCGCACCTCGGCGTGAATGGCGGCAGCAATGGCGGGCTGTTGATCGGCGCGGTGGAGACCCAGCGCCCGGACCTCTTCGCTGTTTGCTTCCCCGAAGTGGGCGTGCTCGACATGCTCCGCTATCAGAAGTTCACCGCTGGCTTCGGCTGGGTGCCTGAATACGGCAGCGCCGACAACAGCAAGGAGGAATTCGACTACCTCTTGCGCTATTCCCCCGTGCACAACATCAAGCCCGCGAAGTACCCGGCCACCATGGTGATGACCGCCGACCACGACGACCGCGTGGTGCCCGCGCACAGCTTCAAGTTCATCAGTGCCCTGCAAGAGGCGCAACAAGGCGAAGCACCCGTGTTGATCCGCGTGGAGACCGATGCAGGGCATGGCGCCGGCAAACCCACGAGCAAGATCATCGAGGAAGTGGCGGACAAGTACGCCTTCTTCTTCCAGCACACGGGCGTGACCCCGCAGTTCGGGATGAAGGAAGCGATGAAGCACTGATCCCCGTCCGCATCGCACGGCGCCCCGGTCCACCTGGCCGGGGCGCCGTCATTTCCAGCCGATGCCATCCGCCCACGCCATGCGAACTTCGCCCCCCGATGAACCTTGAACTCCGTCCCTTCCGACCGGATGACCTGGACAGCCTCGTGCGCCATGCGAGCCACCCGAGCGTTGCCGCCAACCTGACGGACTCCTTCCCCAACCCCTTCACCGAGGAAGCCGGTCGTGCGTTCATCGAAATGGCCAACAAGGGTGAAGCGCTCCGCCGGTGCATCGCTGTGAACGGAGAATGCGCCGGTGCCATCGGCCTGCATCCGAAGCAGGACCTGTGGCGGAACAACCTCGAACTCGGTTACTGGCTGGCGGTACCCTATCGTGGCCAGGGCATCATGTCACACGCCATCCGCCGGATGGTGACGCTCGGCTTCGAGGCCTTCCCGGCGGTCACACGCATCTACGCCACCCCGTTCGGCAGCAACATCGCTTCACGACGCGCGTTGGAGAAGGCCGGCTTCGTGCTGGAGGCGACCTTGTTGGGCACCTTGATCAAGAACGGGGTGGTCCAGGACGAGTTGATCTATGCGGTGCGCCGGGGTGCCTGATCCATTGTGCAACTTCGCAGCACCGGGGCTGTAGCTCAGCTGGCCAGAGCGCGTCGTTCGCAATGACGAGGTCGTGGGTTCGACTCCCATCAGCTCCACGGATAGCGCGGTGTGCTCAACGCAAGGTGTCGATGATGAGCTGCCCCGGCTTGTCGAACTTGGTGTTGATCCAACGCTGCAGGCGTGCGATACGCGTCGAGTCCGGGTACTGATCGAAGCGTGCGGAGACGAGCTGCGGCAGGCTGTCCGCCCGACCGGGCACGTCCATGACCACCAGCCATTGGATGCCGGTATCAACGGCCTGTGCCTCCCGTTGCAACAGGCTGCGGAAGGCGTCCTTCCGGATCAAACTGTCCTGCAGCGCGGCAAGTTGACCCATCATCCGGCGTTGCTCATCCATGCGTTGCTGAAGGACCGGATCCTCTTCCTGCTTCCCCAGCAACAGGCCCGTACGCACCTGCAGATCCGCGCCTTGGAGGTCGTAGAGCTTGAGCCGTTGGTTCAAGTACGCCTCCTGCTGATCGGTCGGGCCCTCGCCCATGTACGTGAGCGTGATGGTGCGGGAAGGTGCATCCACCGCGCGTTCCACCAGGAAGTTGTCCGGCAGGGTGCACTCGGCCGTGATGAAACGCTGCGCCCTTTGGTTGAACGCGCTCTGCTGGACGAGGCGCCAGGCCAGGTAGATGCTCGGGAGCACCGTGACCAGCACCACGAGCGTGACATAGCGGCGCATGCGACGCGTGAACTCCTCATCCGCGTAGCTGTGCAACGGATACCCCAGCCAGCGAACCGTGGCGAGCGTGGCCAGGGCGATGAAGACGGAATTGATCAGGAATAGATAGAACGCACCGAAGAAGTAGGCCCAGTTCGCATGAGCGAGCCCATAGCCCGCCGTGCACAGCGGCGGCATGAGCGCGGTGGCGATGGCCACACCCGGCACCACGTTCCCCCTGTCCTTGCTGGCCGCGGCGATGATGCCCGCGAAACCACCGCTCGCTGCGATGAGCACGTCCCAGATGGTCGGCGTCGTGCGCGCGAGTATCTCCGAGTGGGCTTCGCCCAGGGGTGTGAGGAGGAAGTAGAGGGTACTGGTGACAACGCTGGCCCCGGCAGCGAACGCGAGATGTTTGACGGCGCGTCTCACGAGGTCCAGGTTCATGACGCCCAGGCCAGCACCGACACCGACGATCGGCCCCATGAGGGGTGAGATCAACATGGCACCGATGACCACAGCCGCCGAGTTGACGTTGAGACCAACCGAGGCGATGATGATCGCGAAGACCAGGATCATCAGGTTGGTACCCCGGAATTCGACGTTGCGCGCAATGGCCTCGAGCGCGGTCCTGGGGTCCTCGGCATTGTCGCCGAGACGGAAGAAGGTGAGCAGGCGTAGCAGGTTCATATGTGCTGGTCCCGCGTGAAGATAGCGTTGGGACGCATGCGGTGGTCGTGGTCACATGCAACGGGGGTCGATCCACATGGCTACATTGCTGCGCGTTCCGATCAGGACCATCCGCTTACCACCGATGCGAACCGACACGCCCGTTCATCCCAGGAAGCTCGGCCAGCTCCCGGCCACCGCGATCTGCGGGAACGACATCACCAGCAGCTGTCTTTATGTGAGCGCGCTCACCATCGGCTATGCCGGTCCATGGGCCTTCATCGCCCTGCTGCTCGTGGCCGGTGTGCTCTTCCTGTACCGCAGGATATACGGTGAAGTGGTCGGTGCCCTGCCTTTGAACGGCGGAGCCTACAACGTACTACTCAACACCACGAACAAGACGAACGCGAGCATCGCGGCCTGCCTCACCATCCTCAGCTACATGGCCACCGCCGTGATCAGCTCATCGGAGGCGATGCACTACCTGCACAGCCTGTTCCACGGGCTGCCCGTGATGACCGCGACGATCGTGGTACTGACGATCTTCCTCCTGCTCACCATCGGGGGGATCGGCGAATCATCCATAGTGGCCGTGGTGATCTTCATCCTGCACCTCTCGAGCATGGCCTTCCTGCTGATCGCGGGCGGTTGGTACCTGATGCACCATGGTCTGGAACAGGCGCAGTTGAACTTCCAGGCACCCCTGCCGGCGGGATCGATCGGCATGGCGCTCTTCTTCGGCTTCAGCACGGCCATGTTGGGTGTGAGCGGCTTCGAGAGCAGTGCCAACTTCGTGGAGGAGCAGCAGGCCGGGGTGTTCCCGAAGACCCTGCGCAACATGTGGATGGCCGTGACCATCATCAACCCCCTGATGGCCCTGCTTGCGGTGTCGGTGCTGCCGTTGACCCTGGTGGAACAGCACCAGGAGGCGTTGCTCTCCCGCATGGGGCAGGAGATCGGTGGCGGCACCCTGGCCACCATCATCTCGGTGGACGCGGTGCTCGTGCTCTGCGGTGCGGTGCTCACCAGCTTCGTGGGCGTGAGCGGTCTGGTGAAACGCATGACGCTGGACCGTGTCCTGCCGCAATTCCTGCTGAAGGAGACCAAGCGCGGCAGTTCCCCGCGCATCCTCATCCTCTTCTTCCTGCTCTGCCTGTCCGTGCTGTTGATCACCGCGGGAGAGCTGGCAGCGCTGGCCGGCGTCTATACCATCTCCTTCCTCATCGTCATGGCCTTCTTCGCCTTCGGGAACTTCCTGCTGAAGATCAAACGCGCGCGCCTGCCAAGACCGGAGAGCGCCACGCCCTTCGTCGTCTTCATCGCCCTGATGGCGGTGCTGATCGCGCTCTACGGCAACGTGAAGCTGCATCCGGAGCACCTCGTCGTCTTCCTGCAGTACTTCATCCCCACGGCGCTGATCATCTTCATCTTCCTCAAGCGGAATGTGATCCTCGAATACCTGGTCGTGGTGGTCTCGAGCTTCCTCGACTCGATGCAGGCCGTGGCCAAGTTGAGCCGCATGCGCATCAATCGCACCTTGCGCAAGTTGACCGACCAGGAGTTCGTGTACTTCACGAAGGGCGATGACATCGCCGTGCTGAACCGGGTGATGATGTACGTGGAGGAGAACGAGATCACGAAGAAGCTCCGGATCGTGAACGTGCAACAGGCTGACCAGTCGCTGTCCGAGTCGTTCTGCCAGGACATCAAGGTGCTCGACCGGGCCTACCCGGAGATCCACATCGAACTGGTCCAGATGAAAGGCGTTTTCGGACCGGAGCTCGTTGACCGGCTGAGCCGCGAGTGGAACATCCCCACGAACTTCATGTTCATCGGCTCCCCCGGTGATCATTTCCCATATCGGGTGGCGGACCTTGGAGGTGTGCGCCTGATCATCTGATCGCCCCGATCGATCACCTTTGCTGAATGGGCACGGACCGACCCGCGAAAGGCCGGCTGCGGGAACACGTCTTCCGGATCATCTTCGGCACCGGCACACCGGCGGGCAGGCTCTTCGATGTGCTCCTGCTCTGGGCCATCGTCATCAGCGTGACCCTGGTGATGTTGGAGAGCGTGGCGGAGATCAAGCTCCGATACGGCCGGTCCTTGTACCTCGCCGAACTCGGGTTCACCGCCCTGTTCACCGTGGAGTATCTCCTCCGCCTGTGGAGCATCGACCGGCCCATCCGGTATGCGCGGAGCTTCTTCGGTATCGTGGACCTGCTGTCCATCCTGCCCACCTACCTCGGCCTCGTATTCGGTGGGATGCACTCCCTGATGGTGATCCGCTCCCTGCGCCTGCTGCGCATCTTCCGGATCCTGAAGCTCGTCCGTTTCGTCTCCGAGGCGGGTTCCCTCGCCCGGGCGCTCAGGGCCAGCCGTCGCAAGATCACCGTCTTCCTGCTCGTGGTCTTCGCCATCACGGTGGTCTTCGGCACCTTGATGTACATGGTGGAATCCCCGGAGGCAGGGTTCACGAGCATCCCACGCAGCATCTACTGGGCCATCGTCACCCTCACCACCGTTGGCTATGGGGACATCGCACCGCAGACGATCGTGGGTCAGGCACTGGCCTCCTTCATCATGATCCTCGGCTACGGCATCATCGCGGTACCGACAGGTATCGTGAGCGCCGAGATGGTGCGCACCAACAATGACCCCGGCATGGAGTGCATGAGCTGTCATGCCACCGGTCATCTGGATGATGCCCGGTTCTGCCGGAAATGTGGAGCGAAGATGCCCTTGCAGGCCTAGGGCGCATCGCATGATTGCCCTTCGGGCTCCACTGCTATCCCTACGGACCACGCGGCCTCCTTGCGAGCAGATCGGGCCCGCTCATGGTGCCGGGCATGGTACTGGAAACGTCATCCACGGCGCTGATCGAAGCGGTCGATCAGGCATCCTCGTGATGGGGTCCGCACGTCTACCTTCACATGATGCGCAAGTACTTCCTCCCGGTCCTCGTGATGGCGATCACCACACAGGCGCAGACCTCCGTGCTCTTCATCGGCAATAGCTACGTGTACTCGAACGACCTACCGAACACCCTGCGCCTGCTCGCATTGAGCCTCGGCGACACGATCACGGTCACTTCTTCCACACCCGGCGGAGCCACCTTTCAAAGTCATGCGGTCAACGCGACCACCATCAATGCCATCAATTCCGGGGCGTGGGACTTCGTGGTCCTGCAGGAACAGAGCCAGCTCGGAGCATTGCCATTCGAGATCACGACCACCGAAGCCAGTGCCGGCCAGCTGGTCGAGCTGATCCATGACAACGACCCCTGCACGATGCCCGTGTTCTACATGACCTGGGGGCGCCGCGATGGGGACGATCTCAACTGCGCCAGCTTCCCGTTCATGTGCACGTATACGGGTATGCAACAGGCCCTCACCGCGAATTATGTCGCACTGGCCGAAGGCAACGATGCCTTCACAGCGCCGGTGGGTGAAGCCTGGCGGCTCGTGCGCGATGGCCATCCGGAGATCGAACTCTATGTGAGCGACGGCAGCCACCCCAGCCCCGCCGGGACCTACCTCGCCGCGTGCGTATTCTACTGCACACTGTTCCAAGAGAGTTGCGTCCCATCCACCTATTCGGCCGGCCTCGATCCCAACATCGCCGAGCTCCTGCGCGGCATCGCCGGTGAGGTGGTCCTCGACGATCCGATGGCTTGGAACCTGGATGTCCTGCCACCCACCGATGCGAGCATCACCGGGAGCAGCAGTGAGGCGTGGAATGTTGTGACCTTCCATCATGGAGGCCCGGGTGAACATGCCTGGTCATCCTCGAATGGCCAGGAATTCACCTCGCCGGACGCCACCTTCACCTTTCCCACCTCCGGATCCTGGACGGTGACCCATGCGTACACCGACCCTTGTGGTAGGACGGATACCGTGACCTGGACCGTAGAGGTGTACGAGGTGGGTATCGCGGATATCCAAGCCCTGTCCTCACCCCAGGTCTCGGTGACCGGATATGGGATCGAATTACGCGGCGTTGAAAGCGGTGTGCGACTGACAGGGTTCGACACGCAGGGACGCCGGGTGATCGACCAGGCCATCATCGATCCTACCGAGGTGATCCCCTGCCCGCAAGGCCTGTTGCTCTGGCTTATCAAGGGCTCTGAAGGCGAACGCTTCGTCGGACGTGTGTTCGTGCCGTAAAGCCCGTCGAGAACGAGCTTCTTCGTAGGTGATCTATACGGCTCCGGAGCCCTCCGGCGGGAGCACCTGGATGGTGCTTGAGGCGAAACGCACCCGGTCCCGCGCAGCGCTCACATCGCGCAGCAGGCGGTCGTAGAGCGCATCCTTCGTCCCCCGCCGGTTCTTGTAGCCCACCACGTAACGCAAGGTGTACTCCACCCAATTGTCATTGAAGGATAGGGTGACCCATGGATCCGTGCGGGCATCCTCGATGAGGTACTTGTTCACCATCGTGCGCCATTGGGCCTTGGAACTGGCCGGCAGCTCACCGGCGATATCCTGCAACGCACGCTCCATGATCGCACGGGCCTGGTCATGGTCACTGCCGAAGGTGATCGGCACCTTGATCTCGTCCCACAGGAAGGGAAAATCGCTGGAGTAGTTGAAGACGGGTTCCTTGAAGACGAAACTGTTGGCCACACGTACGATGCGGCCATTGTACAGGTCGCCATCCACCCACTGCCCGATCTCCATGATGGTCGTGCGCAACACCCCTATGTCGATCACATCGCCCTTGATGCCACCAAGCTGCACGCGGTCGCCTGTGCGGTAGAAGCCACCGAAGATCACCGCCAGCCAGCCGGCCACCGAGGCGATCACCTCCTGCAAGGCGAAGGCGATGCCCGCCGCCGCGAGCCCGAAGGTGACCGAAAGTGAACCGAGCTTGTCGCGGAAGAGGATCAATGCGCCGATGGTCACGAGCACGACACCCGCTACATCCAGTGACTTCCGACCGCGGTAACGGGTGTCGCTGTCCGCCGCGCGCCGGTTCACCTGTGTCTTGAGCAGGCGCACGAGCAGCCATACCACCACGAATAGCGCGGCGAGCTCAGCCAGACGGACGAGCGCCGGCTGCAGGAACCAAGTCTTCAGTTCATCCATCCATGCGGCATTCGATACCGATGAACAAGGTATCTTTCCTTTCGGAAGAGGCGCTGATGATGGTCATCGAAGTCAGCCGTTCAAGTTCGACAACCTTTTGGAAGAGATACGTCTGAACCATGGCGGTACTTGCGTAATGTCCACTTCAACATGAAAGGACCACCTTCAATCTGCTCGTCGGATCGCTGCCACTGGTGGCGCACTCCCAATGTCGATCGTTTCCATCGATGACGAACCAATGCGGGCCGAACGCCCCTTCGTCACGATCGACCTCACAGGCGGTGTTCCCCTATCAACTCACGTTCACCGGCTCGAACGGTGTTGTTCTCAACGCCCAGAGCTTCGCACAAGGGACGTTCTCCACCTACTTGCCCACTTTACCACTGATGGACAGCCCGGTCGATGTGATGGTGACCGATGAGCTGGGATGCATAGCAACGACCACTGCCTGCTTCAACCATTATGTGGCCTATTCAGCGGAGGTCTGGTTCGACAAGCCTGTCCACCGACAATGGGTACGCTGTTCTGGAGGGGTACATTCGACATCATCGGCAGTCCGGGGAATCCGGACCCATGCGGCAGCGGACTGGAATATGCCATCGATCGGGACGGCCTTTACCTGAGCGGTGTCTTCCCGAACGGATGGAGCCAGCTCGCCAATGGCTTTTGGCGCTTCGACACACCACTCGCGACCGGATACGACTATTCCGTCATCCTGTACACCCCGAACACGTCCTCAGGTTGCTGGGGGGATCGAACGTGGTCTATTGTGCAACGTCCTCCGGCGGTACCGCAAGCTCCTCCACCTGCGGTCAACAGTTCCATTTAAAGGCGGCCTTGGCGGTGCTTTGCCCTCGCACCCATGCGCGATGACCTCCGTGCAGCGAACCTGCTGCCGCTCACCCGAGCCCTACACGGCCTTGGGCTATCTGTACACCGGCTCCCCGACCGCCCTCAGCACCACGCAGGACGTGCTCAATACCACCGGTGTCAACGCGATCGTGGACTGGGTCGTGGTCGAACTGCGGTCAGCGACCTCACCCGGAACGGTGCTGTATTCAGCTCCATTCCTCCTCCAACGCGATGGCGATGTGGTCGGCGTGAACGGATCCACCTTCCTGACAGCTCCACTCCCCCCCGACCTCTATCATATCGCGATCCGCCATCGCAACCACCTCGGCGTGATGACCGCCGCGCCTCAATGGTTGAACAAGGACCTGTACTCCACCCTGACCGTGGATCTTCGGAACGGATCACTTCCGATATACGGAACAACGGCGCGGATGCAGGTGGGCAGCGTACACTGCCTGTGGCCAGGCGACGCCACCTTCAATGGCCAGGTGAAGTACGCCGGTGACGGGAACGATCGCGACCTGGTCCTCCAAGGTATTGGCGGCGCTGTGCCCACCAACGTGGTCGGCAACGTCTATGATGCACGCGACGTGAACCTCGATGGGGCCATCATGTATACTGGCACCAACAACGACCGCGACATCATCCTGCAAACGATCGGCGGCGTGGTGCCGACCGCGACGCGAACCGAGCAACTGCCGTGACGGGGCTGCTCTTGGCCGGCTATAGGGGGACAAGCAGCGCCACCCACCCTACTCCCGCATCACCCTCGCGCTGCTCTTCAACATCTCCACCACGTACATGCCCGACGGCAGGTCGCGCAGGTCGATGCCATCGCGATAGCTGCCGGTGCTGATCGTGCGGCCATCCATGGCACGCAGCACAAAGGGTTCGCCACTACCCACACCGGCGAGCCGCACGATGTCCCGCGTGGGCGTTGGCCAGGCCTGAAGGTCGGTGGTGCCCGCCCGTTCCTGTACACTGCTGAGCACACATCCCTGCGTGAGCGCGTTCACCGGCACACGGGTGAACATGGGCACATCGCCAGCGGTGAGCGTGACCGGCGTCGAGCTGGCAACAAGCGCGGTGACCACCGGTGCATAGGGTGCAGCGCTCACCGCATTGGTGGTAGTGAAGTCGCATGCGATGCCCTCCTCAGTGAATTCGAAAATGGTGCCGCCGTTGTGACCGATCAGCGCTCCGGTGCCGGTGCGTACGAAGGAACCAAGACCGCCGAAGCAGGTGGTGCAGGCCGTGGCCCACATCAGCTCACCGTTCGCTGCCAATCTGATCACCCGCGGCTGCGTCGCTGCAGATGCCGCCACCAGGATGCTGCCATCGGACAACTCTGTCAGTGCCGAACCGAAGAGCCCGGAACCCTCGCTGAGCTTGGTGGTCCACACGGGCGTGCCATCGTTCATGAAACGCATGACGAAGGCGGCGGTGGTGGTGGCCGTCTCTCGCGCGGTCATCACGCATGCGAAGTCGCCGTTGCTCAACTTGATGGCGTCCACGGCTTCCTCGAACTGCGTCTCCGGGCTGTTCAGGTCGTACTGCTTCATCCACACCACGCCGCTGCTGTTGATGCGGGTTATGAGGATCTGCGCCTCACCGAAAGCGGTACGCGCACCCACCAGGATGTGCTCGCCCGCCGTACCTGTGGCCACGCCCTCGTAGATCCGTTGAGGCGCGTCGTCGTTGGTGCTGATCTCCATCGCGCTCCAGGTCGTTCCGCCCGCATCGCCTTCCAAACGATAGAACAGATCCGAGAAGAAGCCATCCGTATTGGAATAGGCCACGAAGTCATCACCTTCCGCGAAGAGCTTGGGAAAGCGGCGCTGCGAACCCTCCATGCCGCTGATCGTCTTCGACCAGGCGATGCTTCCGTCGTCGTTCAGCAGAAGCAGCGATGATGCACCCGGTGTGGGAAAGAGTCCCGATACGAGCGTGCCCAATGTGAGCCGCGCCGCATCGAAGAGGAAATAGAGCCCCGCGTTGAAGCGGTAGGAGGCCAGCGCTGTGGAGGTCCAGTCGGCGTCGGCATGCAGCAGTTCCACGTAGGCACTGTCGAAACCGAAGCGGCGCTCCACCACGAGCATCTCATCATCCGGACCGACGTTCACCACCTTGAGGGCGCTGCTGGCGTTGAGGCTGTAGTTGCCGGTCTGCGCGTGGGCCGCGTTGGAAAGTAGAAGCGCGAGGAGAAGAGCGTTGATATGCTTCATGGTATGCTGGTTCTCCATCGAAGGTAGGCTGCTGAAGGAGTGTTCGGGTCATGGGGAGAACGACACCAACCCTCACCGAATGAACCAACGACCACCAGCAGTGATGGTGCCCGCGAACGCACCAATACCTTGACGGCATGCGGCTGATCCCGGTCTTCATCCTGCTTCCCGCCTTCCTGCCAGCGCACACCAGCGTACTCTTCATCGGCAACAGCTACACCACCCAGAACGACCTGCCCAACACGTTCAGGCTCCTGGCGCTCTCGCTCGGTGACACGGTGGAGGTGGACCTTTCCGCGCCCGGTGGGTTCCGGTTGGAGCAGCATCGGGAGTACGGCCCCACCCTCAACGCGATCAATGCACGACCCTGGGATGTGGTGGTGTTGCAGGAGCAAAGCCAGATCCCCTCCGTCCATCCGAGCAACACGGCGCTCGCCAGCTGCCTCGGTGCCGCGCGGGCCTTGGTGGACTTGATCAAGCTGAACCACGAATGCACCCTTCCTGTCTTCTACATGACCTGGGGGCGCGAGAACGGGGACGAGCAGCAATGCCCGACCTGGCCGCCGGTATGCACCTACCAAGGCATGCAGGACCTCCTGCGCGAACGCTATCTGCTCATGACCGAGGAGAACTTCGGGCGCGCGGCCGCCGTGGGTGCGGCCTGGCAACGGGTCCGTACGGAACGACCCGATATCGACCTGTACGAAGCCGATGGCAGCCACCCCACCCCTGCCGGCACCTACCTGGCCGCCTGCGTCTTCTACACGACCATCTTCCAAAGCTCCTGTTCGGGTGCCCCGTTCACCAGCGCCTTGGAACAAGAGGTCGCAACGGCCCTGCAGACCATCGCCAGTTCCGCTGTGCTGGACAGTGCCGATACGTGGCGCCTCTTCGGATCGCCCGGCATGAGCGCGCACATCAGCGGTTCCGATCTGGCACCACCCAGCACCCTCACCCTCTTCCATCCGGGCGAGGGCCAGCATCTTTGGACCTGCTCCAACGGGCAGAGCAGCACCGCACAGCAGCCCGTCTTCGCGCTCGAACCCGGATCCTACGAATTCACACATACCTACACCGACCTCTGTGGCTTCACCGATACGTGGAGTTGGACGCAGGTGGTCTGGCATGTCAGCGGTGTGGGCATCGCGGAAGTCGAGGATCGTGTTGCAGCAATACGCTCCGTGGCTCCCGGCATGCTCGAGGTCGTGGCGCCTTCCTCCGCCGGCCTCTTCACGCTCCACGACCTCTCCGGAAGGCTGCTGCGTTCCACGCGGATCACGGGTTCCGTGTCGCGGTTCGGCTGCCCCGGCGGAGCCTTGCTTTGGGAATTGCTCACGGATGATGGAAGGCGCTACCAAGGGCGGGTGTATGTGCCGTGATGGAGGTCAGGAAGTTACCGTCACCCGGGCCGAACTTCGATCCTCCCGACTATCCGGCAAGGGACGCGTGCAGTTGGAGGATCATATCGCCGGTTCCTGGGCCAAAGGCATCGGCTCCCACGCCGAACTCCACGACGCCTTCACCGGCGAGTTCATCAACACCACCGTTACAGGCGGCCTCGACTTAGGCGGCATCCTGAGCGAGCCGATGGACGAGCCGACACGCCTAAATGCCATTCATCCACAGATGGCGCCGATGTCACAGATAGCTCAGAACAGCTTGGCATTCATCTGTGTCATCTGCGCCATCGGCGGATAGCCTTTCCTCCCGAACTTCGCTCCCATGCAACTGAAGAACTACATCGCTGGCCAATGGGTGGCCGGTTCAGGCAAGCAAGCGGAACTCGTTGACGCCTCCACCGGCGAACTGATCGCCACCACCTCCTCCGGCGGACTCGACTTCGGCGCGATGCTGAAGTACGGCCGTGAGGTGGGCGGCCCACCCCTGCGTAAAATGACCTTCCCCGAGCGGGGCCGCATGCTCAAGGCCCTCGCCCTCCACCTGATGGAGCGCAAGGACAAGTACTACCAGATCAGCTACAAGACCGGCGCCACCAAGCCCGATAGCTGGGTGGACATCGAGGGCGGCATCGGCAACCTCTTCGCCAACGCGAGCCTGCGCCGCACGCTGGGCAACATGCCCTTCTATGTGGACGGCGAGGCCATCAAGACCAGCAAGAACGGCACCTTCATCGGTCACCACATCATGGTGCCCAAGGAGGGCGTGGCCGTGCACATCAACGCCTTCAACTTCCCCATCTGGGGCATGCTGGAGAAGGTGGCGGTGAACTGGATGGCCGGCGTGCCCGCCGTGGTGAAGCCCGCCACCGTCACCAGCTACCTCACCGAGGCCATGGTGAAGGACATCGTGGCCAGCGGCATCGTGCCCGAGGGCGCCATCCAGCTCATCTGCGGCAGCGCCGATGGGCTGCTGGACCACGTGATGCAGCAGGACGTGGTCACCTTCACCGGCAGCGCCAGCACGGGCCGCATGCTCAAGCGCCACCCACGCATCGTGGACGAGAGCGTGCCCTTCAACATGGAGGCCGACAGCCTCAACGCCATCGTGCTCGGCCCCGACGCCGTGCCGGGCACCGAGGAGTTCGACCTCTTCATCAAGGAGGTCACGCGCGAGATCACGCTCAAGTGCGGCCAACGCTGCACCGGCGCGCGGCGCATCATGGTGCCCGAGAACGTGCTGGAGGATGTGCAGATCGCCCTGGGCAAGCGCCTCGGCAGCACCGTGATCGGCGACCCGCGTGCGGAAGGTGTACGCATGGGCGCGCTGGCGGGGAAGACGCAGCGCGAGGAAGTGAAGCGCGCGCTCGGCGAACTGCTGAAAGGTTCGCAAGTGGTCTTCGGCGATCCGGACAGCGTGAACGTGACCGGTGCCGACGCGGCGAAGGGTGCCTTCATGAGCCCCATCCTGCTCTACAACAACGATCCCTGGAAGAACCAGGTGAGCCACAACGTGGAGGCCTTCGGTCCGGTGAGCACCTTGATGCCCTACAAGGACCTCGACGATGCCGTGGCGCTCAGCAAGCTCGGCAAGGGCTCGCTCGTGGCAACCATCGCCACGCACAACGACAAGTACGCGCAACAATTCGTCTGGGGCGCGGCCAGCCACCACGGCCGCATGCTGGTGCTCAACCGCGACATGGCCAAGGAGAACACCGGCCACGGCAGTCCGTTGGCCACATTGGTACACGGAGGGCCCGGTCGCGCGGGCGGCGGCGAAGAGATGGGCGGCAAGCGCGGCGTGATGCACTACCTGCAGCGCACCGCCATCCAGGGCCACCCCAGCATGATCACCGCCCTCACCCAGCAATACCAGCAGGGCGCCACCTACCACATCACCGAGAAGCATCCCTTCCAGCTGCACTTCGAAGAGCTGAACATCGGCGACACGCTGATCAGTGAGACCCACCTGGTGACGCTGCAGAACATCGAGGACTTCGCCGCGCTGAGCGGCGACCGCTTCTATGCGCACATGGATGAGAACGCCTTGGACGGCACGCCCTTCACCGGTCGCGTGGCGCATGGCTACTTCATCCTCAGCCGGGCGGCGGGCCTCTTCGTGGATCCACCGAAGGGCCCGGTGCTCCTCAACTACGGCATCGAGGAGTGCCGCTTCTTGAAGCCGGTGTACCCGGGATCAACGATCAAGGTGAAGTTCACGTGCAGGGAGAAGCTGGACCAGGAGAAACGGCCGAAGACCGCCGACTCACCGAAGGGTGCGGATGTGGCGCGGGGGATCGTGAAGTGGCTGGTGGATGTGGTTGATGAAACTGGGGAAACGGTTGCCTTGGCCACTATCCTCACCATGGTGAAGAAGCTGGATCAGAATTGATCATGGAGCGGGCGCGTGTCATTGCTTGGGAGCCGAAATGGAGCGCGGGTGCAACTTGCCCGGTGGTTCTTGCCAGCGATAGAGGTTTGACCCTTTTGTACAACGTTGCCCTTGAAGAAGAGGAAAGCGTTGGCGTTGTTACCTTCCATCGCGATCGGGCTCATCGGTTCAGCGGGATCAACGATGAGATCCTATCCGGGCACCCACTTTATGGGAAGGGCCTTGATCCCTACAGCGCTCACGAGGTGGAGAATTCAGCTTGGCTGAAGGAACTGCAGAAGGTCCACAGCGTGCATGACCGATACGACCCAACGCGATGGGCTTCTGTGAAGCACTACATCCTCTGCTTCCATGATGACATGCTTGAAGTACTGGCAGATGGATTCACCGTAGAGAAGCGTTCCGGGACTGTGAAGGAAGTCCTCACAGGCTTTGTGCCTGAACTAGCGATCTGAAATGAAGTACGTGGTGGACGTGGTGGATGAAACGGGCGAGACCGTGGCACTGGCCACTATCCTCACGATTTTAAAGAAGCTTGATCAGAACTGAACACATGGTGCATACGAGGCACCAACGGCAAGTTCAGGAACTACGCAGCAAGCTCGCAAAGGCTTTGGTGCAAGTGGAGCGCATCCGTACCGGCAAGCTCAAGCGAAGGTCCTTGACCGAAGTGCTGAGCGCCGCAAGGCCGAAGACCACCTAACTTTGATAGCATGAGCAGTCCTGTCGACCTTCTTTCCCGCATTACCACCGATCCGAACATCTGCCACGGCAAGGCTGTGGTGCGCGGCATGCGCTGGCCAGTTCAGAACGTGTTGGAGCTGATGGCCAGTGGCATGAGCACCGAGGATATCATGCGCGACCATCCCGAATTGGAGAAGGATGACTTCCTGGCCTGCCTGGCATTCGCAGCCAAGGTCACCGAGGTGAAATCCATCCACCGCGCGGCGCAGTGAACTGGCTGGTGGACACCCAGCTGCCGCATCAGCTGGCCACGGCGTTCAAGAAGCGCGGCCATCACGCCCTTCATGCTTCAGAGTTGCCGCAAGGGCATCTCACCACGGACCAGGCCATCATCGCACACGCCGACCGCGAAGGGGCGGTGGTCGTGACCAAGGATGCCGATTTCATCGCTGCTTACGAGGTGAAGGGAGAACCGAAGCGGTTGGTGTATGTGGGTACAGGCAACATCCGGAACTCCGAGCTGATCCTCCTCATCATGAACTACCTCGACCTGATGTGCGAAGCGCTTAAAGACGGGGGCTTGATCGAGTTGGACCGTAATGGCATCACGGTCCGATGAGCATGAACGCGCCCCGCTTCGCCCTGGGTCATGGCCCGGCGCAAGCTTATCACGTTCCGCGAACAGCCGTCGTGCCCAGCCGTACCGCTGGCCACACCCTCAGCCTGCCAAAGGGCGTGGCCCCGCCAAAAAGCCCGGTGCTCCTCAACTACGGCATCGAGGAATGCCGCTCGCAAGTTGAGCGGCAGCGAAATCCCGCCTCAGCGGGACCCATCTACCCCGGCTCCACCTGTCACCCCGAGCTTGACCCGGGGCAGGTGAAGTTCACCTGCCGCGAGAAGCTCGATCAGGCTTCGTCCGCCGAAGCGCTTTGGCGAGGGCGGAAGAAACGGCCGAAGACCGCCGACTCACCCAAGGGCGCGGATGTGGCGCGGGGGATCGTGAAGTGGTTGGTGGATGTGGTGGATGAAACGGGGGAAACGGTTGCGTTGGCAACCATTCTTACGATGGTCAAGAAACTGGATCAGAACTGACCTCGTATTGCGATGAAGTGGAGGTCATACGCATTGGTTGCCATCAACCCTGCGGTGATCGGCATGCTGATCGTTGCGGCCGACAACGCAGGAGATACGATGTTCTCAGGACATGCACTCCTGCTGTGCCTGGGGTTCCTAGCGTTGTACACGATCTATGGCCTTCTACTCCTTCGGTTCTTCCCGAAGAATCCCGCCCGCAAGCTCCACATCGAGTTGTGGTTCGCTCTCTTCTTAGTGCTGCCGTTCGCTGTCATATGGCACCTGATCAATTAACCCATCGCCCCAATAGACATGGAACCGTATGCTTCGAAGTCTTCTTGGACGTGGTCGATGAGACCGGCGAGACCGTGGCGCCTTGCTCCGCCGCAGCGGCTACGCGAAGGCGATGCTGGCGACGATCCAGCCGAATGAAGTTGATAATTGAGCAACCTGACTAAATGAAACCGGCGCAAGCAAGACTTCTGGCCTACTATCATTTGGCTGGCGGGGTCCTCGGCTGCGCCTTGGTCATTATCATGGTGCTGCAGGGCAATGAGCTCTCGACGGAGGAACTGCTTGTCTGTTTCGCAGCATTTCTATTCTTCCTTCTTTCCGCCTATTGCGGATACGTGGGCTTGAAGGCGCGGTCCGGTGCATTTCTCCGCCTTGCATTCCTGATCCAACTCACCCAGGTCTTCACCTTCTCCGTGGACCAGGTCTTCACCTACAAGTTCTTTTCGGGTCTTGCATTAGTTGTCGGTGTTCCGTTGAAAGAACCGCTCATCGTGCAGTTCAAGTTCAGCCTGTCCGCCTTTCTTGTGAGCTGGCAACAGCCCATGGATTCATTCGTAGGGCTTAACCTCGTCGCCCTCCTTCTTGCGAGCTGGTGCGCAAGCCGACTTTGGGGCGACACGGACAATGTAAGGAGTGCTTTTGGGGACACGCATGTAACAAAGGCATCGTGAAGTGGCTGGTGAATTCCGCTAAGGCGGGACAGGCTGTGATCGATGAGACCGGCGAGACCGTGGCCTTGGCGACGATCTTGACGATGGTGAAGAGGATCGATCAGAACTGAACAATCCAGTCTTTCCCGTCGCGTTCAAAGAGCATGCGATGTCTCATTCTGATCGGCTTTCTAAGGTTAGCAACGACCCTCCATGCACAGCTGAATAGTGAGCAACGAGCACGCCTTGCCCAACTCGACTACGAACTGTCGAATGACTGGACGGTCAGTGACTGGGGCGTACATGAGTTCCCCATCGGCGGCAAACGCACGAAGGCATACACGGCCCATCTCTTCACTCCCTTAACGGCGCGGGAGGATGGGGACAACGAAGGCGTGAGCCTCCATTTCTTCAACAAGGCGGTATCCGATAGCGTGGAGGCCTTCTTCCCGCCCGACGACCGGTCCACCTATGAGTTCATCTACACGAAGTCCTTCGTGGTGGTCGTTGCCTACTTCAGCTCGAATGGGAAGCTCTACGATATCTATACGCGAGCGATGTTGAAGGATCTGAGGAACCACTTCATCAACTGGCATACGACTTACTGATGGAAAGCTGTGCACGACGGACCAAGCTGCGCACTGCGCTACTCCTTTCCCTGATCATCAGTTGCCTCACACTGGCCTGTACGAACCCGGCGCTGGAAGAGACCCCATTGCCGGAAGAGCAACTTCCCTTCCAGGGCGGTTGCGAAGAGATCCCGATCGACAGCGTCGCCCTCGCGCAGTTCTGGCAACGCTTTCAGCATGCCGTGCTGGCCGACCGCCGGACCGAGGTCGTGGCCATGCTTGACTATCCCATCCATCAACTCCTCGTTCACGAGTGGAACTTCTCCGTGACCTGCGATACCGCCTACTTCGCGCAGCACGAAGCCGAACACCGCGGTACCGAAATGACCGCCGCCAATGCCCTGGAGCGGTACGACTTCCTCTTTACCCCGGCGCTCAAGACCATGATCGCCGATACCGACCACCGACGCTTCCTCCCCTCGCAAGGGTTCCTTGCCTTCTTCGCACGCGACTTCGGCATGGGCTGCGGGAGCGATATCGCCCTCCATCTCTACGCCCACGAGACACGGGAAGGGTGGCGACTGGCGATCGCTGCCGTGTGAAGGAGAAAGAGAAGTATGCGACCACGAGACCATAGCGTTGTCCAGATCTTTACAACCACCGCAGCTAAGACAAAGACATCCATGCGTCCCCTCCTTCTACCTTTCCTCCTCCTCTGCTCCACCACCTTGAGCGCACAATCCAACTGCGACTCCCTCAAGCACCTGCTGGGTTCCATGCTCGAGCAGTACAACGCACTGTCAGTAGAGAATGAGCAGATCGCGTTCGAGATGAACGTGCAACGCGCTCAGATCGATTCATTACGAGCCGCCTTGAACCGCGGAACTTACGATCTGGATAAAGCCATGATGGAAGCGAAGGTCCTGCGCAGCATCATGAGCGGCTACGTCGTCACAATTGATTCGCTGAATAGCGTGAACAAGGGATTACAGCGCGGTGATCAATGAGAAGCGAGACCGTGGCGTTGGCGGCGATCTTGACGATGGTGAAGAAGCTCGATCAGTCGTAGAACACTTGCTTCGTGAATGTCTGGGCGTGCCGGTGGCTAGGAGACTCACCGTCGCGCTTTTCTCTACAAGACTTCGGCTGGATTAGCAGCCAGTGGGCTTTCCGCTACAATCGCGCATGCAGATTCACAATGCATCTCAAGAACTGAGGTCAAATTGCTGTGCGTGTATCCGTATGCGATCAGTGTAACTCAGAATGCCCTTGTCCTCATAGAATTTCTTTAGATCATCGAGGTCAATCCATTTCGAACCGAGAATGTTCGTGTTGAATGCCTCTTCGAATACGTGATGACTGATGTAGCTCTGCGCAATTCCTGGTTTGTCAATCTTGACGGACGTCTGTGCCAAGCGGTTTGCCAAACACGCCGGCACATGAATGCCCGAGGTCACCAATTTGCTGTTCGCATCCTGAATTTTGCTAGTCGGACGAAGGAATCCTGCACAGAAAGGAAATCGAAAACTGTCATTCGACTTACGCCCGCTGGCGTCAGAGCAGTGACCAGCCTTGCAGAGGCACGAGTCCATCTTTTCAAGTTGGCTCCGTAAACTCTTTGAAGACGAGAAATAGAGTTCCTTACCATCCCACATCTTGTACTGAAGATGCACAAATCGAACCTTCATCTTGCTCAAATCGTGAATCTCATAAATCAAGTCCACCCCTAGGATATCCTCTGCCTTGTCCGGATGAAGTAATCGCATCCTAAGTACCTGGTGATTATCTAGCGCATAATCTTGATAGTGATCATGGCTGTACAGCTGATGAACAACATCAGCCCTTTGACGGAGAAACATGTCATGGTTGAGAATTCGGTTCTCTGATTGAAACTCACTCGGTTCGAAGTAGTCTCGGGCGGCAATGAGTCGATTGATGTAAGATATCGTGTGCTGGGCCTTATCCTTCTTGTCTTTAATGATAGCCTGTTGCTTCAAGATTTCCTCATTGATCAGGTCCACCGGATTCACGACCCTGTCTGGCGTGGACAGTAGCTGTGCGGTTTCTTTGAATCGGCGTGCTAGGTCATTGTCGTTCCGATGCAGCAAGAGCTGAATGATGCCAGCGTGGGCGGTCGGATTAATCTCATATATAAAATCGAAGGCCTGATCATAGGTTATTGACTGACCGGCGTTGCGCGCAAGACTAACACCTTCGCGAACTGCACATACTGCTTGGAACGCGTGGTTTCTGCGCTCCTCTTCATCGATGTTGGCGTTGTCGAAATATGCCATGCGCCTTCTGAGTGTGGGAATATAGTCTTTAACCTCCGCAGGATCTCCCGTCCTCGGGGACCCTGCGTTCTGGCCCGGCATAGGCTCATCCCGAACATCCGACCTTCGCGCCATGCCCAACACCCTCTCCGACCACGCCACCCTCCGCTCCGCCTACCCCGCCCTGCAGGAACGCTGCTACTTGGACACCTCCTCCATGGGGCTGATGGCGGAGAGCACCGTGCAGGCCGCGCACGCGGAGCACCAATGCTTGATGCGCGAGGGCAGCGCGCGTCTGTTCCAATGGATCTTCGGTATAAACGCGGAGGTGGCGCGTACCGTGGCGGCGAGCATCGGCGGCACCGTGGAGGGCACGGCGCTGGTGCAGGGTTTCACCGTAGGGCTGGCGCAGCTGGCACCCTTGCTGGCCCATCGAACCAAGGTGCTCCTGATCGAGCAGGACTATCCCACATTGCATGCACCCTTCGCCCTGCCGGGCTTCCAGCGCGTGGTGGTGCCGCTGGAAGCGGATGGCACCATCTCCCTCGACAGGGTCCGGGAGACCATGGAACGCGAACGGCCGCAATTGGTCGCCATCAGCGAGGTGCAGTGGTTATCGGGCTTCCGCATCGATGTGCCCGCCCTGGCCGCCCACTGCCGGGCGCTCGGCGCCTGGTCCTTGGTGGACATCACGCAGTCGTGGTGCGCCGTGCCCTGGGATCTCCGCGCCGCGGGCATCGACATCGTCGGCGGCAGTGGCTACAAGTGGCCCCTGGCCGGTTTCGGCAATGGCTTCATCCACCTCAGCGAAGCCGTGCGTGCGGAGCTGAAGGAGCGTAACGGCGTGGATCCGGTCGCCCTGCTCAACGCCGGTCACCGCGACCCGGTGTCCCTGGTGCGCCTGCAGGACGCGCTGGAGCGCATCGCCGCCATCGGTCCGCAGCGCATCGCAGCACACGTGAACGCCTTGTGCGACCATGCCATCGATCGTTTCGATGAAGCGGGTATCGTCGTGTTGCATGGTCGTGATGCCGATCGGCGTTCGGGCATTCTGCTCCTCCAGGGTGACGAAACGCAGGTGAAGCGCTTGGAGGAGCACGGCGTGAAGGTGGCTTTCCGCGGCAAGGGCATCCGGGTGGGCATCCACTTCTATAACAGCACGGCGGATATCGACCGGCTCGTGGAGGTCTGGGGGAAGTGAATGTGTTGGAGGCACGATGGTGTGCTGCTGCGGCAATGCGGACAGTGAACCTTTGCTGCTCCAGCCTGTGGATCAATAGGCCAAGTGCGCCAGTCACGCTTCCATAGCTGACCACCAAGCCACGAACCCCTTGGCCTCCGGCCACCATTAGCCCAGCCGCTGGCCATTGAACCCCTGGCCAAAGCCACCTGATCAGTCCGTTCTCCAATAGCCAAGACACCTCTTCGCCCCTTTACCTCGAACCCCTTAACCACTGGCCTCATTCGCCTGAAGCCTCTAACCCAGGAGCCCGAACCTCCTTCCGCCGGGCGCCTCATTCCAGAACGCATCACTATTCCTGCATTCGGGAACACCGAAGCTTCTATCCGCCTCAGCACCGCTCCAAACGTCGGATCAACCACCTCCGGTACGCCTCAGGAAGAGCACAAGCCACGTACCCAGGCCTCCCAGCCTCATCAGCATGGTCACGATCCGTGGATGCCCCGATCCATTGCCGGGGAGATGAAGTGAACCCAAGAACAGCTCGAGTCTAATACGCAACACTTCAATTCCGATCCCCGTACAACGGTGCCGATCAACCCAGCAAAGCCCCGCTCATGATCACGCTCGATGTGCAACGCGTCATGAAGGTCAAGGCCATCACCAAGCCCTACGCCTTCCTCACCGCCAACGGCTTCACGCACCACACTGCCTACCGCCTCACCAACGGCAAGCCCCGCACCGTCAGCCTCCGGCACTTGGAGAAGCTCTGCCGCATCCTCCACTGCCAGCCGCACGACCTTCTCGCCTACACCCCGGATGCCAATACCGTCCTGCCCGGGACCGACCACCTCGCATTCCTCCAAAAGCCAGATGCCGAGCTACCGGACCTTCAGGCCATCATGAGCACCCTCTCCCCACAGCAAATGGTGGAACTCAGCATGGAAATGGCCCAGCGCTACCGCAAGGCGGGCTGAGGCTCGTACCCCCGCTGCCGCGGATCTGCGATCCGTGGTCTCCAGTCTTTGACGACCCTGCGACCAGTCCCACGGACCACTGGTCCACTGCCTCACCCAAGCCCCCGCTAGCGCCACCGCGCTCGACAGGTCATGCGACCGCTCATCCCAAACTGTAACGCATCGGCTTCCGCAGGCGTCACATTCGGCATTCAGAAGCACCCACCATGCGCATCCCTTCCCTCCTTTCCGCGCTCGCCCTCCTGGCAAGCACACACGCCCAGACCCCGGCCGATTTCGAGGCGGCCATGAAGGAACACTTCACGGCGGATGCGCCCGGGGGCGCGGCTATCGTGAGCAAAGGCGGCACGGTGCTGTACGAAGGGGCCATCGGCATGGCCGACATGGCGAAGGGTGAAGCGCTCACGGCGGAGGACCAGTTCCGCATCGGCAGTGTGAGCAAGCAGTTCGCGGCGGTGGCCATCATGCAGCTCGCCGAACAAGGGAAACTCCAGCTGGACGACGAGATCCAGAAGTACGTGGACTTCCCCCGGAAGGAGAAGCCGATCACCATCACGCACCTGTTGACGCATAGCTCCGGCATTCCCAGTTTCACCGATCTGCCCCTCTACCAACCTGAAGCGTATGCGAAGGACATCGAGTTGACGGAGATCATCGCCCTGTTCGCGGACCTGCACCTGGAATTCGAACCGGGTACTCGATTCAGCTACAGCAACAGTGGCTACCTGCTGCTCACCGCGATCGTCGAACGCGCATCCGGCCTGTCCTGGACGGCGTATGCGGAGAGTACCTGTTCAAGCCGGCCGGCATGACGCAGAGCAGCGCGGCCATCACGGGTCCCGCCCTACCTGCGGAAGCCATCGGCTACACCCGTAGCGAAAGTGGATGGGAGCCTGCACCGCCCATTAGCCTCACCTGGCCCCGTGCGGCCGGATGCATCCGCAGCACGGTGCGCGACCTCTGGAAGTGGAACACGAGCGTGTTCGCGGGCAAGCAGGTATCCGCGGCCATGCTGGCCAAGGCCCATGTAGGCCAGCGCTTCCCGGATGGAAGCACGGAGGAGTATGGCTACGGCTGGGGATTCCAGAACGTGCAGGGCAGCCGCACGATCGAGCACAGCGGCGGCATAGACGGCTTCGTGAGCAACAGCCTCTACCTGCCCGAGGAGGACATCTACGTGGCGGTGCTGGTGAACCGCGAGAGCAGCGATGCGAGCTACCTGGCCCCGAAGCTCGCTGCCATCGCCTTGGGCAAGCCCTACGGTGGTACGGTGCTGCCGCTCTCCGCCGAGGCCGCTGCGGAATACACCGGCGTATACGTGTCCGCCGACAGCGTGGAACGCTACATCACCGCCGATGCGGGCGGCCTGCACTCCCAGCGCCAGGGCTCCCGCAAGATGGACCTGCACTACCTCGGCGACGACCGTTTCCTCTTTGCCGGGGATGTGACCACGCTCACCTTCCACCGCACCAACGGCCGGGTGAGCGGCGCCCGCTTCCTGACGCGGGGACGCGATGAGCTGCTCGTGCGCAGCAGCAAGCCCCTGCCCGCCGCCCATGTGGCCATCCCGCTCGACAACGCCACATTGCAGGCCTACGTCGGCAAGTACGAGCTGATGCCGGACTTCATCCTGAGCTTCCGCGCCGAGGGCGATCGCTTCTTCCTCCAGCCGCCGCGCCAGGCGGAGGTGGAGGTGTTCGGCGAAGCACCCCACAAGTTCTTCCTAAAAGTGGTGGATGCCACGATCGAATTCCATCCCGAAGCGGATGGCAGCTTGCAACGGCTCACCTTCACGCAAGGCGGACCTGCTGAGGGCAGGCGGATCGAGTAGTGGGAGGACGTCCGTTGAAGTGCATGGTGCCAAGGCGCACCGTGTTGCTACCCTCGCGGCTGCGGATGCGCGATCACCGGGCCTCCGCGCATGGTGCCAGAGATCCTCAGGAACATTGCGAGTAAGGCGGCTTTGGCACGCTGCGTTGACGAACCCGTACCCCTCAACGCAGCACCGGGCTTGTGCACCACGATGAACCCAACGACCACCAGCGTGTACCGCCCAGCATGAATCTGCAGATCAAGCACGTAGTCGTTTTATTCTCCTGCCTGGTCGGCGCAAGGGTGATGGCCCAGCCGGGCCCTATCCCCTTTCCGTTCAACCCACCCTGCGGCATGCCGCCCAACACCTCATACGACCTGAGCAGCGACGGGGTGTTCGATCTCGAACTCGTGGGCACGGAGGTGGGCACGGATGATGTGCCAAGCAGCTATGGATGGTGCGGTCGTGCGCTCCGTGGGGTGAACGGCACGACCTTCCTGCGCGTGGTGGACGGCTCGGGACCCGGCGAACCCACGCGATTCGCACGGCACGACACCCTGCCGGTCCTGGGTCGCGAGAACGACCTCATGCCCTCACGCTACCAATGGACCGATACCGAGGTGCAGGTGATCGCGTGGCCTTATGGTACGGCGATCGGGGAGCCCAACCAGCCGTCCTTGGACCCTGAGCGGCCGGTGGTGGTGCTGCGAGTACCCGGCGCTGAGGGCGCGAAGTGGGTGGCCGCACTCCTGGAGGTGAGGGAAGCGTCGCGGGAGGTGTATGTCATTGCCCTGGCCGAGGCCCCGGAGGGTGAGGTGCTGCGGTGGTAGGGTGCGCTTGTCTTGCACACGAACTGTATCTTGATGTCCATGGGGCAACGAGCTGCGATGGATATGGAGGTTGCGGCTACGAGGCCGCAGGGTCCCCTCGTTCCTCGGGAGACCCTGCGGAGGTCTGCAGATGGCGTTGCGAGCACGGCGCACGGCCCTGCATAATAATGGTGGGGTGCTGGTGGGTTGCTGGCAGCTCGATGCGCGTGATGCCAGGCGACAGCCTGATCAGACGTGCTGTTCCGCGTGCTTGCCTTCCCGCACCTCTTCGATGAGCTTATTGGTGAAGGCCGGCAGGTCCTTGGGGCTGCGGCTGGTCACCAGCCCTTCGTCCACCACCACTTCCTCATCGACCCATTGCGCGCCGGCGTTCTCCACATCCTTCCGGATGCTCTTGAAGCTGGTCACCTTGCGGCCCTTGAGCACATCGGCCTCCACGAGCATCCAGGGTCCATGGCAGATGGCGGCCACCGGCTTCTTCTGCGCGAAGAAGTCCTTCACGAAGCGGACCGCATCGGCATCGCGCCGCAGCAGGTCGGGGTTGATGACCCCGCCGGGTAGCACCAGCGCGTCGTAATCGTTGGCACTGGTCTCCTTCACGACGACATCCACCGGTGTGCTGTGGTGCCAGTCCTTATCCTTCCAGCCGCGGATCTCGCCACTGACCAGGGAGACCACCACGGCGTGGGCGCCGGCCGTCTCGAGCGCTTCCTTGGGCGCGCGCAGTTCACTGTCCTCGTATCCGTCGGTGGCGAGGATGGCCACCTTCTTTCCTTTCAATTCGTTCATCATTCAATGGTTTTTGATATCGCCTTCTTCGGCGACAAGCCCTTGGCCGCAGATCACGCACCAGCCGGGTCTGATGCACGCGAAGCCCCCGGTGCGCTTGGTGAGATGGACGATGCTGCACGAACAAGGAGAAGCGGCTTGGGGAAGTGGGGCAACAGTTTGGGCAGCAGGCGCACGGCGCGATGACGGCACCGCCGATGAGCGCGATGCGCTAATGGTGGATGCATTGGCGCTCATCCACGGGCAGGGGCGGCTTTGGCATCGAGCAACTCGCGGAGCACGCTATCTGCAGTCCCTGAGAGCGGCGTTTCCGCAAGGCGGTGACTGTAACGGCTAAGCGGTACGCAGGCATCGTGTGCATGCGGCAGCTGCTCAACGCGCATGTGAGCGGTATGGCCTTGCACGGTAACGCGTTGGACGCGGGCCACTACGATCAGGCGCATTTCATGAAACAGTTCCGGCGTTCAGCGGTGATGCACCGCAACGCTGCTTCGGACCTCCGGGGGATTAATTCGCTCTACGCTCGTGGCTCCCAACGCCGACAATGAGCTGGATAATGTCCTTCCACCTTTTCATCCAAGGAAAAGGTGGAAGAACGAACGGGTCGGCTTTCGGTCGACATCTGCCAACGGAGTAGCCGCATTTTTTCAAGGCGGAAGCCAGGGTGCTGACCTTGCTTTGCTGCCCAGCACGAAACGACCATGTTCACCCTTGAGCAACTCGCCGAAGCGCGCAGCCGCGTGAAGAGCGGCGCCGATTTCCCCGCCCTCATCCAGACTTTCATCCAGCTGGGCGTGCACCGTTACACCACCTGGCTCACCGATGGCCATACCGACTACGAGGGTGCGGACCAGCGCCTCAGCTCGCCGCCCGGCCATGCGGTGCAGCCCATCGCCGACCGCTTGGACCTCGACCATTTCATGGCCCGCCTCAAGCACCATCAGCAAGGCGGCTCGGACTATGCGACGTTCTGCAGCGACACGCGCGCGGCCGGTGTCGAGCGCTGGGTGGTGGATACCCGCGCGATGACCTGCACCTACTTCGACAAAGCGGGGAACGCGGTGCTGGTGGAGGACATCCCAGGAGCAGGGGCGTAGCGACCAAACGGGCAGCGGTGCCGCTGAACCGACCTAAGCCTCCGGGAACACGTTCTTCTCCCGCTTCGCCATCTCAGCCGCGATCACCTGCCCGCTCTCGCCTTGCTCCTTCAGCTTGGCCATGATGTTGCGGTAGCTCTTCTGGTCGCGGTCCTGGCTCAGCTTAAAGACGGTCTTGATCTCCTGCACTTCCACTTCAAAAGCTACGATAGCGCCCATGACGCGTTGCAGGAATTCCGGGGGGATGTTGTCGTAGACGGTTGTGGAGCGGGGATCGTTGTGCTCGAAATGCAGGGTGATGGTGCGCAGCGCATCCGCCAGCGCGGCATCGTCCAGGAAGCGTACAACGCCGCGGACGTGAACGCTCATGTAATTCCAGGTGCTGGGGGTGTGTGGGTTGCTGTACCAGGTGCCGCTCACGTAGCTATGATGGCCGGTGAAGACCACCAGCACGTTCGGGTTGTGCAGGAAGGCCTTGTGGTGGTCCGTGTGCTTCATGATGTGCCCGCGCAGGATCCGCCGGCCCTCGTGCTCCTCGATGAAAACGGGGATCTGCGTGGCAACGGGCCTGTTCTGCGCATCGCAGCCGGTGAAGAAGGCGAAGGGATAGCGCGCGATGAGGTCCTTGGTGTCCTGCTCGTCGAGCGCCTTGTGGTGGGGGAGGTCGTACATGCTGCCAGCGAACCTAGCGCTTGTTCGGAATTGCGCTTGATCGGCCGACGGCGTAAAGCGCCGTACGAGCTTCCCTCAGCTATCCCGTCGCAACCGATAACTCCTGCTCAATCCGCATTCAGGAAACCGAACACCTTTTCGTATTCTCCCTTCCGCTCGGCATCGCGCAGCAGCTTCACACGTTCCACCAGCACCTCGCCGTTCGGCGGCTCCGGCACGGCGAGCAATTGCATCACCTCGGCGATGTAGTCGGCCAAGGGCATGGCATGCGGGTCGGTGGCCTGATGCGCGCCGGTGAGCTCGGTCTGCACATAGGGCGGGGCGAGTTCGAGCACCTGCACGCTGGTGCCGCGCAGTTGCTGGCGCAGGCTCTGCAGCCAGGAGTGCAGGAAGGCCTTGCTGCCGCAATAGGACGGGTATTGCGCACGCGGCACGAAGGCCAGGCCGCTGGTGGTGGCCATGAGGGTGGCGGCGGGCTGCTTCATCAAGCTGGGCAGCAGCGAGGCGGTGAGCTGCAGCACGCTCGTGATGTTGGTCTGGATGGTGCGCTCGGCGATGGCCATGGCATCGCTGCCGTTCACATGGTCCTCCGCCACCATGATGCCGGCATTGTTCACCAGCGCATTCAATGCGGGGAACTCGTTGCGGATGCGCGCGGCGAAGGCGTTGATGGCCTCGGCATCGGTCAGGTCCACCTGGATGCCCTGCATGCCCGGGTGCGCGGCTGTGATGCGGTCCAGCTCGGCCTGCCGCCGACCGGCGATGATGACCGTATTGCCGCGTTGATGGAATTGCTCGGCGAGCGCCTGGCCGATGCCGCTGGTACCGCCGGTGATGAGAATGGTATTGCCAGTGAGTTTCATGATCACGTGTTCATTGGACCGTGATCGGCCGGTCCGGTTGCCGCTGCGGGACCTTCCCGCGACTGCCACAGGAGACGCGCGTTCGGCGCAGTGCCCTGTTAGCGGCTGCGAACGTACCGGGAGCCTTGCGGCAGCGGCTTGCGTGAATCGATCCGTTCGTTGCACGGACCGCACAGGACCCTCAGGCGCGGTAGGCCGAGGGAGAAACGGACGTGTGCTTCTTGAAAAAGTTGCTGAAGTGCGAGACCTCCTGGAAGCCGAGCGCATGCGCGATCTCCGAGATGTTCCAATCGCTACGCTTCAGCAGGATGCGCGCCTCCTGCAACACGCGCGCACTGATGAGTTCGCTGGTGCTGCGGCCTGTCGTCTCGTTCAGCACCTTGTTCAAGTGGTTCACCTGGATGGCCAGGCGGGCGGCGTACTCGGCCGGCGTGCGCAGGGCCAGCGGCTGGTGGCGATCCTCGATGGGGAACTGGCGGTCGAGCAGCTCGTGGAAGAGCGTGGTCACGCGGTCGGCGGCGCTGTGCACCACCGGCGTGGCCGCCACCGGATGCAGCTTCTGCCCCCAATGGACCAGCTCCATCACGTGGTTGCGCAGCAGATCCTCCTTGTAGGCATAGTCCGAGCCCTGCTCGCGGTGCATCTTCTCAAAAATGGCGCGCACCTCTGCCGCTTCCTCCGCTGATACCTGCAGCACGGGGAAGGCGCCGGGTTGAAGGAAGGGCAGGCTATCCGGGGTGATGCCGCGTCCGTTCTGGAAGAGAAACTCGTGGGTGAAGATGCAGAAGTGCCCCGCCTGCGTGCCGCCCTGCTGCGTGTAGCGGTAGGGCACTTTCGGCGTGGCGAAGAGCAAGGCACGGTCCTCCACGTCGATCACCTTGTCGGCGTACTCCACGCGGTTGCGGCCCTCGATCAGGCTCACCTTGTAATAGGCCCTGCGGTTGTAGGTCATCGGTGGCTTGTCCTGCTTGGCCGCCGCCAGCTCCGCCGCGCTGTACACCTGGAACTGCGGCAGGTCGGCGTCGTTGGCGCTGGCGCTGCTGGGTGGCATCACTTGCTCGTAGAACGCGTCGAGGGAAAAGGCCTTCATGATGCAAAGGTGGGGGTTCCCGCTTCCTTTTAGCCCTTAAGGAGGTGGCTGACGCGGTTGATGTCCGAGACCGCCGAACTGTTCTGCGCATTGCCCAAGGCTGCTGCCACGGCGGTAGTGGCGACCGATGCCACCAACCCGGTCCGGTAGGTATCTTCCGTCCAAGTGCCCAACCGAGGTGCAATAGGGTCGAACCGGCGCAATGAGCCTGCCTCCTTGGATACCATCCGAGGTGGCGCAGCGGGTCGAAGTAGAATGGCCTTGGGCATCAGCTTCATCTCGATCGTGGAAGCCCCACCCCACGACGCCGTTCCGGAGGTCGACTGGGGTGCTCAGTGCAAGCGGCACGAACTTCGTTCTCCCTGAGTTGTTGCATGGACATGCCATTGATCACCTTCACCGACCGAGGCATGCATTGCGCGGCGGCCGATGTGTACATCGACCCCTGGCGTCCTGTGCAGCGCGCCATCATCACGCACGCGCACAGCGATCACGCGCGGCCGGGCATGGGCAGCTACCTCTGTCACGAGCACAGCGCGCCGCTGCTTCGTCACCGATTGGGTTCCGGCATCGCGGTGGAAGGCATTCCGTACGGCGAGCGGCGCGTGATCAACGGCGTCACCTTCAGCCTGCACCCGGCGGGGCATGTCATCGGCTCGGCCCAGGTGCGCGTGGAGCATCGCGGCGAGGTGTGGGTGGCGAGCGGGGACTACAAAGTGGAGAACGATGGCCTCACACCACCCTTCGAAGCGGTGCGGTGCAACACCTTCATCACCGAATGCACCTTCGGGGTGCCGGTGTATATCTGGCAGCCGCAGGCGGTCATCTTCGAGGAGATCAACGCATGGTGGCGGGCCAATGCGAGCGAAGGCATATGCACGGTCCTCTCCGCTTATTCCCTGGGCAAGGCCCAGCGCATCATGGCCAACGTGGACACCAGCATCGGCCCCATCCTCACCCACGGTGCCGTGGAAGGCTGCAATGCCGCGATCCGGGAGGCAGGGATCGAACTGCCCGAGACCATCCCTTTGACACGGGAGACGGACCCCGCCTTGATCAAAGGCGCGCTCGTGATCGCGCCGGGCAGCGCGGTGGACACGCCGTGGGCCAACAAGCTTCGGCCCTACAGCTCGGGCATCGCCAGCGGCTGGATGCAGGTGCGCGGATGGCGCAGGCGCAGCGCCGTGGACCGCGGCTTCGCCCTGAGCGACCATGCCGACTGGCCCGGGCTGAACGCCGCGGTGCGCGCCTCGGGCGCCGAGCGCGTGATCACTACACATGGGTACACCGACCTATTCAGCCGGTGGTTGAATGAGCAGGGCATCGCGTCGCACACGGAGAAGACGGCCTTCAAGGGTGAGGAGGTACTGGCCGCTACGGATGAGGAAAGCACCGCCTGATGCAGCAGTTCGCCGACCTGATCACGCGGATGGACGCGACCAACAGCACCAACGAGAAGGTGCAGGCGCTCACCGACTATTTCGCCGTGGCGCCCGAAAGCGACAAGGTGTGGACCATCGCGCTGCTGAGCCACCGCAGGCCCCGGCGTTCGCTGCGCACCAACGAGCTACGTACCTGGGCGGCGCAGGAAGCAGGCGTGCCGGACTGGCTCTTCGAGGAGAGTTACCACATCGTCGGTGATCTGAGCGAGGCGATCTCGTTGATCGTCCCAGGTAACAAGCAGGGGAACAGCGGCACGCTCACCGAACACATCGAGCTGGTGAAAGCCTTGAAGGGCCTGAGCGAGGAGGAACGGCGTGCGCGTGTCACCGGGAAATGGCGTGAGCTGGACCGCACGGGGCGCTTCATCTTCAACAAGCTCATCACCGGGGGCTTCCGCATCGGCGTTTCCCAGAAACTGATGGTGCGCGCGCTGAGCCGGCATACCGGCGTGCCCGAGGACCAGCTGGCCCACCAGCTCATGGGCGATTGGGACCCGGCGACCATCCCTTTCCACGACCTCGTACATGTGGAGGAAAGCGCCGCTGCCGCATCACGACCCTATCCGTTCTGCCTGGCGCATGCGCTCGACATGCCTCCTGCGGACCTCGGGGATCCGGCCGACTGGATGGCCGAGCACAAATGGGACGGCATCCGTGGGCAGTTGATCGTTCGCGGTGGCGAACTCTACCTCTGGACGCGCGGCGAGGAACTCGTCACGGACAAGTATCCCGAGCTGCACGTGCTGCGCGACGCCCTTCCTGACGGCACCGTGCTCGATGGCGAGCTGCTTCCATGGCGTGATGACCACCCGTTACCCTTCCAGGTCTTGCAGACCCGCATCGGGCGCACCAGCGTTTCGGCGCGCGCGCTCAAGGAAGCGCCGGTGGTCTTCGTGGCCTACGATCTCTTGGAGCAGGATGGCGCAGATCAACGGGAGCGGCCGATGCAAGAGCGTCGAAAGGCATTGGAAGCGATCGTGGAACAGGCCAAGCAGAATAGGCTGCGCCTTTCTCCAGAGGTGCGCTTCGCGACCTGGGAGGATCTGGCTGAAGAACGCGAGCGCTCGCGGGAAATGCACAGCGAGGGCATCATGCTCAAGCGTCGCGAGTCCGTGTATCGTGTCGGACGCAAGCGTGGCGATTGGTGGAAGTGGAAGGTGGATCCGCTCAGCATCGATGGCGTATTGCTCTACGCCCAGCGCGGGCATGGCCGTCGCGCCGACCTCTTCACCGACTTCACGTTCGCCGTGTGGAAGGGCGAGGAGCTGGTGCCTTTCGCGAAGGCCTACAGCGGCCTTACCGATGAGGAGATGCGGAAGGTGGATGCCTACGTGAAGCAGCATACCAAGGAGAAGTTCGGGCCCGTGCGCAGCGTCACCCCGATGCATGTGTTCGAGATCGGCTTCGAGGGCATCGGTCGCAGTCCGCGGCATAAGAGCGGCGTGGCCCTGCGTTTCCCGCGCATACTCCGTTGGCGCACCGACAAGGATATCCGCGACGCCAACACCTTGGAGGACCTCCAGGAATTACTCCATGCCCATGGCCAAGGCGCCCGCTGACCGCACGCTGCTCACAACGGCCACGCGCTGGTTCGCCACGCAGGGTTGGAAGCCGCAGATCTTCCAGCGCGACGCCTGGAAGGCCTATCTGCAAGGCGCGCAGGGTCTGCTCACCGCGCCCACGGGCATGGGCAAGACCTATGCGTTGCTCGTCCCGATCCTGCTTGAAGCGCTTCGGGAGGGCGATGGCACGAAGGCGAAGCGCGGGCTGCGCGCGATCTGGATCGCCCCCATCCGCGCGCTCACCAAGGAGATCGAGCTCAGTGCCTGGCAGGCCATCGCTGGCCTCGGGCTCGACTGGACGGTAGGCGTGCGCACCGGCGATACCAGCGCGAACGAGCGCACGAAGCAGAAGAAGGCGATGCCCGAGATCCTCATTACCACGCCGGAGAGCCTGCACGTCCTGCTCTCGCAGAAGGGTGGTGCGGCCTTGTTCGAGCGCCTGCGCTGCGTGGTGGTGGATGAGTGGCATGAGCTGCTCGGGAGCAAGCGCGCCGTGCAGATGGAACTGGCCCTGTCGCGCATGCGTTCGCTGGCGCCGGGCATGCGCACCTGGGGCATCAGTGCGACCATCGGCAACCTGGAGGAGGCGCTGGACGTGCTGCTGGGCGAAGAGGCAGGGTCGGACCACCGCATGATCATCCGTGGCGATGTACGGAAGCGCATCGAGGTGCGCACGGTGCTGCCACCGGATATCCGCACCTTCCCCTGGGCCGGTCATGCCGGGGTACGCGCCGTGGAACAGGTGATGCCCTTGCTGCACCAGGGCGAGAGCACCCTGATCTTCACCAACACCAGGTCCTTCGCCGAACGCTGGTACCAGCGCATGCTCGATGTGGATCCGGAACTAAGCGGTCTCATCGCGCTGCACCATGGTTCGCTGAGCCGCGAGCTGCGCGACTGGACCGAGACCGCGCTGCATGAGCATCGCCTGCGCGCGGTGATCTGCACCAGCAGCCTCGACCTCGGCGTCGATTTCCGCCCGGTCTCGAACGTTGTGCAAGTGGGCGGGCCGAAGAACGTGGCGCGCTTCATCCAGCGAGCCGGTCGCAGCGGTCACCAGCCCCGCGCCGTGAGCCGCATCCATTTCGTGCCGACGCATGCCATGGAACTGCTGGAAGGAGTGGCCTTGCGCCACGCTGTCGCCGCTCGAAGAGTGGAGCAGCGCATACCATACACGCGTTCGTTCGACGTGTTGTGCCAGTACCTCGTGACGCTGGCCGTAGGCGATGGATTCCGGCAGGAGGAAGTGTTGAAGGAAGTGCGCGGCACCTTCAGCTTCCGGTCCATCACGCCGGATGAATGGAACTGGGTGCTGGGCTTCATCACCACCGGGGGGCCTTCCTTGCTGGCCTATGATGAATTCCGCAAAGTGGAGGTGGAGGATGGCAGGTATGTGGTGAACGACCGCAGGATCGCCCTGCGTCACCGCCTCTCCATCGGTACCATCACCAGCGATACCGCCATCCGGGTCAAGTACATCAGTGGCGGCTACATCGGCTCGCTGGAGGAGTCCTTCATCAGTCGTTTGAAGCGTGGCGACGTGTTCTGGTTCGCGGGGCGCAACCTGGAGTTCTTGTCGGTGCACAACATGGAGGCGCTGGTGCGCAAGAGCGAGGTGACGAAGGGCCGCGTGCCCAGCTGGATGGGCGGTCGGATGCCGCTGAGTTCGCAGATGAGCGCCGTGCTTCGGGAGGTGGTGCAACAAGCCGCGGAAGACGATCGGCGCGAACCTGAACTGCGCGCGCTCGCCCCCTTGCTGGAGAAGCAACGCGAGCGTTCGCATATTCCCCGGAGTGACGAGTTGCTCGTGGAGAAGCTGCGGACCCGCGAAGGCTACCACGTGTTCCTCTATCCGTTCGAAGGTCGTGCCGTGCACGAGGGCATAACCGCCTTGCTCGCCTATCGCATCGGACTGCTCACGCCGATGGCGCTTCAGCATCGCCATGAACGACTACGGTTTCGAGCTTCTGAGCGGTCGCGCGATCCCCATTGAGCGGCCTTCGACAGCGACCTCTTCAGCACGGCCTATCTGCGCGCCGACATCGAAGCGAGCCTCAATGCCACGGAGATGGCACGGCGCCGCTTTCGCGAGATCGCCCAGGTCGCGGGCCTCGTGTTCAAGGGGTTCAAGAGCAAGGCCCATCCCGTGCGCCATCTGCAATCGAGCGCGCAGCTCTTCTTCGAGGTGTTCAGGGAAATGGATCCGGGCAACCTGCTGTTGATGCAGGCGCATGAAGAGGTGATGACCTTCCAGGTGGAGGAGGCGCGCCTTCGAACGGCGCTGCAGCGGATCCATCAGCAGCGTCCGGTGATCATGGACTGCGCCACCGTCACGCCGTTCTGCTTCCCCATCCTGGTTGACCGGCTGCGCGAGAAGCTCAGCTCCGAGAAGTTGGAGGAGCGGATCCAACGTATGAGCGCTCAACTCGCATGAACACGTGCCTGGTACAGGTCCGCGGCGAACGCTTGCAGCTGCTCGTCGAACGGGCGGTGTATTGGTCAAGGCGGCGCATGCTCATCCTCTCCGACCTTCATCTGGGCAAGGCGGCGCATTTCAGGAGCGCGGGTATCGCAGCGCCTGCCGGGCTGGAGCAACGGAACCTGGACCGACTGGATGCCCTCATCAAGCGAACACGTCCCCATGAGATCCTGATGCTCGGCGATCTCTTCCATAGCAGTTACAACAAGGTGTGGGAGGACTTCATCGCCTTCCGTTCGAACCACGGGGATGTCGGTTTCAGCCTGGTCACGGGCAACCATGATGTGCTTCACCCGGACCTGTATCAGCGCGCAGGGATCGCGACCATGGCATTCCGCAATGAAGGACCCTTCCTCTTCACGCATCATCCCACATCCACTACCGACCTCTACGGTATGGCGGGTCATGTACATCCAGCCGTGCGCCTGAGCGGGAAGGGACGCCAGGCAATAAGCCTGCCCTGCTTCTGGTTCGGTGCAAGGGGTGCTGTCCTGCCCGCTTTCGGGGGATTCACCGGAACGCACCTCATACGCCCGGGTCCAGGTGAACGTGCTTTCGCCATCACCTCGGAACAGGTGATCCGCGTTCGGATCAATGGCGAGTAGCGGTTTGCGTGATCCTAGGTCAGGTCGTCCGTCGCTCTTGCAGAAGGTCATGCTCTACGCAGCGCCTGGACGACGCTACCGTGCCATGTTCGAGAGGAGGAACAGGGCTCCCCTCCTATCGACCTCCCATGCGGCAAGCATGTTCGATAGAGCAATCGTCCAACCCGGGTTCCGTACCTTGTTCCTTCACCACCTCGCCATGGACCTGAAGCCCTCCCAACTTCCAGGCATGTCGGCACTACTCTCGCCAGAGGAGGCGCGGGACATGGACCGATTGGTGCCGATCCGTCATTTCCCGAAAGGCACCGTACTGCTGAAGGCCGGCGATGTGGCCACCGAGGCGTGGTTCTGCATCGATGGTTGCGTACACATGTACTACGATGTGGACGGCGACCTGCGCACGACCGAGTTCTACACCGAAGGACAGGCGGTGGCTTCCCTGTACAGCTTCATCAACCAAGTGCCGGCCAACCACTATCTGGCCTGTGTGGAGGACTGTACGCTCGTGGTGTGGAGCTATGCGGCCGAGCGGGAATTGTTCGGGAAGTACCCCAACCTGGAGAGCAGCTGCCGGGTGGCGGTGGAGAGCGACTTCGGCGCGCACCAGGAGAAGTTCGCGAGCTTCATTACCAAGTCCCCGGAACAACGCTACCTGGACCTCCTGGAGCAACGTCCGGAACTGCTGCAGCGCGTGCCCCAATACCTGCTGGCCAGCTACCTCGGTGTCACGCCCGAATCCTTGAGCCGCATCCGAAAGCGGATCCTGGCGAAGGAGGCGGCACGTTGATCCTCCTTCCTTCCGGAAGGTGACCGATCGTACTTCCCTTTACTCATCGTCCCACCTGATCCCCAGACCATGAACATCAAAGACATCATCCATGCACTCGCAGCGCTCGCCTTTGCCATTGTGGTCGGAGGTGCGGTATACGAACATGCAGCCGTGATCCCCCGTTGGAGCGCTGGTCCGCCGGCATCACTCGCCATGTACCAAGGTCCATACGGCATTAACCCGGCCGCGTTCTGGGAGGCGATCCATCCCGTCACGTTGGTGCTCATCCTCATCACGCTCTGGTCAAGCTGGAAGGGACCACGCCGCGGTCATGTGCTCTTCAACCTGGTCGGATACGTGGTGGTGATGATCGCGACCTTCACCTACTTCGTACCGGAGTTGATGGCGATCACCGGTACCCCCTACGCCGATACCATCGATCCCGACCTGCAGGCGCGTGCTGGTACCTGGGAATTCCTGAGCCTGATCCGCCTGGTGGTGATCATGGCCCTGGCATTGGCCTTGATCCTGGGCTTGACGAAGCCGTCCCGCGCGGCATGACCGGGCAGGATGCCCGCACAAGTGCTTGGGCGAAGTTCAGGCAGCCACATCGATCACCACGTTGCCGCGCTTGTGGCCCTGGTCCACGTAGCGGTGCGCTTCCGCGATGCTCTTCAGCGTGAAATGGCGGTCGATCACGGCCTTCAGCCTGCCGGCGTTCACCAGCTCCCGGATCCGCGCGATGCCCGACGCACCCGCGTTCGACACACCGCCAATGACCTTGTGGCCACCGAACAATTTGCTGGTGAGCATGTGCCGATAGTCCGATCCTGCGGCAGCGCTGGTGACGTAGCGGCCTTTGTCCACAAGCCGGTGCTTTGACGCCGCATAGCTGGTGCGACCCACGGTGCTGAATATGACATCATACGTGTGATCGCTCTTTGTGAAGTCCTGCTTCGTGTGGTCGATCACATGATCAGCACCGAGCGTGCGCATGAGCTCCACATTGGCGGTGCTGCAGACAGCGGTGACCGTAGCGCCCATGGCCGTGGCCAGCTGCACGGCAGCACTTCCGATACTGCCTGAAGCGCCGTGGATGAGGATGTGCTCACCGCGTTGGAGCGCCGCCGCATGGATGAAGTGCAGGGCCGTGAGCGCACCGACCGCCAGTGTGGCCGCCTCCCCGTGCGCCAGGCTGTCCGGAGTATGAGCGATGGCGGCGTCCTCAGCCACGCAGATGTACTCGGCATGTGTTCCGGAGCGCATGCCGGTGCTTCCAAAGACGCGATCACCCACCTTGAACCTGGTGACCGTCTCCCCCACAGCCTCCACTACCCCGGCCAGCTCGTGGCCGAGGATCGGCGCCTTGGGAGTGAAGAGACCGGAGAAGAAACGAATGAGGAAAGGGTCCGCCTTCCGCATGCGCACATCGCCGGAGGTAACGGTGGTGGCGTGGATGCGAATGAGGACCTCGTTCGGCTTGGGTTCGGGCTTGACCACCTGTGCGATGGAGATCACCTCAGGGCTTCCGTAGCGACTGTACACCGCCGCGGTCATCAACTGGTTCTTCATGGTGGCAAAGGTCCCGGAGCGGAAGCGCTTGATCCGTTGACGTTGGGTAAGAACGATGAGAACCGCAAGCCGCGGTCCTATTGTTCCACCAATCCCTGCAACAACCGAACGTTGGACGAGCACAGCTGGACGATTGATGGAACGCATGGTCCGTTCCTTCATCGTTGCTCATCTTGCGGGAAACACCCATCCATGTGGTGGAAAGCCGTGGTCATCTGGTTCCTGTTGATGGTGCTGGCGATACTGAACGGAACGCTCCGTGTGGAATGGATCATCCCACGTACCGGCCTCACTGTGGGGCTCGCCATCAGCACCTTGATGCTCTGCGCGCTCATTCTACTGACCACGTGGACCACCATCCGTTGGCTGGGCCCGCCGGATGAAGGCAAGGCGATCACCATCGGCTCGCTCTGGTTGGTCATGACCCTTGGCTTCGAGTTCGGTGCCGGGCATTTCCTCTTCAAGAAGACGTGGAGCGAGTTGCTCTTGGACTACGATCCATCGCAAGGCCGCATCTGGGTCCTCGTACCGGTGATCACCTTCCTCGCACCCTGGTTGATGGCGAAGGCACGCGGACTTTTCGCCTGACGAAGCAGGTATTCATGACGGATCTACTGGCGATGATGTGCGTGTGGGCTGCATGGTGCATCAGCGACAGGTCGCAATACTCCGTTCAAGGAAGCGCTGCCTGGAGCTCAGGGATGCTCAACTGCTACCAGCCGCCTCCGCCCCCTCCGCCGCCACCGCCGCCCGACGATCCACCACCGCCCGAGCCACCGCTGCTGCTCGGTGGGGTGCTGCTTGAACTCACGCTGCTGCTCAGCGATGACGACATGCTGCTGGAGAAGGACCCGAAGTGGCCTATGTTCCCGCTGTACCAACCGGGCTTGTAGTCGGGTTCCACCAGCGCGCTGCTGATCATGGCCTGGAATCGCTCGCCCCAGATCTTCTCCACCTTGAACGCGATGGCATAGGGCAGGTACTTCTCGAAGACCTCGGGCGTCATCGTCGGTGGGTTGAAGTGCTGCAACTGCTTTTCCTCGGCCGCACCCAGGTACATCTTGAAGCCGAGCAGCTTCGAGCGGAGCGCCTGCTTCGCCTCGCTCGGCCGCTTGATCAAGTATGTGTACAGGATGAACAGGACCACGTTCACCGCGATGAATGCGCCGATGTACACGATATCCTCTCCACCCAGGTACTTGTTGTGCAGTACGATCAAGGTGATCAAACAGGCGGCCACCAGGAGCATCGGGAGCCACCAGAACCGGCCATTGTCCCCCTTGGTCAGGAAGTCGTGCCATTGCCCGCGCAGGGTCGCGCGGAATTCGCTCGCCAGGAGCTTCATGCTCGGATCGTAAGTCCCATCGATCACGCACGTCTTCCTGCCACCAACGAACATGCGGTTCAGCAGCTCCTGCTCCTCGCGCGGCAGACCCGAACCGTTCATGGTCTTCACAATGGTGTAGGTCCTTGACTTCACCAGGCCGAACAGGACCGCATCCGTCCTCTCCTCAATGCGGATGTGGCCCTTCACCGCGAGCGAGATCATGGCCGGGGTGATCTGGTCGTTGTCGAAACCTCCCTTCATCACCATGGCCGCCGAAGCGGGTGAAATGCCGTTCGGCGGCTCGAAGAGCGGGATCACCGTGGGCCGGTCGGGGTCGCGGCCGAAGCGGAACCAGGTGATGAAGTAGTACAGCAGCAGCAGGCCCGTGATGCCGCCACCCGTCAATGGAACGGCGTTCTCCTCCCAAAAGGTCGGTGGCGGCGGTTCAGCCACCACACCCTTCTGGAAGCCGACAGCCACCGTAAGCCCTTCGTAATAGCCCATGGCCCGTGCGGTGAAGCGAACGGTGCGCGGATCGAGGACGGTCGCGCCGCAATCGTGCTCGGTGCTTCCGTAGGCACCGGTGTAACACGTGGTCTGCTTCACCTCGGCACCGGGCGGCAGGTGGACGAGCGCGGATAGGCTGTCGATGTCGAAGGCCCATCCGTTGCCGTTCACGTTCCAATAGATCTCGTCGAAGTCCGCGAAGAAGCCCAGCTGACCCTGGGTGGTATAGGTGATCGTGTACGGGTAGTCGCCCGGCTCCAGAAAGTTGCCCTCTGAACCCACGTACAGCACGAAGTCATCGCCTTCGGTGGCGGTGTGATGCGGTGATGGTGCGCCGAACACGAGCACCTGGGTGAAGTCGTAGCTCACCCGGTGCTGCCTCCCCTTGTTGTCCGTGAACAGGCGTGGCAACCTGCGCACGATGCCGCGTTTGAACTCGTTCCCTTCCGCGTGGATGTTGATCTCCTCGGTGATGGTGAGCCGCCCATCGGCCGCAACGGTGAGATCGGTGTGGAACGCGTTGATCTTCTCGCTCTGGCCCTGCGCGTATCCGACGCCCAAGACCGCCAGCAACAGCAGCGCGCGGCGCATCAGCTGAAGGTGACCTTGGGCGTCTCCTTCTCCGCCTTGTTCTCCAGTTCGAAGAAGGCGCTCTTCGCGAAGCCGAACATGTTCGCGACGAGGTTGCTCGGGAAGGTCTCGATCAGTGTGTTCTGTTCGCGCACATTGCCGTTGTAGTAGCGGCGCGACTTCTCGATGTCGCCCTCCACCATGGCCAGCGTGTTCTGCAGTTCCAGGAAGTTCGTGTTCGCCTTCAGTTCGGGATAACGCTCGGCCACCGCGATCAGGTTCATCAGCGCGCCGCTCAACTTGTTCTCCGCCGCCTGCTGGCCTTCCACCGTGCTCGCTTGTTGTGCGGCGGCACGCGCGCGGGTCACGTTCTCAAAGGTCTCCTTCTCGTGCGCGGCATAGCCCTTCACCGTCTCCACCAGGTTCGGGATGAGGTCGTACCGCTTCTTCAATTGAACATCGATCCCGCTCCAGGCTTCGGCCACGAGGTTTTTCAGCTTCACCAGCTTGTTGTAGATGCCGATGGCGTAGAAAGCCAGAAGGACAAGCAGACCGAGGAGGACGAGCAGGGCGATCATGTGTGGTGGTTGTGTGGTTCGAATATAACCGGCGGCGGGAAGACAGGCATGCGTCGGTCAGCGCCTGGGCCGGACACGATGGCCGCTCTCGAACCTTCGTCAGGCCTGGCGGGACGGAACGCGCGAACGGAACTTCTGAACGATGTACACCGCGCCAATGACCTCCACCATGCTCCATGGCACAGCCACGGGAAGGATGCATAAGGGTAGCACACCCATGTTCCCGATGACGAGCCACATCAGCACGAAGCCCATGATCCACGCGATGGCCGCGGTCTCCAACAGCCCGCCCCGTCGCGCGAGGAAATGGATGGCGATGACCAGGACCAGCGCCCAGATGCCCCACACCGCGCCATTCACCGGTGCACTGGGAAAGGCGAGGCCCATCGCCGTATAGTGATCCGCCCAATGATCCGCGAGCACCAGCTGGTTCCGGACGAACTCGTGGATGGAGATCCAGACGGTGGCGATGAGGATGGCGAGCAGGTGGCGCATGATGTTGTCGCCGAAAGTAGATGACGCGGAACGAACGGACAGGATCACCTTTGTGCGATGTCCACGACCACCTATGACCGCATTGGCACCGGGTATGATGCCACACGCGCGGCTGATCCCTTCCTGGCCCAACGGTTGTTCGACCTGCTGAACGCACCTGCTGGCGCCTCCGTGATCGATATCGGCTGCGGCACCGGTAATTACACCCATTTCCTGGCGGAGCGTGGCCTGCGGTTGACCGGTCTGGACCCATCGGAACGGATGTTGACCGAGGCACGCGCCAAACGGACCGATGTGAACTGGGTAACGGGTCGGGCGGAAGCGATCCCCTTCGCCGATCATTCCTTCCAGGCGGCCACGGCCACGCTCACCCTGCACCATTGGACGGACCTGGAGCGTGGTCTGTCCGAATGCGGCAGGATCCTGCAGCCAGGCTCCAGGTTCGTCGTGTTCACTTCCGCTCCCGAACAAACCGGAGCGTACTGGCTGCGCCATTATTTCCCGCGGATGATCGCACGGAGCGCCGCGTGCCTCCCCGCCGAGGAACGGATCATCACCGGGGCCGCGGGTTCCGGACTGGTGCTGAAGGAGCGCATCCCGTATTCGGTTCGGCCCGACCTTCAGGACCTGTTCCTGTTCGCCCGCAAGCATCGTCCATCAGCCTACCTCGACCCGGAGTTCCGCAAGGGCATCTCCTCCTTCGCACTGTTCGCAACGACCGACGAACTGGAACGTGGCCTGGACGCGCTCTCCGCGGATATCACATCCGGACAATGGACAACCATCCGTGATCAGCACGCGCATAAGGACGGCGACTACCTGCACCTGGTGTTCGAGCGGCAGTGATCGGCCCGGGATCGAGCGACCGGATCCGCTCGCGCGGTTGCAGCCTCATTCCTTCGCTTCGCACAGCTTGCGCTGCTCGGCCACGAAACCGGTGCACTCCTGCGCACCTATGTAGCGGAGCTCTTCCCGCGGCTTCCGAATGCGTGGTCGCCAGCGCCCGAGCCTTATCGTGCCGAGCCTGCCTTCCTGTACCCTCCAACAACGCTCCACGGTCCGCCCTCCCATCTGGCACATGATACCGACCACGCTATGGCCAGGCCAGATCGCCGCCTTCGCGACACAACGGTCCCAAGCAGCATCGATCACCCCTGGCTGCTGGCGTACGAAAGCGACGATGGTGTCGTAGGTGGCTTGGTGGGTGATGTAGGTCGAAGATCCGTTGATGACGAGGTGACCTTTACACTGGTCATGGATGGTCCGCTTCATCCAACGATCCAGTCGTTCCACCTTCCCGCTCTCGATCGCCTTGCGGAAGGTGGTCGCATCCTGAGCCAACAGGCTGGCCGGAAGAAGCACACCGATGAGGAACAAGGCTTTCATTCGTCGAGCCATCCGTGCCAATCGATCACCGCCTGCTGTATCGCTTCCTCGCTGCGATGAATACCCACCAACCGGTCCTGGCCGATCATGTGCTGTTGGCCGGTGAACAGGTCCAGGGTCTCCATCACCGTGCGGAGGTAGGTCTGGTGGATGGTCGCGTTCTCGCTGCCAGAAATGAACATCGGCGTGGTCTCCAGAACGGTTATCAAGTAACGGACCGCTGCGTGATCCTGTGTTTCCAGACGTGCGTAGTGCTCCTTTGTCGCACAGACCATCGGTCGGATCCGTCGGTATTCCTGCAATTCGCGCAGACCGCGTATGCGATGATCCTCATTCCAGTGCGCGGTCGCGGCCATGGCGAGCGGGAAGTTGTGATGCCTTTCGATATACGCGTGGGTCACCCAGGCATGCGGGTCCGTCATCCAATGTTTCCGTGCAAGCAGGTCGAAACAATACCGCGCACTGTCGTCCTTCAGTTCCTCCTCCAGCATGACAAGCAACTCACACGTGAGCGGAGTGGCCGGTGGATAGGCGCCCTGGAAAAGATCGGTACTGTCGTTCAATACATCGTCCACATGGATCAGGAAAGAACCAGGCACACCGTCACATCCTACCTGATAGCTGGCCCTTTCCTGTCCGCATGATAACAGCGGAAGCATCAGCAATGCCATCATGACCTTCATGGTTCCTGACGTTGTGCTACGGTGATCCAAAGATCCTCGTTCAACAGGAAGTCGATGTCGCGCAGGTGTTCCACGTGTGAGGGTGACTGCCTGAGGCGATAGCGCCCGCCGGCCAGCGGTCCAAGGTCGAACGGGCTCACCTCCTCGTTCCAACTCTCGGTGAATACCTCCGTATCGGTCCGCAGGGCGAAGTTGAAGTTCACCAGATAGGTGCCCAAGTCCTTCGAGGCGATGCCATGGGATACGACGCGAGGTTCTCCACTGCTGATGTATCCGAACACGAGCTCCATCCGCTCACCCGGCTCGGGATTCATGGGGCGCAGGAGCAGATAGGTGCCGAAGGGCTCTCCGATCACCGTGTCACGCGGAACGCCAGTATCGATCACCAGACCAAGTGGCGTCAACCGATAGTGTGTGGGCCGCCAGATGACCTCGCCCAGGTCGATCTCCTTCGCATATGGAACGCGAATGAACATGCTCCGCCTTCCCGGCCCGTTGTCGGTGAATGCGTAGAACTCGATGTCCACCCAACGACCATGCGCATTGCGCAACGGACCGCAGGGCAGGGTGCCGCTGAAATGGCCGGTGGCCGGATCCGGTGCGGCGTTCGGTTGCAGCCAGCCCTCGGATCGGATGCCTATCACAGATAGCCCCATGCCGGGATAGGGCTCCTGCCAGTTGACGATGCGGCCCGATACATGGATGGTGCTCGTGGCATGCACGGCAAGGGCATGGACCACGAGGATCAGCTGGAGGCATGAGCGCATGACGAGCGGTACACATGAGGCCGGGCAAAGGTTCAACCCTCCCTCCGTTCTCATCATATGATACCTTGAAGAAGCTCGAACGGATGGCGCACGCCGCTGTCATGCGCCCAGACAAGGCGCTCCTATGTGCGGACACTGGAACATAGTATCCGACTGAAGAGCAACGAAGTATGGACTTATTCGAGCACGTGACCACCATCACCCACTCCGGCCCTGAACGCAGGCGGAACGAGGTTCTTCGAGGCACTCTAAATTGAACCACCGTTCTTTAATATTCCGCGATCGTTCACATCGGGACACGATCCCCGATGAGCACGGGAGCGAAGGACACTGGGCACCCTCCAGGCCGAACGCACAAGTAGGACAAGCAACCCTCACCCCACTATCAACACCATTCCCATGCGCCTACCGATACTCCTGCTCGCCATCACCCTTTCCACATCTCCGCTGCTCAGCCAGACCACCGAGGGCTTCGAGGCGGGTTATGCCGATGGGGCCACCACCTTCAACGGTCCTACGGGGGAGACGTTCCTGCTCACCTCCGACCTCCGTATCACCAACTTCGATACCTATGGCGCTGGAGGAAGCGATTGGTTCATCGATACCGGCATACTCGAAGGGAACGACAACATGCCTGCTTCGCAGATCGTGCTGCAGGACGTGCTCAAGACCTTCACCCTGCAAAGCCTGAAGGTTTGGACAAGCGGGACCGATGGCGACACCTATGCTGTAGGGACCTTGACCTTGTCAGGCACCGGCCCGGGTGGGAACGTCTCACACACCTTCACCGTCACACCGACGGGGAACACCGGGCTCGATTGGGCGACCATCGCGATGAACGGCAGCGCGCTCCAAGGCGCGGCACTTCAGACCCTCACCATCACCTACGGCAATACCCTCAACTACATTTCCCTGGACGACATCACCTACACCATTGGTTCCTTGGTGGGGATCGAGGAAGCGAAGATGCTCAGTGGCGTGTCGGTCCACCCTTCTGTGGCCACCGACTTCGCGCGCATCGACCTTCGTGCGGTACCGAGCGGTGTGCAAGCCAGGGTCTTGGACGAACTCGGCCGCATGATCGCCAGCCATCGCCTCAACGGAGGTGGCATGCCATCCATTCCGGTGGAACGTCTGGCGAAGGGCAGCTACCTCCTGGAGATCACCACTGCTGAAGGCCTGCGCAAGGTCCTGCGTTTCACGAAAGACTGACCTTGATGTCCACATCCATGGAACGATCGATCCTCCCGCTCCTAACGCTGCTCTGTGCTCAGGCTTTCTCCCAACCGGGAACCCTGGATACCAGCTTCGGGAATGGCGGCACCCTCACGACCGACCTACAGACCTCCTCGGCTGAAGCGACCGCGATCATTCAATTGCCGGACGGGAGGTTGCTGGCCGCAGGTCACACCCTAACGGGCGCGAACTACGACCCCGTCCTCGCCATGTACCTGGCCAATGGTGATCTCGATCCATCCTTTGGCGAAGGTGGTCTCGTCCGGGTGGACCTTGATCAAGGCGGGGGTATCCAAGCGCTGGCGGTAAGGCCAGATGGGCGCATTCTGATGGCTGGTGCCGCTGCTGGAGCGGAAGATGGGAATGCGATCGTTCTGCAGTTCCTTGATGATGGCACCCCCGATCCCGACTTTGGGTCCGCGGGATATGTCACCCACTCGATTCCCGGTGGTGATGTTTCACCGCGCGCCATGGTGTTGCGGCCGGACGGTGGCATCGTGCTCACCGGCTCACAGTTCGTCGGATCGATCCCCCACCTCATGTTCATCGCCCTGCACGCCGATGGAACACCCGACGACAGCTTCGGCACCAACGGCCATGCCACCTTCCTGCCCACGGCGAACAACAATGTGGCCAATGCGATGGTCATTCAGCCGGATGGGCGCTTGGTCGTGTGCGGATCGGCCAGCGGCTCCGGAGCGTCAGGCAATGCGGCTTTGCTTGTGGCCCGTATCCTCCCCAACGGTGATCCTGATGTGGCCTTCGGCGATGGTGGGTTCGTGATCCGGGACGTGCAATACCCGAGCTTCGCTGAGGCGAATGCCCTGGTGCTCGAACCGGACGGGCGCATCACTTCCACGGGCTTCGTGGGTGGATCATTCGCACCGGATGCCTTCCTGATGCGCTTGCTGGCGGATGGAACACCGGACCCGAGCCTGGATGGCGATGGCTTCATAAGTCAAGAGCTCGGTGCGTATGACTTCATGTATGGTATGGTGCGCCAACCCGATGGCAGGTATGTGATCGGTGGGTGGGGGGGCTCGACCAGCAGCTTCTGTCTGGCAAGGCTGAATGCGGATGGATCATTGGATCCTTCGTTCACCGATGGCGAACCGGACAACGCAGGACCGGTGGTCACACCCTTCGGAGCTGGCATTTCCATTGCCTATGCGCTGGTGCTGCAAGCCGACGGCAAGGTGGTGGCGTGCGGCCGCGGCAACAACACCTTCGCCCTGGCCCGCTACAACACCGGCGTGGTTGCTGGCCTACCGACCATGGCATCCCCTACCGGGCTGAAATGCTGGCCCACGCAGGTGCGGGAACGTGAACAGGTGAACGTGGACCTCACGGACCTTCAAGGAAAGTGGAACTTCCGGGTGCTGGACATGCACGCACGCGCCGTGCTCAGCGGCACCTGGTCCGCAGGCGGTATCCGCCAAATGGACACCACGCCGCTCGGGACAGGCTCCTATCTGCTGGAACTGCGGTCGGTCAATGGCGACGTGCGGACCGCACGGTTCATACGGAAATGACGCCTGCTCCCTTCGCGGAGATGTGATCACCGGTGGATCGGGCCCGGTGTCCGGCGATGATGCCATACCACGCCAAGGAACGCTGAAGCCTTCCATGCGGGATCACCGGATCAATGAGATAGACCGTTCCACGCTGCGCTGAACGCATTCACGGCCATTCGCTCAAATAGGTGGCAACGGCACGTACCCGGTGAAAGAGCGCACCAGGGGACCGTTCCTCGCGACAAAAGGACCGTAACTGTTCATCACGGTCCAATTCCGTACGGATCACCACACATTCGATGGAAACCATTCTGCCATGGATCCCATCGATATCCGGTCTATTCGTCGCTCATCCAACGACCCGTGCATCAACATCCTGGTCCTTTCAACCCTGTTACTGATCTCCCATGCCTCGTATGCACAGGATGGTTCGGCGGTAAGGAAGTGGGCGAGCTACCATGGTGGTTCCGGAGCTGATGCCGTGCTCTCCATGGCCACGGATCTGGCCGGCAACATTTACGTGGCCGGTCGCACGACAGAGGGCCTGCTCCTCAGTAATGACACCACCGCGAACAGCGTGGTCATTCATCAAAACAGCTACGGTGGAGGTGCATCTGATGCCTTCCTCGCAAAGATCGGCTCGCACGGCTCCATGCTGTGGTGCACCTTCTTCGGTGGTGGTGGTGATGATGAGGCCGTTGAAGTGGTGGTGGCGGCCACCGACAGCATCTACCTGATCGGGAACACCACCTCCACCGACAGCATCGCCACGGACACGCTCGCCTTCCAGGGAGTGCACGGAGGCGGTTCGGATGTCTTCCTCGCTCATTTCGGCAGCAACGGGACCCTGCGCAGTGCAAGCTATTTCGGCACTGCGGAGAACGAGATCGCCCGAAGCGCCGCCATGGACGTGCACGGTCGCCTGCTCATCGGTGGCACGACCAATGGCCCCGGCAGCCTGAGCGGCCTCACCCCCAGCGCCCAGTCCTACACCCAGGGCATCGACGGGCTGCTGCTCCTCTTCGCCGGCACGGATTCCTTGGTGGCCGCCACTTTCATCGGGGGTGAAGGGGATGACGAGATCGTGGCCATGGCGAACGGTGACAGCACGGGCACCGTCTTCGTCGGGAACACCAACAGCACCACGAACATCGCCATGATCAACGCCGGAACACCGACTTTGCAAGGCGGCCTCGATGCCTTCGTGATGAAGGTGGATACCATGCTCCTCATCGTCGAAGGCACCTATCACGGCGGGCCTGAGGATGACATTGCCCATGACATTGCCGTGCAACGCGGCGTCCCCGCCATCTGTGGGACCACGTGGTCGGAGCAATTGCACACTGACACCACCTCCTTCCAACCCCTGAACGCAGGTGAGGCTGATGGTTTCTTCACCGTCCTTGACAGCACGCTCGCCATCAGCTGGGGCACCCTGTTCGGCGGTGCGGACTTCGACTCGTTCCATGCCGTTGCATCGGATATCGATGGACGCTGGTACATCAGTGGGACCGCACGATCGGACGAGCTGACCATCGAGGATAGCGGCCCTGTTGGCCAGCCCATTGGTACTTCGGACATGATCATCCTGCGGTTCGACTCCACGCGTGCGGTGGAGTGGTCGCGCTATCTCGGCGGGGATGGAGAGGAAGAGGCGCTGGCCATGGCGGTCTTTGGAAGGACCCACGTTCACATCGGCGGGATCACCGATTCCGGATCGGGCTTCTCGTTGCTTGGCCATCAAATGCAACCAGGTGGAGGGGTGGATGGATGTTCAGCCCGGCTGGACCTCAAGGAATCGACACCGCCGATCGGGATCGGTGGATGGGGCGGTGGTGGCAGTGGCGGTGGCGGTAATGGTGGTGGCGGTGGTGGTGGAACGACCCCACCCCCACCCCCACCCTTCATTGATGTATGCCTGGGCGATCCCATCACCATGGTCACCTACGGTGGAGCCTTGGGCACCGGTGCGAGCTGGCGCTGGTACTCGAATGAATGTGGTGTGCCCGAGCATTACATCACCTCCGGTGACACCATCACCCTCTGGCCTACCGCTTCGTTCCGACTCTTCGTGCGAGCGGAATACGCCAACAGCGCCTCCACCTGCCGGTTCGTGGATGTGAACGTGCACATCCCTCCCGACCCAACGGTCACCATCCCGGATACGGTGTGTGCCGGTTCGGGCTTCATGGTGGATGGACTCGGTGCCACCACGTTCTCCTGGCTTCTGGGAGACTCCCTGTATGAAGGCACCAACATCGTCCTCCCGGCACCACTATCCCCCGGCATCCATGGTATCGGCATCACCGCCACCGAGGGTGCCTGCGTCGTTCCGCTCACCGACAGCATCGCCGTGGTTCCCATCCCCGCGGCCAACTGGTCGGTACAGGACATTTCCTGCCACGGCATGAACGATGGCGCCATCGAATTGATCGACAGCCTTGTGCAAGCGCTTCAGATCAGCTGGGAGGATCCTGATCTCGAAGGAAGCAGCATCAGCGGGCTTGCTGAAGGCCCCTATGCCGTCACCTTGACGGACACGCTGGGCTGTCAGCGGACCGACACCCTGGTGATCATCATGCCTAGCGCACTGGTGGACAGCATCGGCACCACTACGGCGACCTGCGGCCAACCCAACGGGACCGCACAAGCCTTTGGAAGTGTCGATCCCTCGACCCTGACCTATCTCTGGCTGCCCGACTCATCCTTCACCAGCATGGTGAACGAACTTGCGCCCGGTCTTCATGTCCTATCGGTACAGGATAGCGCGGGCTGTTTGGAGGAGCATCCGGTCCTGATCGCCGACAGTGGGAGCGTTCAAGCGATCATCATCGCCGACACGCTTGGCACGGAGGATGGTCCCGCCCTGCTCATCTGCACGGTGATCCCTGCCGACAGCGCAGCAACGTACAGCTGGCAACCCACCATCTGGCTCGAGGATCCGACCGCATCAAGCACCTGGTGCGAACCCCTGGACACCACCACCTACGTCGTCACCGTGACCAGCACGTTGGGATGCACGAGCGCGGATAGTGTGGTGGTGCTTCCGAAACCCATCTTCCAGGAACCAGGCGTTCGACCCTGTGGTGAAGCCTTCCTGCCAGACATCTTCTCACCGAACGGCGATGGGCTGAACGAGGGGCTCTGCCTGCTCGGTGGGTGTGTGACCCGCCTTGATCTGCGGATCTACGACCGTTGGGGTGGCCTGGTCTTCCACGGCTCCGAGGCGGATGCATGCTGGGATGGCACCGCTAAGGGCGCTCCACTTCCCTCCGGCCCTTACGTGTTCACCCTATCCGCTGAACGCTCCTTCGGCGATCCCATCGAGCGTACAGGAACCATACTCCTGCGGCGATGAGAAGCCTCACATCCCTTTCCTGCCTCGTGCTGGCAGCCTCGTTGCTGGCACAGGACGCCGACCGGTCCTACGCACCGCGGATCCCGTCCATCCTGGACCCCTCGCGAACAGGTGCATCGGCAGCGGTGAACGCGGCCCTCATCCACCAGGACCAATGGCTGCAGGTGCCAGGCGCCTGGCGCAACGAACTCCTCAACGTGGACCTCTGCCTTCGGAACCGCAGAAAGAAGGTGGACAAATGGATCGGCGCCGGCCTCGATGCAGCGGTCGATCGGTCACCAGCCTCCGGCTGGCAGCGCTCGCATGCGGCGATCCGCACCGCGATCCACCTGCGCAGTGGCGAACGCTCATACGTCGCTGCAGGGTTGGCCGCCGCCTTGGTGAATGCCACGTTGAATACCGTTGACGGCGCGTGGGGGAGTCAGTACGACGGTCTTCGTTACGACGCATCCTTACCATCCCAGGAAGCATGGTCCTCCGACGCCAGCAGCTGGGTGGAAGCTCGAGCCGGCGTCTCCTTCACCCTGAAACGCGCAGCCGAAAGTCCACGGCGCCGTGAGCCCGATATCCTGACCGCCGGTCTTGCCGCCGATCACCTGGGCCGCCTGCTGCTGCGCGAAGCGGGACAACGCATGGAACCGGTACCCATGCGCGCCACGGCCTATGTGCTGAGCGAAATACATCACCGGCTATGGGAGAACGGTTCATTCTCCGGCGAGCTCATCGGGCACCTGCAAGGCCCTTTCCACACCGGTCGGATCAACCTATACGCAGGCAAACACCTGCTCAACAGCGTGCGTGAAGAAGGTGGACCTCCACTCTTCGGCTTTAAGGCGGGGCTCGGCTACAAATACCTCGATGCGGTCCTCGTGAACGGCATCATCGACTACGGCAGGCTATCCTTCGGCATGACCTACGGATGGTCCATGGGTGCAAAGGATCGAGCCGTCAACGGCCGGCGCACCTTCGAACTGCTGCTGCAATGGAGCACCCGCTAAGGCGGCTCTTGCCGGAACCACCGGGGCAGGGCGAGCAGATCTGTTCGGCCGTTCCTCCCGGGTGAAGGCTCCCCAGGTCGCTCACCAAGCACCTACGCTGCATGAGATGAAAGCCTATCCACAGGGCTGGGTGATCGCCCCCTCCTTGTGCACCGCGTGCCATGCCCAGCACGATCCCGCGAAGGATGTGCGCACCGACGACCCCATCGCCCAATATGTCATCACCACCTTCACCGACAGCCGTTGAGGACTCTGATCCGGAACCATGGACAAGGGTGTTGCACACCAAGCTTGCGGTCGTCAGGCCTTTCTCAGTCCGGCGGATGGAAAAGGCGGCCATGGGGTGAGCAGTATTACCGAAGACGCCGATGAGCGGTGCTGGTCCGCTGGACATGAGAGCACGGGCCTGGCTCGTCATGATGGCACCTCATTCCAACACCACTGGGCGGAGGAGACGCGCGTGAGCACCGATCGCAGGGAATGACGCAGGCACGGAATGGGATCTTGTGGTGTGGTTCCAGTGGCAGCCTTTTCCGCTTCGATGGTGCGCGCTTCGTGCACGAGGGATACCACGGTGCATGGAAGTGACGTGATGCTCGCTCCTGCCGCGCGTTGTTGAGCGATCGTACGGAGCAGGTGATCGCATCCGCGCGCCGCATTACACCATCATCTGGAACATGAGGATCGGCGCGGCTTCCCGAAATATTTCGTAACTTGCGCCCGGACATTGCTCAACGTGCTCTTGGGGCCATTTGGTCCGGCCGCTCCGGTCAGCGCGACTAACATCTTATCACCCTTAACCCCTGCACGCATGAACATATTCGTGGGGCGACTGACCCATGCCATCACCGACCTTCATCTGGAACTGCTATTCGGCCATTTCGGCCAGGTTGACAAGGCACGCATCGTGACCGATCGCGTGACCGGCGAGAGCCGCGGCTTCGGATTCGTGGAGATGAAGAACGAGCGCGAAGCCGTGAAGGCCATTAACAAGCTCGACGGTGTGAAGCTCGAGAACACGATCCTGCGGGTGAAGCCGGCTTACGACCGCACCGAGAACTAGGTCGGTCACTTCCCGCTCGCTGGCGGCACCGATCGTGCAGGACCCATCATCCTTTCGAGGATCAGCAGCCCGCCCAACGCCACCACCAGCAACGCGGTGAAGAACCACCAGGTGGTGGTGTATCCCACGCTGGCCACAAGGTGGAGCCCGAGCGTGTGGCCGATGATGTGCGCCACGCTCCAGGACATCGTGAACAAGGCCATGTAGGCTCCGGGTGCACCGCGCTCGGACCGCTCGTAGGCGAACCGGTTCATGAAGGGAAAGTTGAGCATCTCCCCGAAGGTCATCAACACGATACCTACCCAGAGCAAGGCCACGTGCGGTGCGGTCACGAGCACCACGAAGCTCAAAACGAACAACAGGACGCTCCCGCGCAGGATGCGGAAGAGCGGCACACGGCCATCTTCGCACCCCTTCACCAGTGGCATCTCCACCAGGAAGATGAGGAGCCCATTGGCGCCGAGCATCAGCCCGATGTATTCCTCGCTCAAGCCGTGCACTGCACTGTAGAACAAGGGCACCGTGCTGAAGTATTGGAGGAAGGGGATGCTGATGAGCGCCACCAGGAAAAGGAAGAAGAGGTAGGGCCTGTCGGTGTACGGGGAAGCCTTGGCCGCGTGCGCTGCGGGGGGCTCGCCGGCGCCAGCCTCCTTGCGCGGCAGCCAGCGCACCAACATGGCCATCGCCAGCAAACAGGTGATGCCATCCACCCAGAACAGTCCGGCATAACCCCAGCTGGTGATGATCAACCCGCCGATCGCCGGCCCCAGGCTGAAGCCCAGATTGATCGCCAGACGGATGAGCGTGACCGCACGCGTACGGTTCTCCGGCCGCGCATATTGCCGGATCGCCACGAACATGGCCGGCCTGAACCCATCGGACAGGACCATCAGCCCGAACACAGCCAACCCGAACGGCACCGCACCGCGCACGTATTGCAAGGCAAGGAAAGCGAGCCCTGAGGTGAGCAGCGATCCGACCATCACCTCGTAGAAGCCGATGCGGTCGGTGAGCCGCCCCCCCAGCCACGACCCAACAATGGAACCCGCACCGAAGCAGCTCATGATCCATCCCACCTGCTCCAGGGTGAGGCCCATGTCCTTGGTGAGGTAGAGGCTGAGGAAGGGCACCACCATGGTCCCCGCGCGGTTCACGAAGGTGATGAGCGTGAGCAACCAGATCCCGGGACCGAAGCCACGGAACGAATCGAGGTAATACCGCCAGGCACGGATCAATGTCTCCACACCGCGAACCTATCCGCCAAGCCGATACGGTCGCACATCTTTGCGGCGATCATGACCGATACCGAACTCATCCGCGACCTGCGCCTATTACAACGCACCACGCTCATGTTGCAGACGGAACTGCGCCATGGCCACGTAGATGGCGGCCTGATCGACGAGATCGACCGGATGATGGAACGGGGCATCGCGACCGATCCACGGTGCGCGGAATTGCGCGATGCGGTGGATGCATTGCGCGAGAATACCCTGACCCCGCGGGATGAACTGCATGGTGATACGATCAGGGCGTGTGAAGCACTGAAGGACCGGATCGATGCCGTGATCGGTCAGCTGGTGTGAGCCGGTGCTCAGCGCCAGAGCGAGTGTGTCACCGCCTTGCCGCTGGCATGGTCCACAAGCACCAGGATCGGCTCGCTCACCTTGCCAGGTACCGGCAGGCGTGTGCCCAGGAACGCAGAGACCTTCTCACCAGGCAGGATCTGCTGCAATTTGAACCGATCAATGGCCGTATCCACGCGCCACACCAATTCACCGCGCGCATCCACACGGGCCAGCATCAAGGTGCCTTTCATACCCGGCTCAGAGGTGTAGATCATCAAGGCACCAGTTGGATCGGAAAGGCGTATCGGTTCCGATCGCTCATCCATCCGAAGGAAGGCCGCGCCGAGGAACTCCTCCGCACCGATGGGGTCCATGGCGCTGATCCGACGGCTTCCCGTAGCCGCCTCATTCCCCATCCTGCCCCGATGCAAGCGCCGTGGATGCACGCCCTCGTTCACACTTGCGATCGGTCGCACCCACTTGCCGGCTGCGTATTCCTTTTCCACCTCCATGGCGGAAAGCAAACCGAGCCAGGTGCCTTCATCCAAGTAGAAGCCGGCCGCCAGCTGCGCCTCGATCCGGGGTTGGAACGGAAGCGCACGACCGCCTTGCAGCCTGCGGAGATCACCCGGTGCACCCGGCACCACGTCGTAGCTCGAAAGGTCCACTCCACCCGTTCCATTGACATCGAACCAGAGCGTTCGCCCGTCACTCCCGAGCAGCTCGGCCAGTGAGAAGGAGTTGCCCTCCAGGCCTTCCTTGATCAAGACCTTCTTCGGGGACGAGCCATCCAAGGGAACGAGCAGTGCGCTGATGGCGTAACGATCCTTGGAATGGTCGCGGTGGAGCGAGGGTGTATACGCCTCCAGCGTCTGCAGGAGGATGGCGATGTGCGCATCGGTCCGCACCGCATCGCCCAGCGGTGTTCCTGGTCCTGGATCGATCACCAGGAAGGTATCCTTCAACCAGATCACGCCCCCGAAGATGAGCGCTACCGCACCGACGGCCAGGGCCAGCTTCATCTTGAGATCCCGATAGCGGCCGTACCAAGCGGTGGGTCCAGCGGGCTTGGGTGCGGAAGGCGGAACACCACGGCGTTGGCGGATCGTGATGCACCCATCCTCCTCTTCGATCTCGGCGGTACAACCCGACGCCTTCTGGCGGATCACCTCATCGGCGACCGTGCGCAGGATGGCCCCTCTTCTTTCCACAGCCCAGGGATGGTCCTTGTCCCATTGGGAACGATCACCCATGCTCACGATGGTGATCACATCGCCTCCACCGAACTCCCACCAACCGCTGATGCGCTGCCCCGCTTCTTCATAAATGACGCTGCCCGATCGTCCTTCCTGGGTGATGGTGACGCGCGCCTGCTCCATGGTGCCGTGAGGGTTGGTGGTTCAAAGATGATCCGTGGCGGCAAGCATCCGTTCACCGAAGATGCCGATCTTCACCAGCACACCCCCATACCATGTCCTGGAAGGTCGCCTTGGTCGTCGCACTGCTCACCGCCGTGATCACGGCCATCATCACCGCACCGGTCACGGACAAGGTCACCCGCATGCATGGCGTCAGCGACTTCGAGGGCGGACGCGGCATGCTCATCGGTTTCGTGCTGATCCCGGCCGGGTTCATTGGTGGTTTCCTCTTCGGCCTGCTCGGGAGCAAGCTCGTTCACGCCACCGAATGGGGCCAGTTCTGGAAGGCGGCTGGCTTGTCGATCCTCCTGGCCCAACTGGCCTTGCTGTTGATCGCGGGCCTCAGCCTGGTGTCACTGCCCCGCCCGCCGCGGATCAACGGACAAGAGCTACTGCTGAAGTTCGAGGTGCGCGTACCCCGCCATCGCCTGCCCGCGGAAGCGTTGGAACCCAATGGCATTCGCCTTAGCGTGTATGCCGGACCGAAGGACAACCATTATGCGGAGATCGATCGTGGTCAGTTCCGCGAGGAGCCGGATCATCTGTTGGTCACGGCCATCGCCCCGCTGCGTAGCCGCGCCTTTGGTCGCGTCGCCAGCTTCCACATCCTGAACGATACCTGGTTGGCGGCGGACATCACCCTGCCCGCACGACCGTCGGAGGCCGATACGTCCTGGACCTCTTTCGCTCCCATGCGTGACGCACGCACCGCGGGCAGCGACGCCGTCCTTACCGATGTGTCCATCCGCTACAAGGTGGTCGCAGCCCCATCGACCGAGTGATGGTGCGTGAAGCCGATCGCTGACCTCCTCAGGCCGCGCGCATCTCCGGCATGGCGCGTTGCCGGTCGCTTTCCCCAGCGAAGAGCGAGGTGAGGTGCTCGGCAAGGTCGTTGTCGCCCAACCGACGCGCCAGATCCACCCCCTCCTCCAGGCGGGCGAGCACCACCTTGCACAGCACCAGGAACACTTCGTGCACACGATCCTCCATCCGTGCCTCTTCATGGCGCGCGGCCAATGCGTGGTGTATCTCATTCAGCAGATCGTCCACCTCGGCGCAGGCGCAGGGGCGCAGGCGTTCTCCCCAGCCTGCGATCAACCGGTCCAGCTCGGCACGCTGCACCTGCACACCCATCACCTGCTCGCGGAAGAAGGCACCCCAGCGCTGGGTGCGCGTGGCCACCACGGCACGTTGCAACACCACCGGCAGCCGTCGATGGATGAAGTACAGTTCGTAGAGGTGGCGGCGCAGCTGGTCCAGCAGCGCGGGCGGGAGCAGGTTCTTCCTTTCCATGTGCAGGTAGATGGAATCAGGCCGATATGTGGTGTTCCTGGATCGGGAGCATGGGGTTCCGGCCATGCCTTACCGATCACTGCCGCAAAGAACGGTGCGTGTGCCGCCGGAGTTCCAAGGAATAGATGATCACCTCGGAGCGCCCGACCAATGCCGTCTTGTGACCTACGTGGCGCTTTCCTTGCGCGACGCGGGATCCAACGATCGATCGTTGATCACATCGTGTTCAAGGGCATGAACCCCGCGCCACCACCTGCACCCCGGCACGCCAGGCGGCACACTTGTTCGGGTAGGTCCTGCCATCGCAACCACAGAACGGATCAAACTCCATCGTACAATGCCCTTCGCTCTTCCGGGTGGGATCCTCACAGGGGGGCTCCTTCAGTATGCGGAGCAGGTGTCCCTCGAACACATCCTTCTGTTCGATGCTGGCCACATGACCAGCCTTCGGCACAACGATGAGGTGATCCGCTGGAAGGCCATTGCGTGCCGCGATACCCTCGCCCACCGACAAGGGGATCAACCGGTCGCCCTCGCCCCAGAGCACAAACACCGGCATGGTCCAGAGGTAGTGCTTGGTGGCATAGCGATCCTCGTTCTTCAGCAGGTCCTTCAACAATCCGAGGTAGACAGGTTGATGTGCATTGAACTTCCTGAAGAGCTGCTTGCGCGCGAAGCCGGGCACCTTGGGCGGTTCGTACAATGAGGTGGCCAGCAGGCGATACATCTCGTCCGGATCCTCCGGGGTGAACAGGTCGGCGATATCCGTTGCACCGCGGCTCCGGGCCACACTATCGGCCATGGCGCTCGTATAGTCACTGGCCGGTCCATCGTAGATCACCAGCGTTCGTGTCCGGTGCGGCTGCTGCTCCGCGAAGTTGGCGCTGATGGCTCCACCGTACGAGTTGCCGACCACGTGGATCGGTTCCCGCACACCCAGGCTGTCCAGCAGGAGTGCGAGGTGTTCCACCTGGCGGTCCACACTGGAGCCGCTCCACTGGTCGGTGCTCCGGCCATGACCGATGAGGTCCGGCACGATCAGGTCGAAGTGTTCCGAGAGCACCGCCAGGTTGCCGGCCCACATCGCATGACTGCTCGTGATCCCGTGCACCAGCATCAACCGGGGCTTGCTTCCGTTGCCCAGGCCCTTGCTGGCATAAGCGAAGTGCGGCCCTTTCTCATCGGTGAAGGTGCGTGCCTCGAGGCCGGTCTCCTCGAAGGCCCGCTGCGCGCGCTTCTCCGCGATCCGGTTCACATTGCAAGCAGAGAGCAGTACGGCAAGGCCCGAGGCGATCAGAAGAATGCGCGACATGGATGGGAGAACGGAATTATTGATCCGCAGGGAAGATAGCTTCGCGGATATGAGAACGGCCGCCGGATCCAGCGCGGATCGGGCGGCCGTTCATGATCGCTGCGACTATCCGCGCTTGAACAGGTTCCCCAGCAAGCCCTTCGCGGCACCGGCCAGACCTTCGCCGCCGAGTAATGACTGCAGATTCTTCGCGTCCCCACCCACATGGCGGCTCACCAGGTCGGTGATCAAGGGCAGCAACATGCCCGACACGCCGCTCGCCTTGCTGCTTTCCAATCCGATCTGCCCGGTCAGCTTGTTCTGCAACAACCCGCCGATCTTCTCCATCAATCCATCGGCGCCCTTGGAGTTGGCACCGCTGCTGAAGAGGCTCAACGCATCGTCAAGGCCGAAGACATTGTCACCGGCCACCGCCTCCTTCACACTGTCTGCGGCGGCTTTGACCGAACCACCGGCCTGCTTCTCGTCCAGCCCGAACTGGTTCATGAGCTGTGGAACGGCCTGTTGCTGAAGGGTCTTGAGGATCTGATCGAACATGCTTCTGGTTTTTCGAGTTCACGTTTCTGACGTCACAAGGTACATCGGTCACCCGTCAGGGCCGAACTTTGTCCACCCAAGCGACGACAGACCATGAGCGATGGCTACGTGAATCACCGGATCCAGGACGGGATCGCCACGGTGACCTTCCACCACCCGAAGAGCAACAGTTTGCCCGGGCACATCCTGCGCGGCATGGCCGATGCGATCACGGCTTGCGGCAAGGACCCATCGGTGCGTGTGATCGTGCTTCGGAGCGATGGGGAGAAGGCCTTCTGCGCCGGTGCGAGCTTCGATGAGCTCGTTTCCATCGATGACGCGACGACCGGCCTGGCGTTCTTCAGTGGCTTCGCCCACGTGATCAATGCCATCCGCAAGGTGCCCGTGCTGGTGATCGGGCGCATCCATGCGCACACGGTGGGTGGTGGTGTCGGCCTGGCCTGTGCGGTGGACATCGCCTACGCGCACGAGAAGGCCAGCGCGCGCCTGAGCGAGCTTGCCATCGGCATCGGTCCATTCGTGGTGGGCCCGGCGGTGGAACGCAAGGTGGGCACCGGCACCTTCGGCTTGTTGAGCGCCTCTCCCGCCCTGCGTCGTGAGGCGGACTGGTGCGTTGCCCGTGGCATGTACGCCGAGACCTTCCCCACCCTCGAAGCATTGGATGCCCGGATCGAGGCGCACACCAAGGAACTGGCCGCCTACAGCCCCGAGGCCATGGCCGAGCTGAAGGCCGTGATGTGGAAAGGCACCGAGGATTGGGACGAACTCCTGATCGAACGGGCCAAGATCAGCGGGCGGCTCGTGCTGAGCGACTTCACCCGCGAGGCGATCGCGAAGTTCAAGGCCGCGGTGGCGAAGGGCTAACGCAATCGGTCCGTACTGCGCACCAGGGCCTCGTCAGCCCGGATGGCGCGCTCCGCCAGGAAGGAGAGGATGAGCGTCCCCAGCGGAAGGTAGAAGCCGGCACCGTAGGTGGATGAAACAAGCCCTCCGTTGCGGCCGAGATAGCTCTGCAAACTGTTGTCCGTGATGAAGAGGAAGGCGATGATTGCGAGCGTGACAATGTAGGTACCCCTTACGAAGCGCATCTGTCGAGAACGGTTCTTGTAGAGCAGGATGCAACCCAACAGAGCTACACCGATCACCGTGAGCAGGATGCTGAACGGCAGCTTCATTTCCACATCAACAACCTCGGTCCCTTCCGCGTTGAAGAAGCCAGTGGTGCGGAAGAAGAAGGGCTCGCCGGAATGCTCATAACTCACCACTGGGAAGGACCAGGTGGCCAGGGCCATCAGTGCCGCCAGCACCAGGTAGATCGTCTGTTTACGCTGCCACATGTTCGCTCTTTCTAGCGGGTGCGAAGCTAACCCCGGGCACTTTGCATTTTGACCGGAAGGCCGTATTATTGCACCGCATTGCCGGGACCCGGGGTTCACCCCGAAGACCAATGGTCGGTCCCCCTCCCTTCGAACCGTTTTCCTACTGTTCTGAACACTGAAGCCCCGAACGGGCTTTCCACCGGACCCAAGCGGTCCATCCCCAACCATATCCGATCGTCGCATGTACGACCAGACCGCACTCAGCGGCATGAAGCTCTCCGAATTGAAGGAGATCGCCCGCGAGCTGAAACTGAAGAAGGCCGAGTCCCTGAAGAAGGTCGACCTGATCACCAAGATCCTCGAGGCACAGGGCGCCAAGGGTGACAAGCCCAAGTCCATCGGCCCGGACTTCGTGGGTGATGATGCCGCGTTGACCGCACTGGCCACGTCCGATGAGGTGGTTCCCGTGGAAGACCCCGAGCCACCAGCACCGGATGAGGACGAGGATGACGATGACCTGGACGAGGATGACGAGAACGGTGAGGAGGATGACGACGAAGAGGAGGAGGAGAACGGCGCCGAGCCGGAGAAGCCGAGCACTCCCGCAGCAGCTGAACAGCCCGCACAGAGAGGTGATCGCCAGCAGGAACGTGGCCGTCGCGAACGCATCCCTGCCGATCAGAACCGGAACCGCGATCAGCAACGGGATGACCGGCCCCAGGACCAGCGGCATGACCGCGGTCAGCGCCAGGATCGCGATCAACGCAACGACCGTGACCAACGCAATGAGCGTGACCAACGCCATGACAACGACCGTCGCGAGCGCCACCAGAACGACCGCCGCGATCAGCGCAACGACCGCAACCAGGACCAGCGGAACGAGCGGCAGGACCGCGATCAACAGCGCGACCAGCAACGCAACGACCAGCGGAACGACCAACGCCAGCAGCAACAGCAGCAGCGCGAACAGCTGAGCTTCGATGCCTTCGTGGAGACCGAGGGCGTGCTGGAGGTGATGCCCGAGGGTTATGGCTTCCTGCGCAGCAGCGATTACAACTACCTGGCCTCGCCGGATGATGTGTTCGTGAGCCAGCAGCAGATCAAACAGTATGGCCTGAAGCTCGGCGACACCGTGCACGGCTATGTGCGCCCGCCGCGCGAAGGCGACAAGTACTTCCCGTTGGTGAAGGTGGATGTGATCAACGGCCGTGATCCGGAATGGGTGCGTGACCGGGTGCCCTTCAAGTTCCTCACACCGCTCTTCCCGGACGAGAAGTTCAACCTGGCGGGCAAGGACACCAACATCAGCATGCGGGTGCTGGACCTCTTCTCCCCCATCGGCAAGGGACAGCGCGGCCTGATCGTGGCACAGCCGAAGACCGGTAAGACCGTGCTCTTGAAGGACGTGGCCAACGCGATCGCTGCCAACCACCCGGAGGTCTACCTGATCGTCCTACTGATCGATGAACGTCCGGAGGAAGTGACGGACATGGCCCGCAGCGTGAACGCGGAGGTCATCGCCAGCACCTTCGACGAGCCCGCATCACGGCACGTACAGGTGGCCGGCATCGTCTTGGAGAAGGCGAAGGCCCTCACCGAGTGCGGGCACGACGTGGTGATCCTGCTGGACAGCATCACGCGTCTGGCGCGCGCCTACAACACCGTGCAGCCTGCGAGCGGCAAGATCCTCAGCGGTGGTGTGGACGCCAACGCCCTGCAGAAACCGAAGCGGTTCTTCGGTGCGGCTCGGAAGATCGAGAACGGTGGATCGCTCACCATCCTGGCCACGGCCCTCGTGGATACGGGCAGCAAGATGGACGAGGTGATCTTCGAGGAGTTCAAGGGAACGGGCAACATGGAACTGCAGCTCGACCGGAAGATCAGCAACCGCCGCATCTTCCCTGCCATCGACATCCTCAGCAGCGGCACCCGTCGCGATGATCTCCTGCATCACAAGGATGTGCTCCAACGCACCTGGATCCTGCGCAAGCACCTGGCCGACATGAACAGCGTGGAAGCCATGGAGTTCGTGAAGAAGCACATGGAAGGAACGAAGAGCAATGAGGAGTTCCTGGTGAGTATGAACGGGTAGTTCTGAGTAGTTGGCAGTGGGGCAGTAGGCAGTAGGCAGTAGGCAGTAGGCAGTGGGCAGTGGGCAGTGGGCAGTGGGCAGTAGGCAGTAGGCAGTGGGCAGTAGGCAGTAGGCAGTAGGCAGTAGGCAGTAGGCAGTAGGCAGTGGGCAGTAGGCAGTGGGCGGTGGACAGTTAACCTGTGTTCTCAATCAAGCGGCGAATGGCTGGTTTCAAGGACTTGATCGTCTATCAGAAGGCCTTTGAGATCTCGGCTTTGGTATTCCGGATCTCCAAACGCTTTCCGAAGGAAGAGACCTACTCCTTGACGGATCAGATCAGACGCTCATCACGGTCTGTGACGGCTCAGATCGCTGAAGGATATCGGAAGAGACGCTATCCACTGTCATTCATAGCCAAAATGGTCGATGCTGACGGAGAGAACTCAGAAACTCAAGTCTGGCTCGATCATGCCATTGCCTGTGAATACCTAGTGGAACAAGACATCCTACCGATCCGAAAGCTATCAGAAGAGGTAGGCAAACTGCTCGCCGATATGATCACCGACCCTGGAAAGTACGGCGCAATTGAACGGAGAAAAAGCCCTTGACCGCATCATTTTGGCATCGAACAGCCTTCTTTTTTGTGACACCATACTTCTCAACTTGATGGCAGGGAACCGTCAACTGCGAACTGGCTACTGGCTACTCGCATCGTCCATGTCAAAAGATCGGTTCGAACCTCGCATCAGCTCGAAAGGAAACTCGTCGCTAATATGAGACTCGCCCTCCTCGGTGTCATCAGCGTCATGGCTCTTCGCGTGTTGCTCTTCAAGCTCGGGCGACCGCCGGAAGGCACGGAGTTCATGCTCGTACACTTCCTGGCCCTGGTGACCATCGTGTTCTTCACCGGACAAGGAATGATCACGGGGGATCCATCGACCTCCTTCCCGGACCTGATGCGTGAAGGCTTCAAGAGCGCCGCCGTGTACGCACTGCTCTTCAGTCTCTTCCTGCTCGCCTACTACCGGTGGGTGGAGCCTGATCATTTCCACCTGCGCGTGGAGGAACTCGTGGCGCGAGGTACCGCCGATGGCCAGCCCGAGGAGGTGATCCGACCGCGCATGGAGAAGTTCTTCACGCCGTTCAACTATGCCAGCATGACCTTCTTCACGCTGCTGATCGCGGGTGGATTCAACGCATTGGCCATTGGCATGCTGCACCATAAGGTGCTGCGGAAGCTCAGGCGATGAACGCCTCGCTCAAGGCCTGAAGGTCCAGCCCGCCGAAGTTGCCGCTGCTCATCATGAGCAGCACGGCCTCCTCCTCCCTCCCCTCGCGCACCGCGCCGATCACGGCGATGGGATCGTTCAGGACCTGCACATCCTTTCGGGCGAAGGCCCGTTGGATGCGTTCCGGCGGAATGGGTGGCAGGCGTTTCAGCTGCACCGCGTGCGGGTCGTAGAAGACGATGGCGCGATCCGCCGCATCCATGCACCCCGCGTATTGGTCCAGGAACTCCTCGCTGAGGCTGCTGTAGGTGTGCAGCTCCATGCAGGCCACGAGCTGACGGTCCGGGAACTGTTCGCGCACGGCCTGGACGGTCGCCTTCAACTTACTGGGTGAATGCGCGAAGTCCTTGAAGACCATGCGATGCGCATCACCTCCGATGCGCTCCAGGCGCTTCGCTGCTCCATGGAAGGTCGCGATGGCCGCATTGAAGTCCGCGTCGCCGATGCCCAGCAGGTGGCAGACATGACGCGCGCCTTCCATGTTCTGCAGGTTATGCTGACCGAAGACCTGCAATGGCACATTGCCCAGGTGCGTCTCCAGGATGGTGGTCCCGTCCACGATGCGGTGCTTCGGAGTACCGTAACCAAGACGTTGCGCGGTCACGCCCTTTTCCTCCGCGATGCCGCGCACCACCTCATCCTCCCTGCAGTAGACCAGCTTGCCACCGGGCTCGATGGCCTCGATGAAGAGGCGGAACTGGTCCACGTAGCTCTCGAAGGTCTTGAAGACGTTGATGTGGTCCCAGGCGATCCCACTGATCAATGCGATGTCCGGCTTGTACAGGTGGAACTTCGGTACGGGTTCCAGGGCGGAGGCGAGGTACTCGTCACCCTCGATGATGGCCACCGTGCTCTTGTCGCCGAGCTTCACCATGCAGTCGAAACCATCGAGCTGTGCGCCCACGAGGTAGTCGAAGTCCACCCCGACATGGCGCAGGACATGCACGATCATGCTGGTGATGGTGGTCTTGCCATGACTGCCGCCGATCACCACGCGGGTCTTGTGTCTGGTGCGCTCGTGGAAGTACGAGGGATAGCTGAACACGGGTATGCCCAGTTCCTGTGCGCGCTTCAACTCGGGATTGTCCAGACGTGCATGCATGCCGAGGATCACGGCGCTCAGCCCCTTGTGGATACGGAGCGGATCCCAACCGAGCTTGTCCGGCAGAAGGCCCAGGCGCTCCAATCGACTGCGGCTCGGCTCGAAGATCTCATCGTCGCTACCGGTGACATCGAAGCCCTGCTGGTGCAGTGCGATGGCCAGGTTGTGCATGGCGCTGCCACCGATCGCGATGAAATGGACTTGTGACGACATGTGGGCATGTGTCCATGTGGGCATCCCGCCCAACGGGACAGGTTGTGGACATGAACGCCGCAAAGCTCTTCGGTGATCATTGATCCATCCGCGCCACCGGGCACAATGGATCAACGGTCGATCGTGGGCAGCCTGGGTGGATGGAGCCCTTTCCTCAGGGATCTTCGAACTTCGCCCCATGCGACTGCACGTGATCGATACCGGTTTCTTCAAGCTCGATGGCGGTGCCATGTTCGGCGTGGTGCCCAAGACGCTGTGGAGCAAGAACCATCCGCCCGATGCCAACAACCTCTGCACCTGGGCCATGCGCTGCCTGCTCGTGGAGGACGGTGACCGGCTGATCCTGATCGATAACGGGATCGGCGACAAGCAGGATGCGAAGTTCTTCGGCCATTACGATCTGCACGGTGACGACAGCCTCGATGGCTCGTTGAAGAAGGCCGGCTTCTCCCGCGATGCCGTGACCGATGTCTTCCTCACCCACCTGCACTTCGACCATTGCGGTGGCAGCATCGTGCGCCAGGGCGATGGCTTCGCGCCCGCCTTCAAGAACGCCACCTATTGGAGCAACGAGCACCACTGGAAGTGGGCCACCAAGCCGAACGCCCGTGAGAAGGCGAGCTTCCTCAGCGAGAACATCCTGCCGATCCAGGAGAGCGGGCAATTGAAGTTCGTGGACATCGGACGTCGTAGCGCTGAGGAGAACGTGTTCCTGCACGGTGCCCTCCCCGCCATGGACGTGTTCGTGGTGAATGGTCATACCGATGCCATGATGGTCCCGATGATGCAATACAAGGGCCGCACCGTGGCCTTCATGGCGGACCTTCTACCGAGCGTGCATCACATTCCGCTGCCTTGGGTGATGGCCTACGACACCCGACCACTGCTCACGCTCGCCGAGAAGCGCGACTTCCTGAGCATGGCCGCCAAGGAGGATATCGTACTCTTCTTCGAGCATGACCCCGTGAACCAATGCGCCACGGTGGAACTCACCGAGAAAGGCGTGCGCCTGAAGGAGACCTTCCCGCTGAGCGCGCTATAGAGCCTGCTCAGGATCGGAGCCCTTCCAACTGGAAGGCGCCTTGTTCCGTCACATCGTGGCAAGGGATGTCATGTTGCACGCACCACTTGCGGACGTGCGCACGCAACTTCCACGGAAGACCGCCTGCCAGGACGATGTAGCCGCTGCTTCCCGTCAGTACCTCGAGGTCCTCCTGCTCGATGTAGCGGAGATCGTGCAACACGAGCACATCGCTCGGGATGATCACGGAAGTCTGGCTGTTGCTGGTGTGGAAGCGCACGTCGAGACCGGATGTGGACCACAAGCCTCCACCGAACAGCGTGCCGGCCGCCGTTCGCACCCCTGGACCAAGGAGAGCATCATCCCCCAAAAGCGCCCGCGGGGTAAGACCCAGGGCGCGTGCATGCCGTTCCACCTTCATCCTGATCCATTCGGACCCTTGCGTGGTATCCGGCGCATACACCATCAGGTCACGACCCACACGCATGGCCGCCTGCAAGGCGTGGCGATCATCGTAGACCGTGAAGGTGACGCGCTCATACGCTTGGTGTGCGCGATAGCCCCAGCCCGCGAGGATGAACAGCACGGCAACGGCCGAATAGCGCCAGGCCGGTCGCCATCGCCACAACAGACCGACCGCCACGAGCAGGACGAGCGCATAGAGCAATACACTGTCCCATAAGGTCGTGCGTATGGACGGATAGGCCATGGGCAACCCGGCGAAGAAACCCGTGACCACATCCACGATCCGCAACAATACCGTGAGCAGCAACACCACGAGCGGACCAAGGAAGGGGATCCGGAAAAGGGCCAGAAGTGCCACCGCCCCGTACACCGCTATGCCCGCCGCAGTGACCACGATGAGGTTGGCTGGCAGGAACCAGGTAGGGAAGGCATTGAAGAGGTAGAGTGAGAGCGGTGTGGTGAAGGCTTGTGCCGCCAGTGATAGCGCGGCGAGCGACCACAAGTGCCCGACGATGGCATTGTGCGGCATCCACGCGCGGAAGAGCGGCTTGTAGAAGAGGATGATGCCCAGCACCGCGAGGAAGGACAATTGGAAGCCGATCTCCACCAGCATATGCGGCTCCCAAACCAACAACAACAAGGCCGCCGCGAACAAGCTGTTCAAGGGTTCGTTCTGTCGTTCGGTCATGCCCGCGATGGTGAACAGGCTGAACATGATGGTGGCACGCAATACGCTCGGACAGGCACCGGTAAGGCCCGCGTATCCCCAGAGTGCAAGCAGGATGAGCACTCCCCTGATGCGACGCGCCCGGGCCGTATGTCCCCACCACTTCGTCATGAAGAGCAGCATCACATAGATGAAGCCCACGTGCGTGCCCGAGACCGCCAGTACGTGGATGGTCCCGCTGCGCACAAAGGCATCGCGTTGGTCATGGTCCAGTTCGTCGCGCAGACCGAGGACGAGCGCTTTCACCAGGGCGCGCTCCCGATCCGGTAGACCACTTTCGGCAAGCCAGTTCGAGACGCGTTGGCGCGTCGGCTCGAAGAGGTCCGTCCAGCGCCAGGCGTGACCGATCACCGCCCATTGCTCCGGGCCAGCGAAGGTCTCGTGATACATCCCACGCGAGGCGGCCCACGACCGACGATCAAAGCCACCCGGATCAGGCACCCGCGTGATCGGTTCGACCACGCTGCGCACCACGAGCTCATCGCCCGCCACCGGATCCGCAGCACCCTCGCGGCGCATGAGCGTTAGCATGATGGTCCCGGTGCGCGGACGTATCTCCCCGTCCACCATCGCCGACACCACCCGGGCATCGGCGCGCACCACCTTCTCGCTGATGCCGTTGATGGCGGTGATGTGCAAGACACGTTCCTCCACCGCCGCTCCATCCACCGCCACATGTGTCGGGCGGCAAAGTGGATCGCGCAAGGCACCCCAGCAGATCCCGAACACAAGGAACCAGCTCGAGACCGCCACCCCACGGACCCACCGCCGCTCAAAGACCGTTCGCCGCAACAGGATGGCCACCACCGGGATGGAGGTGACAACTAGAAGCGTGAGCGCGGACCAGAGCGGGAACCAGCCGCTACGCTCCACCGCGATGCCCAGGGCGAAGGGCAAGGCCAACCGCACCATCGGCGCGCGGGCCATGACGCTGAAGAAGTTGATCGCTGCCGGGGACATCGATGGATACCGCCTTGAAAATAGCGCGCCTCCGCCGATCAGACCACCAGATCACACCACCTCCAAGATCAGACACTTCAGGTAGTGCGTCTCCGGCACGCCCCACAGGATGGGGTGGTCGGGCGGCTGGGTGCCGTAGTGCACCTCGCGCAGGCGACGACCAGCATCGTGTGCGGCCTCAGCGACCATGCGACGGAAGAGGTCGGGGGTCATATGCTGCGAACAGGAGCAGGTGACCAGGTGGCCGCCACTAGGGATGCACTTCAGGGCACGCAGGTTGATCTCCTTGTAACCGCGGTAAGCGTTGTCTATGGCGCCGCGGCTCTTGGCGAAGGCCGGTGGGTCCAGCACGATCACGTCCCATTCGTTGCCCGCGCGACTCGCCTCCGTGAGGTAGTCGAACACATTGGCCACCTTGAAGGTACACGCATCCAGCTTGTTCGCCGCAGCATTGCGTGTGGCCTGCACCACCGCCTCTTCGCTGATATCAAGCCCGAGCACCTTCTTCGCACCGTAGGCCGCCGCATGCAGGCCGAAGCCACCCGTGTGCGTGAAACAATCCAGCACGCGCCTGTCCTTGCTGATGCGCTGCATGGCCGCATGGTTCAACACCTGGTCCATGAAGTGGCCCGTCTTCTGCCCGCCGGCCACATCCACGTGCAGGTGGAGGCCGTTCTCCTCGATCACGAGGTCGGTGCTGAACGGCTTGCCGTGGAAGCCCTTCCACTGCTCCAGACCCTCCTTCTCCCGGATGGGCACATCGTTGCGGATGTAGATGCCGTCCGGGGCGAGTACGGTGGCTAGCGTTTCGAGCACCACGTCCTTCCAACGCTCCATGCCCAACGTGAGGAATTGCACGGATAGCACGGAACGTCCGCCATCGGTCACATCCACGAATCGATCCACCACCAGGCCGGGAAGGAAGTCAGCATCGCTGAAGACCACACGGCAGGAACCTGGGAGGCCCAGCCGCTGCCGAGAGCGCCAGGCCTGCTCGATGCGCGCGGCGATGAAGGCGATGTTCACGCGCTCCTCGGGATGCGGCGTAAGCATGCGCACGCGGATGAGCGAGGCCGGGTTGATGTAGCCCTGACCCAAAGGCCGACGCTTCGCATCCAGCACCTGCACCACATCGCCCGGAGCGTATTCCCCTTCCTCCGCCGTTATCTGGTTCGCGAAGACCCACGGGTGACCGCGAAGAATGCGGTCCTGCGTGTCCTTCACGGTGATGCGCGCTTGTGCCATGGCCGCGAAGGTAGATGGTGGTGGATGCCGGGCCTTGATGATCCTTTCATGATCATGGTCGCAAGTCCGTTCCTACCAGATCGATCGTCACTTCCGCCGAAGAGCCGCTGTCTCACGAAGGCCATACGTTCGTCGCGCTATTGGTGAGACCGCCGGATGATCGTGCTCCCGCCCCCAGCTACTTTCGCGCGATGGTCCCCGCCCCCGCCGATCCCTCCCGCGAGCGCGCGACGCTGCTCCGCTTCCTCGGCAAGCTGGGGCAGGCCGAGCTGAACGCGGGCAATGCGGTGCCCTTGGTGGAACGCGACCTGGCGATGATCGCCCGCGCCAACGGCGAGCCCGATGTGCAGGTCTTCGTGCTGCCCACGGTGCTCTTCCTGAAGTGGGAACGCGGCGAGGAGTACCAGGTGGACATGACCCATGGGGCCTACCGCGTGGCGTCCCTGCGCTTCGACCAGATCGAGGAAGTGCTCACGATCGCACGTTCCGCGCGCAAGGGCGAACTCACGCCGACCGAAGGGCTCAACCGGCTGGAAGAGATGTGGCGCACACCACATTATTACGGTGACCTCGGCTACGTGTGCGGTTATCTGATGACCACGCTCGGGGTGGCGCTCATGCTGCGCCCTTCTCCAAAAGGCCTGCTCATCACCGGTCTCATGGCCTTCGTCTGTGCCCTCATGCTGGTGGCCGCGCGACGGCGACCCGCATGGACGGTGGTGCTGCCCGTGGTGGTGTCCTTCCTGCTGAGCGCGGGTGTGGCGCTCGGCTACCGGTACGGCCTGAAGGAGCCTCCGTTGAGCATCCTCATCCCGCCGCTGATCACCTTCCTGCCCGGCACCATGCTCACGGTGAGCGTGATCGAGCTGGCGTACAACAGCATCATCTCAGGCGCCAGCCGCATGGTCGCCGGCTTCACCCGGCTGGTGCTCCTGGCCTTCGGCATCATCGGTGGCTTCAAGGCCTTCAGCGATGGTCGCGTGCAATACCAGACCCACTTCGACGAACGGCTTGCGACCAGCTGGCCCTGGCTCGGTGTGCTTGTCTTCACCCTCGGCCTGCACATCTACCAGAGCAGCAAGCGCCGCTCCTTCATCTTCATGCTCATCACCGCGTACATCGCGTACATGGCACAGACCTTCTCCGGCCTGTTCATCAACGGGGCTTCCACCGCGTTCTTCGGTGCGGCGCTCATGACCATCGCGGCGCTGGTGATCGAGTTCCGCTTCCACGGCCCGCCGGCCATCGTCACCTTCCTGCCCGGCTTCTGGTTGCTAACGCCCGGCGCATTCGGATTGATGAGCGTCACGGGCATCGCCTCCGGATTGGATGCCGGTGGCAACATCCTCAACCTGCTCTTCGCGCTCTCGGGCATCGCCACGGGCTGCCTCATCGGCGCCTTCGTGTACAACGCGCTGCTGCACCCCAAGAAGGCGGGCTGGTGGCGCGTGCAGGATACGTGATCGCTCAGCGCTTCGGCCCCGCACTGCCCGTGCTGGGGTCCTCGTCCCGGAAGAAGTCCAGGCTGTTCACGTCCACCAGGTGCACATCGGTGTAGTAGTGCCTGAGGATGTCCGTGTAGTTCTTTCCAGCGCGCGCCATGTGCATGGCCCCTTCCTGGCACAGGCCCACGCCGTGCCCGAAACCACGACCGTTCAGCACCACTTGTTCGCCGGTGGTGGTCACGCTGAAGAAGGTGGACTTCAGCTTCAGGTCCTCGCGCACGTGCTTCAGCGGCACCCGGTGCGTGGTGTTGCCCATGAAGATGTCGCGGCAGGTGGGTTCGTAGTTCAACAGCGGCTCCAGCGCCTGGCGGTCGGCGCTCTTCACGTTGAAGCGCTTCTCGAGGTAACCCACCCATTCCTTGCGCGTGAAGGTGCGCTGCCAGGTGGCATGCGGCTCCTGCCTGCAGTATTCATCCACTGTGGAGCGCAGGTAGGGCTCGCGCTTGCTCCAGAGGTCCTCGGCGTTCATGGTCTCGCCGCCGCAGTTGCTATGGAAGAGCGCATGGATGAGCTTGATGTCCGCATCCACCATCACCATGCCCTTCGTCGCCTCCACCGCCATGGTGATGCTGTCCTGCCTGCACGCGCCATGGTACACCTGACAATGGACCCCATCGCACAGTTCGAAGCCTTCCGGCGCATGCTTGCGCACGTTGCACAGCGCGTAGGTGCGGCAGCTCACCGCCTGCATCTTGTAATACTCCTGGCGGTGTTCCTTCCCCGCTTCGGCCTGCACCACACCGGCCGTGTATGCTTCGATGGGGACCGCGTTGGTGAGCCGCAGGTTGTTGCCCTCCACGGTGATGGTGATACCGCCCGGATAGGTGCGTTCCGCCAATTTGCTCTCCGGCAGCCGCAGCCGCAGGCCGCTCGTCTCCATGCGCGGCACCAGCTCGATGCGCTCCTTGGCCGTGACCGACAGGTTGAGCGACTTGGCCACGAGGCTCTTTCCGCTCAGGTCCACCCGCAGGCCATCGTTCACCTGGATCTCGCCCTTGCGCTCCCCGTCGGCAAAGACGGTGCACACACCGCGCTGGCTCATCACGAGCACGTTGCGGAAGGTGCGGTCACGCAGGATGCCGATGCGCAGCACCTTCTCCTGCGCCAGGGTGCAGAGGGTGGTGCTCAGGAAGAGGAAAAGCGCGGTAAGACGCATTCGGGGCCGAAAGTACCGGGGGCACGACCACCCCTCAGGTGGTGGGGTGCAGACTTATCCACACCGCCATGGCGACCTTCGCGGAAGCCCCCGGCCCGCCCAGCTTTTCCCGCAGTTGGGACAGGTCACGTTCCATGGTGTCCCGGTCCGTGCCGGGTTGCATGATGCGCTCCAGCTCATGGCTCAGGGTGCGCACGTTCAGGTCCGACTGGATCAGCTCGCGCACCACTTCCCGCCCCATGATCAGGTTGACCAATGAGATGAACTGGATGTCGACCAGGCGCCGGGCGATCCAGACGTTGAGGGCGCCGCCGCTGTAACACACCACCTCCGGCACGCCGAACAACGCGGTCTCCAGGGTGGCCGTGCCACTGGTGACCAGGGCACCGCGCGCGTGGCGGAGCACATCATAAGTGCGGCCTTTCACCACCGTGATGGGACCATCGCCGATGAGCGCGGTGTAGGTGCTCTCCGGTACCGAGGGTGCTGCGCCCAGCACGAAGCGGTAGGTGGGATATCGCCTCGCCACCGCCACCATCAAGGGCAGCACGCGCGCGATCTCCTGCTGCCGACTGCCCGGCAACAGCGCCACCACCGGCCGGTCATCAGCACCAGGCAGGGGTTGTAGTTCGGACCTCCCCTCCTGTTCGATGGCGTCCAGCAACGGATGGCCCACGAATTCCACCGCGTAGCCATACTTCGCGTACCAGTCCTTCTCGAACGGCAGGATCACGTACATGTGGTCCACCACGCGTTTGATGGTGTGTACGCGACCCTTCTTCCAGGCCCATACCTGCGGACTGATGTAGTAGTGCACGGGGATGCCCTTCGCGTGCGCCCATTCTGCGATGCGCAGGTTGAAGCCCGGATAGTCGATGAGGATGAGCGCATCCGGTTTGAAGGCTTCGATGTCCTTCTTACAGGTCTCGATGTTGCGCAGGATCGTGCGCAGGTTCATGATCACCTGCGTGAAGCCCATGAAGGCCAGCTCGCGGTAGTGCTTCACCACCTCGGCACCGGCAGCGGCCATCCGGTCGCCGCCCCAGGCCCGGATCCTCAACGCTTCACCCGACGAGGTGGCCTGTGCGAAGAGCTCGCGCACCAGATTGCCGCCGTGCAGGTCGCCGCTCGCCTCGCCGGCGATGATGTAGATGCGCTTGCTCATCAGATCCAGCCCAGGGTGGTGAGTTCGTCCATCACGATGGCCGGCACGATGTAGCAGGCGTAGACCAGCATGGCCAGGATGACACCGCGCATGGTGCGGTGCCTGTCCGTGCGATCGAAGAGGAAGAAGAGGAAGGCGTCGGCGATGAGGCTGATGCTTACGATGCGTGTGCGGTACTCCGGGGTGCCCAGGAAGAGGTCGTGTACGAACCAGTGCATGTCGTACCAGGGCCGGATGGCGGTGACGTACATGGCGCCATAGGCGAAGAAGCCCAGCACCGGCGCCAGCAGGCCAAGCACCACGCCAAGCGGGAGGCTATCCCAACGCATGGTCCCACGTGTTGAGGGCGGCGATGCTGTGGTGGGCCGTCATGTCGAACTGCGTGGGCACGATGCTCACATAGCGGTTGTTCACGGCCCACACGTCGGTGTCCTCGCCATGGTCCTCACTGCGGAATTCACCGCGCAGCCAATAGTACTCCTTGTTGCCCGGGTCCAGTCGCGTTTCGAACTCGTCCTCCCAGTTGGCCTTGGCCTGGCGGCACACACGCATGCCCTTCAGGGGCGCGCCATCGCTGCGGGGTACGTTCACGTTCAAACAGGTGCCCACCGCCATGCCGTGCTTCAAGGTGTTGGTCACCACGCTGCGGATCACCGGGCGCACCTGCGCGAAGTCTGCCTCGATGGCATGGTCCATCAAGCTGAAGCCGATGCTGGGGATGCCCTCCATGGCCCCCTCCACCGCCGCGCTCATGGTGCCGCTATACAGCACGTTGATGCTGATGTTGGCGCCGTGGTTCACGCCGCTCACCAGCAGGTCCGGTTTGCCGCCACCCAGCAGCTTGTAGATGGCGAGCTTCACACAATCCACCGGGGTGCCGCTGCAGCTCCAGGCTTCCACGCCCGGCATCAGGTCCACGGGCTGCAGGCGCAGGAAGCTGTGGATGGTGATCGCGTGCCCCATGGCGCTCTGTGGCTTGTCCGGCGCCACCACCATCACCCGCCCAAAGGCCTTCATCTCCTCGGCCAGCGTGCGGATGCCGGGAGCGAAGATGCCGTCGTCGTTGGTGACCAGGATGAGAGGCTGTTCGGACATGGGGCGCAAAGCTAGGAGGACATGTGGGCATGTGACCATGTGGGCTTCGCGCAATACCAGCGCGCCATGTGAACATGTGGGCATGTGAGCCGCGCGCACCCCGACGCGCCATGTGGACATGGAATGCCGGGTAATGCTCCCATGTGGGCATCACACAATACCGGCGCGCCATGTGCGCATGAGATACGCCCTGTCCAGAACTGGTGTTTCCTAACCGCCTACCTCTCCCGGAGCATTATTCATGAGCACATGTCCACATGACCACATGTTCACATGCTGATCTCGAACTTCGCCACCACATGAAACAAGCCATCCTCCCTCCAGCCTCCGCCAAGCCCATCGCACCTTACACACCGGCCATCCTCCAGAACGGCACGCTCTACCTCAGCGGCCAGATCGCACTGGATGCACAGGGCCAGTTGCACGTGGAGGACATCGCCACCGAGACCCGGCAGGTGATGAGCAACCTCGGCGCCTTATTGCAAGCCGCCGGCATGGGCTATGAGCACCTGGTGAAGGTGACCATCCTGCTCAGCGACATGAGCCACTACGCTGCGGTGAACGAGGTCTACGGCAGCTACTTCGGCGAGGTGCCGCCCGCACGCGAGGCCTACGCCGTGAAAGGCTTGCCGCGTGGTGTGAACGTGGAGATCAGCGGGATCGCCGTGCGGGGGTGATCAGTGTTGCACCATCACCCGGCCACGCCCGAGCTCCGCTCCGGAGCGATCGAACACGATCAGGGTATAAAGCCCGTCGGACAGATCATCCAACGCAAGGGTGCCGGCATAAAGGTGCCGTATCACCTTTCGACCGGAACCATCGTACAGCTCCACATGGCCTGCACGCACATCCGCAGGAAGGTGGAGCGTGCTCGCCGTGGGGTTGGGATACATGCGCACATAGGGCACATGGGCCGGTTCCCTCACGCCCACCCCCGGAGGATCGGAGAAGACGCCAAAGGCCAGCCTGGGCTGATCGTTCACCTCGGCGAAGTAGCCGCTCAACATCTGCAGGTCCGGGAACTCCCAGACCTTGATGCCGTAACCACCATAGTTCAGCAGCACGGACCAATCCCGTACATCGGCCGTGACCGGGTCCAGGTAAGCGAAACCGATTCGATCCACTCCACCTATCGCACCCGGTCCATCGAACTTGCCGCTCACGATGAGGTCCCCCTGCATTCCCCAGTTCAGGCCGAGCACTTGATCATTGGCGCCGGGGTTCCAGGGTAGTGCCGCCCCGGTGCTCGTTGAAACGGCCGCCAGCCGGTCGCGCGCCGCTCCGCTCACCAGATAGCTGTTGGCCGCATTGAAGGTACCGCCGAGGTACAAGACTTCATCCGTCGGATCCAACAGGACATCATCCACCACATTGGCGGCTGACGTTGAACTGGTCGTTATGGGAGCGGTCCAGCCGGTGGCATTGTTGCTCGTGGTGGACAGGGCTGCCAGTCGATCGCGCGGTTGGCCGCCGATGGTGCCATTGGCCGCCGTGAAGGTGCCTGAAACGAAGAGCGTGGATCCATCGCTCGTCAGGTCCATGCATTGTACATAGCCATTGGTGCAGGCCGGATCCCAGGGAAGAAGTTGCGTTTGTTGCGGGTCGGTGACCAACGCTGCGAGCTTGCTCCGGGGCGAACCGGCGATGGTGTTGAACTGGCCACCGGCGTACATCACCGTCCCATCCGGCGAGGTCCTGATCCGGTTCACCAGCCCGTCCGGCTGCGGCGCCCATGGAAGGGCCTGGGCCGTGTTCGTGCTCAAGGCGATCAGGTGCCGGCGTGGCTGGCCACCCAATGTGTCATTGAAGGCACCAGCACCATACAGCACCTGTCCATCGGCGCTTAGCTCAAGATCGAACACCTGGGTGCCGTAATCCTTGCGGCCTTGCGGATCCCAATCAGTGGGCATGCCACTAGCCGCATCCAACGCCACGAACTTGCGCCGCACCTTGCATCCGATGCTGTTGAACCAGCCGCCTGCCAGCCACTGTCCGCCGCTCTGCGCCAGTGTGTAGATGTACGTGTTCGCGATCGGATGCCAGGGGGTCAGTGCACCCGTGCTCAGGTCCACCGCGCCCGCGTAATAGCGTTGCTGCCCTGCCAGTTCATCGAACAAGCCACCAACATAGACCACGTTGTCGTGGATCACCAAGGTCGAGACATCGGACCCAGCGTCCGCGATCCACGGCAGCACGGCGGCAGTGCTGGCATTGACAGCACCGAGATACGCACGCGGCAGACCGCCGAGCATGTCGAACTCTCCACCAAGGACCAACACATCACCAGCGATATCCATGCAGTGCACTTCGTCATCCGCTGCCACCGTCCAAGGCAGGAGACCCATGTTGATCAGGTTGAAGGCAGCTGTACGGATGCGCTCATTGCCACCCATGGAAGTGAATCCACCACCCACATAGAGGGTACCTCCATCCTCGGCAACGGTCATCGCATGGACAGTCGCACTTGCATTCGGGTTCCACGTCGTGATGGCACCGGAAAGCTTGTCCACCGAGGCCAGGTTGTTCCGCGGACTGCCGCTCACCGTGGCGAAGGACCCGCCGAAAATGAGTTCACCACCCCGCAGGACCATGGAAAGGACCATCGTGGGTGCGCCACCTGCGAGCATGGGTGCGAATGGAAGTGGTGCTCCACTATTGGCATCCACAGCAGCCAGGTTGCCACGTGCCTGTCCCCCGATCGCGGTGAACGAGCCACCGATGTACAGGGTGCTTCCATCCAACACCAGTGCACTCACATCCACCCCCTCCAGGTCCACCTGGAAGGCGTGCAAGGTGCCATCGGCGTTGATGCGGGCCACATGCGGCCGAAGCTCCACCCCTACCGTATCAAAATAGCCTCCGATGTACCAGCCACCGGCACCATCCGCAATGGCACAGTGTACCGTGTTGTCAGGCGTTGGTCGGCCCAGTATCGGCTGACCCGTCCCGCCATCGAGTACGGCAGCATAGGGCAGACAAGGACCGAACTTGTTGAAACTTCCCGCCAGATAGAACACATCCCCACCCGGACCAGCCACCACATCATTCACCTGCCCACCCGATGGCTGCCACCAATCGGATAAGAGGGTTTGTGCGTGGCCATCAACCCCGATCAACGAACAACACAAGGTGACCAGCACGCAGTGCAGCCGCGTGAAGGAGGACGACAGGTAGGTATGGATCATTGGGTGGTTGTTCGTGTTCGGAGAAGCGCCGATACAGCCACATCGTCGATCATCTCCGAATGTGAACAGCCCCGAATGTGCACCCCACACGGAGGACGGTAAGCACCCTGCACAAGTTCGATCAGCGGTGCCGCAGCTCGGGTGGGCATTGCGACGTGCGGCCTCCAGCCCCAAGGGCGAAGGCTAACACTTCCCCGAACCCGACCGCTCTTCCACGGTGATCCGCAGGAACTCCACGCCCTTCTCGATGCCCACCCTGGCCAGCAGGTTCTGCGTCATCGTCACCGCGTCGCCCCGCTCGCTCACTGGCGCCTCGTTGAACTGAAGGACCACCACACCGCTCCACGTGCAGCTGTACTCGATGCCGATGCTGTGGTCCTTGCCTACCTCGGTGGAAAGGCGGCCATACAGCGCATCGTTGAAGCCGTCGATGTGCAGCACGACCTGCACCGTGGAGGTAGCCGGTACCACCGCGGGCGGTAGCGCCATCACCGCTGCATGGTTCAACAGGGCGACCAGGAGAATGAGAAAGGTGCCGCGCATGGGGGAAGGATGTTGGTTCGACCGAAGATCCGGCACAGCGCTACGCGCGTCCATGACGATCCTCAGGACACCGCTCGGCCAGGCCGATACACCGAATATCCGAGCGCCTGGGCGACCAACCCTACCGCCGCGGCTCCAAGTAGACCAAGCCCGCCGGGAAATGGTAGGTGATGGTGAAGTGGTTCAGCAGCCCCTGACCGATCAGGCCGTCGCTGGCATGCCGGGAAGCGGCGCTCACCGGATCCACTTGGAACACCACCGGCAACTTCCGCCAGGTGCGCCCGCCCACGCTCGCGCTGGCCAACCTGCCCTTGCGGTTGTGTGTAACGGTGGGTTCGGCACCGAAGCCCTTGGTGCCCCGGTAACGCTTGCCAGCGCGCATCAGACCATGCGCCTCCACCGCGTGGTTGTAAAAGGTGAGGTCATTGTCCGCGCCGGTGTCCAGCTTCATCAACACCTCGATCGCGACTTCGCGGCCGGCGGGCACCACCTGCATCGGGAAACCGTAGGTGCCGGAGTCCAGTTCAGTAACGGACAGGCCGGTGGTGCTTCCGGCGTGTACATAGGTCTCCGGGTCATGGATGCGCAGGCGCATCGCATCCAGGTCCGTACACACCACCGCACGGCTCAGCAGGTCCGTACCCAGGATGGCATCCACCGGCGTCTTGTAGTGCGCGCTCAGGTGTGCCAGGTCCATGAGGTAGAGTTCAACGTTGTCCAGGGTGTACCCTTCGCCCAGGCGCAAGCTGTTGCCTGGGCTGCGCGCCGCCAGCACCGGCTTCCCCGAAGTACCGATCGTGAGCGGGTCCGCCAGGACCAGGCCGCGTGCACGGGCGACCTGAGCATCCACCACCGTTACGCCAGCACCGGTATCGAAGAGCACGTGCAAGGGCGTTGTGTCCTCGTTCAAATACACATCAACGAAGAGGAGCCTGCCGCGCATGGTCATGGGCAGCTCGGCGAGCGGGGCCTGCGCGCTTGCGCCGAGGAACAGCAACGAGGCGATGATGAAGAAAGGGAGGCGCACCGGATGAAGGTAGGGGATCGTGAGCTCCTATTGCGGCTTGCAGAAGCCGCAGCTGCTCTGGTCGTTGGTCGCTGAAATGGTGTACCCATGCCCCCCTGCACAGACCACCCCTGCGAACTCTTCGCAGGACCCGACCAGCCAAGGCGGCCTGTTCACATACTTCCCCCCACCTCGATACCCGACGGACCATGGTATCAACCCCCATGGCCTTCACGTGGCATGACCTTGACCCTACGCTCCCTTCTTCTGCTATGCACCACCCTGCAGGCCCTGCCTGTGCTGCACGCCCAGGATGGCCTGCCGGACCTCACCTTCACGCCCCAACTCAATGGCTACGTTGAACACATCGCATTGCAGGCCGATGGTCGCATCCTCATCGTGGGCGACTTCACCGAGGTGAACGGCACTGTGCAGAACCACATCGCACGCTTACACGCCGATGGCACGCTCGATGCCACCTTCAACACGGGTTCGGCATTCGGTGCCGTGGCCGTGATCAACTGTGTATCCGTAACCGCCAATGGCCAGGTGCTCGTTGGCGGACTGTTCACCGCCTATGACGGGGTTCCCGCCTCAGGTCTGGTGCGCCTCCAACAGGACGGCACGCTGGACACCGGCTTCGATCCCGACTTCCAGACCAGTGACCGGGTGACGGTGGTGGAGCCCATGCCGAATGGGCAATGCTACGTGGCCGGAACATTCACCACCATCGGCGGTGTGGACGCACCCCGGCTGGCCCGCTTGATGGGCGACGGCAGCCTCGACCCCACCTTCGCGATCGGCGATGGACCGCAAGGTCCTCTCCCCGTGATCCAGGCCATGGAGCTTCGGCCCACCGGTGAGTTGCTCATCGTGGGCGCCTTCCAGACATTCGACCAGACCACGGCCTCCTGCATCGTGCAGCTTCTGCCCTCCGGCGCGGTGGATCCGGACTTCAACGTGGGCAATGGCCTCACCGGAGGCTACTACCTCCAAGCGTGGGACATCGCCCTTGGTCCTACCGGCCAGTTGTACGTGGTCGGCGACTTCAGCCTGTACAACGGACAGACGATCGGCCATATCGTCCGCCTTAATGCCGATGGCACGCGTGACCTGGACTTCCCCGGCGATATCTACCCCGGTGATGGGCCGGTCATTGCCGGTCCCCTCCCCATCACCGCCTGCACCAGGCAAGCCGATGGAAGGCTGGTGGTAGGCGGATGGTTCGGCTCGCTCGCCGGTGAACCACGTGCCCGGCTCGCGCGCCTCGACCTCAATGGTGCGGTGGATCCTGCGTTCGATCCCGGCCTCGGCCCCCGTACCCCAGCGAACAGCCTGGACCTATCCTACCCACGCACCCTCGTGGCGCAGGATGATGGCACGCTGCTCGTCGGAGGCGACTTCACCCACTACAACGGGCAACCGCAAGGATATCTGGCAAAAGTGCAGGCCGCCAATGCCACCGGCATCAACACGCACGAAGCTCCGCGCTTCACCGTCACGGCCGATGGGCGATCCATGTACATCAACAGCAACGAGAGGATCCGCTCCATCACCTTGCACGATGCCGGTGGGCGACTCGTGCGTAGCACCTCGGGCTTGATGCAACTCACCATCGCGGACCTTGTCGCCGGTGCCTACTTGGTCACCATCCACACCGACGTAGGCACGCGCTCCACCGCGCGCTGGGTGAAGACGAACGAGTGACACGGTCTTGTGCACGCGCCATCGCTTCTGCGCTGGACCTGGTCTGCTTCCCACGCGGGTTGACGAAAGGGCCTTGGGCAGTCATAGGTATGGAGGGACCTTGAAGGGAAGCGGGTAACTGGTCCATGTTGGAATAGCCGTGCACCAATTTGGGTCTGGGTTACGAACCACAAGCGGCACCGCCTTTCACTACGCGCTTGGCCAGCCACACGATCGCCCGGCCTCCGGAGTGACCCTGCGGTTAATGATCGCCGCAAGCAACGGCCAGGCACAAACCCATTCGAGCAGCAATGAGCGCTCACCCCCTGCCCTTACCGCCACCCCACCACCGCACGTCACTCCGGGCGACAGAGGCTCTGCGATGGGACCCGCCCTTCGGGCTGGAGTCTCACCAAAGCACACTGCACCGCAGCCACCATTCGTGAGACCCCGGATGGCCGGGACCTACGCGCTTCGCACGCCCCGCCTCCGGAGTGACCCTGCGGGTAAAAGTCGCCGCAAGCGACAACTGATAAGGGACTACGGCTCACTCAAGATCGCGCGCATCATACCACCCGTCACTCAAGTCCTTCCACTGTGGGTTGCTCTTCTCGATCAACTCCTCCTTCCATGCCCGGCGCCAGTGCTTGATCCGTTTCTCCATCGCGATGGCCTCCACGATGGTCCTGTACTGCTCGAACCACACGAGCTTGTGGCATAGGAACTGATCGGTGAACGAGCCCGGGAACACGCCCTTCTTGTGTTGAAGGATCCGTTGCATCAACTTGCTGGTCACCCCAACATAAAGTGTTGTGTCATGCTTGTTGGTCATGATGTACACCCAGCCGCCTTTCATTGCGTGAAGGTCGCATGGGCAGGCTCATTTTCCACCCCACCTTTACCGCCACCCCACCACCGCACGTCACTCCGGGCAAGTGAGGCTCTGCGAACGCGACCCGGAGTCTCACAAATGAACATTTATCATCAACCACCATTCGTGAGACTCCGGATGGCCGGGGCCCACGCGCTTCGCGCGCCCCGCCTCCGGAGTGACCCTGCGGGTAATGGTTGCCGCATGGCCACCCCCACAAAACGAAAACCCCGGCGCTAGGCCGGGGCGATCAAGCAACGAACGGACACCGCTCACCACGGCCAGGCATACACCAGCTCGGGACGGAAGCGCGGCATGGTCCCGCGCACCAGCCGCAGCTCCGTGTTCACCACGGTATAGCCCCATGCGTGCAGCTGCTCGGCTGCAGCGGCATTGCCCTCCGGCACCACGATACGCGGCACCACGGGCAGCAGCCAGCGTTGCAGTTCCAGCCCGGCCACCGCACGGTCCGCCAGGATGAGGCCATTGCCCAGTACCGGCAGCAGGATGCCACGTACACGACCACCCGCCTCGTACACCCGCGCAGCAAAAGCATGTTCCAGCAGAAGCGTGGCGCGGTGCTCGCCCGTCGCGTTGCGGTCCAGGTGCAGCAGGGCCAGGGTATGCGCAGGGTCCAAGGGCAATACCTCGTCGCGCTCCGCTTCCTCGAAACCGCCTTCCGGATCCGGCGCCCAGTGTTCCAGCGCCACCTGTTCAACGAATCCGAGGGACGCCCAATGCGGCATGTCCACCAGCGCGCCCTGCACCAGAACGGTGTGCTCCTCATTGGCACCGCTCGCAGCGCACAAGGCCTTCCACAGCGCCGCCCAAAGCACCGCGACCTCGCCCTTGGGCTGCACCAGCCAGCGCATCACCTGCACGTGTTCACCCTGCCAGAGCCAGGTGGCCAGGCCATGGCCGTGCTCCCCGTGCACCGCCACTACGCCAGCGCCCGGGGTGTGCAGGCACCACAGCAGATGCCCCAGCAGCGCAGGGGCCACCGGGGCATGGTGTTGGGCCAGGACCGCCAGTTCGGCGGGAGTTCGGGGTACGTGTGCGTTCATGAGGTGGTGTTCACGACCGCAGCCCCGGCGTCCTTGTTCACGGACACCGGGGCCTTGGTCACGGCAGGCATGCTCAGGCGGCCTTGGCGCTGGTGATGTCGCTCATCGGGCTCCACCCAGCGGCCCCCAGGGCCTCCACACGGAAGTAGTAGGTCACGTTGCTCTCCAGACCATCCACCACCAGGCGGTTCTTGCTCGTCAGCGTGTGCAGCTTCCAGTTGGCCTCCACCAACGGATCGCCCGAGCAGATGTACACCTGGTAGGCGTTACGACCGCGCACACCGCTGAAACGGACCTCCAATGAGCCGGGGTATGGGCGCACCAGGGCACGCACATCACCCGGTGCAGGCAGCGGGCCGATGGGCTTGCGTGCAGCCACCGTCTCGAAACCTGCGCTCGTGATCAACTCGGCGTCGCCGTTGCTGATCGTTTGCACATAGCCCCCCAGGTCCTGCCGCAGGCCCTTCAGGTCCGCGAAGGCAAAGTCGCGTTCCTGCTTGTCCAGCCGGCTGCGGCTGAAGTCGTAGTTCTGCACCGCCTTGTCCAACCTGTCCGCCGCGGCGGTCACATCCGCCAGGGAGGGGATCGGCGTGGCGAACGCAGGGTTGCCGGTCATTTTCGACACGTTTGTGCGCGACATGTCGGTTAGCGCTTCGAAACTCACCCGGGTATGCCCGAGCTTTACGATGTAATACTGCTTTTTCAACTGCTTGGGCCTGTCATGCTGTACCCACAAAAGCATTGGTTATGGCCTTTATGCGCAGCGGGCACCCCCTTCGTTCGGGATCTACCGGCCAGGCAGGATGCAGAACCCTACCGGCCATCCAGTAGCCAGGCCTTGCGAAGGCCCGTGGAACGTGGCGGTACAGCCATTCATGCGACTTGCTCCGCTTTTCATCCTAGCCGACAAGCCTGTCCACTACCACCATCCCATCTGCTCATAAGACCGCGCTCTTATCCTCCAGGATGATCGCGTCGTCACACAAGACGGCGCCTTTGTCCTCCAGGATGATCGCGTCGTCACACAAGACCGCGCCATTGTCCTATAGGATGATCGCGTCGTCACACAAGACCACGCCCTTGCCCTCCAGGATGATCGCATCGTCACACAAGACCGCGCCTTTGTCCTCCAGGATGATCGCGTCATCACACAAGACAGCGCCTTTGCCCTCCAGGATGATCTCATCGTCACACAAGACCGCGCCCTTATCCTCCCGGACGATCGCGTCGTCCTGAAGACGCGCCCTTGTCCAACAGGATGATCACAACGCGTCACAAGACCGCGCCTTTGTCCTCAAGGATGATGGCGTCATCACACAAGACCGCGCGCCCTTGTCTCAAGGACGATCGCGTCGTCACACAAGATCGCCCTTGTCTATAGGCTGACCACAACGTCTCACATGACCGCGCCTTTGTCCTCAAGGATGATCCCGTTGTCACACAAGACCGCGCCCTTATCCTCAAGGATGATCGCGTCGTCACACAAGACCGCGCCTTTATCCTCCAAGACGATCGCATCGTCTCATAATACCGCGCCCTTGTCCTCAAGGATGATCCCGTTGTCCTACATGACCGCGCTGTTGTTCTCAAGGATGATCACATCGTCTTATATGACCGCGCCCATTTCTGCAAGGTCCACCCCGTTGGCTCGCAGGACCAAACCGTTGTTCTGGCGCACGACCGCACGCGGCTGCCATACCCTATTATGGGCGTGCGCTCTGGAACCAATGGACGTGGTAGCGCTTACGCGGTCCATCGGGCACATGGTCCGGTCCTGCAAGCGGCCGAGCGCCTCACACCGGCATCGCCCTTGGCCGTGCACGACCATCGGCTGCTGATCATTGCCGCAGCGGCTGCTCCATGGTAAGCCGCGCCCAGGCTACCACCTGCACCGTTCACCAAGCAGGAGCCGGGCAGATCCCCGTTGCACCGCGCCGGCGGCTCACGGCAGGTCGTTGGTCAGCAGGAAGCGCACCAGCTCATCCTTGCTGTGTATCCCCAGGCGGAGGTAGGCATCGCGCCGGTGGGTCTCGGCGGTGTCCTCGGTTATGCCCAGGCGCACTGCCACGTCGGCCAGGTTGCGTACGCCCGGGTCGGCGAAACAGCGCAGCACCTCCCGCTGCCGGGGCGTAAGGGAGGCCCACCGCTCCTGGGGGCGCTCGGCCTCCAATTGGGCCTCCACCGTGCGCCGCAGGTCGCGGCTCACCAGGGCGTTGTAGTGGAAACCCCGCAGCAGCACATCGTTCAAGCTGGCGTGCAGCGTGGCGGAACGCACCGCCTTGTCCAGCACGCCGCGCGCATCCAAGGCCAGCGCCTTGCGCACCGTGGCCGCCGTGGCCTCGTAAGTGATGATCAGGGCGCGGGTGCGCTGCTGGTTGCGCTGCATCCAGCGCAGCGTCTCGAAACCATCGCGCACGGGCATGCGCACATCCACCAGCGCCAGGTCCACATGGCCCACTTCGGCGCAGCGCTCCTCGTAATCCTTGCCGTTCTCGGCCTCCAGCACCACGTGCCGCCGCTCCCAGCCGGCCAGTATGCTCACCAGCCCCTTGCGGTAAAGCTCATGATCATCTATTACGGCTATGCGCAGGATCTTCTCGGTGCTCATGGTACAAAGGCATTCGTAATGGCGATGGATGGATACCTGCCGTTGGTAATGGCCCCGGAGGGCTGCGCTTGGCACCCCGAAACTACCCTACCGTTCGTCCCACGGCTCGGTTTATTTAGACGTTGCGCTGCGTCTATTTAAACGTTTGCGGGTTGGCACGCGGTGGCTAGCTTGCACCTGGCCTACCACCATACCCGGCCACCTTTCTTTTCGGAACATGAGCGTGACGATGGAGGCGCAAGCCCTGGCCTTTCTGCAACTGCTTGCGACACATGGCAGCATTGGCAACGGCAAGGCACAGGCCCTGTTGGCATTAGGCCCAGAGGCTTATGAGGCGCTGCGCGAGCAGCTCGTGGCCCAAGGCCTGGTGGCCAAAGGCCGTGGCCGGGGTGGCAGCGTGCAACTCACGCCCAAAGGCAAAAAGGCACTGGTGAGCGGCCTAGGCCTCGAGGCCTCGGAGCCCAAGGCGGCGAAGCCGATGGCCACTGGCCTGAATGCGCCCGAGCCCGTGGCCTATATGCCTGTTGGCCGGAAGGCCAAGGGCCAAGAGCCTGAAGGCTCAAGAAACACTGGCCTTGATACCGCCCAGGACGAACAGACCTTCCTTAAAGAGCTCGACAAAAAGCTCTGGACCGCCGCAGATCGACTGCGCTCCAGCCTCGATGCCGCCGTGTACAAGCATGCCGTGCTCGGCCTCATCTTCCTCAAGTACGTCAGCGACAGCTTCGAGCTGCGGCAGCAGGAAGTGGAGAAGATGCTCAAGGACCCGAAGAGCGACTTCTACACCGACCCCAAGGATTTCCGTACGGGCGGACGATCGTCCGCCCAAGCAGAACAAGCATACAGCGACGCCATCCGCGTCGAGCTGGAAGTGCGCGACTACTACACCCAGCAGAACGTGTTCTGGGTGCCACCCTTGGCACGCTGGAAAACCATTCAGGATAGCGCGAAGCTGCCCAGCGGTTCCACCATCCCCGTAGCGTCGCCCCATGGGGCGACCTACAAAATGTCATCGCTGGGCAAATTGATCGACGATGCGCTGGAGGCCATCGAGCGCGAGAACCCGAAGCTGAAGAACGTCCTCAACAAGACCTACACGCAGCTCCAGCTCGACCCCGCCAACCTCGGCTCGCTCATCGACCTCATCGCCACCATCCCCTTCGTCCATGGCTCCTTGCACGCCAAGGACATCCTGGGCCACGTGTACGAGTACTTCCTGGGGCAATTCGCGCTGGCCGAGGGCAAGAAGGGCGGGCAGTACTACACGCCGAAGAGCATCGTGAGCCTCATCGTGCGCATGCTGCAGCCCTACAAGGGCCGCGTGTACGACCCCGCCATGGGCAGCGGCGGCTTCTTCGTGCAAAGCGAGGAGTTCATTGAGCAGTTCGGCGGACGGCTGGGCGACATCAGCGTGTACGGCCAGGAGAGCAACCCCACCACCTGGCGGCTGGCGGCCATGAACATGGCCATCCGCGGCATCGACTTCAACTTCGGCAAGGAGCCCGCCAACAGCTTCACGAACGACCAGCACCCCGCCCTGCGCGCCGACTTTGTGATGGCGAACCCGCCCTTCAACGTGAAGGAGTGGTGGGATGCGCGGCTGGAGGGCGATGCGCGCTGGGCCTACGGCACACCCCCTGCAGGCAACGCCAACTTCGCGTGGCTGCAGCACATGCTGCACCACCTGGCGCCCAAGGGCAGCATGGCCCTGCTGCTGGCCAACGGTAGCATGAGCAGCAATACCGGCGGCGAGGGCGAGATCCGCCGCAAGCTGGTGGAGGCCGACCTGGTGGAATGCATGGTGGCCCTGCCCGGCCAGCTCTTCACCAATACGCAGATACCGGCCTGCATCTGGTTCCTGAGCAAGGACAAGCACAGCGCGAACAACAAACAGGACCGTCGGCGACAAGTCTTGTTCATTGATGCCAGAAGCCTCGGCTTCATGAAGGATCGCGTGCTACGGGACTTCAGCGCTGAGGACTTAGAGCGCATCGTGGGCACGTATCACCTGTGGAAGTATCACAGAGGAACAATGTATCTCGGAGGACAGCCTGTCCCGGACCCGCATGCGGATGTGAAGTATGAGAACATCCCCGGCTTCGCATACAGCGCCGCGCTGGAAGAGATCGCCAAGCACGATTTCGTGCTCACGCCGGGGAGGTATGTGGGCGCGGGCGATGGTGATAGTGACGATGAGGGAACCCACGAGAGAATAGACAAGCTTCGGACACAGCTCTTCAGTCAGTTCGAAGAAGAGGCCTCACTGGTGAAGCGCATCAAGCAACAACTGGAATCGCTGGCCCAATAGGTTCGATGAAAGAGCGATTGAGCATAGCGGAGATGATGCGCAACGGGTGGCTGTACTACAGTGATGGCTACCGCACGAAGAAGCCTGAGCTAGGGCCTTCAGGATTTCCCATCATGCGGGTCGCGCAGGTGCTGGACGGCTACCTCGGGCCTGCATCGAACCCAGAATTTGTTCGCGACGAGTTCAAGAAGAAGATCGGACAGAAGTCGAGCATCAACGGCGATGTGATCCTCACGACGAAGGGAACTGTTGGCCGCATGGCGCGGATCTGGGCAAAGGATGAAGGCTATGTGTACTCACCACAGGTGTGCTTCTTCAGAGTGCTTGACGAGGGTCGGATCGACCGCGCCTACTTGTACTATGCCATGGCGGGTGAAGACTTCCGGCAGCAAATGCAGGCTGTGAGCACGCAGACGGATATGGCCCCGTACATCAATCTGAAGGACTTGGGTCGTTTGGAGATCGATGTGCCTGAATTCGCAGAACAGCGTTCTATCGCATCCATCCTCGGCGCGCTGGACGACAAGATCGAGCTGAACCGGCGGATGAACGGCACCTTGGAGGCGCTTGCGCAGGCGGTGTTCAAGGAGTGGTTCGTGGAGAAGGCGGAGGAGAGTTGGGAAACGATGAAGGTTGAGGATGCCCTCTCCATTACTAAAGGAGTATCATACAAGAGTGCGGAGCTAGCCGATTCGGAAGTCGCGCTTGTCACGCTGAAGTCCATCAATCGTGGCGGAGGCTATCGCACGGATGGACTGAAGCCCTACGTGGGCAAGTACAAGCCAGAGCAGGTCATAATGCCAGGCGAGCTTGTGGTCGCACAAACGGATGTCACACAGGCTGCAGAGGTCATAGGCAAGCCAGCGCTTGTTCTTGCTGATGAACGTCAGGCGACACTGGTCGCTTCATTGGATCTTCTCATACTTCGGCCGAAGCTTGAGCACTTGGACCAGCACTTCTTCTACCTGCTCTTCCGGACGGAAGACTTCCAGAACCACATATACGGTCACGCTTCAGGCACCACCGTGCTACATCTGAGCAAACAGGGAGTGCCGAGCTATGAATTCAAAGCGCCACCCCCGGCCTTGAGTAAGCGCTTCGCTGAGCACGTAAAGCCGTTGTTCAATCGGATCGCATCGAACGCTGCTGAATCCCGCACCCTCTCCGCGCTGCGTGATACGCTGCTGCCGAAGCTGATGCGGGGGGAGGTAAGGGTGAAGATGGAAACTGCCAACATATGAACCATGGCCGAAGACAGTACTCGACAACAAAGTCTCACCCCAGAGCAGACCGAACGATTACTGCGGCTATTGACCTCTGTGTTTGAAAAGAAAGGACGACTTCACTTTTCCAGCCCAGCACTGCGCATACTCTACGACGCATTTGGTAGAAGGCTCTTGCGTGCTATGGAGGAAGGAAATGTGGATAGGATGCTCGATGTGTGGGAGCGTGATCGATCCAAGTTCGTTGTCAATGTCGAAAGTCGAGCAAGGCGGTACCCACGCTATGAACCGTTTCCACCGTTCAGCTTGGTGCGGATCCTGGATGAAAGGGGCATGGACTATGTTCTAGCTCAGTGCAAACGTGATAAGCTAGACATTGAGTGATGAACACCCCCACTAGCCTCTTCGCTATCCCCAGTTGGCCAGAGATGGACGATCTCACCAAGGGCTTTGTTTTCACAGCCCTTGGCATTGTGCTGGCGTGGATACTGAGTGCAGTCAGCGATCTTACCAAGCACAGGTATCAGCGCAAACGAGGACTTCGCCGCGTGGTCTTTCAGCTGTTAGAGCTGGATCACATCCTGAAGTCAACGCGACCGGACGACGGGATAGACAAGTATGCCGAGAAGGCGTTCACGCTCATGTCGCCCATCGAGCAGGCCAACATGCCGCTCGCGGACTTGAAGAATATTCTGACGACCGAGATCCAACGGATCAACCTTGCTATGGTACAAGTGAATCTGGTGGATATGAAGGCGGCTTACGAAGAGACGATCGGCGAATTGTCATTCATAGATCCGATCAGCGCATACCGACTGAAGGGGCGAACCAAGGTGTTGGAGTTTCTGGACCATGTAAAGGGCGAGGTGGATGGAATGGTGCGCAAGTACGGGGGTAGTGCCATGGATGTGCATGTCATCGGACATGTCATGGATAAACAAGCTGTGCCAATGCGATTGGAGGATGACATAAAGACGTTGGAAGAACACCTGCGACGCACGGCATGGCGAGCAGGTTGGGTGCTCGGCTTCAGAGTCTGGCGGCGACTCACGAGAGCCGACAATCCGGACCAAGAAATCGGGGCGAAGATTGATGCAATTCTCGCCGCGCTCAAAGACCAGATGCACGGCCTTCATCAGAACGTTCAGCCGCAAACGATGAACTGATTTTCGCACCCCAAACCACCAACCATGAGCGACATCACATACAGAGTAGATAGCCTTACGCGCGAACAGCAATCACGCATTGACCGATTGATCGAGAGCGCGATCGGAAGCGGAGCACCGGTTGTTCTCACAGAGGACGCCACTGAGCGATTCAGTCAGCATTATTCTCAGCAATTAGAGCAGGCAAAGCGACTTGGCAAAGTGGACGCGCTCTTAGATGCTTGGGAAAAGGGGATAACCATTCGATTTCGCCCACGTCTGTTGCTTGAAAGCACTCGTGTGGGAGGGCGCAGCCAGATCGACCGATTCGGCATGGATCGACTTCTCGAGCAATGCAAACGCGATAAAGACGATATCCTATGAGCGCGCATGAGTTCAAGTACCGGCTGCCTGAGGTTCTTGAGGCGCACCGACAGACAGCGAACTGGCTAGTAGGTTTGTCCGCAGGTGCGCTAGCCGGATTCGCTACATTCTTGGACAAGCCAAGGGTGCACGGAAGCCTTGAAGAATGGCTTCTTGCACTAGCCGCGCTCTTCTTTTTGTTGGCGATCTGCGCCGGGGTCGCTTTCCACTTGGCCATCACTGTCTTCACCAACAACTTCGAGCAGTGTGCTCGCGCCGAGGAGAGCATTGAGGAGAAGAACGGCGCGTTGCAGAAAGCTCGTGACGCGAACAATGCTACCTCTGTCGCCTCAATCGAACAGAGCATCAAGGACCTAAGCGATAAGGCTAAGGATTGTAAAGACTATCAGAAGACCTGGCAGCGCTGGTACAAGCGTTTCTACCGCATGCTCACAGTCTGCTTTTATGGTTCCCTTGTGCTTGGCGGTTGGTACATAGCCGTATCCGCCACGGGCGGAGACCAACAAACCAACCGAGGTGACGTGCTCTTGTTGGATGGGCGCAATCAGACGGACACATGCAAGGGGTACTCTGCGTTGCTCTTGGATACGAAGAGTGGTAGAGTGTTCGAGCTGCACAATGATGAGGCAACGGGTGGCACCCGCTGGGATCTCACAGCTGCGTTCGCCAAGAAAGTGTGTGCGGACAGTGTACAGGTCATTGGTGGACAGATGCCCCCTCAAAAGCAAACCAATGTCGCAGACCCAGACAGTTCTCAAATGGAAGCCAAGCGTGACCAAGCTGAGACCCCATGAGCGACCTCAAAACCTGCTTCAAAGCCGTTGATTACAGCCTGGACAACCTGCTCACGTACATCGAGGTGGGCGACATCGGCTAGGCATGCGCCACACGCTTTCCCCGCACTATGATGCGCTCTACCAGCAACACCTGCTCACCTTCCAGCAACGCCTGCGCGATACCTACGGCCAGCAGCACTATTACACGGACTTCTACCCCAGCATCGGTGTACCTAGGGACAAGCCCGTGGACCTGTTGGTGTATGGCCAGGCCGTAGGCGGCTGGCTCCCAGAACTGGATTACCGCCAACCCATTCCGGAGGGTCGTGTGAACGAAAGTCGCGACTATTCCAACGACCCCGCCAACCCGCACACGCCCCTGGATTGGGTGAACCTGATGTGGAGCAAGTACGTGGCCGATGAACATGCCGACCGCCGCAAGGCGCACGTGGAGCGCTACGGGGCCTACACGCCCAGCCGCTCCTTCTTCTGGCTGGTGACCACCTACTTCATGCAACAAAGGTTCGCGCTTGCACCCAACGATTGGAGTTGGGCCGAGCGAGTGGCCTGGAGCAACCTGTACAAGATCGCGCCGCAGCAAGGAGACAAGCACCCGAACCCCAGCGAAGAAGACTGCGTGCTTCAACGCCCGGAGTGCGTGCGCCTCGTGGAGCTGGAGCTACGTGAGTTGCAGCCCGCCTATTGCCTGGTGCTTACCAACGATGAGTGGTGGGCGCATTTCCGCACTGGGCTCGGTACAAAGGAACTGGAGCGGCCCAGGGAAGGTCCGGTGCAGAGCGTGGAGCAGTTCGGGAATACGCGCATCGTGGTTACCAAGCGACCTTATGTGGGGCGGTACAAGGAGCATGTGCAGCGCATCTTGGAATTTCTGTACTAGAGCGACCATTTTAGCATAGCTTACCCATGTACTACTAGCTCGAGAAGCTCACCCTCTCATGGTTCCAGGAGATCGGCTGGGCGCATGCCAGCGGTCCACTGTGCAGAATGACATCCTACACCGACCTTTGAGCCTCAACAAGCGCACATGGCCAAGCAACTTTCCATCCCCCGCCTTGAATACATCCAGGTCAAGAACTATAGGGCACTTAGGGACATCACCTTTAAGAACATCACGCCCCTCACTGTTCTACTTGGACCTAATGGCAGCGGTAAGAGCACCGTGTTCGACGTGTTCGCCTTCTTGAGCGAGTGCTTCACTACAGGCCTGCGTAAAGCGTGGGACAAACGTGGACGATTCAAGGAGCTTCGTTCTCGGGACAGCAAGGGGGCTATCGTGTTCGAATTGAAGTACCGGGAGAAAGAGGGGGCGCCGATCATCACCTACCACTTGGAGATCCAAGAAGGTCCAAAAGGTCCATTCGTAGAGCGGGAATGGCTTCGATGGAGTCGGAAAGGAAGCGGTCGCCCATTCAATTTCCTGGACTTCAAACAAGGCAAGGGCTCTGTGATCGGCGGTGCTGAGCCGGATATCAAGGCGAAACGAATCACTGAGCAGCTGGCAAGTCCTGATTTCATAGCTGTCAGTACACTCGGTCAGTTGAGCAAACATCCGCGCGTGGCCGCGCTGCGCCAGTTCATCACGGGCTGGTACCTGAGCTATCTCACCGCCGACAATACGCGCGGAATCCCCGAAGCTGGACCGATCGAGCGCTTGAGCACTACAGGGGATAACCTGCCGAACGTGATCCAATACCTTCTGGAACAACATCCGGATGCGCTGGAAAAGATCACAGAGGTGCTGGTTCAGCGCATCCCACGACTTGAGAGGGTTCGCGTACAGGCATTGGATGATGGTCGATTAATGCTCCAGGTTAAGGATGCCCCCTTCAAACAACCCGTACTTGCAAAGTATGCGAGTGATGGCACCTTGAAAATGCTGGCCTACCTCACCCTGCTGTACGACCCCGAGCCGCCGCAGTTGATCGGCATCGAGGAGCCAGAGAACCAGTTGCACCCAAAGTTACTTTACGAACTCGCGGAGGAATGTCGCAAGAGCGCGCAACGCTCCCAACTCATAATAACCACACATTCGCCGGAATTCGTCAATGCCCTTAATGCTGATGAAGTATGGGTGATCTATCGTGCGGATGATGGCTACACCCGGACACAGCGGGCATCTGACATGACGGGGATAGCAGAATTGATGCAGGAAGGTGCTCAGCTCGGCGATCTCTGGATGGAGAATTTCTTCGAGGTCGGTTATCTCCCAAAGAAGAAGTGATGCATATCGAGTTCTTCTTGGAGGAACCCTCAGCGGAGACCTTCATTGACACCCTTGCACCAAAGCTTTTCAAAGCCGGGGTCACGCATCGCTGCCACCCCTACGGTGGCAAGAAGGACCTTTTGCAAAACTTGCCGAACCGCTTGAAAGGCTTGAAGTGGATCCCGGAAGATTGGCGCATCGTGGTTCTTGTGGATGAGGACCGCGAAGACTGCGCTGCGCTGAAAGCGACACTGGAGAAGTTCGCCAAGGATGCCGGCTTCAACACAAAGTCGAGACCCGGCAAGAATGGCCGGTTCGTGGTGCTCAACCGCATCGCGGTGGAGGAATTGGAGGCCTGGTACTTCGGTGATCCATCAGCGATCCAGAAGGCCTATCCACGCTTCAAACCTTCTCATGCGCGCCAGAACGACCTGCGCAATCCCGATGGATGTAAAGGTGGAACATGGGAGGCGTTCGAGCGTGCCTTGCAGGAGGCAGGCTACTACAGCACAGGTCTGCCAAAGAAAGAAGCTGCCGCCTTCATGGCGGCGCATATGGAGCCGGCTCGGAACACTTCACCAAGCTTCAAGGCCTTTTGGGATGGCCTTCGCGCCTTGTAGGCAGCATGATCATCGAATCCCAGCTCGAGCAACTCGCCCTCTCCTGGTTCCAGGAGATCGGCTGGACGCATGCCATCGGGCCGGACATCGCTCCTGATGGCCCGGCACCCGAACGCACGAGCTACAACGAGGTGGTGCTACGCGGCCGCTTGCGCGCAGCCCTGGAGCGTCTGAACCCGCAGCTGCCGGCCGAGGCCATCGAGAAGGCCCTGCACATGGCCACCACGGTGAACGAGCCCACCTTGGTGAAGCGCAACCACGCCTTCCACCGCCTGCTGCTGGATGGAGTGCCGGTGGATTGGAGCACTGACAAAGGCAACCCCGGGTCGAGCCCGGGGCGACAGCATGACCACGCGCGACTGGTCGACTTCCAGCAGCCGGACAACAACGACTTCCTCATCGTCGACCAGTTCACCATCACGGGCACGAAGCAGCCGCGCCGTCCGGACCTCATCGCCTTCGTGAACGGCCTGCCGCTGGCCGTGATCGAGCTGAAGAACCCGGTGGACGAGGACGCCGACGTATGGCATGCCTACCACCAGCTGGCTACCTACAAGGAGCAGATCGACCCGCTCTTCACCAGCAACGCCGCGCTGGTGGTGAGCGATGGGTTCAACGCGCGCATCGGCAGCCTCACCGCCACGCCCGAGTGGTACATGCCCTGGCGCGTGGTGAAGCACGAGGACGACAAGCCGAGCGTGGAGTTCGAGCTGGAAACGCTGGTGCGCGGCTTCTTCGACCCTACGCTGCTGCTGGACTACCTGCGCTACTTCATCCTCTTCGAGAAAGACGGGGACAGGTTGATCAAGAAGATCGCGGGCTACCACCAGTTCCACGGTGTGCGTGAGGCGGTGAAGGCCACGCTCATGGCTAGTCGTGCGCCGGGCAAGGGAATCGCCGCCGAGCCACGCGCCACCTACGGCCGCGAAGTGGAGCCCGGCAGCCGCAAAGCCGGGGTGTTCTGGCACACGCAGGGCAGCGGCAAGAGCATCAGCATGGCCTGCTATGCGGGCAAGCTGCTCCAACAGCCCGAGATGCAGAACCCCACCCTGGTGGTGGTCACCGACCGCAACGACTTGGACGGCCAGCTCTTCCAGCAGTTCAGCAACGCGCAGGACCTGCTGAAGCAACAGCCCGTGCAAGTGGAGAGTCGCGACGAGCTGCGCGAGAAGCTGGCGGCCGTGCAGAGCGGGGGCATCTTCTTCACCACCGTGCAGAAGTTCGGCCTGCTGGAGGGCGAGGGCGCGCACCCCGTGCTGTGCGAGCGCAGCAACGTGGTGGTGATCAGCGACGAGGCGCATCGCAGCCAGTACGGCCAGAAGGGCCGCCTGAAAGTCGATGAGAAAAAGGGCACGGCTGAATATGTCTTCGGTTATAGCAAATACATGCGCGATGCGCTGCCCAATGCCAGTTTCATCGGCTTCACGGGCACGCCCATCAGCACCAAGGACAAGGACACGCGCCGCGTCTTTGGCGACTACGTGAGCATCTACGACATCCAGGATGCCGTGGACGACAAGGCCACCGTGCCCATCCTCTACGAGAGCCGACTGGCCAAGCTGGATGTGAACGCCGCGCAGATCGAGCAGCTGAACAAGGAGGTAGATGAAGTGGTGGAGGACGAGGAGAGCGTGCTGCTGCGCGAGAAGACCAAGAGCAAATGGGCCGAGCTGGCGAAGCTCGTCGGCGCCCAACCGCGCCTGGAACAAGTCGCGTTCGACCTCGTGAAGCATTTCGAGACGCGCACCGCCGCGCTCGAAGGCAAGGCCATGATCGTGTGCATGAGCCGCCAGATCTGCGTGGACCTGTTCAACGAGTTGGTGAAGCTGCGTCCGCACTGGGCGGGCACCCTGGAGCCTGGCAAGGGCTACAGCGCGAGCGACGGCGCCCTGCGCGTGGTGATGACCGGCAACGCCACGGACGAGGGGCACATCCAACAACACCTCTACACCAAGCAGCAGCGCAAGGAGCTGGAGAAGCGCTTCAAGAAGCCGGACGATCCGCTGCGCCTGGTGATCGTGCGCGACATGTGGCTCACCGGTTTCGACGTGCCCTGCTGCCACACCATGTATGTGGACAAGCCCATGCACGGCAGCAACCTCATGCAGGCCATCGCGCGTGTGAACCGCGTCTTTGCCGACAAGCCCGGCGGCCTGGTGGTCGACTACATCGGCATCGCCAGCGACCTGCGCAAGGCGATCAAGGAGTACACCGATGCACAGGGCAAGGGCGATCCCGCCGCGCAGGTGCAGGAAGCGTACAAGCAATTGCTCGGCAAACTCGGCGTGGTGCGTGACCTCTTCCGGGGCTTCGACTACAGCACCTATGCCACCAAGCCGCTGCCGCTGCTGGTGCCCGCCACCAACCACGTGCTGGTCACGGACGAGCGCAAGAAGAGCTTCCTCGACGAGATGGCCGCCGTGAGCGTGGCCTATTCCTTCTGCAACAACCTGGACGAGGTGGAGCCGCTGAAGAAGGAGATCATGTTCTTCGAAGCCATCAAGGCGGTGATCATTAAGAACACCGTGGTGGACAAGCGGCTGAGCGAAACGCAGAAGAACAGTTTGCTGAAGCACATTTTGGACAATGCCGTGGTGGCGGAGGGCGTCACCGACGTGTTCGCGCTGGCCGGGTTGGACAAACCGAACATCGGCCTGCTGGACGCGAAGTTCCTCGACGACCTGCGCCATATGCCGCAGAAGAACTTCGCCGTGGAGCTATTGGCCCGCCTGCTGCGCGACGAGATCAAGGCCCGCAGCCGCAACAACGTGGTGCAGGAGCGCACTTACAGCGAGCGCCTGCTGGAAAGTCTGCGCCGCTACCACAACCGCGCGATCGAGAGCGCGCAAGTGATCGAGGAGCTGATCAACATGGCCAAGGACCTCAAGTCCGCTCTGGAGCGCAACGAGCACCTGGGCCTGAACACGGACGAGATCGCCTTCTACGACGCACTGGCCGCCAAGCCCGAGGTGCTCCTCGCCATGGGCGACGAGACGCTGAAAAAGCTCGCCGTAGAGCTCACCGAGCGCATGCGCAAGAGCACCACCGTGGACTGGCAGTACCGCGAGAGCGTGCGCGCCAGCATGCGGCTGATGATCCGCCAGCTATTGAAGAAGTACAAATACCCACCCGAAGGCCAGGAGGACGCCATCGGCCTCGTGCTGAAGCAGGCGGAAGTGCTGGCGGAGGGGTGGTCTTAGCCCTCTACACCATCCCCCGCCCTTCCTCCCCCGTCCCCTTCCGCGGCACCGCCTGCCTGATCCGCACCGTCTCCAGGATCTGATTCAGCGCGGCGGGCGTCATGGGTTTGGTCACATGCTGGTCGAAACCGGAGTTGGCCTCGCGCAGCAGGTCGCCGGGTTCATCGCGCCCGGTAACGGCCACGATGTAGGCCTCCGCCCCGGCGGGGCTTTGGCGCAGTTGTTTGCACACGTCGTAGCCGCTCTGGTCCGGCAGGCCGATATCCAGGAAGACCACCTGCGGCGTGATGGCCGGCAGCTTGGCCAGGGCCTTCGCACCGTTCAGCGCGTTGTGTACCTGGAAGCCTTTGCGCGCCACCAGATGGCTCATGGTGTACACCAGGTCCTCATCGTCATCCACCACCAGCGCCACCAACTTGGTCGGTGCGGCCGTTCCGGTCGTTCCTGTCGGCTTGATCATGGTTCCTGCGGTTTCCGGCCACGGGCCAAGGAATGTGCCGGGTGCGCACGCAGCGGATGAATGGCCGGAAAGCCACGACCACCAAGGGAAAGTGCCCGTCATGCCCGGCAGCGTGAAGACGAGCGGCGTGTTGCCTCCCTTACCCAGGTGTGGGGCGCGGCTGCATCGAGGCCAGCCGTAAAGTTCACCGCTTCCGCACCGTTCCAGCCCGCTGCGCCCGTGCCTGTTCGATCAAGGCTCCACCCTTGGCCAATGCCAGGGCCGCATCACTGGCCCACACGTACACCACACCCTCATCATCATTGAACTCCACTTGCTCCAGCGTTTCGTCGAAGTGGAAGGCATTGGTCCGGAATACCATGTATTCGTTATCCTCCGAAACACACCAGAGCGATGCACCTGCTGGTCCTTCGGGCAACGCAGCATCGACCTCGAACTCCTCGATACGTCCTTCGTCCCCCAGGAATCGGGAAGCGGCCTCGGCGGAGGCGCGTGTACTGTACGTGCCGCTTATGTAGCGCTCGTCCTCAGGACCATCCGTGAGGAGGTAGATCTTCTTGGCCATGTTCAAGGTATGTGTTGTGCGTTCAGCTCATTTCGGGGTGTTCCCTCATTGGATCTTGCTGCATGCGTTGCGCTGCAGGGGCTGCGCCATGCCCTCACTGCTTCTCCCCCCGCCACCGCACCCCATCCAGCATGGCCCGGTGCAGGATATTGGCGTGGTCGTACTCCTTCAAGAAGTTGAAGCCGACACGGATGCGTGGGCTCTTGCGGACCAAGGCCGCCAGGCGCTTCGCATCGCGTTCCATCACCCTACCCTCCTTGCCCACCGCGATGTACACCTGGGCCGGAGCACTGCCGGGATCGGCCAGGAAGGCGGCCGGCTGGGCCAGCAGGCTTTCCCCATCCCACCAGAGGCTGGGGCTAACGATGTAGTAGGTACCGAAGAGGGCCGGGCGCTTGAACAGGACCTCCGTGGCGAAGAGGCCGCCGAGGCTCTGGCCAATGAGGGTGCGCTCCGGTGTGGTGCGGTAATGCGCCTCTACGAAGGGGATGACCTCCTGGGCCAGGAAGTCCATGAAGGCCGCGCTGCCGCCCGTGGTGGGGAACTTCTCCTTGTCCGCCGCGATGCTGGTGGGAAAGGTGAGGTCGCGCTTGCGGTCCACGTTGGCGATGCCCACCACGATGCTCGGCGGCTGCCAGGCCAGCCAGGGGAAGGCGGCGAACTGGTAGAGGCCCGCTATGTGGATGAAGTCCTCATCGGCACTGCCGTCCAGGAGGTAGACCACCGGGTAGCGCGCGGCGCTGTCCGGGTGGTAGCCCTGTGGCAGGGCGATGTTCAGGAGGCGGTCCTCCCCCAAGGCCGTGCTATGCAGGTGCTCGGTGGTGCCCAGCACGAAGGGCTGCGGGGCCGGGCTTTCCTGGGCATGGATCCCAATGGCCGCACTCCACAGGACGACGAGCAGCTTGCAACGTACCAGCACAGGTTCGGGGGTGCGCTGTCCCGCTCAGGACATGTGCTTCAGGTTCACCGCGTAGAGGATAATGAAGATGAGCGCGATCACGCCCATGAAGCCCACGCCGAGGAAGGTCATGAGGCTGGCACCCAGGAACACGATGGGGACGATGAGGCCGGCGATGGTGGCCACCAGATAGAGCCAGAAGCCCGTCTTGCGCAGGTTCCACATCATCCACACCCCCAGGAGGCTGAGGGCCGAGAGCAGGATGCCGCTGATGCCGATGGGAGTGGCGTTCTCCACCTGCTTCTCTGCCATGGCCATGGCCTGGTCCATCATGCTTTGCGCCATCTCGGCGCCTGGCCCCTGCACCTGGGACATCTGCTTCTCCAGTTCCACCTTGCTCTCCTCCAGGTCCTGCCGGGGCTTGTCCGTAAAGGCGGTGCTGAAGCCGCTGTACAGACCATAGGCACCAAAGAGGAAGCTGAGGATGCAGAGGATGGTGAGGAGCGTGGGCCGCTGTCTGGCTTCGGGTGCGAACTCGGTGGTCATGGTGTGAAGGGTTGGTTCAACCGCCAAAGTAGCGGTGAAGCGGTGGAACGGGTGACCGCGGCGCCGTGAGATACCCACAGCCACCGTGGACAACTTGACCTCACATCTCGTAGGTGGGCATGGCCGGCATGGCCGCCCAGAACACCAGCCCGGCGATGAGGGCCAGCGCGTAGAAGGCCAACATGATCAAGGTGAGCACACCCAGGAAGGTGTACATGCGGCGGTGGGCGGTGAGGCCGGCGCTGAAGACGGTAGGATCGAAGCCCCCGGAGAGCGCCGAGCGCGTATTGGCCCCGAAGCGGTAGAGCAGCCAGCTGGGAACGATGTAGATGGCCGCCGAGATCAGGAGCACCACCGTGTACATGGTGCCGATCCCCTTGAGCATGCCATCGGTCATGCCTGGGGGCATCCCCTGCATGCCCATGGCCGCCTGCTGCATGGCGATCATGCGCACGAAGAAGCCACCGATGAAGAAGCTGAAGACGGCCATGAGGCCACCCATCACCAGGCCGATGATGCCGATGAGGCGGGCCCACTTGGCGGTGCGCAAGAGGGTGCCGGAATCCAACTGCGAGAGGCGGGTCTGGTCGAGGGTGGTGTCCATGGATCGAGGGGTTGGTGGAACCAATGTACGATCTGCCGCCGATCGCCCATGGCACCGCCCAGCTGCGCACGTCCGGTGGTGCGCGTGTCCCCCAGCCCTTCGGGGCGAACTACTGCATGCGCTTCAGCTGGCTGCCATATGCGGCCGTCATCCCAACGGTGAGCATAGGTCCGAAGACGCCCAGCATGGACCAGGGCAGGATGAGGTGCGGCGCGAAGAGCCCAACGAGCTGCGCCGCGGCATAGAGGTGGAAACCGCTGCGCCGCCCGCGCCAGATGCCCAGCGCCCCGATGAAACGCGCCACCGTGCGGACGAGGTAAATGCCCATGAGCAGTACACCGTGTTCGTGGAAGATGCGCGCGATCGCCTCCATCTCTGCTATCCCATCCTCCGGCAGGAAGCGCGCGGCAGACTCATTGACCATGGCCACGAACTCCTCCTCCGGCGCCTGGCGCAACCCCAGCATCGCCAGGATCATCAGGGCGTACAATAGCATGAAGATGCCCGTGTTCACGAAGGTGAAAGGCCCCAGCACCTTGATCAGTTCGGGACGCGCGGTGTTGCCGTTCTCGTCGGGCAGGAAATAGGTCTCGGCCACGGGATGGAATGGGTCGCGTGTACCGCGAATGTAGCGACGGGGGTTGCTGGAAGATGCGGATGGTGATGGGCGGTGGACGGAAATGCTCAGCGGCCCGTGTACGGGAAAAGCCCCCTCTATCTTTGACGGCAAGAACCACCCCCCATGTACCGTAAGTTCCGTTGCGGCCTGCGCGAACCCCTGTTCCTGCTGGCCGCGCTGGTTATCAGCACCACGTTCGCACAGCCTGCACCAGGCAACTGGAGCGACCGCTTCTACCGCACGGGCACCGATGGCGTGGTGTGGAGCCTGCACACCGTGGGCGATACCATTTATGCGGGCGGAGCCTTCATCAAGGCCGGCGGGCTCACGGTGAACTGCATCAGCAAATACGATGGCCGCACGTGGACCGCGATGGGCAACGGCCTTACCTCCACGCAGAACTCCGTATCGGACATCGACTCGTACGGCGGCTTCGTGTATGCCTGCGACAAGGTGGGCCTGCACCGCTGGAACGGCAGCACGTGGACCCAGGTGGGTGTGCTGGGCGGCCTTCCTGCCGCCGAATTGAATGCGGTGGCCATTGCCATTGATGCCACCGGACAGGTGTACATGACAGGCAACTTCGTTTCGGTGAACGGTGTGAGCGCGAACCGCGTGGCCCGGTACGATGGCACCACCTGGCATGCCATGGGCACCGGCATTGTGCAACCACAGCCCGGCCTGGGCAACTACTACTCCACGGCCATGGCCGCCATTGGCAACGAGGTGTACCTGGCCGGGGCCATGACGCAGGTGGGCGGCGTTACCGTGAACAATGTGGCCCGCTGGAATGGTAGCGCGTGGAGCGCAATGGCCGGCGGCATACCCACCTATGGCACACCGAAGACCCTGGCGGTGGTGAACGGCCAACTGCATGTGGGCACCGGCGCCATCGGTCCCGACGGTGGGCCCTACACCGCCAATGTGCTGCGCTGGACCGGCACGGCCTGGAGCGTGGTGGGCAGCACCTTCAACCTGGATGTGGAGGCCCTGGTGGAACGCAACGGGGTGGTGCACGCCAGCGGTGCGTTCACTGCGGCCGGTGGACAGCCCGTGAACCATGTGGCCCGTCTCAGCGGCAGCTCTTGGGTGGATGCTGGCAACCCCTTCGATCTGCAATATGCCCGCAGCCTTGCGCACTGCACGCACGGGTTGTACGTGGGGGGCATCACCAACCTGACGGACCAGACCGACATGCACAACATCGTGCGCTTCGATGGCACGCGTTGGCGCAACGTGGGCGACGGGGTGGGCTTCCCCACCTTCGGCACGCAGTACGTGAACGCCGTGCTCTGCCACAACGGACAGACCTACATCGCGGGCAAGTTCGACCAAGTGGGGGGTGTGCGTTCGCACCATGTGGCCCAATGGGATGGCGACCAATGGATCGATATCGGCCTGCCATTCGCGGAGCCCAGCAATGTGAACGCCATGGTGATGAAGGGCGACACCCTGATCATCGGGGGGTCGTTCACCGTATCGAACCCTCCGCTGATCCGGCACCTGGCCATGCGCGTGAACGGCGTGTGGCTCCCCTTGGGAACCGGTGCCGACGACGAGGTGTTCGCGCTGGCTGTACACAATAACGAACTGTACATCGGCGGCGAGTTCTCCACCCTGAACGGTGTGGGTTGTTCGGCCATCGGCAAATGGAACGGCACGCAGTTCAGCCCGGTGGGCAGCGGCGCCAACAACACGGTGCGCGCCATTGCGTTCGGTCCCGATGGCACCTTGTATGCCGGTGGCGGCTTCACCAACATGGGCGGTGTAACGTGCAACCGCATGGCCAAGTGGAACGGCACCGCTTGGTCGTCCGTGGCCTCGGGGGTGAACAACTGGGTGAACACCATCGACATATTACCCGATGGCTCGCCGGTGTTCGGTGGCCAGTTCAACATCGCCATCAATGGCGGACTGGTGAACGGCGTGGCACGTTTCAACGGCACCAGCCTGGTGGCCATGGGGCCAGGATTGACCGGCAATGTGTACGATATCGAGGTGAACAACGGCCACGTGTTCGCCTGTGGGGCCTTCACCCTCTCGGGCACCACCACGGTGAACAACGTGGCCCGGTGGAACGGCACCAATGCTTGGGAACCGCTGGGCGCAGGGCTGGCCGCCGACCCACTGGAAACAAGCACGGCCATGGGCATGGACATGGCCTGTGATGTACTGACGGTGGGCGGCTACTTCAGCACCGCAGGCGGCAAACGTGCCGACCGTGTGAGCAGCTACACCTTCAACCTGCCCGCCCTGAACGCTGCCGATGCCGTGGTATGTGCGGGTGCGGAACTGCAACTGACGGTAAATGGCGTGGACCCGGCGGCGGTCACCACCGTGCAATGGCTGGTGAACGGGCAGCCCGCCGATGGCAACGGCCTCACCTTCACAAGCAGCACGCTAGCCAATGGCAGCACCATACAGGCCTTGGTAACCATGGACCTCGCGTGCGGCGACCCCGTTGTGCGCAGCAGTAACAGCGTGCAGGTACAAGTGATAGGCCCCACTGAGCCCACCGTGCTGGATAATGGCAATGTCCTTTCCGTACAAGCACCTGTGCCCGGCTACAGTTATGTATGGCAAGTGTTCCTTGGGGGCCAGTGGACCAACGTGGTACCCGCTGCCACCGGCACCACCTTCGACTACACACAGGCAGGCACCTACCGCGTGAACGCCATTCAGGGCGGTTGCGTTCGCAGCTCGGCACCGTTCACCGTGGTGATCACCACAGTGAACGAGCTTGGACAGGCCGCCTTCACCGTGTTCCCGAACCCGGTAAGTGACCACTTGGAACTACGCGCACAGGCCCCGATACAACGCGTGCAACTGCTGGACGCGGCCGGGCGCACCGTACTACAGGAACAGCGCGTGGCCACCGGCCGCACCGCAGCACTGGACCTCGGCCATCTGGCCAACGGCACCTACGTGCTGGTGGTGGACATGCAGGGCGGCACCGGCCACTGCCGCGTGGTGGTGGACCACTGACAGCACCGCCTTGGCGATCGGGGTCGGAGAGCATCATCCGCTGGCACTCTCCCTCCCATCGCCACCCCACACTTACCTTCGACCCGCTAAACGCTATTCAACCGCAATGACCTACGATCTGATCGTACTCGGCAGTGGCCCCGGCGGCTACGTGGCCGCCATCCGCGCCAGCCAACTCGGCCTCAAGACCGCCATTGTAGAGAAGGAAGCCCTCGGCGGCATCTGCCTCAACTGGGGCTGTATCCCCACCAAGGCCCTGCTGAAGAGCGCTCAGGTGTTCGAGTACCTCAACCACGCCAAGGACTACGGCATCAGCGTGAGCGGCGGCAGCGCCGACATGAAAGCCATCGTGGCCCGCAGCCGCGCCGTTGCCGAGGGCATGAGCAAGGGCGTGCAGTTCCTCATGAAGAAGAACAAGATCGACGTGATCATGGGCACCGGCAAGCTCCAGCCCGGCAGGAAGATCGAGGTCACCGGTGCCGACGGGAAGAAGCAGGTGGTGGAAGGCAAGCACATCATCATCGCCACCGGCGCCCGCAGCCGCGCACTGCCCAACCTGCCGCAGGACGGCAAGAAGATCATCGGCTACCGCGAGGCCATGGTGCTGGCGGAGCAACCCAAGAGCATGGTGGTGGTGGGCAGCGGTGCCATCGGCAGCGAGTTCGCCTACTTCTACAACGCCATCGGCACCAAGGTGACCCTGGTGGAGTTCATGCCGAACATCGTTCCCGTGGAGGATGAGGAGGTGAGCAAGCAGCTGGAGAAGAGCTTCAAGAAGCAGGGCATCGAGGTGATGACCAGCAGCGAGGTGACCAATGTGGACACCAAGGGCAAGGGCTGCGTGGTGACTGTTAAGAACGCCGCCGGCGAGAAGAAGATCGAGGCGGACATCGTGCTGAGCGCGGTGGGCATCGCCACCAACCTCGAGGGCATCGGCCTGGAGGAGGTCGGCATCGTTACCGACAAGGGCAAGGTGAAGGTGAACGAGTACTACGCCACCAACATGCCGGGATACTACGCCATCGGCGACATCGTGCCGGGTCCCGCACTGGCGCACCTGGCCAGCGCCGAGGGCATCACCTGCGTGGAGGCCATCGCCGGCCAGAACCCCCACCCGATCGACTACGGCAACATCCCCGGTTGCACCTATTGCAGCCCGGAGGTGGCCAGCGTGGGCATGACCGAGAAGGCCGCCAAGGAGAAGGGCATCGAGATCAAAGTGGGCAAGTTCCCCTTCAGCGCCAGCGGCAAGGCCAGCGCGGCCGGTGCCAAGGACGGTTTCGTGAAGCTGATCTTCGATGCGAAGTACGGCGAGCTGCTGGGCGCGCACATGATCGGTTACAACGTGACGGAGATGATCGCCGAGTGCGTGAGCATCCGCAAGCTGGAGACCACGGGCCACGAGATCATCAAGACCATCCACCCGCACCCCACGATGAGCGAAGCCATCATGGAGGCGGCGGCGGCGGCCTACGGCGAGGTGATCCACCTGTAGGGGCGACGTGAACGTCGCCCCGGTCACCGGTGTGCCGCAGGCGCACCGCCCAACAGGTGGACACGAACGACCAACGACACCATGTGCGGCATCGCCGGTAGTTTCCAGATAGACCCCGCACGCCCCGCAACGCGCGAGCGCATCCACGCGGCCCTGCAATGCATCGCGCATCGCGGTCCGGATGACGAGGGGACCTACACCAACGGCAGCGCGGTGCTGGGCCAGCGGCGCCTCAGCATCATCGACACGAGCAGCGCAGGCCACCAACCCTTCACGGACGAGGGCGGACGCTACACCATCACCTTCAACGGGGAGGTCTTCAACTTCCAGACGCTTCGAGCGGATCTTGAAGCACAGGGCCATACGTTCCGCAGCCACAGCGATACGGAGGTCATCCTGCGCCTGTACACCTTGAAGGGGCCTGCCTTTCTGCATGACCTCAACGGCTTCTTCGCCTTCGCCATACACGATGCGGAGACCGACTCCCTCTTCCTGGCCCGCGACCGCTACGGTGTGAAGCCCCTGCTCTGGAGCGAGGTGGACGGCCGCTTCCTGTTCTCCAGTGAATTGCGAAGCCTGCTGGCCCTGGGCGCTGGCCGCGAGCAGGATCCGGTGAGCGCGCGCCAATACTTCGCCTACTACTACATCCCCGCGCCGCACACGGTGTTCAAGGGTTCGTACAAATTGCTGCCCGGCCATTGCATGCAGGTTGACAAGAGCGGTGTGCGCGTGGAACGCTGGTACGATGTGGTGGAGGCGAGCAGGCAGGTGCCGAAGAGCACCGACCCGCAGAAGACCCTCTTCGAGTTGATGGACGATGCGGTGCGCCTGCGCCTGATCGCCGATGTGCCGGTCGGCGCCTTCCTGAGCGGCGGCGTGGACAGCAGCATCGTGAGCGCCCTGGCCGCGCGCCACCACAAGCACCTGCACACCTTCAGCATCGGTTATACCGATGATCCCTTCTTCGATGAGAGCCGCTATGCCGAGGAGGTGGCGCGCCACATCAAGAGCGAACACCACACCTTCAAACTGACGCGGGAGGAGCTGGCGGCGGATTACACGCGCCTGCTCGCCGCCACGGACGAACCCTTCGCGGACAGCAGCGCCCTCCCCTCCTTCATGCTCTGCGAACGCACGCGGAAGTTCGTGACCGTGGCCGTGAGCGGCGATGGGGCCGACGAGGTCTTCGGGGGCTACACCAAGCACCAGGCCGAACTGCGCTGGCGTGATCCCGGTGCACAGGAACACGCCGTGCGCCTGCTGGCACCGCTGTGGCGCGCCCTGCCCCGCAGTCGCAACGGCAAGTGGGCCAACCGCTTCCGGCAGTACGATCGTTTCGCGCGCCTGGCCGGCACCCCGGAGGACCGCCGCTTCCAGGAACTGGCCGCCTTCACCACCCACGCCGAGGCCGGCGCCTTGGTGGCGCGCCCCTCCGATCAGGCGGAGATGGACCGCCGCGAAGCCGTCTTCGCCGAGGCCTTCCGCCGCATGCCCGGCATGAACGGCGCCCTGCTGGCCGATGTGCTGAGCACCCTGCCCAACGACATGCTGCACAAGGTGGACCTCACCAGCATGGCCCATGCCCTGGAGGTGCGCACCCCCTTCCTGGACAAGCGCGTGGTGGCCTTCGCCTTCAGCCTGGCCGCCGATCAGAAGCTGGTGAAGGGCAGCGGCAAACGCATCCTGCGCGAGACCTTCGGCCACCTGCTGCCGCCAGTGGTGATGACGCGCAGCAAGAAAGGCTTCGAGGTGCCCCTGCTCGACCTGCTGCGCGGGCCCATGGCCTCCTTCATCGATGCCACGTGCACCAAAGAACTTGTGGAAAGCGCCGGGCTGGACCTCAGCGCCGTACAGGCCCAGGTGCGCCGGTTGCGCTCCTCGGATCCGGGCACATCACAGGCAACCGTCCATGCCTTGCTCGTCTACCTTTCGTGGTGGAAAAGCCACGCCCTGTAAGGCGTTCCGCTCCGCTGGTGGCGGTATCTTCGCCAGCCCGACATGCCCCGCGTCCTACGGATCATCAACCGGTTCAACCTCGGCGGCCCCACGCACAACGCGGCCTACCTGACCCGCTACCTGCCCGACACGTACGAGACGCTGCTCGTTGGAGGTAGCGAGGAAGCCACCGAGGAGGGCAGCCACCACATCCTGCGCAACCTCGGCGTGGAACCCGTGATCCTGCCCGAGCTGCAGCGCGAGGTGGCACCCTGGCGGGACCGCGGCGCCTACCACCGCATCAAGAAGCTGATCAAGGACTTCCAACCGGACATCGTGCACACCCATGCCGCCAAGGCCGGTGCCGTGGGCCGCATGGCCGCAGCGGACCTGGGGGTGAAGGCCATCGTGCACACCTTCCACGGCCACGTCTTCCACAGCTACTTCGGGCCGGTGCGCACCGCCCTGTACAAGAACATCGAACGTTTCCTGGCCCGCCGCTCCTCGCGCATCGTGGCCATCAGCGAGAAGCAGAAGCACGAGCTGGTGGCCGAGCACCGCATCACCAGTGCGGACAAGGTGAGCGTGATCCCCCTGGGCTTCGACCTCAGCCGCTTCCAGGCGGACCAGGAGGACAAGCGCGCCCTCTTCCGAAAGGTGTACGGCGTGGCCGATGATGAGATCGCCATCGGCATCGTGGGGCGCCTGGTGCCGATCAAGAACCACGACCTCTTCCTGGACGTGCTGGCCAACGTGAGCCGCCGCACGGGCCGCAAGCTCCGGGCCTTCATCGTGGGCGACGGCGAGGAGCGCGAGCGGCTGCAGCAGCGGGTGGATGAACTGGGCATGAGCCGGGTGAGCGGCCCCTACTTCAACGGTCATGGCTTCGGCCACGGCGTGAACGGCGGTCCCGTGGTGCGCCGCGCCCTGGTCACCTTCACCAGCTGGATCAAGGAGGTGGACATCGTGAACGCCGGCGTGGACATCGTGATGCTCACCAGCCTGAACGAAGGAACCCCCGTGAGCCTGATCGAGGCGCAGGCCGCCAACAAGCCCATCATCAGCACCCGCGTGGGCGGCATCGAGAACGTGGTGGTGCCCGGGCGCACGGCCTTCCTGAGCGAGAGCGGCGACCCCGCTGGGCTGGAAGAACAACTGATGCGCCTGGTGGAGGACGATGCCCTGCGCCGCGACATGGGCCAGGGCGGGTGGGCCCACGTGCACGAGCGCTTCCATTACACGCGTCTGGTGCGGGACATGGACCTGCTGTACCAAGGTCTGCTGAACTGACCGATGGCCGGGAGCGATGGTTACTTTTGCCGGGATATGACGCGCACCCTCTTACGCTGGGCCGGTATCAGCCTGGCGATCAGTGCCCTGCTGAGCAGCTGCACCATCAACCGGGACATCATGTTCCGCACCCCCACGGACTTCGAGTTCGACCAGTACGTGGATTCCGCCCGTGGCAGCCTCCGGCTCCAGGCGAATGACATGATCACCTTCCGGCTCTTCGCCAATGACGGGTTCAAGATGATCGACCTCGTCTCGGATAACAGCAGCCGCGAAGCCTCCTTCCTGCAGCGGACCGCCTTCAACTACTTCATCGATGGCCAGGGCATGGTGAAACTACCGGTGGTGGGCCGGGTGCCCCTGGCGGGCAAGACCCTGCGCGAAGCGGAAAGCTACCTCGAGGAGCTCTACGTGGCCTATTACAAGAAGCCCTTCGTACAGGTGCAGGTGGAGAACCGGCGGGTGGTCGTATTCCCCGGGGGTGGAGGCGATGCGCGCAGCGTGGTGCTGGAGAACAACAACACCACCCTGCTGGAAGTGCTGGGTGCGGCCGGAGGGATACGCCCACGGGGCAATGCCCACAAAGTGAAGGTGTTCCGCTACGGACCCGACCGGGAGCGACTGATCTATGAATTCGACCTCAGCGACATCTCCGGCCTGAAGTACGCCGACATGGTGATGCAGGGCGACGACGTCGTCTACGTGCAACCCAACCCCGAACTGGCGCGCGAGGTGCTGTCGGATCTGACCCCGCTCATCACCCTGCTCTCCAGCATCCTGCTGGTGATCACCATCAGCCGCAACTTCTAGCGCCCGGGCATGCTCAACGAGGATGTGAACAGCACTCGGAACGTCAGTTTCGAAAGCTACAAGGAGCGCATCACGAACTTCAGCCAGGAGTTCGAGATCGGGCTGTTCATCTTCATCCTCAACCGTAGCCTGGTGTGGATCGCGCTGGTAATGCTCACCGCGCTGGCCTCGGCCTTCATCTACCTGCGCTACACCGCCCCCACCTACGAATCGCGCTCGGTGCTGCAACTGCGCAACAACAACACCGCCAAGCAGATCCTGAGCATGAATTCCTTTGGGGAGGAGACCCAGCTGCTGGAGGCCGATGTGGAGCTCATGCGGTCCAAGGTGTTCCTGGCCCGGGTGATCGATCAGCTGCCCTTCGAGGTGAGCTACTTCAATCGCGGGCAGATCCTCACCGAGGAATACTACGTCTGGTCCTTCTTCAAGGTGAAGGACCTCGTGGTCCAGGACAGCAGCATCGTGGACGTACCGGTGAACCTCGTGTTCGATGGCAAGGACGCCTTCCGGTTGTGGTACACGGTGGAAGGGGTGCAGTTCGAGGGGACCTTCAAACCCTTCGAGACCCTGCGCACCAAGCACTTCAGCTGCCGCATCACCGTGGATGATCACCCGCTGCTGAACGACCCTGAGACCAAGCAGAACCTCTACTTCCGCATCAATTCGCACAATGGCCTGATCGGCCGGTACGCACCGAAGCTCATCGTGGACGTGGCGGACTACACGGCGAAGACGGTCTCCATCAGCTTCCGCGATGAGAACCCCAAGCTGGCCCTGGACATGGTGGCCACCGCCGCCAAGGAGTTCATCGTGTGGGATGTGGAACGGCGAAGCGAGAGCGCCAAGAACGTGATCGAGTTCATCCGGGCGCAGAAGGACACCGTGGCGGGCGCATTGCGCGACTCGGAATCCCGGCTCCAGAACTTCCGGATGGACAACCGCGTGGCCGACCTCAACCAGCTCACCCCCATCTTCCTGGAGCGCTCCGAACGGTATGAGGACGATCGCACCAACCTTACCCTGGAGATCGAGCTCCTGAAGGCCATGGCCAAGGCCACCGACCGGCCGATGCCCGAGATCAACTCCTATGATCTGCTGCCGATGCTCACCGGCACCGATTACGAGGGCGTGCTTTCCAAGACCATCAATGAACTGCTCTCGCTCCTGAGCGAACGGGAGCGCATGTACACGGAAGCCACGGACAAGAACATGGAGATCATCTCCCTGGAGCGCCGGATCGACATCCAGAAGAAGGTGGTGCTCGAGAGCCTGAAGGAACTGCTGCGCCGGGCCGAACAGCGCCGTGATGACCTCGACGCCGTGCAGGCCGAGTTCGAAGGCCGCTACCGCACCCTGCCGGAAAAGGAACTCCAGTTCGCACGCATCGAGCGCTTGTTCCACATCAACGAGAAGTACTACACCCTCCTGCTCGAACGGGAGATCGAGTACCGCATCTCCCGTGCGGGGTTCGTGCCCAACAACCGCATCCTGGACCAGGCCGTGCTCCCCTACGCACCCATCTTCCCGAAACGCAACCTCATCCTGGCGTACTACCTCGCCACGGCTTCATCCTCTGCCTGCTGATCGTGCTGGTCCGGTACATCCTGCACGACAACATCACCTCGCTCAACAACATCGCCAAGCTCTCCAATGCCTCCATCGGCATCCTGGGCATGCTGCCCAAGTACAAGAAGGAGATCCCCATCTCCCAATTGCTGGTGGACAAGAACCCGAAGTCGCTGATCGCCGAGTCGTTCCGCAGCGTGCGGACCAACCTGCAGTTCGTGGACAATTCCCCCGGCCCGAAGATCATCGCCATCACCAGCACCATCTCCGGGGAAGGCAAGACGTTCGTGGCCATCAACCTGGCCGGCATCATTTCCTTCAGTGGCAAACGGGTCATCGTGCTCGACCTGGACATGCGCAAGCCCAAGATCCACCTGGGCATGGGCGTCGAGAACACCCGGGGCATGAGCACCCTGCTCATCGACCGTGACGAACTGGACGGGTGCATCCGGCACAGCGTCATGGAGAACCTCGACTTCATCACCGCAGGGCCCATACCACCGAACCCCTCCGAGCTCATCATCAGCCCCCGGATGGGCCAGATCCTCGAGGAGCTGAAGCGGCGGTACGACATCATCCTGATCGACAACCCTCCCGTCGGACTGGTCACGGACGGCATCGCCATGATCCAGCTCGCCGATTACCCCATCTACATCTTCCGGGCGGACTATTCCAAGAAGATCTTCGTCCAGAACGTGGACCGGTTGATCAACGAGAACAAGATCACCAGGCTTTCGGTGATCCTCAACGGGGTGGACGTGGACCGCAACAAGTACGGGTACAACTACGGCTATGGATATGGCTATGGATATGGCTATGGCATGGGCTACGGGTACGGGTACTATGAGGAACGCACGCCCACCAAGACCGGCCTGCTCAGCTGGCTGTTCGGACGATCATGATGGAGGTGACCAACACCGAACTGGACGGGGTGCTGCTGTTGCAGCCGCGCATCTTCACCGATGAACGGGGCCGATTCCACGAGACCTTCAACCAGCGCCGCTTCGCGGAAGCCACCGGCCTGGACGTCTCCTTCGTGCAGGACAACGAGAGCCGCTCCCACAGGAAGGTCCTGCGCGGCCTGCACTTCCAGGTGCCGCCCTTCGCGCAGGGCAAGCTCGTGTCCGTGGTGAAGGGTGCCGTGCTCGACGTGTGTGTGGACATCCGCCCGCACAGCCCCACGGTGGGCCGGCACATCAAGGTGCATCTGGATGCCAACGAGCGCACCATGTTGTGGATACCGCCCGGATTCGCCCATGGCTTCGTGGCGCTCGAGGACGATACCGTGTTCGCCTACAAATGCACGGCCTACTACCACCCGGCCTCCGAGCGCACCATCCGGTGGAACGACCCGGAGCTGGCGATCGACTGGGGTGTGGAGCATCCCGTGGTGAGCGCGAAGGACGCGGAGGGCATGCCGTTCACCACCTACCGCGAGGCGGTGCAATAGGCCATGTACAGCCCCACCCAGCAGTTCCTCATCTACTCGGGCCTCTTCTTCGCGGCCCTGGTGTTCAGCCTGCTGATCAACTCGGTGTTCATGCGCTTCGCCCGCACCCTGGGCATGCGCGATGAGGAACAGACCCTGATCCGCTGGAGCAGCACCGCCAAACCCTCCCTGGGCGGCATCACCTTCTACATCCTCTTCCTGGCCTGCTTCTCCCTGTACGGCCTGCTCTTCCCGGGCCAGAGCGCCGAAGCCCTGCGCCCCGACCTGCTCGGCTTGTTGGGCGCCACTTCCCTGGGCTTCCTCATGGGCCTGGCCGACGATGCCTACAACACCCGTCCGCTGCTGAAACTGCTGGTGCAGCTCTCCTGCGGCGGCATCCTCATCGCCACGGGCTCCTGCATCGACCTTTTCGAGGCCAACTGGCTCAACCGGGCGCTCACACTCTTCTGGGTGGTGGGCATGATGAACTCCATCAACATGCTGGACAACATGGACGGCATCACCACCTCGGTCTCCATCGCCGTGCTCATCGCCGGGGCCATGTCCATCCTCGTCATCGGCCCGTCCGATCCCGTGTACATGGTGCTCATCGTGGGCACCATGGCCTCGCTCACCGGCTTCCTCTTCTTCAACTGGAACCCTTCGCGCATGTTCATGGGCGATACCGGCAGCCAGTTCCTGGGAGTGCTGCTCGCCTTCGTGGGCATCCGCTTCTTCTGGAACGCACCCAGCATCGAAGGGCGTTGGGAGCTGGGCCGCCAGGTGATGAGCGCGCTCATCGTCTTCCTGCTCCCCATCGTGGATACCACCGTGGTCACCATCAACCGCCTGCTGAAGGGCCGCTCGCCTTTCGTGGGCGGGCGCGACCATACCACGCACCACCTGAGCTATGCCGGATACAGCGACGGACAGGTGGCCCTGGTCTTCATCGGGCTCTCGCTCCTGCATGTCTTCCTTACCTTCGTGATGTGCAGGTACATCCCCGTGTGGAAGGATCTGTACACGATGCTCTTCGGTGGATACGCTCTGGCACTCTTCTTGACGCTGTTCATCCTGACCAAACGAACCCATCCGCCCGCCAAGTCATGAAGGCCCTGCATGCACCCCTCCGCACCGCCCTGCGCACCGCGCTCTGGGCCCTGCTGCTGCTGGGAGGCTCCCTGGGGCTGCACCTCTTCACCTACAGCACCTTCGTGGTGAACAACGATCTGGACCACCAGCGCGAGTTCAACGACGGTTACAAGGTCTTCTCCCTCACCCTGCCGAACGAACTCTCCTTCTGCGGGGAGGCCGTGCCACTGGACCGGCTGGACGTGCGGGAGCGCCTGGACCGGGAACTGCTGGTGAACACCTACTGGCAGAGCAACACCCTGCTCGCGCACAAGCGTGCCGCCCGCTGGTTCCCACTGATCGAAGAGGTCCTGAAGCGCGAAGGCATCCCCGATGACCTGAAGTACATCGCCCTCATTGAAAGCGGCCTCACCAACGTGGTCTCCCCCGCCGGCGCCACGGGTTATTGGCAGTTCATGAAGGAGACCGGCATGAGCCACGGGCTGGAGGTGAACGCCGAGGTGGATGAGCGCTACCATGTGGAGAAGAGCACCGTGGCCGCCTGCAAATACCTGCGCAACGCCTACGAACGCTATGGGAACTGGGCCCTGGCCGCGGCCTCGTACAACCTGGGCCAGGGCGGGGTGGACAAGCAGCTGGGCCGCCAGAAGCGGGACAACTACTTCGACCTGTTGCTGAACGAGGAGACCGGACGCTACGTCTTCCGCATCCTGGCCATGAAGGAGATCCTGCGCGATCCCGAACGCTATGGCTTCCACCTGCGCAAGAAGGACCTGTACGCGCCCTACCGCACGCGCACCACCACCATCAACGGTGGCGTACCCGACCTCGCCGACTGGGCCATCGCCAACGGCACGGATTACAAGACCCTGAAACTGCTCAACCCGTGGTTGCGAGACAACCACCTGACCAACCGCGAGGGCCGGACCTATGCCGTCCTGCTCCCTGCGGAAGGCTTCGACTCCCCCGCCCCGGTGGAATGAGCCATGTGATGAACACGTGAAGACGGACGCGAAGAAGAAGGGGAGGAAAGCGCCGAAGGACGCCCCCGCCCATATACCGCTGCTGGAGGAGGACCACATCGAGGTGCTCGGTGCCCGCGTGCACAACCTCAAGAACATCGACGTGCGCATCCCGCGCGACAAGCTCGTGGTGATAACCGGCCTGAGCGGCAGCGGCAAGAGCTCCCTCGCCTTCGACACCATCCACGCCGAGGGACAGCGCCGCTACATCGAGACCTTCAACGCCTACGCCCGCCAGTTCCTCGGTGGCATCGAGCGACCGGATGTGGACCTGATCACCGGCCTGAGCCCCGTGATCGCCATTGAACAGAAGACGATCAGCCGCAACCCGCGCAGCACCGTGGGCACCATCACGGAGATCTACGACCTGCTGCGCCTGCTCTACGCCCGTGTGGCCGATGCCTTCAGCCATGTGACCGGCGAACGCATGGTGCGCTACACCGAGAAACAGATCGTGGATCTGATCACCACCGAGTACGAGGGCAAGGAGGTGTTGGTGCTCGCGCCGATCATACGCGGCCGGAAGGGTCATTACAGGGAGCTCTTCGAACAGTTCCTACGGCAGGGCTTCCTGCGCGCCCGCGTGGACGGCAATGTGGTGGACCTCACCAGTCGCCCGCGCCTGGACCGATACAAGGTGCACGACATCGAACTGGTGATCGACCGGCTCAAGGTGAAAGGCACGGACCGCAAACGCCTCACCGAGACCTGTGCCACCGCCATGAAGTATGGCAAGGGCAACCTGATGGTGGTGGACCTGGGCACCAGCGACAGCCGCTACCTGAGCCGCAACCTCATGTGCCCCACCAGTGGCATCGCCTACGAGGAACCCGAGCCCAACCTCTTCAGCTTCAATTCACCGTACGGCGCCTGTCCGCGTTGCAGCGGCCTGGGGCAGGTGACCGAGGTGGCCCTGGACCGGATCATCCCGGACCGGAGCAAGAGCGTGAAACGCGGGGCCATCGTGCCGCTCGGCACCTACAAGAGCTCCTGGGTCTTCAAGCAGATCGAAGCCGTGCTACAGACCCATGGCCATGACCTGAACACACCGCTCGACGAGATCGATGAGGCGGTGCTGATGGCATTGCTCAACGGCATGGACGAGCCGCTGAAGGTGACGAGCAATGTGGGCCTCAGCGACCGCAACGTGCGCTTCGACGGCATCATCCCCTACATCCTGGAACAGGCGGAGGGCGGCACGAAGACCGTGCAGAAATGGGCGGCCAGCTTCACGCACATGGTCACCTGCCCGGAGTGCAACGGAAGCCGCCTGAAGAAGACCGCGCTCTTCTTCCGCCTCGATGGACGCAACATCCATGAACTGGCGACGATGAGCATCGCCGACCTGCACGGCTTCATGACCGGCCTGGACGAACGCCTGGACGAGAAGAAGGGCCTGATCGCACGCGAAGCCGTGAAGGAGATCACCGCGCGCAGCGGCTTCCTGCTGGATGTGGGCCTTGAATACCTCACCCTCGACCGCAGCGCACGCACCCTCAGTGGTGGCGAGGCACAGCGGATCCGCCTGGCCACCCAGATAGGAAGCCAGCTGACCGGCGTGCTCTACATCCTGGACGAACCGAGCATCGGCCTGCACCAACGCGACGACCAGCGCCTGATCGCCAGCTTGCGCAACCTGCGCGATGGCGGCAACAGCGTGCTGGTGGTGGAGCACGACAAGGAAATGATGCGCAGTGCCGACCACGTGATCGACATCGGTCCCGGTGCCGGTGTGCACGGCGGTCGCATCGTTGCCCAGGGACATCCAGCCGAACTGGCAGCTGGCGAGAGCAGCACCGCGAAATACCTGCGCAACGAACTGCGGATACCGGTACCGAAGGAAAGGCGACCCGGCAACGGCGAGCGCCTGATCCTGCGCGGTGCTTCGGGACACAACCTCAAGGGCGTGGATGTGGACTTCCCACTGGGCAAGTTCATCTGCGTGACCGGTGTGAGCGGCAGCGGCAAGAGCACCCTGATCGGCGACACCCTGTACCCGATCCTGAGCAAGCACTTCTACCGGAGCGACATGCACCCGCTGCCCTACACCAAGGTGGAGGGCCTGCAGCATATCGACAAGGTGATCGAGGTGGACCAGAGCCCGATCGGTCGTACGCCGCGCAGCAACCCGGCGACCTACACCGGGTTGTTCGACCATATCCGCGAGCTCTACGCACAGCTGCCCAGCGCCAAGATCCGCGGGTACAAGCCCGGTCGCTTCAGCTTCAACACACCCGGTGGACGGTGCGAGACCTGCAAGGGCGCCGGCGTGCGCGTGATCGAGATGAACTTCCTGCCCGATGTGAGCGTGCCCTGCGAGACCTGCCGTGGCCGCCGCTTCGACCGCGAGACCCTTGAGGTCCGCTTCAAGGGGAAGAGCATCGCCGATGTGCTGGCCATGCCGGTGGAAGAGGCGCTGGAGGTCTTCGGCGACATCCCCTTCATCGCCGCCAAACTGCGCACCTTGATGGACGTGGGCCTGGGCTATGTGACGCTCGGACAGAGCAGCACCACCCTTAGCGGCGGCGAAGCACAACGCATCAAGCTCGCCACCGAACTGAGCAAGCGCGACACCGGCCGCACCTTCTACATCCTGGACGAACCCACCACCGGCCTGCACTTCGAGGATGTGCAGCAGCTGATCAACGTACTTGACCGGCTGGTGGACCATGGCAACACCGTGCTCGTGATCGAACACAACATGGACATCATCAAGGTGGCCGACCACGTGATCGACATGGGCCCCGAAGGTGGCGCTGGCGGCGGCCAGGTGGTGGCGCGCGGCACCCCGGAGGAGGTCGTGCTCATGGGCCGTGGCCACACCTACCCCTTCCTCAAGTCCGAACTGAACTAAGCACCGGCCAACGCGTCGGTCCCACCACCCTTATACCATGGCAAAGAAGATCGACCTGGAACAGGAGAGCGAACGCCGCATCAAACGTGCCTTCAAGCGCAAAGGCTGGAGCGAGGTGAAGGCCAACGACAGTTGGGCCATCTTCAAGATCATGAGCGAATTCGTTGAAGGCTTCGAGGCCATGCAGCGGATCCGCCCCTGTGTGAGCATCTTCGGAAGCGCGCGCACCAAGCCCGACGCACCCGAATACAAGCTGGCCGAGGAGATCGCCTACCAGCTCACCGGCAATGGCTACGGCGTGATCACCGGCGGCGGACCGGGCATCATGGAGGCCGGGAACAAGGGCGCCCAGCGTGGTGGCGGCACCAGCGTGGGCCTCAACATCGAACTGCCCTTCGAGCAGCAGCCCAACCCGTACATCGACAAGGAGAAGAGCATCGACTTCGACTACTTCTTCGTTCGAAAGGTGATGTTCATCAAATACAGCCAGGGCTTCATCGTGCTGCCCGGGGGCTTCGGCACGCTTGATGAGCTCTTCGAGGCGCTCACGCTGATCCAGACCCAGAAGATCGGGCGCTTCCCCATCATCCTCGTTGGAAAGAAGTACTGGCAGGGCCTGCTCGATTGGATCAAAGGCACCATGGGCGAGAAGTACGCCTACATCAACATGCCCGACATGGACCTGATCAACGTGGTGGACACGCCAGCCGAGGCCGTGGGTGTGATCAACACCTTCTACAGCAAGTACATGCTGAAGCCGAACTTCTGATCGACGGCCTGCTTCCCACAGGGCATAATTGCGCGCCCCGCAAGCGTCAACCAGCAGACTGCGGTCGCTTATACGACTGTTGATCAGCAACTTGCGAACGATCCCCCGAATGGGCTGTTCCGGGGAGCAGCCCCTTCGGTGATCGTTCTGTCCATGGTCCACAAGCCGCGGGAAGGCCTGTTGTTGCGCGCTTCTCGATCAACAGATGGCCTCCCGGTCAACAAGTTCCTGTTGGTATCGCTAAGTTCGCGGATGATCCGTCTCCCCGGGGCCCCGGTACATTTGGCTCCGAGGGGGTTAGCCTTACCCTAAGTGATCACCCATCATGAATCAACTGGTACTCCTGATCAATTTCCTCGGGCTCCTGCTCCTCGAGCCTTTCCTCCTCGCTGACCTGAGCATCACCCAGAACGTGCCCACCACCATGGCACCCGGCACCGAAGTGCGCGTGACCGTAACGGTGGAGAAGGGCACCCTCAGCGGCTTCGCCAAGTTGCAGTTGGACCTGCCCCCGGGATTGACGGCCACCGCCATCGAGACCAAGGGCGCCTCCTTCACCTTTGCGGACCAGAAGGCCAAGTTCATTTGGATGGCCCTGCCCAGCACCCCCACCTTCAAGGTGAGCTACACGCTGAGCGCCGAAGCCTCCATCAGCGGCAACCAGGCCATTCAAGGCCGCTTCTCCTACATCGAGGACAACGAGCGCAAGACCTACGACCTGCCTACCAGTACGGTGGACATGGGTCCGGGCGGTGCCGTGCTCGTGTCCGAGACCACCACGGAGGAAGATCCTTCGAGCGCCGATCTCGCATCGGCAGCGGAAGCCGCACCCGCCGGCTCCACCATGATGGCCGTGGTGGATAATGCAAGCGGCGTGGCTCCCACCCAAGGTGGCGGCGGCGTTACCGCCACCCGCACCATCACCCCGGTGACGGAGAATGAGATGCTCGTGGAAGTGGTCGTGAAGAAGGGCGACATCCGCGGCTTCGGCAAATTACAGGAGACCATCCCGCAGGGCTTCACCGCCTTGGAAAAGACCAGCAGCGAGGCCATCTTCACCACCCAGGACCGCATCGCCAAGTTCGTGTGGCTCAACCTGCCTGCCGGGCCGGATCTGAAAGTGGTGTACAAGCTCCGTGCGAACGAGAAGCCCGATGGGGAATACAGCATCGACGGGGAGTTCGGCTACCTGCTGAACGACGAGACCCAGAAGGCGGTGATCGGCACCTCGAAATTCTTCGTGGGCGCAAAGGCGATGGAGGCGCTCGCCTACGACCCGAACACGATGGAAGGCATGGAGAACCAGGACGCGGAACTGGCGCGCAAGCAGGCCGAAGAAGTCGCCCGGCAGGAAGCTGCGGCCAAAGCGGCGGCCGAAGCGGAGCGCGTCCGGCAGCAGGAGGCGGTGGCCCAGCAACAGCCCAAGCAGACCACCGAACCCAAGCAGAGCACCCAGCCCAGGAAGGTCACCTCCGTGCCTGCCCCGGAGAAAGGCGTGGTGTACAAGGTGCAGATCAGCGCCGGACATCGCGAGGTGGGCAAGGGCTACTTCGCCGCGCGCCACCGCTACCATGGCGACTACAGCATCGAGCGGCACCAAGGCTGGATCAAGTATGTCACCGGTCGCTTCGGTTCCTACTCCGAGGCACGTGACCAGCGCGTGGCCTTCAACAACGCCGGCCATGCCTTTCCCGGTCCGTTCGTGACCGCCTATAACAACGGCGACCGCATCACCGTACAAGAGGCGCTCGTATTGAGCAACCAGAAATGGGTGCAATGATGCGGCACTGAGAACCATCGCATGAGCGCACGCCACCGCCTTCCCTCCCGTTCCGTCCGCGCGCTCGTCCTTTCCACTTTCCTTTTCCCGCTGTTCACCCCTGCGCTCCTGGCGCAGTCGGACTCCGCTGCCGTCGCCGTTCCCTTCGTGCCGCCGCCTCCCGCCCAGGAGATGACCGTGCCGGTGAAGTTGAAGCCGACCTTCGGTCTGGGTCCAGGCATGTTCGCCTTCTACGGTGATGTGGGTTCCCAGCACGGAAGCTACAGTCCGCTGGTCACCCGGGTGGGTTACGAACTGCGTGCCACCACGCCCATCACACCCTGGCTGGAGGGCGGCATACACGTGGTGCATGGCCGCCTTGGTGTGAACGAGCGGAGCCTCACGCGCAACCTCAACTTCGAATCGCGCATCACCACCGGCGGTGTCATGCTGCGCTACAACTTCCTGCAGCTCCTGAACCCGGCGCGGGTGGTGGAACCGTACATCAATGTCGGTTTCGAATCCGTGGAGTTCCTGACCAAGACCGACCTGCGCGACGCCCAGGGCCGCACCTATCACTACTGGACCGACGGCACCATCCGCGACATCGACGAGAACGCCCCGAACGCGGGCGACGCCGTGGAACTGCAGCGGGACTACACCTACGAGAGCGATGTGCGCGAAAGCAACCTCGACGGCTTCGGGAAGTACCTCGAGCGCACCTGGGCCATTCCCGTTGGTGTGGGTGCCCGTATGGACATCGGCCATGGCTTCGACTTCCGCATGGGCGCCACCATGTACCTCACCCGCTCCGACCTGATCGATGGGATCACCGAGAACAGCAAAGGCGACCGTGCCGGAAGCACCGGCAATGACCGCTTCCTCTTCTCCTCCTTCTCCATCGGCTACACCGTGCCGATGAAGAAAGCTGCGAAGAAGGCGAAGATGACACCGCTCGGCAGCGAGGAGATCGATGCGCTGGCCTGGCTCGGCGACGAGGACGGCGACGGTGTGCAGGACATCAACGACCGCTGCCCCTACACCCCGGCCGGCGTGAAGGTGGATGCGAACGGTTGCCCGCTGGATGGCGATGGCGACGGTGTGCCGGACCACGAGGACGATGAACTGAACACCGCCGCCGGAGCCCCGGTGGATGCGCGTGGGGTCACCATCACCGATGACCAGCTGTTGAAGGCCTGGCTGGCCTACAAGGACTCTGGCAACGTGAACATCGTGAGCTCCCGCGTGGAATCCTTCGGGCCGATGAAACCGGCACCCGTGAAGGTGAAGCGCGTGTACGTGGTGAAGGTGGGCGAACAGGTGGAGAGCATCAGCGAGGACCTCATCCAGAAGCTGCTCAGCATCCCGGACATCCGCGCGGTGGAGCAAGGCGATACCACCTTCTACGTGGTGGGCAGCTACGACTCCATTCCCGAAGCGCTGCGGCGTGAGCTGGAGTTGAAGGGCATCAAGGTGGAGGGTCGTGTGATGGCCGAAGAGAACGGGCGCCTGATCGACGTGACCGATGAGGTGGAGGCCGAACGCCTGAAGTTGACGAGCGCCACCACCCCCGAAGCCGGACCACAAGCGACCGGGGAGATCATCGTGCGCGTGCAGCTCGGCGCCTTCCGCTATCCGCTCTCGCGGAATATCTTCGAGGGCATCGACGACCTTGTAGTGATCAAGGGCGAGGATGGACTGACCCGCTACTACACCGGCTCCTACAAGGAGGTGAACCCCGCCGCCGAACACAAGGTGCGCATGCTGCTCCGCGGCTTCCAGGGCGCTTTCCTCGTGGCCTTCCGCGATGGCAAGCGCATCGGCATGAAAGAGGCCGGTGCCAAGCTCACCGGTCCGGAGGACCTGCGCAACGCGCCGAGCGGAAGCATCGACAAGAGCAAGTTGCGCTACCGCGTGCAGGTGGGCACCTTCGTTGGCAACATCCCGATGGACACCATGGGGAAACTGATCGAGATGGGCGATATCCGACCGGTGGCCAGCGCCGATGCGGTCCGCTACTACTACGGGCAGTTCAAGAGCCGGAAGGAGGCCGAGGACTCCAAGGCCGCCATCATCAAGAAGGGTTTCACCGACGCCTTCGTGGTGGGTGACATGAACGGCTACATCATCCCTGCGGATGAGGCCGATCAGCTGATGAAGCAGCCCTGACCGTTCGCAGCCGCCCTTCGCAATAGCGCTCCCGCACGCCGCGTTCCGTCAGTGTCCGCCTACCTTGGCGGAACTTAGCTGACCACCATGCCCGGAACATCACGCAGCGCTGGCGCCCTGGCGCTGTTCGCCTTCGCGATCATCCTCCTCTCCCACGGTTGCCGGACGCAGGATGCGCCCATCACACCGGACAAGGCCTTCACCCCGTACATACCCGCCTTCACCGCGGGCCACATCAGTGCCCGGGCACCCATCGTAGTGCGCATCGCCGAAGGCCAGCAGTGGAAGGACTCCTCCGACGCCGCGATACAGGACCTCTTCACCCTGGACCCGAAGGTGCAGGGCACCGTGCGCTGGCATGACCAGCACACCCTCGCCTTCCATCCTGCGGAGCGCCTGGAACAGGAACGCACCTACACCGTGGACTTCCATCTTGGGAACTTGATCGTGGTGCCCAAGGGTCTCGAGGACTTCCGCTTCCAGGTGACCACCGTGCGCCAGGGCATCGATGTGCTTGTGAGCGACCTGCGATCACTCAGCCCCACCGACCTCACCTGGCAACGCCTGATCATATCGGTGCGCACCAGTGACGACGCCACCGACCAGGACCTTGCGGGTTGCTTCTCCGCTGCCCAGAAAGGACGAAAGCTCGCCCTCCAATGGGAGCACGAACCGAACGGCCTCGATCACCGCTTCACGGTGGACAGTGTGCTTCGTGGTGGAACGGCCAGCACCGTGTCCATTCGATGGGATGGGGACCAGATCGGGTCTGAGGATGCGGGCGAACTGCCCTTCACCGTTCCCGCCATTGGCGAGATCACCTTGATATCGGCCACCACCAGCTCGGAGGGGGAACAGCATGCGACCCTGCTCTTCTCCGACCCATTGGACCCGGAACAGGAGCTCGACGGGCTTGTGGGCATCGCCGGTGCCGATGAGGTCCGCCTCTCGGTGGAGGGGAACAAGCTGAACATCTATCCCACGGAACGGCTCAGCGGGGACCACCAAGCCTATGTCGCTGCCGCCGTGCGCAACGTGAACCGGCATCCCCTGGGCACGGACCTCACGGTGGACATTTCCTTCGAAGAGCTGAAGCCCGCCGTGCGTATGGTGGGCAAAGGCTCCATCCTCCCCTCGTCCGATGGACTGTTGATGCCTTTTGAGGCGGTGAATCTCAAAGCCGTTGACGTCCGTGTGGTGCGCATCCACGAGAGCAACGTGCCGCAATTCCTGCAGGTGAACGCGTTGGATGGACAGCGGGAGCTCGCGCGGGTGGGGCGCTTGATCACACGCACCACCATTCCACTGAAGACCGCCGATGCGCCCGACCTGGGACGTTGGAACCGCTTCCACCTCGACCTGGAGAAGCACATCAAGGCCGAGCCCGGCGCGATCTACCGCGTTGAACTCTCCTTCACCCGCAAGCACGCCATCTATCCCTGTGCGGATGAACAGGTCGAGGGATCACTCGAACCTGAGCGCACCTGGGAGGAGGAACAGGCGCAATACGACCACTACGAGGACTACTGGTACTACGAGGACTACTACTACGATGACTACGATCACCGGGAACGCGAGGATCCGTGCACGCCCTCGTACTACATGCGCGACAACAGCGCCACCCGCAACATCCTGGCATCCGACCTCGGCCTCATCGCGAAATGCGGGAACGATGGTTCGGTGCTCATCGCCGTGAGTGACCTGCGCACCGCCGAGCCGCTCGCCGGTGTGAAGCTCGATGTGCTGGACCTGCAGCGCAAGTCCCTCGGACAGGTGGTCACCGACGGACAGGGCATCGCCCAATTGCCCACCACCCTGCACAAACCCTCGTTGCTCGTTGCCACGAAGGGCAGCCAGCGCGGATACCTGCCGCTCACCGACGGCAGCTCGCTCTCCGTGAGCGAATTCGATGTGCAGGGCGAAGCGGTGGACCGCGGTCTGAAGGGCTACCTCTACGGCGAGCGCGGTGTATGGCGCCCCGGGGACTCGCTCTACCTGGCCTTCATGCTCCAGGACGCCCAGCACAAGCTGCCGAAGGACCATCCGGTGGTGCTGGAACTGACCGATCCACGGGGTCGACTGGACCAGAAGCACGTGCGCACGACCTCCGTGAACGGGGTGTATGCGTTCCGTTGCGCGACCAGCGCGGATGCCCCGACCGGCTTCTGGAACGCGCGCGTGGTGGTGGGTGGAACCAGCTTCCACAAGAGCATCCGCATTGAAACGGTGAAGCCCAACCGCCTGAAGATCGCGCTTAGCGTGGTCGACCGCATCGTGCATGATGGGGAACACCGCATCGGCCTGCGCTCCCATTGGCTGCACGGCGCACCGGCGCGCGGCCTCAAGAGCCGGGTGACGGTGAACCTGACACGCGGTACGGCCGACTTCAAGGGGTACGAGAAGTACACCTTCAATGACCTGCGGACCTACGTACCCGAGGAGGAACAGGTGGTCTTCGATGGTGCGCTCGATGAAGAGGGTGCCGCCAGTTTCCCGCTCGACCTGCGGACCGGACGCAGTGCCCCTGCCGTGGTGAACGCCAACATCGTCACGCGTGTGTTCGAAGCCGGAGGTGATGCGAGCATGGACCGCACGACGGCTACCTTCCTGCCCTTTGCGAGCTACGCCGGCATTCAACCGCCCACCACCTTCAGCAGCTGGGGCGGCCTTCTCACCGACACCACGTACGCGTTGCCCGTGGTCGCCCTCGATGCGAACGGCAAGCCGATCGCCGGCCATCGCTTGAAGGCACAGGTTTACAAGATGCAGCGCAACTGGTGGTGGGACGGGGACATGGATGGCGAGGCCAACTACATCAGTTCACCGAGCGTGGAGCTGCGCCAGGAGTTCGATCTGGTGACGGATGCCAAAGGCCGAACGAACCTCAAGTTCCGCGTGGATCGGCCGGAGTGGGGTCGCTTCACCGTACGTGTCACCGATCCCGCAAGTGGTCATAGCAGCGCCCTTCAACTCTACCTGGACTGGCCCGGTTACGAGGGTCGTGCCCGTCGTGATGATCCCGAGCAGGCGGCCATGCTCAGCTTCAACAGCGACAAGAGCAGCTATGCCGTGGGCGACGCGGCCACGCTGATCATTCCCAGCAGTGGCACCGGCCGCGCCCTGGTGAGCCTGGAATCGGGGAGCCGGATCCTCGAAACGAAGTGGATCACCCTGCAGGACAAGGAGACCCGCCACCGCTTCGACATCACACCGGAAATGGCGCCCAATGTGTACGCTCATGTGACCGTGGTGCAACCCCACGCCAACACGCTCAACGACCTGCCCATCCGCCTGTATGGGGTGGTGCCCATCCTCGTGCAGGATGCGAAGACCCACCTGGAGCCGGTGATCAGCATGCCGAAGGAGATCAAGACCGACGTTCCTTTCAAGGTGGAAGTGAGCGAGCAAGGTGGGAACGCGATGACCTATACCCTGGCGATCGTGGATGAAGGCCTGCTCGATCTTACGCGCTTCAGGACGCCCGACCCTTGGAACCACTTCTATGCGCGCGAAGCCCTCGGTGTGCGCACCTGGGACATCTATGACCAGGTGATCGGCGCCTTCGGCAGGAAGCTGGCACGCGTACTGGCGCTCGGCGGCAGCGATGACGCAGGCCCCGCTGACAACGCCAAGGTGAACCGCTTCAAGCCCGTGGTGCGGTACGTCGGACCCTTCGTGCTGGAACGCGGCAGGAAGGCGGAGCATCGCTTCACGATCGACAATTATGTGGGCTCCGTGCGGGTGATGGTGGTGGCGAGCGATGGGGACAAGGCCTATGGCCACACCGACCGCGCCGTGCCGGTGAAGAAGCCCTTGATGGTGCTGGCGACCCTGCCGCGCGTGCTGGCACCGGGTGAGACCGCCGACCTGCCCGTGACCGTCTTTGCCATGGACACCAAGGTGAAGGACGTGACCGTGAAGCTCGAGCCGAACGCCCTGCTGATACCCGATGGCCCCATGGAGCGAACGCTCCGCTTCAACAGCACCGGCGATCAGGTGGTGCGCTTCAGGGTGCGCGTGAAGGAGGCGGTGGGCGTGGCCAAGGTGAAGGTGAGCGCGAGCGGCGCGGGTGAGCAGGCATCCCAGGCGATCGAGCTGTTGGTACGCCAACCGAACCTGCCGGTGACCGATGTCGTGGAGGCCTACCTGGAACCGGGCAAGAGCTGGTCCGATACCGGTGGGCCGATCGGCGTGACGGGGACCAACAGCGCATACGTGGAGCTGAGCACGATCCCTCCGGTGGACTTCGGTCGACGCCTGCAATACCTGATCGACTACCCGCACGGCTGCCTGGAGCAGACCACCTCGAAGGCGTTCCCGCAACTGTACATCGCGAAGGTGATGGACCTACCCGAGCGCACCCAGCACCAGCTGCGCAGCCACGTGGAAGCTGCGCTCCGCAAGATGGGCGGTTTCCAGCGCGCCGATGGCAGTTTCAACTACTGGCCCGGTGGCGGAGACCACTATGATGACTGGACCTCCATCTATGCGGGCCACTTCCTGGTCGAGGCGGAGCACGAGGGTTTCCGCCTACCCGGCTCCCTCCTGCCCAAATGGCTGGCCTACCAGCGCAAGGCCGCGCGGGATTGGCACGGCATCGTTCAACAGGGTTGGACCCGCCGCGCCACCCAGCTCACGCAGGCCTATCGCCTGTACACCCTCGCGCTGGCGAAGCAGCCTGAACTGGCCGCCATGAACCGCCTTCGGGAGGAACGCGACCTGTCGGTCATGGCGCGGTGGATGCTCGCCGCGTCTTACGCTTATGTGGGCCAGAAGGACGCAGCGGCCAGGTTGATCGCAGGCATCCCCACCGCGATCGAGGCCTATGCGGAACAAGGCCTGACCTACGGAAGTGGTTTGCGCGATGACGCCTTGATAGCCGAAGCCCTGATGAACATGGGCGAGACCGGCCAGGCCGCCGGAGTGATCCAGCGCATCGCCAGGCAGCTCAGCAGTGAAGCCTGGTACAGTACCCAGACCACGGCCTTCGGGTTGATGGCCACCGCCCATTTCACGGTCCGGAACACAGCGCACAAAGGCATCGCCTACACATTGATGACCGGAGGCAAGGAGGTGAACAAGTTCTCTGAGAAAGCCATCAGTCGGATGGACCTTCCCACACCGGAAGGGACCAGCTCCACATCCATCACGAACACCGGGAAGTCCGGCATCTACCTGCGTTACGTGCGCACCGGCGTGCCGCTGCTCGGCGAGGAGAACGCCGCGGCACATGGGCTGTCGATGACGGTGGATTACGTGGACATGGAGGGCCGACCCCTCGATCCGACGCGGATCGAACAAGGCACCGATCTGCAGGCGATCGTGAAGCTCACCCATCCGGGCCTGGTCGATGGCTATCAGCAGCTCGCCCTCACGCAGGTGTTCCCCTCCGGATGGGAGATCCGCAACAACCGCATGGAAGGCAACGAGAGCGTGACACAGGCCTCCTACTTCACCTATCAGGACGTCCGGGATGACCGGGTGATGACCTACTTCGATCTGTGGCGGGGGAACACGGTCACCTTCAAGGTGATGCTGAACGCAGCCTACACGGGACGGTATTATCTGCCTGGCGCGGTCTGCGAGGCCATGTATGACCACACGGTGAACGCACGCAGCACAGGACGTTGGGTGCAGGTGGTGCCTGCTGGTGAGGGCGCGAATGCGCAACGGTGAGGGCATGAAGCGATGGCATCGCCAGCTGCTGGGTGCGGTGGCGGTCCTCATATTGTTCCTGGCCTGGGCGCGCTGGGGGCCGATGGACCCGCTGTTCAACCATCCGCGCAGCACGGTCCTCCTGGATCGCGCGGGGAACACGCTCGCCGCCACGGTGGCGCGCGATGGCCAGTGGCGCATGCCGGCCGGCGACTCCATACCATATCGCTTCGAGCAATGCCTGATCGCCTTCGAGGACCGGCACTTCCGCTCGCACCCCGGCATCCATCTTCCCTCGCTGGTGCGCGCTGCCCGGCAGAACCGCGACGCGGGAAGGGTGGTGAGCGGAGGAAGCACCATCACCATGCAGCTGGCTCGCATGGCGCGCGGTGACCGGCCCCGGACCTGGTGGAACAAGGCGGTGGAGATGGCGCTCGCGCTCCGGCTCGAGGTCCGCTACAGCAAGGATGCGATCCTTGCGCTCTACGCGGCCAATGCGCCCTTCGGCGGGAACGTGGTGGGGCTCGAGGCGGCCGCGTGGCGCTGGTACGGCAGGTCTCCGAAGCGACTGGGCTGGGCCGAATGTGCAACACTGGCGGTACTCCCGAACGCCCCGGCACGCATCCACCCCGGGAGGAGGCGCGATGAACTGCGCCGGAAACGAGACCGCCTGCTGAGCTACCTGCGCGATAACGGTACAATGGACAGCATGGCCTGCCAACTCGCGAAGAGCGAGCCCCTGCCCGACCGTCCATTGCCCCTGCCGCTCAAGGCAACTCATCTGCTGACGACCCTTGAACAACAAGGCCACAGCGGCACGCGCATCCACAGCACCATCGACGCCGCGATCCACCAACGCGTGACGGCCATCGCCGAGCGTCACGCTCCCGTACTGCGCGCGAACGAGGTGTACAATGCGGCGGTACTGGTATTGGACACACGCAGCGGCGAGGTCCTCGCCTATCTCGGCAATCTCGCATCGGCCGGGCCATCGCATGCCGGCGCAGTGGATATCATACGCGCCCGGCGGAGCACCGGCAGTTTGTTGAAGCCTTTCCTGTTCGCCGCCATGCTGCAGAGCGGTGAGTTGATGCCCGATCAGCTCGTGGCCGATCTGCCCACCCAGTACGAAGGTTTCGCGCCCCGCAACTTCGTTGATGGCTACGATGGTGCGGTGCCCGCCTCCCAGGCGCTGGCCCGTTCCCTCAACGTGCCGGCCGTGCGCGCTTTGCACAGACATGGCATCGAACGGACGCTTCATATCCTGCATGGGATGGGTCTCCATTCCATCGATGGCTCCGCTGATCATTATGGATTGTCGCTCATCGTGGGCGGAGCCGAAAGCAGCTTATGGGAACTGACCGGTGCCTACGCCTCCATGGCGCGCATCCTGCTGAATGAGGATGCGGAGCCGGTCCATGCACCGAAGGTGACCAACAACGAGGCGGAGCACAGGAAGCGGACAGAACGGCCACCCTTGAACCCTGCCGCGATCCACCACACCTTCCAGGCCCTGCAGAGCTTGAACCGTCCGGACCTCGAGATCGGATGGCAGCACTTTGCCGGGCAGGAACGCATCGCCTGGAAGACCGGCACAAGCTTCGGGCACCGCGATGCCTGGGCCATCGGTGTGACCGAACGGTACACCGTGGGCGTGTGGACGGGGAACGCGGATGGCGAAGGACGCCCCGGTCTCACCGGCTCCCTGGCCGCCGCACCGATCCTGTTCGAGGTCTTCGGAACGCTACCCGATGGCCATGGCTTCGACCCGCCCCATGATGACCTGATGCCCATGGCCGTGTGCCGGTCCAGCGGCTTGCGCGCAAGCGTGGACTGCGTCCCCGTCGACACGATCCCCATCATCCGGGCGGCCATCCGCACTCCTCCCTGCACCTATCACCAACGTGTATTCGTTGATGCTTCCGAGACGGAACAGCTGGTTCCCGGTGCTCCTGGCCATTGGGTCAGCTGGTTCGTGCTCCCGCCCGCCATGGAGCACTATTATGCCGCCATGCATCCAGGATACCGAAGGATGCCGCCAGCACCATCCGGGAACTCGACCAGCCCGATGGAGCTGATCTATCCGGAGAACGCTGCACGGCTTCATGTCCCGATCAGATTGGACGGATCCTTCGGTCAGGTGGTCCTGCATGCAGCGCACCGCGACCCCGGAGCGGTGATCGACTGGGACCTGGATGGAGCCTACATCGGTCGAACCGCTGATGACCACAGACTTCAGGTTTCTCCGGGGCCGGGCCCGCACCGGTTAACTTTGACCGACCAGCACGGACGCACGCTCTCCGCACGATTCCAATGCGTGCGTGGATCCAACGACCGGCCCAACGAATGAATCGAAGTCTCCTTGTCCTGGCCATCGGCTGCACGGTCGCAGCGCATGCCCAGCCCGATACCCTTTGGGTCCCAACGAGTGGGGTGATGGTACCCCATGCCGTGGCCTATGAGCCGATCAGCGACGCTCCCCAATACAAGCGGATCGGTCGCTTCGTTGCGGATACCAGCCGGATCGCGGTGAGCATGGACTACAAACGTGGACATCCCTCCGGGGTCTACCGGGCCTATTATCCGGATGGACGGCCCTTGATATTCGCGGTCTACGGGTGGGACAGCCCGCACGGCGACTGGACCGAGTATGACGAACAGGGCAACGTATCGCTCAAAGGCCAATACCGACGTGGTCTGCGCGATGGCACCTGGGCCTTCCGGAAGGATGGCATCGTTGGTCATTATAAGGAAGGCATGAAGCACGGTAAATGGAAGTATTACGAGAAGGGCCGCGTCACGCGGTCAGAGAAATACCGGAAGGATGAACTTGTCCGGACCCGTACCTTCAACTGATCGTTAACGAGCTTTCACGAACCTTCCCGCCCTCCAGAAGCAACCCGGCACGCCTTTCGCGCGTTCTACGCCACGACGAACCATGCACCTGCGCCTCCTCACCCTCCTGATCCCCGTCCTCACCGCCTTCGGCTCCACGGTCAAGGCCCAACAGGACAACGATCCACAGACAACGGGAAAGCTCAGCTCCCTGATGTACCACATCGATCGGATGTACGTGGATGACGTGGACAAGAACAAGCTGGTCGATGCGGCCATCGTGAGCATGCTGGCTGAGCTCGACCCGCATTCCATCTACATCCCGAAGGAGGACCTCGAGGAGGTGAACGAGCCGCTCAAGGGCAACTTCGAAGGAGTGGGCATCCAGTTCAACATCATCCGCGACACCATCTACGTCGTGGATGCCATCCCGGGTGGCCCCTCTGAGCGTATCGGCATTCGTGCCGGCGACCGCATCGTCTCCATCGATACCGAGAACGTGGCCGGGGTCAACTTCAAGAACACCGACGTGATGAAGCGGCTGCGAGGCAAGAAAGGCACCAAGGTGGATGTGTCCATCCTGCGCAAGGGCGAGCAGACACCCCTGGACTTCACCATCACCCGCGACCGCATCCCCATCTTCAGTGTGGAGGCGTCCTATATGGCCGAACCCACCGTGGGCTATATCAAGGTGAGCCGCTTCAGCGCCACCACCATGAAGGAGTTCCGGGAGAAACTGACCGAGTTGAAGACCGCAGGGATGAAGGACCTCATCCTCGACCTGCAGGGCAATGGTGGCGGCTATCTCCGCACGGCGATCGAGATGGCCGATGAATTCCTGGGAGAACGCAAGCTGGTGGTCTACACCGAAGGCCGCACCTCGCCGCGCGAGGATACCTACGCCACCAAGGACGGCCTCTTCGAGAAGGGGCGTCTGGTGGTGCTCGTTGATGAGGGATCCGCCAGTGCCAGTGAGATCGTGAGCGGGGCCATCCAGGATTGGGACCGCGGCCTCATCGTGGGCCGCCGCAGCTTCGGCAAGGGCCTTGTCCAGCGTCCTGTGATGCTGAGCGACGGCTCGGCGGTCCGGCTCACCGTATCCCGCTACTACACCCCCAGCGGTCGCTCCATCCAGAAGTCCTACGAAGAAGGCGTGGAAGCCTACCAGCGCGAACGCTCCGAACGGTGGGCATCCGGTGAACTGACCTCGGCGGACAGCATCCATGCAGCCGACACGGTGAAGTACTTCACGATGAACAAGCGCGTGGTGTACGGCGGCGGCGGCATCACCCCCGACGTCTTCGTGCCGATCGACACCACCTATAGCTCGGACTATTTCGGGCAGCTTGTCCGCAGGGGCATCCTGAACACCTTCGCCCTGGCGCAGGTGGACGAACACCGGAACGAATGGCTCACCACCTACCCCAATGTGGAGGTCTTCGCCCAGCATTTCGAGGTGAGCGAGGCCATGGCCAAGGCCTTGCAGGACCAGGCCTCCAAGGAGGAGGTGGAGTTCAGTGCGGAGGGTTGGGAACGATCGAAGGAGCTGATCGAACTCCGGTTGAAGGCCCTGATCGCACGCGATCTCTGGGATACATCTGCGTACTGGCAGGTGATCAATGCGGTGAACCCCGTGGACCGAAGCTTCCAAAAGGCCATTGAAGCCCTCTCGAACGACACCTTCCAGCGGATGGGCATGGCCAAGCAGTGAGGCCTACGCCACCTGTTAATGCCCTGTTAAGACCCTCGGTTCGCGCCGCCATGTGCTAAATTCGCGCCACAAATCGACCCGTACTCCGATGAAAGACAAGATCCAGATCGCGCTCCTGAGCGTCATCGCCGTGGCCCTGGTCGCCCTTGCCGTGAAGCAGTTCAGCGGCGACAGCCCCTCGAAGAGTTCAACGGTGGCCGCCACCCAGTCCGCTGCCACCAACACCCCACCGGTGGAGAGCTTCGACCCGATGGCCAACAATGCCGCTCCAGTGGACAACACCCCGAAGACCACGGTGAACTTCGAGGAGTACGAGCACGGCTTCGGGAACATCAAGCAGGACAGTGAGAACAAGCATGTCTTCAAGTTCACGAACACCGGCACCGAGCCGCTGATCATCGAGACCGCGAACGGCTCTTGCGGATGCACCGTGCCGAACTACCCTAAAGCGCCGATCCCTCCCGGTGGTACCGGCGAGATCGAGGTGGAGTACAAGCCCGGCAAGCAAGAGAACGCACAGACGAAGACCGTTACGGTGATCGCGAACACCGAACCCAAGGAAACGACCCTGCGCATCACGGCCAACGTGCAGAAGATCTGATCCTCGATCAACGCATCATTGGTAAAGCCGCCTCTCCGGGCGGCTTTCCTCGTTCATGAGCTGACCGGTCATGCCTTCGGGGCGGTATCGTCCGGCAAAGCCGAAGCAACCGCCACGAGGCATGGGCGTCATTCCTTTGTACAGGCCCGCCACTGTTTGTCAACATGAAGCTGATACACATCGCCCGAAGCTTCGCCTGCTCGGTACTGATCGTTGGGGGCATTTCGAGCGCCAGTGCCCAGGACTTCCCGTTCACGAGCGGCCCGATACCTCCCTGCCAGACGAGCGACTTCACCGCGACCGTCAGTGGTGTCGGATGGCTTCAGTCAAGTTGGTGGGGTTGGGGAGCGTTCATCCAGTCCATCACGATCAACATCACCTCGGACCATCCGCAGACATTGAGCATCTCCCTGACCTCTCCGGAGGGGACCACCCTGCTCCTATCCGCGTTCAATGGGGCGGGTGGGCAGAACTACACGAACACGACGTTCATTTCCGGAGGGAACGATATCACGGCGGCGAGTGCACCGTTCACCGGTTTTTACAGCCCACAAGGAGGCTACTTCGACGTCTTTGACAATGAGAACGCGGATGGCGTTTGGACCATCTCCGTTCAGGACACCGCCTGTGCGAACGGGGGTACCGGCCCCGGGGGGACGTGGACACCCGGCTGGTTCGATGGCACGGGATCGGGGGGATTCTCCTTCGGCTTCAACTCGCCGCCGACATGTCTCGGATGGATCCCCTCAGGTAGCGAGACGGTGTGCACCGGGGGGACCTTTGACATCCTGTCGTATTACACCAACATCAACAACTGGTACGAGTACTCCTTCGGCTCCTGGTCCGGCATCCCCTTCGACCCTGCGGCTGCGCCACCAGGATCCTATTATGTGGATGCGTATGACCCATGGGAAGGTTGTTGGTACCCGGCCACCTTTGATGTGATCGAAGTCCCGCAATCGGACCTGGGACCGGACCTCACCCTTGTTCAATGCGATAACGAGGGTCCAGTGGACCTCACAACGCTT
>JACJZG010000006.1 GCA_020635715.1 Flavobacteriales bacterium | reverse complement strand
GGGACAACGCCGCCGTAGAAACCGACGTTGACATGCAGCTTTCCTTTCGCAGCTTCCAACTTCAGCTTCAGCGCAGCGGCGGATGTGGTGACCGGGCTCGCGTTCAGCGGCATCTCGACCAAGGTGGTGATGCCTCCGGCCGCTGCGGCCTTCGTGGCGGTCTCGAACCCCTCCCACTCCGTGCGCCCCGGCTCGTTGATGTGGACGTGCGCATCAATAACGCCCGGCATGATCACCTTGTCGCCGAAGCTCTCGAAGGACATCCCGTCCCGTTCCACACGACCGGGCAGGACTTCCTGGATCTTGCCGTCGTCGAGGATGAGCGTGGCTTCGATCACACCGGTTGGGGTGATGACGCAGGTGCTGTGGAGGGCGCTTGTTCGCATGGTATCGGTTGACGTGAACGTCGCCCCTACTGGATCTTCGCTCCCTGCAATATCCACCGTTTCAACACCGTCCGTTCCTCCTCCGTCATGCCGGTCTTGTTGCCCTGCGGCATGGTACGCGTACGAACAGCGCGTGTCATGATCTTGTCCGCCATCGCGCTGATCTGTTCGGGCGTATCGTACATAACGCCGTTCGGCGCCGTGGTCCATTGGTCGTCGGTCGGGTTGACGCTGTGGCATTGCACGCAGCGGGCCTGTATCACGACATTGGCCTCCTCGAAGCTCGTCGGTATGGCGGCATCCATGGTGTCCTCGAAGGCGGGTGATATCACAAAGCTCATCACCACGAGCGAAACCACACTTCCAGCCAGCCAGATCGGCTTGTTCTCTCCTCGGTCCAGCAGGTTCCAGTAGTGTTTGATGCCCGCGCTGGCCAAGATCATCACCATCAAAATGATCCAGTTCGCGCTGTGCCCGAAGGTGCTGGGGAAGTGGTTGCTGATCATGATGAAGACCACCGGCAGCGTGAAGTAGTTGTTGTGCAACGAGCGCTGGCCGGCCTTCTTGCCCAGCGACGCATCCAGCGGCTGACCGGTCTTCGCCGCGCGCACCAGCGCCTTCTGGCTGGGGATGATGGTGAAGAAGACGTTGCCCACCATGATCGTCCCGATGACCGCACCGACATGGATGAAGGCTGCGCGTCCGCTAAGCAGGTGTGTGAGGGCGTAGCAGATCACGGCGAGGATCACCGTGCCCACGAAGGCGAAACGACCTTGGTCCAGGATCAGCGTCGAGCGGCACATAGTGTCGTAGATCACATAACCGAGCACCAGCGAACCCACCCCGATCGCGATGGCAGCTGGAGTGGAGATGTCCGCCACGGTGGGGTCGATCATGAAGGCTTTCGCATCCGCGTAGTACACCAGAAACAACAGCGCGAAGCCACTGAGCCAGGTGAAGTAGGCCTCATACTTGAACCAGTGCAGGTCGGTGGGGATCACCTTCGGCGCCACCTTGTACTTCTCCAGGTAGTAGAAGCCGCCGCCATGGATCGCCCAGAGGTTGCCGGCCAGCTCGTCGCGCAGACCGTGCGTGCGGTTGAGGTTGTTCTCCAGGAAGATGAAATAGAATGAGGCCCCGATCCACATGATGCCAGCGATCACGTGGGTCCAGCGCACAGCCAGGTTGAGCCACTCCATCACGTAACCGTACATCGGCGTACCTACGACCGCGACGTAAGTGAGGTAGCCGCCCAGGACGAGCAGGCCGAAGAACTTGGCGGTCTGGCGCCCGGCGATGGCGGTGGAACGGGCTTCCTCCAGGTCGAAGCGGGCGGCAGCGGAAAGCCCATCATCCGATAAGGTGGCCCCCAACCTGTTCGCCAGCGCGCGGAACCACAGGAACAAGCCCAGCAGGAGCGCACAGAGCAGCACCGCCGGCCAGAGCATGGGACTCAGCAAGAGCTTGCTAATGAAGGATACCTCGGCCGACATTCCCACGAAGATGCGCCATTCCGTTCCTTCGCGGAACAGGGCGCGCTCAGTGCTCTTTGAACAAGGGCAACGTGAACAACCAACGCGACTTCTGGCTGAAGGTGCAGGCCAAGGTGCAGGAAGGCGATCCGCTTGCCATCCTCTGCGTTGTGGAGAGCATCGGTAGCAGCCCGGGTCGGGCCGGTTTCAAGATGGGCGTGGCTTACGGAAGCGAGGTATTCGGCACGATCGGCGGCGGCATCATGGAGAAGAAGCTCGTGGACCTCACGTACGACCTCTTCGATCGAGAAGGCAGCTTTCCCCACCTCAAACGACAGATACACCAAGCGGAACTGGGACAGGATCGTTCCGGCATGATCTGTTCCGGGGAACAGACCGTGGCCTATTTCTTCCTGTTCGGAGAGGAAGCTGGTGCTCTTGTCAGGAGTATCCTGCAGGCCTTCGAGGAGCGGGAAGGTGCCTGCGAGATCGAGTATGGCTCCACGGGGATGCGTGTCGTTCCAACCGGGACACGCCGAACCCTGACCGAAGGCGAGTGGGCCTATTACGAGGTACTGCGTGATCGGCCGCGCATCGCCATCGTCGGCGCAGGACACGTCTCCCTCGCGCTCTCCCGACAGATGGACCTGCTCGGTTTCCACGTTGCCGTATATGATGACCGGAAAGGCCTGCACACCTGGCATGCCAATTCCTACGCCAAGGAGAAGCACTTCGTGGACTATGGAGAGATGTCAACTCACCTGCCTGGCGATCCAGAGCTCTACGTGGTGATCGCCTCGGTGGGCTACCGCACGGACGACCTCATCCTGCGCCAGCTGATCCGCAACCGCTACAAGTACCTCGGCATGCTCGGCAGCGCGGAGAAGGTGCGTGTGATGTTCGATGCCATGCGGAAGGACGGTTTCACGGAGGAGGAACTGGCCGGTGTCCATGCGCCCATCGGCCTTCGCATTCACAGTCGCACACCTGAAGAGATCGCCGTGAGCATAGCTGCGGAGATCATTGGGGTGAGGAACGGCTGAACAAGTAGAAGCCCGGCTGGAGGCCGGGCTTCCTGCGATCGTCCTTCACGGGATCACACGTCCAACTTCGCGTACACCGCGTTCTTCTCAATGAACTCGCGGCGTGGCGGCACCTCATCGCCCATGAGCATGCTGAAGATGCGATCGGCCTCGGCACCATTCTCGATGGTCACCTGGCGCAGTGTGCGGCGGCTCGGGTCCATGGTGGTCTCCCAAAGCTGCTCGGCGTTCATCTCACCAAGACCTTTGTAGCGCTGCACGTTGATGCTGGCGTCCTTGTTCGCGCCTTTCATGCGTTCGATCACGGCATCGCGTTCCGCTTCGTTCCAGCAGTACACCTGCTCCTTGCCCTTCTTCACGAGGTACAGCGGCGGTGTGGCGATGTACAGGTAGCCGCTCTCGATCAGTTGCTGCATGTGCCGGAAGAAGAAGGTCATGATCAGCGTCTGGATGTGGCTGCCGTCCACGTCGGCATCGCACATGATGATGACCTTGTGATAGCGCAGTTTCGAGAGGTTCAGCGCCTTGCTGTCGTCCTCGGTTCCGATGGTGACACCCAAGGCTGTGTAGATGTTCCGGATCTCCTCATTGTCGAGGATCTTGTGCTGCATGGCCTTCTCCACGTTGAGGATCTTGCCTCGCAGCGGCAGGATCGCCTGGAACTCGCGGTTACGGCCCTGTTTGGCCGTTCCACCGGCGGAATCACCTTCCACCATGAAGAGCTCGCTGGCACTGGCATCCTTGCTCTGGCAATCGGCCAGCTTGCCTGGTAGGCCGCCGCCCGAGAAGGCCCCTTTGCGCTGCACCATCTCGCGCGCCTTCTTGGCGGCATGGCGGGCCGTGGCGGCCAGGATCACCTTGTCAACGATGGACTTGGCGTCCTTCGGATGTTCCTCGAGGTAGTTCTCGAGCATCTCGCTAACGGCCACGTTCACCGCGCCGCTCACCTCGTTGTTGCCGAGTTTGGTCTTGGTCTGCCCCTCGAACTGGGGTTCGGCCACCTTCACGCTGATGACGGCGGTAAGGCCCTCGCGGAAGTCATCGCCGCTGATCTCGAACTTCAACTTCTGCGTGGCGCCACTGGCATCCGCGTATTTCTTCAGCGTGCGGGTCAGGCCACTGCGGAAACCGGCCAGGTGGGTACCACCCTCATGCGTGTTGATGTTGTTCACGTACGAGTGCAGGTTCTCGTTGTAGGAGTCGTTGTACACCATGGCGATCTCCACCGGGATGCCCTGCTTCTCCCCTTCCATGTGGATCACATCCTCGATCAAGGGCACGCGGGTGCCATCGAGGTACTTCACGAACTCGGGCAGGCCCTGCTCGCTGAAGAAGGTCTCGTTCACGAAGCTGCCATCCTCGTTGGTGCGGCGCTCGTCGGTTAGTGTGAGGCGGATGCCCTTGTTCAGGAAGGACAGTTCGCGCAGACGTGCGGCCAGGGTGTCGAAGTTGTACTCGCTGACCTGGAAGATGGTCATATCCGGCTGGAAGGTCTGGATGGTACCGCGGTAGTCGCTGGTACCCGTCTCCTTCACCGGATAGAGCGGTTTGCCCTGGCTGAACTCCTGCATGTAGCTCTTGCCATCCCGGAAGACCTCGGTGGTCATGTGCGAGCTCAGCGCGTTCACGCAGCTCACCCCAACGCCGTGCAGACCACCGGAGACCTTGTAGCTGTCCTTATCGAACTTACCACCGGCGTGCAGCACGGTCATCACCACCTCCAGGGCGCTGCGGCCCTCCTTGGCGTGCATGTCCACGGGGATCCCGCGGCCGTTGTCCTTCACCCGGATGCCGTTCTCGGGCGTGATGCTCACCTCGACCGTATCGCAATGGCCGGCGAGGGCCTCGTCGATGGAGTTGTCCACCACCTCGTACACCAGGTGGTGCAGGCCCTTCACCCCGATATCGCCGATGTACATGGCCGGGCGCTTCCGCACCGCCTCGAGGCCTTCGAGCACCTGGATGCTGTCGGCCGAATAGCTCGCCGCCGCTTTCTTCTTCTCGCTCATTTCAACTGCTGTCTCAGACATGGTTCCTATGGGTTCTCCCGCCCTGTTCGGAGGGGTTCGCGAAGTTACCACGGAACGGCCTGTCTTCCAGCGCGTTTTCCCAACATCCGCGCGGGTTTTGTTGATAATTAACGCCTTGCGGATTTGCTTATCCCAGGACCGCTTTCCAAACCAGCGAAGTGGCCTTTCGCCAGAAGCTTCCGCTCGGCTGTGAAGGCCCCTGCTGCTGGATGCCCAGCGCTCTCAGAACGAGTAGGTCGCCCCGCCCATCAGCAGCCCGCGCTGCACCGGGTAGCGGTACCAGCGCTCGTACTTGCTGGCGCTCAGGTTGCTCATGTCCAGGAACACGCTGAGGCGCTTGGTGTAGCGGTACTCCAGCCCAAGGTGCAGGTCCAGGTAACCGTCCAGGTCACGGGTCACGGGCGGTATGGGCAAGGCCTGGCTGGGGTCGGTCGGGTCCTCGTAGTAACCGGCTTTCCGGGCGCCGAGGAACTGAGCCTCCAGCGTGGCGATGAGCTTGTTCTGCAGGCTGTAGGTGGCCCCGAGCGCCAGTTGGTAGGGCGGCAGGTTCCAGGGCTCCAACTCGGCGTCGGTGTCGTATTGGGTGATGTCGATCCGCCCGTGGAAACGGACGACCTCGTCCATCCGGTAGCTTACTTCCCCGCTCAGGTTGAAGCTGCCCACGCGGTCATAGACCACGGCCATCTGGTCCCCATAGACGCCGTTCGGTGCGGAGACGAACAGCGGCCGGTTCTCTGTGGCGCTGATGCTGGCTCGCACGTCGAAGCCCACACGGCTGCTGAAGTTCCCGCGCAGGCCCCCGTACACATCGTACAATTCGCTGCTGTTCAGCAGTGCCGGACGCGCGATCAGCCAGGGGTTCTCCCGCGTGAGGCTGCGGAAGCTGTTCCGGCGTCGTTCGCCCTCGATGCCCAGGTAGGGCACCAGGATATCGTCGAACAGGCTGTAGCTGGCGTAGGCGTTCGGGAAGAAGTGGAAGGAGGTCTTCCCCTGCGCATCCACGTACAATCCGGCACCGATCCGCACGAAGTACTTGTCGCCCTGGCGTGTGATCGAGGGGGTCAGCCCGATGAGCGTCCCGTTGGTGCGCAGGTCACCGAGGCTGGCACTGCGCACCTCGCCGAAGAGTCCGTTCCGTTGTTCACCGCGGTACGCGTTGTTGTCAATAAGGATGCCCAATCCCAGGCGATCGCCCTGCTCCGCCTTGCTCAGATCGGCCGTAAGGCGCATGTTGGTCTCGCGGCTGCCGCTCAGGTTGTTGTAGGCATGCACCTCGAGCCCCACGTCGTGCGCGATCAGGGTACTGTCCTTGTACAGACTGCGGATGCGCGCCGCGAAGCCGATGTCGTTGTAGTACTGTTTAAGATCGTCCTCCGCGGCTGGAACGGCGTTCTGCAAGGCGCGCAGGCTGTCCGTATCGGCGTATCCGTAATAGCTCACGCGGCGGCGGTCGTACATCAGCCGGCCACCCACTTCGTGGTTCTGGATGTACTGGTTGTAATAGCCATCCACGTTGTTGTAACTGTAGCGGCTCGGTCCCACATCGTTCAGCCCGCCCGCACTGCTCAGGTGCTTCACATGAAGGCCCCAGGCGTTGTCGCGTGATCGGGCCTGGTCGTAATACAATTCGCCGAGCGGCGTGGTGTACAGGCCGAAGCCACCTTTCACGTAGCCCTTGTAGAGCTTCTGTTGCGGCTGCACCACGTTCAGGCGCGCGGCAGACAGGCTGTCCACCTTGGCGGGGATGCGCGCCTTCACAGGCAGCACATCGAAGTTCACGGGTCGATCGGGCAGGATCGTGTCGATCGGCTCGGGCCGCAGGTCCTTCTTCTGGGCGTCGGCGATGGTCGGGTTGAAGATCCCCTGGATCACATACTCCCCGCCTTGACCATGCGCGGCCAGGGCACCGGTTGTCAGCGCCGTCAGCAGCAACGTTCGTATGGTCATCGCGTTCATTCTTCGTCGGTATTATCGGTGCCCGGCATGGGGATCACCACTTCTTCGCGTGGTGCCGGTGTGGTCTGTTGCAACTCGCTGGCATTGATGATGGCCAGACGTTCACGCGCCTGGGCCACGAGCTCCGGCTCCGTGCTGTTATCGATCACACCCTGCAGCGCGGCCTTCGCCTGGAAGCGGTCGTCCATCTTCACATAGGCGTCGGCCAGGAGGATGAAGGCCTTCGCCTTCCAATGCTCGTAGGACGGGTACTTCTTCACCAGGTCGAAGACCTCCTTCTCGGTATCGGCGTACTTCTGTTGGAGGTAGCGTACATAGCCCATGTGGTACTTGGCCTCCGCGCCAAGCGCATTGGTACTGCTGCCGGCCACGGCCTTGTAGCGGGTGAAGGCGCCATCGAGGTCGTCACGGTCCAACAGGTCCTTCGCAACGGCCAATCCGGCTTCCGACTTGAGGTCGGCCGTGGCATCGCTGTTGGCGGCGACGCGCGCAGCGGCTTTCGCGGCATCTGCGGAGCGACCGAGCTCCTTCAGGCAGCGCATCTGCCCCACCTGTGCCGCCAGACGGTTCTGCGGGAAGCTGGCCACCGGCTCCAGTTGCGCGAAGTACTCCAGGGCGCCCTCCCATCGCTTCTCGCGATAGAGGATGTCGCTGGCTCCGAACAATGCGCTCTCCAAGAACTGGGTCGCATCCGCCTGCACCGTGGCTTCCAGGTCCGGAAGCGCCTGTTCATAGCGTCCCTCGCGGTAGAGGCAGTCGCCGCGGTAGAACCGAGCGTTCACAGCGAAGGCACCTCGCGGGTACTTGTCGAGGTAATCACCGAAGGCACCGATGGCCTGGGTACACTTGCCATCGAGGTAAAGCGTTTCCGCGCTGCGGTAGTACTTCTCGTCCAGATCAAGCGTGCTGGGGTCCACGAAGCCGAGCGAACGCACATAGGTCTCGTACTCGGCCACGCGCCCCTGCTCCACATGGATGTTCTCCAGTGCGGCCAGGGCTTCCCTGGAGCCATCCACCGTGGGATACTTGCTCACCACCTCCTTCAGCTGGGCGATCGCCTGGTCCACGTTCCCGCGCCGCTTCTGGATCTCGGCGGCCTGCAGCATGCTCTTCCGCGCATGCGGACTGTTCGGGTGCTGCTTGATCACCTGGTCGTAATAGCTGAAGGCCGCGTCGTCGTTGTCAAGGGCTACGTAGGTCTCACCCAACTGGAACTTGGCATCGGCGGCATAGCGCGAGTCGGGCTGGGCGCTCAGCAGGTTCTTCAGCGTCGCGATCTTCTCGTTGAACTGACGGTCGAGCCCCTGGCATACACCCTTCTGGTAGAGCGCATAGTCGCGGTCGTCCGTGCCAGCCTTCACGGCATCGTCATACCAGCGCACGGCCTGGGCGTTGTCCTTGGTCACGAAGTAGCAATCGCCGATGCGCACCATGGCATCAGCACGCTGGGGTGTGGCCTTCTTCTCCGCGGCAACGTAACGCCGGAAGGCGGTCGCCGCCTCGCCGTACTGCTTCATCTTGAAGTAGGTGTAGCCCATGCCATAACCAGCCTGTTCGTAGAGATCGGTGGCATAGGCACCGGGCGAGTTCCGCAGGTCGTCATACTTGCGGAGGGCGGCGCTCAGATCGCCCTGACCGTAGTAGGATTCGGCCATCCAGAAGTGCGCCTTGGCGTTCACCCCCTGGTTCACTGGGTACTTCAGCGCCTTTTCGAAGAAGAGCGCGGCATCGCGGTACATGCGCCCCTCGTAGAGCTCCACACCGCGGTCGAAGGCGAGCTTCTGGTAGGCCTCCTTCAGCCGCAGGTCCTTCTCCTGGATCTCATCCAAGGAGGCCAGCGCCGCCTCGTAGTTCTTCGTCTTCAGGTATACGTTCAGCAGGAACTCGTACGCTTCATTGCGGCGTGGTGTGTTCGGATAGGTCTTCAGGTAGTTCCGCAGTGCGTTGATGGCCTCGTGGTAGGGATCAAGACTGAGCTCGTAGGCCAGCTTGGCGTAGTTGAAGAGCGCGTCCTCGGTCACCTTCGGATCCTTACCGATGTCGTAGGCCTTCTTGAACGCCGTGCGCGCGTAGTTCTTCTCGTTCAGCTTCAGGTAGCAGTCGGCCATGTGGTAGGTGGCCAGCTGGGCGAGACTGTCGTTGGCGTTCGCCACCAGATTGAACTGGTCCAGGGCCTTCTTGCAGTCACCGGCCTTCATGTAGGTGTAGCCGAGGATGTAGCGGTCCTCCCGCGCCACACCGACCCGTTGCGCGCTCTTCTCCAGGTAGGGCAGTGCCTCCGCATACTTCCCGCTGCGGTAGTTGGCTTCACCAGCCAGTCGGTTGATCTCCGTCTCGCGCTTCACGCCATCGGCATCGCTCAACAGCGGCTGTACGTAACCGTTCAGCTCGTCGTACTTGCCCTGTATGAAGAGGAGTTCGGCGATGTAGATGGGCACGACCTTCCCGAAGTTCTCGTCGTTCTCCAGCTTCCGGAAACCGGTGAGCGCGGTCTCGTGGTTGCCCCGTTCGTAGTTGATGTGCGAGGCATAATAGGTCGCCGGCACCGCGTACGGGCCTGTACCGTTCTGCACCTCGGCGAACTCCACGAGCGCCTGATCGGGTTGATCGGATTGGAAATAGGCGTAACCGCGCTTGAACCGGTACTCCTCCAGTTCGGCCGGCGACAGGGCGAAACGGTCCACCTTCTCGCTCCAGAGCAGCGACTCCTTCCACTTGCGTTGGGCGAAGGTGTGCTTGAAGAGCTCGAGCTTCACCGTGCCCACATGCAGGTCATCGGGATGGTCCTGCATGAAGCTGTGCAGGCGGTACCCGGCATCATCGTGGAAAAGGCGCACGGCACAGATGGCGCTGTAGAACTCGGCCTCCACGCGGTCAGGATCGTGGTCGTCGGTGATGCGGTCCACCACGCGCTCGAGTTCGTACTGGGCGGCGCCGTACTTCGCCTTGTCGAACAGTTCCAAGGCATGCGTCAGGTCGGCGTTGCGGTGCTCGTAGTGCGCGGGCCGCTGGGCCAGTGCGGGGACGGCCAATAGGATCATGGCCGCGTACAGGGTCGCACGGGACCTGGCAGCTGGGAAGGGCTTCATCTGGCGATCAAAGTTCAAGGGGTGCGCAGCGGGGATCCAGTGACTGATCGGGCACTTTTCCACGCGCGCGTGTTCACGTTCCGGCGATCGACCAACAAGGGCATCCTCACCGATAACGGCAACCTTCGTTCCGAAATTTTGACCTTTGGATCCGAAGAACTGATTAGCTGATGTGCTGATGAGGCGATTAGCTGATGATCTTGTGCTCGGTCTATCGACCATCCGCTGATCAGCTAATCGACCAAACAGCTAATCGAAGCATGAGCGACAGCCCCATCATCCTGCTGCACGGTGTGCGGATCTTCCAGCGTGAGAACCTCATCCTGAACAACGTGGACTTCTCGGTGTACAAGGGCGAGTTCCTCTACCTGATCGGGCGCACGGGCAGCGGCAAGAGCAGTTTGATGCGCACGCTGTACGGCGATCTGCCCCTGAAGGAGGGCGAAGGGCATTGCTGCGGCTTCGACCTGCGCAAGCTGAAACGCTCCCAGGTCCCCTTCCTCCGCCGGAAGATCGGGATCGTGTTCCAGGATTTCCAGCTCCTCACCGACCGCAGTGTGAACGACAACCTGCTCTTCGTGCTGAAGGCCACCGGCTGGAGCGATGCGAAACGCATGGACGAGCGCATCCAGCAGGTGCTGGAGAAGGTGGGCCTAGCGACCAAGGGCTACAAGATGCCGCACGAGCTGAGCGGTGGGGAGCAACAGCGGGTGAGCATCGCGCGTGCATTGCTCAACGACCCCGAGCTGATCCTGGCCGACGAACCCACGGGCAACCTCGACCCCGAGACCACGGGCGAGATCCTGGACCTGCTCTTCGAGATCAGCCGCAGTGGCCGCAGCGTGATCATGGCCACGCACGACTACACGCACATGAAGAAGTTCAACACGCGTGTGGTACGCTGCGAGGATTCGAAGCTGTTGGAGCTGAGCGCTGCGGCGGCGAACTAGTTCACATCAGCCGAAGGATCCGCTCCGCGTTCCGCCGGTTGCTGAAGCGCTCTTCCAGCACTTCCACGCGCTTCTCGATCGCCTGTCCGTTCGCCGGCGTGCCCATGCAGGCCAGGATGCTCGTATGCATGGCCTCCGCGCTATCATGCACATGACAGAGCTCTGCCAATCCGGTGCCTTCCACCATGGGGGTGTTGCACACCACGTGCCGGCCGGTGTACAGGCAGAGCAGCAGCTTCAACTTGATGCCGGTGGCCTGGAAGGTCGGCAGCACGTTCACCTGGGCCTGCCGCACCAGCTCGTGGATCTCGGCGGTGTCCACGTTCTCGCGCAATTGCACGTTGGGTGCCTTCTCCACTTCGCGCTTCAGTTCCTTGCTGGCATTGCTGCCCGCGATCACCAGCTTCACCGGCGAGTTCTTGAAGACCTTCTGCACCAGGAAGAGCGCGGCCTGGTCGTTCTCCGCCACGCCCAATGCGCCATGGTAGAAGGCGAAGTCGCCCATGCCATCGGCCACCTCCACCCTGTCGCAGGCATGGAAGGCCGGGATGTGCGCCACGTGCTTGAAATGCCCGGCGAAGTAGGCCTGGTCCTTGGGGCTGATGGCCAGGATATGGTCCGCCTCGCTCAGCACCGGTTCGAAGCGCTGGAGCTTCCGCGCTTCGTTGATGAAGTAGGTGCGCCGGAACGCATTGCCCTCCGCCTTGGCCAACGCCATGTAATAGTCGTGCTCCACGTTGTGGGCACGAACCAACCGCTTGCGGCCGTGCAGCCTTGGGTCGCCCAGGTTGTAACAGCTGTGCAGCCCTTCGAAGAGGATGGGATGGTCGTCCTTCAGCAACCGGGCGGCGAGCGCATCGCTCCGCCGGCTCACCACTACGTAGGGCAACGAATTCAACAGCTGATGCTTGCCCGTATGCCGCTCATAGTAATGCACAGAAGAGCAGAAGCGTTCAAGGTCCTTCGAGCGCCCCCGCCCATACTCGAAACAGTGCAGATGCACCTTCGCTCCCACCTCTGCCAGGGCCTTCGCCTTGAAGTAGACATCGATCACGCCACCGTAATCCGGCGGGGCGGGCACATCGAAGCTGATGATATGCAGGTGTCGTTCACCCAAGTCGTTGGAAGACGGCCTTCAGCGCGTCCTGCTCGCGGGTACCGTCCAGCGAAGCGGCCGCGAAAATAGCATTCCGCCGCAGGGCTTCACGGCCTGCCGGATCAGCCTGCAAGGCCTTGACCGCCTGGGCGATCACGTCCGGTCCCACCCGGTCGATCACGACGCCTGCCTCGTACTTCCGGACGATCCCGGCCACTTCGGGCAGATCGCTCACCAGCACGGGGATGGAGGCGCGGAAGTAGTCGAACAGCTTGTTGGGCAGGCTGAAGCGATAGTTGAGGTTGGTGTCCTTGTCCAGCGACAGACCCAGGTCCGCGTGGCGCGTGTACTGCATCATGCGCTCGTACGGCATCCTACCGATGAGCCGCACGCGATCGGCCAAGTCGTGCTCCTCCACCATCCGCTCCAGCACAGGCCAGGCATCGCCCCCACCAATGATCAGCAGGAGCGCATCGGGCAGTTCCTTCATGGCCAACACGGCCTCCTCCCCACCCCGCTGCACGTTGATGCCGCTGCCTTGCAGGATCAGGAGGAAGCGACCTTCGGGAAGACCGAGTTCCTGGCGGCTCGGAAGTGGCCCGAGTTCCCGTGGCAAGGGGATGTTCCGCACCACCGCGAGTTCCTTGCCGTAGCGCTCCTGATAAGCCCGCGCGATGCTGTCGTTCACCGTGATGATGTGCTTGAGCTTCGGGAATATCCAGCGCTCGATGGCCAGCCAGATGCGGCGGACGCGCGGCCGCTCCACCAGCTCAGGCACCTCGGTGAAGAACTCATGGCTGTCGTAGACCAGTTGCTTCTGACGGACCTTGGCGGCGAGGTGGCAGGCGAGCAGTGTATCCAGGTCGTTCGCCACCACCAGCTTGAACCGGGCGAACAGCAGCAGCAGGAAGAGCCGCTTGTTGTACTCCGCATAGAACAGCGGTCCCTTGCGGAAGATCAGCCGCATCCGCTTGGTGGCATATGGTCGGTCCAGCGGTAGTGATCCGGGCAGGTGGCGTCCCACCAGCAATACCTCGTAACCCAGTTCGCGCAGCACCATGCAGGTCCGGTGGACCCGGTTGTCGGTGCTCAGGTCGTTGGTGACGGCTACGATGGCGCGGGGCATGGACTGTCACCGAAGGGCTGTGTACAAGCCATGCGGCGCTCGCCAAAGTAACGGGTGGCGGTCCAGTAAACTTGCCCCCGTTCCCATGGCCATGCAGCAGCACGCCGACCTCACATCCCTCAACACCTTTGGTATCGCGGCCAAAGCTGATCGGCTGGCCCGCTTCGATTCGGTGGATGGCCTGCGCGAACTGCTCAGCACACCAGCGGTGAGCCAGGCACCTGTCCTGATCCTCGGAGGGGGCAGCAACATCCTCTTCACCCACGACTTCCAGGGCACCGTGCTATTGAACGAACTACCCGGCATCGCCGTGGTGCAGGAGGATGCGGACCATGTGTGGGTGAAGGCCGGTGCCGGCGTGGTCTGGCATGCGTTCGTGCTTGAATGTGTGGCACAGGGCTGGGGCGGCGTGGAGAACCTCTCCTTGATCCCCGGTAAGGTGGGTGCGGCGCCCATGCAGAACATCGGCGCCTACGGCGTGGAGATCAAGGACAACTTCAGCTCGCTCGAGGCCTTGGACCGCAGCAGCGGAAAGGTCATCACCTTCAACAAGGAGGCCTGTCGTTTCGGCTACCGCGAGAGCTACTTCAAGCGCGAGGGCAAGGACCGCTACGTGATCCTCTCGGTCACCTTCCGGTTGAACAAGAAGCCGGTGCTCAACACCAGCTACGGCAACATCCATCAGGAACTCGACCGGATGGGCATCAGCGACCCGACGATCAGGGACGTGAGCGATGCTGTGATCGCGATCCGCCGAAGCAAGTTGCCCGACCCGACCCTGCTGGGGAATGCGGGCAGTTTCTTCAAGAACCCGGTGGTACCGGAGGCACTGGCCTATCGGATCCGTGCGGAGCACCCCGACCTGGTCGCCTACCCAGCCGGCCCAGGCATGGTGAAGCTGGCGGCCGGCTGGCTGATCGAGCGCGCAGGCTTGAAGGGGTATTCACGCGGAACACATGGCGTACATGACAAACAGGCGCTGGTGCTCGTGAACCGCGGTGGTGCCACCGGCAGCGAGGTGTTCGAACTGAGCGCACACGTGCTCAAGACCGTCCAAGAGCGGTTCGGCGTGGAGCTGGAGCGCGAAGTGAACATCCTTTAGGCTTCCCCGTTAGCGGGTCACACTTGCCCGGAAAGGCTGGTGATCCTTGAGCGGATCGCCGAAATTCGCCATCGATGTCGGCACGCACCTTCGTCCCTTGCCTCTTGGTGGCTTCCGTCGTGGTCCTCGCTGGTTGTCGCAAGGACCCGAGCATGCCGAACGGGGATCCCAGCCCTACCCCGCTCAGCTTGTCCTACCCGGCATGGGCCGATGATGGCGTGTTCCCCCTGAACCTTCCGGGCAATAATCCGCTCACCGTGGAGGGTGTCGCGCTCGGTCGCAAGCTCTTCTATGAAAAGGCACTGTCCAACGACTTCACAATGTCGTGCGCCACATGCCATCAGCAGGAGCATGCCTTCAGCGATCCGCGCCGGTTCTCCATCGGTACGGATGGCAGCGTGGGACGCCGGAACAGCATGACGGTGCAGAACCTGGCCTGGGACCATGTCTTCTTCTGGGATGGTCGGGCGTCATCATTGGAGGACCAGGCCTTCCGTCCCGTGCGCGACCCCGGTGAGATGCGGAACACCTGGCCAGTGGTCGTGGAACGCCTGCAAGCACACGCTGCGTATCCGGGCCTGTTCAAGACCGTCTTCGGCACCGACGTCATCGACAGCGTGAAGGTGGTGATGGCGATCGCCCAGTTCGAACGCACCTTGCTCTCCTTCGACTCGCCTTACGACCGTTACGTGCAGAACGGTGATCAGAGCGCATTGACCGAGCAGCAAGTGCGTGGTATGGAACTCTTCTTCGGCGATGCGCATTGCAGCGACTGCCACATGGGTCCTCGCTTCAACGACCATAACCTACAGAACATCGGTTTCGGTCAGAACGACCCGGACCTCGGATTGATGGAGGTGACCGGGCTGGAGGAAGATCGCGGACGTTTCAAGAACGTGGGCCTGCGCAATGTGGCGGTGACCGCACCATATATGCACAATGGTCGCCTGGCCACCCTGGAGGAAGTTCTTGATTTCTACGGGGACGATGTCGACTTGACGACCCCGAACCTGGACAGCCATATGTTCGGGTGGACATTGGGCCTTGTGGACCTGGATGCGGAGGAACGGGCCGACATCGTGGCCTTCCTGCATGCCCTCACGGACGAACGTTTCCTGACCAACCCCGCGTTCAGCGACCCGAACTGACCGTGCTCATCGGTCGTATACTCACCGGCTGCTGCGCTGTTGCGGTCCTCTGGGCGACCGGATGTGACCACCGGCGGCCTATCGCGGTCGCATCATCCAATGGCCCCGCTCTGGCCAGCCTGTCCTATCCGGAATGGGCCGTTACCGAAGAACATGCCCCGATCCTTCCCTATGACAACCCGCTCACCGCGAAAGGCATCGCGCTGGGGCGTCGCTTGTTCTACGAGAAGGCCTTGTCCCGTGATGGCGATATCGCGTGCAGCAGCTGCCATGTGCAGCAACATGCGTTCAGCGATCCAAGGCGCTATTCCACAGGGGTTCGGGACCGGCAGGGATCGCGCAACGCGATGGCCTTGGTGAACCTGGCATGGAACCACTTCTTCTTCTGGGATGCCCGCGGCCTGACGCTGGAATTGCAGGCTTTCGAACCGGTGCGCGATCATCGTGAGCAGTTCAACGAATGGTCCGAAGTGGTCCAGCGCCTGAAGGAGCAGCCGGGCTACGAGGAACACTTCCGACGCGCCTTCGGAACCATGGAATTCGACAGCCTGCACGTGGTCTACGCCCTTGCCCAGTTCGAACGAACATTGATCTCCTTCGACTCGCCGTTCGACCGCTTCCATTACGGTTGCGACTCCACGGCTCTCACACCAGCGCAGGTGCGCGGGAAGGACCTCTTCTTCGGGCGCGCGCATTGCGTGGATTGCCATGGCCTGCCGCTCTTCCAGGACCACGCCGTCGCGAACATCGGGCTGGACAGCTTGATCACCGATCCCGGATTGGGCGGCGTCTCGGGCAAGGCCTGGCACATGGGCCGCTTCAAGACACCCACCTTGCGGAACTGTGCGGTGAGCGCACCCTACATGCACGATGGGCGCTTCGCCACGCTGGCCGAAGTGGTCGACTTCTATGCGGATGGTGTCCATCTGAACACCCCGAACTTCGATGACCACATGTACGCCTGGAAGCTCGGCGCGGTACACCTCGACCCAACGGACAGGCAGGACCTGATCCACTTCCTGGAAGCGCTCACCGACAGCACCTTCCTCAAGGACCCCGCGTTCGGGCCACCCTTGGATTGAACCGGATCGCCATCTTCGTCCCAGAACAACAGCTCATGAACCGACCTACCGCCTTTCTGCTCGCGTGCGCGCTCCCCTTCATCGTTCCCGCGCAGCAGGCGCTCACCCTGCGTGATGCCATCCTGAAGGCGGGCACCGACCTCGCCCCGGAACGCATGAAAGGCCTGCAGTGGATCGAAGGTTCCCCGACCTACAGTTACGTGAAGGAGGATCGCCTCATGCGTGGCACCCTGGGCAAGAGCATGGACCTTCCCATCATCGACCTGGCCACGCTCAACGCCGCCATCACGGACACCGTCAAGTTGAAGGCGATGCCACCGGTGACCTGGTTGGACCCGGAACGCTTCCGTTTCTGGCATCACGGCAGCTTCCACGTGCACACCCTCGCGAGCCGCAGCACGGTGGTCACCCGCCTTCCGGATGATGCCGCCAATGAGGACATCCACCCGACCACCGGAGCCATCGCTTACACGCTGGACAAGGACCTGTATGTGCAGGAGGAAGGTCGGCAGCGACCCACACGCATCACCTCGGATGGAACCGATGGTATCGTGAACGGCCAGAGTGTGCACCGCCAGGAATATGGGATCACCAAGGGTACCTTTTGGTCACCCACCGGCGACAAGCTGGCGTTCTACCGCATGGATGAACGCATGGTCACACCCTATCAGCTCGAGGACATCAGCACCCGGCCCAGCACCTTCGACAAGATCCGCTACCCGATGGCCGGTGACAGCAGCCATGTGGTGACCGTCGGCATCTACGACCTTAAGAGCGGTGGCACTAACTTCCTGCGCACGGGCACCCCGGCGGACCAATACCTCACGAACATCAGTTGGAGCGCCGATGGTCAGTTCATACATGTGGTGCATCTTGACAGAGCCACGGAGCACCTGCGCGTGGTCCGCTACGATCCGAACACGGGAAGTGAGATCGCCACGCTGCTCACCGAGAGCGACACTGTTTACCTCGAGCCGCAACATCCCGCTCACTTCCTGAAGACGCGCAACGGACAGTACATCTGGCAAAGTCAGCGCGATGGCTGGAACCATTTGTACCGCTACGATGTGGCGAATCGGGAGGTGCGTCAACTGACCAAGGGTTCATGGTCGGTCACCGACGTGGTGGGGTGGGACCCGAAGGAGAGCTTCGTCATCGTGGAGGGCACCGCCGCCATACAGCCCGGTCGGCCATCAGGCGCCAGCGAGACCCACCTGTACCGCGTGGACCTGCGCTCGGGGAAGGTGAGCCGTCTGACCCAGGAGGCCGGCACCCACCATGGCAAGCTCAGCAGCGACGGCACCACCCTCATCGATTCGTGGAGCAGCCTCACCGTGCCCGGCAAGATCGTCCTTCGCGACAGCCGAACCGGCGGTCTGATGAAGGAGCTGCTCACCGCGAAGGATCCGCTGGCGGGCTACACGGTGGGGACCATGGAACTGCTCACCGTGGCGGGCGAGAACGGGGATCGCCTCAATGCGCGCCTGATCAAGCCGAGCTATTTCAAGGAGGATGGCAAGTATCCGGTGCTGATATACGTGTACAACGGCCCCCACGTGCAATTGATCACCAACAGTTTCCTGGGTGGCGCGTCCCTCTGGATGCTGGAGGCTGCGGAGCGCGGGTACCTCGTCTGGACCGTCGATGGGCACGGCAGCGGCAACCGAGGAAGGGACTTCGAACAGATCATCCATCGTCACCTGGGGGAATTGGAGGTGAAGGACCAGATGCGCGGGGTGGACTTCCTGCGCAGCCTTCCCTATGTGGACACCACGCGGATCGGGGTGCACGGCTGGAGCTTCGGCGGCCATATGACCACGGCGATGCTGACCCGCCACCCCGGGGTCTTCAAGGCGGGCGTTGCCGGTGGCCCGGTGATGGATTGGGGCCTTTATGAGGTGATGTACACCGAACGGTACATGGACACGCCGCAGGAGAACCCGGAGGGCTACAGCGCGACCAACCTGGTCAACGTGGCGGACCGCCTGCAGGATCCACTTCTGATCATCACCGGTGGCAAGGACGACGTGGTCCTGCCCGAGCATGCCCTCCGTTTCCTGAAGACCTGTGTGGATAAGGGTGTCCCGGTGGACTTCTTCGAGTACCCGGGGCATGGCCACAACGTGCGCGGCAGGGACCGGGTGCACCTGATGGACAAGGTCCTTGGTCACCTGGACCGCTACCTTGCGCCAAGGGCTGAATAGGTCTCCTCGAATGAACCGTCGTTGGTCATTGGTCCCTGGCGCTCTAGGCTAGCTTCGCCTTTCACACCCCACCAAGCTGCTCCCATGAGAAGCCTTTTCCTGTTCGCCGTATCCACCATCGCGTTCGCTGCTCTCGCCCAAACGGAACATTTCGTGGAGGTAGGAGGCAGCACGCTCGGGCCGTTGCTTCCTTACTATTCACCGAACATCGTGACCATCGAGGTAGGCGACATGGTCACGTGGACGAATGAAAGTGGAACGCACAACGTGGACGGCCGGCTGGACTTCTACCCAGCCAACCCGGAAGGCTTCACCAACGGAGACCCATCCAATGACGATTGGACCTATTCGTACACCTTCACCATTCCAGGGGTGTACAACTACATGTGCGGAAGCGAAGGGCATTCCGCCACCCAGACCGGGAGGGTCTTCGTTCTTGAACCCAACAGCGTCCCTGAGAACCGGCCCGCGGCGGCCATCGTACTTTCTCCCGTCCCAGCGAAGGACCACCTGCTGGTGGAAACTGGCGATCTTCAAGTCGCACGGTTCGACGTGATCGGATCGGACGGCCGCACCCTGCTCACCTTCCAGGCCGGAACGGGAAAACAGACGCGATTGGACGTGGGTACGCTGGCGGCCGGGACCTACTTGCTCCGGATCACGGAAGCCCCGGAGCGTACAACGGTCCGGCGGTTCAGCAAACAGTGATCACGGTGTCCTCAGGACCCGGATGGCGCTGAACGATCCTTCCGGTGTGACCGCCTTCACCGTATAAGCGCCCGGCGCCAGGCCGGTGAGGTCCAGGTCGATCCGTTGTTCGCCGGGAGGAAGCACCGCGTCAAGCAGCAGCAACACCTCCTGGCCCACGGCGTTCATCACAGTGATCCGCTCACGACCTCCCTCGTTGACCCGCACACGCACCTGCGTCCGTCCCGTTGTCGGATTCGGATAGGCGAGCAGCTCAACACCCGCGACACCACTTTCCGACACCGTAGCGCTCGGATCGAAGGGCATTGCCAGTGCCGCCATGCTGGCCACGGAGAGCTTCGCCATCTTCTCGAAGTAGGGCACATCGAAGTGCTGGATCCTGTCGTTGGGTGTGTGATAGTAAGGATTGCCATCACCGCCGAACTCCTCGATCATCAACACGGCACCATAACCCGCGGACCAGAAGGAGGCATGATCACTGTAGGTCGCACCGGGGTTGGTGAGCAGCAGGTCGATGTCGATCTCGTACCGGTCCAGAATGGCGAACACCGTATCGGCGATGGCCATGGAGTTCGCCACCGGCCTTGCATGCACGCGGGCCTTCTTATCGCCATTGCCATCATATGCGATGGCATCCATGTTCACCACGCCCACGATGTTCTCGTCGTTCGCAGCCATGTTGTTGGCGTAGTAGATGCTGCCGATCTTGCCCTGCTCCTCCTGGTCCCAGAGCGCGAACACGATGGTGCGCTCGAACGGGATGTCATGCAGGACCCTTGCGGCCTCGAGCAGCGCGGCGCACCCGCTCCCATCATCATCCGCCGCCGGTGCATTGTACAGGCCACCGGGCGGCATGGCATCGTAATGGGCGCAGAGCACCACGATCTCCTCCGGATGGACCGAACCCAGCTTCCTGGCCAGGATGTTCCGCCCGGTGGCATTGAAGGCTTGGGCTTCCGTGGTGTATCCGAAAGCGGCGAGTTTCTGTTCGTAGTACTGCTGGGCCAGCGCATTTCCTGCATGATCCGAGTGACGGCTGTTGATCACCACAGGACCGGAGCCAAGATCAACCGACACCTCACCGGACATCTCCTCCACGTACGTGAGCATCGAATCAAGGGCCATCCCATCCATGATCCCTTGGATGATGAGGTGCTGTCCATGGGCTACCGAACAGGTGAGGGTAAGAAGGAGCAGGATCGTTCGCATGAGGTTCTTCTGGGAATTAGCGCAGGACCACCACCCGTTCAACGAAACGCTGCTCGGCCGTCCGTACCACCACCATGTAGGTGCCAGCACCAACGAGCGGTATCGTCATGCGGGTGTTCCGGCCTGGCCGTTGCTCGTGCACAAGCCCACCGCGGGCGTCGTAGACCTGCACGCCGAGCACACGCTGATCGAGCCCGTCGATCCGCAGCTGGCCATCACTGATCGGGTTCGGGAAGATGCGCACGCCGAGTTCACTGAGGTCATCGATCGCGGTGGACACATCCACCACCTCCTGCTCTTTCACCAGCACGGGCGTTCCGTCCGCAGCGGCGTACATATCCCTGAACAGGTCGATCTCCGGGGTATTGTACGCGAACATCTCCTCCATCCAGCGCGGTGGTGCGCTCTGGTACCAAACGCGGCTCCGTACTGTGATCGTGCCGGCATAGCCGTTCATCGGAACGTGATAGTGCACCTTGTCCGTACCGCTGCCTTCGGCCCCTCCTTCGTAGCGGTTGAAGTCGGTATCGGTCACCGGTACACCAGCCACCAGCACCGTGTCATAGGTGAAGTGGGATGAGGTGAAGCCCAGTGGTGCAAGACGGTTGTCCTTCAAGGGTTCCTTCGCACGCTCCAGCACGGTGGTCTTGTTCCCGTTCACATCGGCCATCACCATCTCGTAGATCTGTGCCTGCCCTTCGTTCCGGATCACATCGTGGTGCGGCTCCCAATCCGCGTCGTGTCCGATGACCTCGTACGTCTCATCCCATCCACCGCTGCGGAAGAGGGTGTCGCCATCGGCATCCTCCACCACCAGTTCCACAAAGGCCCTGCGCGCCGGGTAACCGCTTGGGAACTTATGGCCGGCCAGGTTGGTCAAGGTCACATCGATGAAGGCCGTATCCGATGTGCGCTGGGTCACCTCGTTCTCCAACAGCAGCGTCCGGTCCTGGAGCAGGCGCGTGGTGCGCGAGATCGTACTGTCGAACTGCACCGCGTTCGCCGTGAGCGAAAGTTCCTGGCGGTTGTTCTTCAGCAGGTTCAGCATGAAGGTGTTCGCACCCACGAGCTCGTGCTTGCCATACGGGCTCCGCAGGTATTCCTCGGAAGCCAGGAAGTCGTACAAGGCGGAGATGACCATGGGCTCCTCGATCCGCGGCATGTGGCAACCCTGGCAGGTCACACCACCCGCCTCAGGGTCCAGGTCGGGATTGAACACGGAGTTGAGCCATTCGTGATAGGTGGCCTGCTCCACGAATTCATCACCGGTGAGGTTCCCGTCCAGGTCGGCGGTCTCCGTGATCAGTGTATGGCATCCCGCACACAAGCCGCCATCGTTGATGTGCGCACCGTAACGCGGCGCATAGCCAACAAAGGACTCCATCGGCGCACCGAAAAGGTTCTCCGCATTGTAGGGACCGTAGACCACGTCATTGGTGTCGAACTTCAATCCACCGGAGTTCAGGAGCCCGATGCTGTCCGGTCCCTGCATGTGACAGGCCAGACAGGAAACACCATCCAAGGCCACAGGGTCCATGGTCATTTCCAGGATCGAATAATGACCACCGACGGAGAGGAACTTGTCATATCGGCCCATCGGGGCATGGCAGCTCGTGCATTTGTCCTCCAAGGCGGTTTGATGCGAGGGGTTCACCGCCACCTCATGGCTCACCTTGGCGCGCCAGAAGGGGTCCTTGGCGGAATTGGCCATCATGGTGGATCGCCACATGTCCACGGCGTTCACATCGATTCCGTTCGCGTCATGGTTCGCCAGAACAGGCGGGATCTCATCCAGGCCATGGCAACCCTCACAGGCACCACTACCCGTGAAGTAGGTGTTCTGGTCGATGGGAAGAGGGGAACCACCTCGGAAGGCCTCCAGGTCACGCTCCGAATGGTATCGGGCATGAGCCTGTGGAAGCTCATCACTTGTCCAGGCCACGAACAGGGCCACAGTACCAATGATACCTGCGAGGATCGCTGTGCGGGCGGGTATGGATCGCTTCATGAAGAAGGGTTGCGAAGGGTGCAAAATACAACGCCTCCGGGGCACCGTGCTGGCACACCGGAGGCGCAGGATGGTAATGTCGACGGGCTCAGGCGCCGCGTTGGGCGCTTTTGCGCATGGTGGTGGCCTTCGCCTTGGAGGTGGTGGCCTTGGGTGCGGCGGCCTTCTTACCGGTATCGGCCTTCGCCTTCTTGTCACCCTCCTTCGGAGCCTTGGCCTTCACCGTCTTCTCCTCAGGCTTCTCCTCCTCCTTCTTCTCGAACTCACCGGCCTTCAGCAGCTGGTCGTACCAGCTGAAGAGCTTGCGGACATCGCTGCCGTAGATGCGCTCACGATCGGCATCGGGCAGCGCCTCCATCAACTTGGCGAAGAGCTTGTCCTCGCTCTCCTTCGGGTCGATGCTCGCCTTTCCCTTCTCCACCTCATGCAACTTGCTCAACACATCCTTCAACGGCACGTCATCTCCGGTGGTGAACATGCTGATCTCGTCCAGGGAGCTCACCTTGGCACTGGAAGGTACGGGGATGCGCTTCCCGTCCAATAACGACTCGGCGATGACGGCCTGACGTCCTTGGGCGATGACACGGAACAGGCCGCTCTTGCCGGCCACGGAAATGATCTTACTGAGGTCCATGCGGGGTTCTTGAAGGGCTAAAAGTAGTATCCGGGGCCGCTCCGATCAGGTCTTCTGCTTCTTCTTGCGCGCCGCCGGGAAGAGGATATTGTTCAGGATCAACCGGTAGCCGGAGGAGTTGGGATGCAGGTCCAGGTCCGTCGGCGGATCGCCCACCATGTGCTGGTAGTCCTCCGGGTCGTGGCCCCCGTAGAAGGTCCACTGGCCCAGGCCGAATTCCCCGTGGATGTACTTCACCGTGCCCTGCGCCTTGTTCTCGCCCATCACCAGCACACCCGGCTTCACGAGCGACTTGCGGAATGCCGTGGTCTGACCCATGAATCCGCGCACCACCTGCTCATGGCTCTGGCAGAGCATAGTCGGCACCACGTCCCACTTCGCGCTGAAGTCGAACAGCGTGAAGAAGTCCCGCGTCTGGCCGATGCTCCCATGGATGTCCGTGGCGTCAATGTTACTGAACTCGTAGACCATCGGATCCGTGATCAGGCGGAAGTCCTGGAAGGCGAAGCTGCGGCCGAAGTCGAGCTTCTGTTGCGCCTGCGGATCGACCGGGTCGTGGTCGAACTCGGGCGTGCAGATATCCACTCCTTCCGCCGCGAGGGCGATGTCGTAGCTGTCGGTGCCGGAGCACATGGTGAAGAGGTAACCGCCGCCGGAGACGTACTCCCGGATGCGCTCGGCCACCGCGGATTTCATCTGGCTCACCTTGGCGAAGCCGAGGGAGGCCGCCATGGCCTCGCTTTCCTGCACCTGCGCCTGGTACCACGGGGCATTGCGGTACATCCGGTAGAACTTGCCGTACTGGCCGGTGAAGTCCTCGTGATGCAGGTGCAGCCAGTCGTATTGTGGCAGCACACCGCTGATGATCTGCTGGTCGTAGATCCGCTCGTAGGGGATCTCGGCGTACGTCATCACCAGCGCCACCGCATCATCCCACGGCTGGAAGCTCTCCGGTGCGTACACGGCGATCTTCGGCGCCTTCTCCAGCTTCACCACCTCCATGTTCGCCTCGGGATCGGCGATCTCCGACAGGATGGCGGCCGCCTGTCCATCGGCGATCACTTGGAAGGTCACCCCGCGGATCGCGCATTCCTTCTCCACCTCCGTATAGTGGTCGATCAGAAAGCTACCACCGCGATAGTTCAATAACCACTCTACGGTGGCGTCTCGTCCCAGGGTCCAGAAGGCGATGCCGTAAGCCTTCAGATGGTTCTGCTGCGACCCGTCCATGGGAATGAGCAGCTTGGTGGCCGAAGCCGGAGCCACAAGGACGAGGAGGAGCAGCCCGGCCAGCAGGCCATGCCACTTAGAACGGAGCGGAGTTGTCGTCGAAGCTGGTATCATCGTTCATCCGGCTGGGCCGGGTGATGGTGCGGAAGGGGTTCTGGTCGAACCCATCCGATCCCGTGCCATCACCGCCAAAGTTACCGGACATGCTCTCCAGATCGGCGAATTTGGCCAGTTCAGGGATGAACCGCAGCCTCACCGTGTCCACAGCGCCGTTCCGGTGCTTGGCCACGATGACTTCGCCGATCCCAAGCGTGCTGCCGTGCTCGTCCTCGTGGATCTTGTAATACTCCGGGCGGTATAGGAAGCACACGATGTCCGCGTCCTGCTCGATGGCGCCCGATTCGCGCAGGTCGCTGAGCATGGGGCGCTTGTCGCCACCGCGGGTCTCCACCGCACGGCTCAGCTGCGAAAGGGCGATGATCGGGATGTCCAGTTCCTTGGCGATGCTCTTGATCGAACGGGAGATGCTGCTGATCTCCTGTTCCCGATTGCCGCCCTTGTTATCGCCACCGGCCGTCATCAGCTGCAGGTAGTCGATGATGATCAGGTCCACATTGTGCTGGCTCTTCAAGCGTCGCGCCTTGGCCCGCAGTTCGAAGATGTTAAGACCCGGGGTGTCGTCTATGAAGATGGGAGCGTTCGTGAGGCGTGCGATGTGCTGGTGCAGGATGGTGAACTCCTGATCAGAAAGATCGCCCTTCCGCAGCTTCTCACTGCTGATCCCCGCCTCGCTGGCGATCAAACGGGTGACCAACTGCGTGCTGCTCATCTCCAGGCTGAAGACGGCAACGGCACGCTTGTGCTCCACGGCGATGTTGCGGGCCATGCTCAGTACGAAGGCCGTCTTACCCATGGCGGGACGCGCCGCCACGATCACCATGTCGCTGCGCTGCCAGCCGGCCGTCAGCTTATCCAGTTGGATGAAGCCCGTGGGGATCCCGCTCACACCTCCGGTCTTGCTCTTCGCGCTCTCGATCTGCGCGATGGCCCCCTGGATCAGGTCGCTCATCGGCTCATAGTTGCGCTTGAGGTTGCCGCTCGTGATCGTGTACAGGTCCTGCTCCGCCTTGTCCAGCAGATCGAACACGTCAGCCGTATCGTCGTACGCATCACGCGTCATCTCGGCACTGATGCGGATCATCTCCCGCAGGATGTGCTTCTGGCTGATGATGCGTGCGTGGTATTGCACGTTCGCACTGCTGGCCACCTTGTTGGTGAGCTGGCTGATGTAGAACGGACCACCCACCACATCCAGCTCCCCGCGCTTCTTCAGCTCCTGGGTGACCGTGAGGATGTCGATGGGCTGGTCGTTGCGGAACAGCCCGAGGATCGCGTCGAAGATCCGCTTGTGGGCCTCCACGTAGAAGCTGTCAGGCTGCAGGATGTCGATGGCCTCGTTCACCGCATTCCGCTCGAGCATCAGGGCGCCCAGCACGGCCTGCTCCAGTTCAGGCGCCTGTGGTGGAAGCTTGCCCGCCTCCAGGGCCGTTTCAAGCAGGGACGCCGCTTGCCTGCGGCCGGCGGAGCCGCGCGTGCGCTCCGTGGATCGGGTGTTGGAGAGGTCGGCCATCGCTTATGTCGAACGCAGGCGACCCCGCAGCGGCCCGATGTTCATCAGGCGGAAGTGCGACAGGATCGAAGCGTGGGTGGGCGGCAAAAGTAGATCCCCAACGATCGGTCAGCGGAGCCGAAGTGAACAACTCATGCGCAGCCGATCAACATTGTGATCGTGGAGATCAAAGGCCATCGCTCCACCTTGTCCACCCGCCTTACCTTTGAAAGGTATGAGGCTTCACCATGCAGCGCTGGCCGCGGTGTTCATCGCGTCGCTGTTCGGATCGTGCAGGAAGGACAAGGACGAGCGGCCGCCGGTGGTGGAGATCCTGCTGCCGGTGCCTGGCACCACCATCGCCATTCCGGATACCATCCTTGTTCGCGTCCAGGTCAGCGACGATCATCAGCTTACCGGCCTTGCAGTCGAACTTCTCAATGTGGATGGTGCTGTGGTGGGGAGCGCCGGAACGATCAACCTGGATGGATCGACAGGGACCTATGAACGAACGTTGGTCATCACGGATGAACGACTCCCCACTGGCACGTATACCATTGCGGCCCGAGCCACCGATGGCACCAACGACGGCAGAGCCTTCAGACAGGTCAACATCCTGGAAGCGCCGCTGCGACTGCTGGCCACTTTCCTGGCTCCGCCCTTCACGCTGCAGCAGACCACCATCGACCGGCTGGCACCGGATGGCACCTCGACCCCCTTCGAGACCGTTCAGGACTTCAACGGCATCGCCGTGAACAGTAGGAGCGGCCACCTCGTTGTCGCCGGCGCACGGTACGCCCCACTTCAGGCGCTGCCCGCCGCGCCCGGGGCCACCCCCTGGCAGGTCCAACCCACCACGACCGACCAGGACCAACAGTTCACCGCCGTGACGGTGGACCCCGGTGATGGGCAGGTGTTCTTCGCCTCTCGCGATGGCCGCATCCGAGGGTTCACCGGACAGGGAAGCGGAAGGTTCAATGCACAATGCCTGGTCGACCACCGTTGCGAAGCCATCGTGACCATGGGCGATGAGGTCGTCACCTGGCAAACGGCGATCGTGGGGGGAGCGCACCGTGTGGTCACCTACACCCCGGCCGGTACCATCCTGGACCAGCTTCCCTTGCAGGAGGAGCACGTAGCCTGGTTCGAGCGTTCAGCGGACCAGCTTCTTCACTTCGCCAATGTGGATGGATCAGGCCTTATCGAGGAGTTGAACATTCAGCAGGGGGGCTCGCCGGACCTGCGCAGCTTCCCAGGGGAACCGATCCGGCACGTCGTCCGGCTCAATGCCAACCTTTACATCGTGGCCCTTCAGGAACGCCTCATGCGCTTTGACCACGCCACTCATGTGGCCACCGAACTGCGCAGTGGGTTCCCGACGGATGCGCTCGCCTACGACCCGGTGAACGGTGCGCTCCTGGCGGCACAGGGCGGTGAACTGCTCACGGTGGACCCCACCACGGGCGCCACGGTCGCGAGCATGGGAACGAGCGGCACCATCGGCCACATCCTCCCCTTGTACAATCGTTAGGAGCGCCGCTTCCTGGCTTCCGGCTTCGCCTTCAGCACCACGCCCATGTCGCAGAACTTCTTGATCCTGCGTTCCACGAGCTTGGCGGGGTCCACCTTGGCAAGCTTGTCCAGGTGCTTGATCACCTCCGCCTTCACCAGCTTGCCAGCACCATCCGGATCGGCATGCGCCCCACCCACCGGCTCCTGGATGATCCCATCGATCAACTTGTTCGCCAGCATGTCCTGAGCGGTGAGCTTCAGGGCCTTGGCCGCCTGCTCTTTGTAATCCCAGCTGCGCCAGAGGATCGAGGAACAGGATTCCGGGCTGATCACGCTGTACCAGGTGTTCTCCAGCATCAGCACCTTGTCGCCGATCCCGATGCCGAGCGCACCACCGGAAGCGCCTTCGCCAATGATGATGCAGATCACCGGCACCTCGAGCTTCATCATCTCGTAGAGGTTCCGGGCGATCGCCTCGCCCTGACCCCGCTCCTCGGCCTCAAGACCAGGGAAGGCCCCAGGGGTATCGATCAAAGTGACGATCGGCTTATTGAACTTCTCCGCCAGTTTCATTAGACGCAAGGCCTTCCGGTAGCCTTCCGGGTTGGGCATCCCGAAGTTGCGGTACTGCCGCATCTTGGTGTTGATCCCCTTCTGCTGCCCGATGAACATCACGGTGCGGCCATCGATCTGCCCGAAACCACCCACCATCGCCTTGTCGTCCTTCACGGTGCGGTCACCATGGAGTTCGATGAAGCTCTTGTCCGAAAGGACGTCGATGTACTTCAAGGTGTAAGGACGGTCCGGATGACGGCTCACTTGGACGCGTTCCCACGGAGTGAGGCCGGCGTAGATCGTCTTGCGGGTCTCGGTCAGCTTCTTCTCCAGATCGCGCAATGTGGGTTCCACATCCACGGCACCCTGGGTGGCCACTTCCTTCAGCTTCTCGATCTGCTCGATCACGCTCTGGATCGGCTTCTCGAATTCCAGGAAAGTCTGCATCGTCTGTCGTTGGAATGGGCGAAGGTAGAAGGAAGCGCGTTGGTGGCGACACCCTGCCCGATACCTTCGCCGGGCGATGCTCACCTTCCCCAACGCCAAGATCAACCTGGGCCTTAATGTGCTGGCGCGCAGGCCGGATGGCTACCACGCGATCGAAAGCGTGTTCGTTCCCGTCCAGCTGAACGATGTCCTGGAGGTCATTATCGCGCCCGAGCTAGGAACCAATGAGCTGGCCTATACGCGGAGCGGGATCCACATCCCGGGGGAACTGGACAGCGACCTGTGTTCCAAGGCGGTGCGCTTGCTGCAGCAGGGTCGCGAACTTCCCGGATTGCGTATGCACTTGCACAAAGCCATCCCGCTGGGCGCCGGCCTTGGAGGGGGCTCAAGTGATGCCGCCCATGCCCTCAGGGCCATCAATACCCTGTGCCGGTTGGGACTTGGGGCCGACGAACTCGCGCACCACGCCCTGAAGCTTGGGAGCGACTGCCCCTTCTTCCTCCACGGAGATGCGTGCATCGTACGTGGTCGTGGTGAGGTCCTTGCTCCGGTTGAACTGGACCTGGGCGGCCACTGGATCGTGCTCATGAACCCGGGGATCCATGTGAGCACCGCGGAAGCCTACCGCCATACCATCCCCACTGGAACGAGCTGGGACATCGAGGGCATGCTTCGGAATGGCCCAGGCCCTTCCTGGTCGAAGGAATTGCCTAACACCATGGAGCCCTGGGTATTGACCACCTATCCCATGGTCGGTATGCTGAAGGAGCACCTGATCAGGATGGGCGCGTACTACACGGCCATGAGCGGATCGGGATCAACGGTATTCGGCCTGTTCAAGGAAGAGCCAGCACTCCCCGGACTTCCTCCGGAGGTCGCCGTGTGGAAACTGCGATGCTGATCACTTGCGCACCTTGTCCAGGAACGCGCGCAATTCCACATGGTCCATGGGCTTGGCAACGATCAGCCCCTGCCGGTCCAGTACATACAAGGTCGGCGTCGCCTTCACATTGAAGGCCTTCGCCGCAGGTTCGCCCCAACCGATCAAGGCCGAGTAGCAGGGCCAGTTGATGCCCTCCTCCGCGATCGTTGCCATGAACTCTTCGGTGGTCGCATCCAGCGCGATCCCGATCAGCTTGAAATGACGAGGATCCTCTTCGGAAACAAGTTCACGAAGACCGGGCATCTGTGCATGGCAGTGGTCACAGGTGCTGGAATAGAAGAAGAGCCCGGTGTAGTCCTGACTTGGCCAGATCGCGGATAGGCGTGTGGTGTCCTGTTCACCCGGCACCGTGAGCAAGGTGTCAGGAGCAGGTGATCCGAGGGCCAGGCGAAGTTGAACAGCGGCGATCCGCACCAGGTCCGGGTCCGGGGGACGAAGTGCACCGGGCCCGATCACGTACTGGTCCACGAGGTACTGAGCCACCTCATCCGGCCCATAGGTGCTGAAGATGTCGACCAGTTGGTGGCGCATATAACGCCAGCAGCTGGTGTCGGCAGCCGCCTCGGAGAGCAGGGTGTCACAGGCCCTGTGGTAGGCGTACTCGTTGTCGAACTTGATGCTCTGCAGATACATCACGGTCGCCTTGGCGTACGCGTTCGAACGCAAGGACCAGGGATCGGAAAAGTCGAACGTGCTGCGGATCACTTCGGGCCCGCTACGCGCGACAGCGTCCAACTGCCGGTCCAGCCGGACGGCACGTGCGAACTGGCCGTCGGGCGCGATGGAACTGAGGCTGTCCAGGGCACGACTCATGCGCGCACGCACCCTCTCCTCATGATGGTCCAGCCGGTGGAGCAATGCGGTATCGAGCGGTGAAGCCCCGGCTCGCTGATCGCGGATGGCCAGCAGTTCATCCTGGCCTGCACGACTCACGAGCTTGTACGCCCACATCCGCTGGTTATCGCCGGAGCGCAGCACATTCAGGTTCCTTTGGAGTGGCGTGCCGTGAAAGGCTACATCCACGACCGGATCGCTCGGGTCGATCACCAGGTCGATCCGATCATCGCCATGGATGCCGAGCTGATAGAATCCGGGCGGGAAGGTCTGCTTCGGGAACTCGAAGGAGCCGTTGGGGCGTATGGGAACAGAATCGAGCGCTGGATGATCGGACCCCGTGGTGCGGTAGAGCACGACATGCGTGGCCGGCAGTGGGTGCTCGAAGGTCCCTTTTATCGATTGCGCCGTTGTTCCAACGGCAGCAAAGCTCAGGACGAGTAGCGGAAGGGAGCGCAAGGCGGTCATCGGCGATCGGGAGGCAAAGATCCTGCCGGATGCGACAGGCACTAAAAAAAGAACCCCGTCACTTGCGTAACGGGGTTCAGATCGGCGACGACATACTCTCCCAGGATTTTGTCCTAGTACCATCTGCGCTGGTGAGCTTAACTTCTCTGTTCGGAATGGGAAGAGGTGGACCTCACCGCAATAGTCACCTGAAATCGTAAGTACGATTTGACAGGTCGTTGGACAAGACAAGAATAGCCGAGGATCGTTCCACGAGCGATCTGTACTGATCGAAAGTTGACGGGTAATTAGTACCACTCGGCTTTGCCATTGCTGACTTTACACCTGTGGCCTATCAACGTGGTGATCTTCCACGACCCTTAGAAGAAGTCTCATCTTGAGGTGGGCTTCGTGCTTAGATGCTTTCAGCGCTTATCCCATCCGAACATAGCTACCCAGCGGTGCCCCTGGCGGGACAACTGGTACACTAGCGGTTCGTCCACCACGGTCCTCTCGTACTAATGGTAGCTCCCCTCAAACTTCTAACGCCCGCAACAGATAGGGACCGAACTGTCTCACGACGTTCTGAACCCAGTTCACGTGCCACTTTAATCGGCGAACAGCCGAACCCTTGGGACCTTCTCCAGCCCCAGGATGTGACGAACCGACATCGAGGTGCCAAACCATTCCGTCGATATGAGCTCTTGGGAATGATCAGCCTGTTATCCCCGGCGTACCTTTTATCCTATGAGCGATGGCCCTTCCATATGGAACCACCGGATCACTTTGCCCTGCTTTCGCACCTGTTCGACTTGTCTGTCTCACAGTCAAGCTCCCTTTTGCCAATATACTCAACGCACGGTTACCAAGCGTGCTGAGGGAACCTTTGGAAGCCTCCGATACTCTTTTGGAGGCGACCACCCCAGTCAAACTACCCACCACACACTGTTTCCGTGTTTCGCACGGATTAGACATCAGATGACAGAAGGGTGGTATTTCAACGTTGACTCCACGATGCCTAGCGACACCGCTTCAAAGTCTCCCACCTATCCTACACATCGGGCAGCCGATGTCAATGTGAAGCTATAGTAAAGGTGCACGGGGTCTTTCCGTCCCGTTGCGGGTATCCGGCATCTTCACCGAAACTACAATTTCACCGAGCTCGTGGCCGAGACAGTGCTCAGATCGTTACACCATTCGTGCAGGTCGGAACTTACCCGACAAGGAATTTCGCTACCTTAGGACCGTTATAGTTACGGCCGCCGTTTACTGGGGCTTCGATTCAAAGCTTCACCTTGCGGCTGACTTCTCCTCTTAACCTTCCAGCACCGGGCAGGTGTCAGGCCCTATACGTCATCTTTCGATTTTGCAGAGCCATGTGTTTTTGTTAAACAGTCGCCAGAGCCACTTCATTGAAACCAACTCGCGTTGGTACCGCTTATCCCGAAGTTACGCGGTTAATTTGCCTAGTTCCTTAGCCACGGATCACTCGAGCGCCTCAGGATACTCTCCTTGACCACCTGTGTCGGTTTGCGGTACGGGCGGCTTGCATCTGAAGCTTAGAGGTTTTTCTCGGAAGTCTGATTAGGATCGCTATCCGCTTGCCCGAAGGCTCGCGGTACTGTCCGGTTCGGCAGAAAAGGCGGATTTGCCTACCCTCTCTATACCTACACCCTTCAACGCACTATTCCGTCAGTGCGCGGATCGTTCACTCCTTCGTCACCCCATCGCAATGCAAGTCGGTTACGGAATATTGACCGTATATCCATCAGCTTCGCCTATCGGCTACACCTTAGGTCCCGACTAACCCTGATCCGATTAACGTTGATCAGGAAACCTTGGTCTATCGGCGGGCAGGTTTTTCACCTGCCTTATCGTTACTTATGCCTACATTTTCTTTTCTGGACGCTCCAGCAGGCCTTACGACCCACCTTCGACGCAGACCAGAATGCTCTCCTACCGCCCCAATGGGGCCCACAGCTTCGGTGACACACTTGATGCCCGATCATTATCCATGCCGGACCGCTCGACTAGTGAGCTGTTACGCACTCTTTAAATGAATGGCTGCTTCCAAGCCAACATCCTAGCTGTCAATGCAGTCCGACCTCGTTAGATCAACTTAGCGTGTACTTGGGGACCTTAGCCGATGGTCTGGGTTATTTCCCTTTCGCGCACGGACCTTAGCACCCATGCGCTCACTCCCGGATACTGAAGTCATGGCATTCGGAGTTTGTCCGGGTTTGGTAGGCGGTGAAGCCCCCTAGCCCGATCAGTAGCTCTACCTCCATGACTGTACATCCGAGGCTGCACCTAAATGCATTTCGGAGAGTACGAGCTATCTCCCAGTTTGATAAGCCTTTCACCCCTAACCACAGCTCATCCGAAGACTTTTCAACGTCTACCAGTTCGGACCTCCATTCCGTGTTACCGGAACTTCATCCTGGCCATGGTTAGATCACTCAGGTTTCGCGTCTGCCGCCACTGACTAAGCGCCCTGTTAAGACTTGCTTTCGCTTCGGCTACGGGGCTGAACCCCTTAACCTTGCCAGTGACGAGCAACTCGTAGGCTCATTATGCAAAAGGCACGCCGTCATCCGCCGAAAGGCGGACTCCGACCGCTTGTAGGCGCACGGTTTCAGGGTCTATTTCACTCCTCTGTTCGAGGTGCTTTTCACCTTTCCTTCGCAGTACTGGTTCGCTATCGGTCTCTCAGCAGTATTTAGCCTTGCCAGATGGTTCTGGCAGATTCAGACAGGATCTCACGTGTCCCGCCTTACTCAGGATACCACTAGGTACAGTATGCATTTCGTGTACGGGACTATCACCCGCTATGGTCCAACTTTCCAGAAGGGTTCCACTACACATACTGAGTCCACGATGTGGTCCTACAACCCCGGCCGCGCCGAAACGCTTCCGGTTTGGGCTGTCCCCTGTTCGCTCGCCACTACTAGGGGGATCACTACTTGTTTTCTTTTCCTCCAGGTACTTAGATGTTTCAGTTCCCTGGGTATGCTTCCTTTTCAGGATAACTGGTCTTCAACCAGCTGGGTTGCCCCATTCGGAGATCCACGGATCACAGGTCATTATGCACCTCCCCGTGGCTTATCGCAGCCTATCGCGTCCTTCATCGCCTCTGAGAGCCAAGGCATCCACCGTACGCCCTTAGTAACTTTTCGATCTGCTCAAGATCTTAATTGCTCGGTGGACCGATCACTCGGTCTATTCTTGTCTGTCCAACAACATGTCAAAGAACGGTGCCCTTGGATGGGCAGCCACCTCCGTTGCGTTGGAAGACGCTAAGTGAGGTGGCATCGTGGAGAATATCGGAGTCGAACCGATGACCTCCTGCTTGCAAAGCAGGCGCTCTAGCCAGCTGAGCTAATTCCCCGTTGCCTATCCCGTGGTAGTCCTGAGCAGATTTGAACTGCTGACCTCTACATTATCAGTGTAGCGCTCTAACCAACTGAGCTACAGGACTATGTGGAATGGTAACGGCGATACCGTTAAGAAGTATCATCCAACTGAGAGACAGCGATGTCGAAGTCCGTATCACTACGGAAGACAGAGACCTGTCCTTTACTCTAAAAAGGAGATGTTCCAGCCGCACCTTCCGGTACGGCTACCTTGTTACGACTTAGCCCCAGTCACCGGTTTTGCCCTAGGCAGCTCCTTGCGGTCACCGACTTCAGGCACCCCCGGCTTCCATGGCTTGACGGGCGGTGTGTACAAGGCCCGGGAACGTATTCACCGCATCATGGCTGATATGCGATTACTAGCGATTCCAGCTTCACGGAGTCGGGTTGCAGACTCCGATCCGAACTGAGACGAGTTTTGAAGATCCGCACCTGGTCACCCAGTAGCTTCCCTCTGTACTCGCCATTGTAGCACGTGTGTAGCCCAGGACGTAAGGGCCGTGATGACTTGACGTCGTCCCCACCTTCCTCACCGTTTACACGGGCAGTTTCTCTAGAGTCCCCGGCATTACCCGCTGGCAACTAGAGATGGGGGTTGCGCTCGTTATGGGACTTAACCCGACACCTCACGGCACGAGCTGACGACAGCCATGCAGCACCTCGCACGTTGTCCGAAGAAGATCACGTTTCCGCGACTGTCAACGCACGTTCGAGCCCTGGTAAGGTTCCTCGCGTATCATCGAATTAAACCACATGCTCCACCGCTTGTGCGGGCCCCCGTCAATTCCTTTGAGTTTCAATCTTGCGATCGTACTCCCCAGGTGGATCACTTAACGCTTTCGCTAGGTCACTGACCGTATATCGCCAATGACGAGTGATCATCGTTTACGGCGTGGACTACCAGGGTATCTAATCCTGTTCGATCCCCACGCTTTCGTGCCTCAGCGTCAGTATCGCCTTAGTAAGCTGCCTTCGCAATTGGTGTTCTGTGCCATATCTAAGCATTTCACCGCTACACGGCACATTCCGCCTACTTCAAGCGCACTCAAGAGCGCCAGTATCAATGGCAATTCTACAGTTGAGCTGCAGGATTTCACCACTGACTTAACGCTCCGCCTACGCACCCTTTAAACCCAATGAATCCGGATAACGCTTGCACCCTTCGTATTACCGCGGCTGCTGGCACGAAGTTAGCCGGTGCTTATTCCGCCGGTACCGTCAACCCCTTACACGTAAGGGGGTTTCTTCCCGGTTAAAAGCAGTTTACAACGCGTAGCGCCTTCTTCCTGCACGCGGCATGGCTGCGTCAGAGTTGCCTCCATTGCGCAATATTCCTCACTGCTGCCTCCCGTAGGAGTCTGGTCCGTGTCTCAGTACCAGTGTGGGGGATAACCCTCTCAGGCCCCCTAACGATCGTAGCCTAGGTGAGCCGTTACCTCACCTACTAGCTAATCGTGCGCATGGCCATCCTTTACCGCCGGAGCTTTCAAAACAAAGTGATGCCACCTCGTTTGTTATGGGGTATTAATCCTCCTTTCGGAGGGCTATCTCCCAGTAAAGGGCAAGTTCCATACGTGTTACGCACCCGTGCGCCGGTCGCCGCCAATGTATTGCTACATCGCGCTGCCCCTCGACTTGCATGTGTTAAGCCTGCCGCTAGCGTTCATCCTGAGCCAGGATCAAACTCTCCATTGTAAATGTTCGTTCGATCTGGTTCTTGACGAGGTCTCTCATGTTGATCCTCAGATCATCAAGGACACCTGCTGTTCTCAGATTGGACAATAAGTCAAAGAACTGTATGGTCTGGGCCGTGGCCCGTTCCAGCTTGTTCAGTCTTTCACGCTCTCTCGTTGCGGACGTTTCCGCGAGCGGGACGGCAAAAGTAGTGTCTTTGGATTTACCTGCAAGCGCTTGTTGAAAAACTTTTTCAACTCCTCTTGCCCGACCCCACTTTTCCTCCTCCTTCCGAGGGCGCTTCAAAGAACGTTTTTCCGAAAGCGGCTGCAAATGTAGGGAGAGTTTCCACAGATGCAACACCAAGGCAAGAAAAATTTCATCCAGCCCCCCTATGGGGTCGTTGCCGACACAGGTAACACCTTGCCGTTGAACAGCTTATGTCCTTTCAAGGCAAATTCGGCGATGTAGGCCCCCATGGCCTCCGCCGTGGTTCCCGCCCGAAATCCCGGAAATGCCGCCCGCAACATGTCCGTATCCACCGACCCGATGGCCAGGCAGTTGCTCCGGATGCCCTGGTCCTTGAACTCCTCCGCCAGGCATTGGGCCATGCAGGCCAACGCGGCTTTGCTCGCGCTGTACGCCACCAAGCCCGGGAACTTCACCGAATCCTGGAAACCACCCATGCTGCCGATGTGCACGATGTGGCCCGGTGGATCGCCGCGCAGGTTCTGCACCAGGGCTTGCGATAGCTCCAGCGGTGCGATGACGTTGGTCAGGTAGAGCGCTTCCAGCCGTGGCCGGTCATGCATGCCCATGTCCGCCTTGTGCAGGATGCCCGCATTGTGCACCAGTGCGTGTATGCGCCGCTGCCCCAGCGTGCGGGCCAGCTCCAGTGCTGCTTCGGGGCTGCGGAGGTCCAGTTCAACCGGCACCATGCGCCCGTGGCCCTTCGTGGCTTCGCGCAGCACCGACAGGTCGCGTGATACCGCGATCACGGTGGTGTTCGGCCTGTCCAGCAAAGCCAGCACGGTGGCTGCACCGAGCCCCCGGCCCGCCCCGGTGACCACCACGGTCCGTTCTTCGCTCCTTTGGTCTGCTCCCATCGTTGGCGGTTAGTTTTGGCGCGAATGCCGTGAGGCACGAACGCATTCAAAAGTAGACGGATGATCGACTGGGCGGAAAAGGAACGGTTCCTGGGTAATCACCCGGGGCAGTGGTTCGATGCGTTGTTGGTCCTGGCGGTGGGCTGGCTCATTGGGAAAGGTCTTTCGTGGCTGGCAGGCACGGTGTTCAGCCGCATGGCCGCGCGCACAAGCAACCAGGTGGACGATGAGCTCGTGCGCACCTTGCGGCGTCCGCTGGTGACGCTGGTCACCGTGGTATCCTTCATCCTCGGGTATCAGCGCCTGAGCATCCCCGCGCACATCGACAAGTGGATGGAGCGCGTTTTCCACGTGGCGATCGCGCTGGCTGTGACCTGGGCCATTGCCCGCGTACTGGACACCTTGATCGGTGCTTTGTCGCGGAACCGGAGCGACCGGAACGAGGACCTGGACCAGAACCAGTTCCTACCAGCGGTGCGCAGCTCGATCAAGATCCTGCTCTGGGGGCTGGGTTTCGTGGTGGCCTTGAACAATGCCGGATACGATGTGGGCGCGCTCCTGGCGGGCATCGGCATTGGGGGGCTTGCCCTGGCCATGGCAGCGAAGGACACCTTGGCGAACATCTTCGGGGGGGTCACTGTGTTCACGGACAAACCCTTCCGAGTGGGCGACCGCGTGCGGCTGGATGGCTACGATGGGACGGTATTGGAAGTGGGGATCCGCAGCACCAGGATCCGCACGCTTGAGGGACCGATCATGGTGGTGCCGAACATCAAGTTCACGGACACCATCCTGGAGAACGTGACGGCTGAGCCTTCGCGCCGGGTGCGGCACGAGCTGGGCGTGATCTATGAGACCCCGCCGGCGAAGATGGAGGAGGCGATCGCGTTGCTGAACAAGCTGGTGGACGACCACCAGGAACGGCTGGAGCAGGACCGGCTGGTGTGCTTCACCGCCTTCAAGGACTTCTCGCTGAACATCCTGTTCATCTATTACATCCGGAAGAGCGCGGACATTTTCGAAACGCAGAACCTGATCCACGTTGAACTGATGCGGCGCTTCGCGGCGGCGGGTCTCTCCTTCGCCTATCCCACGCAGGTGGAGATCCACATGGATCCTGCGAAGTGATCCTCAGGAGCTGCTGTTCGCGCGCTTCCTGCGCGTTTCACGCGCCTTCTTGCGTTCCTGTTCCCGTTCCAGCTTCTCGCGGCGCCTGGCGAGGACCTCGGGATCCAGCACGTCGCCCACGTTGTACATCTGGCGCAGGACCCACTGCTGGCGTCCACGGATGTAACCGGATGGGTTCGAACAGCTGAAGCGACGTGGTGCAGGCAATGTCGCCGTGATCAGGGCCGCCTGTTCCCGGGTGAGTTGTGATGCATGCCGGCTGAAGCATCGTTGTGCGGCGGCCTCCGCACCGAAGACCCCTTTGCCCATCTCCGCCACGTTGAGGTACACCTCCAGGATGCGCTCCTTGGTCCACATCAGTTCCATGAGCACCGTGAACCAGGCCTCGAGCCCTTTCCGCAGGTAGTTCCGACCGGGCCATAGGAACACGTTCTTCGCCGTCTGCTGGCTGATGGTGCTCCCCCCCTTGATCCGTTTCGCCTTCTTGTTCTTCTCGAAGGCTTTGCGCATGGCCTCCAACGAAAAGCCATGGTGGGTCATGAAGCGCTGATCCTCGGAGGCGATGACGCTCAAGGGCAGTTGCCTCGAGATCCCATCCAGATCGGTCTGCATCCTGCTGAACTCCTTCTGTTCCCTGGCCTGCTGGGCCATGACCCAAGTGACCGGTGGATCCACGATGCCAAGAAGGCCGACCCAGAGCACGCTGACCACGATGGTCCACAACGCAATGGCACCGGACCAACGGAGGAGCGTACGGAGAATGCGCATCGAGGCGCAAAGGAACAGTGTGGCACCGTACCGTGGACAGGCTCACTGCTTCACGTCCTGGATCGTGCGGTGGTAATACACCAGGGCCAGACCGCCACAGATGAGCACGCTGATGAAATAGGGCAGCGGGTTATCCCCCCACATGGCGCCGTTGAGCAACCTGTCCAGCGACCAACCGATGGCAAGACCGATGCCGCAGCCCAGGCTGGTGAGGCCCAGCGCGAGCGCTGAACTGCCCCTCCGCCCCTTTTCGAGATCACCGCGGGTAAGACCTTTCTCGATCATGGCCATGCGTTGCCGGTGCCAGGCCATCACGATGATGTAAAGGCAGCCGAAGATCATCGCGAAGAGCGATACGGGAATGAGGACCTGCTTATCCATGGTGTGCGGGGACTTGTGTTGTTGTTCATTCGACGCGTGTCATTCCCGGTCGGTTACAAACCCGGGCGACGGGCGGTGGTACGCGCGGATATGCCCAGCTTCGTAACCGGGATGCGGAGGATCGCGTCCCATGCGTGATCCGGTGACCGAGCACAGTGCCATAGCTGCGACCCTGAGCGGGGATACCCATGCCTTCGCGTGGCTGGTGCAGCGCTACCAGCACATGGTGCACACGATCTGCTTCCGTATCCTGAAGAACACCGAGGAAGCGGAAGAGGCCACCCAGGACAGCTTCATAAAGGCACACCAGCACCTTGACCGGTTCCAGGGCACCAGCCGGTTCAGCACCTGGTTGTACAGCATCGCCTACCGCACGGCGATCTCCCACCTGCGGAAGCGCGGCACCACGACCCTTGCACTGGAGCACGCCGAAGCACTCGGACCGGCCTCTTTGCCGGAGCAAGGCCTTGACCGGGAAGATCGCCGGACGGCATTGAACAAAGCCCTGGACAAGCTTGCACCGGAGGACGCCGCCCTGATCAGCCTGTTCTACCTGCAGGAACGCAGCGTGGAAGAGATCGTAACGGTGACGGGAGTAAGCGCGTCCAATGTGAAGGTGAAGTTGCATCGCCTGCGCAAGCGCTTGTTGGAACTGCTGCAGAACGAACTCAAAGAAGAAGCATGGACCCTCATCGAAAGCTGACCGATGCAGAGGCTGATGAAGCCTTGCGCGCCTTGTTCGCCGACCACGGGACCGTAAATGCCACCGCCGGGCTTGACGCGCGGATCATGGCACGGATCACAGCGGGCCATGTGACCCCCGCTCCCGTCCGTGGCCTTATCCCGAGGGGAGCCTGGATCGGTATCGGGGTGGGCGCACTGGTGCTCACCTCCGTCCTGTTCCTGATCCCCGATGCCAGCAGCGCGAGCACCGGTCCATTGTTCGCGATGCCGTCAGCCCTGCTGGACCTGCTCGCCTCGAAATGGCTGCTCATGGCGGTCGCCAGTGGAGGCTTGCTGCTCCTGTTCCACAGCTACCTCACGCGCACCCGCGCCGCGCAGCTGGTATGATCAAAGCAGGCCTTTGGCGGCATTGAGCGCCGCTTCGTAATCCGGCTCGGCACCCAGTTCGGGCGCCACTTCGAGGTAACGGATCACGCCTTGCCTGTCGATGACCCAGGTGATGCGACCGAGCGTGCCGGCCATGGCACCTTCGGCAATGGCGGCGCCCCAGACCTGGGCGGCATCACGGTGGCGGAAGTCGCTGCCCGCCTCAACATTGGCGATGCCTTCCGCTGCGCAGAAACGGCTGAGTGCGAAGGGCAGGTCCATGGAGATGGAGAGCACCCGTGCACCGGTATCGGCCACCTGCTTGTTGAAGGTCCGCGTCTGGGTGGCGCACACCTTGGTATCCACACTGGGGAATGCGGTGAGGACGACCACCTCCCCTTTATGATCGGCGAGGGTCTTTTCCTGACGCTCGCTATTGACGTACCGGAGAGTGGGTGCAACGGTCCCTACTGCTGGCAGGGGGCCGTGGAATGCTGGCTGTGGCATGGGTATGTGAATTGTGCGTTCGTAACAACTGGTGCCGCCTATTGTTCGGCCATGGCCTTTGGAATGGCCCCTTCGTACACCTTGCGGGCATCATCAATGGTACCGAACGGCGCATCGTCCACCATCAACTTGCCTTTGGTGACGTGGCCAAGCAGGATGAACGGGACACGACTGGCCTGCATCAGGTCGAGGAAGGGGGTCTCCTGTTCGTCGCTCACGGCGACCACGGCCCTACCCTGCCCTTCGCCGAAGAGGAAGGCATCCTCGCGGATCTCGCTGTCGGTGATCACATCGAAGCCGAGGCCTCGCGGCAGGGCCATCTCCACGAGGGCCGTCCACAGCCCACCATCGCTCACATCGTGTGCGGCGTTGATCACGCCCTTGCGGATGAGGATGAGCAGCATGGTGTGCAGGCGACGCTCTTCTTCGAGGTCGAAATAGGGCGCCGGACTGCGATCGATGCGATGGATGCGGGTGAGGTATTCGCTGCACGCGATATCCTCCGTGCTCCGACCGATCAGGTAGATGAGGTCGCCCTTCTGCTTGAAGTCGAGGCTCATGCGCTTGGTGATATCCGGAACGATGCCGACCATGCCGATGGTCGGCGTGGGGAAGACGGGGATGTTCTTCTTCTCCGTGACCGTATGGTTGTAGAAGCTCACGTTGCCGCCGGTGACGGGCGTATCGAAGGCCCGGCAGGCATCGCCCATGCCCTTGATGGCCTGTGCGAACTGCCAGTAGACCTCTGGATCGTAGGGGTTGCCGAAGTTGAGGCAGTTGGTGACGCCGCAGGGTTCGCCACCGGTGCAGGCGATGTTACGTGCGGCCTCGCTCACCGCGATCATGGCACCCTTGTACGGGTCGGCATGCACGTACCGACCGTTGCAGTCAACGGTAACCGCGAGGCCCTTGCCGGTCTCCTTCACCAATACCAGTCCCGCGTCGCTGGGTGCATTGGTGCTCATGTTGTTGGTGCGCACCATGGTGTCATACTGCTCACTCACCCAGCGCTTGCTCGCGATGTTGGGGCTGGCCAGCAGGTCGAAGGCCACGCGGCGCAGATCATCGGGTTCGTCCACATCGTCGGTCTTGAACTTCGCGTTCTCCTTGATGTAGGCGGGTTCCTTCACCTCACGGTCGTACACCGGGGCTCCACCACCGAGCACAAGGCTCTCCGCAGGCACTTCGGCGATCAGCTCTTCACCTTGGAAATAGCGCAGCGATCCACCTTTCGTTACGGTGCCGATCCGCACACAGTTCAGGTCCCACTTGTCGAAGATGGCTTGAACCTCCGCCTCACGGCCCTTCTTCACCACCACGAGCATGCGTTCCTGGCTCTCGCTGAGGAGGATCTCCCAGGCCCGCATACCGGGCTGGCGCGTGGGCACCTTGTCCAACTGGATATCCATGCCGCACTCACCCTTGGCGCTCATCTCACTGGTGCTGCACGTGATGCCTGCTGCGCCCATGTCCTGCATACCGATGATGGCATCGGTCCCGGCGAGCTCCAAGGAAGCCTCGAGCAGGAGCTTCTCCATGAAGGGATCACCCACCTGCACGGCAGGCAGGTCGTCCATGCTGGTCTCCGTGATGTCCTTGCTGGCGAAGGAGGCGCCGTGGATGCCGTCCTTGCCGGTGGCGCTACCGACGATGTAGACCGGATTCCCGACACCATGGCTGGTGGCGCTGATCACCTTGTCCGTTCGCACGATGCCCACGCTCATGGCATTCACCAGCGGGTTGGTGGTATAGCACGGGTCGAAGTAGACCTCGCCACCGAGGACGGGCACACCGAAGGCGTTGCCGTAATCGCCGATACCCTTCACCACACCGCGCATGTGCCAGCGGCTGCTCGACTCCTTGGTGATGTCGCCGAAGCGCAGGCTGTTGAGCTGTGCGATGGGTCGGGCGCCCATGGTGAAGATGTCGCGGTTGATGCCGCCCACACCCGTTGCCGCTCCTTGATATGGTTCGATGGCGCTGGGGTGGTTGTGGCTCTCGATCTTGAAAGCGCAGGCCCAACCGTCGCCGATATCCACCAGACCCGCGTTCTCCTGTCCGGCCTCCGCCAGCAGTTTCGGGCCGCTGCGGGGCAGGGTCTTGAGCTGCTTGATGGAGTTCTTGTAGGAGCAGTGCTCGCTCCACATAGCGCTGTAGATGCTCAGCTCGGTGAAGTTGGGTTCGCGGCCCAGGACACCCTTGATCTTCTCGAACTCCTCGGGCAGGAGGCCCAGTTTCTTGGCGGTCTCCACGCCGGCTGGCGCGGTGTCGGGGTTGGTGGTGAGTGTGCTCATCGGAAGGAGGGCGCAAAGGTAGCCCCGCGTACCAGCCTGTTGGTCCGGTGGCATCCCCGCCTGAGAAGCCGACGTCTACCTTGCGCACCCCATGACCGGCATCCTCCTGGCCGCGGCCTATACCGCCCTGCTCCTGTACTGGATGCGTCGTACGCCCTACTTCACGGAAGTGCCTGGCCTGCGGTTCCGCTGGGTGGCCGCCTTCTTCCTAATGCGCATCGCGGCCGGGGTGGCACTCTGGGCCATTTACACCTACGTCTACCCCGATCGCGCCACGGCCGATGTCTTCAAGTACTTCGATGACAGCGCATACATGTTCAACGCGCTGGCGGAGCGACCGGTGGACTACCTACGCATGATCACGGGGATCGGGAATGACAACGCGCACTTCCACGAGCTGTACTACCGGCACATGAACAACTGGGTGCGGCATTACGAGAGCAACCTGTACAACGATGCGCACACGATCATCCGGTTCAACGCGCTGGTGCGGCTTGTGAGCTTCGGCGAGTTCCACGTGCATACGGTGGCTTCGGCCTTCCTCTCGCTCACCGGTCTCCTGGGAATCTACCACGCCTTCGTCCGTGCCTTGCCGGGGAAGGAGAAATTGCTGGCGGCTGCGGTCTTCCTGGTGCCATCGGTGTTGTTCTGGGCGAGCGGGGTGATCAAGGAGAGCCTGTTGTTCTTCGGGATCGGCCTGTTGGTGTATCAGGCGGACCGCATGCTGCGCGATGGCGTGCGATGGCAGGATCCGTTCCTCTTCGCGTTCAACGTAGTAATGCTCTTCTTCCTGAAGGTGTATGTGCTACTGAGCTTGTTACCCGCCCTTCTGCTACTGCTGTGGGCAAGGACCACCCACAGACCGGGACTGTGGATCAAGGCGCTGCTGTTGTACGGGACCCTTTTCGCCATCGGACTGAACCTTCAACGTGTGCTGCCCGGGTGGGATATCCTGGGGATCCTCACGATGAAGCAGCGCGATTTCGTGGGACTTGCTATCCAGATGAACAGTGGCAGCTTCGTGATGCCCGAACTCCTGCTGCCGGACGTATGGCTCTTCGTGAAGCAGGCCCCATACTCCTTGGGCATCGCCTTGTTCGGTCCCGTGCTCCATCCGGGTGGAGGTGCTTTGGGACTGATCTCCGCAGCGGAGAATGTGGGGATCCTGCTTTTCCTGCTTGCCTGCTTCATTTACCGCAAGCCATGGGCGCAGGTGGACCGCGCCCTGCTCGCTGCACTGATGGGCTATGTGATCCTGCTGGCCCTGGTGATCGGATGGACCACACCGGTGATGGGGGCGGTGGTGCGCTACCGGACCCCGCTCCTGCCCTTCCTCCTGATCGGCGGCCTGGTGCTGCTTGATCACGCACGACTGATGGCGCGATGGCTATGGGCGCGTCGTTTCTTCGCAGCATGAACCGGACCGCCACGGCTGCACTGCTCTCCCTTCTTCTCGCCTCCTGTTATCACTCCCAAGAAGCCGATCTGGTGGTGCACAACGCGCGGATACGCAGCATGGATGAAGCTGGAACGGTCTATCAGGCCATGGCCATCCGCGATGGTCGGATCGTGGAACTGGGTCCGGAACGCCAGATCCTGAACCGCTACGCCGCCAAGGAAACGGTGGATGCCGCAGGCCAGGTCGTGCTACCCGGCTTCATCGACGGGCATTGCCACTTCTTCGGATATGGCCTGAACAAGCAGAAGGTGGACCTGACCGGAACCACAAGGTGGAATGAAGTGGTGGATCGGACGGCGGCCTTCGCTGAGGCGCATCCGGGGAATGGCTGGATCATCGGTCGCGGTTGGGACCAGAACGACTGGCCCATGCAGGTGTTGCCGGATAACGCGTTGCTCAATATCCGCTTCCCGGACCGACCGGTATTACTCCAGCGGATCGATGGTCACGCTGCCGTGGTGAACCAGGCCGCCATGGACCGGGTAGGCCTCGATCCGAAGAAGACCATCGAAGGTGGTTTGATGATGATGAAGGATGGCAAGCCGACAGGACTGCTGATGGACAACGCCGTCGCGGTGTTCCAGACCATCTTCGATGAAGCTGATGAAGCCACCAAGCGCAAGGCCTTGCTGGATGCCCAGGCGGATTGTTTCGCGGTGGGCCTGACCATGGTCTGCGACGCCGGACTCGATGTGGGCACGATCGAGCTGATCCGCACCATGCAACGGGAAGGGAGCCTGAAGATGCGTGTATACGCGATGGTGGCTGATGCGCCGGAGAACCTGAGCCATTTCGAGAAGTCGGGACCGATCAATGATGAGCGCCTGACCGTGCGGAGTGTGAAGGTCTATGCGGATGGTGCGCTCGGTTCGCGCGGCGCGCTCTTGAAGCAGCCCTATTCGGATCAGCCCGATCACCACGGCCTCCAGCTGGCATCACGCGATCACTTCCTGGAGGTGGCGCGCTGGTGCAAGGCGAACGGCTTCCAGATGAACACGCATTGCATCGGCGACTCAGCCAATTCCCTGTTGCTCGGGGTATATGGCGAAGTGCTGGGTGGCACGAACGACCTGCGCTGGCGGATCGAGCATGCCCAGGTGGTATCACCCGGAGACCGCAACGCCTTCGCCACCTACAGCATCATCCCAAGCGTGCAACCGACACACGCCACGAGCGATGGTCCGTGGGCCGGGAAACGGCTCGGACCGGAACGCGAGACCCATGCCTATGCCTACGACGACCTCCGCAAGACGATGGGCCTGCTCGCCTTGGGCACCGACTTCCCGGTGGAGGGGATCGACCCGCTGGCGACCTTCCGCGCTGCGGTGTACCGGCAGGATGCGGACGGTCAACCGAAGGATGGCTACCAACCGGCGAACGCCCTCACCGCTGAGAACGCCTTGCGGGGCATGACGATCTGGAACGCGATCAGCACTTTCACCGAGAAGGACCTCGGTAGCCTGGAGCCCGGGAAACATGCTGACTTCGTCCTGTTGAACGCTGATCCGGAGGCCATGGAACGGTCCGGAAGCCGGGTGCGGGTCATGGCCACCTACCTCGGTGGCGAGCGTGTGTACTGAAGGCTGGATCAGCGTTGACGCGTGTCCTCAACAACGAGCCTTGAACATCACGCGTTTCAGGGCATCCGCACGAAACGTTGCACCCAACGCACGTCCTCGGATAGAAGGACCACGGTGTAGGTGCCTGCGGCCAGGTCGCCGACCGGCAGCTGCACGGTACCACCGCCAGTAAGGCGTTGTGCGAGCACCAAGCGGCCATCGCTCCCCATGATCCGGAGCTCCGATGAGGCAATGGATGCGGGCATGTTGATGTTCAGGGCCTCTTGTACAGGGCTCGGCCAAAGCCGCAATTCCCCACCGCTGATCTCATCCAGACCAACGGTCAATACCTGAACTGGTTCGCTCAACGCCGTACACCCGTTCGCATCGGTCACCTGAACTTGGTAGGAGCCGACCCAGTAGGCGGTCCACTCCTGTTCGTTGGCACCCGAGATGGGGGATCCGCCCTCGAACCATTGGTAACTGAGCGCCTCGGAGCTCGTGAGCACGGAACCAGCAAGTTCCACTTGTGGCGTGGCGGGCACCGGGGCCATCGTGAAGTGCAAGGTGTCCGTGTAGGCCATACAACCGGAGGGAGTGATCATGGTGGCACTGATATCCGCAGCGGTGGAAACGGTGATCGGGTTGGTCGTGGTAGCCCCGGTGCTCCAGGTCAGATCGCCGTGGTCGCCGATGTAGGTCACTTCCACCGCGTCGCCTTCGCACAGCGTGGTGGTGGTGGCCTGCAGGCGTGTGCGGTTCAGCAGGGCACCGAAAGCGTCGACCTTGCCCTCCCCCCAACGCGGGTTGGGCACCTGGCCCGTGAAGGCGTCCGACCGGGCACTCTTCCGGATGGCATTGGCGATCTCCTCAATGCCCGCATCCGGGCACTTCTGCAGGTAGAGCGCGGCCACGCCGGCCACAACGGGTGCTGCTTGCGAGGTACCTCCATCGCGAATGTGCATACCGCCGGGATCCACTTTGTAGCCCACCTGGTTGTCGATGATCCATTGGATAGCCTCCAGCGGACCTGGCGTGAAGGTCACATCGCCAGTAGCCGCGATGTCCGGTTTGAGACGACCGTCCCTCGTGGGTCCCGTGCTGCTGAGCGGTGCGATGTCCAGTTCAGTCCCATCCACCGTACGTTCCACACCGAAGTAGTCGATGTAGGACACCTCGTTGCAGTAGTTCGCCACGGTGAGCACATCAGGGATGCAAGCCCAGGAATCGACGATGTGCTGGTAATGGTCCGGGGCGACATAATGGGCCATCGCCGGGTATTCCTCCGGTGTCGGATAAGGCAGCCCGCCCGGCCATTGCTCGGCCAGCATGGGGCCGATGACGTTGGCCGTGCGCGTGAAGGTGGTGAGCGTCCAGAGGTCGAAGGAGCCGGAGCCGGTGGACATCAAGCGCCACAGGCAATCCGCCGTATCCGGCGAGGCGATCAGGACCTGCATCAGAACCTGCTCACCCCGCTCCTGCGCATAGAATTGCACGGTGCCCAAGGTGTTCCCGCTGGCGCTGATCAGCGGTTCGGTAACACTGGACCCGATCATCTCATTCACGGTATGGAAGGCCGTGCGGCCACGGAAGTTGAGCGTGGGTTGTGCGCGGTCCGCTCCGATGGCGAACTGTACGTTCTGCACATCGACCGCATCGGCCCATACTTCGAAGAACACGTTGGGAAAGTCGAAGACATTGTAAGCCAGGGGGAACTCGTTCGTTTGGAACCAGCTGAAGGTGGTGTCCGGCCCCACTTCGGTATGCACATGGTAGGGGAAGCTGCCGTGCGAATTACCAGCGGCCGCGGTGAGGGCCCGGCCATTGGACTGATGCAGGAGGTCATCGATCAAGAGGGCGGCGGCATCCTTGCCATCGTGCGAACCGCTGTAGGAGCCCATGCTGATGTTGATGACGGCGGGCATGCCCAGCGCATCGGCATGATCCAGGATGTACTTGACCCCATCGGCCACGGTCCCGGCCCAGTTCGCGGCGCCCAACCGGCTGGCCACCATGATGATCTCGGAAGCGGGAGCAAAGCCCTTGTGCCGACCGTTGGCAAGGCCGTTCCCTGCGGCTGTACCCGCCACGGTGGTGCCATGTCCTTGCGGATCAACAGGGATGGAGCCGCCAGCCTGCAGGTCTTCGCGGGTGTATTCGGTGCCGTAGCCATAGGGCTGCGGAGAACTCGCACTGCCAGGCGGCACTTGGTCCCAGTATCGGTATACCCGGGTCACCCCGTTCGCGTCCTTGAAGTCCGGGTGGGTGATGTCCAGGCCGGTATCGATCACGCCTACGACCACGCCAGCGCCATCATAACCCTGAGGCAGCGGGGCCAGACCGGCATGTACCTCGATCACGTGGTTCTTCACCCGTGCAGAATCGTTCATCAATTCGCCACGAGCGATGTTGAACTCGAAGTGATGCACCGCTGGTTCTTCCGCCAATGCCCGGATCATCGTGCTTGGCACACGCGCGTTCACCAGCCGATCCGTCGTCATGGTCACCCGACCGCCGTGTCGTTGCACCGCGTCCTTGATGCCATCAACATCCCCGTGGATGAAAAGGCTGATCTCCGGATCGACACCTTGTTCCCTGGCGAGGTAGTGCCGCAGGGTGAGGTCCATCTTCTCGGCATACTGGCCGACAGTGATGGTGGAAAGGACGAGCCCGAGGGCCGCCACGGTCGTACGTACCAACATGCCTCAAATCTACGGTCCCACGCCCGGTGCCATCAACGTGAAAGGGGGTAAGGCCTGCAAGAATTCCACGGTCCCACGTTGATGGTCCACCGCGCAGCAATAATGCCGTAAGCCATTGGTGACCATTAGGTAGCGCACCTTGTATACGAGGTTATAGCGTGCTGCCTGTTCAAAAACGGCCTGTCCCACGGGCACTTCCGGAGCCTTGCATTCCACCAGCAGAACGGGTTGGCCGGAACGGTCGTGCACCACGATATCCGCCCGTTTGGAAAGGCCGTTCAGGGTGAGCGGGGTCTCCACGCCGATAAGGGATGCCGGGCATCCCAGGTCATGCACCAGGTGGTTCAGCACGTGTTGCCGCACCCATTCCTCGGGGGTGAGGGCCAGCCAGCGCCGCCGGATGGGATCGAACACGGTGTGGCCATCGGCACCGTGCTTAGTTTTGACGCCATGGTCCGGCAGGTCGAGCACCTGCATTTGCAAGGACTTCACCCCACAAAAGTGCGCACGAAAGAAGAGATCGTCAGGAACTGGCTGCCCCGGTACACCGGGCTGGAACTCGACCAGTTCAAACCCCATGTCCTGCTCACCAACTTCGACAACTACCTCGACATCTTCTGCCAGCAGACCGGGGCCACCATCCCGGTGCAGAACAAGGCGATGAAGGTGGCCGTGGCGGAGGACATGGTGATGATCAACTTCGGGATGGGCAGCCCCATGGCGGCCACGACGATGGACCTGCTGAGCGCCATCACGCCCAAGGCCGTGCTCTTCCTGGGGAAATGCGGCGGATTGAAGAAGAAGAACCAGCTCGGCGATCTCGTGCTGCCGATCGCGGCCATCCGTGGCGAAGGAACGAGCACGGACTATTTCCCACCCGAGGTGCCTGCGTTGCCGAGCTTCATGATCCAACGTGCCGTGAGCGGTGCAGTGCGCGACCGGGACATGGATTACTGGACCGGTACGGTATACACCACCAACCGCAGGGTGTGGGAGCACGACGAGCCCTTCAAAGAGCGGCTGCAACAGGTGCGTGCCATGGCCATCGACATGGAAACGGCCACCCTGTTCATGACCGGCTTCGCCAACGAGATCCCCACCGGCGCGCTATTGCTGGTGAGCGATCAACCCATGGTGCCGGAGGGTGTGAAGACCAGTGCCAGCGACGCCAAGGTCACCGGCAGTTTCGTGGAAAGCCACGTTCGACTGGGGATCGATGCGCTGCGTGAGATCATCAACGAGGGCCGATCGGTGAAGCACCTGCGCTTCGAATGAGCACCCTGGAGGACTACAAGAAGGTGATGACCGACCTGCGGGCCGGGAAGTTCAAGCCGGTGTATGTCCTGCACGGAGAAGAGAGCTTCTTCATCGACCGGATCGCCTCGGAGGTGGAGCGACTGGCCCTGGAAGACCATGAGCGCGACTTCAACCAGACCATCCTTTACGGACGTGATTGCGATGCTGACCAGGTGAAGGACACCTGTTTGCGCTTCCCGATGATGGCCGAGCGCCAGCTGGTGGTGGTGCGCGAATTGCAGAACTGGCGGATCGACCAGGTGGAAAAGCTGGAGCCCTATCTGTTGAAGCCCACCCCGACCACCGTGCTGGTGCTCTGTTACAAGCACAAGAAGATCGACGGACGGAAGAGCATCCTGAAGAGTGCGCAGAAGGGCGGCGGCCAGGTGTTCCTGAGCGACAAGGTGCGCGAAGACAAGCTGCCCGACCTGCTGATCACCTTCGCGAAGAACCAGAAGCGAAAGCTGGGCAGTACCGAGGCGAACCTGCTGGCGAACCACCTCGGCACCGACCTCAGCAAGGCGATCAAGGAGGTGGAGAAGCTCTGCCTGGTGACCGAGGAAGGAGGCGCCATCACCAGTGACGTGATCCAGCGGTTCGTGGGCATCAGCAAGGACTACAACATCTTCGAACTGCAGAACGCCATCGGCACGCGCAACGCGGAAAAGGCCCAGCGCATCGCCAACCACTTCGCGGCGGATCCGAAGGAGAATCCGTTGGTGGTGACATTGGGCTTCCTGAACACCTACTTCAACAAGCTGGCCGTGGTGCACGCCTGCAAGGGCAAGAGCCAGGCGGAGATGGCCTCGGAGCTGAAGGTGAACCCCTACTTCGTGAAGGACTACGTGCAACAGGCGCAGAACTATCCGCTTGGGAAACTGGTGGATGTACAGCGGCACCTGCGCCAGTTCGACCTGCGCAGCAAAGGTGTGGGCGGCGACGGCGGCGACCCCGGCGAACTGCTGCGCGAACTCCTGGCCAAGGTGATGGCATAGAAGGCTCGAGCTTGTGCCCATCCCGCTGAGGCGGGACAGGTCGTGAACAGGGGCCACGATGTGTGTGAACCCGTAGGCGGGCCACCAGCGCGCTGGAACCGATCCAGCGCCGGTCACGATGACCCGGCCACCGGTCACAATGAACGATGAACGGCGGTGGGCACTGGATGCGTTCGGCTACCTTAGCCGCCCCTGCAAATACATCATGTCCCGCCTGCACCAACGGATCCTCCTTCTTCTCGCCTTCGTACCCTCCCTTCTACTGGCCCAGACCGGCACCATCCGGGGCTTCGTTTACGACAAGCAGACGGGCGAGCCGATCATCTTCACCAACGTCATCCTCAAGGGCACCACCATCGGTGCGGCCACCGACGTCAATGGTTACTACTCCATCAGCAAGGTGACACCGGGGGCCTACACCCTGCAGGTGACCTACCTCGGCTACGACACGGCGCAGAAGGCGGTGAACGTAGTGCGTGACCAGATCCTCACCGAGAAGCTCTACCTAAGCAAGAGCGCCATCCAGATCCGCGAGTTCGAGGTGAGCGGCGCCAAGCAGGAAGCCCAGACGCAGGTGCGCACGGGCGTCACCAAGCTGACACCGCGCCAGATCGAGCGCCTCCCCGCCATCGGTGGCGAGGCCGACCTCGCGCAATACCTGCAGGTGGTGCCGGGCGTCATCTTCACCGGTGACCAGGGTGGTCAGTTGTACATCCGCGGTGGCTCGCCCATCATGAACAAGTCCTTGCTCGATGGCATGGTGTTGTACAACCCCTTCCACAGCATCGGTCTGTTCAGCGTGTTCGACAACGACATCATCCGGAACGCCGACATCTACTCGGCCGGCTTCGGCGCGGAATACGGTGGTCGCATCAGCTCCATCATGAACATCACCACGCGCGATGGCAACAAGCGTCGCCTGAGCGGTCGCGTGGCGGCGAGCACCTTCACCGGCAAGGTGATGCTGGAGGGTCCGTTGAAGAAACAGAAGGAGGATGGCGGTGGATCCAGCTCCTTCCTCGTGAACCTGCGGCACAGCTACCTGGACCGGAGCAGCAAGGTCTTCTATGAGAACGTGCAACAGGGTGGCCTGCCCTTCACCTTCACGGATGCCTTCGGCAAGCTGAGCTTCAACGGCACCAACGGCAGCAAGTTCAACCTATTCGGCTTCAACTTCACGGATGGTGTGAAGTACCGCCAGGTGAGCGACCTGAACTGGAACAACTGGGGGGCGGGCACCAACTTCGTCCTGGTACCGGCCGGATCGGCGGTCCTGATCGAGGGCACCTTCAGCGCCTCGAACTACGGCATCACCTTGAAGGAGGGTGAACTGGATCCGCGCAAGAGCGACATCGCCGGCTTCAACGGCGCCATGAACTTCAAGGTCTTCAACGGCGAGGACGAGGTCAAGTACGGCGTGGAGGTGCTGGGCTTCCGCACGAACTTCGAGTTCTTCAACAGCCTGGGCCGCGAATTCAAGCAGGAGGAGAACACCAGCGAGATCGCCGGGTACTTCTCCTACAAGAAGGTATGGGACAAGGTGGTGCTGGAGCCTGGCATCCGGCTGCACTACTACGCCTCACTATCGGTGGCCAACCCCGAGCCGCGTTTGGGCCTGAAGTGGAACATCAGCGATCGCCTCCGCTTCAAAGCATCAGCCGGGCGCTACAGCCAGAACCTGGTGGCCGCCAACAGCGACCGCGACGTGGTGAACCTCTTCTACGGCTTCCTCTCCAGCCCGGACAACCTGCCGCGCACCTTCGTGGACGAGAACGGCGACCGGCGGGACGTGAAGGATCCGTTGCAGCGCGCCAACCATATCGTGGGCGGCTTCGAGTACGACTTCAGCGATGCCTTCTCGGCCAACTTCGAAGTGTACCTGAAGGACTTCCGCCAGGTGACGAACCTGAACCGCAACAAGCTCTTCAACGACACCGACGAATTCGCGGACAAGCCGGACGAGCTGAAGAAGGACTATATCATCGAGACGGGTAAGGCCTACGGCGCCGACCTGCTGCTGAAGTACGAGAAGAACAACTGGTACTTGTGGGCGGTGTACAGTTACACCTATGTGGACCGCTGGGACGGCATGCGCACCTACAACCCGGTGTGGGACCGTCGCAACAACATCAACCTCGTCGCCAGCTACAACTTCGGCAAGTTCGACGCATGGAAGGTGAACGTGCGCTGGAATTTCGGCTCCGGTTTCCCCTTCACGAAGACCCAGGGCTACTACGGCAGCACGCCCTTCAACGGTGACGTGAACTACGACTACACCACGAGCAATGCCGACCTGTCCATCCTCTTCGGCCCCTTGAACCAGGGTCGCCTGCCCACCTACCACCGCCTAGACCTGGGCGTGACCAAGACCTGGCGGATCGACGAGAACCAGCAGGTGGAACTGGACCTGAGCCTGACCAACGCCTACGACCGGCAGAACATCTTCTACTTCGACCGGGTGCGTTACCAGCGCGTGGACCAGCTGCCCTTGCTGCCGAGCGCAGGGATCAGCTATCGGTTCTGACCGATAGAGGAACGGCGCCTTGAAGCTTTATCTGAGTATGTAGTTTGGGCTTGGGAACCAACCCGTTTCCATCCAACATGTGCATCAATTCTTCTACCCTGTTCATTCCCTTTTCGATCGTGGCGGCTGTAGTGAACGCCCAAGGATCTCTTGATATCAGCACTGTCCGTCTCGGAGGCGACTCGGCGTGTAATTACAGGCTGGTCCTTCGGGACAGTTTCGGCGATGCGTGGAATGGTGGAGCAAGAGTCATTTGGATCGAGGGTGTGGACACTACGGAGCACACGCTCCTGAACTCCTCGTTCGACACCATTCCACTTCCAGTCATTCAAGAACATCCTGTTGAGCTCTCCTACGTGGCAGGTGAGGTATTTAACAGCGAGAATCAGTTCGAATTGATCGGTCCGTATGACAATATCCTCTACACCTCTCCTTTCAATCCCCCGACAGGTGTCCATTACTCCGGCACGGTTGACTGTAGCTTGGATATCGGGGTGCATGAGGGTTCAACGAATCCGTCACTCACTATCCTACCCAACCCAAACTGTGGTGAGTTCCGTATTCGAACTTCAGGATGGGAGGACAAGAACATGGTGATAGAAGTATTCGACTCGAATGGGAGAACTGTACATAGACTGCAGCTGAATGACTCTGGACAGGGGAGTACGTTATTGTCCCTAGACCTCGTGGGGGGTACATACATGGTTCGTACGAGTGCCCACGGAAACATTGGATGGAGCCGATTGGTGATACTCTGAGCTTCCACACTAAGGCATCCTTATCCGCTCCGCCGGACACCCAGCCGGGTCAGCTATCAGACCATTCAGCTTGATAACAGGCTAGTTCCCAAGCCAGTTCTCAGCCTTTATCCACAGGCGCCCCGGCAGGCCCGGATCACCTTATCTTTACACCCCGTGATCACCACGCCCATCCAAGGGCGGATCGCAGTGTGATGACGGGATCCACCAAGTACATCTTCGTTACCGGGGGCGTTACCTCCAGCCTCGGCAAGGGCATCATCAGTGCCAGCCTGGCCAAGTTGCTGCAGGCCCGTGGCTTCACGGTCACCATCCAGAAGCTGGACCCGTACATCAACGTGGACCCCGGCACGCTCAACCCCTACGAGCACGGGGAATGCTTCGTGACGGAGGACGGCGCCGAGACCGACCTGGACCTGGGCCACTACGAGCGTTTCCTGGACGTGCCCACGAGCAAGGCCAACAACGTCACCACCGGCCGCATCTACCAGAACGTCATCAACAAGGAGCGGCGCGGCGAGTACCTGGGCAAGACCGTGCAGGTGATCCCGCACATCACCGACGAGATCAAGGCGCACATCCAGGCCTTGGGCCGCAAGGGCATCTACGACTTCGTGATCACCGAGGTGGGCGGCACCGTGGGCGACATCGAGAGCCTGCCTTATGTGGAGGCCATCCGTCAGTTGCGTTGGCAGAAGGGCAAGGACTGCCTGACCATCCACCTCACCCTGCTCCCCTATCTGGGCACCACGGGCGAACTGAAGACCAAGCCCACGCAGCACAGTGTGAAGGAGCTCCTGAGCCTGGGCGTGCAACCCGATGTGCTCGTGTGCCGCACCGAGCACCCCATGCAGAAGGGCATGAAGGAGAAGATCGCCCTCTTCTGCAACGTGGACGCCAACGCCGTGATCGAGAGCCGCGACGCCGAGACCATCTACGACGTGCCACTGATGATGCAGGCCGAGGGCCTGGACCAGGTGGTGCTGCAGAAGCTCGGCGTGATGACCTACCCGGACGTGGACCTGAGCGCCTGGCAGGATTTCCTGCGGCGGTACAAGCACCCGACCTCGGAGGTGCGCATCGGGCTCGTGGGCAAGTACGTGGAGTTGAAGGACGCCTACAAGAGCATCAAGGAGGCTCTGGAGCATGCCGGTGCGGTGAATGAGAGCCGTCTGCACATCAAGTGGATCCACAGCGAGAAGCTGAACGCGAAGAACGTCGCCAAGCACCTGGGCGGACTCAGCGGCATCCTGGTGGCACCGGGCTTCGGGCATCGTGGCATCGAAGGCAAGATCGAAGCGATCAAATACGCGCGGGAGAACAGGATCCCCTTCCTAGGTATCTGCTTGGGCATGCAGTGCGCGGTGATCGAATACGGCCGCCATGTGCTCGGCTACACCGATGCCAACAGCACCGAGATGAACGCGGACACCACCCACCCGGTGATCGCCATGATGGAGGAGCAGAAGGCCATCGAGGACAAGGGCGGCACCATGCGATTGGGCGCCTACGCCTGCAAGGTGAGCGAGGGCAGCACCGCGCATGCCGTCTACAAGAAGAAGGACATCACGGAGCGCCACCGGCACCGCTACGAGTTCAACAACGCCTACCTGGACGACTACAAGAAGGCCGGCATGATCGCCACGGGCACCAACCCGCAGACCAAGTTGGTGGAGATCGTGGAGGTGAAGGACCACCCGTGGTTCGTGGGCGTGCAGTTCCACCCGGAATACCGGAGCACCGTGGCCCGTCCCCACCCGCTCTTCGTACACTTCGTGAAGGCGGCGATGCAGCAGGGCGCTACGCCGGTGAAGCAGGAGACGGAGGCGCAGCAAGCGTGATGAGCATGTGGACATGTGCTCATGTGGGCATGTGACCATGGAGTACCTCCTTGGTGGAAGCGAATTCTGCGCGTGAGTTGCGAGCGCGAACTTTCTCCTTCGAGGGCAACAGTCAGATGTTGAGATCACACGCCTTGGACCCTAGGATCTCGAGCATGGAGGAAAACGCCCCAGATGGCCGCATTTCATGCCCACATGGGCACATGGTCACATGAGCACATGTCTTCCCCCCGGCCTTCTATCTTTGCCGCCCTTCCGCCGAACACCTTGAACCACCGGCGGTTCCCGAATGGATAGGAATTCGATCATCGGCTTCGTCCTCATCGCGGCGATCCTGGGCGCGTACACCTGGTACACCATGCCCAGTGCGGAGGAGCAGGCCCGCATGCAATTCGTACAGGACAGCCTTGCCCAGGTGGAGATCGAGCAGCAGGCCCGGCAAGCCGAACAGGCGCTGAAGTCCCAGGAAGTGCGCTCCACGCCCACCCTTTCACCGGCAGCTGGCGACAGCACCCTCGTGGTGAACGGGGATACCCTGAACGCGGACAGTGTTCGTGCGGCCCTGCGCGGCCAGCGCTTCGGCATCTTCGCCCCGGCCTCCACCGGACAGGCGAAGGAGGTCGTGCTGCAGAACGAACGGCTGCAGGTGGCCATCAACACCCACGGAGCCCGGCCCTCGGTCATCCGCCTGAAGGAGTACCAGAGCTACCACAAGACCCCGCTCTACCTGGCCGACCCGGACAGCGGTGACTACGAGTTCCGCTTCTTCCTCGGCAACCTGGACATCAGCACCAAGGACCTGCACTTCACGGCGGAGCGGAAGGACAGCACGGGCGTGGTGCTCACCGCCGCCACCAGCGATCCCGGGAAGTACCTGCGCATCACCTACCAGCTGGACAGCACCAGTTACTTCATGGACACCCGTGCCGAGCTGGTGGGTCTGGAAGGGGAAGTGGATGCCCGCAACGCCGTGTTCAACTGGTCGCTCACCGGCCTTAGCAACGAGAAGTACCGCACCGGCGAGTTGCAGAAGTGCGGCGTCTACTACAAGTACTTCAACGCGGACCGCGACTACCTGAGCGAGAGCAGCGAAGACAGCAAGAAGCTCGAAGGCAAGACGAACTGGGTGGCCTTCAAGCAGGACTTCTTCACCGTGGGCATCATCAGCGCCGATGGCTTCGCGAGCAACGGCTCGGAGATCGCCATCGTGCCGCTCACGGACAGCACGCACACCAAGAAGTACAGCGCGAAGCTCTTCTTCGAGAAGGACCGCAACGCCCGTGTTGACCTGCCGCTGCGCTTCTACCTCGGCCCCAACCACTACGGCACCTTGCGCCGCACGGAGATCGCCGAGTTCGACCGCATCATCGACCTGGGCTGGGGCATCTTCGGCTGGATGAACAAGTGGCTGGTGATCCCCATCTTCAACTGGCTCGACGGCTGGGGCTGGAACTACGGCATCATCATCCTCGTGCTCACGATCGTCATCAAGCTGCTGCTGATGCCGCTCACCTACAAGAACTACATCTCCAGCGCGCGCATGCGCCTGCTGAAGCCGGAGATGGACACCATCAACGAGAAGTACAAGGATGGTGATGTGATGAAGAAGCAGCAGGCCACCATGGACCTGTACCGCAAGGCCGGCGTGAACCCCGCGAGCGGCTGCCTGCCCATGCTCGTGCAGCTGCCCGTGCTTTACGCCATGTTCCGCTTCTTCCCGGCGAGCATCGAACTGCGCCAGCAGAGCTTCCTCTGGGCCGACGATCTGAGCACCTACGACAGCATCGTCAACCTGCCGTTCACCGTGCCCTTGGGCTATGGCAACCACGTGAGCCTCTTCACCATCCTCATGGCGGCCAGCACCATGATCTACACGGCCATCAACAGCAAGCAGATGCCCCAGCAACAGGGCATGCCGAGCATGAAGCTGATGATGTACATGTTCCCGGTGATGATGCTCTTCTTCATGAACAGCCTGCCCGCCGGCCTCAGCTACTATTACCTCCTGGCCAACGTGATCAGCATCCTGCAGATGACGGTGATGAAGAGCTGGTTCGTGAACGAGGACAAGATCCGCACGGAGCTGCTCACGAACATGAAGACGCCGAAGAAGAAGAGCAAGTGGCAGCAGCGGCTGGAGGACATGCAGAAGCAGCAGCAGGCGCAGCAGAACGCGCGTCGCCGCAAGTAAGCGGCACCTGCGTCTGAGCTTCCGTATTCAGGGTCATCTTCCACCACCGACGTCCGTCACTCCGGCCGAAGAGCCGGAATCTCACCAATGCCGCACAGGACCGAGCATTGGTGAGGCTACGGATACACGGGGCCCCAGCACGTTCCGTTGCCCGTGTTCCGAAGCGACCACCGTTGTTGACTTGGTTATTGGGCTTCTTTCGCATTTCGATCCGACATGGGCGGATCCTCTGCGCCCTGGCAGTAGATCGCCTTCCAATAAGACATTTCTCTGCGCGTTCTCAGCGTTCTCTGCGCCTCTGCGATGGAACATGAAAGAGTCTAGAACTGTTGGCTAAAGACACACTTTGGCACGCGATCCGCACCTTCGCGGTGGAAAGCCCTTGAGATGAAGACCCTGACCGCCCTCCTGTTCGCCGCTTCCATCCTCGCCTGCAACGCGCAGCGGAAGGCCGCGGATGCCACGGTGGATGCCCCACCCCCGCCCAGCACGAACACGCCGCAGGCCCCGGCGCTCGGCGGACCGGGCAAGGCGGATAGCCTCGTCATCACCCTGCAGCGCACACCCTGCTTCGGGACCTGCCCGGCCTTCGTCATCAACGTGTACCGTAGCGGCTACGCCACCTACGAGGGGCATTCGCATGTGGAGCGCGAAGGCCTGCACCGCGCCTGGATCGGGCTGGACACCCTGCAGCGTATCCTGAAGGATGCCGAGACCAGCGGCTTCTTCCAGTTCGAGGACCGCTACGACCGCGATGTGACCGACCTGCCCAGCGCCATCCTGCGCGTGGTGGGCAACGGCAAGGACAAGCGCGTGGTGGGCCGCGTGGGCGTGCCACCGGCGTACAAGGCCCTCTTCGGCCGGGTGGAAGAGCTGCTGCTCCCCATCCCCTGGAAGCCTGTACCCGTGGAACCGTAGCCATCCATCCAGGTCCGTTCGGAACCGGGAATGGACATGGATGAACGGGAATGAAGAGCAATGTGCATCCGAATGCACGTCCATCTCCGTGCATTCACGGTTCTCATCTCCTCGCTTTTGGCGCCCATGTGATCACCCAACCGTTCGTCCCAGCCTCTGCGCTGCGGCACAGTCCCAGGTCCCTGTTCCTCAGGGGATCCTACATTTGCCCCCCTTCAACCCCTCAACATGAAGCGTACGCTATCGCTGCTCGTTGCAGCACTCCTTTTCATCGGCACCCAGGCCCACGAGGGCATGTGGCTGCTGAACAAGCTCAAGCAGATCAACGAAGCGCAGATGCAGAAGCTGGGCTTCAAGCTCACCGCCGAGGACATCTACGACATCAACAAGAGCAGCCTCAAGGATGGCATCGTGCGCCTGGGCGGCGGCTTCTGCAGCGGCGAGATGGTGAGCGCGGAAGGCCTGTTCCTCACCAACCACCACTGCGGCTACGACGCGGTGCAAGGGCTGAGCAGCGTGGAGCATGACTACCTCACGGACGGTTTCTGGGCCAAGACCCGCAAGGATGAGCTGCCCGCCGGCTTCAGCGTGAGCTTCCTGCAGCGCATCGATGACGTCTCCGAGCAGGTGAACGGCCAGCTCACGGCGGACATGAACGAAGAGCAGCGCGAAGCCAAGATCGGCGAGATCGCCCAGCAGCTCATCGGCGAGAGCAGCAAGGAGAACGGCATGAGCACCGAGTTCAAGGTGATGTTCGAGGGCAACGAGTTCTACCTCTTCCATTACAAGACCTACCGCGACGTGCGCCTGGTGGGCGTGCCCCCGAGCGCCATCGGCAAGTTCGGCGGCGACACCGACAACTGGATGTGGCCGCGCCACACCGGCGACTTCAGCATGTTCCGCGTGTACACCGGTCCGGATGGCGAACCCGCCGATCCCAGCGAGGCCAACGTACCCTTCAAGCCCAAGCACCACTTCCCCGTGAGCACCGCGGGTGTGAAGGAGGGCGACTTCGCCATGATCATGGGCTACCCCGGCAGCACGGACCGCTTCCTGAGCAGCCACGGCGTGAAGCTGGCGCTGGACGTGGAGCAGCCGAGCCGTGTGAAGGTGCGCCGCGCGAAGCTGGACATCTACGAGGAGTTCATGGACCGCGACAACGCCACCCGCATCAAGTACGCCAGCAAGTACGCGCAGGTGAGCAACTACTGGAAGTACTTCATCGGCCAGCAGCGCGGCCTCAAGCGCCTGCATGTGTATGACAAGAAGAAGGCCCAGGAGACCGAATTGATGGCCTGGGTGAACGCCGATGGCGGTCGCAAGGCCAAATACGGCAGCATCCTCACCGACCTGGAGACCGGTTACAACGAGCGCACCAAGTTCGAGAAGGCCAGTGTGTACATGCAGGAGGCCGCCTTCGGCAGCGAGATGATCATCCTCGGTTTCCGGATGTACGGCCTGAAGATGCAATTGGCCAACGACCCGAAGGACGCCGCCAAGGTGGCCGCCGCCGTGGCCCGTGTGCAGGCCGCTGCGGATGAGCTCTGGAAGGATTACGTGCCCGCCATCGACGAGAAGGTGACCGCCACCATGTTCCGGATGATCCACGACGATGTGGAGCGCGACCTGCAACCTTCGGTGATGAACACCGTGGAGAAGAAGTACAAGAGCAACTTCGACGCCTGGGCCGCCGCCATGTTCAAGACGAGCGTGCTCACGGACAAGGCGCGCCTGGACGCCTTCCTGGCCAAGCCGAGCCTGAAGGTGCTGGACAAGGACCTGGGCTTCCTGGCCTCTGAATCCTGCCTGAACCATTACCGCAGCTTCCTGGCCCCGGCACTGGCGGCCGGTGAGGAGGACCTGGCGCGCGGCTACCGCCTCATGGTGGGCGCCATGCGCGAGAAGGACCCCAACAAGAGCTGGTACCCCAACGCCAACAGCACCATGCGCCTCACCTACGGCACCGTGGGCAGCTACGTGCCGGCGGACGCGGTCTTCTACGACTACGTCACCACCGCCAAGGGAATCCTGGAGAAGGAGGACCCCACGAACGATGAGTTCATCGTGCCGGCCCGCCAGAAGGAGCTCCTGATGAAGAAGGAATACGGCCGCTACGCCGATGAGAAGGGCGACCTGGTGGTCTGCTTCATCAGCAACAACGACATCACCGGTGGCAACAGCGGCAGCGGCGTCTTCAACGGCAACGGTGAGCTCATCGGCATCGCCTTCGATGGCAACTGGGAGGCCATGAGCGGCGACATCGCTTTCGAGCCCGAGCTGCAGCGCACCATCAGCGTGGACATCCGTTACGTGCTCTGGACCATCGACACCTTCGCGGGTGCGGGCCACATCGTGAACGAGATGACGCTCGTGGAGAAGAAGGTGGAAGAGCCGAAGGTGGAAGTACCCACTGAACCGGCACCTGTTGCTCCGGCCACGCCGAAGAAGACGATGGCTCCGGTGAAGAAGAGCTGATCGCGATCACGAAGAATTGGGAACGGCGACCTGCGGGTCGCCGTTCTGCTTTGGAACTATCGCAATTGTCAACGGTTCCACGCCCGCGCAGGGTCACCCCGAACCTCCGCAGCGGTCTCCCGAAGGGGACCCTGCGGCCTCTAACCCCCGCAGGCTCTCCCCCAAACCTCCGCAGCGGCCTTCCGCCGGAAGGCGGAGACCTTGCGTAACCATGCGACCCGGCACCATACCTTGGTGTCCATGGGGCAAGGAGGTGCGCAAGAGGTGGGGGTTGCGGCTACGAGGCCGCAGGGTCCCCTCGTTCCTCGGGAGACCCTGCGGAGGTTTAGGTGCAGGCCATCACACGCACGAGTACCGCCCCGCAGGGCGTGGAGCCCTTGCAGTTCGGTTACGGTGCTGGCGGGCAGCGGATCATGAAACAGGTGGGTGCGGACCCTGGTACCGGCACGGGCTTCCGGGAGCATTACATTCGTGATGCACAAGGCAACGTGATGGCCACCTACCGCTATAACCCGAGCAGCGCGAGCCTGAAGCTTACCGAGCGGCCCATCTACGGCAGTGACCGACTAGGCAATTACGTGCGTGAGGTGCAGTTGTACAACGTGGCCATGTACACCCTTCCGGTCTACGGCCCGCCAACAGCACAAAGCCTGCAAACAAGCAGCTTACGTTACGAGTTGAAGGACCACTTGGGCAATGTGGGCACTGTGATCAGTGGGCGCTTGTTGAGCGGCAATGGACCAACGCTATACCAGCCAGAGGTATTGAGTGCGCAGGGATATGAACCCTTCGGAAGCCTGCTGCCCGGAAGGAATTACAGCAGCACAACGGACACCTACCGGTTCGGGTTCAACGGAATGCCCAGTGACGAGGAAGTCGCCGGTGAACGGAATAGCTACGACTTCGGGGCGAGGATGTACGACCCAAGGGTGGGCAGGTGGTTGAGCTTGGATCCACTTCTTCAGGAGTATCCGAGTATCGGCCCTTACACCTTTGTGATGAACATGCCAATCGCAGCGAGGGATCCAGATGGGAAGAGAGTTTGGCTTGTCAACCAAAAGGCCGTCAAAGCGTTCCGAGCACTTATTTCCAGTTATGGCAACGAAGGCCAAGTTGCTCGGGCAATGAACATCCGTGCAGATTTCAACACGGGGAAGGTCTCTTCGTTTGATGTCAATCCAATGACAGAAAGGCAATTCAGCCGCAATCTGCGCGATGCAGGTGTGGATCTTAGTAGCGAAGATCGAGCGAATGCGTATTCGACGTACTTAGCAATTGTTGATGCAGAAGAGGTGCAGGTTGAAGTTGTTGAGGCGGCTACAGTGTCCACTGTAAGAACACCGGGATCTCCTGGAACGGGCATTGTTGGAAGTGATACTCGACTGAACTCGAATCCTGGGCTAAACCAGTTCAAATCGGACTTGAGCGAGCTGCCCAATGGGGCGACGAGCGCCATAATTAATGAAGCGGTCCGTCCAGAGGATGGTGTCGGGCGTTATGCGCCTAGTAGCACTGGCGATGGATTCGCCAAGTATGCATCAGCTCCAGACTTGAACGACACGGATATTGGTATTAAGGAGACTGTGCTCATTGATGGCTCAGGTAATACAGATGCCCAGAATGGTCAAATCCTTGAACGCGCTTTGGCTACTCCATAAGCTGTTGTGGGCTGGCAAAACATACTGGTTCGCGCTGCTTTGCGTAAGCTTCTTTAGCTCACTACCGGTGACGTTGCCAGCTCAAACGAAGCGCGTCTTCCAGGAAGAAATGGAAAGGTATTTGGCGACCACCAAAGTTGAGGGAGCTATTGCACCACCGTATACATTTCTTCGCGATAGCCTTCCAGATGGCCATTATGAGGTGTACGACCTTTCAATTGCTGACAGCAGCCGGAGGTCCTTGAAGTCATATCTGTTGATGTCCGGCTCGTATACCAACGGTGTCAGGCATGGCGCGTTTCATGCTTATACGAAGTGTCGAAGATCGAATCGGATGAACCAACATACTCTAGTAAGCTCGTATAACTTCGCTGCGGGCAAGCTTGACGGTCATATGGTGGAATCCAACTGTTCATGGAAAGTCATTGAAGGCCACTTTTCCATGGGCAAAAGGGACGGTCTATTTCTTCACTATGACCCTAAGTCCGGGTCCCTTGTGCGAGTTGAGTACTACGAGGATGATAGACTGGCGTTTATAACTCAACAAACAGACCTCACCAAGGTCATTCCAGCCGATTCTTTGCGGCAATACCACTACTTGGGCAATAAGCCATAGTCGAGACCTTGGCAGGGTGTCCGCCGAGCGCCACCCAACGACAAACCTCCGCAGTTGGTCTGTCCGCTGCTCCTGAGCGGACGACCCTGCGGCCCTCAGGACGTGCTCACCAATACTTCTCCCCCGTCTCATCCGGGTCGTAGCTCATGACGCCCAGCTTCTGCAGGCGGGCAACAAGCGCCTTGCGGGTGCGGCCATAGGATCGGGCCAACTCCGAAAGCGCAACCCCGCGCTCGTAGTCGGCGGCCAGGTCCTGCTCCACTTCGGGCGTCCACCGTGCGCCCTTGTTGGGGGTCTTGGTGCTGGTCTTCTTGCGGGCCATGCACGAAGCTAACGGGCGTTAGGATCCCTAGCGTTCACCCTCCGAAAACGCCAATTGAGTTGTTCGGTCCTTCCGAGGCGGGCGGCGTAGGGCATAACCGGTTGGCGATCATGCTGCGAACGGTGGTTCCATCAAGCGGGCGATGAGTCCCATAATGGGACGTGTTGAGGCGTGTTACAAAGAGAGCCTCCTCCAAGTTCAAATGGCACCACGGGCGGGAAGGGAGCTTCCCGTGGGTTTGCAAGGGGTGAGCGGTCAGGCTTCGCTCTTGGGTACCCGGCACCGATAGGTCTGATGTGTGCGATGGTCCACCGGAAGCTGGAACACTTGTTCGTTGGGGTCGGGATCCACAGCGCGTGAGAAGTTGGCGCAGAACGTGGTGATACAGGCGCGAGCCTTATAGGCGTGGTCCACCAGCACGTCAAAAGAGAAGGCCAGGTCCTTGAAGTTCACCAGTCGAAGCCACTCGTTTTAAACCCGCGCAGGGTCTCCCCCAAACCTCCGCAGCGGTCTCCCGAAGGGGACCCTGCGGCCTCGAGGGCACAGGCACTACCTTGTAGTCCATGTCCACCCGCAAGCTCCGGCTGAAGGACGGTGCTGTGTACTTCGCAACATTCACCTGCCACCAGTGGGTCCCCCTGTTCCACGAGCTGGAGGCGTACGATGTGGTGTACAACTGGATGAACATCGCACACGGCAAGGGCTACCGGTTCCTGGGTTATGCCATCATGCCTAACCACGTCCATTTCGTGATCCGCGTGCCCGAAGGTGGTGCCATCAACACCGTACTCGCCAATGGAAAGCGGTTCATGGCCTACGAATTGATCTATCGTCTCCTGAAGACCGGTCGGCAGGATCTATTGCACCGGCTGGCCGAAGGGCTTCGTCCATCGGATATCGCACGCGGACAGAAGCACCGGGTATTCGCCACCTCCACCGATCTGGTCGAACTCTTCAGCGGCAAGATGATCGAACAGAAGCTGAGGTATATCCATGCCAATGCGGTGAGCAAGAAATGGAGCTTGACCGATGACGCGGTGGAATACCCGCACTCGAGCTTTGCGTTCTATGTAAGGGGTGAAGAACGGGAGGCGCCGTTGACAGCGTACCAGGAGTACGGCTTCCTGGACGGAAAGGGGGCGCCATGGTGATCAGGTCTTGCACACGAACTGTATCTTGGTGTCCATGGGGCAACGAGGTGGGATGGTGGTGGAGGTTGCGGCTACGTGGCCGCAGGGTCCCCTCGTTCCTCGGGAGACCCTGCGGAGGTTTAGAGTTAATGAGAACATGACCATTGAAGAGCATCGATCGCGTGTGAAGGAGAATGGCCTTCGACAAGAGCATCGTTTACCAGACAGAGCTATTCCCGAAGGTCCTGTGCAGACTCCCTCGGAAAGAGAACGACGTGGAGCTAGTAAGTCAAAGAAGTAGCAATCGTTCAATATACATGCCATGAAGAATCGACAGTTTGCTTGGACCCTTGCTCTAGCAACTTTCCTTTGTGCATGTGGTCGAGGGCAAGTTCATCATCGGGGTGAAACACACAACGATGTTGAACTGCACTTTACTACTTTGCAGGATTCGTTAGAATCATTGTTCCTCCAGAAGATAGCTGCTGTTCGCGTCGATGAACTAATGGAGTTTCGACGGATAAACCTCACAAATGCGCTACGCGGACTTCTTCAGGGAAAGGCGAATGCAGTTTCTTGGAGGTCAATTCTAGACGAATGTGAAGCCGCTGATGTTGTTGTGCAGTATGAATATGCATCTGGTGAGATAAGCACAGCGAGGATTTGTCTTGTGAGTGTTTCACCGTCAAATGAGGATACTTGTATTGCCTGCCTTCACAGTAGGGGACAGCAGTTTTTGAAGGACGAGTCTGCTATCGCGAAGGAGGTTCTGTCTAACCGAAATTCGGAGACCACTGAAATTTCGCGAGGTACAGAGGACCCTTTCCTATTCTATCTCGAAATTTAGACCGTAAGCCGGTAACGTACCAGAACGTCACTTTTCATCCTCGGCGCTTCGGGAACCTGCGCCAATACTGGCCTCGCCCTATTGGCCATTTCCACCCCAGAACCACCACCCGCACCTCCGAAGCCCGCAAAGCCCCGGAAAAGGCCTTATCCCCCGGTAAAACAGCCTTTGGTGTTCCAGTTCGTCACCTACCGCTGGGAGCGCCCGTGGCCCCTGGGTTCCACATCACAGGCCACGCCTCCACTCCTGCTGCTGTCCGCGTAAATGCTGGTGGCAGGCTGCGAACCGGTAGGTTGGCCGCATGATCTGTCCGTATTGCCAAGGCCGGTGCATCCGCAAAGGAATGCGCCAGGGTGTGCAACAATACCGTTGTAACGGATGCGCTCGGTACCTCCGCAGCACCTACCGCTACAAGGCCCACCAGCCGGATACCGACAAGCAGCTTATCGCGTTTACCAAGGAAGGTTGCGGGATCAGGAGCATCAGTCGCCTCCTGGGCATATCACCCTCCACCGTGATCGCACGGTGTTTGCGCATCGCGCAGAGGCTCGCGCCGCCCACGCCCATCGCGTACGGTCGGCATTACGAGGTGGACGAGATAAGCACCTATTGCGGCTATAAGAAGAAACGCATCTGGCTGGCCTACGCCCTCGATCGGAAGAACCGCCAAGTCGTGGCCATGGTGGTCGGCCGGCGCACCAAGCGCATGCTCGGTCGGATCGTCTCGACCCTTCTACTTGCCAAAGCCGAACGCATCACCACCGATGGTCTGGCCATTTATCAACTCCTGATAACGGAGGACGTGCACCGGGTGAAAGGGTTCGGGATCAACCGCATCGAGCGGCACAACCTCACCCTGCGTACCCGACTGAGAAGGCTTGGACGTCGTACCATCTGTTACAGCAAGCAAGCGGCCATGCTGCAAGCCTTCGCCAGCATCATGGTCTGGGGTTGAGCGCTTGGTTGCCCGGGGGTGAACATGAACCCCGGTCCAGAGCCACCCACAACAGGCTGTTGATGGCTGGTATACCCTCCTGCACCGCCGTATGGAACGGCCCACTATTTTCAACCTCGGCAAAGCAAAGGCACCCTCCCGGCCGGATAGCTGCAGCCACCAACACATGAAGAAGAGGGTGCTTTCCGTGGCCGTCGTGGACGACCACACGTTCATGCGCGACGGGATCGTGGGGAACTTCGAACGCATGGGTCACAAAGCGACCATCGTGGCCAGGCACGGCGGTGAATACCTATCAGCCTGGGAAGCGGGAGCCCGCTGCGACCTGGCGATCGTGGACCTGTGCATGCCCGTGATGGACGGCTGGGCCACCATTGCCCATGGTGCCCAGCACCAACCGGATGTGCGCTTCATCGCCATCACCGTCGACCCGCACCCCGGGGCGGTGCGCAAGGCGCTGAAGGCCGGTGCCCATGCGGTGATGTCCAAGACCGCGGTTGCCACGGATTGGGAAAAGGCGTTGGCCGATGTGATGACCAGCGGCTACCACCACAACGAGCTGATGCACATGGTGCTGAGCGAAGGGACCGCACCGGGTAGCCCGGAAGCCCTGCGCCAGAAGGTGGAGGCCGAACTGACCCGGTGCGAGTTGCGCTTCCTGATGGAGTACACCGCACCGGACGAACCCAGTTTGGCCGAGCTGGCTGAGCGGCACGGCGTGAAGCTTTGCACCGTAGAATCACACCGCAGGAGCGTGGTGGAGAAGACGGGTGCCCATCGCCGCCTGGCCATGTTCCGGTTCACGCAAAGCTTCGGGCTGCGCTGAACGGTCGATCTGGTTCCATTGGAACCCTCCTTCTGCTTGAGGGCGCAGCCTCGTTCCGTTTAGGCAAGGGTGGGCAGGTAATGGCATGCACCAGGGCGAGCTGGGCCATCTCCCGCGCCAGCGGTGGTAGCCCGCGCATGATCATAGCTTGCTCTCGCGCGAGCGGAGATAGCTCTGCACCCAACGGAAATACCTCTGCCACCATCGGAGCTACGTCCCCCCTGAACAGAGCTACCTCTCATGGCGGGTGAGCTACCTCCGGCGCCATAGGTGATACCCCTCACGCCGTCGCAGGCAGCTCTCGCGACAGAAAAGATAGCCCGCACACCAGCAGGCATAGCCCGCGCGTGAGCGGTGATAGCCATGCTGCCAGCAGGGATACCCCTCATGGCAGCGGAGATACCTATGATGCGAGCGGTGATAGCCCTCGCGACAGAAGAGATAGGTACGGAGCTGGAAGGGATACCTCCCGCGCTGTGGTGGATACCTGTCGCGGTGGTGCAGATAACCGCAACGGCGGCGTAGCTACCTCATGCAGCAGAAGAGGTATCCACCGCGCGCCGGAACGCACCTGCTAGGGCCGCGCAGGATGCACCCACGGTATATATGGTATGTGATGGTCTCGGAATTCCTCCTGAATGGTACAATTCCATACCACGCATGGGAACCGAGGCTCCGCACCGCTGCAACCCGCGCTGGGCAAGGGAAAGCGGTGATCCACCCACGTTGTCATCGGCACCTTTCCTCATGGTGGGCCATGACGCCTTCTCCCGGTATACCGGGAGGACATGCTGGAACGCGGGCCGCCGCTTTCACGAACAAGGGTCAAAACCATTCAACACGGCACTGCCGAGAAACGACATGAAGAAAGTAGTATACATCATCAAACTCGGTTACGACCGGGTCACCGCAAGGCTCCTGGTGGAAAAGGGCCGTAACAGCTCCAAGATGATGGCCAATAACCCGGCCTTCCTGGCGCCCAACCCCCTCCCCAACCCCACGCTGGCCCAAGTGGACGCGGCCTGCGACAAGTTGGAAGCCGCCAACGATGCCTACGGTTTCAACCGGGGCAAGGTGGAGAAGGGTGCACGCGATCAGGCCTTCGAGGATCTCAAGCTCATCTACCGCAACCTGGGCTCCTACGTTCAGATCGCGAGCGACGGGGACAAGGAGATCATCCTGAGCGCTGGCTTCGACACCATGAAGCTGCCGCAGCCGGTGGGTGAGCTCCCAGCAGTGGGCGACGTGCGGGCCACAGCCACCAAGTACCACGGCACCATCGAGGTGCGCTGGAACGGGGTGAAGAACCGCCGCCTGTACAAGCTGTACATCAGCTCGGGCGACCCTTCGCTGGAGACGGGCTGGGAACTGCTGGCCGAGACGGGCAAGAACCGCTTCGTGGCCGAAGGGCTGGAGCGCTTCAAGACCTACAGCTTCCGTGTGGAAGCCATCGGGCCCCTGGGTGCAAGCCCCATGAGCGACCACGCCAGCGCCACGGCCGCCTAAGCAGCCATGACCAAGGTCCGCGACCCCGGTGCACCCCGCACCGGGGTTCGGCCGTGCAAAGGAACCCGCATGCCACCTATCGTAACCAGCCCGCTCCGAGCCACGGACATCGCAGCCGCCTTCGCCCTGGCCACCGAAACGCCGGCGGTACACGGCGCCTTGCTCTGGCACGTGCACACCGCTTATGCCCGCGGGTACAAGGCCATGGTGGGACCTGAATGCGTCGGCTTCATCCTGGGCATGGCACATGCCACCAGCGCGTGGATCAACGAATTGTACGTGAGGCCCACCTGGATGGAGCACGGCGTGGGCACCGCCCTATTGCACGAGCAACTGCGCTGGGCCCAGGCACGCGGCGCTACCACCCACCAGGCCCTGGTGCTGCCAGCCGCTGTATCCTTCTTCCGTCATCGGGGTTTCCACGCGCGCTACGGCTTGTTGGCGTATAGCGGCGGCACCCACGTGGAAGCATCCGACCCACAAGTGGTCCCGCTGGAACCACAGCACCTCCTTGGCGTAGCGCATCTGGACCGCCGCGCGAGCGGTGAGGACCGCAGCAACTGGTTGCGCGAGCACAGCTACCTCGGCGTGGCGCATGTTGCCGGGCATCGCGTGCGGGGGTACTACCTGCCTCTGGCGGACCAGGGCCTCATCGTAGCCGATGAACAAAGCATCGGGCTGGAGCTGCAGCGGTGGTGCCTGCCCCTGCAAAGCACATTACGCCTGCCCGTTGGCAACGCAGCGCACGACCACCTCATCCGCTGCGGCTATTCCGCCAGCCCGGCCGCTACGCGCATGTGGCACGGAACCCCGTCCACGGATAGGCAGGACATGCTCTACGGGATGTGAGCGTGGTATCTACCAAACAGCGAACGGCGACCTGCGGGTCGCCGTTCTGCTTTCATAGGTCTGGTTGTAGACCCTATGGATCACTCCACCACGAGCCGTTTGATGCCCATGGCACCGGTGGCATTGATCACGCGTACGGAATAGACGCCGGCTTGCAAGCTGGACAGATCCAACTGCTGGCGCTGGATGCCTGGGCCTTGGGCATTGTGCTGCTCCACCAGCACCACCTTGCCGGTGGCGTCGATCACCTCGAGGGTGATCCGGTCGGCACCCGAACCGAAGACCACGTCCACCTGGTCGCGGGCCGGGTTGGGCAGCAGGTCGATGCCGATGGCGTTGTTCAGGGCTTCCGCAACACCCACCTCGCTGGCATCGAGCATGCGTGAGTAGGTAAAGAGCTGGCCCGGCACCTGGTAGACCTCGTAGTTGGCCAACAGCGGATGCCTCAGTCCCGGCTTCACGAAGAACTGGGTGAAGGCATTGTAGTTGGTGGGCCATTCCGGATCGCTCGCCAACACATCCTCGTGATGCTGCTCAATGTCGATCAACAGCACGTTCGTAAAGGTCCCGTGTGGCAGGATCAAGGTGCCCCACGAGGCACCCTCAATGTCCACGGTACCTGTTCGCGTGAACGACTCACCGAACGTGCTCCCCGTGCATGCATAGGTATCGTTCACCACATCGTCGAAGGTGAACGGATAGGTGAATAAGAGGATACCGTTGGAACAGCCGAGGGAGGAAGAAGCCGCCGATTGGCCGATCTGCTCGAAGGAATTGGCCGTGGCCTTGTAATGACCATAGACGCCGGGGGCAAGGTACTCGGACACCGTAGTGCCGAATGGAGCACCTGCTGCCGGGGCCACCCAGGCACTCTCGATCGTACTGGTACTGGTGTACCCCGAATAGTCCCAGGTAGCGTTCGCCACCCCACTGGCTGGCGGCGTGAAGTAGGCGCCTTGCCGGATCGTGTAACTCTCACCGGGAGCGAAGGAGGAATTCCCGCTCGGGATGGTGGGTTGCGCCAGAGCGGCCAGCGTGGCCGATAGCAGGATGAAGAGCGAAGCGTAGCGTTGGGTCATGTGAAGGTGTTTGCAACAAGGATAATCGGAAAAGCGCTCGCAGAGCGCGAAGCGGACAGCCTTCACCTACCGGTAACGCGGTGACCGTTCAGGGGTGTTTCTTCCATTACGATAGCCCTGCGCGCGCTGCTCCCTAACCTCCGCAGCGGTTTTCCACCGGTCGGCGGAGACCCTGCGTTACCATGCGTCGCGGCTCCATACCTTGGTGTCCATGGGGCAACGAGGTGCAATGGAGGTGGCGGTTCCGGCTAGGAGGCCGCAGGGTCCCCTCATTCCTCGGGAGACCCTGCGGAGGTTGAATTCCATCTTGCTTCCATTTGGCCTGACTACGTTGTTCGTTGTGTGTCTTTTGCTACTAAGTCCCGTGGCCTCTGTTGGACAGGGCTTCATGCGCTCGTACCGGACCTCGATCACATCCTACGGAAGCGCTTTGAGGCTCACCCACGATGGTGGTTTCCTGGTCGGCGGGAATGGGAATTCAACCGAAAGTGGAGAGAATAGTCCCTTCCTTGTCCGGACAGGTCCGACGGGTGACACGTTATGGACCCGGATATACGGGGTACAGGGGATCGCGAGCTGCAACAGCGTCGAAGCCATCGCCAGTGGTGGCTACTTCGTTGTGGGCCAGTCCCAGAGCACCGCAGCAGTCCCGCCGGATATCATGTTGCTGCGCGCGGATGAGGATGGCCTTCCGCTCTGGTGCAGGACCATCGGCGGTCCCTACCAGGATGTCGCCATGGCTTCCACGCTCACCGAGGATGGCGGTGTGGCGGTGGCGGGTTGGCGCATGACCGCTTCCGGCGAAGGCAATGCCTACGTTGTACGGTTCAATGCAGATGGCGACACCCTATGGACCAGGACCTATGACACGGGAGAAGGGAGTACGGCCATGTCCATATGCAACACCTCCGATGGCGGCTTCGCCTTGGCCGGGATCCACACCACACCGATACCGGACTTCCGGGCGCCCTGGATCATGCGTATCGATGCGAATGGCACGCCCTTGTGGAACACCGTGCTGGACCTGACCTTGTCGGACGCCGCGTGGATCAGTCCCCTGGCCGACGGTGGCTTCATCGTGACCGGCCATCTCTATTCCTCGGTCACCTTCCTTGCGCGGATCAACGGGACCGGAGCAGCGGAATGGGTCCGCAGCTATGATCTACCGAACACGGACAACAAGGCATATTGCGTACAACCGACCGCCGATGGTGGCTACGCACTCTGCGGCCACAACGGTGGGCACCCTTGGATGGCGCTCACCGACGAACAGGGCGATGTGCTCTGGCAGCGGATCTATGGAGATGAGATCAAGACCCGCAACCAGCTGGTGGTCGTGGGGGAGGATGGCTTCGCGATGGTCAGCAACAAGAACTGGGATGGCTTGGGCATGCAATTGATCCGCACGGATGCGGATGGCAGGAACGGATGCGAGGGTCACCTGCCGCTGGTGGTTGCCGACCTGACTGTTGAGACGTTCTCACCGACGGTCGTATCAGGCAGCTATGGGATCATAACCGAGGTGGATCCAAGAGTGTCATCCGGATGTTCGGTCCACGTCACATGTTCGAGTACCGGGATGGTTGATGAACCGAACGAGGGGTTCCGGATCCAACCGAACCCTTCTTCCGGAAGGCTATTCGTCAGCGGCATCGAAGGGCCCTTCCGGTGTGAGGTGGTTGACATCACTGGAAAAGTCGTCGGTCCACGCGTTGCATTTGCTACAGCTGGCACCATCGATGTCGGCACACTTGCTCAAGGCAAGTACGTACTGCGCCTCACAAGGGAGAACGGCAGCGTTGTACACCGTTCCTTCATCAAGGAATAGCGACGAGCTTCGTACGAAGTCGGCCGAAGGCGCACCTGCCCAGCGGTCTTCCACTGGACGGCGGAGACCCGGCAGCACCGTGGGTCGCGGTTCCATACCTTGGTGTCCATGGGGCAACGAGGTGCAATGGAGGTGGCGGTTGCGGCTACGAGGCCGCAGGGTCCCCTCGTACTTCGGGAGACCGGGCGGAGGTTTAGGTTCAGGGATCGCTTTTTGATCTACGTTAGTACAATGAAGAACCTGACATCCCTCCGTTCGATACCGGTCGTTCTGGCCGCAATGCTCTTTGTGGCCACGGGTTGCAACTCCGATGACGATGATCAGGTGACGCCATCGGGCGGAGGTACGCCCACCGGTGGGGTGCCCTCTGGGGATCATGCCACGTTCACCTTGGACGGTCAACCCATCACCATCAGCATATCGGGGAATACCGTGATGAGCAGCTTTGCTTCATCGGCGCAATCAGGTGGCATCTACCAGGAGAACCAAGGCACTACCGTGGCGTCCCTTACGGGTATTCCACCCCAAGGCATCAACTGGGCGCGGCTGAAGGAGATCGACATATCGGCCTCATCGACTGGATACCCCTCGAATGCGGCCATCGATGCCATGTTCCAAGTACAGAGCTACCCGTACGGAAAGTCCATCAACGAAGTAGGTGCCGCGAACAGCATGGATGGGGTGCGGGTAGCGTATTACGGTACGGACCAGGTGGAGTGGGCCACGGATAAAGGCACGGCGAACCAGACCGGAAGTACATTCTCCATCGTATCCATCACGCCGCTTTCGACCCCGACCCAGGTTGCGAACTACAGTATCCTTGTCGAATTCTCGTGCAAGTTGTACGACGACAATGGCAACGTGAAGACCCTGACCGACGGCTCCATGCGCGGAAAGGCCGTGCTCCATTACTGAGTAGGACTCAGCACATCACGCCCGGTATTGGGGGCTCACTAAACCTCTGCAGGATCTCCCGAAGGGGACCCTTAACCCGCGCAGGTTCTCACCCAAGCCTCCGCTGCGGTCTCCCAAGTGGACCTTGCGTTACCATGGGGCGCGGTACCATACCTTGGTGTCCATGGGGCAACGAGGTGCAATGGAGGTGGAGATTGCGGCTACGAGGCCGCAGGGTCCCCTCGTTCCTCGGGAGACCCTCCCGAAGTTTAGAAGAGAAGCATTGACCAGCCCATGCGGTACACGCATTTCATAGTCATCCTTTTAGTCCTCTTTAGTAGGAGTTCGCATGGTCAAGAGACACGGCTGTGCTTTGGCGAAGGATTTGCAGGTGATTCAGTCCGCGTAATGCACAATGGTAACATAGTTTTCCATCAGCCCATCACTTCACTGAACAACGACAACTTCAGCGTTTGTCTACCTATCGTGCTGAACAAGTCGGACTTTCAGGTTCTGAACATCCGTATTGGATCATTCTTCAATGAGATGCTCTCATATGAATCCAAAGCACTACGAAAGAATATTGTGGTCATTGACGTGAATATGGTCGAAAGGGATGAGCTATTCCAGTCATGCGCATTGAGCACAACTATGCGTCTGATACGCAAGGATCGATTCAAGTGGTGACCGGTAACGAGTAACGTACTAGAACGTCACTTTTCGTTATCTGCGCTTCGCGAACCCGCGCCAATCCTTGCCTCGTCCGTTCGGTCATTTCCTCCCGATCTGTAGCGCTGTCGCTGATCTGTGATCAGCGGCCATCTTAGACCTTCACCGGTGTCCCCCATTCCTGCGTTGACCTCTCCTGTCGACCTGACCTCCACCTCCAGACCTACCTTCGCCCACACATTCCCATCCCATGAGCAAAGCCAGCAAGATCAAGTCCTTCGATCCGAACAGTCCGGGTAGCCCCGATGCGGGGATCTACGGCCTCCCCTTCACGGCAGCGGAGGCGGACATCGTGCTGGTGCCCGTGCCCTGGGAGGTGACCACGAGCTACGGCGGCGGCACCTCACACGGTCCGCAGACCATCTTCGACGCCAGTTTCCAGGTGGACCTCTTCAACCCGGAATTCCCGGCGCTGTGGAAACGCGGGATCGCGATGGACGAGATCCCCAAGGCCCTGCTGGAGCAGAGCAAGGCGCTGAAGAAAGAGGCCCAGCAGGTGATCGCCGTGCTGATCGAGGGTGGCGATGCCAAGCAGAAAGCCAAAGCGAAGAAGGCGCTGGAGCGCATCAACGCGGAGTGCGCGGTGATGAACGATTGGGTGGAGCAGCGCACCGGCTATTGGATGGAGCAGGGCAAGCTCGTGGGTCTCGTGGGCGGCGACCACAGCACACCCTTGGGCTTCCTGCGGGCACAGGCGAAGCGGCACAAGTCCTTCGGCATCCTGCACATCGATGCGCACCTGGACCTGCGCGTGGCCTACGAGGGTTTCACGTACAGCCACGCGAGCATCATGTACAACGCCCTGCCGATCAAGCAGCTCTCGAAGCTGGTGTCCGTGGGCATCCGCGACTTCTGCGAGCAGGAGAACGAGGTGTTCCTGAAGCACCAGGATCGTGTGCGAGTCGTGCGCAGCGCCGATGTGCGTCGGCAGCAGTACGAGGGCGTGACCTGGCGGGAGCAATGCGAAGCCATCATCGCCGCGTTGCCGGAACAGGTACACATCAGCTTCGACATCGACGGTCTGGACCCGACGCTCTGCCCGCATACGGGCACGCCGGTGCCGGGCGGCTTCCAGTTCGAGGAGGCCACCTACCTGCTCTCACGGTTGGCGGAGAAGCGCAGCATCATCGGCTTCGACCTGGTGGAAGTGGCGCCGGGCAAGGACGAATGGGATGCGAACGTGGGGGCGCGGTTGCTCTTCCATTTGTGCGGGGTGCTGGCGAAGCGGTGAAGTAGATCACCACAGAGGCACAGAGACACAGAGATGAGAATAGTGGCTGGAAGGCGATGAAATTCTCACCAGAGGGCGCAAAGGACGCGGAGGAAGAATTCTGGCTGGAAAAAGGATGTGTTCGATGCATTGCTCCGCTCTAGTTCGCAAGGGCCGAACTTGGGGCTCAACGGATCGCATTTTCGAGAGCCGCCCGGCTTTCAGACCAAAGGAATGTTCGAAGAGGGCATACTGGGTGCACTGAAGTTGAGGGACCTCCTATATTGGTACACTGACTGAACCGATAACATGAATTCCAGATCGATCCTTGCAGTGTTGCTGCTAGCCTTTTCGTTCGGCTGCAATAGCAACGATGATGACAACGCGACACCAGCACCCACTGGAGGTAACGGTGGAGGAGGAGGACTAAGCCCCCTCACAGCATCCACTCCTTGTTCATTGAACATGACATTGAACGGCACCGCGGTGTCCTACGTTTCCAGCGCCCTGGGGCCGTGGACCTGCATACAAGGCAGTTCCTCAAGCATCGCGCCGCCAGGGGAGGTGTCCCGGCTTGCTTGGTCAGCTGGAGTGGGAAGTATTGACGAGGGACCGAACGAGTTCGGGTTGGAGTTCTTCTATGGTTCGGTAGAGACCACGACCGGAGGTCAGCTGACCGATGCCCAGTTCTTCGCCAATTTCGAAGAAGGTGTCTGGCCGTGGGGTGATCCGACCGCGGAGCTTGGTAAGGTGGAGATCCGTCTATACGAAGGTGCCATCAACTATACGTCGTCCTGCGGAAGTGGCAGCCAGTCCAATGCACAGGTAGAGGTCGTGGATGTCCTTCCCATCACAAATCAATTCTTCCCGGGCTCGTTGAAAGCCCGCATCACATTCAGTTGCACCTTGTATGCCTGCGGAACGGGGTTAGCGCCCAAGACCATCACGAACGGTACGGCTGTCGTTGTCTTCGGCAACAATTGAACCGCAAAGATCGCGGAGGGCAAGGTGGGCAAATGCCCACCTTGTTCGTTTAAGCATGCCGGTCAATTCCCTCCATTTTCCCTCCACGCCTGCTGCAGAGCGCCGAGGAAATGGTCGCTGTGTTGGGCGCCACTGACCCCGTAGCGACGGTCGATCACGAAGAAGGGTACACCGCGCACGCCGATCTGTTGGGCCTCACGCTCATCGGCACGGACCTCCTCGGTGAATCGGGAACTCGCCAACATCGCTGATACCTCGGCTTCATCCAGGCCGATCTCGCCGCCAAGCTTCGTGAGCGCCGCATGGTCCGCGATGTGGATGCCATCGACGAAGTAGGCTTTGAACAGGCGCTCTTCCGCTTCCGCGCCCTTGCCTTTCGTCTTCGCGAGCTGGATGAGGCGGTGCGCATCGAAGGAACTGCCGATGATGGCCTTGTCCATCTGGTAGTCGAGCCCCACGGTCTTCGCGCGATCCACAACGCCTTGCACACGGGCCTGCGCCTCGGAGCGGGAGATGCCGTAGCGGCTGGACAGCATGCCGTACATGTCGTGCTCGCTGCGCTGCGGTGCGTTCGGGTCCAGCTCGAAGCTCTTCCACACGACGGTCACCTCGTCCTTGTTGGGGAAGCGCGCCAGGGCGGCCTCGAACTCGCGCTTGCCGATGTAACAGAAGGGACAGACGACGTCGCTCCAGATCTCGATGGTCATGGTCTTGTTGGGTGTGGCCGCTGCCGAAGCGCGACCGGGCAATGGTTCCAGGAATTGCGAGTAGAGCAGGGTCGGCGTGGCGGCGACCGCCAGCGCGCCGATCAGGCGTCGTATCCCGTTGATGATCACGGTACAAAGATCGCTCCGCTGAACACGCGCGCGTGGACAACTACCGCGCGCGCGGCCATGACGCCCTACGGCAACGGCCTTGTTTTACGGTCCTGATGCGCGGAGTACGTTCGTTCCTCCTCCCCTTTGCCCTGTTTTGTGTGGGCCTGGCACCGGCACAGGTGACCTGGCGGACGGACAGCCTGATGAATACCTGGCCGGTGCGGCAACACATGGCCGAGCTGGGATCGACCGCCGGCCGGGGTGTGGTGCGTGCGGTGGATACGCGCAACCTCTACGATGACCTGAAGCGTGAGGCCCCGAGCATCCCCGTCTTCGCGGACAGCAACGTGGTGCTTTACGCCGACCTCTACGGCGAACCCTTGCGCGACCATTTCCGCGTACTGCTCGGTGTCAGCGAGGTCTACTTCCCCATGATCGAGAAGGAACTGGTGCGCCAGGGCCTTCCGGCCGACCTGAAGTACCTGCCCATGGCGCTGTCGGCGATGAACAGCCTGGCCGGCAGCACCAACGGACGCGCCGGCCTGTGGATGCTCACCTACCCCGTCGCACTGCACTACGGCCTGCAGGTGACCGCAGCGGTGGACGAACGGCACGATGATGTGAAGAGCACCATGGCGGCCGGTCGCTACCTGATGGACCTGCACGCACGCTACAAGGATTGGGGCCTGACGATCATGGCCTTCTCCTGCGGCTCGGCGAACATCACGCGTGCCCAGCAACGCACCGGCGGCGCCACGGACTACCGCACGCTCTATCCGCACTTCACGGAGGAGGAACAGGAAGTATTGCCGCAGTTGATGGCCTTCATCCACCTCAGCGCACAGGCGCAGCGGCTCGGCCTCGAGCCCATCGATGTATTGCCGTGGGAACCAGCGGACACCCTGACCGCCGAGCGGCACCAGCACCTGAGCACCATCGCGAAGGTCCTGGAAGTACCGGTCGCCCGCTTGCAGTCCATCAACCCCACCCTCTGCAACGACCAGGTGCCGGTGGGACAGGTCTTCCACCTGCCGCGCCTGATGGGTGAGCGATACGTGGCCCTGCGCGATTCCATCCCCCGCACGGAAGCCGCCTTGGCGCAGGACCGCGAGAAGGAGCAACAGGTGGTCGAGGAGGAATGGACGACCGTTACGGTGGAGAAGAGCATCCGCTATACGGTGCGGAGCGGCGACAACCTGAGCATGATCGCAGCGCGGCACCACGTGACGGTGAGCCAGTTGAAGAAGTGGAACGGGTTGACCAGCGACCGCATCAACGCGGGGCGCAAGCTCCTGATCAAGGTGAAGAAGCGCGAACGGATCAAGGTGAGCGAGCCGGAGCCGCAGCTGCCGGACGAGGAAGGTCCGACGAACCAGGTGCCTGCCGCCGGAGCGGACGCACATGTGCAGCAGGAGCCAACATCGGCCGCGAACAGCTTCACCACCTACACGGTGCGCTCCGGCGATTCACTCTACACCATCGCCGAGCACTACCCCGGCATCAGCGCGCAGAACCTGATGGAATTGAACGGCATCACGGCCAAGATCCATCCCGGGCAGACGCTTCGCATACCGCAGCCATGAGACCGGTGCACGTCCTCGCCTTTCTGCTCAGCGTGTGGGCGGGCCTGGCGTTGATCGGCTGGCTGCTGCCTTCGGACCTGCGCCTCTCCGATGAGCTTGCATTGCGCATCCCCCGCGCCACGGACCTATTCGATGCCGAAGAAGAGAAGGTGGACATCAGCGACATCCTCGCAGTGGTCACGGACAGTGCCGCCACCGTGGATACCGAAGCCCTGGCGGACAGCCTGCCCGCGGCGGACACGACCACGGTGGTGGAGCCCTTCGTCTTCGACAGCACCCAGCTGCGCCCTTTGGAGGAACGCATCGCCCTGCACTACCCGAACGGCGACAAGACCGTGCTGTGGCCGATCTTCCAGAAGCTGGAGGCCGCGCGCAGTGGCAAGCAGCCCATGCGCATCATGCACTACGGCGATTCACAGCTGGAAGGCGACCGGATCACGGCCTACCTGCGCAACAAGCTGCAGACGCAGTTCGGTGGAACGGGTCCGGGCCTGTTCCCGGTGGCGGACATCGTACCGAGCTTCAGCATCGACCGCGTGATCAGCGACAACTGGAAGCGCTACAGTGTGATGGGCCGCAAGGATCCGACCCAGCACCACGACCGATTCGGGGCCCTGTCCTCCTTCTCGCGCTTCACGCCCATCCTGCCCGACACGGTGCCGTTGGACAGCGTGGAACAGGAGGCCACCGTGGCGCTGCGTCCGTTGCGGCGTGCTTACGGCAAGGCGCGCCAATACACGAAGGTGAAGCTCTACTTCGGCTGGCACCGCGCGCCGGTCACGATCGAAGTGCGCAACAAGGGAGAGTTGGTGAAGAGCGAAGTGGTGGATCCCGCCGACCGTCTCTTCATACGTACCTGGAGCTTTGCGAGCACGCCGGAGGACCTGTTGCTCACCTTCAAAGGCGTCGACAGTCCGGATGTGTTCGGCATCTCGTTGGAAGGCGGCACGGGCATCTGCATGGACAACATCGCCGCGCGCGGAGGGGCGGGCTATGAATTCCGCAAGGCGGACCAGGGCTTGCTGAGCGCGATGTACGCCGACCTCGACGTGGAGATGCTGATCCTTCAGTACGGCGGCAACGTGATACCGAACCTGAAGGGGCCCGAGGATGCGGAGCAGTACGGACGCTTCTTCGGCGCGCAGATCGCGCGGTTCAAGCGGATGCTGCCGGGCGTCTCCATCATCGTGATCGGTCCGAGCGACATGAGCATCAAGGAGGGCGAGCACTACGTGACGCGGCCACTACTGGAGGAGGTGCGTGATGCCATGAAGACCAACACCCTGGCCCAGGGGGCGGTGTTCTGGGACATGTACGAAGCGATGGGCGGCAGGAACAGCATGGTGAGCTGGGTGGAGGCGGATCCACCGCTGGCCGCAACGGACTACACCCACTTCAGTCCACAGGGCGCGAAGAAGGTGGGCGAGCTCTTCTACACCGCCTTGATCAACGACTTCTCCGCCTACTACGGCGCCAAGCAGGAAGGGGTGAGAGAGGTGAAGAAGTGAGGGAGGTGAGGGAGGTGAAGAAGTGAGGAAGGTGAAGAGGTGAGGGAGGTGAAGAAGTGAGGAAGGTGAAGAAGTGAGGAAGGTGAAGAAGTGAAGAAGTGAAGAAGTGAAGAGGTGAAGAGGTGAAGAGGTGAAGAGGTGAGGGAGGTGAGGGAAGCGAGGGAAGCGAGGGAGGAGAACGACTGATGGAATTGACATGAAGAAGCAAGGATGAAGCGGAGTAACAGCAATGATCACTACAGAGCTGGAAAGGCGTGGTCCGTCCTACTGATGAGGAGACTGTTAAGTAAAGTGTGTCAGGCCGGAGTTGCGAACTTCAAACCCTGACCCATGGAAGAGAAGACGGAAAAGTTCGACTATGAAGCCTTCGAGAAGGAGGCCATGAAGCAATTGCTGCTGGGCAAGCCTTTGAGCGGCAGCGAAGGGGTACTGACGCCCCTGGTGAAGCGACTGATGGAGGCCACGCTGCGCGGGGAACTGAGCGCTCACCTGGCCGAAGAGCCCCCTGGCGGCAATCGGCGCAACGGGCACGGCCGCAAGCGCGTGAAGACCGCTCACGGGGAGGTGGATATCGCCACTCCGAGGGACCGTGCCGGGACGTTCGACCCGGTACTGCTGCCCAAGCGCGAGCGTGTGCTGAACGCCGAGCTGGACATGAAGATCATCAAGCTCTACGGGCTTGGGATGAGCCAGCGCGACATCAGCGACCATGTGCGCGACCTGTACGGCATCGAGGTGAGCGAAGCCACCATCAGCGCGGTGACCGACCAGGTGATCGCCGACGTGCAGGCTTGGCGCGGGCGCCCCTTGGAAGGGCGCTACGCCATCGTATGGCTCGATGCCATCCACTTCAAGGTGAAGGAAGATGGACGCGTGGTGAACAAAGCCGTGTACACCGCCCTGGGCGTTGGTCCCGATGGCCACAAGGACCTGCTGGGGCTTTACGTGGGGCAGCACGAAGGCGCCAAGTTCTGGCTGAGCGTATTGCACGACCTGCGCCAGCGCGGTGTGGAGGACATGCTGATCGCGTGCATCGACAACCTCAGCGGCTTCTCCGAGGCCATCGCGCTGGTGTACCCGCAGAGCGACATCCAACTTTGCATCGTGCATCAGGTGCGTGGCACCTTGAAGTACGTGAGCTACAAGCACAACAAGGAGGTGGTCAAGGACATGCGGGCCATCTACCGTGCGCCCAACGAGGAGCGTGCCCTGCAAGCCCTGGAGGTGTTCAGCGACAAATGGGGGGAGCGCTATCCGCAAGCAGTGAGCTCCTGGCGCACCAACTGGCCGCTGCTGGCCAGCCAGTACCGGTACAGCGAGCGCATCCGTCGTTTGATCTACACGACCAATCCCATCGAGGGCTTCCACGCGCAGCTACGCAAGTACACCAAGACCAAGCGCGTCTTCGAGAACGACATGGCCTTGCTCAAGCTGCTCTACCTGGCCCAGCAGCGCATCGTGGAGAAGATGGCCGCAAAGCCCATCTTCGCCTGGCGCGAGATCGCTGCCGAGCTACGCTTGCTCTTCGGTCCGCGCTTCGATCCACAGCTGGCCAACAACGATCAACATGTTATCAGTCTCCCCCAGACCCCCTCGTTGAACACCCAACAACATCAACATCATCAGCAATAATGGTAATGACACACTTTATCTAACAGACCCCTGATGAGCTTTCGTGTCCCACGTATGACGGCCGTTCTTTTCGTCACTTATTCCCTACTATCCACTTCCATTGCCGAGGCCCAGGAGAACCCCTTGTGGCTGCCGGACCTCAGCGTGGTGGACACCAGCGCGAACGCCCTGCGGTTCCCGGCGGGCAGGCAGGTGTGGGAGGGCTACCACCGCAAGCTGGACAAGCTGATGCTCGAAGGCACAGGCCAGGTACACATCGCCCACTTCGGCGGTTCGCACCTGCAGGCCGACATGTGGAGCATGGAATTGCGCAGTCGATTGCAACAGGCCGTACCCGGGGTGCGCGGTGGACGCGGCTTCATCTTCCCCTATGCCATGGCGAAGACCAACAACCCTTACTGGTACCTGCCGGAGTACACAGGGAAGTGGACGGCGCACAAGAACCTGGAACGGATCGATGATGCACCGCTCGGCATCGCGGGATATACCGTGACCACCACGGACACGCTGACCACCTTGAAGGTGAGCTTCCGCGGCGAAGTCTACGCCGGCTACCAGTTCAACCGCGTGAAGGTGTTCCACCGCATGGACAGCAGCTACGCGGTGACAGCTTACAGCAAGGATCCAGTAGTACACATCGAAGGCACCGAAGAACCCGGCAAGGGCTACACCGAGTTCCAGTATGACCGCTACGTGGACACCCTGTACCTGCGTTTCCAACGGACGGCAGCGGACCAGCTGGGCTTCACCCTGCGCGGGATCACCCTGGAGAGCGACGACCCCGGCTTCTTCTACCACGCCAACGGGGTGAACGGTGCGAGCACCACCAGCTGGCTGCGTTGCCGCTACTTCGCCGATGAGCTCGCCGTGATCAAGCCGGACCTGGTCGTCTTCTCCATCGGCATCAACGATGCGCACGACCCCGACTTCAGCGCGGAACGCTACAAGCGCAACTACAGCGAACTGATCGCGCGGGTGCGCGCCGCCGCGCCGGAGGCCGCCATCCTGCTGACCACCAACACGGACAGCTACGTGAAGCGGCGCTACCCGAACAAGAACGGCGCGGCCGTGCGCGATGTGATGATGCAGCTGGCGGAGGAGCAGGGCTGTGCGGTCTGGGACACCTTCGGGGTGATGGGCGGCATGCACGGCATCGTGCGGTGGGAGAAGGCCGGCCTGGCGAAGAAGGACCTCGTGCACATGACCCGTCCCGGCTACACCGCACTGGGCGACCTGCTCTTCAGTGCCTTGATGGAGGCTTACGGCGAACACCTGCGAACGGCGGGTCGCTGAACGCGATGATCAGCCTCAGCGCCATAGCCGATCGGATCGCCCAGGTGGACTGGGGTGGCTTGCTCGACTACGACCCGTCGTCGCCGCTCATCTTCACGCGCTTCTTCTTCTGGGGCTTCTTCACGGTGGTGATGGCGGTGCTCGCCCTGGTGTACCGGAGTCATCCGCTGCGGGTGGCCTGGCTCACGCTCGCCAGCCTCTTCTTCTACTGGAAGACCAGCGGCATCTTCGTCTGTCTCCTCTCCTTCTCCATCGCGATGGACCACTTCATCGCGAAGGCGAGCTTCCGAAGCACGCAGCAGGTGCGGAAACAGCTCTGGCTGGCCCTGAGCATCACGGTGAACCTGCTGTTGCTGTGCTATTTCAAGTACGCGCACTTCGTGGTGGACAACATCAACGCCACCTTCGGCACCTCTTTCGAGGCGGTGAACTACTTCGCCCGCATCGCCAACGCGGCGTGGGACGCGCACTTCATCGAGAACAAGGTGCTGTTGCCGGTGGGGATCAGCTTCTACACCTTCCACTGCATCAGCTACCAGGTGGACGTGTACCGCGGCCATGTGCAACCGGTGCGCAACGTGCTCGACTTCGCCTTCTATGTAAGCTTCTTCCCGGCGCTGGTCGCCGGTCCGATCATCCGTGCTTCCGTCTTCCTGCCGCAGATGGCGAAGGCGTACAGTGTCACCCGCACACAGTTCGGTCTGGCCATCTTCTGGATCATCAACGGCTTGATGAAGAAGATGCTGATCGGCGACTACATCGCTGTGAACTTCATCGACCGGGTCTTCGCCGACCCGATGCGCTTCACGGGCTTCGAGAACCTGATGGCGGCCATCGCCTATTCATTGCAGGTGTACGCCGACTTCAGCGGTTACACGGACATCGCCATCGGCCTGTCGCTGCTGCTGGGGTATTCGCTGCCCGCGAACTTCAACAGCCCTTACAAGGCGCGCAGTACGGCCGAGTTCTGGAAGCGCTGGCACATCAGCCTGAGCACCTGGCTGCGCGACTACCTCTACATCCCCATGGGCGGCAACCGCGGTGGCTCGCTCTTCTCGTGGATCATGACGGCCGTGGTGTTGGCGGTGATCGTGCTGCTCACGGGAGACCTGACCCTGCCCTTCGTGTTCCTGATGATCGGCGCGGCCTTCTGGCTGATCGCCTATTTCTGGCCGCCCTTCCGCAACATGATCACCACCAACATCAACCTGATGCTCACGATGCTGATCGGTGGGCTCTGGCACGGGGCCAGCTGGATGTTCGTGATCTGGGGCGGCCTGAACGGCATCGGGCTGCTGGTGTACAAGGGTTGGGCGCGCATCAGTCCGTGGAACAAGAGCGAGCATTGGTTCGCGCGGTTCCAGGCCATCACCATCACCTTCCTCTTCATCACCTTCACGCGCTTCTGGTTCCGCAGTCCCACGCTCGAAGGGGTGAACCTGATGCTCGGCCAGATCGCCGGCGACTTCGGCTGGCACCTGATCGGCGATGTGCTCTGGGGCTTCCGCAGTGTCTTCCTGCTCACCTTGCTCGGCTTCGTAGTACACTGGCTGCCCGAGTCCACCAAGCAATGGTACCGCACCCGCTTTGCGGCGCTTCCGCCCTGGGGGCTGGCCCTTGCATCCATCGCGGCCGTGGTGGTGGTGTACCAGGCGATGACCGCCGATGCCGTGGCCTTCATCTACTTCCAGTTCTAGGAACCGGTAAGAACAGGGCGTCCGTCGAGGTACGGCCGATAATCAGCACTTTTGCCGCTGTACGGCGGGTGCTCGGCCCCTTCGTGCCCCCGAACGATGGACGCGTACCAGATCCTCATCCTGCTCTGCGGCCTCGTCGTCTTCAGTTACCTCTTCGACCTGGTGGCGAAGCACGCCCGGGTGCCGGCGGTCATCCTTCTGCTGGGCTTGGGCATGGCCTTGCGCTATGCAGCGGACCGCGTGGGCATGGTGGTACCGAACCCCGGCCCGCTCCTGCCCGCCCTGGGCACGATGGGCCTGATCATGATCGTGTTCGAAGGGGCCTTGGAACTCACGGTGGACCATTCGCAGAACAAGCTCATCCGCAAGGCCTTCACCAGCGCACTGGTCACTTTGTTGCTCACCACCGGGATACTCGCCACGCTGGCCCATTACTACTTGAACGCGAGTTGGCTGGCGGCCTTCGCGAACGCCGTGCCCTTTGCGGTGATCAGTTCGGCGGTGGCCATTCCCTCGGTCGCGGACATGAGCAAAGGCGGCAAGGAATTCATCGTCTTCGAGTCCACCTTCTCGGACATCCTCGCGATCATCCTCTTCAACTTCGTGACCGCCTACTCGATCACGGGCAGCCAGGCCTTCACCGGCCTGGGCTTCGGGCTGCTCGGTGTGCTGGTCCTGAGCGCGGTCTTCTCCATGCTGCTGCTCCTGCTCATGGGTCGGTTGAACCACCATGTGAAGTCCTTCCTCATCATCGCCATCCTGGTATTGGTCTACGCGGTGGGCAAGCAGCTCCACCTCTCGACCCTGCTCGTGGTGCTGGCCTTCGGCATCTTCCTGGCCAACGCGGACCGCATCCCATGGGAGTGGTTCAAACAGCGCTTCCTCTACCCCACCTTCAACAAGGATCTTGAACTGCTGCACTCGCTGTCCATGGAGAGCGCCTTCCTGATCCGCACCTTCTTCTTCATCCTCTTCGGCTTCACCCTGCAACCGGCGGATGCCCTGCATCCTCGACTGCTCATACCATCCCTTGCCCTGTTGACCACCATCTACGTGGTACGCCTGGTGTGGATGCGCGCGGTGGTACGGATGAACGATCACCCGCTCACCTTGATCGCCCCGCGCGGCCTCATCACCATCCTACTCTACCTCTCGCTCCCCGAGAACCTCAAGCTCGACGTGGTGGGACCGGGCATCCTGTTCATCACGGTGATCGCGACGACCCTGATCATGGCCATCGGCCTGGCCGTGGGCAAGCGGGAGAAGGCCTGACCGGGCAGGTTACCTTTCGCGGCCATGACCGCGCACAAGTCCGGTGATACGAGCGAAATACGGGGCATCATCCTCTTCGATGGGGTCTGCAACCTGTGCAACGGCTTCGTGCAATGGATCATCGCCCGCGATCCGGAGGCCAGGTTCCGCTTCGGCACCTTGCAGAGCGCTGCAGCGCAGGAACTCGTGAAGGGCGTTCAGGCAGGGCCGCTGGACATGGGCACGGTGCTGTACGTGACGGATGGCCGCGTGCTCGAGCGCTCCACCGCCACGCTCACCATCCTCAAGGACCTCGGTGGAGCCTGGGGCCTGCTCTACGCCTTCATCATCGTGCCGCGCTTCATCCGCGATGCGGTGTACCGCTGGGTGGCCCGCAACCGTTACAAGTGGTACGGACAGCGCCCCAGCTGCATGGTACCAACGCCGGAACTCCGCAGCCGTTTCATTGATCGGTAGATCGTGGTCGTCAGTTGAGGGGACCCAGGAACCGACAACTGAGAACGAACCACCCATCTTTGCAGCCTTGAGAACCTCATGGGCAAGCCATGGGGCGACAGCAACAGTATGAGAACACACCTGGTTACCGGCGGTTGTGGCTTCGTGGGCCGCAACATGGTCAAGCGCCTCGACACAAAAGGCGACCGCGTCCTCTTCATCGACGACCTCAGCGTTGGCTCACACCCGGACACCTGGCTGGGACAGCGCAAGCGTTTCGCACACAAGAACCTCACCATCTACGGCGAAGGCGAGCGCCTCATCTTCCTGCAGGCAGACCTGCGCGATGTGCTGCGTGAACTGAACAAGGACCCCGAGTGGTTCCGCAGGGCCTATGGCCAGAACCTGGTCCAGTTCGACGACATCTTCCACTTCGCGGCCATTGTTGGGGGTCGTAGCAAGATCGACGGCGACCCCATGTTGGTGGCGCAGGACCTGAGCATCGATGCGGAAATGTTCCTATACGTGTGCCGTAACAAGCCACGCCGATTCCTCTACCCCAGCAGCAGCGCGGCCTATCCCATCGACCTGCAGACCGAGAGCAACACCATCAAACTGAAAGAGAGCGACATCGACTTCAAGAAAATGGGCGAACCGGACATGACCTACGGCTGGAGCAAGCTCACCGGCGAGTTCCTGGCGAAGATCGCGGCGAGCCATTACGGTGTGCATGTCACATGCATCCGGCCCTTCAGCGGTTACGGCGAGGACCAGGACCTCTCCTATCCGGTGCCTGCGATCGCCGCGCGTGCCGCGAAGAAGGAGAACCCCTTCGAGGTGTGGGGCACCGGTAAACAAGGGCGCGACTTCGTGCACATCGATGACGTGCTCGATCTCACGCTGCTGGCAATGGACAAGATCAGCGATGGCCGGGCCATCAACATCGGGATGGGCAAGCTCACCAGCTTCCTGGAGCTGATCGAGGTCTTCACGCGCTTCGCGGGCTACACCCCGACGGTAAAGCCACTGCTCGACAAGCCTGTGGGCGTGCACAGCCGATACTGCGACATGACGTGGGTGGAAGAGAACCTCGGCTGGAAGGCGAAGATCAGCATCGAGGAAGGGATGCGGCGGGTATATGAGGCGGCGAAGCGCCGATCGGAGAATTAGAGGATGAGACGATCAGAAAATGGAAACGCCTTCGTCCTTGCGATCATCTGATCATCTCATTTTCTGATCTTCTGATCCATGCGCATCATCTGCTTCGGCCCCGGCCCCAAGTTCAAGGGCGGCATTGCGCAATACAACACGGCGTTGGCGCGTGCGCTGAAGGATGAAGGAGCGCAGGTCACCATCGTCAGCTGGACGCAGCAATACCCCGCGATCATCCCGCGCGAGTTCGTGGACAAGGCCAGCCGCAGCGACTTCCTGGAGGGCTACGACATCCCGGTGCACTACCTCACCAACTGGAACGCACCGGGCACCTGGCGGAAGACCGCGAAGGCCATCGCCGACCTGAAGCCCGACAAGGTCATCATCCAGTGGTACAACCCCACGCAGGGCATCCCGCTGAACACCATCGCGAAGTACCTGCGGAAGCACACGGGGGCGGAGCTCCTCTTCGACCTGCACTTCGTGGCTGCGAAAGAGCAGAGCTCGTTGGACGCACGCCTCACACGGATGGCCCTGCGTCACGGGCACAGCTTCATCGTGCATGCGTACAAGACGGCGGAGGAGCTGAAGGCGCTCTTTGCCGGCGAGGATTTCCACCTGACGTTGGATGGCGCGCGGGCTGTACGGGCGCATCATGATGCGCCCCAGCGTGCCATCCTCAAGCTCTACCACCCGATCTACTCGCTCTTTAAGCCCGATCCTGCGTTCGACAAGGAGGCATGGAAGGCCCAGCACGGCCTGAAGAAGCACGTCTTCCTCTTCTTCGGCTTCATCCGCAAGTACAAGGGGCTGCATTACTGCATCGAAGCCTTCTCGGAACTGGCGAAACAACACGATGACGTGAGCCTCATGATCGTGGGCGAGCGTTTCTGGCAGACGGTCGATCAGAGCAAGCTGAGCACGAAGCTCAAGAACGCGGTCTTCGGAACGGTGAAGAAGCTCTTCCTCAAGAAGGCCGACGACGAGCGGAACTACGATCCACTGGCCTTGGTGGACCAGCTCGGCATCCGCGATCGCACCCTGGTGGTGGACCGCTTCATCCCGAACGAGGAGGTTCCACCCTACTTCCAGGCGGCGGACACCATCGTGCTCTTCTACGAGACCGCGACACCGAGCGGCGTGGAGAGCCTGAGCTACAACTTCAAGCTGCCGGCGGTGGCCACGCGCGTGGGGCATTTTCCCGAGACCATCACCGATGGCTTCAACGGCTACCTCGCCGAACCGAAGAACATCGCCGACATGGTGCGCGTGATGAACGCCAGTATCGAGCAGCCGATCCCGCGTGAGAATGTGGCGGAGGCCACGAAGACGATGAGCTGGGCGAATTATGCGAAAGCGGTGCTGAGGGCATAGTAGATCGGCTGTTGTAGATTTCGGCATGAAGTGCGCGGAACGAATTGCTGCATCGACTTTCCTACTACTTCACTGCACATTCATTCATGCGCAGGACATCCAGTTCGACCAAGGTCACTGGACAGAGAGCGAATTGAAGTATCAGCGGAGGTTGATAGTGATAGCTGAGAATGGTGAAAGGGTTGATTCTGTATACACAGAGAATTTGACCACTGGAGAACTCGAACTAGCTGTTCAGACCTATCCACTTGCTCGGTACGAATACTATCCTTTCGACGAACAATTCCCACCGTTGCTGAGGCGTGTGGACATTAGACAAGAGACCCGAGTTGATTCAACATATTTTGAAGGACTCGATGGTAGCATGGAATTGATAGTTCAACGATTCATCATCGACATCCCCAACGGCGCCTACCACGAGTTCTTCCCAAACGGCAACATCCGCATCAAGGGCACCCTCGACGGCTACAACCCGGATGGCAGCTTGAAGAAGACCGGGGAGTGGCTGGAATGGAACGCCGATGGCCAGGTGATCCGCCGGGAGAGCTATCCTTAGTCAGCGACGATCAATCGCTGGGTGCCATGATCCGTGGTGTGTACGAGGTAGACCCCGGGCGCCAGGTCCGCAGGAAGCTCCATGAAGGTATCGCGCGACCGACCAGCGACCACCACGCTCCCCCGCGCGTCCATCACGCGAACAACACCGATCGGCTCCTCGGCCACCAACCGGATCGAATTACCGGTCCAGCTTATGCGGAGTTCGGCGGATGTGGCCTCGTTCAGGCCCGTCCCCGAGAAGTTCAAGGTCCCGTCGCAGGCACTGTTCGCGGTGCTGCTGAAGACCGTGAGCTGCGGCTGGTAGGTTCCGGGGTTGGCGTAGCGCTTCCACGCCCAGCGACGGGTGATGGTATGTCCGTCCCCGCAGGCGTGCGAATAGGATGATGCCCCGATGGACAGGCACCAGAGGTAGGCGATGTGCGGCGCTCCCGAAGCACCCACCTGCTCCGGGTAATAGATGCAACGCACAGCGGTATTGGCATTGCTCTGCCATTGGTTGGATCCGGTGAAGCCCTGCCGTTGTGCACCGCTGTTGTTCGTCCAATGCACCGTCCCATCGATGATGCTGAGCGCAGTATTCTCCGAGTTGAAGCTGAAGCTGCCATCGACCCACTGATCATTGTTCCAGTTGTACGCGGCAGCACCGATCGTGCCACTTCCCGTGCGCCAGGCCACCACCCCATCCTCCAACACCACGGTCGTGCCCGAGCTGAAGCTGAAGCTGTCGTCCATCCACTGCCCGTTGGAGGGATCATAGATCGCGGCACCCACCGTCCCCGAACCCGTGACCCAGGCCACGACGCCATCGCGATTGTACATGGTGGTACCCGAACTGAAGCTGAAGCTATCGTCCATCCACTGCTGTGTACCCGGGTCGAAGACAGCTGCGCCAACCGTCCCCGAACCGGTGACCCAGCTCACCACACCATGCCGGTTGATGATGCTTGTGCCGGAGCTGAAGCTGAAGGTGTCATCCAGCCATTGCTGCGTGGCCGGGTTGTAGATCGCCGCGCCAACAGTACCGCTGCCTGTGACCCAGGCGATGATGCCATCCGCGTTCGTCACCGAGGTGCCGCTCACGAAGGAAAAGTTGTCATCGCGGAACTGGGACAGATCAATGTCGTAGACGATGCCGCGTACAACGCCGGAGCTGGACAGGGTGGCCACCACGCCATCCACGCTGCTCCATTCCGCCACGCTGGAATAACTCTGTGTGCGGCTCTGGTCCAGCAGTGGGTCCCACACCGTGCAGGAGATGGTACTGCCGTTCTGCGTCACGCTGATCGGTGGACCCCAGCCCCAATTGTAGAACTGTGCGGAACCGCTCTGCACGAGCAACGCGAAGAGAATGGAGGGAAGGTGGCGCATCATGGTGGAATGATCCACCGAAGCTATGCGTCGCGCGCGATCGGAGCCCGTTCGTCGGCCTGAACGGGGCATCCATCCGGAACTTGATCCTTTTAACATGCGTAGAAGGGGCTTGTGAACGTTAGGATGATAGTTTCACGCCCCCGTTGGCCTTACCGCGAACTGGAACCTCGCACGATGGGAGGGCAACGGACGAACCTGTAAGGAAGAATGGTGCAAGCACCCTTGCTCTTGGCATTGCTTTTCTCCTGGCTGATCGGCGGGGCCGAAGCGCCGGCGCCTGCTGCACCCCCTGCACCAGCTGAAGCCGTGGACGCCTCAACGAATGCGGCAGCGGAACTGTACGAGGCGATCTGCCTCGAAGGTGAACTGAAGGAGAGCGTGTTCACGGCCTGCTACAAACGCATGTTGCGGAAGGGGGTCGCCGGCCAGATCATCGCCATCGCCGATATGACCCAGCCCAGCACAGCCAAGCGATTCTACGTACTCGACCTGGAACGCAAGGAGCTCCTGATGCGGACCTATGTGGCCCACGGACAGGGAAGTGGAGAGCTGATGGCCACCCACTTCAGCAACCGCGAAGGGAGCCACCAGACCAGCCTGGGACTATACCGGGTGGGTGCGGAGATCGTTAGCCCGAAGCATGGGGCGGCCCTGTTGCTGCACGGCCTCGAGAAGGGGATCAACTGCCAGGCGGAGAAGCGCGAGGTGATCATGCACGGCGCCGATTATGTAGGCGAATCCTTCATTCGTGAACACGGTCGTCTCGGCCGCAGCTGGGGTTGTCCGGCGGTGAGCCGCGCCGATATGCCGCGCATGCTGGAGCTGCTCGCCGATGGCGGCCTGCTCTACGTTCACGGCTGAGCAACGAACTTTGCTGCCGTCCTCACGTATGGAGGACCGATCATGCGTTGCTCCATCCCTTTCTTCATCTTATTCCTCATCGTCGGTTGTACCCAGGCACCGCGTCCAAAGTCCCTTGCCGAGGAGACCCGTGAGATCGCCAAGGTCTTCGAGACCAGGGAGGCGATCACCGATCGGACATTGGACAGTGCGACGATCGCCGGATTCCTTTCCCGACATCCCGACTCGAAGGGCGACAGCGCGGCGATCTTCAGCTTCTACAAACGCCGCGGTTATCACTACGCCTGGTTCGTGGACGATACCCTGTCCCATGCTGCCTTCGGTTTCGCCTCCCTCGTGCATGGCACGGACAAGGCACACCCGACCGTGGCGGCGTTGAGCGAACGGCTCCGGCAGCTGATGGAACAGCCGACCCGTGCCGGTCAACCGCCATGCGACAGTTGCGGTCAGGACCTGGAGCTCACGCTCACCGCCGAGTTCTTCCACTTCGCCAACAAGGAATACGGCGGCATGGTGGGCAAGGATCTGCGGGAACTGGACTGGTTCATCCCGCGCACGAAGAAGAACTACGACCGGCTGCTGGATTCCATCGCGGCCGGCGGCATGGACCTGAGCGCCATCGAACCCCTGCATCCGCAGTATGGCAAGCTGAAACAGCGACTGCGGAAGTACGTGATGTTGGACACCCTGGTACGCTGGGATCCACTTTCTCTGGGCGATCGCAAGAAGCTGGAGCCGGGTGACACGGCCGGCGTGATCCCGGACATCCGGCAGCGTCTGATGGTCTTGGGCGACCTGGTGACCGGGATGGACACGCTCGTCCTGCATTCCATGGCCTATGACAGCCTGCTCGTGCAGGCCGTGATGCGCTTCCAGGAACGGCACAGCCTGCTGCCCGACGGCGTGATCGGAACGAGCGTCATTCGAGCGTTGAACATCACGCCAGCCCAGCGGGTTCGAACCATGCTCATCAACATGGAACGACTGCGCTGGGTCCCGGAAGCCTACGCCCCGGACCTGATCCTGGTGAACATCCCGGAGTACCGGATGCACATCTTCGAGGACGGGAAAGAGGCGTGGAACATGAAGGTGGTCGTGGGCAACGTGGCCACGCGCACGGTCATCTTCAGTGACACGCTCACGAACATCGTCTTCAGCCCATACTGGGGCGTACCGCAGAGCATCGTGAAGAACGAGATCCTTCCGGAGATCCGGAAGAACCCGAATTACCTGGCGAAGAAGGGCATGGAACGGATCGGTGGCACGGACGCGAACCCCGTGATCCGCCAGAAGCCTGGCCGAAGCAACGCATTGGGCCTGGTGAAGTTCCTCTTCCCGAACAACTACAGCATCTACTTCCACGACACACCGAGCAAGGGCGGCTTCGCTCGGGAAAGCAGGGCCTTCAGTCATGGGTGCATCCGATTGAGCGAGCCGCAGCGCCTGGCCGAGTACCTTCTCCGCAACGACACCACCTGGACAACCGAGAAGATCAAGGCCGCGATGAACAAGGGATCCGAAACGTGGGTCACGTTGAAGGAGAAACGTCCCGTGACGATCGGTTACTTCACGGCTTGGGTGGGGCCGGACGACCGGTTGTACTTCTGTGACGATGTGTACGGGCATGACGAGAAGCTGGCGGCCGAACTCTTCTTCGACCTGACGCCCACACCCGCGCCACTGCCTACGGAGCCGGTGGTGGAGGTGTTGAACTGACGCGCGCCCCAGGCACCCCGAAGTAGCCGGCGTAGCTCCGGTTCATCCAATAGTTCGCATCGGTATCGAGCGGGAGGATCACCAGGCAACGCGGGTAGTGCACCGGACCGAGCACGACCTCCTCCCTTCGCTGTGCAGCCTGCCGCACCATCGCGTAGCGCTGCATCATGTCCGCATCATAGCGGGCCATGCGACCACCAAGGAGGTCGGCGGTCACCAGGCCATCGCGCCCACTGAAGAGGAAGAGCGTGCCGGCCAACACGGCGACCCATGCCCACCACGAGCGGTTCACTGCGGGCGGGGTAGGCACCAGCTTGCGCAGGACCGCACGATCCCAGACCGTGAGCGCCAGGAACCAGGTCGGCAGGAAGTAGAAGCAGGCCATGTTGAGGGTGCGGTATTGGCCGAGCAGGCCGGTGGGCCAATACGTCACCACCATGCTCACGAAAAGACAGGCGAAAGGGCAGAGCGAGCGCCGCCCACCTGTTCCAACGCAAGCCATCCCATGACAACAGGCCTCTCTCTTCTCCTTTCCTAAGGAGGACAAGAAATAGGATCGATGGCAGGATGAGCGGCAAGGCCCAACTGAGCGCCCAACGGCCTGTCTGTCCCACGCTGTACGCCAGGGTCCGCACCACATCATGCCGCAACGGGAACAGCGACTCGCGTGTGGCGTTGCCGGGTGCCAGAGCGACCACCATACCGGCAATGATCGCCACGCCCAGGAGTATGATAGCTGCGCGTCGTCGTGGACCGGTCTCCTTCCGCGACAGGAACACGAGCACGGCATGCCCGATCACCAGGTAGGCCATATGCACCTCGTTGCTTCCCGCCATCCAGAGGAGCAGCAGGACCTGCACCACGTACCAACGCACACCGATGATCTCCGTCCGCCGCCAGGCGCTTAGCCAGTTGGCGAGGAAGAAGAGGCTGAGCGCGTTGGCGAGCTGGTAGGTCACCGCGCCGGTGTACCAATAGAAGCCTTCGCTGGCGTCGGGCATCACGTGCAGAAAGAGGAGCAGCCAGGCCAGGGCCATCGTGAAGGTGAGTTCCTTGTTGAGGCGTGGCGCCATGGCGCGCAGGAAGCGGTAGCTGGCCAGACCGGTCAACAGGACCAGTGCCATGGCCACGGCGCGGTACGCGGTGAGCCCGGCATCGATCCCCAGTACCAAGGGCCGCGCAGCACGAGGATGTTCGATGCGTAGCGTCCGTTCCAAGAGCTGTATTCGCGCAGCAGACCTTCCGCCAATGGCGTTCCTAGGCCAGAGACCGCGTAGCTGAAGTCATCCGCATAGGGGTGAATGAAGAGCGCCAGCAGCAGATGCCGGAGCAGTGCCAGCACCAGGATCACCTGTGCGATGCGCAACGGAAGGCCTCCCTTCATCCCTTCAAAGATGAAGGTGGCGGATCAAAGACCGATGCGCTCACTCACCCGATAGCGGTCGCGGTCGTCGCCATTGCGGCTGACCAGGTCGGCCACGAAGCCGGCGGTGAAGAGCTGCACACCGATCACCATGGCGGTGAGGGCCACGAAGAAGAGCCCCGAGCTGGTGACGCGCGGCGCGGCCACATGCAGTACGTAGCTGTACCACAGCTTCTCGCCGATCACCCAGGCCGCACTGAAGAAGCCGACCACGAACATGATGGTGCCGAGCCCACCGAAGAAGTGCATCGGCTTCTTCGCGAAGCGGAAGATGAAGGTGATGGTGAGGAGGTCCAGGAAGCCGTTGATGAAGCGGTCCAGGCCGAACTTGGTGCGACCGTACTTCCGCGGGTGGTGCTTCACCACCTTCTCCCCGATCCGATGGAAGCCCTCCTTCTTCGCGATGAAGGGGATGTAGCGGTGCATCTCCCCGAAGACCTGGATGTTCTTCACCACTTCCTTGCGGTAGGCCTTCAGACCACAGTTGAAGTCATGCAGCATCACCCCGCTCACCCGGCGCGTGGTCCAGTTGAAGAGCTTGGTGGGAATGGTCTTCGTAAGCGGATCGTACCGTTTCTTCTTCCAGCCGCTCACCAGGTCGAAACCGTCCTCGGTGATCATGCGGTAGAGCTCGGGGATCTCGTCCGGGTCGTCCTGCAGGTCAGCATCCATGGTGATCACCACTCCGCCTTGCGCGGCGATGAAGCCTTCGTTCAAGGGCAGGGCTCTTCCCGTAGTTGCGCCCGAAGCGCACGCCCTTCACGCGCCCGTCCGCCTTGGAGAGTCGCTGGATCTCGTCCCAGGAGCCGTCCGAACTGCCATCATCCACCAGGATGATCTCGTAGGCCTTCCCCATGCCACCCAACACCCGGTGGAGCCATTCCACGAGGTGTGGGAGCGATTCCCGCTCGTTCAGCAGGGGTACGACGATGGAGATGTCCATGGCGCTGCAAGGATACGGCTCGCTCCGCAGGAAGCGATGGGCTCTGTATCCAGAGTGACCGGCGCATGCCTACCTTTGCACCCGGGGCAAGTCCTGTACGACCAGCTCCCGCTGAATCCCCCAGGGCCGGAAGGCAGCAAGGGCAGGCGGTCGTAGCGGTGCGATGCGGGTCGCTTGCCCCTCTTTTTTTGCCTATTCTGGAGCCTGTTCGGGGTCGCCTCGTTCGAAGCGAGCGCTGCGGATCTGGCGGTCAGACAAGGCGCGGGAACCGGAGCGCAGCCAGAGCTACGTGACGGATCCCGCAACGAAGTATGGGCGTCAGAGGCCAGCGCGCAGTCGAATGAGTAGATGCCGGATAGGCGCAATGGGCTGCTACCTTGGCGCCGTGGCCGATATCCAACCCAAAGTCGTACTGATCACCGGCGCCAGCAGCGGGCTGGGCAAGGCCATCGGGTTACGGCTGGCCAAGGCGGGACACACGGTCTTCGGCACCAGTCGCAAGCCGCAGTTGGGCGAGGGTCCTGGCCCTTTCCCGCTCCTGGCCATGGACGTAACGAACGAGGCCTCGGTGAACGCCGCGGTGGCTGAGATCATCAAGCGGACCGGACGCCTGGATGTAGTGATCAATAACGCCGGCCTCGGGATCCAGGGACCTGCGGAGGACATCACCCCTGCCCTTGCTGCCCAACTTTGACACCAACGTGCTCGGCCCACACCGTGTGTGTCGCGCGGCACTGCCCCAGATGCGGAAGCAGGGCGATGGTCACCTGATCAACATCACCAGCGTGGCGGGCAATTTCGGCCTGCCCTATCGCAGTTTCTACAGCGCGAGCAAGGCCGCCCTCGAACGCTACACCGAGGCCCTGAGCACCGAGGCCGCCCGTTTCGGGGTGAAGGTGCTTTCGGTGCAACCGGGTGAGTTCAACACCAACATCGCATCGGCCCGGCTGCGACCGGAGGTGATCAGCGAGGCGAACAAGCCCGGCTACGACAAGGCGATGGCCGAGCTGGGCGGAAGCATGCACTACAGCCGCGACCCGGACGAACTCGCCCAGGTCATCGAACGCATCATCGCCTCGAAGCACCCGAAGGCCACCTACATCGTGGCCCAGGGTATCCAGCGCATCAGCATCTTCCTGAAGAAGGTCCTGCCCGGCCGGATGTTCGAACGCCTTCTTCGCAAGCACTACGAGTGACCGATGATCACCTACGACAGTCGTGATTGGTGGCGGGCATTGGCGCTGCACCGCTCGGACACCGTCCGGAAGTTGATGCCGCTCCTGATCCTGGTCGGGCTCTTCACCGCGGTGGTCGGCTATGTGGAAGTGCGTTACCTGCAGCTGAGCAAGAACAGCTACGTGAGCAACCTGCCGGTGATGCACAGCCTGCTCGGCTTCGCCATCAGCATGCTGCTCGTGTTCCGCACGAACACGGCCTACGACCGGTGGTGGGAAGGCCGCAAGCTCTGGGGGCAACTGGTGAACGTGAGCCGGAACCTCGCCGTGAAGGTGGCCGCCATGGTACCACCGGAGCAAAGCACGACCCGCGCTTTCTTCGAACGCCTGGTCGGCACGTTCCCCGATGAACTGCGCCGGCACCTGCAACTGGAGAAGACGCGCCTGGCGTTGGATGAGAAGCCGCATCCCGAGATACCGGACTTCGACCGGAGCAAGCATGTCCCTTCGCAGATCGTCAGCTTGATGCAGCAACGGGTGCAGCGCATGTACCACGAGAAGGACATCACCGGCGACCAGCTGATCGTGCTGAACACGGAGCTGGTACAGTTCCTCGACATCTGCGGCGCCTGCGAGCGGATCAAGAACACGCCCATCCCTTACTCGTACAGCAGCTTCATCAAGAAGTTCATCGTGATCTACGTGCTCACGTTGCCCTTCGGCTTCGCCTTCTCCCTGGGCTACATCGCCGTGCCGGTGGTCATGTTCATCTTCTACGTGCTTGCCAGCTTGGAGCTGATCGCCGAGGAGATCGAGGATCCATTCGGAAAGGATGGCAATGACCTGCCGATGGAACGCCTCGCACAGATGATCAAGCGCAACGTGGAGGAGATCCTGGCCTGAACCGGCCCCGGTCGCTTGTGTCCCGGAAGGCGCTTCTCATTTCGCGGCGGTCTGCGCATCTTCGCCACGGACCATGAAGCACGTCTTTCCCAGGCCGTTCCTTCCTGCTCGTCCTCGTGGCGGCGTTGGGCTACTTCGTGGACATCTACGACCTGGTGCTCTTCAACGTGGTGAAGCGTGAGAGCCTGGAGTTCCTCCTCGGCCCCGGCCATCCGGGCATCAAGGACATGGGCATCCACCTCTTCAACATCCAGATGCTCGGCATGCTCGTTGGCGGGATCCTATGGGGCGTATGGGGTGACAAGAAGGGACGGATCACCGTGCTCTTCGGCAGCATCCTGCTGTACTCCGCGGCCAACATCGCCAACGCCTTCACCTACGACCTCACCCTGTATGCCATCGTGCGTTTCCTCGCCGGTGTCGGTCTGGCCGGTGAGCTCGGCGCGGGCATCACACTGATCACCGAGACACTTCCGCGCGACAAACGGGGCTACGGCACCCTGGTGATGGTGACCGTGGGGGCGCTGGGGGCGGTCTTCGCGGCGGAGGTGAGCGCACAAGGTCAACGGCTCGGTGGTCTGCTCACGACGATCACCGGAACAGAGCTTATGAACTGGCAGGTGGCCTACCTCGTGGGTGGGCTGATGGGCTTGGTGCTGCTGGCCTTGCGACTGGGCACCTTCGAGAGCGGATTGTTCCGCCACGTGCAGGAGAAGGACGTGCGCAAGGGCGATCTCCGCCTGCTCTTCAACGACCGCGATCGCTTCCTGCGCTACATCAGCTGCATCCTCATCGGTGTACCGGTTTGGTATGTGATCGGGGTGCTCGTGAGCCTTTCCCAGGATGTCTTCGTACCGGCCTTCGCGATCGTCACAAGCGATCTGGACGAGATGGGGCTCAAGACCATCAACGGCGAGGCGATCAAGTATGCGTACATCGGTCTCAGCCTGGGCGACCTGTTCAGCGGCTTGTTGAGCCAATGGCTGCGGAGCCGCAAGAAGGTCATCTACCTGTACCTCACCGCGAACCTCGTGCTCACCTTGGTCTTCCTCTTCGGCATGCGCGGGGCATCCATCGCTGCCTACAACTGGCTCTGCCTCGCCTTGGGCACCGCCACAGGCTATTGGGTCATCTTCGTCACGGTGGCGAGCGAGCAGTTCGGGACCAACATCCGCAGCACGGTGGCCACCACCACACCCAACTTCGTCCGGGGCTCCGTGCTTCCGCTCACGCTCCTCTTCAACGGCTTGCTGGTTCCCGTGGGGAACGTGACCAGCGCCTTGATCGTCGGCATCCTCAGTATCGGCGCGGCGTTCTGGGCCACCTCCCGGGTGCACGAGACCTTCGAGGCGGATATGGATCACGTGGAGGAATAGCCGTGGCGATCGGAGCGCTCATTGAACGCGTCCAGTCATTTCCTCCCCTTCACCAGCATCACCAGCCCCGCTGCGGCGGCCACCCCGCCCACGATGAAATAAGGCCAGAAGCTGGCGTCCGACTTACCGATGCTGATCTCGGTCGCACCCAGATCGATGTCCGCCTGACCTTCGTCCTTGCGCATGGTACCGAAGAGGATGATGGCGATGCCGCCAACGAGGAGCAGGGTCGGAACGATGTTCTTCATGGTCAGTGGAGTTGTTGTTGTTCGTGGCCAGGCAAGGCGAGCGCGCCGAGCCGTTCTTCATAGGCACGTTGATCAATGGCGATGCCGTCCTCGAAGTAGAACACGGCTCCGAACGCGTGGGTGACCTTGCGCAGTTCCGTTGCGCTCGTTCCATCGCTGAAGCGATCGATCGCGATCACCATGGTCCGCATGGTCTGCAGCTCGTGGGATGCGGAGGGTTCCATCGCCTGCGGCACCTGCCAGTGCGTGGAGAACCATGATGCCGACGTACGCTCTTCAGCGATGGTCCGCACCGTCGGGGTCAATGATGCGAGAAGGACCGGAGCGGTCGGCGGATCGGCCTCGACCGGGTCGTAGGTGTGAACGACCTCTCTACCAGCGTTACCATCACCTAGGCTCGGCACTGGCTCATCCACCAGCACGGTCGATCCCACTTCCTCCTTTTTCTCCACCTGCGCAGCGAGCGGTGCGGTGGCATCCGCTTGCACCGCGGGAAGCGATGCGTTCGGGTCGTTCACGAACATCCACTCCAGGTCGGCCAGCATGTCGGCTTGGACCGGCACCCGCTCGATGTGGGCGGCCATGCGCGATATCAGGCTATCGAGACCCAACACCTTGCGCATGCGGGTGTAGTCCGTGGTATAGATGAAATCCTGTTCCTCCTGGTCATAGAACACCAGGCCGACAGGCTGCGCATATTCGAAGGGTTCCTCTCCTTTCGCGAATCGTTCCAGGATGATCTCGAACGGGAAGCGAAAGGTCTCTGCGCTGACGCCATCCGGCAGGCGCAGGTCGAAGACCACTTCCTTGGTGGCGCATTCGGGATGAGAGGCCCGTACGAGGTAGGTGGAACGCAGGCCCATATCCAACTGGAACTTGTCGCTGTTCAGCGGAAGGTCGAAAGCACTGCCGAACTCAGGCAGGATCGTGACACGGGCGTTGGACCAGTTGCCGCCACGCACGCGCAGGATCCCATCGGCATACAGCGTGTTCGCCCGCAGAACGATCGGTGCGACGGCGAGCAGCACGCCATATAGGATCCGGATCAGTGAGCGATGGCCCATGCCCCTGATGGGCCAATTCGTGGGCCATGAAGGAGGCTTCGTCGTGCCCCACCCTCCCGTTATCGACGAAGCAGCTGATCCTCAGCACCTCGTGAATGAGCGCATGGAACGGACCTTCGAATAGGCCTCATCCTGAACCCTGGGTATTGAGGAAACAGCACCCCGATCCCGTAGCGTGGGACGGGGAATTACACCACGCTATGGTCGGATCTGAATGATCGGGTACGAGCATCCTAGAGCGTGGTGGAGAACTCCCGATCAGGGAAAGAACTCCACGGTGTTGGACTGGACCGTTTGCCCACAACCACCTAATGACCAGCGACATAGCTACAGGCGACCGAACTGGTACACGGCTCGCATCCCTGGCGATAGATCCCTATAGCCATGAAAGCTCTCATAACCCTACTCCTCGTTATCGCATGCCAAGCCCCACAAGCTGCCCGCGCCGCTGGTGATCGGGGAAATGCATCCGCCGTCCGCATTGTACGTGTGGAGCAGGTGAGCGCCGAAGCCCTTGCCCACGAGATCTCTGTAACGGAGGAAAGGCTCACACGGGTGGTCGCGCTTGCTTCGAACGGACGGTACCTCGTCATCATCCGTTCGAACATCGGTGTCACCCGCATGAAAGGCTCCTACCTCGATAGCCTGCTCACCGTGCCCGACGGAACCTTCACCTATTACCATCCGAACGGCCGCACCGAGAGCGTCGGCACCTATACCAAGGGTGTGAAGTCGGGCACCTGGGAGCGCTTTGATATGGACGGTCATGCCCTTGCCACCCGCATCTACAGCGGCAAGCAGTTGGATGATCTGTTGACAACGGAGGGCACGTTCGAGAAGGCAGGCCGGTCCGCGGACCAGCATCAAGGAGTGCGCGTCGTGCAGCGCGACCGTCGTTGGAGCGTGCCCGTGGATATGTAAGGGGTCACGGATCGAGACCGCTGGGACCGACGGTTGCGGCTGACGTGAGCACGCGATGCGCCCCGGAAGGGCTGGTTATCTTGCCCGTCCTTTCACGACCCCTCATGATCCATCGTTCACTGTTGTTGGGCGCAAGCCTTGCCCTCACCCTCTCCTCCACCACCGCACAGAAACAGCTCACCAACCGCGACATCTGGGCAAGTCCGCAGTTCAGCGCGGAGTACGTGGGGGGGCTTGCCAGCATGAATGACGGTCAGCATTACACCGTACTGGACGGCACGGAAGCCGGCATGGTGATCGACCAGTACGCCTACCGGACCGGGCAGAAGGTGAGCACGATCGTGGATGGCACCGCCCTGATCCCCGCCGGAGCGAAGGCCCCCATCGCCATCGACGGCTACAGCTTCAGTGGTGATGAGAAGAAGCTGATGATCGAGACGGATGCGGAACCGATCTACCGCTACAGCTACTACGCCCACAACTACGTGTACGACCGCGCCACGAAGAAACTGGTGCCCTTGAGCGATGTCAGCAAGGCCAAACAGCGGTTGGCCACCTTCAGCCCCGACGGCGGCCGCGCTGCCTTCGTTCGCGACAACGACCTCTACGTGGTGGACCTGGCAACGATGCAGGAAACACGAGTGACCAACGATGGAGCGTGGAACAAGGTGCTCAACGGCGCCACGGACTGGGTGTACGAGGAGGAATTCACCGTGGTGCAGGGTTATGCCTGGAGCCCGAAGGGAGACAAGCTCATCTACCTCCGAAGCGATGAGAGCGCAGTGAAGGAGTTCGACCTGACCTATTACAAGGACCAGCTTTACCCGAGCGAATACCGCTTCAAATACCCGAAGGCCGGCGAGGTGAACAGCACGGTGAGCGTACATGTTTACGACCTGTCCGCTGGCCTTGACTACAACCTGCCCCTGGGTACCGAGGACACGGACATCTACGTGCCGCGCCTGGGCTTCACCCCGAAGGGCGATCCCTGGTTCATGCGCATGAACCGCCTGCAGAACGAGAAGGTGATACTGACGGCGAAGATGCCGCCACCCGGCGCCAAGATGCGACCGATACCGACCGAGGTATACCACGAGACGAGCAAGACCTACGTGGAGGTGACGGACGACCTGCACTTCCTGGAGAATGGCAGCGGCTTCGTACTCACCAGCGAACGCAGCGGCTGGAACCATGTGTACTTCGTTCCGGTGGGTGGCGAGCCGAAAGCGCTCACGAGCGGCGCCTGGGACGTGGTGAGCGTGGCCGGCATCGACGAGAAGGGCAAGCGCGTGATCTTCACCGCCGCCAAGTCCTCGCCCGAGGAGCAGGATGTCTGGAGCGTGGGCCTCACCGGCAAGGGCTTGAAACAGCTGAGCCCTGCGGGGGGCTACAACGAGGCCGAGTTCAGCACGGGCTTCCAGTACTTCATCAACACGCGGAGCACGGCGAACGAAGTGCCGGTGGTCACCCTGCACGATGGTCAGGGCAGATCGGTGAAGACCTTGAAGGACAACGTACGCCTGGAGGAGACGCTATCCTCCTTCGGCACCTCGCGCAAGGAGTTCTTCCAGTTCACCACGGAGTCTGGCGTCGCATTGCGGGGCTGGATGATGAAGCCGCCCGCCTTCGACCCCGCGAAGAAGTACCCGGTGCTGATGGTGCAGTACAGCGGACCGAACAGCAACGAGGTGCTGGACAAGTTCGATGGGCGCGACATGATGTGGCACACGCTGTTGAACCAGAAGGGCTACCTGGTGGTGTGCGTGGACCCACGCGGCACGGGCCACCGCGGCCAGGAGTTCCGCCACTGCACGTACGGCCAGCTGGGCAGGTATGAGACCGAGGACCAGATCGCCTCGGCGAAGTGGCTGGCGCAGCAACCCTATGTGGATGGGACACGCATCGGCATCTGGGGCTGGAGCTACGGCGGCTACATGAGCAGCCTCTGCATCACGAAAGGCGCGGACGTGTTCAAGGCGGCCATCGCCGTGGCCCCGGTGAGCAACTGGCGGTATTATGACAGCATCTACACCGAGCGCTTCATGGGATTGCCGAAGGACAACGGCAGCGGCTACGACGACAACAGCCCCATCAACCACGTGGACAAGCTGAAGGGCAACTACCTGCTCATCCACGGCCTGGCCGATGACAATGTGCACTACCAGAACGCGGCGGAGATGACCCTGGCGCTGGTGAAGGCGAACAAGCCCTTCGACCAGTTCGTGTACCCGGACCGCAACCACGGGATCTACGGCGGCACAACACGACTCCACCTCTTCGAGATGATGACGAAGTGGTTGGAGGAGAATTTGTAGGAACGCCGTGGGTAGGATGAGGGGCGTGGCAACCGCTTGCTCATACTCCTACCCCTGACGCCTGCGGTCCACTTGCCAGTTCACTGGCTTGTTTACCTTGGCGGACCTTCAACAACCCTACACAGATGGACTTCGCCATATGGAGCTTGATCGTCGGCTGGGCATTCGTGCTCATCTGGGTACCCGCGACCTTGTACAGTCAACGGAAAGTGCATCCAACGGCATTGTTCGTGCTGTTCTTCGCGGAGCTATGGGAACGCTTCAGTTTCTATGGGATGCGCGCACTGCTCGTGCTGTATCTCACGAAGGAATTGTTCGACAAGATGGCGGCCGGGGAGGCGGATGCTCGGGCCTATGGCATCTACGGTGCGTACAATGCGTTGCTTTTATGCTGCACCGGTCATCGGCGGCATGCTGGCCGATCGTGCGATCGGATTCCGTAAGGCCATTCTCACCGGTGGTGGATTCATGGCATTAGGGCAGTTCATTCTAGCCATATCCGCGGCGTCCACCGGCCAGTTGCACAGCGAGTCCTTCTTCTTCGTCGGTCTTGCGGCGCTCACGGTCGGGAACGGCCTCTTCAAACCGAACATCAGCAGTTTCCTCGGCACCTTCTATCGACCGACCGTAACGACCCGAGAAGGATGGTGCCTATACCCTGTTCTATATGGGCATCAACATCGGCGTTCCTTGCGCCGCTCACCTGCGGTTACCTGGGACAACGCGTCGGGTGGGAATACGGCTTCCTCTCTGCTGGCATGGGCATGTTGCTCGGCATGGTCGTCTTCTTCCTCAACTTCAAGCACCTGGAAGGTAAGGGTCATGCTCCTGAAGCGGGCAATGCCTGGCGTCTCATGGGCATCGGAGCCTTCACCGATGACGATCCTCGAGCTTGATCATCATCCCGATCTTCAGTTTCCTCATCAACAGCGAAGGCATCACGGATTGGCTGCTGTTCGGCGCAGGGTTCGCCCGCTGCCTGGGCTATCTACTGTACACAGGGTTCACAGCGGAGGACAGGGCCGAAGGGCAACGCCTCTTCGTCTTCCTCATCCTATTCTTCTTCCACACGATCTTCTGGGTGCTCTTCGAGCAGGCCGGTGGTTCCATCAACATACTGACGGACCGTTACGTGAACAGGGCCGGCATTGAAATGGGTCCAATCCGTGAACGCACTCTTCATCATGCTGCTGGCGCCCGTCTTCAACTGGATGTGGGTGAAGCTGGCGATGAACAAATTGAACCTCGCACGCCGATGAAGTTCTTCTACGGCCTGGTGCAGATGGCGGTGGGCTACTCGATCATCGTATGGGGTGTCAAGGTGGGCATTGCCAACGGAGCGGGTGCGACCTCGATCCCGATGGGATTCCTCATCGGCATGTACCTCTTGCACACCACCGGTGAGTTGTTCCTGAGCCCGGTGGGGCTGAGCGTGGTGACGAAGTTGAGTCCCCAGAAGGTGGTGGGCTTCGTCATGGGCAGCTGGTTCCTGAGCATAGCCTTCGCACACAAGGTGGCCGGTAAGCTTGGGCAGCTCATCGCCAGCAGCGCGAACGATGGTGCCGATCCCGTGGCGGAGCTGACCGGCTTCATGAACGTGTACCTCCAATGGGGCGTGTATGTGGTGCTCGGCTGCGCAGCTCTCCTACTGGTCCTCACACCGACCATGAAGAAGTGGATGCACGGCATCAACTGATGACCAAGCCTTCCCGAGCGTCGAACCACACTCGCCACGATCCCCGTTGCCAAGTCCATCGATGAGCACCACCATCAAGCACCCCAAGGGCCTGTACGTCCTCTTCTTCACCGAGATGTGGGAACGCTTCGGTTACTACCTCATGCTGGGCATCTTCTCCCTGTACATGCTTGATGGTTGGGAGAGCGGTGGCATGGGCTTCAGCGCGTTGAAGAAGAGCGACATCTACGGGACCTACCTCGGCCTCGTTTACCTCACGCCCTTCATCGGCGGCCTGCTGGCGGACCGTGTGCTGGGCTTCCGCAAGAGCATCCTGATGGGCGGCCTGCTGATGGCGGCCGGTTACCTCACCCTGGCCGTGCACAACGAGACGGCATTCTACCTCGGCCTGCTGCTCATCATCCTGGGCAATGGGATGTTCAAGCCGAACATCAGCACCCTGGTCGGGAACCTCTACAACGACGATCGTTACCGGGCCAACAAGGACGCGGGTTACAACATCTTCTACATGGGCATCAACATCGGTGCCTTCGTCTGCAACTTCGTGGCGGCCTACATGCAGATCAAGTACGGCTGGGGCTACGCCTTCGCCGCGGCGGGTATCGGCATGCTCATCGGGGTCACCATTTTCCTCAGCGGCAACAAGCACATCAAGGAGGCCGACGTGATCAAGCCGTTAAAGCCGGGTGACATGGCCACCGGGAAGATCCTGCTGAGCACCATCGCGCCCATGTTCCTGTTCGGGATCATCGGCTACCTAATTCCGGGCAACCTGTTGGGCACCGACACCAACGACGCCTTCATCTTCGGCTGCATCCCGGTGATCGGCTTCTTCATCTATCTGTACGTGAAGGCCAATGAAGAGGACAAGCGTCCCATCGGTGCGCTGCTGGCGGTCTTCGGCTGTCTGGTGATCTTCTGGGCGGTCTTCCACCAGAACGGGGATGCGCTCACCGTCTTCGCCAAGGACCACACGGACCGCGAGATGCCCGCCTCCATCGCCGCCATCGCCGACCCGATCAACATGGCCGAGACCGTGACCAACGCCGGGGCGGACACCGACCCCCGCAGTGCCGCGTATTTCCAGGACATGGACCCGGCGAACGTACCGTCCGAGGGCGAGAGCATGAAGCTCTATTCCACCCAATTGTACCAGAGCATCAACCCCGGCTGGGTGATCCTGCTGACGCCGCTGCTGGTTGCCTTCTGGGCTTTCATGCGCAGCCGGGGCAAGGAGCCCACCACGCCCACCAAGATCGCCATCGGCCTCACGATCACGGCCCTTTCCGCGTTGGTGATGGTGGGCGCCGTGATGGCCACCAACAACCTGGAGAGCAAGGCAAGCAGCTGGTGGCTCATCGCCTCGTACGGCGTTGTCACGGTCGGTGAATTGTGCCTTAGTCCGATGGGCCTTTCCCTGGTGAGCAAGTTGAGCCCGCCGCGGATCACGGCATTGATGATGGGCGGCTTCTTCCTGAGCACCTCGGTGGGCAACAAGTTGAGCGGCATGCTCAGCGGCCTGTGGGAGGGTTTCGAGGACAAGACCCACTTCTTCTACATGAACTTCGGCCTGGCCATGGCGGCCGCGCTGATGCTCTTCTTCCTGTTGCGCTGGTTGAACGCCGTGATGCGCGAGAAGAACATCTATTGACCGGTCAGCCCTTTCATTTTCGGCGGAAGTAGCACACCTTCACGCCCGCCAACCCGCACCAACACCTCCGCCGCGCTGCGGCGTCCAACGCATGAGCGACCAACTGACCCTGCAGCAGATCCGCGACTTCAAGGGCACCTACCCGAAGCAGCTCTTCTACCTCTTCGGCACCGAGATGTGGGAGCGCTTCTGCTTCTACGGCCTGCGTGGCATGCTGGTGGTCTTCATGGCCACCGAACTGATGATGCCGGAGAAGCAGGCCAACCTGCAATACGGCGCCATCCAGGCCTTCGTGTACGCCTTCACCTTCCTGGGGGGCGTGTTCGCGGACAAGATCCTTGGCTTCCAGAAGTCACTGTTCTGGGGGGCTTTGCTTATGATCGTGGGCGGCTTTGTGATCGCGGCGGCGCCGAAGGAGCTCTTCTACATCGGCATCTGCTTCAACATCATCGGCACGGGCTTCTTCAAGCCGAACATCAGCACCATGGTGGGCCAGCTGTACCATGAGGGCGATGCGCGGCGCGACGCGGGCTTCGGCCTCTTCTACATGGGCATCAACGTGGGCGCCTTCCTGGGCGGCCTGTTGATGGTGTGGGTGGGCAAGTCGTACAGCTGGCGTGCCGCCTTCGCGCTGGTGGGCGTGGTCATGATCATCAGCCTCATCAACTTCGCCTGGCGCCGGAGGACCTTCGGGCCCATCGGCCTCAGCCCGCTGCATCCGGACCTGCCCGCCGCCAAACGCAAGATGTACGAATGGGGCACCTACATCGGCTCGCTCGCGGTGGTCCCGCTCATCCTGCTGATGGTGACGAACACCGCATACACGGATCTCTTCATGTACATCGTGGGGCCGCTCACGCTGGTGTACCTGGCATGGGAGATGCGCACCTTCAGCCGGGCCGAGAACCTGAAGCTGGGTGCGGCCTTGATCTTCATCTTCTTTAGTATCTTCTTCTGGGCCTTCTTCGAACAGAGCGGCGGCTCCCTCAGCCTCTTCGCCCTGAACAACCTCCACCCGAGCCTGTTCGGTTTCCCGGTGGACACGAACAGCGTGAACAACGCGGCCAACTCGCTCTTCGTGATCGCCTTCAGCGCGGTGGTGGGGCTGGTATGGTTGTGGCTGAGCAAGCGTGGGAAGGAACCCAACAGCGTGGTCAAGTTCGGCCTGGGCTTCCTCTTCCTCGGCGCTGGTTTCTACATCTTCAAGAGCACGCTGGGCTACGCCGATGAGAACGGGGTCACCAGCACCGAGGTCTTCACCTTCGCCTGGTTCGTGATCACCTTCGGGGAGCTCTGCCTCTCGCCGATCGGACTCTCCCTCATGACCAAGCTCTCCCCCTTGCGCATCCAGGGCCTGATGATGGGCATGTGGTTCCTGGCGAGCGCCTATGGGCAGTATGCCGCGGGGCTGCTCGGTGCGGGTATGAGCGCAGAAGACCCCGGTGCCAGCAACTACGAGAAGCTCGTACTCTACACCGACGGCTACGGTGAGCTGGGCCTTTACGCCCTGATCGCCGGCGGTGCGCTCATCCTCATCGCTCCGTTGGTAAGACGTATGATGCAGGAGGTGCACTGAGCCACCAGCCCGGCACGGTCATTGTAACTTGCGGGCGTACCCTCAGAACCATGCGCACCTATCTGCTTTCCCTGGCCTTTGCTCCCCTGCTGCTGGCCGCCCAGACCCCCTCCAACGCCGCGGCCAAGCCTGCGGAAAGCAAGGGCGCGATCAAATGGCTCACCATCGAGGAAGCGGAAGCAGCCGCGAAGAAGGCCCCGAAGCCGTTGATGGTGGACGTGTACACCAGCTGGTGCGGGCCTTGCAAGATGCTCGATGCGAAGACCTTCAGCGATCCGCGCCTGGCCGAATACGTGAATAAGAACTTCTACCCGGTGAAGTTCAATGCCGAAAGCGGGACGGCCATCACCTTCAAGGGCCAGAAGCTGGAGAACCCGGAGTTCGACCCCGGCCGCGTTGGCGGCCGCAACGGAACCCACCAGCTCACCTACATGATCGCCAATGTGCAGGGCCGCATCGCCTACCCCACCGTGGTGTACCTGGACAGCGACCTGAACGTGCTTGCGCCGGTGCAGGGCTACCTCACGCCGGACCAGATGGAGCCGATCCTGCACTACTTCGGTGGAGCCCATTACAAGGCGAAGGACTACCAGACCTTCATGGGCGACTTCAAGCCCAAGTGGACCGCCCCTTGATCGGGCGGCCGGAGTCCGCACGAACCCCGCCAAGTGCCTTTCGGCGCGGCACCGCACAGGCGTTCTCCACGATCGGAAGCCGCGTCGTCATTGGTCCCATGACCTTCTTTGAACAGCCCCGGAAGCGGGGTTCTTCTTTGCTACCTTAGCGGCCTCTCAAAAGACCCCTTAGACCAGTTGGCACGATGAGCGAGAAGGCGCAGATCATTCTGGACGGCAAGACCTACGAGTTCCCGGTGTTTGAAGGAAGCGAGGGCGAGAAGGCCATCGACATCAGCAAACTGCGCGACCAGAGCGGGTATGTGACCCTGGACTACGGTTACAAGAACACTGGAGCCACCACCAGCGCCATCACCTTCCTGGACGGCGAGCAGGGCATTCTGCACTATCGCGGCTACCCGATCGAGCAGTTGGCCGAGAAGGCGAGCTTCCTGGAGGTGAGCTACCTGCTGTTGTACGGCGAACTGCCCAATGCGAAGGAGCTGAACGACTTCGAGAACCAGATCCGCTACCACAGCCTGGTGCACGAGGATATGAAGCACTTCTTCGAGTTCTTCCCGAGCAATGCCCACCCGATGGGCATCCTCTCGGCGATGGTGAACTCGTTGAGCACCTTCTACCCGAAGAGCCAGGATCCGCACCGCTCGGCCAACGACCGGATGCGCACGGCAGTGCGGCTCATCGCCAAGTTCCCAACGCTGGCCGCGATCAGCTACAAGAACGGCCTGGGCCACCCCTACATGTACCCGGACAACAAGCTGGGCTACGTGGAGAACTTCCTGTACATGATGTACGGCCTGCCCACGGAGCCCTACAAGGTGGACCCGGTGGTGGCTGATGCGCTGAACAAGCTGTTGATCCTGCATGCGGACCATGAGCAGAACTGTAGCGCAAGCACGGTGCGGATGGTAGGCAGTAGCCAGGCCAACCTCTACAGCGCGGTGAGCGCAGGCATCGCCGCCTTGTGGGGGCCGCTGCACGGTGGTGCCAACCAGGAGGTGATCGAGATGCTCGAGACCATCCGGAACGATGGCGGCGACATCCAGAAGTGGGTGAACAAGGCCAAGGACAAGGATGATCCCTTCCGCCTCTTCGGCTTCGGACACCGCGTGTACAAGAACTTCGACCCGCGGGCCCGGATCATCAAGAAGAGCTGCGACGATGTGCTGAAGAAGATGGGCGTGAACGACCCCGTCCTCGACATCGCCAAACAACTGGAGGAGATCGCCCTGAAGGACGACTACTTCATTGAGCGGAAGCTCTACCCCAACGTGGACTTCTACAGCGGCATCATCTACCGCGCGATCGGCATCCCCACCCGCATGTTCACGGTGATGTTCGCCTTGGGCCGGTTGCCAGGCTGGATCGCCCAGTGGAAGGAGATGGTGGAGAACAAGGAGCCGATCGGCCGTCCGCGCCAGATCTACACCGGTGCCACCAAGCGCGACTACGTGGCCTTGAAGGACCGGGGCTGAACCTGCGGTCCTACGACCTGCGCGGCCCGGTCACCCGGGCCGCTTCCATTGAACCCCTTACCTTCGCCAACAACCATTCCATCGCAATGAAAAAGATCATCGGCCTCGTTCTCTGGTTGATCGCCTTCGCGATCCCCTTCCGCTTCGCGATCCTCGACACGGAGGATCTGTTGGGACCGGATGGCACGGTGAACAACGTGAAAGGCCTGTTCAGCTTCGTCGCCCTGCTCGCCCTGCTCTTCACCGGCTATGCACTGATCGACTCGGCCAGCCCGAAGCCCGGGAGCGAGGAGCACGGCCATTGAGAACCCACCCGCTAGCGCATGGCGCACGTCCTGATCGCCACCGACATGAGCGCGAACGCGCTGAACGCGGCCGCCTATGCGATCCAGCTCTTCGGTGTGGAAGGGAACAGCTTCACGTTGTTGAACGCGTTCCAAACCCCGCCCGCGCTGCCCGACCAGCCCCCGCCCCCCAACGAACTCGCCGCGCGAATATCCGCCGAGGAGCTGGACCTGCATGCCGGGAAGCTGCTCGAAGCCCTGCCCGGAGCGAGCCCGGACCTGGCCACGGTGTCCGCCTATGGGTCGGTGGACATGGTGGTGCGTGACCTGCGCGAGGATGCCCATGGGCCGGACATCGTGGTGATGGGCACCCACAGCGTGTCCGCTCCGGAGCGTCTGTTCCTGGGGAGCACCACCGCCGCCATGATCAAGAGCGGCGTGCTTCCGGTACTGGCGGTGCCTGCGGAAGCGCGCTACGAGGAACCACGCCGGATCGTGCTTGCCGATGACGGTGGGCCCATCGAACGGGCGGACCTCGCCGTGCTGCTCGATATCGCACGGTGGTCCAGGTCCGAGGTGATGATCGTACACGTGGTGGCCGAGGGTGATGGTGCGGACACCAGTTCGGCCAACGACACCTTCGATCAGTTGCTCGGGGCCATACCGCACACCTATCACACCGTGAGCGGAGAGGATATCATGGTTGCGCTGAACGAACTGGCAGGCCAGAGCGGCGCGGACATGGCCGTGGTGATCCACCGACAACGGGGCCTGCTTGACCGGATGTTCCATCACAGCGTGGCCGCCGATCTGGCATTGCACACGCATATCCCGCTGCTCGTGTTGCAGCACGGCAAGGAGTGAGCGGCATGCGGGGTGGCATTCCCTTGTTCCGCTTCCGCGGTATCCAGGTCTTTCTGCACTGGACCTTCCTGCTGCTGCCGGCCTACATCGCACTTACGGGCCTTGCCGAAGGAAGCTCATGGCGGGTGATCGCAACGGACATCGGCCAGATCTTGATCGTCTTCGCGTGTGTGGTGCTGCACGAGTTCGGGCATGCGCTCACGGCCGCCCGGTTCGGGGTGGGCACACGTGACATCACGCTGCTGCCGATCGGTGGTGTGGCCAGCTTGGAGCGGATGCCCGAGGAACCCAGGCAGGAGTTCCTGATCACCCTGGCCGGGCCGCTTGTGAACCTCGTGATCGCCGGTATCGCCTTCGTTACCCTTGCCTTGTCGGGTCTGGCCATCCTCACCTCCGATCTCTTCAGCGATCTGTCCTCCTGGGCCGGCGTGCTCACCTTCCTCTTCGTGGCCAACATCAGCCTGTTCCTCTTCAACCTTGTGCCCGCTTTCCCGATGGATGGAGGCCGCCTCCTGCGATCAGGGCTGGGCATGTGGTTGCCACGGCCCAAGGCCACGCGCATCGCCACGGTGATCGGTCGCATCCTGGCTGTGGGCTTCGTTCTCTACGGCCTGTACAGCGGTGGTGCCATCCTGGCGATCATCGGCATCTTCATCTTCATGGCGGCCGGTTCCGAGGCACGTATCGTGCAACAGAAGGCCGACCGGCAGGGCCTGCTCGTGGGCCGGTTGGTGCGCAACGACCTGATCCGGATGGAGCCGGTCGCGACCGTTCAGGACGCCTGGAACGCGCTCACCCTGATCGACCAGCACGTCCTGGCCGTGATGGACCAGGGCCTGTTCCGCGGGCTGGTGGGCCGCGAGGAATTGAAGAGCGCGTTGCAACGCAGCGAAGGCGGGAACATGATCGGTCCGCTGGCCCGCCACGTCCCCTCGGTGGCGGTGGAGGAAAGTGCGCTCGCGGTGCTTGAACGGATGGCGCGGGAGCAGCTGCACGCGGTGATGGCGGTGAGCCAGGGCGCCCAGGTGGGTGTCATCCTGCGGAAGGACCTGGAGAAGGCGCTCGGTCCGATCGGCACCGGCGTGGGTCCGTCGGCCTGAGGTGTTTCGGGTCACTCCACCCGCTTCTTCTTCGGGTTGTGCACGGTGAACACCCGGGAGATGTTGAAACCGAAGTGCACGTCGCCATCCGCCCAATCCCCGGTGGTCTCGGTGATGAAGGCCCGCTCGAACATGCCGGTGCTGTTGGTGAAGTGCAGCTGGAAGACGTGACCGCCGGTCTCAATGTCGAAACCGACGGACAGGGAATTCCGCAAGCCCGGCACCTCATCGCGCAGGACGTGGAAGTACTCCCCGTTCACCGCGAGCCGCTTGGTCAGCTTCACCCGGCCACCGATGCCCACGTTGATGAGGTCGTTCGGATCATTCTCCGCCTCGACCAGGTTGCGATGTACGACTCCGGGGGACAATTGAAGTGTGAAACCCTCGCTGAACTTCCGGCCGAGGATCATCTGCCATGAGTACGATAGTCGGTGCGTGAAATAATCCTGCCGGCCGGGAGCATACCAGGGAACCTCGGTGGCCCGTGCGGTGGTGACGGATGAGGAGGCCACCACGGCCAGGGTGATCGGCATGCCACAGCCCTCATCACACTGCCGCAACACCTTGTACTTCGCGAAGCCATCCACGGTCTTCTGGAAGCCGCTCCGACCGATACCGACCATCAGGCGGTCCGTGACGCCATAGTCCAGCCCCAGCCGCACATCGGCGTTGTCCAGACCGAAGAACTCGTTCACACCACCGCTGAGGAACCCGAAACGGTGGCTGATGCGGAAGTCGAGCACGCCATGCGCCGTGTTCTCCAGGCTATGCCCGTTGATCACACGGGTGGTCTTGAAACTGGCGTTGGTATATACCGGACCGGTCTCCTCCTCTCCCAGCAGATCCAAGAGGTCCTCCTGGCCGAACACGGGTGTGCAACATAGGGCGGCGGCCAACAGGGCGAAACGGGTCATGGCGGTTCTAGGGAACGTGAGCGGTATGGATCACATACGGGCGTAGGTCAGATCGACCGTCACCTTGATCTGTTCGGCGATGTTCTTGCGCACCACGCCGGGGATGGTGATGCCGTGGTCCTCGGGCCGTACGGAGAAATCGCTGGTGGCCTTGATGGTGCCGTCGGCGTTGACCACGAAGGTCGCCTTGGTCGTGAGCGGCTTGGTGACACCATGGATGGTCAGATCACCGGCAACATCCACGCTATAGGACCCGGCCTTGCCGGCATCGGCGGCGCTGAAACCGCTCACCTTGCCTTTGAAGTTGGCCTTCGGGTGGGTATTGCTCTCCATGTAGTTCTCGTTGAAGTGCTCCTGCATGAGCGCCTTCTCGAACTCGAAGGCCTTGATCAACGCGGCGAACTCGACGGCACCGGTGGATGCGTCGAACACGCTGGTGACCTTGTTGTTGTCCGCTTCGATGTTCTCCACCGAGGTACTGGAGAAGAAGTTGATGTGCCGTTGCGGGTGGCAAAGCGCTCCTGCGCTGAAAGAGTGGCCGGCGCGATGGCCAGCGCGATGATCGGGATGTCCGAGGTCTTCATTTCCTTGTTCTGAGCGTTCTACTTGTTCACGACGGCCACGCAGCGCACGAGCACTACATCCATGAGCAGGCCGGTGCAGATCCCTGATGGTGACGTCCGCTCCGGCACGCCAGTGCGCTGGCACCTCCTTGTCCGGGAATTCACAAACAATGCCAGCCAGGTCATCACCGGTCTCAGGACCACATTGGTGATGCCGGTGCCGAGCGGTTCCATGGCCCGGATCGTGCCCGACACCTCCACGACCTGTTCCGTTGTTCCCACTAGCGTTGGTTCGCCGCGGCCTCGTCGGCTTGGAAATCGGCCAGCAGCGCCCCGGCGGTCACCTTCTCCTGCACCGGCATGGAGGCCGTACCGGCGACCCCCGATTGAACTCGAGGTAGCCGTAGGTGGCTCCCACGGTGAGCAGGAGCACGGCGGTGATGGCCATCAGTTGCTTGCGTTTCATGTTCGTGGCTATTGCGGTGCGCCAGCGTCGACCCAGGCCTGGAGCTTCTGGAGGTCGCAGGCCGAAAGGGAGCCACCCTGCGGCATGGCCTTCGTGACGAAGACCAACTGCTGAAAGGATCCATTGTCGACGATGGCTTTCACGTTGGTGTATTGAGTGAAGTCACCGGGACCGGTACCGCCGGGAAAATGGCAATTCGCACACCGGGAGAGGATCAATGGTTCGATGGTGTCGGTCCAATAGCCGGCAGCTGTGGCATCACCCGGGTTACACGCCCCAGGATAAAGGAGCTCCTCCTTATCGTAATAGCAGCCTCCCAATGCGAGCAGACCACCGAACATGAACCATTTGATCAGGCTGTGCATCGGCATCAATTGTTGGGAGCACCGTCATCGATCCAGGCCAGGAACTGTTGTATCCGGCAATCGGGGAGCATATTACCCGAAGGAGGCATGGCTACGGCACCATCCAATGCTGGATGGCGGCCGCAAGCCGGCCATCATCGGCGACGAGGTGCAGATCGTCCCACGTACCAAATTCAACCCACCCTGCGGGGAGCCACCACCATGACAACCACCACAGCGCTGGGCGACAAGGGGTGCTATCGTGCCGGAGTAGGTCACGTTCAAGGTGTCACAGGTGGTGGGTACGCAGGAGTTGTTCTGCGCACCCTGGAGGAGCCACTGACGGATGATCTCCTTCTGTTCCGCGGTCAACGGGTTCTGCGGGGGTTGTGGCATCACATCAGCTGGATCGGTCTCGTTGATGGCCTCCCATAGATCACTGTCCAGCGGATCGTTCAAGCGGATGATATCACTGGCCATCAACGTGGCGTAGCTCGTGATCTCGATATCGTCATTGTCGTCCGTGGGCTGGTTGTGGCAACCAGGTACGGCACAATTGGAGATGAGGAGCGGCAGCACCTGTTGCTCGAAGAAGATGGTGTTCGGGTCACAAACGATCGGCTCGGGCTCCTCGCCACCACCACCTCCGTTGCCTCCATCGTCCACGATCGGTCCTTCGGGCGGGAACGGCGGTTCATGCACACATGCGGCAAGTGCCAGCACAACGGCCACCAAGGGGATCCACCGCCCCCACCCCGACAACCATCCTTTGGTGACACGTTGTGCCGACATCCGTCCTTCCATACCTGTTCCAGTTCGCATTCCTGGCGCAATACTACTGGCCGCCATCACCTTCATCACATCCATTCCGGACGAGTCGGGAATTCGGCCGACGGAACGGGTGCTGGGCTTAACGCAGCCAGGGTGAAGGGACATCCGCTGCAGATGCATCACATCGCAGGCGATCACCACGGCATTCAGCGCGTTATGATAGAACGGTGCCTGGTTGAGCTGGAGGATGCTGCCGAGCAGGGCCGCCGGTTCCGTTGTCAACAGGCTGGCCAGATCCTCCGGGCCTCAGCACCCCAAAGGTCCTTCGTGATCATACCCATGGTCCTTTGCATGGTCCGAAGATGACCGGCGCTCTGCGATTGGACGAATGCTTGGGGATGGAACGGCCGTTCGGTCCGATGAGACCGGAAAGCGCGCTACTCGCCGGCCAGCCAGCGCTTGAACTCCGCGGAACGCTCGCTGCTTACGATGGCATCATCACCATAGGGAGGATCGACACCACCTTCACCCGGCTCTTGCTGTAGGCGAAGCTCCTTGATGCTGCCCAGCTCGACGATGATCGCCGATTGAGGCGGATGAAGCGCGTCGGGTCCAGCTGCTTTTCCAGGCGGTCCAGGCTCTCCTCCAGGGAAGGTCACGGCCCTCGTGGGTGCGCAGGAAGGTATTCTTCTGCGAGTGGATGTACGCGATTCGCGGGTTCCACCAACTTGAAGTGATCGCCATAGCGGATCAGGAAGCGCTTCACCGGCAGCTGCCGTTCACCCGGTTCCCCGGCCTTGGCCAGCGAGCCATGGTCGCGCACCATGCGGAGGTTCTTCGCCCGCAGGATGGCCTCGGCGAGTTCCGACCGTTTCAGGGTTTGAGCAGGTAGTCCACAGCGTTCACGCGGAAAGCCTTCAATGCGTGCTCATCGAAGGCTGTGACGAATACCACCGGGAAGGCGGCTCCACGGACCGGAAAATGGCGAAGCTCTCCCCATCCGCCAGCTGCACATCGAAGAAGGCCAGGTCCGGTGCAGGGTTCGCAGCGATCCATTCCACCGCCTCCTGAACCGTCGCGACGTCGGCCACCACGTTGATCGTGGGATCGATCTCGACCAACATCTTGCGCATGCGCGCCACGGCGGCGGTTTCGTCCTCGACGATCAGGATGTTCATGGGGTCGTGATCAAAGGTATCCGCACAGTGAATTCACCGCCACCAGGCGCCACCACCACGGGCTTCGCACTGATGGCGGAGTAGCGTTTGATGATGCTCTCCAGGCCGAACCCGGTCGACCGCGCGGCGGAGGCTCTTGGCCTGATGGCATTGCGCACCACCACGCAACCCGCTTCAATGGTCACCAGCACGTGCAACGGTTCCTTGACCGTGGCCACATTGTGCTTCAACGCGTTCTCCATGAGCAGTTGGAGTGTCAAGGGTACGATCCGATAGGCACCGATCTCCTCATCGATCCTGACCAGCAGGTCAATGGCGGCGCCGAACCGGTGTTTCTCCAGGCTGAAATAGCGTTGCAGCAGTTCAAGCTCCTCCTCCAATGGGATCAGGTCCTTGTCGCGCACGAGCAGGATGGAACGGAAGAAGGTGCTCAGTTCGTCCACGTGCTCCAGAGCGCGCGGCGGATCCGTTTCGATCAGCGCTGCCAGGGTGTTGAAACTGTTGAAGAGGAAATGGGGATCCACCTGGCTGCGCAGGGCCTCCAGCTGGAACCGCACCTTCTCCTGCTCGAGGCCTTCCCGGATGCGCATGCGGCGCTCCCGATCGCGGACCACGAGCACCACGACCGTTACCATGGCCCCCACGAACAAGAGGATGACCCACGGCAGGCGCCACCAGGGCGGTGCCACGGTGATCGGGATCGTATTCCATTGCGCGTCGCCATCCATGCCGTCCACGAACGCGCGCAGGCGGATCCGATGTGTGCCGGGGTCAATCCAGTGAAGGCCAGCTCCCTGTCCCTGGGCGCAGGATGTTCCCCTTGTCGCCGATGCTGTATTCGAACCGGATCCGCCCGGGATCGGGGTAGTAGATGCCCGCGAATCGCAGGGTGATATCGCTTCGATCATAGGAAGTGCGAATGGTGGTGGCCACCGGCACCGGATCACCATTGATGAGGATGCCGGTGATGACAAGGGGGATGCTGGTGTCGAAATGTCGTTCGGTCAAGCGCAGCCTCACGATACCGCGGTCGCAGGCGAACCATACGGCACCATCGCTGGAACGGGCGACCGCATTCAGCTCCGCTTCCGCTCCAGCGGTGCCGACACGGCCGGAAAGGTCGATCCAAGCGCCGCTCAAGGGGTCGTGCGCCCACACACCGGCCTTGCCCAATGCCAGCACACGGTCCCGCGCCATGGCCAGGGCGAAGACATCGTCCTTGAACAGCGGAAGTCCCGCACCGGTACAGTTCGCCCGGTCGTTCGCGATCCGGCAGATACCAGCAGCGGGGCCCATGGCCCAGGCCTGATCCGAGGTGGCATCCGCGATCAGGGAGTAAAAGGTGTTCGCCGAGCTGCGCAGCGCCTCGGTGGAGCCGTTCGCATAGCGGAGGATCCCCTGGCCGTCCGTGGCCACCAAGGCGTGGTCCTTTCCCTGGGGGAGCACATCGAAGGTGAAGCCTGCGGTCCCGACCAGGTGCTTGAACCCGCTGCCATCCCAAAGGCAGGCACCATCCAACGTGGCGAACCACACCGAATCGCCAGCCGCACGCGCGGCCAATACGTTCATGTTGCGGAGGCCGCCCTGTTCGTTGTGGTGGTGCACCTCACCGGAGGGTGAGATGGCGAACACACCACTGCCGAAGGTGGCTGCCCAGATGGTGCCGCTGCGCGTGGCCGCTAGCGAGACGATCGGTGTGCGCGGATCCACGTTCAAGGGTACCCGCTGCAAGTGGCGCCCTTCGGAGAACGCGGTGGGATGATGGAAGAGCCCTGCCGGTGAAGCGAACCAGATGCGGTCAAAGCCGTCCACGCACACGGCGGACACCCCGCGCAGATCCACGCCTTCGTGCTCCGGTACGTAGAGGATCGCCGGGTCGGCGCGGTGGATCCGTTCGCTTCCATCGCACCACCACACCTGTCCGTCCTGGTCGGTCCACATACCGGTGATGGGGCCGATCCCGTCCGGATGCTGATAGACGCTCGCCAGGGCATCCATTTCGATGACGACCACACCCGCATCCTCCGTACCTACCCACACGCGATGTGCTTCCACGGTGATATCGGTGACCCTGGAGGTGAATTGCGCCGGGCCCATGGAGCGGACCTCGTTGGTCCCTGGTCGCCAATGGAAGACACCGCTGCGGTCCGTACCGGCCAGCACCGAACCGTCGGGCATCGCGGCCACGGCCAACACCAGGTTATCCGGCGCCCCGGATGCACCATCGAACACCGACTCCACCCCACGCGGTGAAAGCACGGCAAGACCCTGGTCCGTGGCCACGACGAACCGATCCGCGTTCAACCAGGCCACGTCGTTCACATGCTCATCCGGCAAGCCGTCGGAATAGCCGAACCGCTGTACAACACCGGCGTTCACGAACAGGACCCCACCGCCATAGGACGCCAGGCACATGCTTCCATCCGCACCAAAGGCCATCGCCCGCAGCGGATGTTCGGCCAGCAGGGGATCCTGCAGCAAGGTGTCACAGCGCATCGCTGAACAGCTGGTGACCACGCCATTCGAAAAGGCGATCAGGACATCCTCACCCCGGACGTTCATGGCGGTGACCGCAGCCGCCTCCATGCGCATCATGGCCTCCACGCGTTCGCCATCGGTGCGCATCACGCCGAGGTCCGAGCCGGTCCAGATCAGGCCCAGTTCATCCTGCACGAGGTGTGTGATCCGTGGGCGCCGCTGACCGGAGCGCACCTCGAGCGAACGAAGGAGTGGGAACTGCGCGAGCGCGGTGGCACTGGCCATGATCAGCAGAAGCGACCAGTGACGCAGCATCATGGCCGTCGGTCGGAAGGCTTGAACAAGGCATCAACCTTCAGCTGCACGATGGCGGCCACCTTCTGATGCACCACGCGGGGGATCCGAATGCCGTGATCGGCCAGGGCCACATCGAAGGTGCTCGTGACCCGGATGCCATCCTCGGTCACCACGACCTCACAGGGGATGATGCGTTCCTGGGCTTCGCCATGGAGCACGAACCGTCCCTTTGCACGTACGCTGTACTTCCCGGGCACGGCCAGGTCGATCGATTCAACGATACGGCCGGAGAAGGTGGCATGCGGCCACACCCGCGAGACCATGTAGTTCTCGTTGAAATGTTCCCGCTGAAGTGGTGCGTTGAACCCCTCGAATTCAACCATGGGCACCTGCACCGCAAACGACCTCGAGGCAAGGTCGACCACACCCGTGCTCTTCGTGTTCATGGCAGCGATCCTTTCCAGCGGCGCCTCGCTGACGAATGATATGACCGATCGTTCCATGCGCCAGCGGGCGGGCTCCTGCGCATCGGCAAGGTTGCTCGCCACAAGAAGGATGAACAAGAGGACAGGTCGCATACCTGGGATGGGCGAAGGTCGTGCCGAAATTAGTTCCACAGCGAGGTTGGAGACGTGGATCAGGGATCAGCGCGCCATAGCCACGGTGCATCTGTGGGTGCCGCGCGTTAGGCGCCGGTTCCCGGATCGTTGGATCACTGCATTGCTGCTTGGTAGTTCGAACGCACACGCGTGATCGCTCCGCGCTCACCGGGCTTTTTCGTAACGGGACCTTCACCGAGGGATTGCGCGAGACGCGCTTTCCCTTTGAGGAGGGCTTCAAGAACAGCCCGTGATCGCTCCGCGCTCACCGGGCTTTTTCGTAACGGGACCTTCACCGAGGGATTGCGCGAGACGCGCTTTCCCTTTGAGGAGGGCTTCAAGAACAGCCCGTGATCGCTCCGCGCTCACCGGGCTTTTTCGTAACGGGACCTTCACCGAGGGATTGCGCGAGACGCGCTTTCCCTTTGAGGAGGGCTTCAAGAACAGCCCGTGATCGCTCCGCGCTCACCGGGCTTTTTCGTAACGGGACCTTCACCGAGGGATTGCGCGAGACGCGCTTTCCCTTTGAGGAGGGCTTCAAGAACAGCCCGTGATCGCTCCGCGCTCACCGGGCTTTTTCGTAACGGGACCTTCACCGAGGGATTGCGCGAGACGCGCTTTCCCTTTGAGGAGGGCTTCAAGGACAGCCCCTGATCGCTCCGCGCTCACCGGGCTTTTTCGTTCCGACCTCGCGCAAGCTGCGCTTGGCTCGGTCGGAACGAAAAAGCCCGGCCACATCGTGGCACGGGCTGCTCTTGGCGGAGAGGGAGGGATTCGAACCCCCGGTACCCTTGCGGGCACATCTGTTTTCGAGACAGACCCGATCGACCACTCCGGCACCTCTCCATTCCCCCCACCACCGGAGGTTGGCGGAAGGGCGGCAAAGATAGCCGGACGACCCGACCCCGGGATTACCGATCTTGGCCGCCTAACCCGAGACCTATGCTTACATCCGCCGCGCTCCTCGCCCACACCATGGACAAGACCCGGGAATACACCCTGATGTACCTGGACAAATTGAAGGGCGTTGACCCGCACCGGCGACCCGTTTGTGAAGGGAAGGAGTTGAACAGCGCGTATTGGCTCGTGGCGCATTTGGCGGTCACCCAGAATGGACTCCTGCTCATGGCCACCGGTGGGCCGTTCGAGAAGTTCAGCTGGGCCAAGCACTTCGGGCGCGCCGGTGCCGGCCTGCCACCCGAGCAATGTCCGCCCTTCAACGAAGTGCTGGACACCTTCCACCGCATTCACCGTACGGCGATCGCACACGTGGCCTCCCTTCCGGAGCCTGCGCTCGAAGGACCCAACGTCACCGGACTGGCCATCATCGGACCGAGCGTGCGCGACGTGATCATCCATGCCATCCGCCACGAAGGCTTGCACACCGGCCATTTGAGCTGGTTGTGCAAGCTGCACGGCATTCCTACGATGTGAGCCGACGGGTACCTTTGCGCCCATTCCGACCATGGCCTACCGCGCACCGATAGACCGCCTCCGACAGCCCTTCGACGCACTGATGAGCGCACAGACCTCGGGGGGCATCCTGCTCTTCCTGGCGGCGGTGGCGGCGATGATCTGGGCCAACTCGCCAGCCGCTGAAGGTTACCACCACCTGTGGGAACAACATGTGACCATCGGCAGTGAGGCCTGGAAGCTCGACCTCAGCCTGCATCACTGGATCAACGACGGGCTCATGGCCATGTTCTTCTTCGTGGTGGGCCTTGAACTGAAGCGGGAAATGGTCGCGGGCGAACTCTCGCGGCCACGAGACGCCATGCTACCCATCGCCGCGGCCATCGGTGGAATGCTCGTGCCAGCGGGGATCTATCTCCTGTACAATCCCTCCGGGCCGGCCAACGCGGGATGGGGGATCCCGATGGCCACGGACATCGCCTTCGCGCTAGGCCTGATGGCCTTGCTGGGCAAGCGCGTGCCGCTGGCATTGAAGGTCTTCCTTACAACGCTGGCCGTTGCAGACGACCTTGGTGCCGTGCTCGTGATCGCCCTGTTCTACACGTCGGACATCTCCCTGTTGAGCCTGGGCATTGGGACCGGCGTGCTCGCGATCATGATGATCGGGAATCGGTTCGGTGTGCGCAGCCCGTGGTTCTATGCGATCTTCGGGATCGGCGGGTTGTGGACGGCCTTTCTCTTGAGCGGCGTACATGCCACCATCGCCGGCGTCCTGGCAGCCTTCACCATACCCGCCACACCCAAGGTCAAGGAGCAGGTGTTCGTAAGGCGAATGCGGCTGTACCTGCACAGCTATGCGAGCCGGAACACGCCGGACAAGGGCATCCGGACATCCGGGCAGATGTACGATCTGGATCGGATGAACCGCATGAGCGAATATGCCTCGACCCCTTTGCAGAACCTCGAGCATGCCCTTCATCCTTTGGTCACCTTCATCGTCCTGCCCCTGTTCGCGCTTGCCAATGCAGGTGTGGTCCTACCCGATGACCTGGGCGGGGCTATAGGAACACCCATCGCACTTGGGGTGGGCCTGGGACTGTTGTTGGGCAAGCCCGTAGGTGTGGTCCTGGCGTCCTTCCTCATGGTCCGGTTCGCGAACGCGCGGCTGGGCGGTGGCGTCACCTGGCGCCACATGATCGGAGCGGGCATCCTCGCCGGCATCGGCTTCACCATGTCGCTGTTCGTGAACGAGCTTGCGTTCAACGATGCATCCTTGCGGACCGACGCCAAGTTGGGGGTCCTATGCGCTTCCACGCTTGCCGGGATCATCGGGTACATCTGGCTGGTGCGCACACCACCCAAGCCGGAGGTCGATGACTGAAGCGCGCGGGTCCGCCGGTCCTGCTGGTGAGCTCGCAGGCCCCCTGGACCGTGAACGGTCCGGGGCCGTGCGCCTACAGTTCTGGGTGCTGCTCATCGGGACCCTTCTCATGGCGGCGAAGGTGATCGCCTGGTGGATCACCGGTAGTAACACCATCCTCGGTGACGCCCTGGAGAGCATCGTCAACATCGTCGCCGGCGGATTCGCGCTGTACAGCCTAATCCTGGCGGCCAAACCTCGCGACCGCGAACATCCGTACGGCCACGGCAAGGTCGAGTTCATCTCCGCCGGCCTGGAAGGGGGGCTCGTCATCATGGCCGGCCTGCTCATCTGCTGGCGTTCCATCCATGCGCTCTACGACGCGCACCATCCCAAGGAACTGGGGATCGGCATCCTCATCACGGCCATCACCGGGGCGATCAACCTGGCCATGGGCCTCCTCTTGAAGAAGCGTGGCCGTTCGGTGCATTCGATGACCATGGAAGCGAGCGGTGTGCACCTGCTCAGCGATGCGTGGAGCACCGCCGCCATGATCGTGGGACTATCGCTCATCGCCATCACCCATGCCACCTGGTTGGATCCCGTCTTCGCGCTGCTGTTCGCAGCGTACATCATCTTCAGCGGTGCCCAGGTGCTTCGGCGTGCCGTGGCGGGGATCATGGACGAGGCGGACCTGAAGCTCGCCGCTCGGGTCATCGCCATCCTCGAGGAACACCGAAGGCCACAATGGGTGGATGTCCACAACTTCCGCATGATCCAATACGGATCGATCCTGCATATCGATTGCCATGTGACCCTGCCCTGGTACCACAGCCTGGAGCAGGCGCATGAGGAGATCGCGACCATGGAGCGGCTGGTGAATGCGAGTTGCGACCGTGATGTGGAGCTCTTCATCCATATGGACCCGTGCATTCCCACGAGCTGCGCCATTTGCTCGCTGGCCGGGTGTCCGCATCGGCGAGCGCCTCAGGTGCGGAGCATTCCGTGGGACCTGGACTCCGTGCTCGGCAACGCTAAGCACGGCTCTCCCGGCTCCACAGTGTGATGGTTCGAAGCGAGCAGTACCAGCGCGGGGCCCTGGGTTGGTGGACCGGACATTGCGCATACCCGTGTGCTGCCCGGTCCGCGGGATGGACGGCTCGCCCCGTGTTCAAATGACAAAGCCCCTTTCGGGGCTTTGGGGTGGTAGACCGGGCTTGAACCGGCGACCTCCGGAACCACAATCCGGCGCTCTAACCAACTGAGCTACAACCACCATTTCCCGTCGCTGGCGCAACGGGCCGCAAATATAGCGCTAACTGGGCATCCCAAGCCGATCACGCCGGTCGGGAGCCGTACTTTTCGCGGCCATGACCGAAAGCCACGAAGCTCGGATGGCGGCCGTTCCGCATGTGCTGGTCATACCCAAGTGGTGGCCGAACGAGCGGGACCCTCAACTCGGTGATTTCATCCGCAAGCAGGTGCAGGCCCTGGCGCGGTTCACCGAGGTGACGGTGCTCCTTGTCGATGCATCAGCCGCACAGGAGCGTTCGACCCGCATGCTCCACGCGGACGGGCTGAAGGTGGTCCGCAGCACCTACCCTGCCAGCCGTAGCCGGATCGCGGGGTGGCGCAAGTTGGTGAACCTGATGCGCTACAGACAGGCCGCCATGGCTGGGTGGAGCATGGTGTGTTCGGAAAGACGTACGCCCGGGATCATTCACGTCCACATCCTCGTCCGACCGGCGCTGATCGCCTGGTGGCTCCTCCGGAGGCACCATATCCCGTATGTGCTGAGCGAACAGAGCAGCGAGTACCTCGACGGCACCTATGAACGAAAGGGCTTCCTGTTCCATGCCCTCAACCGCAGGTTGTTCAGCCAGGCGAGCTGTGTGACCGCGGTTTCGAACTGGCTGGGTGATGGGCTTGTCGAACTGGGCCTTTGTACACGCTACGAGGTGGTCCCCAACGTGATCCCCGGACTGGACCGGCCCCTACCTGACCGCGGCGCGGCGCACCATTTCCTGGTCGTGGCGGACCTGGTGGACCGAACGAAGAACGTGAGCGGCGTGATCCGCGCTGTGTCCCTGCTGCGCCAACGCGGCGTGGAGGTCCGGCTCGATGTGATCGGAGATGGCCCCGACCTCGGAGCCTTGACGGAACTGGTCGGCGAACTGGAGGTGAAGGACCGCGTCTCCTTTCTCGGCCGCCTTCCGAACAGCGGTGTCCTCGACCACATGAGCACGGTCGGTGCGGTGATCGTGAACAGCAATGTGGAGACCTTCAGTGTGGTCACCGGTGAGGCCCTGGCCCAGGGCAAGCCGGTGATCGCCACCCGCTGTGGCGGCCCGGAGGCCTTCGTGCGAGCGGAGAACGGCCTGTTGATCCCCGTAGGTGATACCGTGGCGCTGGCCGATGCGATGGCCCTGATCATGCAGGACCACCAACGGTATGAACCAATACGGATCCGAGAGGGTCTGAGTTCGACATTCGGACCGGATGCCGTGGGCAAGGCTTTCCTGCGGATCCATCAACGTAGTTTGGGAGCCCGAAGATGAGTGAACAACAACCCTTCAGGATAGGCGTACTCTGCCACGGGAGCCATGTTCCGCAATGGCAGGCGCGGTGCATCCACAACCTGCGGGAGCAGACCGGGATCGAGGTGGTCGGCATCGCGCAGGTCCCTGAACGTGGCGCGGGGCGGCGCATGCGCGATTTCTTCGAGATGCGCCTGGGAGGTGCCTTGTTCCCGAAAAGCGGCAAACCCGTCCCGCTTGAGCAAGGCATCCGTGGCCACCGTGGTCGGCATGCAGAGGATGGCGGGACCATCCAGGCGGCCTTGGAGGAATTGCACGGGAACGGAGCCCACGCCGTGCTCTCCTTCCTGTCGGCACGACCACCGCACGGATCCAGGACGCCCATTTGGAACTTCGACATCCACGGACAGGACCTTGGGCCCAGCGGCATCCCCCGGTTCCGGGCGTGGATGCTGCGTGAGCAGCCCGTGACCGTGGACCTCCGCAGCAGCGATGGGCGCATGACACGCGCCGTGTTCAATGACCGCGCAGCAGGCGGAGGGATGGACATGGACATGGTGATGTTCGGTGCGGCCTGGCTGCCGGTGGAAATGAGCCGTGGTGCGCTGAGCCCGGAACCGCCCGCTCAAGCGCCGATGGAACGGACCGAAGCACCGTCCCTGCCCCTGCTCCTGTTCCGGTGGCTCGGCATCGAGCTCCGGAACACCTTCGCAGGCCGTCGTCGCAGCGCCATTCCCGGAGAATGGAACGTGGGCGTCTATCCGCATCCGATCACCGATCTGTTGAAGGATGAGGGGAACACCAATGTGCGCTGGCTCAACAGTCCATCGCCCGGCGGTCACCGATCGGAACCCTTTGGGTATACGGCTTCCGATGGCCAGCTCAACGTGCTATATCGGAAGGGCGAGGGGGTGCACTCGGCGGATGTCATCGCGCGGGTGCGACCGCGGAACGATGGCATCCTCAAACGATCACGCACCATGCTCTCCACGGTGGCCGACCTGGGTTACCCCTTCGTGGTCGAGCGGCCTGATGGCACGTACGTATTGATCAGCTACCTCCACCAACAGCGCACGGAGCTCTTCCGCGTGGCCGAGGACAATGATGCGCTGGACCATGTGAAGACCTTGCTCGAACGGGCAGTCGTGAACCCCACGTGCGTGGAACACGAGGGTCGCTGGTGGCTCTTCGGAACGGACCCCGATGCTCCTGACGGCGTTCTCCATGCCTTCCACGCACCGCGCTTCGACGGGCCCTACCTGCCCCATCGGCATGACCCCGTGAAGATGTCCGGTTCCGGCTGCCGACCGGCCGGCACCTTCTTCCGCCACGAAGGCTCGCTCTGGCGGCCTTCCGTGGACAACACCGACCCCTTGGCGCTTGGTGTCATCTTCAATCGGGTGATCCACCTCGACCCGGACCGATACGAGGAGGAGGCCCGGCACACCTTGACAGGATTCCCGCGCACCACCTACAACAAGGGCGTGCGGACGGTATGCGCCCTGGGCGACATCACGCTGGTCGATGGCATTCGTCCAGCGCCGGAAGCCAGGGAAATGGAGGCCGCGGACAGCGGATCCGTGCGAAGGCCCAAGGAATACCTCGAAGAATGATCCGACCGGTGATCGGCACGGTGGCCGCGCGGGTGGTCATCACGGCAGCCAACCTGCTGGTGGTGGCGCTGGCCGGCCAGACCCTTGGGACGGAAGGTCTTGGCGCGATCAGCCTGCTGGTGCTCGGGATCACCCTCATCCTTGTTCTGGCGCATGTGGTGGGCGGGGGTGGGTTGGTCTATCTCGTCCCCCGTCTGGGTGTGCGATCGGTCCTGCTACCATCCTACGGCTGGGCTTTGTCATCCGCCGCCATCGCCTACGCACTTGCGCAGTTCGTTCCCCTGGCTCCGGAAGGCACCGGCATCCACCTGGTGGCACTGGCCTTCCTCCAGGCGCTCAACAGCATCCACCTGAACATCCTCGTTGGCCAGGAGCGCATTGGCCTGCAGAACGGCATCCTCGTCATACAGAACGTGGTGCAACTCCTTGGCTTCGGCACCCTGCTGGCATGGAACGGCGCGGACCTGATGGACTACATCGCAGCCACCTACATCGCCCACGGCCTCACTGTGCTGGTATCCGGCTGGTTCACCTGGCGGACGGCGGTGCACGGGACCTTCGCACCGACCACCGGGAACTTCCGGGCCCTGGTGAAGCAGGGCGGCTATGGCCAGCTGGCCAACCTGGCGCAGTTGCTCAACTATCGCGCGGCCTATTACCTGATCGAGCTGTTCCGCGGCACCGCAGCGTTGGGTGTGTACAGCGTGGCCATGCAATTGGCCGAAGGGTCCTGGCTGGTGCCGAAGAGCATTGGCGGCGTTCTGTACAGCAAGGTGAGCAACATGGCAGCGCAGCGCCGGCAGGTGCAGGCGACCTTGATCCTGTTCAAAGTGGCACTGGTGTTCGGCGCCTGTTGTGCGCTGGCACTGATCCTTCTTCCAGACGCCCTGTTCACCGCCATCTTCGGGAACGAGGTGCGTGGCCTGCGCCCCCTGCTCCTGCTGGTGGCACCGGGGCTGGTGGCGATGTCCGGATCGCAGGTCCTCAGCCATTACCTCAGTGGCACAGGGAGGATCCGTCACAACCTCATCGGCAGTGTTCTGGGATTGGTGATCACGGCATTCGCGGGCTGGGCCTTGATCCGTGCGCACGGTTCGTTGGGCGCCGCAGCGACCGCGACGTTGGCGTATACGACCAGCTTGACCTACCAGGTGATCGTCTTCCTCGGTATCACGAAGCTCCCGTTGCGCGACCTCCTGCCACGCGACCATGACGTGCGCAAGGCCCGCAAGCTCTGGCAACGGTACCGTTCCGTGCGGGCTGAACGCGGATCCTATCTTTGACCGCAGCGTCCCCCTCGCCTTCATGCAAGACCATTCGGCGGGGGCTGGTAATGGCGCATCCGATCCACGATGAAGGTCTCCGTGATCATCCCCTGCTACAATGTGGCGGACTTCATCGGGGAATGTCTGGAGAGCATCCTGGCCCAGGACCATGAGGACCTGGAAGTGATCTGTGTGGACGACGGAAGCAAGGACGACACGTCGGCGCGCATCGAAGCGATCGCGAAGGCCAGCCCACGCGGCGGCATCATCCGACTGATCCGCCAGACCAACGCAGGCGCCACCGCGGCCCGCAACCATGGCTTCCGGGAAAGCAGCGGGGCGTACATCCAGTTCATGGACGCCGACGACATCCTCCTTCCCCGGAAGATCGGCCACCAGGTGCGTCTGGCCATGAAGAACGGTGCACCGGACCTGATCGTCGGTAGTTTCCGGATCATCGATGCGAACGGGCGCGTGATGCAGGAGCGCTATTACACGCGCAAGGGCGACTTGTGGATCCACCTCATGCGCACGGACCTGGGCAACACCATCAGCAACCTGTGGAAACGGACCATCGTGGAAGCGGTGGGCGGCTGGGATGAGGGCATGCGCAGCAGCCAGGAGTATGATCTCATGTTCCGGATCCTGCGGATCACACGGAACATCCTTTTCGACACCGAGAACTACACCATCGTGCGCAAGCGGGCCACGGGCTCCATCACGCAGACCAACCTCGGCGGCAACTGGATCCGTTACGTGGAACTGCGTACGCGCATCATCGATCACCTCAAGGACCAACGTTCACCGGCGGAGCTGGAGCAGTTCCATCAATTCCTCTTCGATTCCATCCGGGTGCTTTACGAGCATGACCCGAAGGCGGCGCTCGAATTCCATGCGAAGGAGTTGCCCAAGGGTTTCAGGCCCTCGGTGTCGCCCACCACACGCAGCACCTATCTGGCGCTCTACAACCTGCTCGGTTTCCGGAACACGCAGCGGCTCTGGTCACAGTTCCACTGGCTTACGCCATAGGGATCAGCCAAGGCCGACCAGGTCGTGTACCGCCGGTGGGCGTACCGTTGTGAAGCCCTCGCCGTAGGTCACTCCGATCAACCGGCCCATCTGACGTGCGCGGGCTTCGAGGAAAGGCAGGAAGTCCGGGTTGGAGATCGGGCTGCCAGGCTCGGTGCTGTTGGGGTCGTAGAACTGCGACGCGAAGCAACGCAGGGCCTCCTCCTTCCTGGCCCAATACGGCGTCACATCGATGATCAGATCAGGCTCCAGCCAATGGTCCTGAACGCCGTGGAGCACGGTGGTCGGTCGCCAGGCCTCCTGAACGGCGCCGTCCCGGTGGGTGCTTAGCCGCCGCAACCCACTGAGGAAACAGGCCTCGGCCACCAGCGCGGCACCGCGCCCGTGGTCCGGGTGACGGTCGCGCACGGCGTTGGTGAGCACCAGCCGTGGTCGATGCGCCCTGACGGCTTCCACCACCTTCAACAGCGCGGCCTCATCCGCACGGAAGAAGCCATCGCGCAAGCCGAGCTGGTAGCGAAAGGCCACGTCAAGCACCTTCATCGCCGCTTCGGCCTCGGCCCTGCGGATCTCCGGTGTCCCCCGTGTGCCGAGCTCACCGGCCGTAAGGTCAACAACGCCCACGCTGTGTCCCAGGGCACGGTGGTGAAGCACCGTACCCGCCATGCTGATCTCCACATCATCGGGATGTGCGGTGATGCAGAGGATGTCCACATGACCCTTCATCGTCCCTCGATCCATGCGATCACACGTTCATCGGAAGGCTCGATGCCGGACTCCAGCGACATACGCAGCAGTCCATCGGGGTCGATCAGGTACTTGTGGAAGTTCCACTTCACCTCGGTGTCCATCACCCCGTTCTGGCTCTTGTTGGCAAGCCAGTGATAGACCGGATGCTGATCCTCCCCCTTGGTGCTCACTTTGGCCATCAACGGAAAGGTGACACCGTAGTTCTTCTGGCAGAAACTGGCGATCTCCTGCTCGGTACCGGGTTCCTGTCCGCCGAAGTCGTTGCTCGGAAAGCCCAGGATCACCAGGCCCTTCTCCTTGTACGTGGCATAGAGTTCCTGCAACTGGGCGTATTGCGGGGTGTAGCCACACTCGCTGGCGGTGTTCACCACCATGATGTGCTTGCCACGGTACTGGTCAAGTTTGACGAGCTGGCCGTTGATGTCCGTGGCACTGAGATCGAAGAAGGACATGGGCGGAATGGGACGGGTGGGCTGGCCGTTCACGTGTATCGACACCGGACCGACCTGCACACGATTGAAACAGGCCGTGGCAAGCAGGGCCACGGAGATGATGGGAAGCAGGTTACGCATGTTCGAAGAACGCCGCAAAGTTCTGCAATGTTCGGCGTCCTCACGGTCCGGCACGGCAACACCTGCTGATCGTCACCTTTTCCGAAGGATCACGTAGAAGCGCACATGCGCGCTACCGTCAGCCTCTGCCTGCTCTCCATCACCTGCCTGTTCACCGTCGGCACCACCGGCGCGCAGGACAACGTGGTGATCGCCGATATCGCCCAAATGGTGCGCAAGCCGGACATGGCCCAGGATCCCGCCATCCGTTCCGGCATGCAGGCGGCGGGCGTGGCCGAAGACAAGGCCCGGCAGGTGCTCACCCTGGGCAAGGCCCAGAACCTGCCAGCGGGCCTGCGCACGGACAGTGCCCTCGCAGCCAACACCGCCGCCGTGCGCAACTACAACGCCCACAAGGTGTGCAGCTATGCCGATGAAGGAGGGCCGAAAGTGCTGGTGCAGGTGCCAGCGGCCGAGAACTATCACATGCCCGAGGAATTGCGCAGCCGGGAGGACATGTACCTGGTGCTGCCCGAAGCGGCAGTGGCCACGGCCCTGATGGACGCCCAACGACCGAAGCCGAGCAAGGGCCCCAGCTGGCGCCGCATGCGCGAGGCGCGCATCACCACGCCTGATGGTCTTTATGCGACCTACGACCTGGGCACCGACAGCACGATCCTGGCGAAACTTGCCAGCAATGGCATGAGCCAGGCCGAGATCGAAGCGGTGATCTTCCGCAGCCATGAACGCAACTGGCCCGACGGTATCGACGCGTTCGAACGCCGGTACCCGAGGCTGGAACGTTTCAAGAAGTACAAAGCCTATCAGGCAGCCACCTGGGAGGACAAGGTGCTGCTGGTGGTGCCGGTGGACGGCAACAAACGACAGCCCGTGGGCATGCGCCCGCACCTGGACATCTACATGGTGTATGCGAAGAGCGCAGTGGAAGTGAAGGCGAAGAAGTAGAAGCCATCCCAACACGGTTCTTGTTCGCAGCACGGGACCATGTTGAGAAGGCCTCAGGCCGGTTCCATATCGCAACAACGGAGCGGACGACCCGATCGCGCCACATGGGAACGGCCATTGACGCGGCCACCCTACATTCGGGTCCGTGAGCGGTCCACGGATCACCCAGGTGCTTCCTGAACTCGTGCGCGAGGGCATCATCAGCGCTGCGCAGGCTGAGCTCATCCGTGTACGTTACGGCACCGATACGGAACGAGGCGGTGGCCGGCTCCTGCTGGTCTTCGCGATCCTGGGAAGCCTGCTCGTGGGCCTTGGCATCCTGCTCATCATCGCCCACAACTGGGATGACCTGAGCCGCAGCACACGCACGGTGCTCGCCTTCTTACCTGTCCTCCTGGGTCAGGGCCTCGTGCTTTACGGCCTGGTGCGAAGGCCCGATGTGGTCGCTTGGCGCGAAGGAAGTGCCGTGCTGCTGGCCTGTGGTCTCTGTGCCTGTGTCTCGCTCATCGCCCAGATCCACCACATCGGTGGAGGGCTGGACGGCTACCTGCTCACGTGCTCCCTGTTGATCCTGCCCTTGCTCTACCTGCCGGGTTCCTTTTGCGTGGCACTGATCTACCTGGCCATGATCACCTGGCAGGCCTGGATCGTGCGCTTCGAGCACTTCAGCGCGTCGGACCGGCCCTGGTGGTTCCTGCTGCTACTGCTTGCGGCCCTTCCCTATTATCTCCGTCAAGGGCGGCAAAGAGGCACGAGCACGGTGTTCTGGTGGTTGAGCCTCTTCATGGCGCTGAGCGTGGGCATCGGCAGCCAGCTCTTCTATGTGGACTGGACACATGCGCACGCGCTCGGCGTGGTGGCCCTGGCAGGCGTCTTCACCCTGGTCCCCTGGCTGCATGGTGTAAGCGGGTCGCGCACGTGGCCCTGGGTGCTTGTGGGTGGAGCGACCATGCTCATCACCTTCTGCGTGTTCAGCTTCCGCCCCATCTGGGAGGGCATGGATGCGGAGGAACGGGCCGACTGGCCGCTGATCGCCGCCTACACCGCGGTCGGTATCATCGCATACCTCCTTTCCCTGCGCGTTCGGCGACCCTTTGAGCAATGGCCCTATCCGGAAGGGCTGGCCCTGTTCCTGATCAGCTTCCTCGTGGGCATCTTCTCCCCCGCGCTGGCCGCCATTCTTGTGAACATCGCACTGCTCGTGCTTGGGGTGTTCACAGTGGTACACGGCACGGAACGCGGCTCCCTGCGGCGGATGAACCTTGGGTTGACGATCCTGAGCGCCACGATCTTCATGCGCTTCTTCGACAGCGATCTCAACTTCGTGGTGCGCGGCCTGCTCTTCATAGGCGTGGGCTGCGGCTTCCTCTTCATGAACCTGCGCATGGTGCGCCAGCGCAACAAGCAGGATCATGCGGCGTAGGGCGATCCTCTTCGGCGTGGTTGCGGTGGCCCAGTTGGCGGTGCCAGCGTGGATGCTCATTGGTCACGAACGCGTGCGCAGTGATGGCGCCGTGTTCCTGTTCAAGACGGCTCCCGTCGATCCGCGCGACCCATTCCGTGGTGAATACGTGCGCTTGAACTTCGAGGCCGAGCAGGGTGCATGGAGGGCACCGGATGCCGGAACGATGGCGTACGGACAACGGAAAGCCTTCGCCCTGCTGGACACCGACACCGCGGGATATGCGCGCATCACCAAGTTGGTGGAGCATGCCCCGGACCAAGGCTCCTACCTGCCGGTCCGTTACTGGTCCATCGGAGAAGAAGGCACCGTGAGCACGTTGGAGCTTCCTTTCGATCGTTATTACCTCGAGGAAGGAGATGGACCCAAGACCGAGGAATTGCTGGCGCCGGACTGGAGCAACGGTACACCATCCACGCCGCTGCCGGCCCATGCGGTGGTCCGGATCCTGGAAGGTCAAGCGATCATCACGGACCTGGTCGTGGGCGAGCGGTCCATCCATGACTGGTTGAAGGATCCGCCGACGGAGGTTCCTGCAGCTGCTACTTCGGCACCAACTGGATCGTGAATTCGTGGGCGCTTTCCCCGGGTTCCACGGTCACCAGGTGAACGAAAGGTTCGTAGCCGTTCTCGCTCACCCGCAGCTCCACTTCCCCGGTGGTCCGCACGAAGAAGGCGTATTTCCCCGCGTTGTTCGTCTGGTTCACCGCCTGCAGCTCCCCTTGCGCGTCGTACCATTCAACGAGCGCTTCCAGCACGGGCAGGCCTGACGCCGCGTCCACCACCACCCCGTGGACCTGTAGGTGCAGCGTATCCTGGGCCATGGATGGACCGACACTTGCGGCGAACGGCAATAGGAACAGGATGGGGGCAGCCTTCATGGTCAGGGGACCCTGGTGGGTGTCGAAGTGATGAGGATATCCTCCCGCACAGCCAACACCGCGCCGATCGATGCCATCACCGGGGCCAGCATCACCCCTGCAAGAGGCAGTTTCATCAACAGGCTGAAGAGCGCCCCGTTCGCCAGCACCGCGCCCGAACGGTCGTTCACGGCTTTCACGCTCTCCCCGATGCGCATGCGCCGGCGTTCGAAGACGTAATCGAACATGCTGAACCCGTAGAAGTAAGCAGAGACGGCGAAGAGCAGGATGAAGGAAACAGGCGCCAGTAGCGGCACCAGCAAGGTGAGGAACCAGATACCCACCACCAGGGCCAGTTCGAGCACGGCGTTGCGCGTGGCGACCAAGGCACCACGCACCGCGTCCCGGGCAAGTTGCGCCAGACCGAACGGAAAGCGCCGGCCGGTGAGGATCTCCTCGGTACGCTCACTGGCATAGGCCAGCAACGGTGAAAGCAGGATGAGCACGATGTACTTGTTCGCCAGGAACAGCACATAAGCCACGGCGAACTTCAGGAGGATGGCCACCCCAAGCTCACGCGCCCCGTTCAGGAAGGCCTTCACCCCGCTCCACGCGTCCTCCTCACCCGCTTCCACGGGTAGCTGAAGATGCTGGGCGATCCAGTCGCTGAGCCGGTCCACCGGCCCTTGCAGCACCGCGTACAGGCCGAAGGCCAGCAGCACCCACAGCAGCGCGGGCACCAGGAACATCCACCCCATGCGGTTGTCCAGCGCGAAGCGAAATGCCCTGAAGAAGCCGCTGAAGCCACGACCGAAGTCCCGGGTGAAGGCCATGACACAAAGATGGTCGAAGCCGGGGATGCGGTGGGTGCCGGCGAGCCATCGGCTCAAAAGCGCTCCTCTACCTTTGGACGCACATGGAATTGGACCCCCTCACCGCTATTTCGCCGATCGACGGCCGGTACCGCGAACGCACCCGCCAGTTGGCGCGCTGGTTCAGCGAACACGCCCTGATGCGCTACCGCCTCCAGGTGGAGCTGGCCTATTTCCGCTTCCTGTGCGAGATACCACTTCCGGAGCTGAAGGGTGCGCCCATGGATACCCTGACAAGCGTGGAACGCCGGATCAGCGAACTGAGCACGAGCGATGCCCAGCGCATCAAGGCGATCGAGATGGTGACCAACCATGACGTCAAGGCGATCGAATACTTCCTGAAGGAACGACTGGAGGAGGTGGGCCTTGGGGAACAGCGTGAGTTCGTGCACTTCGCGCTCACCAGCCAGGACATCAACAACACCGCCCTGCCGCTCCTCATCAAGGACTTCCTGTACGAGACCTACCTGCCGGCGATCACCGCCGTACGCGACCGCCTGCATGGCCTCGCGCTCGATTGGGCGCGCGTGCCGATGCTGGCGCGCACACACGGGCAACCCGCCTCACCCACGTACCTGGGCAAGGAGTTCCAGGTGTTCGTTGAACGGCTGGACGGCCAGGTGAAGCTCCTGCGCGAAGTGCCATTCAGCGGGAAGTTCGGTGGCGCCACCGGCAACTTCAACGCGCATCATGCCGCCTATCCCGAGTTCGACTGGGTGCAGCTCGCGGACCGTTTCGTGCTGGAGAAGCTGGGCCTCACACGGCAGCGCTTCACCACGCAGATCGACCATTACGACGACCTCGCCGCGTTGTTCGATGCCATGCGTCGGATCAACACCATCCTGATCGACCTGTCCCGTGATGTGTGGCAGTACGTCAGCCTGGACTACTTCCGACAGAAGATCAAGGCCGGCGAGATCGGCAGCAGTGCCATGCCGCACAAGGTGAACCCGATCGACTTCGAGAATGCGGAGGGCAACCTCGGCCTCGCCAACGCCTTGTTCGGGCACCTGAGCGAGAAGCTTCCGATCAGCCGCCTCCAGCGCGACCTCACGGACAGCACGGTGACGCGCAACATCGGCGTGCCGATGGCCCACACCATGGTCGCCTTGGACGCCGTACAGAAAGGACTGGGCAAGCTCCTCCTGAACCAGGCCGCGTTGGAGCGGGACCTTGATGCGCAATGGCCGGTGGTGGCCGAAGGCATTCAGACCATCCTGCGCCGTGCCGGACATCCGCGACCGTATGAGAAGCTCAAGGAGCTGACACGGGGCAAGGAGCGGATCGGCCAGCAGGACATAGCCGCCTTCATCGATGGACTCGATGTGAGCGATGAGGTCCGCGCGCAGCTCAAGGCCCTCACGCCACGTAACTACACCGGGATCGATCTACTGGGTCGTTGAACCGTGGCGATGCGGAGATCGACCAAGGCGTTGATCAGCGCTGGCATCCTGATCACCCTTCCGGTGCTTGCCACATGGGTCAGTGAACGCAAGTTGAACGCCAACGCGTGGGGCAGGCTGTTCGATGTGATCGAAGGAACACCTCATGTGCCCGTCGCTCTGGTGCTTGGCACCGCCGCTGGTTCGGCCTCCGGGCGACCGAACGCCTATTTCGTGAACCGGGTCCAGGCTGCAGCCGCACTGTATCATGCCGGCAAGGTGGACCACCTGCTGCTCAGTGGCGATAACGGTATCCGGGGTTACAACGAGCCGATGGACATGCGCAGGAGTCTGATGGAACTCGGTGTGGACAGCAACAGGATCACCCTGGACTTCGCGGGATTCGACACCTACGATTCCGTGGTCAGGGCGAAGAGGATCTTCGGCCAGCAGCGGCTGTTGATCGTGAGCCAGCGTTTCCACAACGAACGGGCGCTGTACATCGCACAGGCGAACGGCATCGATGCGATCGCCTTCAACGCGGCGGAGTCAAGGACCACACGAACCGCTTGGAGCTGGATCCGTGAGCGCGGGGCCCGCCTGAAGATGTGGGTGGATGTGCTGCTGAACGTGGACCCCTACTTCCTTGGCGAACCCGTCACCCTTGGCGAACAGGTGCTGCCACCCGCCGTCGGTCACGGTGGTTAGGCGACCATGATCGTGGCAGGTCATACCCACCTGCGAGGCACTTCCACCCAGGCGCCTGCCGGTGCGAACAGGACCATGCGCTTCTTCGCCGCACCGATCGCCGGGCCACAACGAACAGGAGCGAACATTCGTCGGGCTGACAGGGCTGATCGGCGGATACACCTTCTCGCGCGTCGAGCGCAACGCATGGATCGCGTCCTTTGCACGTTCTTATCCGCATGATGGTGCGGCCTTTGCAGGAGAGCGAATGCCCATCAACCCGACCAACACCCAGGATGCCCACGCTCAGAGATCTGCTTCATTGGAACCTCGCCATCGCCCTGGTCCTGTCCAGTGCCCTTGTGATCAATGAACTCCACATCCAGCGCCGGGTATCTGCGCAGCTCTTCACCGATGTAGGGTCCATCCCCTTCAACCAGGTGGCGCTCGTGCTTGGCACCCTGCCCGTGGCCCGCGACGGTGGCCCGAACCCCTTCTTCCTGGAGCGCATGGAAGCTGCCGCCGAATTGTATTGTTCCGGTCGCGTACAGCACTTGATCCTGAGCGGAGATGCGGACATCTGGGGCTACGATGAACCAGAGGAGATGCGCACGGCGCTGCTCGCAAGAGGGGTACCCGCAGCGGACATGACCCTTGACCGTGCCGGGCTGAACACCTTCGCCTCGGTGGAGCGTGCGAAGTCCGTCTTCGGCCACGAACGGTTCACGATCGTGAGCCAGGAATACCACAACGAGCGGGCCGTCTTCATCGCCGAGGAACTGGGTGCGGATGCGGTCGCGTACAACGCCACGGCACTGCCCATCCATCAGGCCAAACGATCCTGGCTGCGCGAGCGCGCCTCACGGGTGAAGATGTGGATGGACCTCGTGCTCGCGGCCCGATCACCGCTGGTCAGGACCGCCGCCTCCTTCGAGCGCTGAGCGCAACAGGCGCCCTTCAGATCCCGAATTCCACCTGGAACAGGAATGTCCAGGCATTGCCAGGGCCATCAAGTGCCATGTGCCCGCCAAGCCATCGATAGCCGGCATAGGTCTGCAGCTTGATGCGATGGCCGTTCAGGTATTTCGAGCTGCCCAGCAGCAACTCTTCCGTCCGGGCGCTCAGGCCGGACAGGTCGGCGGAAGGATCGACCACGGTGTAGCGGGTCGCGATCTCATAGAAGCTGCGCAGGCACTTGCTCAGCTGGCCGTTCACCCCTGTGCCGGTCAACACGAAGCGGACCGCACCATCCGCATTGGTGGTGATGGGATCGTTGCACCGTCGGTCGAAGTACTCACCGCTCAGGGCCCATCCCCGATACTTGAGCATGGCATCTGCGATGAGTGTGTTCATGGAGCGTGGTGCGTAGAGCTCACGCCCGAGTTGGCCGCCCGTACGAATGGCCCGATCATTCCGGCTGCAGCCCGCACCCAGGGCAAGGCGGGGCTTGGGTTCGAACGCAAGGTCGCCTTCGGAATAATCGCCCTTGTCCTGGAAGGCACCAAAGGGGAGCCACTCGACACGGCCGGTGTAGGCCAGACCGGAGCTACCAGGAGCGGCCCCACGACCATCGCCCGAGCTAATCGCACCTTTCAACTGCCATAGCTGGCGTGTAGGCAGCGGCAGGGTCCAGTACGCGAACACACCGAAATCGCGATCCAGGGTGAAGGCACCGTTGGCAATGGACCGGTCGGGGAACTGCTGGTTGCCGCTGCTGATCACGCGCTGGCGGTTGCCCGGGAGCTTGGACTGGCCGACCCCGAAGTAGAAGTGCTTGTTGAAATGGTAGTAGACCATCGCATCGCGCACGGGTTGCGGCACGTTGCCCGCGTCCACCTCCAGGTCGGCGCGGGAGAAGTTGAGCTGGATGTAGTACTGCAGGCGCCGCGACAACACATAGCCGTCCAGGCGGAGCCGCAGCCGTCGCACGCGGAAGTCGGTGGTGGCGATACCCAGATCATCGCCGCCGAGCGTTGTCACCCCCAACCGGTTCTGCATGCGGAAGCGTAGGTTGAGCAGGAACAGGCTGTCCTGTCGGATGGAGATGCCATCCTTCACCTCGATCAGCGCCCGCTCATCGATCTCCGTTTGTGCCTTCCCCCGTTCGGCGAAGGACAACAGCAGTATCACGATCAATAGGGACTTGTACCGCATTATCGTGCAATTAACCGCACCGCGGGGGAATGGCGATGGCTCATCCTCTCCGAAGTGATCGTTGGAACACGACCAGGTCATTGGCGGGTATCCGGTCCAGCCCAAGGGTCCGCATCATGGTGATCAACTGACCGCGATGCTGCGTGCCATGGTTGCAACAGTGAAGGATCATCTGCCACCGCACCTGTTCGTGGCGGTTCCCGCGAAGATCGGCGTAGCCCACCTGGCCTTCGAGCCATTGTTCCGTGGACGCATGGACGAGATGACGCAGTCTTCTGGTATGTTCAACCACCGTTGCCAACGCAGTGGAAGCCTCCGCCGGCCAGGGGATCGGAGCCACCTCCTCCAGCCGGTGCATCCAGGCGTTCTCCGCGTCGCGGATGTGCAGCAGCGTGGCGCGCAAGCTGGGGAAACTGCTGGCGACCTCGCGGTCAAGGACCTCGTCGGGCTCCTGTTGCAAGCGTTCCACGAAGCGGGTGTTGGCCCACAAGGTGTAGTCGACCAGATGGTTGATGAGGGGGTGAATGGTCATGCAGGGTGGATAACCTTGTTAAAAATAGGTCGCGGACCTTCATCGATCACGGTGCGCGTTCCGTCGAAATTCGCAGGAACGTAGAGATCATGATCGCAACACTGTTCGGCAAGAAGAGGATCACGGAGGAGAAGCTGGCCAACGTGTTCGTGAACGCGGTGCTGGAACTGACGGAGCAAGGGTTCCCTGCGGTGGCGGCGGAGATCAACGAGTCTCCGGAGTTCCAGGCATGCCCGAACATCGCGGACACGGACGATGACGCCTTCGCCCTGATCGTACTTGCCGCCAACCTCACCGAAGCGCAACGTATCCTCGGCCCCGGGGTGGACAAGCGCATCACCTCCCTCGCCATCTCGAAGTTCGCACAAGCCACCGGCCTCAACGTTCCGGACCTGGAACGCGAGGTGCGCGAGTTGAAGGGTCAGATGGACCGGCTCAATTTCCCCAGCAAGAACACCGTTTACGCCATGGGCAAGGTGCTCTTCCAGCGCTACGAACTGTTCTGTTTCCAGGACAGCTACTTCCGGGAGATGAAGGCGCCGAACCCGATCATCCTGAAGCGGCTGAACGGACTGATGGGCTACTTCCTCTGGAACTGGAAGGAGGTGAACGAGCAATACCGGATCGTCTGACCGCACGCGGCGGGTCCTTTGCAAGAAGCGCCCCGTAAGGCGCTTCTTGCATTCACCGGATGCCGAGCCGTTCCACGGCCATCTCCACGATGCCCTCGCCGATCGCGAGCGCCGCGGTCGCTGCGGGTGATGGCGCGTTCAACACGTGGATGTGTCGGCCACGGCTCTCGATCCGGAAGTCATCCACCATGTTGCCGTCGGTACCGAGCAGCATGGCCCGCACACCGGCACGGCCCGGCTTCAGGTCGTCCATGGTGAGCGAGGGGATCAACCGTTGCAGCGTCCGCAGGAAGAGCCGTTTGCTGAAGGCGCGCCGGTACTCATTGATCCCGTAGCTCATGTTGTTGATGAAGAGCTTCCAGGTACCACCGTAGGCAAGCGCCTCCATCGTGTCCTTCAGGTCGAAGTCCGTCTTGCCGTAGCCTTCCCGTTTGAAGGTGAACACCGCGTTGGGGCCGCATTCGATGCTGCCGTCGGTCATCCGCGTGAAGTGTACCCCGAGGAAAGGGAAGCGCGGATCCGGCACGGGATAGATCAGGTGCCTCACCTTGTGTTTCCCCTGATCGGTGAGGTCGTAGTAATCGCCGCGGAAGCCAACGATACGCTCCTTCACCTTCGCACCGTCCTGCCGCGCCAGCCTGTCGCTTTGCAGCCCCCCGCAGAAGATCACATAACGCGCCGTATGCGTGCCTTTGCTCGTCCGCACCGTCGTGCGTTCCCCGGCCTGTTCCGCACCCAGGAACTCCTCTCCCAACTGCACACGGCTCGCATGCTGCCGGGTGGTGGCTATCTCGGTCATCTTCTCCGTGGCACCGCGGAAGTCGATGATCCCCGTGCAACCGACACGCAAGCCGGCGATCCCGATGCAATGCGGCTCGATCTCGCGGATCTGCTCCGGCCCCACCCGTTCCATATCCTCGATGCCGTTCGCGATACCCGTGGCGTGGATCTTCTCCAGGCGGGGCAGTTCCTCCTTGTCCGTTGCGACGATGAGCTTTCCACACACATCATGCTTGATGCCATGCTCCCGGGCGAAGGCGACCAGCTCACGACGGCCGCTCACGCAGTTCTTCGCCTTGAAGCTGCCCGGCTTGTAGTAGATCCCGCTGTGGATGACACCGCTGTTGTGGCCTGTCTGGTGATCAGCCAGGGACTTCTCCTTTTCCAGCAGGAGGATGCGCATGGCAGGAAAGCGCGCCTGCAGTTTGTACATGGTCGCCGCTCCCACGATACCGCCGCCCACGATCACGACATCCCAGTCCGCTTGTTCGCTCATCAGTGCCTTGGCTCAGGCGGCGAAGGTAGTTGGAGGTGCCTCCACGAACGGACCCTAATCCTCCGCGCGTACCACGGCCACTTCCCGACCCGGCACCATGAAGAGCAGTAGGAGGCCCACCACGAAGAAGCTGCCGATGATGATCACCGTGTTCCGCAGGTCGCTGGTGAGCTGGAAGACCAGTCCGAAAGCGAAGGTGCCCAGAACGGTGCTCAGGTAATAGCTCACATCATAGAACGAGAAGTAGGAGGCGTGATCGATCGTCTCGGGCAGGAACTTGGAATAGGTGCTGCGCGAAAGCGCCTGGCTGCCACCCATCACCAGGCCGACCCCGCTGGCCAGCAGGTAGAATTCACTGGCCCAGTGGATGCGGTAGGCCGCCACGCAGAGGACGATCCATGCGGCCGCACCGATCATCAGCGCTCCGATGTTGCCGAAACGCCCGCTCAGCCATACGAAGAGGAAGGCACCCACAACGGCCACGAGCTGGATGAGCAGGATGCTGATGATGAGGCTGTCATCGCCGATCGGAAGGATCGAGCCGTCCGGACCCGGTTGCTTGATCTCTTCCTTGGCGTAGCTCACCGCCAGGTACATCACCGTCTGAATGCCCATGTTAAGCACGAAGAAGGCCATGAGGTAGCTGTTGAGGCGCTTGGTGCTGCGCAGCTCCTTCCAGGTCTTGCGCAGCTCTCGATAGCCCTTGGCGATGATGTTGCCTTCCGGTTTGCGACCGTATTGATCATCCGGCAGTACGCGAAAGGCCAGTTGAGCGAAACCCGCCCACCAGAGCCCCACGGTCACGAAGGTGAGACGTGCCGGGAAGCCGTGCCACTCCCTGCCGAAGAGCACCATGGTGTCGGACAATCCGAGCAGGGTGATACCATCACCATCCGGGTCCATCACCATGAGCAGGTTGAGGATGAGCAGGAGCACGCTGCCGATGTACCCCATGGTATACCCCCGGGCACTGATGCGGTCATGGTCCTTCTTCTCCGCGATCTCCGGCAGGAAGGCATCGTAGAAGATGAGGCTGCCGCTGAAGCCCGCGCAAGCGAGCATCACGAGGATCAGGCCCAGCCACAGATCATCCAAGCTGAAGTAGAACAGCCCTCCACAGGCGATGGCACCGAGGTAGCAGAAGCCTTTGAGGAAGGCCTTCTTCTGGCCGGTGCTGTCTGCGATCCCACTGAGGATGGGCGAGATCAGTGCGATCAGCAGGAAGCCTGCGGAAAGCGCATACGAGTAAAGCGATTGGGCCGGCAGACCATGGCGCTCCAGAACAAGGTCGTTCCCGCCCTGATGGGTGATGGCTGAATAGAAGAGTGGGAATACGGCACTGGTGATGGTGAGCGAATAGACCGAGTTGGCCCAATCGTACATCGTCCAACCACGGATCACCCGCTTGTCCCCTTTCACCTGGGATCTGCTGGACTGCTCACCGGGTCCCATCATCACAACCGTGGCCGCCAAGGTAACAGAAGGACGAAGGCTGAAAGGTCCTGGGCAGTGCCCTTCTCCCTTCAGCCTTCGTGGTACCGTGACGGCCGTTCGGTCACTTGGTCAATTCCACCTCCACGCGGCGGTTCTTGCTCATGCCGATGTCGGTCCCGCTGGTATCCACGGGCTCATCCCCGGCCCTGCCATCCACGGTGATCCGACCGGCATCGACCCCGGCCTCCACCAGTGCGTCCTTCACTGCTTCCGCACGCTCCTTCGCAAGGGTGAGCAGATCGGGACGAACGCGGGTGCGCTCCACTTCGGTGGCATCCATGTGACCGACCAGCTTCACCTTGATGGACATATCCTCCTTCATGTGCCCGACCATGTCACTGAGCCAGGGCTCCATGCTGGAGTCGAAGCTGCGCTGGAAGCGCTTGAAATAGAACACTTGTGCGTCCACCTTCTCGGCAGGCTTCAGGTTGGCGTTGATCACACCCTTGCGGCTGAAGATGAACTCGCTCTCCGCCTTGTCCAGTTGTTCACAGGTGCATTCACCCCGGTTCTTGATCGGGTACAGCTCCACATTGTCCACGTAGTAGTAGGCGCTGAACACCTGCGGACGCGATTCACCGCGTGGGCGCTTCGTCTTCGTGTTCGGTGTCTTCTCGTTGGCCGCGAAGTTCCCGATCACCAGGTATTGCTCCGTACCACTGGCCTGATACACCCCGCATACCCCCTGCCAGCTGAACATATCGGCGTAGATATCGGTACGCAGGTTCGGCACCTTCACGTCGTAGGTCAGGCTGCTTTCATCATCCTTCTCCACCCGCTGCTTGCCGATGTAAGCCCCGATCTCCCCGGCCGCATACTTGCTCAGGTCGCCGAGGCTCACGTAGTACTTCACACAGTACAAGGAGTCCTTCTTCATCTGCTTGGCCAGTTTGGTCTGCAGGTAGGTGCGCGGCTCCTTGTTCTGGTAGCTCCAGATGCGGATACCGGCGTAGTTCATGCCGCTCAAAGCGGTCTGTTCACCAGCGAGGTTCTTGGGCGAGGACACGTTGGATTCCACGGGTGCATTCTCACTGAACAGATCGGCGCTCTTCTTGGTGGGACTCTCCCAACCCGTGGCGTAGGCGATACCACCCGCGCGTTTCAGCTTCTTGCCTTCCACGGCCTCGAAGTCGCCGTTGGTCACCCAGTTGCGGTCGTGATCGAACTTGTCCTGTGCGTTCGTGGCCAGGGTGAGGACCGCGCAAAGTGGTAGTAGTATCGTTCTCATGGGTGAATGCCTGCTGAGCTTGGGGGGCAAGTTAACGTTCAACGCCGCATGCCTTGCGAAGACCGTGCCGCAAGGGTCTGAAATAGGAAGGGCGGGCCTTGGCCCGCCCTTCCTGTGTCCGAAGGATGCTCAGCGCTCGCCGAACATGTAGGCCGCGCGGATGCCGATGTAGGAGTTCGTCACGTTCTCCTCCGTGGTCGTCACGCTCGTGCCCGAGATGCTCACGGTCTCAACCTTGTCGAACAGCATCTGATAGCGCAGTGCGATATCGATGTTCTCCGTCACCATGAATCCGATGAGCGGCGCCACACCGAAGTTGGTCACGCCATCCGAACCTTCCGAAGAAAGCATGTGCACGCCGGTCAAGAGACCGATGTAGGCACCCTCCTGGTTGTCGGAGAAATAGTATTTCGCACCGATCTGGATGGGGATGGCTCCTGTTGAGACGCCTTCTGCAGTCACCGATCCAAGGGGACCCAGGTCCACGGTGATGTCCTTGGCGGAGAAATTGATGTAACCGGCTTGTGCGATGATACCCAGGTTGTCACCAACGGGCAGCTCGTAACCCAGGGAAACACCGAATCCGAAACCGGCATAATCGCCGAAGTCACCCATGGGAAGGGCGAGTTCGAGACCGGCTGAGAAACGGTTCTCCTGGGCCATCAAGCCGCCGGCAAGAACTACCGCAGCCATACTAAGGATGATCTTCTTCATGTCGTGGAAATTGGTTCGTTGTTGCCCAAAACTAAGCGTTCCTCCGATCCCACCAAATATTGTCTGGCAGCAGTCTGGCCAGAATGATCCGATCAGGCACGGGCCAGATTGTTCAACGCGCTACCGGCCTTGAACCACTTGATCTGCTGTTCGTTATAGGTGTGGTTGCACAGAATGGTGTCGCTGGAGCCGTCCTTGTGCTTGAACACCAGGGTGAGAGGCTTGCCCGCTGCAAAGGCCGTAAGGTCCGTGAAGTCGATCCGATCGTCCTCTTGGATCTTCTCATAATCCCCCTCGTTGCTGAAGGTGAGGGCGAGCATGCCTTGCTTCTTCAGGTTGGTCTCGTGGATGCGGGCGAAGCTCTTCACCAGCACGGCGCTCACACCCAGGTGGCGCGGCTGCATGGCGGCATGTTCGCGGCTTGAGCCTTCCCCGTAGTTCTGGTCGCCCACCACGATGCTCGCCACGCCTGCCGCCTTGTAGGCACGCTGTGTGGCCGGCACCGGACCGTACTCGCCCGTCAATTGGTTCTTCACCTTGTCCGCCTCGCCATTGAAGGCATTGATGGCGCCAATGAGCGTGTTGTTGCTGATGTTGTCCAGGTGGCCCCGATAACGCAGCCAGGGACCAGCCATGCTGATGTGGTCCGTGGTGCACTTGCCCTTGGCCTTGATCAGGAGCACGGCATCCGTGATGTTCTTGCCGTTCCAGGCGGGAAATGGCTCCAGTAGTTGAAGGCGCTGACTGTCCGGCTTCACCACCACCTCCACCTGGCTGCCATCGATGGCGGGCGCCTGGTAGCCATTGTCCTCCACGGCAAATCCCTTGGGCGGGAGTTCCCATCCCGTAGGCTCGGCCAGTTTCACCTGCTCGCCCTTGTCATTGGTGAGGGTGTCATGAACGGGATCGAAGGTGAGCTTGCCGCTGATGGCGATGGCCGCCACCATTTCCGGGCTGGCCACGAAGGCGTGTGTGTTCGGGTTGCCATCCGCACGCTTCGCGAAGTTCCGGTTGAAGGAGTGCACGATGGAGTTCTTCTCCTGTTTGTCCGCTCCTTCCCGTGCCCACTGGCCGATGCACGGACCGCAGGCATTGGTGAAGATGGTGGCGCCGCTCTTCTCGAAGGTCGCAATGAAGCCGTCACGTTCGATGGTGTAACGCACCTGCTCCGAGCCGGGGTTGATGCCCAGGTGGGCCTTCGACTTCACACCTTTCTTCGCCGCATCCTCCACGATGCTGGCCGCCCGGCTGATGTCCTCGTAGCTGCTGTTGGTGCAGGAGCCGATCAAGGCCCATTCTATATCCACCGGCCAATCGTTCTTGGCGGCCTTCTCCTTCATCTCGCTCACCGGCGTGGCCAGGTCGGGGGTGAAGGGGCCGTTCAGGTGTGGGCTCAGGGTGTTCAGGTCGATCTCGATCACCTGGTCGAAGTAGGTCTCCGGATCGGCATAGACCTCGGGATCGCCCGTCAGGTGCTCGGCTATGCCATCGGCCAGGCCAGCCACCTCCGCACGGCCGGTGGCCTTCAAGTAACGGCGCATGCTGTCGTCGTATCCGAAGGTGCTGGTGGTGGCGCCGATCTCGGCCCCCATGTTGCAGATGGTGCCTTTGCCGGTGCAGCTCAAGCTCACCGCCCCTTCACCGAAGTACTCCACAATGGCGCCGGTGCCGCCTTTCACGGTGAGGATGCCGGCCACCTTGAGGATCACGTCCTTCGGGGCGGTCCAGCCATTGAGCTTGCCGGTGAGCTTCACACCGATGAGCTTGGGGAACTTGAGCTCCCATGGGAGGCCGCTCATCACGTCGCACGCGTCCGCTCCGCCCACGCCGATGGCCACCATGCCCAGGCCCCCTGCGTTCACCGTGTGGCTGTCGGTACCGATCATCATACCGCCGGGGAAGGCGTAGTTCTCCAGCATCACCTGGTGGATGATGCCCGCGCCAGGTTTCCAGAAGCCGATGCCGTACTTGTTGCTGATGCTCTCGAGGAAGTTGAAGACCTCGTTGCTCTTGTTCATGGCCTCCTGCAGGTCCTGCTTGGCGCCGACGCGGGCCTGGATCAGGTGATCGCAGTGCACGGTGCTGGGCACGGCCACCTTCTTGCGTCCGGTGGTGCTGAACTGGAGCAGGGCCATCTGTGCGGTGGCGTCCTGCATGGTCACCCGGTCGGGGGCGAAGTCCACGTAATCCTTGCCGCGCCCGAACGCGGTGGAGGGTTCGCCGTCCCAGAGGTGTGCGTACAGGATCTTCTCGCTGAGGGTGAGGGGGCGACCGACCACCTTACGGGCGGCGGCCACACGTGCGGGGAAGCGGTCGTACACCGCTTTGATCATATCGAGGTCGAAGATCTGGCTCATGGTCACTGGTTCGAGGTGCGAAGGTACGGCACCACGATCATGCTAGCGAATTTTCGCCAGCCGGGTTCAAGGGCGATCGGTGGTGGAAAAAAGAAAGCCGCCCCGAAGTGGAGCGGCTTCCCAGTTGCATGCACCCGATCAGAGGGGGGTGGTGGCCGCTACCAGGTTCGCCAGCAGGAGCTGGGTCTGGGCGCCGTCGTTGTGGTACATGTTGTCCAATGCCAGGTTGGAGACCAGGGTCGAGAGGTCCAGTTTGAGCCCGATGGTGAAGGTGGAACCCGCGGTCACTTCCTGGTGGATGTGGTAGTGCCCCATCAAGGGGTCCAGCGCGGCACCGATCGCATGGTACTGGAACGGTACATCTCCGGAACCATCGTTCATGGTCCCTTCGAGCTTGATGAAGATGCGCCCTGCTGAAGTGCTCCAAGCCCAGGTCATGTCCGACTCGTTCAACGGAGCGGGTGCGGCCACCTGATCGGGGTAGCCATAGCTGGACGCGCTGTCCAGGCCGAAGGCCAGTTCAACGTTGTGGACGTGTTCGGGAGCCATCGTCCCCAGATCGAACTGGTTGCTTCCGTTCAAGGCATCCACCAGCACGATCTTGTCATGGAACTCACCCACGGTGACGTCCGCGTCATCGGTCAGATGGAAGTCGTGCGCGTAGAACTTGAGCTTGGTGATGCGAACAGTACGGCCCGCCGAATGGATGACGGATGTATCTGGATCGAAGGCCGTCGCACCGTTCACGAAGGAATAGGACAACTTGACCGATGCCGTGGTGGGTGTGCCGGTACCGCCGTTGTTCGTGGGGGCCACCTCCTCATCCTTCTTACAGGCGGTGATAGCCAACGCCATGAAGGCCATCGAAGTGAGTGCTTTGAAGTTCATGTTCTGTTCAATTGATGTTGTACGTGATCCCGACCACGAAACGTTGCACGGTCGGGGTGATGTTGATGCCCACTTGGTTCAGCAGGGCGTGCTGATAGTAAGCTGCGAGTGTTGCACGTCTCCACCACACCCTTACTCCGGTATGAGCGAAGACGGTGGTGCCACCCGTTCCGTGGTCCGTGGCACCCTGGACCTTGTCATGTGCCATCCACTCGACATACCCGCCAACGGCCGGTGCGAAGCTGATGGTATCGTTGCCGACACGATGGAAGACCTCGGCGGTGGAGCTGAGACCATGTCCCAGCTGGTAGCCCGCGGCATTGGCACCGTTGAACCGGGCCAATGCGCTGACGCCACCGCCGGTACGCCCATGGCGCACCGAATACTCCAGGGAGGCCAGGGCGTCCCAGGAACCGGTACCGAGCTGGATATCGGGGCTCGCGACCTCATCACCGATGCGCAGGTCGTTCCGGCCCAAAGGTGCCTTCACGCCCCCTCCCACCAGCAGACGATGTACGAACGGGGGGATCTCCTTATCGCAACGTGTGTTCACCAGCTGGTAGCGGAGCATGGCGAAGGCATCACCAAGGCCATAGGCATCCAGCACCTGATAGCTGTTCACGCTGCGATAGGTATTCGTCACAGGCACGCTGGCCAGCAGGAAGAACCGCTGGCCCAAACGCAGGTCGGCACGGAGTTCCATGACGTTCACGATCTCGGTCATGGGCACTTCGGCATACCGCACGCCGGCTTCCACGTGCCCCCCGTGCTTGGCGGCAAGCAACGCGGATCCCATGGGAACATGCGTGGTCCCCTGCATGATGCGGCTGCGGTAGAACAGACCGATGGAGCTCCGCCGGTCGTTCGGCTGCACGCCGAGGAAAATGCCACAGACGTCACAAGCGCCAGCGGCCAACGGTACGCACAGCCAGAGCCATGCGACCAGAATTCTGTTCATGTTGAACTGTCGATCCGTTATCAAGCCTGCCCGCGTCCGGTCCGCCGCATGGCGGATAGGGAAGCGGGCTGTCCTGATCAGGACCAGGGCACGGGCTCTTCCACGGGCAGGGAGCGACGGATGGTCCGCTCTGCGGTCAACGGATGATCGACCTTCACCACGTGGGGCGCGAGTACCGGGGGTTCCGCTGCCACGGGCACCTTGGGCTCGAAGCGCGTTGCGATACGATCTACAGGGAACTCCTGATCGGCCTGTTGTTCCAGGATCCGGAACCGCTTGCTCAGCTGGCATTCGCCGTGGCAGGTACGCATCGCCTCCACCACATCGCGTTGCACGCAGAGTTCGCGTTCGATGTGGGCGCGGTCCAGATGGAATTGTAGCAGGACCATGAGCGGAGCCAGATGGGCCAAGCCGATTACGGCCAGCACCGAAGCTGCCAGGGACTTCCGCATGGTTGACAAAGATAGGCAAGGAGGATGTGCGGGTACAACTCGCTGATCGCATCTTCAGGCCCGCAAAGCAGCACGCTCGTTCGGATGCACAGCGACCTGATCCTTGTCCTCTGCCTGCTCTTCGCAGTGAGCGTGCTCACCATGTTGAGCCCGCGCCTGCGCATCGCCTACCCCATTCTGCTGGTGCTCTCGGGGCTAATGATCCCCTTCATACCGGGCATCCCGCGGGTGGCGGTCGAGCCCGACCTCATCTTCCTGATCTTTCTTCCGCCCCTCCTGTACGAGGCCGCCATGCACACCTCCTGGCCCGAGTTCTGGAAATGGCGCCGGTCCATCGGCATGCTGGCCTTTGGGCTCGTCTTCTTCACCTCGGTGGGTGTGGCCTGGTTCACCAGCGCGTTCGTACCCGGCTTCACCCTCGCATTGGGTTTCCTCCTCGGCGGCATCATTTCACCACCCGATGCGGTGGCGGCCACCTCCGTGCTCAAGAGCGTGCGCATCCCGCGCCGTGGCACGGTCATCCTCGAGGGCGAAAGTCTGATCAACGATGCCAGTTCCTTGATCGTGTACCGCTTCGCCCTGGCGGCGATCCTCACCGGCGCCTTCTCCCTGGGCACGGCGGTGGAGGACTTCTTCATCGTGGCCGTGGGAGGCACCATCGTGGGGATAGCCCTGGGCAACGTCCTATACGTGATCCACCGCTTCCTTCCCACCACCCCGAGCATTGACACGGCCATCTCATTGATGACGCCATACATCGCCTACATCGTGGCGGAAGCCTTCCATTGCTCGGGCGTGATGGCCGTGGTGAGCTGCGGGCTCTTCCTCAGTTTCCGGGCGCACGACTTCCTGGACCACCGCTCGCGCATGCAGATCAACATGACCTGGTCCACCCTGGGTTACATGTTGAACGGCCTGGTCTTCATCCTCATCGGCCTGGAGCTCCCGGTGATCATCGATGGCTTGACGCGCGATGAGGTCTGGTCGGGCATCCGGTACGGCACCCTCATCAGCGGCCTCATCATCGTGTTGCGGTTCCTCTGGATCCATCCCTCCCTGCACATCCCGCGCTGGTTGTCCGGGCGCATCAGGCGAAAAGAACCATCCCCGGGCTGGCGGCTGCCTGCGGTGCTCAGCTGGTCGGGGATGCGCGGGGTGATCTCCCTGGCCATGGCCCTCGCCCTGCCCAAGACCCTTGCCGATGGTTCGCCCTTTCCGCAGCGCGCCACGATCATCCTCATCACCTTCGTCATCATCCTCATCACCTTGGTGGTGCAGGGGATCAGCCTGCCCTTCGTGGTGCATTGGTTGCGCATGGACGAAGTGGACAAACGCATGAGCCCGGAGGAACAGGAACTGACGCTGCGGCACCGCCTCGCGAAAGCAGCGCTGGACCGGCTGGACCGTGAGGACGTGCCGCGTGATGAGATCGTGGACCGTTTGCGCGCGAGCTACCAGCGCGTGCTGGAAAGCACGGCGAGCGGGCTGCAGGAGCTACGTGGGGAGGGCCTGCCGACGCGTGCTGTGGACCGCGACGAACTGGTGGAATACCAGCTGGCTGCGATCGAGGCACAGCGTGCGGCGTTGAGGCGGATCCGCAGGGAGCATACCGTGGACATCGAGCTGATCCGGAAGCAGGACGCGCGCCTTGACCTGGAGGAGGCTCGCGCCGAACATTGATCGCGGATCATCGGTGCGGCGGCCGTATTCCGCCAACAAGCGATATTAGCGGTCATGCATGCCGGGCGTCGTTTCAGCTTCCGCGAGGTCATCTTCTGGACTCGTCGCGACATCCTCTTCTACCTCATCGTTGGCACCATCCCCACCCTGCTCTACACCCAACTGGGTTGGACCTGGCTCACGATCCCCTGGGTGCCCATCGCGTTGGTGGGTACGGCGGTGGCCTTCATCGTGGGCTTCAAGAACAACGCCACCTACAACCGCCTGTGGGAGGCGCGACAGATCTGGGGGGCCATCGTCAATACGAGCCGTTCGTGGGGGATCATGGCCATCGACTTCGTGACGGAGCAGCACAGCAAGGCTGCGGTGGGCTCCGATGAATTGCAGGCGATCCGAACACGGCTGGTACACCGGCACATCGCCTGGCTGCACGCCCTCCGGTTCCAGTTGCGGGTACCGCGGGCGTGGGAGCACATGATCAAGGTGTACAACCGCGAATACCGAAAGGCTTACACGGTGGACGAGCAGGATGGCAACAGCCTCGGCGTTGCGATCGCCGGCCTGCTGCCCGATCCGGAAAGAGCGATGGTGCTGAAGAAGGCCAACGCCGCCACGCAGATCCTCGCTCTGCAGTCCCGGGACCTGCGGGAGCTGCACGAGCGTGGCCTGATCGACGATTTCCGGCATATGGAGCTCGAGAAGTTGCTCGCGGACCTGTACACACAGCAGGGCAAGTGTGAACGGATCAAGAACTTCCCCTACCCGCGGCAATACGCCACGTTGAACCTCATGTTCGTACGCTTGTTCAACGGCCTGGTGCCCTTCGGCATGCTGGGTGAGTTCGCGAAGCTGGGCGATCACTTCGTCTGGCTCACGATCCCGTTCACCGCGCTGGTGGCCTGGGTCTTCCTGATGATGGAACGGATCGGCGAAGCCACGGAGAACCCCTTCGAGGGCAGCGCGAACGATGTGCCCATCACAGCGCTCACCCGGACGATCGAGATCGACCTACGGGAGATGCTGGGCGAGACCAACATTCCCGAACCATTGAAGCCGGTGAACAACATCCTAATGTGATCAGGAACGGCGGACATGCCGTTGGCCGGGTAGCGGATACGGCCTTACGAGGCAACCACTCGTATGCAGGATCAATGTTGTATCGCGGCCTGCAGGTTGTTCATGAGCTGCGCGGTCGGTAGTCCGGCCCCTATGGCGGTCGGTGCCGTATCGAAATGGATACCGTTCAGGAAGTCGGTCATCTGCACGCGCAGGTGGATCACGGCCCCGGGAGATGCATTGTACTCATCCACCTGCAGGGTCACCGGACGGCGCATGGAAGCGGTCGCCGGGACATATTGGATCGCCTCGTCGCTGGAATTGATCAGCAGATCCCCGTTGCTGTTCCACCGTCCTGTGATCTCCAGGAACTTGTAGCCCAGGGCTTCGCTCTGGTAGAGGGTCTGATCGTTCAACGGCGGGACGTTGAAGTCCGATGGGGCCAGCGCATTGTTCGCATCATCGAGGCCAAGGTCGAACGCGATGCGCGGAATTGCGCCCTGCCCCATGAGACCAAGGTCCTGCGTGATCCCGTTGCCCGATGCACGATCCACCTTCAACACCACACCAGGGAACGACTTGATCAAAGAACCGCTATTGTCGAGCAGCCGGATGTTCGACACGACGAAGCGCATCCGGTCCAGTAGTGCAGCAGCTCCGTCCTCATCCACAAGCTGATCTGCGAAGGCCCAGGGAAGTGAACCTTCGAGGAAATTGAAGTTGACGGAGACCATGTACTCCGGCGCTGGGGTGGAGGGTGTTGGTGTGGGTTCGGGATCGTCCTCCTCCTTCTTGCAGCCCATGGAACATACAATGACCAAGAGAAATACGGGCAATGATCGTTGGAACATGGCGGGGTGTTCTTGAAGGATGAAAGTAATCAACCGGACGATGAACTGTTCATCCAACGCCATGGCCGATCGATCGTACATCCAGCGAATAGCTGGAACGAAGAAGGGGCCGCTCGCGCGGCCCCTTGTCTTGTTCAGTAGCTCGTGATCACTCCTCCACCACCTCAAAGGGGATGGTCTTGATCACGTCGCGGTGGAAGACCACCTCCGCCTCGTACTTGCCGAGGGACTTGATGGCTTCGCCTTTCAGCTTGATGTTCTTGCGATCCACTTCGAAGCCGAGCGCACGGATGGCGTCGGCGATCTGGATGGTGTTCACACTGCCGAAGATCTTGCCCTTCTCACCGGCCTTGGCGCCGATCTTCAGGGTCTTGTCCGCGAGCCCGTTGGCCATCTTCTCGGCTTCCGCCTTGATCTTGGCCTCCTTGTGGGCGCGTTGCTTCATGGTCTCGGCCAGCTGCTTCTTCTCGCTCGCGGTGGCGCTCACGGCCAGGCCACGGGGCAGGAGGAAATTGCGTGCGTAACCCTCCTTCACCTTCACCACGTCGTTGGCGTAGCCCAGGTGCTCCACGTCTTGTTTCAGGATGACTTCCATGTTCAGGCGTGCTTGGGGGTTACTTCATCATATCGGCCACGTATGGCATCAGGGCCAGGTGGCGGCTGCGCTTGATGGCTTGACCCACCTTGCGCTGGTACTTCAAACTGGTGCCGGTGAGGCGACGGGGAAGGATCTTGCCCTGCTCGTTCACGAAACGCAGCAGGAACTCCTCATCCTTGTAGTCGATGTAAGTAATGCCCATCTTCTTGAAGCGGCAATACTTCTCCTTCTTGGTCTCGATCGCGATCGGCGTGAGATAGCGGATCTCGCTGTTGTCTGCCATGGCGCTTAGGCGTTGGAGGGTTCAACGGTTTCTTTCTTCGCGCTGCGCTTGGTACGGCGCTTCTCGGCGAAGGCGATGTGATGCTTGTCCATCACGATGGTGAGGAACCGGATCACGCGCTCATCACGACGGTACTCGGTCTCGAGCTTGGCCACGAGAGGGGTCTCGCTTTCGAACTCGATCAGGTGGTAGAAGCCCGTGGACTTCTTCTGGATGGGATACGCGAGCTTGCGCATCCCCCAGCTCTCTTCGTGGTGGATCTTGCCACTGCCTGCTTTGATCAGGTCTTTGAACTTTTTAACCGCCTCCTTTGTCTGATCCTCAGACAAAACGGGAGTAAGAATGAAGACGGTCTCGTACCGGTTGGTCATTGCCTTTCGGTTGATTTTGGGGTGCAAATGTAGGGAAATCTCCTAGACCGGAAGCAGCTGAGCCCCAAGACTTTCCCTTCAGGCCATTCCGGTGAGGGGTCTGTGTTCCGCCATACGCGCTCGCCTTCCCAGGCATTGCCACCCGCTGTCCACAGCTGTTGATATCGGGTCCCGTGCCCGGGATCGGGCACGGCTATCTTCGCCCCGTTGCCCATGGATCCCTACGTCGTCAGCGCCCGCAAGTACCGCCCCGCCACCTTTGACACCGTGGTGGGCCAGGAGGCGGTGACCAGCACGCTGAAGAACGCCATCCGCAGCAACCACCTCGCCTCGGCCTTCCTCTTCACCGGTCCGCGGGGCGTTGGCAAGACCACCTGTGCCCGGATCCTGGCGCGCACCATCAACTGTGAGAACCTCGGCGAGGACCTCGTGGCCTGCGGGCAATGCGCCCCCTGCAAGACCTTCGAGGAGGGGCACAGCCTCAACATCTTCGAGCTCGACGCCGCCAGTAACAACAGCGTCGACGACATCCGGAACCTGATCCTGCAGGTGAGCATCGCTCCGCAGGTGGGCACCAAGAAGGTGTACATCATCGACGAGGTGCACATGCTGAGCCAGGCGGCGTTCAACGCCTTCCTGAAGACCCTGGAGGAACCTCCCTCCTACGCCATCTTCATCCTGGCCACCACGGAGAAGCACAAGATCCTACCCACCATCCTGAGCCGTTGCCAGGTCTTCGACTTCCGTCGGATCACGATCGCTGACATCAGCAGGCACCTGGCCGAGATCGCGAAGAAGGAAGGCATCGAGGCGGAAGCGCAGGCCTTGCACGTGATCGCGCAGAAAGCCGATGGTGGCCTGCGCGACGCGCTGAGCATCTTCGACCAGCTCGTGAGCTTCAGCGGTGAGCGGCTCACCTACCAGGATGTGGTGAAGAACCTGAACGTGCTGGACCATGAGCACTACTTCCGGATCACGGACGGCATCATCCGCGGGGACATCCCGGCGGTGCTGGTGGAGTACAATACGATCCTGCAACAGGGCTTCGATGGACACCTGTTCGTGGCAGGCCTTGGCCGCCACTTCCGCGACCTGCTCGTGAGCCAGGATCCGCGCACCCTGCCCCTGCTGGAAGTGGGTGAGGACCTCACAGCACGCTACGGCGATCAGGCCCAGCGCGTGGACCGCGAATTGCTCGTTCGCGGCCTGGACCGGCTGGCGCAATGTGACAGCCAGTACAAGGCGAGCAAGGAGCCTCGTCTACTGGTCGAGTTGACGCTCGTGCAACTCTGCCGTCTCTCGAGCACCGAGGATCCATCGGCTCAAAAAAAAAGTCCTGACGTCAGCATAGCGCCGCCGCTGGCGCCGCCTCGCCCGACGTCCACCGCACCTGCACCCGAACGTCCGGCACCGGCTACTGCTACAGGAACCGTTGCGCGTGAACCGAATGCAGGTGGTTACACGCCCAAGCGCCGGCTGGCGGGACAGGTGAGCATCAAGAGCACGGTGGCCGCAGCCGTCGAAGCCGCACCTGCGGTCTTGGAGGCGGATAGTGGCACCGACATGCCGGGCTCGAGCAAGGAGGTGAACACGGCCCTGCTGCTGCGCGTGTGGCGCGAATATGCCTTGAAGCAGAAACAACTCGGCCGCGATAGCCTGCACGCCACCTTGATGGCGCGTGAGCCCGAGGTGAGCGGACCCGGCAAGGTGAGCTTCGCCATCGTGAACGCAGTGCAGGAGAACTACATGCGCGAGGAGAAGCCGGAACTTCTCGGGCACCTGCGCAGGCAACTCGACGACCCCGGCCTGGACCTCGAGGTACGCAAGGAGGAAGTGGCCGTGAAGCCCCGTTTCACGCCCATGGAGAAATTCCGGGTGATGGCCGAGAAGAATCCGGCGCTCCTGAAGTTGCGGGAGGAGCTGGACCTGGATCTGGGGTGAAGGATACCCAAGGCAATTGGGCATTCAAAGGACATGCGGCAACTCTTCAACACTCTGGTGGATCGTAAAACGGCGCATGACCATGTACATCAAGTTCCTCATCGTTCTGTTGATCTGTAGTAAGGCAACGGCCCAAAGTCCGAGCATTCCACCCATACAATTCAGCCGACCAACAAGTCAAAGCCCTTCTCAGCTCGATTCGTTATTGGGCATGGACCCGCACACAGACTTGGCAGTCAGTGTTGGTGTGGCCAACAACTTCGCAGGCTCTTTCCGCACTCACTATGCGATATACAAGCCAAACGGGCGCGTGATCCTGTACCACTCACGACAACCCTCGTTTCAACCGATCGATACTACGATCATGAAAGAGGTTCTTAACAGGAGACGCTCAAAGAAACTCCTTGCATTGTTGTGGGCGACCTTCGATTCGACCGGTTTCTTGATCAACCCCGACAGCTTGAATCTGACCACGAAGACCGATGCTCGTGGCCGAAGCCACATGATGAACGTTGAGGATGGATCGAACTATTCATTCGGCATCTGGGGTTCCAAGGGAAGAACGTTCTATGTCACCTATTCACCAGAACCTTACATCAGAGGAAAGTACGATGGGTGGGCCTCGCGCGAACGATTCATGTACTTATGGAACGGCTACATGGCCGAATTGGACAAGAGCAGCACAGCCTCGGAAGTGGCGAAGAAACGATAGACCCTTTTCACAATGTGCAACGCGCGGTCTCTAGGGTGGGTCCATTTGGCGACAGATGACCCTAGCGGACCTATGAAACGTACTTTCGCAGCCGTAACCAAGTACGAACAACCGAGAACCCGATCAATGGCGAAGATCAACGTAGCGAAGCCCGTCGTGGAACTGGACGGCGACGAGATGACCCGTATCATCTGGAAATGGATCAAGGACCAGTTGATCCTTCCCTACGTGGATGTGCCCATCGAGTACTACGACCTCGGCATCGAATACCGCGACAAGACGGACGACAAGGTGACGGTGGATGCGGCCAACGCGATCAAGAAGCACAGTGTCGGCATCAAGTGCGCCACGATCACGCCGGACGAAGCGCGTGTGGAGGAGTTCGGCCTGAAGCAGATGTGGAAGAGCCCGAACGGGACGATCCGCAACATCCTCAATGGGACCGTGTTCCGCGAGCCGATCGTGATCAGCAACATCCCGCGTCTCGTACCGGGTTGGACACAGCCGATCATCATCGGCCGTCACGCCTTCGGTGACCAGTACCGCGCCACCGATGCCGTGATCAAAGGCAAGGGCAGGCTCACGATGACCTTCACGCCCGAAGGCGGCGGCGAACCAACGTCCTGGGACGTGTATGACTTCCAGGGTGGTGGCGTGGCGCTGAGCATGTACAACACGGATGAGAGCATCCGGGGCTTCGCGGAGAGCTGCTTCAACATGGCGCTTTCGAAGAAGTGGCCCCTCTACCTCAGCACGAAGAACACCATCCTGAAGAAGTACGATGGCCGCTTCAAGGACATCTTCCAGGAGGTGTACGACACGCAGTTCAAGCAGGTGTTCAAGGACGCCGGCATCACCTATGAGCATCGCCTGATCGACGACATGGTGGCGGCGGCGATGAAGTGGAGCGGCGGCTATGTCTGGGCCTGCAAGAATTACGACGGCGACGTGCAGAGCGACACGGTGGCACAGGGCTTCGGCTCGCTCGGCCTGATGACGAGCGTGCTGATCACCCCGGATGGCAAGACGATGGAAGCGGAAGCCGCGCATGGCACCGTGACCCGCCACTACCGCCAGCACCAGCAGGGCAAGCCCACCAGCACCAACCCCATCGCGAGCATCTTCGCTTGGACGCGCGGACTGGCCTTCCGCGGCAAGCTCGACGGCAACCAGGCCCTGATCGACTTCGCCAACAAACTGGAGAAGGTGTGCATCCGTACGGTGGAGAGCGGCAAGATGACCAAGGACCTCGCGGTGTGCATCCACGGGGACAAGGTGACGACCGATCAATACCTGACCACGGAGAAGTTCATGGACGCCCTGCGTGAAGAGCTGGAGCGGGCTTGATAGGCCACAAATCGTAATTGAGCGGGCCTTTCGGGGCCCGTTCGCTTTTCCGCAATTTCGTGCGGTGAGCCTCTCGCGCTTCCACCGGATCGTATTCCTCGGCGCAACCGTGCTCTACGTGATGGCCGCGTGGTTCAGCACGGGCTACCACAGTGCTGATGAGCATTTCCAGATCGTGGCCTTCGCCCAATGGAGGCTCGGCGAGCTGCCTGCCGCACACCTGCCATGGGAATTCGCTGCGGGGATCCGTTCCTCACTGCAACCCTGGATCGCGACGTTCGTCTTCAAAGGAGCCGCTGTTCTTGGCGTTGATGACCCCTTCTCTCGCACTTTCCTGTTGCGGCTGCTGACAGCGCTACTTGCCTTGGTGGCGATGCGCGGTCTGCTGCGTGCCACGGTCACCAATTACACCGAACGGATCGGCAAGCGCTTCCTCCTGCTCGGCTACGGCCTATGGTTCCTTCCCTTCCTGGCCGTCCGATTCAGCAGTGAAGGCTGGTCGGCCATCTTCCTTGTGCTGTTGGTGACTTCGATCCTGCGTTCGAAAGAGGATAAGCGCTGGATATGGAAGGCCGGCCTATCCGCCGGACTGGCCATTCTCTGTCGACCTTCCACCGCGTTGATCATCATGTCATCGCTCGCATGGTCGTGGCTGATCCGAAAGGAGCGGCTGCAGGACCTTGGCAAGTTCATCGCTGTCCTCATGGCCACCACCTGCGCGGGCTTCCTCTTGGATGCGCTGTTCTATGGGTGGTCGGTCCTCACGCTATGGAACTACATCGGTCTTGGCTTGGGTAATGATCCGACCGTTCAGTTCGATACGCTGCCGTGGTGGTATTACCCTCCTTGGGTCATCAAGTACGCCATCCCGCTGATCGGCGTGCTCATCCTACTGGCCTTCGCCGTGCTGCTCATCCACGAGCCGAAGCACCTGCTCGTTTGGATCATGCTGCCGTTCCTGGTCGCGCACAGCATCCTGCCACACAAGGAGCTGCGCTTCCTGTATCCGCTGGCTCCCTTGATCCCGTGGCTTGTGATCGAAGCGTGGTCGGTCCTCCAGGGTCCGTTGGCAAGGATCCCGCGGTGGATCATGATCCCTGCGGCGATGATATTGGCTATCACGAACCTTCTCGGGCTGACCGTGGTGGTGAGCACTCCTGCTGGTGAAGGACGCGTGCGTCTGGCGGAAACGCTTTTCCGTGTGGCCACACCTGCTGATCGCATCGGCTACGTGGTCGAGCCATCGGTCGCCTGGCGGATCACGCTTCCAGCCTTCTACCAGCCGGATGGAATGCAAGAGGTCATCATCGATCCTGATCGAACGGGTAACATGGATGTGGACTATCTCATTACACAGGAAGTCCTCCACCCACCTCTTCCTACTCATCGTTCTCTCGTGCCGCTGATGCGATCACAGCCGCGCTGGAGCGATCAATTGATGCGCTGGTACACATGGAATGAAGGACCCGCCCCATGGACCCTGTACAAGGTGGTGAAGGCTGAGCCGTGACGACCACTGCATCTTTGCAGGCCCGTGAGCCGATCCCCGAACGTCCGCCGCATTCCCCGCCCCTTCGAACCGAGGGACCTGGACCGCCTGGCCGTACCGGCGATCATCAGTGGCATCGCCGAGCCGATCATCTCCCTGGTGGACACGGCCTTCGTAGGCCGTCTGGGCACGGCGGACCTGGCCGCAGTGGGCATCGCGAGCAGCTTCTTCCTCCTGGTCGTCTGGGTGCTCGCGCAGACACGCAGTGCGGTGCTGGCGGTGGTGGCCCGTTACTATGGTGAACGGCGGCTGGAGGCCGTGGCCGGCCTGGTGCCCATCGCCTTGTGGATGAACTTCCTGTTGGGGATCCTCTTCCTGGCGCTCACCAACCTCTTTGCCGAGGAGATCTTCAAGTTGTACAACGCAGAAGGAGCTGTGCTCGAGAAGGCTGTCATGTATTTCCGCGTACGCAGCTACGGCTTCCCGGTGGTGCTGGCCACCTTCGCCATCACGGGTGCCTTCCGGGGGATCCAGAACCTGCGCTGGGGCATGTGGATCAGCTTGTTGGGCGCATTGGTGAACCTGATCCTCAATCCGCCATTGATCTTCGGGTACGGATCCCTGGAAGGGCTGGGCATCGTAGGCAGCGCCTGGGCGAGTTTGATCGCGCAGTTGGTGATGTTCGCGGTGGCCTTGATGATCATGCGGCGGCGCACAACCTTCCCGCTTTACCCACGGACCTGGCGGCATCCGGACCTGGCCGGGTTGTGGCTGCTCAGCGGGAATCTCTTCGCCCGTACCATCGCACTCAACCTTTGCTACTACCTCGGCAACCGCTTTGCCACGGGCTATGGTGAAGCCTACATCGGTGCCCACAGCATCGCCATGCAGATCTGGCTGTTCAGTGCCTTCTTCATCGATGGATATGCGGCGGCGGGGAGCTCACTGGTCGGGCGCTTCGCGGGAGCGCATGATCGTGGCAGCGTGTATCGGGTGAGTTGGCGCGTGGTCAGGCAGAGCGTATTGATCGGCATGGCGCTGGCCGGCATCTATCTCCTGGCCTATGGGGCCATCGGTCGCTTGTTCACAGCCGACCCAGCGGTGCTCACCCTGCTCACCGGTGTCTTCTGGATGGTGATCGTCACCCAGCCGATCAACGCGGTGGGCTTCGCCTTCGATGGCGTGTACAAGGGTCTTGGTGAAGGGCGCATCCTGCGGAACGCCCTGCTGGCGACCACCGCCTTGGTCTTCGTACCGCTCATCCTGCTTGGTGATGCCTGGGGCTGGCAACTACATGCCGTTTGGACGGCTTTCCTGGGTTGGATGCTGGCGCGCGGAGGTGTGCTCGCCTTCCATTTCCAACGGAACCATGGCCCTCGCGCGATGCGAGCCCAGGTGCTAACTTCGGACACATGACGCGCGGAAACATGTCCCGATGGACCATCCCCCTATGCCTGTGGGTGGGAATGACAGTGCCAAGCAAGGCCCAGCAAGTGACCAAGTCCACTGACAGCCGCCCCTTCAGCGAGCGCATCTGGTTCGGTGGTGGCGTAGGCCTGTCGTTCGGAACGGTCACCGCGATCCAGGTGGATCCCCTGGTCGGCTATAAAGTGGATCAGCAAGGCAAGTTCTCCGTGGGTATCGGGGGCAGCTACTGGTACTTCCGTGACAACAGGTACATCCCGGCCTATGACTTCACGGCCTACGGTTATCGGACCTTCACGCGCTACCGCTTCATTGAGCAGGCTTACGCCCATGCCGAGTTCCTGCACATGAACGTGGAGTCCAACCGGTTCGGGGCTTTCAGCGAGATCCGTCCGCGGATCTGGGTGCCTCACCTGCTCGTAGGTGGCGGCTATGTGCAGTCGTTGGGAGGCCGCGGGTCGATCTACCTGCAGGTCCTGTTCGATGTACTACAAGACCCGAACAGCATCTATTTCAATCAGGGACCCATCTTCAGCGGTGGTGTGGGGATCGGGTTCTGAGTTGTTGGGGCGATCATACCAAATGCCGTCCCATGAACGCTCGGCCAGAGCCGGTCTTCAGGTACTTTTCGAAATCGTATGCCTTGTATTTGTCCGCGAACCCGAACGCAGCGACACACTGAACTGGAAGCCGGGATCTGGTATAATAGACACCCCCACTGTCATGCCTTGCCAAGCGTTGGGATAGGCTGCTGGTACAGCCCACGTAGTAGTGACCATCAGCACAGAGCAAGATGTAGACGTGAAAAGGAAGATCCATTGGAAAAGAGGACCGTGTCCGCCGTAGCCTCGCCGAAGAACGGGACGTTCAGGCAAGGCTACAATGTATGGGCGGAGCCCGCCTCCGCAAAGTCCCGTCAAATGCACGGGACTTTTGCTTCGGCGCGGCGAAGGTGGAGCCGGGCGGGATCGAACCGCCGTCCAAACGACCGCAACATGGGCTTTCTACATGCGTAGCCTCTTCATTGGTTTTCGACCACCGGCTGGGGAAGGGCACCCCACCGAAGGCTTAGGTCCTGTTTCTCATCAGCGCTCCGGACCACCACGCTGACCAGTTCTCCAGGATGACACCTCTGGGCCGGAAAGGAGGAGAACGGGCCTCTCCGAGAGGTACTCGTCCGTGCTACTGTTGTTCACACGGATAAAGCGTCATAGCCTGAGGCTATTAGGCAGCGAGAGCGTAGTCGTTGTTGCCAGTTACGGCATTGGTGCACTGGGATACGGGCCGCACACCACGCCCGACATGCTTACACACATCACGAAGCCGCTGTCGAATCCATGTCGGCCCCTTGGGGAAAGAACGAGCTGCAAAGGTACGGCACACACGAGGCAGGGGCCACCAAGCAGGGGCGTCTATTTTTGCCGCCCATGTCGACCGCCTACCGCAAGATCGGGATCATCCGGGAGGGCAAGGAACCCGCCGATCGCCGGGTCCCCTTGACGCCCGCCCAATGCAAGGAAGTGATGCAACGCCACCCGGAGGTGGACCTCGTGGTACAGCGCAGCCCGGTGCGCGCCTTCACCGACGCGGAGTACGAGGCCTTCGAGATCCCGTTGGTGGAGGAGCTCGGCGACCGTGACCTGATCATGGGTGTGAAGGAGGTCCCCCTGGACATGTTGATGCCGAAGAAGGCCTACCTCTTCTTCAGCCATACGATCAAGGAGCAGCCACACAACCGCAAGCTGTTGAAGGCGGTGCTGGACCGCGGCATACGGCTCATCGACCATGAGCTGCTCACGAACCCGCATGGCGAACGGGTGCTCGCATTCGGCTACTGGGCCGGGGTGGTCGGCGCCTACAATGGTATGCGCGGCTGGCAGTTGATCCACGGGGGACCGGAGTTGAAGCCCGCCCACGCATGCCATGACCTGGAGGAACTGGAACGCCACCTTCACGCATTTCCCCTGCCCAGGGATCTGCGGATCGTACTGACCGGTGGTGGGCGTGTGGGCAAGGGCGCGATGGGCGTGCTGGAACGTGCCGGTGTCAAGCGCATCAGCCCCAAGGAATTCCTGGCCGCGAACAACACCGGGCCGGTGTACACGGTGCTCGGTTCTGCTGACCTCTACAAGCGCAACGACGGGAAACCCTTCGACAAGCAGGCGTTCCACGATGACCCACAGGACCACCATGCCGTGTTCCTTCCCTTCGCCCGCGTGGCCCACATGTACATGGCCTGCCACTTCTGGGACCCGCGTGGACCGAAGATCCTGAACGCCGACGACCTACGGGACCCTGGCCTCACCCTGCAGGTGATCGCGGACATCAGCTGCGACATCGGCGGCCCGATCGACAGCACCCTGCGCGCCAGCACGATCGCGGAGCCCTTCTATGGTTATGACCGGAACAGCGGGACTGAACGACCCGCGGGAAGCCCGGGAACCATCACGGTGATGGCGGTGGACAATCTGCCATGTGAACTGCCGCGCGATGCCTCCGAAGCCTTTGGTCGGGACCTGATCGAGCGTGTACTTCCTTCCCTTGTCGGCAACGATGAGGAGGGCATGATCGCACGAGCCACGATCGCAGAGGGCGGTGCATTGACGGCAACGCACCGTTACCTGGAGGCGTACGCGAAGGGTTGATCAGGCGCCGAGGACCAGTTCCAGGGCCAGGAAGGCCGTCAGCGCGTCACGCGGAACGGCATGGGTCACGATGGGTCCGGTGCTCTTGCGCGCCATGGTGAGCAGGCCAAGCCCGGCGCCACCACGCTCCGTACGACCCTCATTGGCCAGCAACTTCAGGTGATGTTCACGCAGATCCGCCTCGTCCATCTCGTTGAGGATCCCGATCCTGTGGGAAAGCGAAGCGATGATGACCTGCGGCGCGGCATTCCCGAAGAACAGGCGGTAACCGGTCGGTTCGAACACGAGGAGTGCGAACGCGGTATGCGCCAGGTCCGCAGGAGCATGGTTCCGGATGTTCTCCAGGCCCTCGACCAACAGGTTCAACAGGCGTTTGCGTGTGGCCACACCCACCGCAGAGGCGATGCAATGAGCTTCGGAGACTTCCATCAGGTGCTCCATCACGGTCCGGTCCAGTTCACCTTGATGGGCGAAAACGACCGTGCCCGCTTCCACATGGTCGCGGGCCAGTTCATCGGACCAATGGCCCTGTTCCGCTATGGACAAGGCCGTGGACACGGATGGCTACGAGCGCTTAGATGGATCGGGTTCGACACGCGATGAACGCTACAATGAGACCGATATACGCGGTTCGACCACCAAAGGTTCCATCCGGCTGATCACCAAGCACCTGTGGATGAAAACCAAGCAGGCTCCCGCGCGTAGAAAGCCCGCTCACAGACCTTTGGGATCGCCGGATCCTTCACGGACATGACCATCACCCTTCAGCCCGGGAATACCACCAAGACGCCATCCCCACGGATGCGCCGGTTGCTGATCGTCCCATGCACCCTTGTCCTCATGCAAGGGCTTCATGCCCAGGATGGTCCGATCCAGGTCCGGTTCGAGCCCGGCTGCGAGACGGTGAAGGCCTACTTCAACAGTGCGGTTCCCGGTGCGGTGAGCTACGACTGGCAATTGGGCGGAGGCGTCACCAGTGATCTTGCAGCACCCACCACCACCTATCCCTTCGGCGAGGTGGTGAGCGTTGCCTTGACCACCACGGATGCGGGAGGCGCCAGCAGCACTCACGCCCTCCAGTTCACCACCCAGGACCAGCTCGAGCTTTCGACCGTCACACTTCCCAACGTCTTCACCCCGAACGGCGATGGCCACAACGATGTCTTCGCCCCACTGACCGAGCATTTCCTTGGCGCCTGCGCCCAACTGCACATCTACAACCGCTATGGCCAGCTCCTGTTCGAGAGCCTCGGCAACGACCTGAGCTGGGATGGTCGCACCTTCGCCGGTGAGCCTGCGAGCGGGGGGGTGTACTTTTACGTCTTCACATGGGGAGGCGGCACCTTGAACTCCACGGTCACCCTGCTGCGGTGAGTGCGGATCGGCGCGCGTTCCCACGACCGCACCAGCCATGAAGCACCGCATCACCGCGACCCTCCTACTCCTTTCGGCGCTCACCCTATCCTCCTGTCGGCTTGCCGAGTGCATGACCGGCAATGGCGAGGTGGAGAAGCGCGCCCTGGAGATCCAGCCGTTCCATGGCATCGTGGTCGAGGGATCCATGGACGTCCAGTTGATGAAGGCGGATGTCCAGCAGATAACGGTGGAAGGACAAGCCAACCTGATCGACAAGCTGAACAAGGAGGTCCGCGATGGCCTGTGGCACATCGGCATCGACGATTGCTACCGGACGAACAAGCCCTTCGTGGTGCATATCGCCATACCAACCGTGGACCGCGTCATCGTGGAAGGCTCCGGGGAGGTGAAGGGCGGTGAGCCGTTCAGCGTGGATGACCTGGTCGTGGAGGTGCAGGGCAGCGGCACGGTGAACATGAACATCGATGCCGGCAAGATCAACGCCGTGGTGCAAGGCTCGGGGGATATCGTACTCGGCGGGACATGCACGAGCGTATCCGGCACGGTACAAGGCAGCGGTGACCTGGACCTGCGCCGCCTGAAGGCAACGGATGCTGTGATGACGGTGGCAGGAAGCGGCGACATCCGGGTTCAAGCCAGCGGGAGCCTGAAGGCGATGGTGCAAGGCAGTGGCGATATCCTGTATTCCGGCTCTCCTGCTTCCATCGACAGGAGCGTGCAAGGCTCGGGTGATGTGCGACCGGAATGAAGCGATCCCAGTACATCACCGCACTCGTTCTGGCAACGATGCTCCTCGGGGCCTGTGGATCCTCGTCAACCCCGGCTGCCAAGGAAGAGAAGCAGGTCGACCCTGGAATGGCACCCACGAACTACACGGAGGTTGACGACAACATCCGACACGACACCCTACTGATCCAGACCACCTTCGACATGGGCGATGGCAGTTTCGTGATGGTGGCAGGGAACGTGAACCCCACCTTCGAGGGCATCCGACTCTACCGGTACAAGGTGCAGCCCGATAGCATCGGCGAGATCCTGGCCGCATCGTCACCGGGATACGACAGTTGGACGATGCTGCCGACCTTCTTTCCCATCGCTGACCGCGCCGGTGAACACCTGATCCTGGCCAATTTCGGCGAGCGGCAGAGCTGGGGGCAGAAGTTGATCCGGATGGATGCCGCCTTCACCGATCTGGGTTTCCTTGACGTGGCCTACCCGGAGCGGATGCAGGAAGGTGACAGCAGCTATGTGAAACGCAAGAACATCGGCCCGTACACCCGATTGTCCATGAAAGGCGACTCCGCCGTGTTCACCTTCACATGCGACAGCCTCTTCCTGTACGATGACATGGCCGGTGGCTTCGATCTGCTGGTCCCTGCGGCCAGCGTGCGCTACACCTGGCACCCGTCAACGGGGCTGGTGATCTGGCGGGATGGGCGACCACATCCCGTGAAGCAGTTGAGCTAGCTACTGGACCGTCGGGATCATCCCGCGGATGCCCATGTCGACGACGGTCTCCCCGTTCACCGGCTCGAACTTGTTGTCACCATCCAGCTCGGTCCATTCAAAGCTCTTGTTCGTGCTGAGCGAAACCGAGACCACCACATCCTCCGTCTCATTCCCGGTGATCGTCAACGGAACAGGGAACGAACCCGTTACCACGCAGGAACCCGCGGGGATCGGCGATGTCGCGTTCAACGGATTAACCACCGTGGTACCCGCGGCCTGACCTTCGGTCACCGGCGTGGGCAAGGGTGGATCCTGCACCTCGAAGGCCCAGTAGCCCTGCAGTTTGTTGGCGTTCACGGTCACCGTGGAATCGTGGACGAGGTAGGAACCGATGTAGGTATTGTAGCCGATGAAGGAGGCGATGGTGCCCATGTAGCCCACATCGTTGAAGTAGAATCGGATGTCGTAGTTCTGATAGGCGAGCGACACGCGCAACCACTGGTAGGTCCCAGGGCTCAGGTCGCTCAGAGGGACATCGACGAAGGCCTCGCCGTTGCCCACCTGGATACCGAGGTCATGGTCGATCGCCTGTGCACCACCCATGCTCGTTTCCGGAGCGAAGTAGACCACATCACCTTGTCCCAATTGCGTAGTGGCCGTGGGAGCGAACTCGACGTAGTGCGCGCTCATCTTGTTGAAGCGCGGGCTGTAGGCACCATGCCCAGAAGGCACCGCGCTGGGCTGTCCCAGGTTGTTCAGTCGCACCTGTGTACTATCGAAGCGGAACTTCAGGATCAGGCGTGGGCCGGCGGGTGTGCTCGGAGCCGGGGTCTCCTCCTCGTCCTTCTTGCAGGAAGTGATGGCCAGGAGGGAGAACGCGAGCAGGGAAAGAATGGAAAGACGCATGGGATCGTTGAGAAGAACGCGAAGGTACAAGGACCATGCCCGGTAACCATTCCACAGCCGCCTCCGTTAATTGGTATGCACGCATAACTTTTCCGATTACCTTCGGACCGAAGCAGGAGTGGTGATGAAGCCCGAAGAGACCATCGACTTCCCGATCCGTCGTGTGTGGAGCAGGATCTCCCGGCTTTATAACACGGAAGCGGCCAAATACGGCGGCAGCATGGCCGTTGGACAGATCCTCTTGAACATCGAACAAGAGGGGACGCCCAGCACCAAGCTCGGCCCCAAGATGGGCATGGAGGCCCGCAGTCTCGTGCGCACCTTGCAGACCATGGAGGACGAGGGGCTGATCAAGCGCGTGGCCGATACAGATGATAAACGCGTTGTTCGGATCCACCTCACCGCGAAAGGCAAGCAGATGCGCGACGTGAGCCGGGACACCGTGGTGAAATTCAACCAGGCCGTGCAATCACGCTTCACGCAGGCACAACTCAACAACTTCCGTCAGGTGATGGCTGAACTTGATCGGATACTTGAACAGGAACAACTTTTTTGAAGTGAACCGCAACGGCGCAACGACGCGACGAAAACGCAACGCACCGAACAAACAAGCAAACGCAATGACAGAAATGAACGAAAAGCAGCCAGCCGCACTCGCGTCGCGGACCCGTTGCGTCGTCGCGTCGTTGCGGTGAAATGCATTCAACCAAAATGGCCAACAGGAACATCAAGAAAGTAGCCGTCCTCGGTAGCGGCGTCATGGGGTCACGCATCGCCTGCCACTTCGCCAACATCGGTGCCGAAGTGCTGCTGTTCGACATCGTGCCGAAAGAAGGCAACGATCGCAACAAGATCGTCAACGACGCCTTGGCCGCTGCGCTGAAGAGCAACCCCTCGCCCATCTATGACAAGCGCTTCGCGAAGCGGATCACCACCGGGAATTTCGAGGATGATCTGAGTAAGATCAAGGATTGTGATTGGGTGATCGAAGTGGTGGTCGAGCGACTCGACATCAAACAGCAGGTGCTGGCCAACGTGGAGAAACACCGCAAGCCGGGCACATTGATCACCACGAACACGAGCGGCATTCCGATCCACGCGATCGCGGAAGGACGTAGCGACGACTTCAAAAAGCACTTCTGCGGCACGCACTTCTTCAACCCTCCGCGCTACCTGCCGCTGCTGGAGCTGATCCCCGGTCCGGACACGGATCCGGCGGTGCTCAGCTTCCTGGAGGAGTACGGCTCACGCATCCTCGGCAAGGTCACCGTGCTGTGCAAGGACACTCCGGCCTTCATCGCGAACCGCGTCGGTGTGTTCGGCATCATGGGCCTGTTCCACTTGATCGAGGAGATGGGCCTCACCGTGGAAGAGGTGGATCGACTGACCGGTCCGGTATTGGGCCGTCCGAAGAGCGCGACGTTCCGCACAGCGGATGTGGTCGGCCTCGATACGCTCGTACACGTGGCGAAAGGTGTGCAGGCCAACTGCCCGAACGACGAGCAGAACGCCACGTTCGCGCTGCCGAACTACTTGCAGCAGATGGTGGAGAAGAACATGCTCGGCAGCAAGACCGGCAAGGGTTTCTTCTTCAAGGACCGCAGCACGCCGAAGGGCGACATCCTGCAACTCGATCTGAAAACGCTCGAGTACAAGCCACAGGTGAAGCCGAAGTTCGCCACGCTCGACGCCGCGCGGAAAGAGGATGACCTCAAGAAGCGGATGACGATCCTCTACACGGGATCCGACAAAGCCGGCGAGTTCTACCGCAAGAGCTTCCACGGGCTGTTCGCCTACGTGAGCCACCGGATCCCGGAGATCACCGATGCGCTGTACAAGATCGACGACGCCATGCGCGCGGGCTTCGGCTGGGAGCTCGGGCCCTTCGAGTTGTGGGATGCGGTGGGAGTGCAAAATGCGAGAGGAAGTGAAGAAGTGAAGACGGCTGCATGGGTGGATGAAATGCTCTCAGCCGGTCACACTTCTTTCTACAAGACTGAAGGCGGCAAACGCCTCTACTACGACATCGCGAGCAAGAGCTACAAGCCCGTGCCGCGCGCTGCAGGCACAATCGTCCTCAATGAGTTGCCCGAAAGCTGCATCGTGTGGAAGAACAGCCAGGTCGTTGTGCGTGACCTCGGCGACGGCATCCTGTGCGTGAGCTGGAACAGCAAGATGAACACCATCGGCGCGGAGGTGATCCAGGGCCTCAACAAGGCCATCGACCTCGCCGAGCAGGGCTACAAAGGACTGGTGGTCTACAACGACGCGCAGAACTTCAGCGCCGGTGCCAACGTGGGCATGATCTTCATGATGGCCGTGGAGCAGGAGTACGACGACCTGGACATGGCCATCCGCACCTTTCAGAACACCATGATGCGGATGCGCCACAGCAGCATCCCCGTGGTGGCCGCGCCGCACCAGCTCTGCCTCGGCGGCGGCACCGAGCTCTGCCTGCACGCGGACAAGGTGGTGGCGCATGCCGAGACCTACATGGGCCTGGTGGAGTTCGGCGTGGGTGTGATCCCCGGCGGCGGTGGCAGCAAGGAGTTCGCACTGCGCCTCAGCGATGAACTGAAGGAAGGCGACATCCGCATCAACGCGCTGCGCGAGCGCTTCCTCACCATCGGCCAGGCCAAGGTGAGCACCAGCGGCGAAGAGGCGTTCGGCCTCGGCTACCTGCGCCGCGGCACCGACGAGGTGATCGTGAGCCGCGCGCACCAGCTGGCCTACGCCAAGGAATGCGCGCTGGACCTCTGGGAGAAGGGCTACACCAAGCCGCCGATGCGCACGGACATCAAGGTGCTGGGCCGCGAAGGCCTGGGCATCGTGTACGTGGGCGCCAACAGTATGGAGAGCGGCAATTACATCAGCGAGCACGACACGCTGATAAGCCAAAAGCTGGGCCACGTGCTCTGCGGCGGCGACTTGTCGGAGCCCACCGAAGTGAGCGAACAGTACCTGCTGGACCTGGAGCGGAAGGTCTTCTTGGAACTGTGCATGCAGCGCAAAACGCTGGAGCGCTTGCAGTCGATCATCACCAGCGGGAAGGTGTTGCGGAACTGATGAACGTGGTGAAGCATAGGGATTGTTGGGGCGTGCCCCTCGCAAAGCCTCGGGTCGCGCTTTCCGATGCAAGTCCTCGCGCGGATTACCACGCTGTGGGCTTTCCGCTGCAATCGCTCACGCGAAAATCAAAGCTCTCGTGGCATGAGTGAGCGAAGGACGGCCATCGGTGTAGTCCTCTGGATTGCGATCCTCCTCGTAGGATTCGGCTTGATCATCTGCCATAATGTGTGGTGGCGTGAGTTCATTCGGACAAGCTTCTCCTACAATGGTGAAGACTATTACAAGACAATTGGAGCTGTTCTTCGAGAAGACTACGCCAAAGGACTATTCCTCTACACAGCTGAGCCATTCTCATTCTGGCTAGTCGTTGCGTTCATCGTCCTTTCGCTGCTTCCTCATGAGCGAGTCACCGTTCGCATCATTATGGGATTGGCAGGGTTGTACCTCCTGTATGTTCTGCTTTATGTAGGTACCAAGTCATATGACCTCTACACTGGAACGTTCGACAACAAGGAAAGAGTCGTTGCAATAGGCTCAGCTGGCATCTCGCGTCTGATCGGCGTTGCGATCGGTTGTTGGCTCGCGATCAAGGTCGACGCCTTTGGAAGGATCAATGCTCTGCTGCAACGTGCCAAATACCAGAGGCCAACTCATCAACTGCGATAGCTGCTGCCATGGAATCATCGTCTTCGATCATCATTGATTTCCGCCGAGCACTCCGCGTGAGGGATAGAAGCGGAAAGCCCGCAGGCCTGTCTTCAGGCCGAGTCTTTGCGGATAGCCCGACGGCGCTGCATTTGAGCGCCGGCACGCCCAACACTTCGACAAGCTCAGTGTGACGACCACAGCGATGAAGAAGCGCGCGATCAACGTCAAAGGCATCCCGGTGACCGTAGTGGAGCGGCACGAGCAGGATTACATCTCGCTCACCGACATGGTGCAGGGCTTCGAGGGCGGCAGCGCGCTCATTGAGCAGTGGCTACGTAACAAGGACACCGTGCTTTTCCTCGGCGTATGGGAGCAGCTGAACAACGCCGCGTTCAATTCCCTCGAATTCGAGGGAATTGGGAATGCCGCCGGTCGCAACAGTTTCTACCTCTCGGTAAAGAAGTGGATCGAGGCCACCGGTGCGATCGGGCTGCACGCGCGTGCCGGTGCGCATGGCGGCACCTATGCGCACAAGGACATCGCCTTCGAGTTCGGTTCGTGGCTGAGTCCGGAGTTCAAGCTGTACCTGATCAAGGAGTTCCAACGGCTGAAAGAAGCCGAGGCCAGCACCCAATCGCTAGAGTGGAACCTGCAACGCACCCTGGCCAAGGTCAACTACCGCATCCACACGGATGCCATCAAGGAGCATCTCATTCCCCCGGTGCTCACCAAAGCACGGATCAGCGGAGTGTATGCCACAGAAGCCGACCTGCTGAACATGGCCTTGTTCGGCCTCACGGCAACGGAATGGAAACGAGCGAACCCCTCGCTTGTAGGCAACATGCGCGACCATGCGACCCTGGAACAACTCGTGGTCCTTTCCAACATGGAGAGCATCAACGCGGTCATGATCCAGCAGGGCGTCGCGTCATCGGTACGTCTTCAACAACTGAACGGGATCGCCATCGCGCAGATGCGCTCCCTCACCGCCGGCCGCGCGGCTGATCGCTTGCTCAAGACCGGCAAGAAGAAACCAAAGACATAATACACTCTCAACGCCTTCGCCGGGCTTCGGCGCTCAAAGCATGAACGCATACATCATCGCCGGTTTCCGCAGCGCAGTGGGCAAGGCCCCCTGCCTTCGTCAGGCAGGCGCGCGGGAATTCCGTTTCACCTCATTCAACGATAAGCCATGAACGCTTACATCATCGCAGGCTTCCGTTCCGCCGTTGGGAAAGCTCCCAGAGGCAAATTCCGTTTCACCCGTCCGGACGACCTGGCCGCCAAGGTGGTGCACCGCCTGATGGCGAGCGTGCCGAACCTCGCGCCCGAGCAGGTGGACGATGTGATCGTGGGCAACGCGACTCCTGAGGCCGAGCAGGGCCTGAACATCGGCCGCATGATCAGCCTGATAGGCCTGAACACGGACAAGGTGCCGGGCATGACGGTGAACCGCTATTGCAGCAGCGGCAGCGAGACGATCGCCATTGCCGCGGCCAAGATCCAGAGCGGGCAGGCGGAGTGCATCATCGCCGGCGGCGTGGAGTGCATGAGCCCGATCCCCTTCGGCGGCTGGCGCATCGTGCCCAACTACGAGGTGAGCAAGGTGACGCCGACCTGGTACTGGGGCATGGGCCTGACGAGCGAGGCCGTGGCGCGCGACTACAAGGTGAGCCGCGAGAACCAGGACGCCTTCGCGCTGAAGAGCCACGAGAAGGCGCTGGCCGCGATCGCCGCCGGGAAGTTCAAGGACGAGATCGTGCCGGTGGAAGTGGAGCGCATCTTCCTTGACGAGAAGGAGAAGCGACAGGTGGAGAAGTACGTGGTGGACACGGATGAAGGTCCGCGCGCGAGCACCTTGGAAGGCCTGGCGAAGTTGAAGCCGGTGTTCGACGCAAAGGGCGCGACCACGGCGGGCAACAGCAGCCAGACGAGCGATGGTGCGGCCTTCGTGCTGGTGGTGAGCGAGCGCATGCTGAAGGCCCTCAACGTGCAGCCGATCGCGCGCCTCCTCTCCTACCACGTGGCGGGCGTGGAGCCGCGCATCATGGGCATCGGTCCGGTGGCGGCGGTGCCGAAGGCGCTGGAGAAGGCCGGTCTGAAGCTGGGCGACATCGGGCTGTTCGAACTGAACGAGGCCTTCGCATCGCAATCGCTGGCGGTGATCCGCGAGTTGGACCTCAACCCGGACCTCGTGAACGTGAACGGCGGGGCGATCGCGCTGGGGCATCCGCTGGGGTGCACGGGGACGAAGCTGAGCGTGCAGCTGTTCAATGAGATGAGGAGGAGGAAGCAGAAATACGGCGTGGTCACCATGTGTGTTGGAACTGGTCAAGGAGCAGCCTCGGTGTTCGAATTGCTCAACTGATGAGAACGCTGGTGAATCCCGCCATCGCTTTGCAAAGCCTCGCGATCGCGGGACAGGCTGTGAACGGCGGGGCGATCGCGCTGGGGCATCCGCTGGGGTGCACGGGCACGAAATTGAGCGTGCAGCTGTTCAATGAGATGCGGAGGAGGAAGCAGAAGTATGGTGTGGTAACGATCCCGCTTGGGCGGGACAGGTTGTGCGTGGGGACCGGACAGGGAGCGGCGAGTGTGTTCGAGTTGTTGAATTGAAAGCGACACCCGCCTTGAAACCGGTTTGGTACATTCTGCTAACCAACTGGATCCACTTGGTAGGATTTTACGTCGCGCTCTACCTCACCGGTATAGTGATGAAGTTGTTTGGCCTGAACGGAGCCTATGACACGTGGGCCTGGCAACTGCTCCACAGCCTGTGGACCATTCCACTGTTGTTCTTTGTTTATGGTCTTCCCATAATAGGCGGCTTCTATCTCGTACTACTCTTCCTTGACTTCGTGCTTTTCCGGTTCTTCTCATTGAAGCCCTGGACGATTCTCCTGCTCGAGTGGTGCATCATAGTTCCAATCTTCATCTATTGGGCTTTCCTATACGAGTACTGGGCCTGGATCATCTTGTCACTATCCTTCCTCGCCACCCAAGCATTTAGAAATCGTTGGATTCTGAAAAACGGTCACGACCACCAACGTCTAAGAACCCAGCTCCCTCCATCGTATGTTGTCCAAAGCGCGTTGACGAAGAAGCCGTCACCCGCTGAGACCATAATTGCCCTCCTTCCCTCTGCAGTTCCCAACCGGTGACAAGTCGTCACCAGTTGAACTCGGACGTTGCTGGGATTTCAGTCGGTGACAGGTTGTCACCAACTGAAGCGGATCTCTGGCAACCGGTTACAGATCGTAACCGGTTGGATCGGCCCCTTCGTCAACTGGGTAACAGACCGTTACCAGTTCAGTTGGTTACAGCTTGTAACCAACTGAACCGGGAGCTGTCGCGTCACCCCAGTGGAAAGCTCCGTACCGGCTCGTAGATCGTCCCGGGCTGCAACGGCCGCTTGAGTAGCACCACTTCTCCCACCCTTTCCTCGCTCTGCAAGGCATGCGGCGCGAGCATCCCCCAAGCCTTGTCGAACTGCGCTGGCTTCAGTCCGGCGGCGATGGTGAGATGCGGGTGGTCGGTCTCGCGAAGGGCTTCGCGTAGCGTAGGATCCTCCTTCAAGGCAGAAATGACAGGGGCACGAACAGCACCGATGGCGTCCTTCTCCACCGGGTCGATGTACATGGTGCGCTTGTCGGGGAAGTGCGTTATGCCGTGATAATGCAGGGTGAAGGGCTGCAGGCCGGTGGTGCCCCGTGCGATGGCTTCGATGACGGCCGGTTCGTGCGATTCGGGCAGGTCGAGGAAGCAGAGGGTGATGTGTGGCGGGGTATTGCGGCCACTGAAGGAACCGATTTCAGGGTGGAGCAGATCGCGCAGGCGCTGCACCTCAGCCGAGAGTTCTGGAGACGGGAGTATGGTGAGCAGAAACCGGTGCAGCACGGCATAAAGCTGCGAATTGCGGGTAGACGTGTCCTGAAGAAGGCGCAAGTGTCAAGTCGGAGCGGTTTGGAAATTTGTTATGCGTGCATAACTTTATCCCGACACGCAACGTACCATAAGCCGAAGCGAACGGACGACCATGGCAACCGACACCAAGACCAAAGCGCTGCAAGGCGGCGAATTCCTGATCCGCGAAAGCGAGCCCAAGGACATCTTCATCCCGGAGGAGTTCAACGAGGAGCAAGGCATGATCGCGCAGACGGCCGTGGACTTCCTCGCGGCGGAGGTGTGGCCCAACCTGGACCGCATCGACAGCATGGAGGAAGGCTTGATGCCGAAGCTGCTGGAGAAGGCCGGTGAGCTGGGCCTGCTGGGCATCTCGATCCCCGAGGAGTACGGCGGCTTCGGCAAGGACTTCGTGACGGGCATGCTGGTGACCGAGAAGACCGGCGCGGGACACAGCTACAGCGTGGCGATGGCGGCGCATACGGGCATCGGAACCCTGCCGACGCTGTACTACGGCAACGATGCGCAGAAGCAGAAGTACATCCCGAAGCTGGCGACCGGCGAGTGGAAAGCCTGCTACTGCCTCACCGAACCCGGCAGCGGCAGCGATGCGAACAGCGGCAAGACGAAGGCGGTGCTCACGCCCGATGGCAAGCACTACTTGATCAACGGCCAGAAGATGTGGATCACGAACGGCGGCTTCGCGGATGTGTTCACGGTCTTCGCCAAGATCGATGACGATGAGAACCTGAGCGCCTTCATCGTGGAGAAGGACTTCGGCGGCATCACGTTGAACCCAGAGGAGAAGAAGATGGGGATCAAGGGCAGCAGCACGCGCCAGGTCTTCTTCAACGACTGCAAGGTGCCGGTGGAGAACCTGCTGAGCGAGCGCCAGAACGGCTTCAAGATCGCGGTGAACATCCTGAACATCGGCCGGATCAAACTGGCCGGTGCGGCACTGGGCGGTGCGAAGGCCGTGGTGGACCAGAGCGTGAAGTACGCCAACGAGCGCATCCAGTTCGGCAAGCCGATCAGCGCGTTCGGCGCGATCCGCCAGAAGCTGGCCGACCAGGCGACCTATTGCTACGTGGTGGAGAGCGCGACCTACCGCTGCAGCCAGGACATGGAGCGCGCGATCGAGGCACTGAAGGCCGAAGGCGCGGACCACGCGAAGGCGTTGCTGAAAGGCGTGGAGCAATACGCCGCGGAGGCCGCGATCCTGAAAGTGGCCGGCAGCGAATGCCTGGACTACGTGTGCGACGAAGGCGTGCAGATCTACGGCGGCATGGGCTACAGCGCCGAGAGCCCCGTGGAGCGCGCCTACCGCGACAGCCGCATCAACCGGATCTTCGAAGGCACCAACGAGATCAACCGCATGCTCACGGTGGACATGCTGCTGAAGCGTGCGATGAAAGGTCAGCTCGACCTGTTGGGTCCGGCGCAGGCGGTGGCCGCCGAACTGATGGGTATCCCCGACATGCCGGAACCCGACGAATCCTTGCTCGGCGACGAGAAGCGCATGGTGGCGAACTTCAAGAAGGCCGTGCTGATGGCGGCCGGTGGCGCCGCGCAGAAGCTGGGCCTGGAGCTGGCGAAGCACCAGGAGACCCTGATGCATATCGCCGACATGGTGATCGATACCTACCTCGCGGAAAGCGTGCTGCTCCGCACTTTGAAGCTGGCGGAGATGAAAGGCGCTGACAACGTGAAGGAGCAGGTGGCCATGTGCCAGCTCTACATCCACGACGCCGCAGACCGCATCCACAAGTGGGCGAAGGAGGCGGTGAACAGCTTCGCCGACGGCGACGAGCAGCGCGCGATGCTGATGGGCGCCAAGCGCTTTTCCAAGAACACGCCGATCAATACGGCCGAGCTGCGCAAGGTGATCGCGAAGAGGATGATCGCGGAGGGGAAGTATTGTTACTAGGCAGTGATGTGGGCGATCAAGCGGGCCGGACTGATCGTGTCGCTTTGCCTGCTCGTGCTGCCGTGCCATTCGCAGGATGATCCCTTCGGCCGCATGCCGACCTGGACCGTCGAACAGCTGCATGAGGACTTCGACGCGCTGGTGCGTGCGTTGAAGGACCACCATCCCGCGCTATACCGGTATTGCACGCCGCAGGCGCTCGACCGGACCGTGGACAGCCTGCGAACCAGCCTGGTTCGACCGGCCACCGAATTCGA
>JACJZG010000058.1 GCA_020635715.1 Flavobacteriales bacterium | reverse complement strand
TCGTGGGCGGCCAGGTCCTCATCGGCGACCTCAACGCCTACCTCGGCTCCGAAGTGATGGACGAGGAGAGCACCAGTTACACCACCGTGGCCGGTTATTTCCTGAGCAAACTGGACCACATACCGATACCCGGCGACCGCATCACGGACAAGCGCTTCGGGGGTGAGGTGCTGGACATGGACGGTCACCGCATCGACAAGGTGCTGATCACGCTGATCGAGGAGGAGTGAAACGTTTCCTGGTCATACAGACCGCCTTCCTGGGCGATGCGGTGCTGGTGACGAGCATCCTCGAGAAGCTGCATGCCTTCCACCCGGACGCGCGGATCGACCTGGTGGTGCGCAAAGGCAACGATGGGCTCTTCATCGGTCATCCCTTCATTCACACGTTGCACGTATGGAACAAGCGCGAAGGCAAGACGAAGGCGCTCTTCAAGCTGATCGGTCAACTGCGGAAGACGAAGTATGACCACATCATCAATGCGCAACGCTTCTTCAGCACGGGCCTGATGACGGTATTGGCGCGCGGCGGCGAGAAGATCGGTTACGACAAGAATCCGCTGAGCCTCCTGTTCACGCGCAGGGTGAAGCATGTGATCGGCGACGGCCGCCACGAGGTGGATCGCTTGAACGCGTTGATCGAGCATTTGACGGATACCAGTAGACCACTACCACGCCTCCACCCTACTGATGCGGATCGTCGAGCAACCCATGCGCACATGAGCACAACTCGTCCCGCCTCAGCGGGATGGGCACAACTTGTCCCGCCTCAGCGGGATGAGCAGATGGCCTACGTCTGCATCGCGCCCGCATCGGTCTGGTTCACTAAGCAGTGGCCGGAGGCGAAATGGATCGAGCTGATCAAGGCACTCCCAACGGAACAGCAGGTCTTCCTCATCGGTGCACCCGGTGATTCCGCAATGGCCCAACGCATCATCGCAGCCTGCGGTCGCGGTGTGGACCTCACCCGCGAGCTGAAGCTCCTGGAAAGTGCGGCCCTCATGGAAGGCGCCACGATGAACTACGTGAACGACAGCGCACCGCTGCACATCGCGAGTGCCATGAACGCACCCGTCACGGCGGTATTCTGCAGCACGGTACCGGCCTTCGGCTTCGGGCCCTTACGTGAGAATGGTCGCGTGGTGGAGACCAGCGAGCAGCTCGATTGCCGACCGTGCGGGCTGCACGGGTACATGGCTTGTCCGAAGGGACACTTCAAATGTGCGTTGGGGGTTGAGGTGCGATCATTGCTTTCGTGAACATGCTGCGCATTCTCCTCACGCTGCTCATCGCGCCGGTATGCATGTTTGGGTATGACATTTTCGTTGCCCTATATGAGCATCATACGATGCCTGTCAAGCACAACATGTTAGGCTTTAGTATCGGTGTCCGTATCGTCGGCTGGTTCCTTGTGCTGCTCCTCCCGGTAACAAGCTGGCTGGGTGATCTGTGGTGGAAAGATCGCAGGCGATACCTCTTCAACTTGCTCCTACTGATCGCGTTGAGCATGTACCTCTTGCTGGGCTGGTCCATACATCCACTTCGTACACTGCTATTGCTGTCGTGCTGTTGGGCCACTCTGCCATTGCGCCTGCTGATCGACAGCAGGACATTGCGCCAAGCTTCCTGAGCCCCGGCCTACTTTTGCCGCCCTTCCGGCCATGACCCGCACCAGCAACTTCACCGTTGATCCCGCCCGCCTCGATGGTGTGGTGGACGAACCGCTCTTCAAGGCGGTGGCGGAGGAGGCCGCGAAGCAGACTATCCCGGCCTTCGCCATCGGTGGCTACGTGCGCGACCGCCTGATCGGTCGGCCGTGCAAGGACATCGACTTCGTGGTGGAGGGCGACGGCATCGCCTTCGCACAGGCCGTGGCCAAACGCCTGAGGGCGGAACCCGTTCACGTCTTCAAGAACTTCGGTACGGCGATGTTCATGCTCGGC
>JACJZG010000057.1 GCA_020635715.1 Flavobacteriales bacterium | reverse complement strand
ACCAGGCTGTCGCCAATGAAGCCGAGGTAGGTGGTCCCGGTGTGGAAGTGCTCGTCTTCCAGGTCCCGTGCGTGTTCCACCATCCAGCGGTCCGGACCAAGCTCGACCAGTTCCTGCATGAGCGCCTGTGTGGCGCGAGCCGTGCGGATGCTCCGTTCGTCGAGGCGTTGCTGTAGTCGCGCGGCTTCCTTTTCCAGACGCGCGTCCGCATCGGGCTCGTCAACCGTCCAGGCCAGCAGGGCCAGCAAGCCCGAGAGGACGAGCAGGAGGAGGTGGCGCGGCATGGTGGGTCAAGGCGGCAAGAGCCGGACCAAAGTAGTGGAAGGTCGCGCGCCGGAACCGAGGGGAGCCATGGTGGACGAACCTCCGTCGAAGAATGAACCCTTTTCGTCGATGGCCACGTAGAACGGCATCGGTCCACCACTCATGGACCGGGACCTTCTCGAATGAAACAGGCACTTCTCCTGGTGCTTGGGCTGCTCTTCACGGGGCTGACCCATGCCCAAACCGGTACCGAGTTCTGGCTGGCACCTCCCGAGGTCACGTCGTCCCATGGCGACCAGCCGATCTACATCAACGTCACCTCCACGGGCTCGCCTGCGGTCGTGACCATTTCGCAGCCCGCGAACCCGGGATTCAACGGGGGCACACCCATCGTGCTGAACCTGCTCGCGAACACGGCGCAGCGGTACGACCTCACCTCGCTGAAGAGCCAGCTGGAGACGCGCCCAACGGATGCGGTCCTTAACACCGGCTTGTACATCCAGAGCACCTCGAACATCACGTGCTACTATGAGCCGAGCTTCACGAACAACCCCGACATCGCAGCGCTGAAAGGTGCCAACGGCCTGGGTACCGAGTTCTATATCCCGCTGCACAAGCACGCGCCATTTTACAACCACGGCTATTCCGCGCCGAACAAGGCCTACGCCTCCTTCGATATCGTAGCCACCGAGAACGGGACGCTGGTGATGATCTATTCGCCCCTGCCGGTGGATGGTCATCCTGCGCTTACGCCCTTCACGGTGACCTTGAACCGGGGCCAGACCTATTCCTGCGCGTGGACCGGCACCAACCAGACCGACCCGGCGACGCACCCTTCGGGAGCTGTCGTGCTTTCGAACAAGCCTGTTGCGGTGTCGATCAAGGATGACTCGAACCACAACCCATCGGGCGGCTGCTATGACCTGATGCTGGACCAGATCGTGCCGGTGAACATCCTCGGCACCGATTACGTGGCCGTGAAGGGCGCGCTCAACACCACCGGCGACGAGTCGCTCTTCGTGATGGCTGTGCAGAACAACACGCAGGTCTACATCGATGGGAACACCACGCCGGTGGCCACGCTCTTCGCCGGCCAGTACTACCGCCACGACATGGACTACCTGCCGAGCGGTGGGAACAACGCGACCTACGTGAGCGGCTCCAAGCCGCTATACGCGATCCATGTCACCGGCTTCGGTTGCGAGCAGGGCATGGCGATCCTGCCGCCACTGAATTGTGCGGGCAGCACGCAGCTCAGCTTCACGCGAAGTACCAGCGAGGCCTTCTACCTGAATCTCCTCGTTCGGAACGGATCGCAGAACGATTTCGTGGTGACGGGACCCGGTACGGCAACGATACCGGGTTCGGCATTCGTAACGGTTCCGGGCACGGGTGGCGAATGGATGGCTGCGCGGATACAGTACAACACCACCGAAGTACCGGTGAACCAGGCCTTCATCGTAAGCAATACCAGCGATGTGTTCTCGCTGGCGATCATCAATGGCGGTGCCACTTCCGGTTGCCGTTATGGTTTCTTCTCGGAGTTCTCCGGCAGGATCGATGTGAGCGCTGGTGTCGACCAGACACGTTGTGCAGGAGATAGTGTATTGCTCACGGGTACCGTCTCCGGTGGAAGCACTACCGGCATCTGGACCACCAGCGGCAGCGGGACATTCGCGCCGAGTGCGACCGCCTTGAACGCCACTTATCATCCGAGCATCGGTGATCTCGCGATCGGAACGGTCACGCTGACGCTCACCTCGACGGGGCCGTGTAC
>JACJZG010000056.1 GCA_020635715.1 Flavobacteriales bacterium | reverse complement strand
TCCCGCCAGCTCTCACAGGCCATCTCCTTGTTCTTCAACGCGTAGTAGCAGTCGGCCCGGTAATAGAGCGCATCCTTCAGCGACTCGTCCTCCGCGTCGATCACCTTCGTGAAGTTGTTGATGGCCTCCTGGTAGCGACCCGTTTCGAACTGCAGCACCGCCAGGCTCATCAGGCCATCGGCTATGCCGGGCTTCAGGTTCAACGCGGCCTCCAGGTCCAGGATGCCCGCCTCCTCCTTGAAGAGTTCGCCCTTCACCACGCCGCGCAGGAAGAGGGCATCTGCGTTGTTCGGTCGCAGGTCCAGACAACGCTCCAGGTCCCGCAACGCTCCCTCATTGTTCCGGCCCAGGTAATTGGCGCAGGCCCGGTTGTACCAGGCATCGGGGTCCTTGTCGTCCAGGTCGATGGCCCGCTCGATGTCGCGCATGGCCTCCTTCACGCGCTGCTCGGTGATGTGCACCGCCGAACGGCTCACGAACAGGCGGGCGTTCTCAGGTTCCACCTTTTCGGCCTTCACATAATCCATCAAGGCGCCGTGCATGTCCTGCTGCCGCTGTTTGATGTCGCCACGCAATTTGTACCCGCCTGGAATGGAGGGGTCCAGCCCAATGGCGCTGTCGGCGTGCGCGAGGGCCACCACCAGGTCATTCGCCTTGTAAGCGGACTGTGCGTTCTTCAAGTGGTCATCGGCAGTGGCCTGTGCAAGGAGCAGTACCGGCAGTACGGCCACACAGGCGGTCAGGGAGCGCAACATGGTCCGAAGATCGAACAAAGAACGGACCGTTCGCCGGAAAAGCTGGCCGGATCACGATCCGGGAACGACGAACGCGGTCAACGATCGGACGTTAGGGCAGGAGGTGCTCGCGCTCCATGCTCCACGCCTCCGCCGGGGCCGCGAAGAGCGCTTTCACCGTGGGCCACACCTCTGCGAAGACCGGGGAGATCCGGTAGTTCTCCAGGTCCGCATGGCCGTCCCAGTGACTGTAAGTGAAGAAGATCCGTGGGTCGTCCACATCGTGCAACAGTTCGAGGTGCCGGCAACCGGGGAACGAACGGATGCGCGGTTTCCAGCCCTCGAAGTGCGCTTGGAAGCGCTCGATCTCCTCGGGCCGGAAGGTCATCTTGACGATGCGGACGATCATGGGGGTTCGGCTTGATGACCACAATGGGCCGCCGCGAACCTAACGAAGCCGTCAATTCCGCAGTCGTTCTCCGAACTCGATCCGCACGGTGTCCTCGTTGTGTACTCCGAAGAGCCGGGCCGCACCACCACCGAAGCCCTCCACACCCTTGTTCACAGCGATCTCCAGTAGCCCGGTGGCGTTGAAGAAGGCCACGCGTTCGCCCTGTGGCACATCGCCATAGGAACCATGCAGGTTCAGGATGTCGTCCTCCCGATGACCGAAACCAATGCGGAAGGAGCGCCCTTTGCACACATCGTCGAACAACTGCTTGCGCACGTTGGTCACCAGGTTGCCGTAGCTGTCGATATACACGACCTTGCCCCGGATGCTGGTGGGGTCCACTGCGGGCTTGAACCCGATCAGCTCCTTTACTCGGGCCACCTTCCGCCCGATCACATCCACGGTTCCGCCGCGCGCCAGGTGGCAGGCCGCCTTCACGAACACACTGCGGGTGGGGAAGGCCGCGTGGTCGTTGTCCAGCTTCATGGTAAGCTCGAAGGCCTCGTGCGGCATGCCTTCGAACAGCAGCGAGAAGATGCCATTGTCCGCACCGATGAAGTAATGGCCATCGTGACGCACCACCAAATGCGGGGTCTGCCCATCGGCCTCCGGGTTCACCCCGATGATGTGGATGGTGCCGCGCGGGAACTCGGGATAGGCCTGCCGCAGCACAAAGGCCGCCTGGGCGCTGTCGAAGGGCTTGATACCGTGGCTGATGTCCACGATGCGCGCCTCGGGGTACTGGGTCCAGATCGCACCCTTCACCGTGGCCACATAATGGTCCCGCAGGCCCATGTCGGTGGTGAGGGTGATGATGGACATGGCACTTCGGAGCGAAGGCAACGTCTACCTTCGGCGTCCAAAACTATCCCGGGCCGGAAGGGGGTTCGGGCGGAAGAAATCAACGATCGAAAGTTACTTTGATTGAGAAGCTGATCACGATCACCGGGGTGGACCCCGTGGAGGTCTTGGGCGCCAACGACGCCAACCTGCGGATCATCCGCGGGCACTTCCCCAAGCTCAGCATCATTGCGCGCGGGGATACCCTCAAGTTGAGCGGTACGGAGAACGACATCACGCAGTTCGAGGAGCGTTTCAAGCAGCTTCTGGAGCATGCCGCCCGTTACAACGAGCTCCCGCGCAAGGTGCTCGATGACATCATGGGCACGCAGGCCAGCCCTGGCGAACGCGAGAATCCGGACGAGGCCGATGTATTGGTCTACGGCAACGCCGGCCTGCGGGTGAAGGCGCGCACCCCCAACCAGGAGCGATTGGTGGAGGCGGTCGCGGCCAACGACATGGTCTTCGCGATCGGCCCTGCTGGAACGGGGAAGACCTACACCGCCGTGGCGCTCGCCGTGAAGGCGCTCAAGGAGCGCAAGGTGCGCCGCATCGTGCTCACCCGACCGGCTGTGGAGGCCGGGGAGAACCTCGGTTTCCTGCCTGGCGACCTGCGCGAGAAGCTCGATCCCTACCTGCAACCGCTCTATGATGCTCTGCGGGAAATGATACCCGCCTCCAAGCTCGCCGACCACCTGGACGAGGGCGTTATCCAGATCGCTCCGCTCGCATTCATGCGCGGCCGCACGCTCGATCACGCCTTCGTCATCCTGGACGAAGCCCAGAACGCCACGCTCACCCAGCTCAAGATGTTCCTTACGCGGATGGGGCGCAATGCCAAGTTCGTGATCACCGGCGATGCCACCCAGGTGGACCTGCCCGACCGGCAGCCCAGTGGCCTGCTTCCCGTGGTGAACATGCTGCGCAACGTGGAAGGCGTGGCGGTGGTGGAGCTCGACGAGAAGGACGTGATCCGCCACGAACTCGTGACGAAGGTGCTCAAGGCCTTCCGCGAGTTGGAGGCGAAGAACGAACGGAAGTCATGACCACCATGGATGCCACCTTGATGCGTACCGACCTGCAGCTGCCAGGTGTCGCATCCATCCACCGCGGCAAGGTGCGCGATGTGTACCACCTGCAGGACGGCCGCACGATCCTCGTGGCCACGGACAGGATCAGTGCCTTCGATGTGATCCTGCCACGAGGCATCCCGCACAAGGGACAGGTGCTCACACAGCTGAGCTGGCACATGCTGCAAGCCACGGCGCATGTGGCGCCCAACTGGGCCATCGGGACACCAGACCCGAACGTGGTGATCGGCCACACGGCGAAGACCATTCCGGTGGAGATGGTGGTGCGCGGCTACCTGGCCGGTCATGCCTGGCGGCAGTACAAGGCAGGCCAGCGCACCCTCTGTGGAGCGACCATGGCCGGAGGCCTCCGCGAGAACGATCGCTTCCCCGAGCCACTGATCACCCCGAGCACCAAGGCGTCCGAAGGGCATGATGAGGACATCACCCCACAGGAGATCATGGACCGTGGCATCTGCACGCCCGCCGAATGGGAGCTGCTGTGCCGCCATGCGCTGGACCTCTTCGCTGAAGGCACGCGGATCGCCCGGGAGCGCGGCTTGATACTGGTGGACACCAAGTACGAGTTCGGGCGGACATCGGATGGCCGTATCCTGTTGATCGATGAGGTGCATACCCCGGACAGTTCGCGCTACTTCCACGCCGATGGATACGCGGAGCGGCAGGAGCGGGGAGAGGCACAGAAGCAGTTGAGCAAGGAGTTCGTGCGGGAATGGCTCATCGCGCATGACTTCATGGGCAAGGAGGGCCAGCAGGTCCCGGTGATGGACGATGCCTTCGTGCGCAGCGTGACCGAGCGCTACACGGAACTCTATGAAAGGATCACGGGGCAGCAGTTCGTGCCAGCGCCTGAAGGCGACAGGAATGCACGGGTGCAGGAAGCGCTGAGCAACTACCTCCGCTGATACGCGGGCTCAACGTTGGAAGAACGCGGCGGTGGCCGGCCGTGTCCTCGTCTTCGGAAGACCACGGCCACCGGTGAAGTAGCCGTACAACACTGGCACATGGCGGGAGAGCCAGGCCGCAGCGCTAAAGCAGATCACCATGGTCACCAAGGGCGCCACCACGTAGATCGCCAGCGCGGTCAAGGGAGAATCGCCCACCAGCAGGAAGAGGCTCTTCTTCACCACGGTGATCAAGGGCTCGTGCGCGGCGTAGAGGAAGAAGGAATAGGCCGAGAGCTTGAATAAGAAGCTTCCCCGGACATCACCTTCGCCCACCACAAGGTCATACCACACCCATACCGCCGCAAGTCCCAGTACCGTCGATAACTTGTGCATCACGCGCACCACATCGGCATCCACGACGTTGAAGAGGACCACGGCGGTCTTCACCACCAACAGGACCATCCAACTTGCCACCAGTGTGCGCCGCTGGCCGGTCGTCAAGGCAGGCGCCTCGCTAGGTCCGCGCATGAACAACCACGCCCCGGCCAGGTAGAAGGGCAACGATTCGTTGGCCAGCACCACCAGGTCGATCTCGAACCACCAGGTGATGGCGGCGGGGAGAAGTACCCAGGCACCCACACGTGTTATAAGGAAAATGAACAACGGGCTCAGGGCAAAGAGCACCATCAGGTCACGCAGGAACCAGAGCTGGTAGGGGATCGGGTCCAGAAGGATCTTGTTCAACACCTGCACCGCGGACAGCCCCCAGACCGGATTGTTGGGGAAAAGGCCACGCATCGAGGCGGGCCATTGCATGAGCAGATAGAGCAGGAAACCGGCGATGGACCACAGCAGGTAGGGCAGTGCGATGGTGCGCAGGCGCTTCTGGAATTGGGGCAGGAAGCCATCGCCCGGTCGCAACACGGCACGGTGGAAGAAGTACCCGGAAAGGATGAAGAACATGGGCACCCGGAAGCGCGAGAGGCCCTGGCTCACCAGATACTGGATGCCGAAGTTGAGCCCGTCCCAGGAAAGCACCTGGCCGTGGAAGGTGTTCGACGGATACGTGTAGGCGTGCACCAAGGTGAGCAATACCATGGTGATCAAGGAGATCACCCGGATCTTGTCACTGAGTCGTGGGTCCATCGGTGCGGGGCAAATGTGAGCGCTTGGATCCGGAGCCACCACCAACGGACGAGCTACTTTCGAGCCGGTGCCGGTTCATTTCGCCCCCTTTCGCTGGTGGTTC
>JACJZG010000055.1 GCA_020635715.1 Flavobacteriales bacterium | reverse complement strand
CTACGACTTCTCCTGGGGGCGCATGGGCAGTGAATACAGTACGCCCCGGGCCAGTGGTGGCCTGCTGAGCGCCGTGCAGCAACAGAGCGTGGACGTGAAGTGCAACATCTATGGCCACCATGCCCTGGCCCGCCTGAACCCGTTGCGCGGCAACATCCGGCCATATGGCGAGGTCATGCTGGGCGCACGCAACTTCGTTACCCGAAGCACTGTGACGACCGAGGAAGGCGTGACGGGTGATGAACGTGATGGTTCCTGGGTGGCCAGCAGCGGCTGGGCAGTGGGCCTGATGTATGGCATCGGTCGGCAGGTCTTCCTGGAAGGTCGCGTAGAACGGCTCTTCAACGGCAAGGTGGATTACGTGGACCCACGCACCATCGAGATCGCCAGCGATGGCGGCGTATCCTACGAGAAGCTCAACAGCCGCACCGAATCGCTGCAGATCCAGGTGGGCATAGGGCTGCGGTTCTGAGGCCCTCGCCTTCCCCCACCCGCTGTTGGTAACCTTTGCGTAACGTGGTCCAACAGCCTTCGACGACCCCGCCATTTGCTCGTAAACTTGCCCCGATAAGCCGGACCAGAACGTCCGCCATCTCCCATTGGACGGGCACAAACGCATCCATAGCGCTCTCGTATCCGTGTTCCACAAGGATGGGCTCGAGCCCATCATCCGGGAACTCGACCGGCTCGGTGTCCACCTGTATTCCACCGGCGGAACGCAGGAATTCATTGAAGAGCTCGGCGTGAAGGTGACCCCCGTGGAGGACCTGACCACCTACCCGAGCATCCTCGGCGGACGGGTCAAGACCTTGCACCCGAAGGTCTTCGGAGGCATCCTGGGGCGCCGCGATCTGGAAAGTGATGTGGCCCAACTGGAGGAATACGCCATCCCGCCCATCGACCTGGTCATCGTTGACCTGTACCCGTTCGAGGCCACCGTGGCGGCAGGCGGCAGCGAGAGCGCCATCATCGAGAAGATCGACATCGGCGGCATCAGCCTCATCCGCGCAGCGGCAAAGAACCATGCTGACGTGGTGATCGTGCCCGCCCGCGAACGCTACGCCGACCTGCTGAAGTTGCTGAACGAACAGGAGGGATCGACCACGCTCGCTCAGCGTAGGGCCTTCGCCACCGCCGCCTTCGCCGTAAGCTCCCACTACGACAGCGCCATCCACAACTGGTTCGCCGGCGCGACCGGCGACCTGCGCTTGAGCGCCGGCCCGACCACCGTGCTCCGCTACGGAGAGAACCCCCACCAACCCGGTGCCTTCCATGGCGATCTGGCCGGGATGTTCGAACAGCTCAACGGGAAGGAACTCAGCTACAACAACCTGCTCGACCTGGATGCGGCGGTGGAGCTGATCGATGATCTCGGCACGATCAAGGGCACATCTTTCGCGATCCTCAAGCACAACAACGCATGCGGCGCGGCCGTTCGACCTTCGTTGAAAGAAGCCTGGGAAGCCGCACTGGCCGGCGATCCGGTAAGCGCGTTCGGCGGAGTGCTCATCACCACCGCCACCGTCGACCAGGCGACCGCTGAAAGCATCGACGCGCTCTTCTTCGAGATCATCGCCGCCCCGGCCTTCGAGCCCGAGGCCTTGGAGATCCTCCGCAGGAAGAAGAACCGCATGATCCTGCGCCGGAAACCGACCGCGCGACCGGCGATCAAGGTGCGCACCGCGTTGAACGGCACCCTCTCCGAGGCGGCTGATACCCTGGTGCCGACAAGCGAGGCCATGCGCACCGCCACCACCAGGGCACCATCGGCACAGGAACTGAGCGACCTGGTCTTCGCCGCCATCCTGGTGAAGCACACGAAGAGCAACGCCATCGTACTCGCGAAGAACGACCAGTTGCTCGCGAGCGGAACAGGGCAGACCAGCCGGGTGGATGCGTTGCAACAGGCCATCGCCAAGGCCGCCAAATTCGGCTTCGACCTGAACGGCGCCGTGATGGCCAGCGACGCCTTCTTCCCCTTCCCGGATTGCGTGGAGATCGCGCACCAGGCGGGGATCACCGCGGTCGTCCATCCCGGCGGAAGCATCCGCGACCAGGACAGCATCGACTATTGTAACGCCCACGGCATGGCCATGGCCATCACCGGAACCCGACATTTCAAACACTGAGCACGGCCATGAGCTGGTTCAACTTCTTCACCCAGGAGATCGCGATCGACCTCGGCACCGCCAACACCCTGATCATCAACAACGACAAGGTGGTGGTGGACGAGCCCAGCATCGTGGCCGTGGACCGCGCCACCGGCAAGGTGATCGCCGTGGGACGCCAGGCCCAGCAGATGCATGGCAAGACCCATGAGAACATCAAGACCATCCGCCCGTTGAAGGATGGCGTGATCGCCGACTTCAAGGCCGCCGAGGACATGATCAAGGGCATGATCCGCATGATCAAACCCGGTCGCCAGCTCTTCACCCCCAACCTGCGCATGGTGATCTGCATCCCCAGCGGCATCACCGAAGTGGAGAAACGCGCGGTGAAGGACAGCAGTGAGCACGCCGGCGCGAAGGAGGTGTACCTGATCCACGAACCCATGGCCGCCGCGATCGGCATCGGCATCGATGTGGAGGAGCCCATGGGCAACATGATCATCGACATCGGCGGAGGTACCAGCGAGATCGCCGTGATCGCGTTGGGAGGCATCGTGTGCGACAAGAACATCCGCGTGGCCGGTGACGAGTTCACGCAGGACATCGAGGAGTACATGCGACGCCAGCACAACATCCTCGTGGGCGAACGCACGGCCGAGACGATCAAGATCGAAGTGGGTGCCGCGATGACCGAACTGGACGAGCCACCGCCCGACTATGCGGTGCGTGGCCGTGATCTCATGACCGGCATCCCCAAGGAGATCACCGTGACCTACAGCGAGATCGCCCAGGCCCTCGACAAGTCGATCAGCAAGATCGAGGAGGCCATCCTGAGCGCCCTCGAGGCCACGCCGCCCGAACTGAGCGCGGACATCTACAAGACCGGGATCTACCTGGCCGGAGGTGGCGCTCTGCTGCGCGGCCTGGACAAGCGGATCAGCATCAAGACCAAACTGCCCGTGCACGTGGCCGAGGATCCGCTCCGCGCCGTGGCCCGCGGCACCGGCATCGCACTCAAGAACATCGATCGGTTCCAGTTCCTGATGCGGGAGTAGGTGCGATGCATGCATCGCACCGACCCGCATCCCCCGGTCGGTGATGTGAAAGGGCCATGAGGGACCTCTTCCGCTTCCTGTATCGCATCCGGAGCACCTTGATGTTCCTCGGATGGCTCATCCTGTCCTTCATCCTGCTGTACAACGGCAATGAGCACCACCGCGCGCACGCCATTAGCTCAAGCAATGCGGTGGTGGGCACGATCTACGGCTGGCGCAAGGACATCACCGATTACGCGAACCTCAAGGAGGTGAACAAGGCGCTGGCCGATGAGAACGCCGACTGGCGCAACCGGCACATCAGCACCTACACCCCGGTCGAAGGCCTCTTCGCACGGATCCAGGACACCATCCACCGGCAGGAGTACCGCGTCATCACCGCCAAGGTGGTGAACAGCACCTGGCACAAACCGAAGAACCAGCTCACCCTGGACAAGGGCACCCGCGCCGGTGTGCATGGCGACATGGGCGTGATCGGCCCGGACGGGATCGTGGGTGTGGTGCGTGACGCCAGCCCCAACTTCGCCGCGGTGATCAGCGTGCTGAGCCCGGAGATCAAGACCAGCGTACAGATGCGCCGCACCGGTCACTTCGGACTGCTCTTCTGGGACACCAATGATCCGCTGACCTCCAGCGTGATCGACATCGCCAAACACGCCCGCGTGGCGGTGGGCGACACAGTGGAGACGCGGGGCGGGGATGGCATCTTCCCGGCGGGCATCCCGGTGGGTGTCGTGGAGAGCGTGGAGGATGCCCCAGGCAGCAATTACCACGACATCACCGTGCGGCTGAGCGAGGACATGACCCGCAGCGGTTTCGTGTACGTGGTGGACGACCTGCACCGCGCGGAGCGGGACACCCTTCAACAGGCGAACGAACGATGATCGGCACCATCCTGGGCCATATCCTCCGCTTCCTCGCGATGATCCTCCTGCAGGTGCTCGTGATCGACCACCTCGATGTGCTTAACGGGCTCATGGTGCCCTACCTGTACATCTTCTTCCTGCTGATGCTGCCGGTGGAGATGCCGGCCTGGGCCCAGCTGGCCATCGGGGCGGTGACCGGCCTGGTGATGGACTTCTTCGCCAGTACGCCCGGCATGCACATGAGCGCCTGTGTGGTGATGATGTACGGCCGGTTGTACGTTCTGCGCCTGCTCAGCCCTCGGGAAGGCTACGAGTTCGGATCACGCCCGACGGTGATGCGTATGGGCTTCCCGTGGTACATCACGTACGCCGGCCTCCTGATCCTCCTCCACCACCTCTGGCTCTTCTTCGTGGAGCTGCATCGCTTCGATGCCTTCTTCTTCACCTTCCTCCGCGCGGTGCTCAGTGCGGTGTTCACCTTCGCCCTCTGCCTACTCGCACAGTTCCTCACCTCCGGACAGGAGCGTGACCGCCGATGAACTACGAGAGCCGGAAATACGTGCTCATCGCGGGCGTGCTGTTCATCAGCATCGTCTTCATCCTGCGCCTCTTCTGGATCCAGGTGGTGGATGGCAAGTGGAAGGCCGAAGCCGCCAACATGGCCGAGCGCAAGGTGACCGTGTACCCCTCGCGCGGCCTCATCTATGACCGTAAGGAACGGCTGCTGGTGGCCAACACACCCGTGTACGACCTGATGGTGGTACCCAAGGAGGTGGAACCCTTCGACACGGCCAGCCTGTGCCAGCTCATTGGCGTTCAGGAGATCGAGTTCCGCGAACGACTGGACGAAGCAACGCGTTACTCCCGCTACAAGCCCAGCATTATCGAGAAACAGATCCCGGCCGACCAGTACGCCGCGATCAGCGTGCACCTCCACAAGTATCCCGGCTTCTACGGCCAGAGCAGGACCCTGCGCACCTATCCGCCGCATTCGGCAGCCCACCTGCTCGGTTACCTGAGCGAGGTGAACGCCCGCAAGGTGGAGGAGGACCCGTACTACCGCGCGGGTGACGTGATCGGCGTGGGCGGCCTGGAGCAGTACTATGAGAAGGAGATGCGCGGCCGCCGCGGCGTGAGCTACGTCCTCGTGGACGTCCACAACAACCAGAAGGGCTCGTTCAAGGAAGGCATGTACGACACGCTCGCCGTGGAGGGCAAGGACCTCTTCACCGGGATCGACCTGGACATGCAGCGGCTCGGCGAGCAGTTGATGGTGAACAAGAAGGG
>JACJZG010000054.1 GCA_020635715.1 Flavobacteriales bacterium | reverse complement strand
CTTCCAATCCCTATCGCCCGTGCAAGCCTTGGACACCTACATCAAGAACAACGAAGCCCGTTTCCTCGAAGAACTCATGGACCTGCTCCGCATCCCCAGCGTGAGCGCGGACCCGAAATTCAAGGCGGACGTGGCCCGCTGCGCGGAAGCGGTGAAGCAACGCATGGTGGAGGCCGGCTTGGAGAAGGTGGAGGTCTGCCCCACTGCCGGACATCCCATCGTTTATGGGGAGCGCATTGTGGACCCCGCCAAGCCGACCGTGCTGGTCTATGGGCACTATGACGTGCAACCTGCTGACCCTCTGGAACTTTGGCACAGCGGACCCTTCGAGCCGGTGGTCAAGGACGGCATGATCTACGCTCGCGGCAGTGCCGATGACAAGGGGCAGTTCTACATGCACGTGAAGGCCATCGAGACCATGATGAAGAACGGTGGACTGCCCTGCAACGTGAAGGTGATGATCGAGGGTGAGGAGGAGGTGGGCAGCGACAACCTCGGCGTGTTCGTGAAGGCCAACAAGGAGCGCCTCAAGGCCGATGTGGTCCTGATCAGCGATACGGCCATGATCGCCAATGACGTGCCCAGCATCAATACCGGCCTGCGCGGCCTGAGCTACGTGGAGGTGGAGGTGACCGGCCCGAACCGCGACCTGCACAGCGGGGTGTACGGCGGAGCGGTGTCCAACCCGATCAATGCGCTGTGCGAGATGATCGCCAGCCTGCACGACAAGGACCGGCGTATCACCATCCCCGGCTTCTACGATGCCGTGAAGGAGCTGAGCAAGGCCGAGCGCGACGCCCTGGCCGAAGCCCCCTTCAACGAGGCGGAGTACAAGAAGGACCTCGAGATCAACGAGGTACGCGGCGAGAAGGGATATACCACCGAGGAGCGCAGCAGCATCCGCCCCACCCTTGATGTGAACGGCATCTGGGGCGGCTACATCGGCGAGGGCGCCAAGACCGTCCTTCCTTCCAAGGCCTTCGCCAAGATCAGCATGCGGCTGGTGCCCGACCAGAAGAGCGATGCCATCACGAAGCTCTTCAAGGACCACTTCGAGAAGATCGCGCCCCCGGGCGTGAAGGTGGAAGTGCGCCCACACCATGGTGGCGAAGCGGCGGTGACCCCGATCGACAGCCCGGCGTACCAAGCTGCCAGCAAGGCCATGGAGGAGACCTTCGGCAAGAAGCCCATCCCCACCCGCGGCGGCGGCAGTATCCCCATCGTGGCGCTCTTCGAAGCGGAGCTCGGGCTGAAGACCGTGCTCTTCGGCTTCGGGCTGGACAGTGACAACATCCACAGCCCGAACGAGAAGTACGGTGTCTTCAACTACCTGCAGGGCATCAAGACCATCCCGCGCTTCTTCCATCACTATGCGACCTCGGCGAAGTAGGAGGCTCCTGGCGGGTGCATCACGCCTGGTCCTGCCCTTCTTCCTGAGCGTTTCGCTCACCTCCTGCCTCAGCTACAAGGAGGTGGAGCTGATCGACGTCACGGATATCCGGGTGGAACGCATGGACGCGCGCGGTGTCGCCGTTCGCGTGAACGCGCTGGTGAACAACCCGAACAATTACCGGATCCACGCGCAGGAGCCCGATGTGGACCTCTACCTGAACGACAAGTTCATCGGCAAAGGCGTGCTCGACTCGGTGATCACCCTGCTGCCGAAGACCACCCAGGTCTACTCCATCCCGATGCATGCGGAACTACAGGGCGGCTCCCTGTTGATGGTGCTCCTTTCGGGCGTTCTTGGCGGCAACGAGGTGAAGCTGGCGGCCAAGGGCACGGTGGTCGGTCGTGTCGGTCTCTTCAGGAAGCGCTTCCCCTTCGAGTTCGAAGAGACGATCGACCCGTGATCATTCCTCCTCGGCGCGGCCGTAGCGCTGATAGGTGGTGATGACCTCGTATCCGAACAGACCGCTGGACACGCCGATGAAGTGACCGCCGTAGGGTCCGGGATGGTCTTCGATGGTGCCGGTGGCGGAAGTGACCGGTTCGCCGGGCGGGAGCTCCTCCTGCTGCATCCAATAGCTGCGGATCTCCAGGATGTCGCCGCTGTAGGTGCTGATGTAGTAGCGCTCCGGGCCGTGGACCAGGAAATTCAACCAGAGCAGGAGGCTGATCACGAAGGGACCGACCGCCAGCAGGTTGAAAAGGAACCATTCCAGACGCTCCATGCCCAGCCGCAGGCCCACCCGCCCATACGGGAGCAGGTTACCCACGAAGGCGAAGAGCGCGAACCAGCGGACCAGCTCGGCATAGCGGATGAGGGTACGACCAGCTGCGGCCCAGAAGGAGATGATGAGCACGAAGATGCCCAGGGCCATGAGCGTTCCCGGCCAGGTCTGCTCCCGCGCACTGGCTTCCACCGCGCGCTGTTGATGCCCGCGTTCCCGCACCGGCCGGTGGCGCTGCGGGAGGTCGTTGCTTTGAAGGGCCATCGGGATGGGTCGTTTCGAAGCGCAAGGAACGGCATCCGGAGCCAACACCATCCATCGCACGACCCATGTCCACTCCCGCCAACCGCCTTGCGAACGAGAGCAGCCCCTACCTGCTCCAGCATGCGCACAACCCGGTGGATTGGTATCCGTGGGGCGATGAGGCCTTCGCAATGGCGAAGGAACTGGACCGCTTGGTGCTGGTGAGCATCGGCTACAGCAGCTGCCATTGGTGCCACGTGATGGAACGCGAGTCCTTCATGGACGCCCAGGTGGCCCGCGTGATGAACGAGCGTTTCGTCTGCATCAAGGTGGATCGCGAGGAGCGACCCGATGTGGACCAGGTGTATATGCAGGCGGTACAGCTCATGACCAACCGCGGTGGCTGGCCGTTGAACTGCTTCACCCTGCCCGATGGCCGACCGGTATACGGAGGCACCTACTTCACACGGGACCAATGGCTGCAGGTGCTGGACCAACTGGCCACGACACAGGCGCAGGAACCGCAACGGGTGCTGGCCTACGCGGAAAGGCTTCAGCAGGGTGTCGCTTCCCTGCGCATCGTGCCTCCTGCGGAGGACGGGAGCGTTGAGCACCGCACCGCACTCCGTGCGATGGTGGACCGATGGCGCCAGCAGTTCGACCCGATCGACGGCGGTCCGGACAAGGTGCCGAAGTTCCCGATGCCGGACAACTACCGTTTCCTCCTGCGCTACGCCTGGCTCACCGATGATGCCGAGCTCAGGCGCCATGTGGAGCTCACCCTGGACCGCATGGCCCTCGGCGGCCTCTTCGACCAGGTGGGCGGCGGCTTCGCGCGGTACAGCACCGATAACAGCTGGAAAGTACCGCACTTCGAGAAGATGCTCTACGACAACGCACAGCTCGTGTCGTTGTACAGCCAAGCCTACCAGGCGTTCAAGAAGCCCCTGTACAAGGAGACGGTGGAACGGACGCTGGACTTCATCGAACGCGAGATGACCTCGGCGGAAGGCGCCTTCTACAGCGCGCTCGATGCCGACAGTGAGGGCGAGGAAGGGCGCTTCTACATCTGGTCGGAAGCGGAGTTGCAGGACGTGCTCGGCGAGGACCTCGACTTCGCGATGCGCTACTACGGCATCGGTCCGCGGACCATGTGGGAACACGGGAGACACATCCTGCTGCGCCAGGGGGAACACGAGCGCTTCGCCGAACAGGAGGGCCTGGATCCCGCTGAAGTGAAGGCGCGCGCGGCGGCCATCAACGCGAAGCTGCTGCATGCCCGGTCGCAGCGCCCGCGCCCCGGACTGGATGACAAGTCGCTCACGTCGTGGAACGCGCTGATGGTGACCGGCCTCTGCGATGCCTACGAGGTCCTTCCAGAGAAGCGCTACCTGGACTCGGCCATCCGGGCGATGGAACTGATCCTCGGCAAGTGCCAGCGCAGCAATGGCGGCCTCTGGCATCTTTACAAAGACGGCAAGGCCTCGATCAACGGCTTCCTGGAGGACTATTGCTTCTGCATCGAAGCGCTCATCGCCTTGTACGGCGTCACCTTCGAGGAACGCTGGCTCGACAAGGCCCGCTCGTTCGCGGAGCACGCCATCCGACACTTCCACGACGAAAGCATCGGGCTGTTCGACTTCACGAGCGACCTGGACCCCGCGCTCATCACCCGCCCGTTGGAGGTCCATGATAACGTGATCCCCGCCAGCAACAGCAGCCTGTCCAACGGACTGTTCCTCCTCGGCACCCTGTTCGACGATGCCCGCTACCTCGAACTGAGCGAACGGGCCATGCGTGCCGGAACCGGTCAGCTCGCGATCCACCCCACCGCGCATTCGCACTGGGCGCAGGGTCTGCTCTGGCGGGCCTTCCCCTTCCACGAGATCGCCATCACCGGTCCGAACGCGCTGGACCTGCGCGCCGGATTCGCACCGCACTACATCCCGAACCGCCTCTTCCTGGGAGGCACGGAACCAGGCAACCTGCCGTTATTGCACGACAAGCACCTGCCGGCTGGTACGATCTTCGTATGCGTGGAGCGCTCGTGCCAGATGCCCGTGAACACCGTGGAGGCCGCCCTTCCCCTGATCCAATGATCCGCATTCCGCTCTTCCTCCTCCTCCTCTCCTGCTCGCTTCACGGGAAGGCACAGGCCTTGCTCGTGCTTCCCGGCACAGGTCCTTCGAACGAACTGCAGTTCAATCCACTCTTCATCCAGCGCAACAACATCGCCAGCATCACCGGCCAGCGCATGGTGAAGCGCGATGGCGAACCGATGCGCGAACAGAAGGAGCGCTACCTCTACCGCTTCAACCCCAGCGGACTGCCCGTGTACGCCAATCACAGCTATGGCAAGCCCGGCACGGGGACCGATACGGCGAGCACCACCTTCACCTACGACACGGCCGGCCGCGTGCGCCGTCGCCTGCGCAACGACCTCAACGGCCACTTCGCCTATGACGTCGAACTCGATGAACAGGGTCGTCCCATACGCGAGACCTATACACGTATCGAGAACCTCGGAACGGACCGATACCAGCTCATCCCGGGACAGGTCACGGAGATCAGCGATGAGCACTTCCGTTACGAGACGGTGAACGACACCGTAACGCGCAAGCTCTTCACCAACAACCACGGCCTACCCTTCCGCGAACAGGTGACCACCACCGACAAGCTGGGTTATGTGCGCAGGATCGAGGACCGTTACCTGATCAGCAACCGGCGCTCGCGCGTGAGCTTCAACTACGATGAGAAAGGACGGCTCGTGGAACGCGTGGACCAACCGGACCTGGACAAGGCGCACACCACGAAGCGCACCTGGGGTTACGATGCGGCGGGCAATGTGATCGAAGGCATGCTCTGGCACGATGATCGCGCCATGGAACGCGAGGAATACCTGTACGACGCGAACACCATGTGGCTGACCGCGCGCCTGACCAAGGACCTTACAGTGGGCGTGATCCATGTGGTGCGCTTCACCACCGAACGCCGATGAGAACGGCCTTCCTCCTTCCAGCGCTCCTGTTCACCATGGTGCTTCATGCGCAGCAGACGGTGGTGCGCTACGCGTATGGCCCGTTCGGGAACATCGGCGATGCCGCCTACGTGGTGGAGAAGGGCCGCATCTACCAGGCCTGTGGCCCCTTCGGCACCAAAGGCCCCTGCCTCTTCGTGTTCGATGATGAAGCCGTGTACCGCAGTGCGGATGCGTATGGCCAGCGTGGATCAGGCCTCTTTCGGATGGAAGGCGACAAGCTCTTCCGTTGTTCCGGCAGCTTCTGCACACGCGGCGCCTGCGTGCTGATGCTTGACAAGCAGAAGGTGTTCCGGGCGGACGGTGCGTTCTGCAACAAGACCGATGGTGGATTCGTGCTGGATGGGAACACCATCTTCCTTGGAGAAGGTCCGTTCTGCAACAAGGCCGACGCCATCCTGCATGTGCAGGGCGATATCCCGATGATCGCCCTGCTCGCGATCCTGGGGACGCAGTGATCAGATCAAACGACTGCCGTTCGGCACCGATCGCTCCACGGAGGTGAGCACGATGTCGCCGTTGGTGTCGGCGAAACCGGTGACAAGGCACTCGCTCATCACCCGACCCACCTGCTTCGGTGGGAAGTTGATGACAGCGACCA
>JACJZG010000053.1 GCA_020635715.1 Flavobacteriales bacterium | reverse complement strand
ATTGCACGACCTGCGCCAGCGCGGTGTGGAGGACATGCTGATCGCGTGCATCGACAACCTCAGCGGCTTCTCCGAGGCCATCGCGCTGGTGTACCCGCAGAGCGACATCCAACTTTGCATCGTGCATCAGGTGCGTGGCACCTTGAAGTACGTGAGCTACAAGCACAACAAGGAGGTGGTCAAGGACATGCGGGCCATCTACCGTGCGCCCAACGAGGAGCGTGCCCTGCAAGCCCTGGAGGTGTTCAGCGACAAATGGGGGGAGCGCTATCCGCAAGCAGTGAGCTCCTGGCGCACCAACTGGCCGCTGCTGGCCAGCCAGTACCGGTACAGCGAGCGCATCCGTCGTTTGATCTACACGACCAATCCCATCGAGGGCTTCCACGCGCAGCTACGCAAGTACACCAAGACCAAGCGCGTCTTCGAGAACGACATGGCCTTGCTCAAGCTGCTCTACCTGGCCCAGCAGCGCATCGTGGAGAAGATGGCCGCAAAGCCCATCTTCGCCTGGCGCGAGATCGCTGCCGAGCTACGCTTGCTCTTCGGTCCGCGCTTCGATCCACAGCTGGCCAACAACGATCAACATGTTATCAGTCTCCCCCAGACCCCCTCGTTGAACACCCAACAACATCAACATCATCAGCAATAATGGTAATGACACACTTTATCTAACAGACCCCATTGATGTATGGTAAGAAGTGTTCAAGGCACCCCATTCCGTTCTTACCATAGGTCAATTCCCACGCTGCTGGCGCCCTGTAGGTTCGCATCATCATTCACACCATGCAACGACGCACCTTCCTCACAGGCCTCGCCGGAGCATCCATCTTCACTGCAATGGACGGTTTCTCCACGCTCGTGAACGCCCTCGCGGCCACGCAGCTACAACCAGCATCGGAGCGCTTCGCCACCTTCGGCGCGGTGCATCTCAATGTCACCTCCGTTGAACGCGCCATCGGCTTCTGGACCCGCATCGGCGGCATGAAGGTGCGCAGCTCAGGTCCGGAGCGGGCCGAGCTCGGTTCCGAGCGTCATACGTTGGTGGTGGTGCACCGGTCCGCGCGCATCCCTTACCAGGAGGGCTTCAGCGGGCTCTACCACGTGGCGGTGCACGCGCGTGATGCGGCCGAGTTCGCGCAGATGCTGCAACGCGTGCTCGATAACAAGTATCCCTGTTCGCCCATCGACCACACCATGTCGCAGTCGGTGTACATGCAGGACCCGGACGGCATCACCATCGAGTTCACGTTGGAAACACCGGAGCGCTTCAAACGCGTGATCACCACGGGCGGGCTGCGCATGGAGGATGTGGACGGCACGGTACGCCATGCTTCCGCACCGTTGGATGTGCAGGCGGTGCTGAGGCACTTGCCAGCCACCGGTTCTGCGGGGACACTCAGTGATGGCGCCTACATCGGGCACATTCATCTCTACGCGAACAACGTGGAGCGCTCCGATGCCTTCTACAAGCGGCTCGGCTTCCAGCAGTTCAACTTCCTGCCGGAATACCGGTATGCCGATGTGGGTGCGGGCGGGCCCTACCAGCACCGCGTGGCCATGAACAGCTGGCACGGCGTGAACAAGCCGCTCGCCCCCGCGGACAGCGCCGGGTTGCGCCACTTCCACATCGTGTACGCCACGAAGGCCAAGCTGGAGGAGGCCTTGCGGAACGTCGGTGTGCACGAGACCACCGCGGAAGGCCATTGGGTGCAGGACCCCACCGGCAACCGCGTGCTGTTGAGCCACGCTTGAACACACCGCAGCTTCCCATGCGCACCATGCCCCTGCTCATCGCCGCGTTGATGACACCGCCAACAGCACCTTCACAGTCGATTGTGACCGCTCCAACGGAGCTCGTACACGTGCAACGCGTGCCACCGGGCGAGGGTCCTGCGCCGCTCCTGGTGCTGCTGCACGGCTACGGCAGTAACGAGCACGACCTGTTCGCGCTGGCCGACCGCATCCCGGCGGCGTGGATGGTGGTATCGGTGCGCGGCCCGCTCACGCTGGGTGCAGGAGCGGCCACGCGTGGTATCCGGTGAGCCAGCAGGGCGAACAGTATCGTGATCGACCCAGCAGGGTGGGCGAAAGTCGCGCCGCGGTGGTGGACAATCGCGCGGTTGGTGAAACGGGGTAGCGTCGATGCAGCGCCTGGTGGTGTGGGCCTTCCAGCGGGTGCCAACCTTGCGGAGAACATCGCGCTCACCTACGCACCGCGTGACGGCTTCGGCATTCAGTGGGCGCTACGTGCAGGAGGATCGCTCCTTCAGTGGCCGCGGGGCCAACTCGCCGCACCTGAAGGCGTTCGTATCCCACGGCACCGGCGACCACCTGCTTCCGGCCGACCTGGCCGCTGCCAACCGCGCGCAGTTGCAGGCCTTGGGCATTCCCGTGACCTACGTGGAGGATAGCACTGCGCACACCATCTCACCCGCGCAGCTGGATGCCTTCGTGGTGTGGTTGAAGGGTATCAACTGATCCATGGGTCATAAGGCTTGCGTGGTGCGGCCGGAAGCATGCCACGCCTGCGGAGGGAGGAATGCTGCTTCTGTCGGACCGGAGACCAGCAGCAGTTCCCGAGCGGGGAATGAAGAATGAAAAATGTAGAATGCAGAATGTAGAATGTAGAACGGGCCGGGTGCAGGGTCACTCCTTCACCCAGGTCGCGCCCATCAACGCGCCTCGCTCATCGCGCACGGCGATACGGTACAACCCGGGAGGCAATGCTTCCGTGGCGATCACCGGCCGGGCATCGGTGGTGCGTTGTTGCATCACAAGGCGGCCCGTGGCATCGAAGAGGCTGATGGTGTGGGGGCCGGGTGCGAGATCAAGGGAGAAGTGGGTGGTGCCGGGGTTGGGGAAGGCAGAGAGCCCTGAAGCGGCCAAGTGGTCGCTGATGCCCGCGAGTGTTTCGCAGCCGAGGCCCGTGAAGCTCACGGTGATGTCCTGGTCGCTGTAGCAACGCATGCCCACGGGACCATCCACGATGATACAAGCCGGGTAGGGGCTGAAGTTCATCGTCCAGCCGAGCCGTTCTGTGAAGGTCTCGGTGAACATGCTCACGCCGTTCGTTCGTTGCTCAACGGTCCACTGCCGAAGCGCGAGACCGTCATAGACCACCGTGGACGTATCCGCGATGACCAGACTGTCCGGCGGGTCGCAATCCCCGTAAGGTCCACCGCGCCTGATCCAGCTGTCACCCGGTACGGCACCCAGCCAGAACAAGGTGTCCCATGTTTGCTCGGTACCGGACCAAAGCGATATCACATCGCCGATCTGGGCGGTGATGGCCGCGATGGGTTGGCTCCAGTAATTGACCCCTGTCTGCCCGAAGTAGGACATGGCTCCGTTGGCATCAATGCGATGCCCCAGCTGACCACCGATCGTGGTGTCGCTCACGTACGTGTATTGCGCATATCCGTAAAGACTGATGAACTCCGTGCCATAGGGCCACGTCGCCCCCGGCGGGCACCAGCTCTGGGCGCAAGCCAGCAGGGGCAACAGCAGAAAGGAGAGCAGGGCGGCGCGCATGATGAACGAATGTACGGATGAGACGGGCCGGAAGGGAGGAATGCTGCTTACGCGAACAGCGACCTGTCCAACCCACTTTGCCTGACGATGGACATCAAGGTACCGATGCGGATCTCCTTGTGATCGGGCACAGGAACCGTGATCGTGGAACCGGGCACCTGTTTCTGCATGATGATGTGGCTGCCGCGCTGTCGGACCTGCTCGAAGCCATGCTCCCGGAGGATGGCACATACCTCACGTCCACTGAGGGTACGCATCACACCGCCACTTTCACGCGGGTCACCAGCACCTCTTCGTGGAGCCGTTCGCGCACTTCATTGGGTGAAGCGGTCTCGAAGAACAACTCCAGCGCCTCGATCAGGTTGGCACGCGCTTCTTCGATCGTATCGCCCTGGCTGGCCACATCCAGTTCCGGACACAATGCCACGTAGCCATCGCCTTCGCGTTCGATGATCGCGGTTAGCTCGCGGGTGGTCTTCATGGGTGTGGCGTGGTTGAGGGGATAGCCCAAAGTTAGTGCGGCGACGGTGATCTCCGCCAGGGATGGGAGCGGCAGCCCGGTGAAGCAGAGCGCGAGCAACGCACGGAGCGAGGAGGCGACCGAAGTAAGCCACCGCAGCCCGATGCGATGCCGCGCGCCGCAAGCCGGCTACAGCGCACAGCCCGTCCGGCGGCCCCCATTCACCAACGGCCATTCACCATTCACCTCGCCCCAAGGGGATGTAGAATGAAGAATGAAAAATGTAGAATGTAAAATTTGAAACGGCCTGAGCCTCAGCGCGCACCGCACCGTAACCGCGCCTCCGGTAACTTCGCACCACTCCCGGGCACCAGCCCGCCGCCATAGCCATGTCCACATTCGTCCAAGCCCCTCCTTACGTCCCCAAGAACAAGATCCGCGTCGTCACCGCCGCCTCGCTGTTCGACGGCCACGATGCCGCCATCAACATCATGCGGCGCATCATCCAGAGCACCGGCGCCGAGGTGATCCACCTGGGGCACGACCGCAGCGTGGAGGACGTGGTGAACACCGCCATCCAGGAGGACGCGCACGCCATCGCCATGACCAGCTACCAGGGCGGGCACAACGAGTACTTCAAGTACATGTTCGACCTGCTGAAGGAGAAGGGCGCGGGTCACATCAAGATCTTCGGCGGCGGCGGCGGCACCATCCTGCCAAGCGAGATCGAGGAGCTGCACGCCTACGGCATCACGCGCATCTACCACCCCGACGACGGCCGCGCGATGGGCCTGCAGGGCATGATCAACGACCTGCTGGAGAAGGCCGACTTCGACCTGAGCGACAAGGTGAACGGCGAAGCGAAGAAGCTGAGCCCGCAGAACTGGCCGGCCATCGCCAAGCTCATCAGCACCGCGGAGAACCACCCCGAGGTGTTCGGTAAGATCGCCGACGAGATCCATAAGAAGGCCCAAGCGAGCAAGGCCCCGATCCTCGGCATCACGGGCACGGGCGGCGCGGGCAAGAGCAGCATGGTGGACGAGCTGATCCGCCGTTTCATTTTGGATCAGCCGACGAAGACGATCGGTGTCATCTCTGTTGACCCGAGCAAGCGCAAGACCGGCGGCGCGCTGCTGGGCGACCGCATCCGCATGAACAGCATCCGCGGGGAGCGCGTGTACATGCGCAGCCTCGCCACGCGCCAGAGCAACCTCGCGCTGAGCAAGCACGTGAAGGAGGCCGTGAGCATCCTGAAAGCCGCGGGCTTCGACCTGATCATCCTGGAGACCAGCGGCATCGGCCAGAGCGATACCGAGATCCTGGACCACAGCGATGTGAGCCTCTACATCATGACGCCGGAGTTCGGCGCGGCCACGCAGCTGGAGAAGATCGACATGCTCGACTTCGCCGACGTGGTGGCCATCAACAAGTTCGACAAGCGCGGCGCCCTCGATGCCCTGCGCGACGTGAAGAAGCAGTACAAGCGCAACCACAACCTGTGGGACGCCAACGACGATGACCTGCCCGTGGTGGGCACCATCGCCAGCCAGTTCAACGACCCCGGCACCAACTCGCTATACGCGCGCCTCATGAAGAAGATCGCCGAGAAGACCGGCGTCGACTTCCAGAGCACCTTCCACGCCCACGACGAGATGAGCGAGAAGGTGTGGATCATCCCCCCCGCCAAGAGCCGCTACCTGAGCGAGATCAGCGAGAACAACCGCCGCTACGATGAGCAGGTCCGCCGTCAAGCTTCCATCGCCGATCAACTCTATGGACTCTATTCGGCTGTGTTGACGTTCGGTGGGCCGGATCTGCTCTCAATTCCTAATTCGCTAATTGCTGATTCTGCCGCGCGCGAAGGCCGTGCGAATGCCTCTAATCAGGAATCAGCAATTAGGAATCTCGAAGAGAAATTCAACGAACTAAGGAAGGACCTGGATCCCCACCTCTGGAGCATGCTGCAAGGCTGGAGTGAAGAGGAGCGGCGGTACTCCGACGAGTTCTACGTGTACAAAGTGCGCGGCAAGGAGATCAAGGTGCCCAACCACACCGAGAGCCTCAGTCACCTGAAGATCCCGAAGGTGGCGCTGCCGAAGTTCAAGAGCTGGGGCGACAAGGTGCGCTGGGCCATGCAGGAGAACACGCCGGGCTTCTTCCCCTACACCGCGGGCATCTACCCCTTCAAGCGCCAGGGCGAGGACCCCGCGCGGATGTTCGCCGGCGAGGGCGGTCCGGAGCGGACGAACAAGCGCTTCCACTACGTGAGCCAGGGCATGCCGGCCAAGCGCCTCAGCACCGCCTTCGACAGCGTCACGCTCTACGGCCACGACCCCGGCCGCCGTCCGGACATCTACGGCAAGGTGGGCAACAGCGGCGTGAGCATCTGCTGCCTCGATGATGCCAAGAAGCTCTACAGCGGCTTCGACCTCACCGCGCCCAACACCAGCGTGAGCATGACCATCAACGGTCCCGCGCCCATGCTGCTCGGCTTCTTCATGAACGCCGCGATCGATCAGAACTGCGAGAAATACATTCGTTCCAACGGGCTCGAATCACTCGTTGAGGAGAAGATCAAGGCCCGTTGGAACTCAATTGCTGATTCGCTAATTGCTGATTCGCCCCGCGGTTCAGCAATTAGCGATCAGAAATCAGCAATGAGACCCCGCTACAACGGTCAGATACCAGAGGGCAACGATGGATTAGGTCTGCTGTTGTTGGGGATCACCGGCGACCAAGTCCTCCCCGCCGACGTCTACGCCAAGATCAAGGCCGAAACCCTCGCGCAGGTCCGCGGCACCGTGCAGGCCGACATCCTCAAGGAGGACCAGGCGCAGAACACCTGCATCTTCAGCACCGAGTTCGCGCTGCGGCTCATGGGCGATGTGCAGCAGTACTTCATCGAGCAGAAGGTGCGCAACTTCTACAGCGTCAGCATCAGCGGCTACCACATCGCCGAGGCCGGCGCCAACCCCATCAGCCAGCTCGCTTTCACGCTTAGCAACGGCTTCACCTACGTGGAGTACTACCTCAGCCGGGGCATGGACATCAACGCCTTCGCACCCAATCTGAGCTTCTTCTTCAGCAACGGCATGGACCC
>JACJZG010000052.1 GCA_020635715.1 Flavobacteriales bacterium | reverse complement strand
TAACGCCAACTACAAGGGCCGCAGCGTGCGCGTTGACGCGGCCTCGGGCGGCAACAAGGGCGGCGAACCCCGTCCTGGCGGTGGTGGCGGATACCGGGGTGGGCCCAAACCGGGCGGCTACCGACCCAGAGGCTACCAGGGTGGCGGGCACAAGGGCGGCTACAAAGGCGGCGGCGACCGCGGTGGCCACCAAAGCAGCTACCGGCCCGGTCGTAGCGAAGGCGGCGGCGGCTACCAAGGCAACCGGGACGACCGGGGGCCATCGCGCGGCTTCCAGAAGAAGGATGGCTTCTACGAACCGAAGCCGAAGTTCCCGAAGAAGAGGTCCTAAGAGCCTGTTCCGATCCACGGGTTCGCCTCGGGCAACCATTCCGGCCCGAAATGGGTCGCAAGGGAGATGAACTTGATCGGGCGCCATACGCCGACCTTACCGGCATGCGGGAAACCCCTCCATCGGTCGGATCGCCCGTTCCATCCGGATCTTTCTTGGATGACCCCAATTCCTTTCGTCACTTCGTCACTTCGCCGACCTGCCATGCGCCTCTCGTTCTCCCTCCTCTTCGCCCTCCTGTTCGCGTTCGTCCATGCCCAGCAGATCAGCATCACGGCCGGATCCGCGACCAGTTGTTCCGGTGTCATCGAAGACTCAGGAGGACCGAACGGCTCTTATGGCGACAACGAGGACCATACGCTCACGATCTGTCCGGATGTGCCGGGCAATGTGATCTACCTCACCTGGTTCGTCTTCAACCTGAGCACGCAGGGCGGTCAGGGCAATCCGGCGGACAACATCACGATCTACGATGGTGACAACACGAGTGCCACCTCGTTGGGGACCTACACGGGCTCGGCGTTGCAGAACCTGGTGGTGAGCGGCACGGTGTTCAACACCTCCGGATGCCTCACGATCCGGTTCCGCTCGAACACGGGCGGCATCGGTGATTTCGCCGCGGGCTTCCAGTGCACGGTCCCCTGCCTCAATCCCACCTCGGTGGCCACCATGCCCGAGGCCGTTCCTGCGCTGATCTGCCAGGGAGAAGCCGTGACCTTCGACGGATCCGGTTCCTACGCCCAGAGCAACTTCAACATCGTGCAATACCTGTGGGACTTCGATGATGGCTCGGTGGACAGCACGAGTGGCCCGATCGCGACCCATGTCTTCGATGAGGATGGTGAACATGTGGTCCAGTTGTACGTGCGCGATGACAATGACTGCCGGAACCTGAACCTCGTGGACCTGCAGATCCTGGTGAGCACAACGCCCACCTTCAGCCCTACGGACGAAAGCGTGGAGACCTGCTTCGGCGAGACGGTATCGCTTTTCGGCGGTGCGATACCGACCACTTGGACGGGCATACCCGACGCGAACTTCGGTGACGGGATCTTCCTGCCGGATGACGTGGGGCTACCCTTCACCTCCACGCTCACCTTCGAGCAGTTCGACTTCGGCCAGCAGGTCACGAGCGTCTCCAACATCCTCTCGATCTGTGTGGAGATGGAGCACACCTTCATGGGCGACCTCGTGCTGCAGGTGATCTGCCCGAACGGACAGACGATGATCTTCCATCAGCAGGGTGGTGGTGGTACGTACATCGGCTCGCCGAACGACACGGACAGCAACCAGAACCCGGTGATCGGCGAATGTTGGGAGTATTGCTGGAGCCCCACCGCAACGAACGGGACCTGGGTTGAGAACGTTGCTGGCGGGGTGAACTTCACGGTCGCTGGCACGCCTCCGAACGAATCCATCAACCCGGGCACCTACGAGCCCGTGGAGACCTTCGATAACCTGTTGGGCTGTCCGCTGAACGGGGATTGGACCTACCAGAGCACTGATCTGTGGGGTGCGGACAACGGTTTCATCTGCTCCTGGTCCATCAACTTCGACCCGACGATCATCCCCGACGTCACGACCTTCACGCCGAGCTTCGGACCCGACGCCGATTCGAGCGCCTGGGTGGGAGGCACGGCCTGGGACACGATCTCTGCCAACGGCGATACGATCAGCTTCACCGCGGCAGCGCCTGGGGTGTATCCTTTCCAATACGCGGTGACGGACAACTTCGGTTGCACCTACGACACCACGATCACCGTGACGGTGAACGACCCCTTCCTGCTCGATGCCGGCGATGATGTGGTGATCTGCAACGACTCGGTGCAGTTGCTGGCCTCGGTGGTTGGCGCGGTCGGCGAGGATTGTGAATGGACCCTGGAGATGACCGACGACGCCTTCGATGGGTGGAACGGGGCCAGCCTGACGATCACTTCGGACGGGGTGACGAACACCTACTCGGTACCCTTCGGTGGCTTCTCTACCCAGACGTTCACGGTCACGGCCGGAACACTTGTCGAGGTGGAATTCACCTCGGGCTTCTTCGATGATGAGGTGGCTTACACCATCCTGGATGATCAGGGGAACGTGGTCTTCTCCGATGGTCCGAACCCGGCGACGGGTACGGTGTACTCCGGCTCGGCATCCTGCGGCGGTTCCGGTGGCATGGTGTGGTCCTGGACCCCGGTGGACGGCCTTTCCGACCCGAACATCGCCAACCCGATGGTATATACCACGAGCCCCACGATGTACGTGGTCTCCGCGCACATCTCCGGTCATCCGGTCTGTAACGCGCAGGACAGCGTGTTCGTGGACATCGACCCCGGACTCAACCCTGGCAATGACTCGCTGGTGGTGCTCTGCGCCACACCACCCTCCTACCAGCTCATCGATCTGCTGGGTGGTTCTCCCGATCCGGGCGGCAGTTGGACGGACGCGAACGGCGACCCCGTGGCGGACACCTTCGATCCGCAGGTCGATCCCGCGGGTATCTACACCTACACCGTGATCACACCCCTCGGTTGCATCGGAACGGCCGACCTCGAGATCCAGATCCTACCGGCCAGTGACCCCACCTGTTGCGGTGTGGTTGATGCCGGACCCGATTCCACGATCTGTACGCTCAGCTATGTGCTCAGCGCCTTCATAGGCAACACCGGCGTTGGGATCTGGACCGGCCCGGCGGGTTACGTCTTCAGTGACCCGTACAGCGCAGAGACCGTGGTGACCGCCCCGGACAGCGGCCCGGCGATGTTCTACTGGACCGAGGACGATGGGGTACTGTGCTACCTGCAGGACAGCGTCACCATCACCTTTACCCGACCGCTGGAGGGGACCATGACGCTCACGGACGCGATCTGCTTCGATTATTGCGATGGGACCGCGGCAGTGAGCGTGACGGGAGGTATCGGGGAATTCTCCTACACGTGGAGCGCACCCGGGATCCCGGACACCGCAGCCACGGACATCCTTTGCGCCGGGGATCAATTCGTGACCATCACCGATGAGAACGGATGCACGACGACCACCGATTTCACCATCGGGCAGCCCGAGCTGCTCGAGATCGACAGCGTCTCCCATGTGGAACCCTGGTGCTTCGGTGACTGCAATGGCAACATCACCATCCACGACGCGGAAGCGGTGGACTACAGCTTCGATGGTGGCAATACTTACGGTCCCACCTCGACCTCACCGGACACCTGCGCGGGCTTCTACGAATTGCGGATACGCAACGCAGCTGGCTGCATCGGCATCCTGGGCTATCAGCTGCCCGAACCTCCCGAGGTCATCGCGGAATTCATCCATGGCCCCATACCGGCCAACGTGGATGCCCCGACGATCTACTTCTCCAGCAGCTCGTTGAACGCCGTGAGCTGGTATTGGAACATCGCCGACCTGGCGTCGTCAACGGAGGAGGAAACACAATTCACCTTCACGAACAAAGAGCCGGGGGAATATGAAGTGTGCCTGGTGGCGCGTGACGGACACAGCTGTGCGGACTCGGTCTGCCATACGGTCATCATCGACGACGTGCTCTTCGCGTACGTGCCCAATGCGTTCACCGGATGGTGATGGTGAGAACGACACCTGGAGCATGAGCATCAACATCCCTGACGTCACGGGGTACACCATGACGGTCTTCGACCGCTGGGGCGAGGTGGTCTACACCTCCAGTGATCCACGCGTGCCATGGAACGGTACGCTGAACAACGGTGGAGGGGAGCTGTTGAAGCAGGATGTATACCCCTATCGGCTCGTGTACCAGGTGAAAAGCACAGGCGAGGTGCGGGAACGGCTCGGTCATGTGACCTTGTTGAAATAGGTGGGTGACCCCATCGGAGCCCCGGACCTTGGGTACTCGGACCGGTCACGGCCAACCGTTCGATAAGCTGGCTGCGCTCATTCCGCGCGGATCCCCGAAATTCGCGGGCCCATGCGCAGCCTTTCCGTCCTTCTGCTCCTTCTCTTGGTCCGATCCGTGTTCGGGCAGGACCCGCCTCCGTGCGGAACCACCCTGCTCACCACCACGCCCACCTGCCCGGGTGATGCGGATGGCTCGCTTACTGTGGCCGGTGGCAGCGGCGGCCCTTTCACCTACGTCTGGTTCCATGACGCAGGGGAGACCAGCGCGACGGCCTCCGGCTTGACCGCAGGCATCTACTCGGTCCTTGTCATCGGCACGGACGGCTGTGGTGACCTGCTCGAGACCATCCTGGAAGAACCGATACCGCCCACGCTGGGATCCATGACCACGGCGGACATCTCCTGCCCGGGCGCCAACGATGGTTCCGTGGCCTTCACGGTGAACCCGGGGCCTTACACCTGGCAGTGGATCGACGACCCGACCGAGACCAACACCACCCTCACCAGCCTCGGACCCGGCACCTACACCGTGGTCATCAACGGAGGGCCCTGTCCTTCGTTCGTGAGCGGTTTCCTCGGCGACCCGGCGATCACGATCGATGGAGAGACCACGTATTGTCCTTCGGAACCGCCGCTGCTGACCACCACCTTGGAATGGGGCTTCAACCCCGACCTCTATGTATGGTCCACGGGAGAGATCACTTCGAGCATACAGGTCATCTCCGGGTTGGAAGGGACGGTGCAGGTGACCGCCATCGACACCATCCTGGAATGTGCCGTGACCGACGAGGTGGAACTGACGATGCTCGTGGCACCGGAGGTCGCCTTCGCGGCGCCTGATACCCTGTGCCTGCGTGTGCCCGGTGTGGCGGCCGTGACCCAGTCCAACGCGGACTCGCTCGTCTGGCGCTGGGACGCGAACGGTTTCAGCAACGCACCGGAACCAACGATCATCTTCAACAACGCCGAATGGCAGCCGATCTCCCTGCAGGGCTTCGATGAGTTCGGCTGCGGCAATATCCCCGTTCTGGACAGTGTATACATCCGTCCGCGACTGCCGGCCGACTTCACCGTGGAGCAGGTGCCCTGCACCCCCTTCGTTGACCTGCGGTTCAATAGCCCGTCCGACTCCTGCGCCTTCTTCGTGGGCGACAGCCTGATCCTCGACATCTGCAGAGGCACGCTGCGCTACGACATGCGGCGCTACCAGGAGTACGACTACACCTTCTACTCCACCCAGCCGAACCGCTGCGACGACACCACATGGACCTCCATTGAAGTGCGCACGGAACCCACGCTCTTCCTGCCCACGGCCTTCACACCCGACGGTGATGGCATCAACGACAGCTGGCCGGGTCCCATCGACATCCCTGAAACGGGTTATGCGCTGGAGATCTTCGATCGCTGGGGTGTTTCGCACTGGAGCAGCACGGATACGGGCGAACGCTGGAACGGATCCGACCTGCCGGTTGGCGTGTTCGTGTACACCATGCGCATGCGCGATCCCTGCGAACCCACGAAGGAGGTCAGTAAGAAAGGGTTCGTGACATTGGTGCGCTAGAGGCTATCTCAAAAACACCCTTCGGGCTCCGCGAGGGTCCTTAGCGACCATGCTTCGTTGTGGAAAGCCTCACAGAGCTCCCGGCTATGCTCGGTTTCCACGCCTCGCCTGATCGCAAAGTACCTCTCGCTCACTTCCAAAAGCATTTTTGAGACAGCCTCTAGGTAACGGCCCCTCCCGCACGCTCCGTCACCGCAAGGCATCGCATCACCATGTTGCGAACGAACTTGCAGGATGCGAACACTTCTCCTCCCCACCCTCCTGCTGTGCTCGCTGGCGGCGGCACAACAGGTGCCGGACAGTCTGTTCACCTACCGTACGAAGGTCCCGGCCTACGGGTCGCAACAGGGGCCTGTGGTGATGCTCGACGGCGCGCACCACAACTTCCACCGGAAGGATGATCGGTACCGCGCCTTCGCCAACGTATTGGAGGCGGATGGCTATCGGGTGATCAACGGATCCGAGCGTTTCACGGCGGAGCACCTGGCACAGGCGCGTGTGCTGGTGATCGCGAACGCCCTTGGTGACGATGGCCCCTGGCAGCTACCCACCGCACCTGCCTTCACCATGGAGGAGGTGAATGTCGTGCTTGCCTGGGTGGAGAGCGGAGGAAGCCTCTTCCTCATCGCCGACCACATGCCCTTCGGAGGCGCCGCCGCGCGCCTCGGACGAGCGTTCGGGTTCAATTGGGTGAACGGCTATGCCTTGCGCGACGACAACGCACCGGAGCTCTTCTCCTTGACGCGGGGCAACCTTTCCGCCAACCCGATCACCGCGGGTTCCTCCCCGGAGGAGCGCATCGAGGAGATCATGCTGTTCACGGGCAGTGCCTTCCTGCCTCCGCCGAAGGCCACGGTCATCACGCGACTGGACGAGGACTACACGATCCTTCTTCCGCAACAGGCCGGACAGTTCTCGGATACCACGGCCTGGATCGAAGGGCGCTACTTCAGCAACGGCGCCATGCTGGAGCATGGGAAGGGTCGTTTGGTCTGCTTTGGTGAAGCAGCGATGTTCAGTGCACAATTCGGCGGACCGCAACGTATGCCCATGGGCATGAACCAACGCGGTGCGGAGCAGAACGCGCAGTTCCTGCTGAACGTCATCCACTGGCTGGACCACCGGCTGTGATCCCCGGCTCACGCCTGTAGATCACTCGAGCACGAAGCGCTCCACGCGCCCATCCACCTTCACGAAATAGATCCCGGCACGGTATCCGGTCAGGTCGATGGATGCCCGCGACCCGGTCACGCGCTGCTGAAGCACGACCTGGCCCAACGCGTCCACGACCACGAGATCGGAAAGTCCTGTATTCGTTCGCAGGAGGTTCAAGCGGTCGTGCACCGGATTGGGCATGATCGTGAACTCGACCGCTTCCTCCGCCACCACACCGTTCGTCAGGCAATCGCTGGCCACGATGTATGGCTCCGACCGGAACCACCCGAGCATGGGACCGGCCGGCACTTCCACATACACCGTATCCAAGGCGCCCACGGTGATGCTCGGGCCTGTTGCGCCCGTACTCCATAGGTAGGACGGCCATCCAGCCTCTGCGGTGAGCTGGTAGGTTCCATCGAGCATTGCGCAACTGATCGCAGGGCGCGGCACTTCGAAGGGAAGGTCCTCGAAATAGTACGCTCGATAGGTGACCAACGTGTCCTCGAAGCGCAAGTCGCCCAGGCGGGTGCCATCGGGAAGAAGGATGGAGAAGGCCGCGTTGTCCGGCGTGAGCGCACCCCAGCCAACAAGGGTGTTGCCATTGGCCAACCGTTGCACACTGCCCATGGCACGGCTCCAGGCAGCACCGCCATAACCGCTTGACCAAACGGCCGTCGCCGTCATGGCCGTCTCATCCAAAGCGTATTCCACTGCGCGACAAGGATGCGTATCCGCGAGGCCGTTATCGAAGAGCGTGATGTGGCCGTTGGGCAGCCGTCGGATGTCATGCTGTCCCCAGAAGCCCGGATCACCACCGAAGTCGAAGTCGTTGCTCGCTCCACCGAGGCTCCACATGATCTCCCCGTTGTTCCTGTTCACCTTGATGATGGAGTTGAAGTGGCGGTTCGAGAGCAGGATGTTCCCGTCGGTGTCCAACTCCAGCGCATTGCTATGGCTCCAATCCACATTGTTCGGGTTGGTGAGCCGTGAAGGATCCACCTCCAGGAAGTCGATGTGGTCCGCCAAGTGCCACTCCCAGACCAACTGCTCGTTGGCATCGAGCTCCTGGATCACACCGCTGCGGACCACCGCGGTCGCGCTACCCGGTGCATTCCCCGGTGGGAACAGCGCGTAGCCGCTGAGGTCCATCGTACGGCTCTCGATGCCCAACAACAAGAAGTGCCCATTGGGCAGCAGCCGGATGTCGTGCAGGTCCGTCGGGACATCGTTCACACAGGTGACGGTGTCGATGACGGCGAAGCTGCCGTCCAGAAGCAGGTGTTGACCAACTGTGGCGTAGCTCATGCGACCATCCGGCCATGCGCGGAAGCTGGACGCACTGGCCACCGTGCGCCTGAAGGCGACCTGAGCGGCACCGTCCAGGATGAGCATCTGGCTCTGCTGGTTGTTCCCTTGGAAGTTCAGCGTGGTGAGGAAGTAGTAGCCCTCCGCTGGAGGAAAGTCCGTTGCGGTGTACGGTGGTACCTGGGCCATGAGCCTTCCTGATCCGGCGAGCGCCACCGTCAGCAGGAGATGCCCCAGCGGCGTGATGGTTCGTGAGCTGCACATCGTGCCCGTCAAGGTAGCACCACGGGCGTTCACCAACGAAGAAGGCGGCCCGATGGACCGCCTTCTTCCATGTCCAACCTTGGATCCTACTGCTTCCGATCGAAGCGGTCCAGCTCCATCACCTTCACCCAGGCTTTCACGAAGTCCTTCACGAACTTCTCCTTGGCGTCGTTCTGCGCGTACACTTCGCTGAGGGCGCGCAGCTGCGAGTTGCTTCCGAAGATGAGGTCGACACGTGTGCCGGTCCACTTGCGCTCGCCGGTCTTACGATCGTGGCTGCCGTAGATGCCTTCCTCACCGCTCTTCGGCGCCCAGGCGTTGCGCATGTCCAGCAGGTTCACGAAGAAGTCGTTGGTGAGCTGCCCCACCCGGTCGGTGAGGACACCATGTTTGCTGCCGCCGGTGTTGGCGCCCAACACACGCAGGCCGCCCACGAGCACCGTCATCTCCGGTGCGCTCAATGTGAGCAGTTGGGCGCGATCCACGAGCATCTCCTCCGCCGGCACGCTGTAGGTCTTCTTCTGCCAGTTGCGGAAGCCATCGGCCTGCGGCTCCATCATCGCGAAGCTCTCCACATCGGTCTGCTCGGCGCTGGCGTCCATACGGCCCGGCGTGAACGGCACGTTGATCGCGTGGCCCGCATCCTTCGCGGCCTTCTCCACCGCAGCGCTGCCTGCCAGCACGATGAGATCGGCCAGAGAGACCTTCTTCCCATCCTTGGCCGCAGCATTGAACTCCTGCTGGATCCTCTCGAGCACATCGAGCACCTTGCCGAGCTGGGCTGGATCGTTCACCGCCCAGAACTTCTGCGGCGCCAGACGCACGCGCGCACCATTGGCGCCGCCACGCTTGTCGCTGCCACGGAAGGTGCTGGCGCTGGCCCAGGCCGTGGCCACGAGCTCGCTTACCGTCAAACCGGACGACAGCACCTTGCTCTTCAGCGCGGCGACGTCATTCGCATCGACCAGCTTGTGGTCCACAGCGGGGATCGGATCCTGCCAGATCAGGTCCTCCTGCGGGACTTCTGGACCGAGGTAGAGGCTCTTGGGCCCCATGTCGCGGTGCGTGAGCTTGAACCAGGCCCGTGCAAAGGCATCGGCGAAGGCCGCTTGGTCATTGCGGAAGCGACGAGAGATCGGCTCGTAGATCGGGTCGAAACGGAGCGACATATCGGCCGTCGTCATGCTCGGTGCATGCTTCACGTTCGGATCGTGCGCATCGGGGATCATGTCCTCGGGCTTCACGTTCTTGGCGCGCCACTGCTGCGCACCCGCCGGGCTCTTCACCAGTTCCCACTCATAGTCGAACAGCACGCGGAAGTAGCCGTCGTCCCACTTGGTCGGGTTCGGTTTCCACGCTCCTTCCAGTCCGCTGGTGGTGGCATCACCGCCCTTCCCGCTCTTGAACTTGTTCACCCAACCGAGGCCCTGTTCCTCGATCCCGGCCGCTTCCGGCTCGGGCCCGACCAGTTTCGCATCGCCAGCGCCGTGCATCTTCCCAAAGGTGTGACCACCTGCGGTCAACGCCACCGTCTCCTCATCGTTCATGGCCATGCGCTTGAAGGTCTCGCGCACATCGCGGCCGCTGGCCACCGGGTCTGGGTTGCCGTCCGGTCCTTCGGGGTTCACATAGATCAGGCCCATCTGCACGGCGGCCAACGGGTTCTCCAGATCGCGCTTACCGGTGTACCGGCTGCGGGGCTTATCGCTGGTGGCGAGCCATTCCGTCTCACTGCCCCAGTAGATATCCTCCTCCGGGTGCCAGATGTCGGCGCGACCACCGCCGAAGCCGAAGGTCTTGAAGCCCATGCTCTCCAGCGCGACGTTGCCTGCGAGGATCATCAGGTCGGCCCAGCTGATGTTGTTGCCGTACTTCTGCTTGATGGGCCACAGCAGCCTGCGCGCCTTGTCCAGGTTGCCGTTGTCGGGCCAGCTGTTGAGCGGCGCGAAACGCTGGTTGCCCGTGCCACCGCCACCGCGACCATCGGCCGTGCGGTAGGTGCCAGCGGCGTGCCAGGCCATGCGGATCATGAGGCCACCGTAATGGCCCCAATCCGCCGGCCACCATTCCTGCGAGTCGGTCATCAACTTCGCCAGGTCGGCCTTCAGCGCCTTGTAGTCGAGCTTCTTGAACGCTTCGGCGTAGTCGAAGTCCGGGCCGAGCGGGTTGGAGGCCGGAGCGTGTTGGTGCAGGATGGAGAGGTTCAGGGCGTTGGGCCACCAATCACGGTTGCGCGTGCCACGACCCGCCACCGGGTTCGGTGCACTACCGTGCATCACCGGGCACTTGCCGTTGCTCTTGTTCAGGTCCTCCAGTTCTGCCGACTGGTGCGGGTTGTTCTTGTCGTTGGCCATGGTTCGTTCATTATCCGATCGTGAGCGACCGCTCGGTCGGTGTGGTTCAACAAGTGGTCAAGCGGGTTCCACCTCGTTGACACGAAGGTGGTGACCGCGGCACGAATCTACCCTGACGTTCATCATCGACCTAATCGATACTTTCGATGTTCCTATCGACAGCATCGAATGACCCTCCAGCAGCTCCAGTACATCGTGGCCGTGGCGGATACCGGTCAGTTCAGCAAGGCGGCGCGCGCCTGCCATGTGACACAGCCCACGCTCACCATGATGGTGCGCAAGCTCGAAGAGGAGCTCGGTGTCACCCTCTTCCAACGGAAGGCGCGGCCGGCACTGCCGACCACCGAAGGTGCCGAGATCATCGATCAGGCGCGGGTGGTCCTGCGCGAGGCGGGGCAGCTGAAGGACCTGGTGAAGGAGTTGCGCACCGGAACGACGGGTACGATCCGCATCGGCATCATCCCCACCCTCGCACCCTACCTGCTGCCGCTCTTCCTCACCACCTACGCCGATGCCCACCCGGAAGCGCGCCTGACGATCGATGAACGCCGTACCAGCCGGATCCTGGAAGGATTGCGCAAAGGCGAGATCGACATGGGCATCCTGGCTGGTCCGATCGATGACGATGACCTCGAATCCATCACCCTCTTCCGCGAACCCTTCCTTGCCTTTCTACCCACCGGGCACCCCCTGCTGAAGCAGAAACGACTTCAACGCAAGGACCTGCGCAAGGCGCCGCTGTGGGTACTGAGCGAGGGCCATTGCCTCCGCGACCAGGTCCTGCACATCTGCGAGAAGCCGAGTTCCGCCGGTCATGACAACATCCTTTACAGCACAGGCAGCATCGAGACCCTGAAGCGCATGGTGTCCAGTGGCAGCGGGCTTACGCTCGTACCCGAGCTCTCGGTGAACGCGGAAGAACGCAACGTGCGACGCTTCGATGCACCGGAGCCTGCCAGGGAGGTCGTACTCGTGGTGCGACGCCCCTTCGTAAGGCGCAAGGCACTGGCATCCCTCGCAGCCGCCATCCGCCGTGCCGTGCCGAAACGCCTGTTGTCCGCAGCGAGTGAGGTGGTACCGGTGGAAGGTGACATTTGATCGTACCGGGGAGGTGGTCGGCGTCTCATGCCCCCCTTCGTGTCTTCTACCTTTGTTCCATGGACATCCAGATCTCAACGGACAAGAACGTCGAAGGCACCGAACAACTCGCAGAACACGTGCGCACGGTGGTGCATAAACGGATCGGTCGCATGGAAGAGCGCATCACGCGTGTGGAGGTGCACCTGGGCGACGAGAACGGCGCCAAGACCGGACAGAAGGACCACCGTTGCATGATCGAGGTGCGTCCCCGTGGCCTGGATCCCGTTGCGCTCACGCACTACGCGGACAACCTGCATCAGGCCATCGATGGTGCGGCCGAACGGATGGAGCGCACCATCTCCGAACATTTCGCCAAGCTGGACGAACGTCGTTGATCCCGGGTGGATAGTGACCGTTCAGCTCACAGGCGGAACGTTCCGCTTCAATAGCGCCGCGCAGAGCAGGCTGATCAGCAGACCCACCGGCAGGATCTCCATGTAGGTGAAACCGACCTTCACGATGGGGTTCTTGTACAGTTCGCCCATCTGCCGCATCTGCTCGACCTGTTCCGCCACCTCCGCTTCGGGCGTACCGCTCTGCTCCAGCTTCGCCTTCGTGTGCTCGACGTACTGCTCCATGAAGTCCTGCTTCATGTTCGCGCTCATGATCATCCAAGAGGCCACGTAGAGTGTGCTGGCCACCAGCGTGATGTAGAGGCCGACGAGGAAGGCCTTGCCGAAGCGGATGGAACCGCCCAGCTCCTTGTCGCGATAGGCTTCACACCGAAGAAGATGGTGCTGAGGGCGATCACCATGGTGGTGTAGCCGATCAGTTCACCATTCTCCCAGTCGTGCACGCCGTCGCCGAGGGTGAACCACATCATCGCCGATACGATGAGACCTCCGATGAGGCCGTAGGTTAGAATGATCCGTTTCATGGTCGTTGGTTTGGTGGCGAAGGAAGTCCCGGGCAGGCTCCGGACCATCATACTTCCGGACGGTTCTGGTGGCCCGTAGCGAAGATCCATACCGAAGTATGATACCGGTCAAGGTATGATACCCAGCGCCTTGGCCTTGTGTACAGCCTCTGTCCGCCGCTTCACCTCCAATTTCCCGAAGAGGCTGGACGAATGGGACTTCACCGTGGGGAGTGAGATGAACAAGGCATCGGCGATCTCCTGGTTGGAGCGTCCCTCCGCGATCAACTTCAGCACTTCGAGCTCTCGACCGCTGATCCCCGACCGCCGGACCGCCTCGGGATCCGACTTCAATGGCATCGCGACCGGGACCGCCACCTTGCGGGTGAGCAGCCTTGTGCCCATCCAGATGCCGAGCGCCGTGAAGAGCAGAGCGACCACCCCGACGTAGACCTCGACACGAAGGTCCCGGAGCAGGTACTTGTACTCCACGTACTTCAGGATGAAGACCAGGACGGCCATCGCCACACCGTAGCCTCCGACCGTGAGCCAGAACGCTCGTCTGTTGGATGCGGGCGACATGGGGACGAAGTTCGCAAGGAGCAATGGCATGACGGCCGATGCCCTGATCTTCTGGTAGGATCAAGGGCCCTATCTTGTTCCGGCGCCTCCGGTGAAACCAGCGTGCGCACCGGTCGTTCGATCGGTCAAGGCCTCAGGCCTTTGGCAGTGGATATGGACCTCCCCTGCCGCTCACATACCCCAAGGACGAACACCAGCTCCATCCCACCTCACCATGAACCACCGCCAACTCTCCCTCCTTGCAGGCACCAGTTATTGGATCATCTTCTTCGCGGCCATCTTCGCGAACTTCTTCATGCTCGAACGGATCAAAGCCGATCCCCTCGGCACCGTCCAGCAAGCCCACACCATGGTCCGCGCGGGCATCATCGCGTTCATGGTCACCGTGGTCTTCGATGTCATCGTCGCTTGGGCCTTGTACGTGCTCTTCAAGGATCATCCCCTCTCGCTGCCTGGCATGCTCTTCCGAATGATGCATGCCGCCATCATGGCCGTGGCCGTCTTCGCCCTCCCCATCGCCTTGGAACAGTCCACCGCCGATGGGATCCTCGCGCAGGTCCACATCTTCGACACCACCTGGCTCATCGGCCTCTTCTTCTTCGGCATCCACCTCCTCTTCCTTGCACGCATCCTCGGTCGGCCGCGCCTGATCGCCATCTTCCTCGCGATCGCGGGCCTCATGTACATCGTGGACACCTGCGCCCACTTCGTGCTACCGAACTATGCGGACCACGCCGAGGTCTTCCTCATGCTCGTTGCTATTCCGAGCATCTTCGGTGAGATGGCGCTGGCGGTGTGGCTGCTGGTGAGGGGCGGGAAGTAGGCCGAAGCAGCTCCTGCCGTGCGCTGTGCCGCGTCCACGGATCAGTCCTTCTCCCTTTGCCGCTGGAAATATCCACCCCGGTTCGAACCCATGTTGAAGAAGCTCACGAACAACGCGATGTAGCTGAGGTAGAAGATGCTCTGGACCGAAACGATGAGCTTGCCCAACGCCGAAACAGGATAATACTCACCGAAGCCGATGGTGCTCGTGATCATGAAGCTGAGGTAGATCGCATCGGTCCATTCCGCGATCGGCTGGTTCATGTACTGGCCGGCCATGTGCACCATCGCGAAGGACTGCACCACCTCGATGTAGTTGAGGAAGATGAGGATGTTGGAGCGGCGGAAGGAGCGCGGTGAGGGCAGCGCGTCGGAGGCGAAGATGAGCGTGGGGATGTAGAGCAGCGTCTCCGTCGTCAGCCAGATCACGCTCCAGAACACGACCGGGTGATCCCACCAACCCTCGTACAACACGACCGCCGGCAGCACGGTCTTCAACAGGATGTACGCCTCCATCGCCAGGTCCTGGTAGATGGCTCCTTTGCGCCAGAACAACCAGCGCACGTAGACCCCCGGAAAGAGGAAAAGGCTGATGGCGAGGACCAACCGCACCACCTTCTCCAAGCCTGCGTCCTCCTCGAAGTCGTTGTTCCAGATCGCGCGGACGTTCGCCCAGCGCGTCTTCAATGTGCCGTGCGACTCCTGCCCTCGGGCCGTGTTCTTCCCCAGAAGGAGCTTCTTCACCGAGGGGGTCACGTTCGGTCTCATTACGAGTTCGGCCAAGGTAGGACGGCCATCCTTCCCGAAGCCCGCAATTCGATCCGAACGCGGTCACGGTGGAACAACTAGTGCTTCACGAAGCGGTGTACCGAACGCCACGCACCGCGTTCCTCCAACGTGAGCATGTAGGTACCCGGCTGCAAGGCACTGATGTCGATCGATCCGTTCAACAAGAGCACCTCCACCGATCGACCGAGCGCATCCATGCAGGCCATGACGCGCACCGAGCCGCCCGATGAGATGAACAATCGATCCGTCGCAGGGACGGGATGGATGACGACCTCCCCTCGGTCCACCGGGGCGACGCTCGTGCTCAGATCCGCGTAACGCGCCACGAAGGGCGTGTTGATGTTCGTATTGATTGGCACGCTCTGCTCACCGAAGGTTATGGTCTGCCGGCTGACACCGGTGATGTAAATGGAACCATCGGCACCCACACCGAGCCCGTGCGCCTTGTCGAACTGGTCGTTGCTGTCGCCGTGTATGCACCAGCGCAAGGTGCCGTCCGGATCGAAGCCCATCAACAAGGGATCGCTGGCGCCGTTGATCTGCACCGTGATGCCCTCGTCCCACGCCAATGTGCCCTTGCCCGTCCCGGCGAGGAGGATCGTCCCATCAGCACCGAGCGCCAGGTATTGCTGGAGTCCAGGCCCTGCGCCGTTCCCATTGCCGTCGGGACCTTCGCGCACCCATAGATAGTTCCCTGCGGTGTCGAGCTTGCACAGGTGGAAGTCCGGCGTGGAACCATTGGTCGGACCATCGATGTGGTAGGTATCGAAGTCCGCCTCGGCGAAGAGGAGACCCGCCCAATAGAGCGCACCCGCGCCATCCTGCCGCACCTCCGAGGTGGTGCAGGTGACATCGCCGCTGAAGCGCGCCCAGGCCGGTGTTCCATCGGGACGGTATCGCACCAGGTAGCGGTTGTAGCCATTGCCGCTCACACCGGGCACGTAGGTGATGCCATTGAAGGTCGCACCAGCAGCCGACGCACAGCTGCCGGTCACATAGAGATTCCCCTCCGCATCCACATCGATGCCGTGCAGCTCCGTCGGACTCTGCGTGATGCTGCCGAGCACGTTGCCATCCATGTCCATCCGCACGATGCGGCTCGTACCGGAGCGTAGCCCGAAGACAAGGTCGCCCTCCGCAGTGAAGACCGGTGCCCGTGGCCTGCGTGCCTGGGTGAACTGCGCGTTCAGGTCGATGGCCCATTGCGTAACACCATCCGCATCCAGCGCCACGATGAAGGCGTGGGGGAAGTTGTCCGAGGTCGAGAGCAGATGATCGTCATCCACACGCAGGGAATCGAGGTACTCGCCCATCGCCACAAACATGCCGTCCGCCCTGTAGCGTAGTCCGGACACGGTTCCTGACCCCGACCATTCGCGTTGCCAGCCGACCGTGCCATCACTGCCGTAATGCACAAGCTGGAGGCGTCCATAACTGTCGGAACTGTAGTTCTCCACCCACACCGACATCCCGAAGAGCACCGCACCGTCGACCGGATCCGCTTCGATGATGTACTCGGGGTATTGTGTGAAGATGCTGGCGCTCTGATCGAAGCTCGCGCTCGTAGCCCACGTGCAAGCAGGCTCCTGCGCCGTGGCGAGGATCGATAGCAAGGATGCTGCGAGGAGTAAGGAGAGGTGGTGGCGCATGGCTAATTAGCTACGTAATGATAAGACCAGGATGGCGGTGATCCGGACGCCCGCACACCGGTCTACTTGACGAACGGTACCATCTGCGTGACATAGCGTCGTCTACCTTCGGACCGTGCTGACCTCCACCACAAAGCTTACTGCCAGGCGGGTCACCTCTGCCGATCCTGCCTTTCGGCATCTGGTGGCCATGCTGGACCGGGACCTTGCCGTGCGCAATGGCGATGCGAACGACTTCTTCGCGCAGTTCAATGGCATCGAGCATATCCGATATGCGGTGGTGGTCTGCGATGAGCAGGACCCGGTGGGATGCGGTGCCTTCAAGGCCTTCGAGGAAGACGCTGTGGAGATCAAACGCATGTACACCGTGCCGACACACCGGAAGCGGGGCGTGGCTTCGCGCGTGTTGCTCGAACTGGAACTTTGGGCGAAGGAAGAAGGCCATACTCGATGTGTGCTCGAGACGGGAGTGCAACAACCGGAGGCCCTCGGCTTGTATCGAAAGCGTGGTTATGAGGCCATCCCGAACTATGGACAATACATCGGCGTGGAGAGCAGCCGTTGCTTCGAAAAGATGATCAGCTGAACCAGCGGGTTCCGCGCTACGACGTCCTTCAGCCTTCCCGCCGAACGAACTCGCTTTGGACCAAGCCACCTGGAAAGCTGCAGCTGCTTATCAGCTTCAATCGGATGTCCCGCTCCAACGGACCGAATAGCGGAATGCCCTGACCGATCAGAACGGGCAGCTGCGTCACGATCAAGCGATCGATCAGGCCCGCGCGCAGGAAACGTTGCACGGTCTGTCCACCATCGATGTACAGCTTGAAGAGACCCTTCGCAGCCAAAGCCGCTACCAGCTCCTGCGGTTCACCGTGCATCACCTCCACGTTCGCACCACGTTCCCGCGCAACACCAAGGTCCACTGCGCGACTGCTGAGCACCACCACCGGTTTGGTGAAGGGCCACGACCCGAAGGTCAAGACCGTCTCATAGGTATTCCGCCCCATCACGATCGCATCCATGCCAGCCATGAAGGCCTCGTAGCCATGGTCGCCCATCTCGGCGCTGCCATCGCCTTCGAGGAAGTCCAACGATCCATCCGGACGAGCGATGAAGCCATCCAGGCTGACGCCGCAGAAGACGGAACAGGTTGATGTCATCGTGCGAAGGTCATGTCTATTCCTTCTTCCCCGATCGCTTGGCCGCTGCGGTGGCCTTGATGATGGTCTGACCAGAACCCGTTGCAGGGAGGGGCATCTTTGAGAGCTTCTCGGCTGCCGCCATCTGCGCTTCCACTTCTGGACGAACAAGATCCTTGGAGGAGCTTGGAGTGAGATAACGCGCACCAGCCTTGCCCCGAAGCAACTTGTGCGGATCGGGAAGCTTCGATCCATTGGTCAGATAGACCCGCACACCATCCGCATCCAGGCTCAAAGCCACCAGCCCTTCGCCACCAGCCTCCGTGGGCGAATAACCGATCACGACCTTCTTCCCGTAATCATACACCAGCTCATTCAGGGTGGGAAAGCGCTGCCGCAAGGCCTTGCGTAGTGACTGGAACAGCTGCTGGTCCGATGAGGTGTATCCGGCAACGAGCGCCACGATATGTACCTCAATGGAAGCGGTCGACGATCCCATGGTCCTTGGGGTTGACTATCTGCACGGATGCGCGACGAAGCTAGTACTGACATCAACCCGGAATCACCGTTCAAAACGCCCACCCACCCCGAGCACGCATCAGGTTGGACCTCCAGAATGGCCAGTGAATGCGCTACGGGAACGAAGGATCATCCCTTACTTCGAAGGATGATCGAGCCATTCCGTACAACCACGCTGTTCCTTGGTCTCCTGAGCTGTGCCACCGCTTTCCCGCAGGTCACCTTCGATGTGGCCGGTGTCCCTGTGGTGGCCACCACCATTGCGCAGGACCTCGACGTGCCATGGGACCTCGTGCTCGGACCCGATGGGCATCTCTGGTTCACCGAGGCGAACGGGAATGTGTACCGCCTGGACCTTGCCACCAACGACCTGCACCTGGTCCATACGATCACCGGGGTCGTGTTGGGCGGATTCACCGCCGGCTTGCACAGCATGGCCTTCCATCCCGACTTCGCCGATCAGCCGTACATCTATTTCCACTACAAGAACGCATCGAGCACCTCCATCGTGGAGCGATTCCTGTACGACGCCGGCTCCGACAGCTTCGGCCCCGGCTCCGGCAACCTGCTCCCGGCCACCATCCCTGCCGGCGCCTCGCACAACGGCTCGCGCCTCATCGCCGACGACGAAGGCAACTTCATCCTCACCATGGGTGATCATATGAGCGGCTCGGCCAACGTGCAGGACCTCAGCGCCTGGGAAGGGAAGTTCCTGCGCTTCGATCCCCTCGGTGGCATCCCGGCGGACAATCCCATCGCCGGCAGCTATGTGTTCAACTGGGGGCATCGCAATCCGCAAGGACTTGTGCATGCCAGCAATGGCATCTGGTACAACTCGGCACACGGCCAGTCGAACGATGATGAGGTGAACATCGTGCTGCCGAACCGCGACTACGGTTGGCCCGCGGTACTCGGCCTATGCAACACCGCAGCGGAACAGAGCTATTGCGCGGCGCACGACGTGGTGGAACCCATCCATGAGTTCACTTCGGAGATCGTGGCACCCGCGGGCATCGATCATTACGATGGCACGGCGATCCCGGGCTGGAACAACTCGTTGTTGGTGGCCACCTTACGCGGAAAGGCATTGTGGCAGCTCCAGCTCGCCCCCGACGGCATGAGCGTGACCCAGGCCACACCCTACCTCCAGAACACCTTCGGCCGATTGCGCGATGTGCAGGTCCTGCCCGATGGCCGCGTTGTGATCTGTACCTCCAACCATGATTGGGCAGGCACGCCAGGTGCCACGGACGATCGCATCATCCTGCTCACTTCCTCGCTCTCGACCGGCGTGGGTTCAACTCTTTCCGAAAAGCCGGAACTATCCCCGAACCCGACGGGAGGGAACGGCGCTTGGATCAACCTGCCGACCGATGACCTCTTCGATGTGCGTATCATGGATGCAACTGGCCGTACGCTTTCCGCGCACCGACGCATCAACGGTCCAAGCTTCGTTGAAAGCACCACCCTCACAGCAGGGACCTACCTGGTGGTGGTGAACGGCAAGGACCAACGCTGGACGCTGCGTTGGACCGTGCTCTGAGCGGATCCAGCCATCCGGACCACCTCAGGTCCAAAGGACTTCGCATCACGGCCCGATATTCGTGAGGTGCTCGCCCGCATGCGCCTCTCCTTCATGCTCCTGTTCGTTGGGAACGCCTCCTTCGCATCGGCGCAATCCGTCTCCGGCGGCACCAGCGTGCTCCAGGGCGGAAATGGAAGCGGCCTTGGTGTGGTCACAGACGTGGTGGGAACGCTCGCAGGAGCGGGCCAGTACGTGAACGAGGATCCCGTGGCACGGAGCCGGGATGTGGAAACGCGCGTGTTCGCTGGACTGGACGTGACCTTGCAAGCCGCCCGCACCGCCGACCGCACCGGAAAAGCCCGTCCAACGAACTACCCCTGGCCCGGCCTGCGCTTTCAAGGTGGCGCCTCCTTCACCTACCGCGATCGACTGATGGCCTCCTTGGCGGCTGGCTGGGGTTGGAACGGCTACATGATGACCCTCGACACCATGGTGCACAGCGTGTACCACAGCACCAAGAACGCGGAGCTGCGGCTGGCCTGGCACACGCTGCCTCGCCGCCATGCCCCCACGCAATGGACCTTCGGTTTGGGCCTCGGCATGACCTTTCAACGCGCCGATGACCAGACAACGGACAAGGACGGCTTCCTCACCTACACCGAAGCACAGCGCCAACAACGCCCCTACCTCGCACCGGAGATCGGCCGGTTCAGCGCGAGCGGCAAGGACCGCTTCGAGCTCGCCCTGCGTTATGTGGCGCACCTCGACCCCGCACCGGCATGGACCAGCGCGAGCAGCTACCAGGGAAGCACCGCCACCACCCAGGCGAGCGATGACCACCTGGCCCTGGTGATGCGCTACCACCTTGGCTTCCGGAAACCCACCGACCCGCCGCTACCGCCCGCACCAGCATTGGACGAGGTGGCCATGGACACACTGGCCACTTTCACCAGCAAGCGGCAACGTGTAACGCTCTCGCTCTGGGACGATGCGGAGGTGGATGGCGATACGATCAGCGTGCTCCTGAACGGCATTCCGGTACTCGTCGCGTACGGCCTCACCCACGAACCAGTGAAGCTGCGGCTCGACCTCGGGTATGGCTACAACCAGTTGCAGGTGATCGCGCACAATGAGGGCCGCATCCCGCCGAACACGGCTCGCGCGATCCTGCGACGCGGCAAGGGCAGGGAACAATTGCTGCTGAAGACCGGCACGAAACATGGGCAGATGCTGGTGATCCTGCGCTCCTGAGCTCCTGCTCAAAGCGTCTTTTCTTGCACATCTCAGGAAAGCCGCTAGCTTAGAGCGATGCGTCTTCCGCTGTTCCTGATATCCATTGCCTTCACCGGCTCATGGGCGACCGCACAGGTCCGCAATACCATATATCATTTCCCCAAGGAAATACCGGCCACCTACCGGGTGGACGCGCGCGGTGACTTCGAGCGCATGGCTGCGGAACCTTACGAGGACCACAAGTCCCGCGATCTCGAGCGTTTCGCCGAGATGACCGCCTACGCCAAGCGCCATCTACTGGCCTCCGGTAAAGTGTACTTCGATCCGCCGGCCGCAGAGGTCTACCTCGACAAGGTGGCTACCCGCTTGCTCGGAACTTCCGGAAAGGTGAAGGTCTACCTGATGCGCGACGCCAGTTACAACGCGTTCTGCATCCACGACGGATCGCTCTTCGTCAACGTGGGGATCCTCGCCGAACTACCCGATGAATCGGCGCTGGCAGGTATCATGGGGCATGAGATCGCCCATTTCCTGCGCGACCACAATCGGGCGGGCTTCTTCAACAAGCTCGACCTCTATACCCGTAAGAACCGGAACCGGAACTACGAGCTACGCATTGACAAGGCACACGATGACCGCGCCCAGGAGCATGAGGCGGATAGCATCGGCGCCACCCTGGCACGCAAGGCCGGGTACGACCTGCAGGGACTCATCAGCAGCTTCCTCCTGCTCCTGCCCGAGCCCACGGACAGCACCGCCATGAGCGCCGCCGGGAACGCCGTGAGCGCTCGCGATGCCCTGCTTTCCGACCACCCCGAGACACGGGACCGGATCGACTTCCTGAACAAATGGCTTGAGCTGGACCCGGATATGCGAGGTGGGGAAGCAGAGCTGGTGGATGCCTCCGCCTTCGAGGACCTGCGGCGGATGGCCCGGATGGAAGCGCTGCAGGTGCTGTTGGAGCAGCATCAGTACCCGGCCTGCGCGGAGCGCGCCTTCCGCTACCTGCTGCTCGAACCTGAAGCGAAGGGATACCTGCAATTCCTCACCGAGAGCCTGCGGCGCTGGACCTACATCGTTCCGGACGCTGGTTTCGACGGCTTCCTGACTTACGGCCGCGAGCAGAAGTTCCAGCCCGGCAAGGGCGTCCTCAACGACCTCGGTTACATCCTGCGCGACTCTGCGCTTCTCGCTCAGGCCCATACCGCCGACTATTTCGTGGACGGCAAGCCGCGCTTCGAAACCAACGACGAGGCCCTGCGCCACTTCCTCGAGGAGGCGGACCGCGCGAACGTGGTGGAGGCGCTGCTGAGCAAGGCGCTCTACTACCGGAAGGACATCTCCATCCGCGATGCCGCACTGGACCGCTACACCGCCATGGGTGGCTCGGCATCGGCCTTCGTGGAGGCCTGGCGCGGTGGCCAGCTGGACAAACGACTGCGCAAATGCAAAGGTGGGCTCGTGCTGCTGGAAGAGATCGACTTCATAGAGGACCATGTGTACGGATTCCGCCAACGGCATGTGCTGGCCGAGGACCGTGGCCCCTACTTCAACGGTGCGGTGCGCAGCATGCTGGCGCGCAAGTTCCCCGAACGCACCATCGTGGACGTGTCCGACCTCAAGCACAATGACATGCCCAGCTTCCTCAATTACGACCAGGCCGCCGGCAACATGGCCATCGTCGAGTGGATGTGGGACGCCGAAATGGACCGGGCGAAGCGACGTGACCGCCTGCGCGCCGAGGCCCGCGAACGGAGGACCAAGCGCAAGACGATCGAGAAGCGCAGCACCGATGCCGATACCCTGGCGAACGTGGAGCGAGAGGAACTCGAGGATGCGCTGGAGACCACCAAGTTGAAACGCCGCAAACGCACGAAGAAGGAGATGAAGTTCTATTACATCGACCCCTACTATTGGCAGTTCCTGGTGGAACAGGGCTTCGGCAGCGTGGAGGCCATCAGTGTAAGAGCCTTCGATGATCGCACGCGCATCGTTGGGAACGCCTTCGGAGCCATTCTCTGGCTTTATCCGGGCTACTGGATGACCCGCCTTGATGGAAGCAACCGCTACGGCTTCGAACTGAGCCATGTGAAGTTCAGCACCGAGTCCCAACAGGTGCGCATGCGCCAGGCGGTGATCAACTACAAGATGACACGGCCCCACCTGAAGAGCGCCGTATATGAATCCATGTTCGATATCGACCAATGAAACGACTGCTCCTGCTCCCCCTTCTGCTCCTTGGTCTCACCCAGGTGCAGGGTCAATACGGTTACCTGGGCGCCAAGAACATCGTGTCGGTGGGCCTCACCGAACCCATCTGGTCCGACGCATGGAGCCTGAGCTACTACCGGGTCTTGAGCCGGGTCAGTGGGCTGCGACTCGATGTGCGACTGTTGAACGTGGATCGCGAGCTGCGGTCCGGCGGCCATGGATGGCTCGGCTTATACGATGGTGACAAGCTCGGCACCGTGACCGGCAGTGGTTTCGGCCTGGGACTCCACTACGCGTTCAACGCAGGTGGCGGCCTCAGTCAACCCCAGGGTTATTTCATGAGCCTCGGCCTGGAGTACACCACTGGCACCACCGAGGAGAAGCTGGACCGCAACGCCTTATCACCCTATTGGTTCCCGTACGGCTTCGTGCCCACCCTGGACTATGAATACACGCACACCACTCTCCGGCTCGTGTATGTCTGGGGTATCCGCAAGGTGCTGGCTGATCGCTTCACCGCGGAGTTGGGCATGGAATTCGGCTGGATCTTCAAGCACACGATCGAGACCGAGGATGACCTGAAGGGCGCCATGTACGCGCTGGGCTTCGAACGGAATGTCTTCGTGCATGCGGACACCGGCCACGATCGCTTCGGCGGTTTCCAGGAAAGAAGCAGCGACATGGGCATGAGCGTCACGCTCACGCCCATGGCCCGGATCGGGGTACTGTTCTGACCCCTTGAGGTGGCCGGTCGGATCATGCTCGGTGC
>JACJZG010000051.1 GCA_020635715.1 Flavobacteriales bacterium | reverse complement strand
CTACGGCCGCTTCGCTTGGGTGTATGACCCGGAAGGGAACAAGATCGAGCTCTGGGAGCCGAAGGGATGATGCCCATGACCAACGCTGATGCTATATGGAATCGGGCCGCAATGGAAGACGGCGGCGCTTCTCCCAGCCCTGGAGATCAGGCGCTCGCTTCGATTCTGCTGGTTCATGGCCTGATAATGAACGGTGGCGTCCACCATGCCATTGAGTGCTTGGAAAGTGAACGGCTTATAGCGGCCGCTGAGGGCTTTGCCTTCTTTGGGCTGGATGATGTCGCGGCTTTCCTGCGTGGAGCTCAAGACGACCCTGTGCTTTCAGATTGGACGGATGACACCGAGCCTATCGCCAATGAACGCTACTGTGAATTGGTTCCGGATGACTCCTATTTAGCTGATCGTTTCGCAGAACGATACCGGGAAAAGCCGGAACAGTTCTCGCCGCTCTGAGCAAACCATCCGACCCACCAATCATATAGTAGCGATGCGGGTTGACCTTGTACTTTTCGACGGAGCAATATTGCTGGACCGAGGAGTCCTTCTTATCGGACCATCAGAGACTATCGACAGCTTTTCCTGCTTTCGCATTACACATCGCCTTGGCACGGATGCCGCCGATGTTGTCCTGTCAGATTTTGTGAGCCCCATTAGACTGACCAATGTCAAGTTGGACATGCCAATACACGAGTCAAGTGATTGGGAGTCGATCAAGCTCAATTTCGACAATTATATCATCGCATTCTGGTGCAGGTTGGATGCCTGATTGATCAGTACACCGTGCGCCCCCTCAAGTTCTACATCAACGTAACTCTCGACGGGCGCTACGACCACACGGCCAGGATCGCTGACGAAGACCTGGACGAATTCAAGCACATTATTGAACCACCCAAATGAGCGTAGAAACGATCTCTTGCACTGACCATGGCGACGCGACTATTACGTACGTATGTGAGCATTTGGTGAGCGCGTCAAGCAAGGCTTGGTACTCGCGGCGACCAGATGCGGATAGTCCATGGCCGGATGCCTGGTGCGACCAATGTCATGCTGCATATGAGCGAGAGGGGGAATGGAACGACACGTCCTCGGCTGGAGTGACCATCAAACTCCTGTGTCATCATTGCTACGAGCTGACGAAGGCCAACTGCGTCGTGCACTACATCTAACAGTACAGTGGTCCTTATTGAGTCGGCGGAGATGTGTTGTAGATTCAAGCGGCATAGCGGACGGTGTCCTTTTGGAAGAAGCTGATGATGCGCTCGGAGTTCCGTTGCAAGGAGCGCAGATGTGTTGAAGCGACCTTGTGGAGCTTGCCTTTCTTGCGCGCCGGGGCGCAGGTGGTCACCGCGTGCTTCAAGTCGGCGTTGGCGATCTCCACCGGATTGAGTTCTGGGGAGTAGCTGGGCAGGAAGAACAGCTCGATCTCCTCGTAATGTGCCTCGACCCAGTCCTGGACAGGTTGGCTATGATGGACGCGCAGGTTGTCCAGGATCAGGAAGATCTTCCGCTTGGCGTTCTTGATCAAGCGGCGCATGAAGTCGATCAGGATCCGCGCATTGATCGCGCCCTTGAACACCATCCACCGCATCTGGCCTTTGTTGGTCACTGTGGAGATCACCGAGCAACCATCGCGGTTCTGGTTCACGCGGATCACCGGCGTACTTCCTCGTGGTGAGTAGCTGCGCCCGCGCACATCGTCGCTTCGCAGACCGGTCTCGTCACCCCACAGGATCTCAGCCTCTTCGAGCACGGCCTTGGCCTTGATCGCGGGATAGGTCTCTTGGGTCCAACGCCGCACCTCCGCAGGGCGCTGCTCGTAGGCCTTTTGCAGCGGCTTCTGAGGTGTGTAGCCCCAGCGTTGCAGATAGTCCCCCACTGCCCGCACAGAGAGGCTCCGTTGGTAGCGATGCGCGATCATCTCACGCACCGCTTCTCTGGTCCAAAGCGCGTAAGGCAGTTTCAACTGATCGGGTGTTCTGTCAGCGATGACCTTCTGCGCGTCACGCTCCTGCTCACTTGTCAGGATGCGGCCCTTCCCTTTGGGCCGACCCTCCTTGATCACTTGCACGGCAGACCATCCACCTTTCTTGAACAGCACATCGATTTTCCCGATCGTCACCGTACTCATGCCGCACAGGGTCGATACTTCCTTCTGGGTCATCCCGCGTTGGCGGCATTCGACCACCTGTCGGCGGCGTTCGTTCAGAGCTTCCACGCTCAGCTTTCTCGAGTCGTTCTCTCTCATGTTACGATCCGATCCATGGATCGTGCCGATCTTCAACACATGGTTGCCGGATCAATAAAGGGCCATCTTGATCGCAGACACCATGCGCCCTCTCCGCTTCTCCATCAATGTCACCCTGAACGGCTGCTACGACCACACCGCGGGCATCGCCGACGCGGATCTGCACCGCAACGCGATGGAATACATCGCTGGCTGCGATGCCCTGCTCCTTGGCCGCGTGACCTATGGCATGATGGAGGAAGCCTGGCGCTTGCCGCCGAGCGGCATCTGGCCCAGCTGGATGGAACCGTGGATGCATCCCTTCGCCAAGACCATGGACGCCGCGAAGAAGTACGTGGTGTCGAACACGTTGAAGGAGGTCGATTGGAACTCGGAAATCGTGGGAGGTGATCTGGAGCAGTTCGTGAAGCAGCTGAAGCAACAACCCGGCAAGGGCATCGGTGTGGGCGGCGTGCAGCTCGCACAGGCCCTGACGGAACTCGGCCTCATCGATGAGTACCAGATCGTGGTGCACCCGCGCATCATTGGTCGCGGGCCCGCACTGTTCGCCGGGATGTCGAAGATGGTGGACCTGAAGCTCGTGGGCCGGGAGGAGTTCAGCTCAGGCGCAGTGGCGATGCGGTATGAGGTGAAGCGCTAGCCACGGTCCTTGTTGAACGATCGGCACCGCAATGCCCAGGGTGCCGGTCCGAATGGTCAGGGCTTGCTCCGGAGCGCATCCTCTTCGCAACTTCGCATCATGCCCCGCTCGAGCCAGACGCCCAAAGCGCCCTCCACCATGCTTTCGGGGGGCATCCGGTTCGCCACGCCACAAGCGCTGCTCGACTTTCTGCCTGCCGATGAACGGGTGCTAATGGAGCAATTGCGCGAGTTCATCACCAGCGAAGCTCCTGAACTGCGCGAACGGCTCTCCTATAACATCCTGGCCTACCGATCACGCCTGGATGTGTGCTTCATCTGGCCAGCGTCCGTGCTGTGGGGCGGCAAGAAGACCTATGAAGGCGTTCGCTTCGGCTTCTCCCACGGCAACCTGCTATCCGACCCGCACGGTTACCTGGATCGCGGCACACGCAAACAGGTCCTTTGGCGCGACCTGCAGCAACTCACTCCAACGGACGCACGCCTGCTGCGGCAATTGCTGCACGATGCTATGGAGCGGGACAGGGAGCGTGCCTCGGGACTGCGCTAAAGAGAACCGGCGCCGCTTTCACTTCCGCAAGATGCTCTCCATCTTCTTCCCTTTCGCCAGCTCATCCACCAGCTTGTCCAGGTAGCGGATCTTCTGCATGAGGGGGTCCTCGATCTCCTCGACCCGATAGCCGCAGATGACGCCCGTGATGAGGCCTACGTTCGGGTTGAGCTTGGGGGCCTTGGCGAAGAAGGTCTCGAAGTCAGTCTTCTTCTCGAGCACTGTGGCGAGACCCTTCTCCGTGTAGCCCGTGAGCCAGTGGATCACGGTGTGCAGCTCCTCCTTGGTACGGCCCTTCTTCTCCACCTTGGTGACGTAGTGCGGGTACACACTGGCGAAGGCCATCTTGAAGATGCGGTCGTAGTTGGCTCCGGGTTTCATCGGCACAAAGGTGGCAACCCGGATCAATAGTCCTGAACCCCAGTGACAAAGCGATCGCCAAATGCACCTGCGCGATCAATTGAAGGCATGTTCCCTACAACTCATCGCGGGTTACGGACGATCCGTTCCGCGACCTGATCAAGTGCAGCCGAGCGATGGTCGCTCAAGTTCGTAGAACGAGCGTTCCATGGGATCAAGCGATCAACCAACTCCGGGCTTTGATCATCCGGCCCGAACAAGCCAACAAACACCCGGGAAAAGCCTTGGATCATCCCCGACCATCGATCGGTCGGCGCTGTTCGGTAACCGAAAAGCCAGCACTTCCGTTACAGGGCAGCAAGAACCAGCGACCATGAAACTCGTCAAGACCGACCTGCGTGGCCTGAACGCCCTCCAAATGCTGATGCGCGCACGTATCGTGCGTAATTGCATGAAGGATAACCCGCTCTTCCCGGCACCTACGCCCACCATGCCTGATTTCGAGGCGGCCATTGATGCGCTCAACCATTCGGTGATCGCCACCCATGACGGCGGAAGCAGGGGAGAGTATATCATGAAGCAGCAGAACCTGGAGCAGGTGGCGACCATGATCAAGTCACTGGCCACCTATGTCTCCTTCATTGCGCAAGGAGATGCCTTGGTCATAGCGGACGGTGGATTTGAACAACGCCGTGCCTCCAAGCGCATCAATAGCCTTGCCCAACCGAAAGGCCAGCGCGCCCGGAGCGGACCGCTGCCACGCACCATTGATGTGCGTTGGGACCCGGTGCACGGTGCACGCATGTACAAGCTGCACATCAACAAGGGCTATGCCCACACGGAGGGGGAAACCCGCTTCGAGCTGAGCACCAAGTCCCGCTGCCGGATCGAAGGTCTGGACCCACTGGAGTACTACACCATCCGGGTGCAGGCCATCGGCACCCGGACGAACAGCCCGCTGAGCGGCACAGCCGTTGCCCTCTCCGTGGGAATGAAGGCGGCATGAGCAGCTCGGATGCTCGCCGACCTCCGCGAGTGATCCGGCAAAACCTTGCACGCATGCGCCGTTGAGGCCGGAGTACTTTTCGCACGGGACCGCATGGATCGGCACGAACCACGGTCTTGGTGACCGAACGCAGGGTCTCCTCGTGCCTCGGAAGACCCTGCGAAGGCTTGGACGATGAGGCGGGGCATGGTGCCGTTCACGGTTTCGCAACGATCAACCTCGACGACCATCGCGAGCCATCAGAGTAGACCGATGCGATGTACATCCCGCTAGCCAATCCTGGAGGAATTGCGAAGCGCGTATTCAACTCACCATGAGCCACGGGGAGCAACTGCGCGCTAATGAGCCTACCGGACATGTCATGGAGTTGACCCGCGACGCTTTCAATCGTTACAGGCAATCCTCCCAAACTGATCCACAATTCCTCACCCGAACTGGGGTTCGGCCCAAGATTGAGCACTCCATTGCCGATAACAATTCCCTGATCGGAGTACTCGATGGATTTCGCGTACATACCTCCATTCGTATACGCCACAACTACTCGTCCCTGCCCATCCGTCTGGAACCATTTGTCTCCCTGAAAATCCGAGAAGGACGTAGTGAAGCGCTCGCTGCCCACACTCTGCCAATACGCACCGTTCCATCGTCGTATGGTCGCACGTCCGTGGTCCAAGCCTCCTAAAACGAGATCGTTGTGGTCATCCATCGCAAGTTGAACAAACCCGGACACACCATCCCAGTAAGGCACCACCATTTCCCACGCGGTACCATCCCATTGTATTATCGCGCCATTGCTAGCAACAATAGGGCGATCGTCAGCATCCAAAATGAGGTCACCGAAGGCGGAATACGACGAGGCGCTGGAAAGGGGCGGTAACTGAATCCATGTGGTTCCATCCCATCGCACTACGACCGTTCCGCCGATGGAAGTGTGATGGAATCCGATGGTCGGGAACCCCATTGAGTCCAACGCGAACCCCATTCTTCCCTTCGCCCAAACACTTGGGAATTGACCAACGTTGTTCCAAGTAGCGCCATCCCAGCTAACCACGTTGATGCGGTAGTAGTCCTCGATGTTGATAGGGATCTTGTAGGCGATCACCGGCTTGAAGCCCGGCGCCATACCTAAGCTGAGCCCCCAAGAGTAAACACCATTGAAACCCAAAGGACCAATGGACACCCAGCTATCGCCATTCCATTGCATAACGGATATGCCATTATTAACATTGTCCGCGTAGGCTACAATCGGACGTCCCAGCGAATCCAGCACCACATCGTGGTGGGCGGAATAGCCAGCAGAGAAACCCGCTTGGCCGACCATCTCCCATTCGTTATCATTCCATCGCTGAACAGCCGTGCGACCCTCATTCGACGGGTCAGAATACGCCACAACAATCTCATGAGCTGCGTTCATGGCCAGGCCTGTGTAATATGCTCCCCTGGTCGAAAACCCTCTTTCTCCGTACTCCAACCATTCCGTTCCATCCCAGCGTTGCACACATGAACGCCAGCCAAGGCCATATGCTTGGCAAGCAACGATTGGATCACCATTCGTGTTAAACGCGATCGTTGCATAGTCCGGCCCAATTAGCGGATCGACGTAACAAATAAGTTCCCAAATCGAGCCGTTCCAACGTCGCAAGAGCGTGCCGTCGTCATAGTCACGGTAGAAGAGGATCAGATCGCCGTCTGGACCTACTTCGATATTCACACCGGAGCAATTGCCCACCGAAATCCCTGCAGGACCAAGAGTCTCCCACAAAGTGCCGTTCCATCGCTTAACAATGGGCCTATCGCCAAACATCCAATTGGATAGAACTACAACGGGATTGGCTCCATCATCTACGGCCATGTCTGTATAACTGACAACCACATTCCCAAGATCGATTGGGGGCAGCGCTTCCCATATCGCACCGGTCCAACGATGGATCTTTGTCAAGTGGATACCTGGGGGGGGCGGGTGATAAGCCACAACCGGATTACCAGATGGGTCCAATGACAGACGGAGACCGGACAAATCCGGATCAGAAAAGCTCTCATCACCGATTATTTCCCAAGCGCTTCCAGTCCATCGCTTGACGACGATGTGCCGATCCAGAGATTGATCGATATAGGCTACTATGAAACTCCCACTGACATCCCTAGCAAGCTTAACAGCCGTAATCCCTCCGGATGAGAACCCATCCACTCCAACCGAAACCCAGATGGTCCCATTCCAGCGTCTCACAATAATCCGGTCGCCGTTATCCGGATCGCTACCCGCCAGCACTGGATTCCCTCCTTCATCCAACACCATATTCGACTGGATCGCCCCGTCGGTAAAGAATCCATCCGAACCGAGCGCGATCCACTTTACACCGTCCCAACGCCTTACATGGTATTCTCCATCCACACCATAGTCCAAGGCCGCTATGACGGGATTGTTATTGGCATCAATAGCAAGCCTGGGGTAGTAAGCCTTCCCGACGGAAGGCCAATTCCAATCGTTTGGCCCAAGCGGCTTCCAGTCTTGAGCGAAAACGCAAAGGGACAAGCCCGTCAGCGCTATCGAGAGAAGAATGGAAATTCTTGATTTCATGCTATCCATCTGACTCCCTTAGCGAAAGATAGACGACCGGATGTCACGTGCAGCATTCCGCGTGAGCGATTGGAGCGGCACCCCGCAGCGAGGAACGAGCGAGGAGTACAGCGGAAAGCGCGACCCCGGCTGCATTTGAGCCGGGGGCACGCCCTAATGCTTCAATTCAAATTCAAGTACGCCCCCAGCCCGTGCACGCCGCCTTCGCGGCCGTAGCCGCTTTCCTTGTAGCCGCCGAAGGGTGAGGTGGGATCGAACTTGTTGAAGGTGTTGGCCCAGATGACACCCGCGCGCAATTTGCTGGTGAGGTTGAAGATCTTGCTGCCCTTGTCCGTCCACACGCCGGCGCTGAGGCCGTAGGGCGTGTTGTTGGCCTTCTGGATCACCTCGTCCACGGTGCGGAAGGTCTGCACGGCGAGCACGGGGCCGAAGATCTCCTCCTGCGCGATGCGCGCGCTCTGCGCCACGTTGAGGAAGAGCGTGGGACGGCACCAGAAGCCTTTGCTGGGCAGGTCGCAGGCGGGCTGGTACATCTCGGCGCCATCGGCCTGGCCCACCTTGAGGTATTTGTTGATGGTGCCGAGCTGCTCGCGGCTGTTGATGGCGCCGATGTCGGTGTTCTTGTCGAGTGGATCGCCGACGACGAGCGAGCGCATGCGGTGCTTGAGCTTGCGGATGACCTCGTCGTACACGCCTTCCTCCACGAAGAGGCGGCTGCCGGCGCAGCACACGTGGCCCTGGTTGAAGTAGATGCCGTTGATGATGCCTTCGACGGCCTGGTCGATGGTGGCGTCGGCGAAGATGATGTTGGCCGCCTTGCCGCCGAGCTCGAGGGTGAGCTTCTTGCCGCTGCCGGCGGTGGCGCGCTGGATGAGCTTGCCCACGCCGGTGCTGCCGGTGAAGGCGACCTTGTTCACATCGGGGTGGTTGACCACCGCCGCGCCCGTGGCACCCGCACCGGTGACGATGTTGACGACGCCATCGGGGAGCTCGGCCTCCTGCAAGAGCTCGGCGAGCTTGAGCGCGGTGAGCGACGTGGTCTCGGCGGGCTTCAGCACCACGGTGTTGCCGCAGGCGAGCGCGGGGGCGAGCTTCCACGCGGCCATGAGCAGCGGGAAGTTCCAGGGGATGACCTGTCCGGCGACGCCGAGCGGTGACGTTTGCTTTCCGGGGAAGGCGTAGTGGAGCTTGTCGGCCCAACCGGCGTAGTAGAAGAAGTGCGCGGCGGCGAGCGGCACGTCCACGTCGCGGCTTTCGCGGATGGCCTTGCCGCCGTCCATGCTTTCGATGACGGCGAACTCGCGGGCCTTCTCCTGCAGCAGGCGCGCGATGCGGTAGATGTACTTGGCGCGTTCGCTCGCGGGCAATTTGCTCCACACGCTGTCGTAGGCCTTGCGCGCGGCCTTCACGGCGGCGTCCACGTCGGCGTCGTTGGCCTCGGCGATGCGCGCGAGGACCTTCTCGTTGGCGGGGTTGATGGTGTCGAAGTACTTCCCGCTCTTGGGCTTCTGCCACTTGCCGTTGATGAAGAGCTCGTATTGCGACGAGATCTTGACGTGATCAGCGGATTCGGGTGCGGGGGCGAGTGCCCAGTCGAGGGGCTTCTTGGTCTTGGTGGCCATGGCTTTCAAAGATAGGTGGGTGCTCGTGTCCGTCGTTCCTTTCTCCCCGATGGGACAAGGCCTACATTTGGGATATGCCCTTCCGCTCGTTCTCTCCCCAATTGTTCCTGGCACTGGTCCTGGCCTGGTCTGCTGTCGCCTGCAAGCATGAAGCGGGCACCGCTCCCTTGGACGCCGAGCTCTACCAGATGGCCCTGAACAGTTCCGGGAGCGTGTGGTACAAGAACTCCCCGGACCTGTTACCCCGCAGCACGGGCTCCGGTCACAGCGAGGCCTTCCTGCGGACCCGTTTCAACGGGGTGGCGGCCACGGCACTTGACTCGCTTTACCGCGTGGTGGCCGATACCACCTTCCCGCCGGGTTCGCTGATCGTGAAGGAGCTCTGGAGCGATGCCAGCACCTTGGGCAGCTATGCCGTGCTGCTGAAGCGACCGGAGTCCGAAGCGGCCGATGCCGGAGGCTGGGTCTGGGGTTACCTCCGCGCCAACGGGGAAGTGCGTGCACCGGCTTTGGACCGCGGCGCGGCCTGCCGCACCTGCCACACCCAGGACGGAGAGATCGACGCGACGTTGATGAACTTGTACTTCCCTTAACGGGGTGGTCATCCGATCGACCGGATCGGGTTCAGCATCAGGGATCAGGTGGATCGCCCATCTTGCGTTGACGGTCCATGGCACAGCTGAGCCCGCAGGCTTATGTCTACCTCAGGCACCCGATGCTCTCATCGGGTGAAACGATGCTCTACCACTGCCTGCAACACCTGTGCTTCACAGGGTCATTGCTCGTGGACTTCAAGGAGGTGACCGTCGGCGGGCGACGCAAGCGCACCTTGAACCGGCTCTTCCTGACACGCGGCGACAAGCCAGAGCCGAACGATCGCTCCGGGATCTTCGCGTGGGAGCTCGTCCCGGCCGACCGGCCTTGCTCATTGGTGGACCTGCGTCTGGAGATCGAGGACCGTATCGAGGACCATGAGGCCTTCAAGTATGACCTGATGTTCCCGGACCTGAAGGAGGCAGGCCTCCTCAGCGGGCGACATACGCGCACGGCAACAGGCCGTGCGATCTGTGCGCGCGTCCGTGATCTTCTGTTCACTGTGGAACAGGACATCGGTCGTCCACTGGTAGGCGGTTGGGAGCGTTCGATGAAGCACGTGTTCGAATTGGGCAGTTGCATCACGCTGTTGGATGAGGACACCCGTGACCAACTGAAGGAACGGTCGCCGCGCCCGACGGATCTGATCGCCGTCTTCTCCCTGCTCAACTACCTGGAACGTGCGACGCTCGGCCCCGGTGGGGAAGGCGGCAACATGTTCACCGGCGCTTTCGGCGGCACTGGCGGAGGCTTTGGCGGTGGCGGGGGTGGCTTCGGCGGCTTTGGTGGTGGGAGTTTCGGCGGTGGTGGTGCGGGAGGCAGTTGGTGAGCTTCCTGTTCGGATGATGCGGTATGGTCCTCACAGCCTGGCCGGCTCAACGCCCGTACCACACGCACACCTCGTCCACGTCCTTGCGCCGCAGATCAGGCACCACACAATCCGAAGTGGGATGACCCACCGGGATGAGCAGGAAGGCCCGTTCGTTCTCGGGCCTGTCCAAGAGTTTGGCCAGGAAGTTCATGGGACTGGGTGTGTGCGTAAGGGCCACGAGACCCGCATTCCGAATGGCCGCCAGCAGGAAACCGCAGGCGATGCCCACGCTCTCCTCCACGTAGTAGTTCTTGCGCTTGCCGCCATCCGGCCGGAGCTCATGCACCTGTTTGAAGACGACGATCAGGCACGGTGCGATCTCCAGGAACTCCTTGTTCGCGTCGGTGCCGAGCGGAGCCAGGTCCTCCAGCCATTCGGGCGGCATGCGACCACCATAGTTCGCGCGCTCCTCCTCCTCCGCTGCCGCACGTATCCGCTGCTTCAAGCCCGGGTCGGTGACCACGCAGAAGGTCCAGGGCTGCTTGTGCGCCCCACTCGGCGCCGTGCTCGCCGTACGCACCAACTCCTCGATCAGCGGAGGTGCGACCGGATCCGGGCTGAAGTGGCGCACGCTGCGCCGGCCTTCCATCAATTCACGGAATGCGCTGGCGCGCTGAAGTGCATCAGCGGCATCAAGGCGCGTGGGCCGGTACGCGATGGTCCGCAGGGCAGAGTGGTCATGCATGTCGCTAAGGTCGTGAACAAGCGCGCCCCCCGGCAGGGCCGGAGGGCGCACATCCGCCGATCGTATGGTCGCCGGGATCAGTTGATGGCTACGATCGGGCAGTTCACGTTGGCCACGTTCATGGCCAGGTTCGTGGCGGCCTGTGCGGTGGACAGGTTCATGACGGCACTGAAGTCCGCGTTGTCGATGACCTGCACCCGCCACAAGGGAGAGTAGGTCGCGTCCGCCGGTACCGTGGCCACCACGTTGTGGGTCTGCATGGTCCCGGGTTCCACCACGAAGCCACTGGCCGGGCCACCTCCGGACTGGTCCGGGTTGATGTTGAACATGACATGGATCGGCGACGTGGGAACGGCGCTGCCCATCAACGGATGTTCCATGAAGCTGAAGTAGTGCACCACTTTGTCCTTGTACCAACCCTGCACGATCGCGTTGCTCTCGCCATTCAAGCGCATGGAAGCGGTGGAACCCTCCGGCACCACCGGGCAGTTCACGAGGATACCCGTGTTCTCGATGCCGTAGCCAAGCGAAACGATCTCCGCATAGCTCGTTACCGAGTTCGCCACGTAGTCCGCCGGCACCGTCACCTTGCGTACGCTCCAGAAGTCGTTGTAACCCGCTTCACCCGGGATCTTGTCGATGATGTTCAACTGGCCCGCAACAGGATCCGCGTCGCCGCTGCGGAAGAGCACCCAGATCGGCGCCGGCGTGGTGGACTGAACATCGAAGTTGTAATAGCTCACCATCTGTCCGGCGGGCCCCAATCCTTCGGTGATGAAGGGAGCTTGGTCATAGTTGATCGGGGTGTTCGCAGCGGGCAGGCCGTTGCTGCCATCGCGCACCATCAGGGTGCCTGCTTCCGGGCTGAAGCGGTCCACGGCCACACGTGCGGCGGTCGCCGGATCCACGGCCGGACCCGCAGTGGGTGTCGAAGGTGTCGGGGTCATCATCTCCTCTTCATCCTTCTTGCAGGATGCGAGGGCCAGCACGCCCAACAGGAGCATGCCGTTCATTGCAATGTGCGTTCTCATGTCGATCAGGTTTGGTTCGTTGGGTGAACGAGGGCAAAGGTCCCCGGCACCGATCACGGATCGATCACGGCTCGATCACATGTTCATCACTAAGCCGAACGCCGCACCGGAAGACCGAAGGTGAAGCGCGAACCCTCGTTCACGCGGCTGCTCACCTCCACCGTGGATCCGTGCAATTCGACGATGCGTTTGACGATGGCGAGCCCCAGGCCGGTGCCACCAATATCGGACGAACGCGATCCCTTGAAGTAGCGATCGAAGATGTGCGGCAGGTCGCCATCGGGTATCCCAACGCCGGTATCCGTGATGCGCACGCGCACCGCATCGGGTTCCTGCCCATCCAGCTCGATGGTGATGCGATCGCCCGGCCGGCAGAACTTGAGCCCATTGTCCAGCAGGTTCTGGAGTACGCGGTCGATCTTCTTCACATCCACCTCCACAAGCGGCAGGTCACGGGCCATGATGACGTTGATCGAGACGTTCTTCTCCTTCGCCATCAAGCGCACCTTGTTCACCACATCGTGCACGAGCTCTCCCAGGGAGATCGGCTCGAGGTCCAGCTTCACCTGTTCCGCCTCCAGTTTGCTGAGCGTGAAGAGATCATCCACCAGCTGCTTGAGCCGTTCGGTGCTCCGGACGATGGTGCTGAGGTAGCCTTCCCGCTCCTCGGTGGTCAACGAATCGGCCTTCATCAGCAGCGTTTCGGCATAACCCTGAATGGCCGCCACGGGAGTGCGCAGGTCGTGGCTCACGTTTCCGATGAGCTCCTTCCGCAACTGGTCGATGCCCTTCAACTCCTCGATGTTCCGCTGGATGGTGGACGCCATCTCGTTGAAGGTGGTGGCCACTTCGGTGAGCTCTCCCCCGCCGCTGAGCGTGATGCGCGTATCGAGCGCGCCATCCTTGAACCGGCGGAACCCGGACACGATGCGACCGAGGTTCTTCGTGATGAGCGCGATGGCGAGCAGGCCGGCGAGCAATGTGAGCACAAGCACGAGGAGCACGGAACGACCGCTCAGGCGGAGGAAGTAGTTGCCGAAGAGCGTATCGGCGGCGCCGGCATACTCCTGTCCTTCGAGGATGATGTAGACGTAGCCCTGTGGCACGCCTTCCTCCAGCACGGGTGCGGCACTGAAGATGCGGCGCACGCCGGGGGTCCGGGGGTCATCGCCTTCGATCAGTCCCTCCGGCTCCGTTGTGTTGATGAAGTCGCGCACCGGTCCCATGTCCACGCGATCCAGCTTCACGACACCATCCAGCGCGACGTACTTCAGGATGCGACCTGCGGTATCGAGCAGATAGACCTCGATGCCGGGGTTCACCGCCATCATGGAATGCATGAGCGTGCCCATCGCCTCCTCCGGGACCTCGCCGTTGAGGAATGGTTTCACCTCATCCACGGTGTGCTTCGCGAGGTCGTGGTTCAGGCGCTGGGTCACCTCGAGCGCGTGGTTGTGCGATGCATCGATATGGATCCACAACGTCACGCCCGCGAACAGCAACAGGACGACCAGGAAAGCCGCGGATATCCGCCAGAAAAGGCTGGTGGACCGATGTGGTGCGTTGCTCATGGGCGTTCCGGATCATCCACGAAGCGGTAACCAACGCCCCAGGTGGTGAGGATGAACTCAGGTGTGGACACGTTGCGTTCCACCTTCGTGCGCAACCTGTTGATGTGCGAATTGACCGTGTGCTCGTAGCCGCTGAACTCATAGCCCCACACGCTCGCCAACAGCTGCTCCCGCGAGTAGGTGACCCCCGGATTGGAGGCCAGATGGAGGAGCAGGTCGTATTCTTTCGGCGTCAGCTCCACGCGTTGGTCATGCACCTCCACCGTCCGCTTCCGACGGTCGATCCGCAGCCCCGGGATATGGATATCGCGATCATCAGCGACGGGTTCGGGACGCTCCTCCGCGCGGCGCAGCAAGGCCTTCACACGGGCCATCAGCTCCCGCACGCTGAAGGGTTTGGTCATGTAATCGTCCGCGCCGGTCTCCAGCCCCAGCACCTTGTCGATCTCCTCGGCCTTGCTGGTGAGCATGAGGATCGGCGTGCGTCCCCCACCAGCGCGGAGTTTCTGGCACACGCTCACGCCATCGAGTTCAGGAAGCATGAGATCGAGGATGATCAACGCATGCCGTCCCTCGAGGGCCGCACGCAGACCGTCCCTGCCATCGTAGACCTGATCCACCTCGAAGCCCAGGTCGCGCAGGTGTATCCGCACCAGTTCACTGATGTCGCGATCGTCCTCGATGATGAGCACCCGTCGCTGCATGGCACGGACAAAGAAAGGAGCAGCCTATCACGGAATGATCACGGCGACCTCGGCCACCAGCCGAAGATCAGTCCAGGCTGAAGTAATCCGCGCTCTGGTAGTGGCCGTCGGCCTCCTTCTGCAATTGCATGAGGATGTCGTTGGCAAGGCTGCTGGCGCCGAAGCGGAACCAGTGGTTGTCCAGCCATTCGGGACCGAGCTCCTCCTTCACCATCATCAGGTAGTGCAGCGCTTCCTTGCTCTTGCGGATGCCGCCGGCCGGCTTCATCGCGATCATCCTCCCGGTCTTCAGGTAATGATCGCGGATGGCGTGCAGCATCACCAGGGTCACCTCCATCGTCGCCGCCGGGTTGATCTTGCCCGTGCTGGTCTTGATGAAGTCGGCGCCGGCCGCGATGGCGATGTCGCTCGCCAGGCGCACCTTGTCGTAGGTGCCCAATTCACCGGTCTCCAGGATCACCTTCAGGCGCGCGTTGCCGCAGGCTTCCTTGATCGCGGCGATCTCGTCGAACACGAAGTCGTACTCGCCGTTGTGGAACTTGCCGCGGCTGATCACCATGTCGATCTCATCCGCGCCTTCGTTCACGGCGAAGCGCGTGTCATCCAGCTTCACCTTGCGCGGTGCCTGCCCGCTGGGGAAGGCCGTGGAGACCGACGCGACCTTCACGCCGCTATCGCCCAAGGCCCTCTTCGCCACCTTCACCAAGGAGGGATACACACAGACCGCAGCGGCCGTGGGAAGACCGGGAAGGCTGTCGTGCAGGTGCATCGCCTTGTAGCATAGCTGCTGCACCTTGTGATCGGTGTCGGCCCCTTCCAACGTGGTGAGGTCGATCATGCTGAGCGCGAGCTTCATGCCCTGCACCTTCGTCTCCTTCTTGATGCTCCGTGTCTTGATGCGGGCCACGCGCTCCTCGATGCCCACCTGGTCGATGGTGGGCGTGGTGCGCGGATCGGGCATGCGGACGGGAGCAGTGGCGGTCTTCGTGGCCATGGCATTGCACCGGTCTACACCCGGTGTGGACCGCAAGATACCGATCGGACCGTGCTACGCTTGCGCCGAACGCCTTATCCAGAAGCGATGAACGAGCCAGGCGCCCACCACCGCCCCGATCGTGTTCGCTGTCAGGTCCACCACATCGCCGTTGCGGCCGAGACCCGGCGTCATCTGCAGGACCTCCATCAGACCACCATAGGCGAAGGAGATCGCCCCGGCGATCCATAGGATCCGCCCGTCGGTCCAGCGGTTCTCAGCCCGATCGCGCAAACCGCGCGCCAGCAGGTAGCTCAGGATGCCGAACATCAGCATGTGCACCAGCTTGTCCACGCTCAGCAGGTCGGCCCATTCCCAATGCGGCAGGTTCCTCCCCGGCGTCAGACAGAGGAACGCGATGAGGAAGGACCAGGCCAGGGCGAGACGCAGATGGCGCGTCATCGCCGATCAGGCGCCCACCAGCGCCTTGTACTGGTCCGCGGTGAGCAGACCATCACCCTGCGCCGCATCGCTCATCTTCACCTTCACCATCCAGCCCTTGTCATAGGGGTCGGTGTTCACGGCCGCCGGGTCGTCCGCCAGGCCGGCGTTCAGCTCGGTGATCGTGCCGCTCACCGGCATGAAGAGGTCGCTCACGGTCTTCACCGCTTCCACGGTGCCGAACACGGCCTCCGCCGCCAGCTCCTGCCCCACGGTGTTGATATCGATGAAGACGATGTCGCCGAGCTCACCCTGGGCGAAGTCGGTGATGCCGATGGTGGCGGTGTCGCCTTCGATGCGGACCCATTCGTGGTCCTTGGTGTAGCGCAGGTCGGCCGGGATGTTCATGCGGGTTCGGTGCGTGTGATGAGGTGGCGAATGTACGCGGTGCGAATGATATCGTTCGCTGATGGAACGCAGGGCCGGAGCAGGGGTAGGACCGAGACTTCGCTCTGTCCCTCCTTATTGCGCCAGCGTGAAGCGCAAGCTGATCCCCGCGTTGGTGTTCGCGGACGGGAACGAGGTGGAGATCACCGGCGTGTTGATCACACGCTCGTAGAAGGCGCGCACGTTCAACCGGTCGTTGATCACGTAGTCGGCGCTGGTCTTGATGGAGATGATGTTCTGGCCGGCCGTGGGCTGGTTCTGCTGCTCCTGCACCTTGCGGATCACCGTCACGTTCTCCCGCAGGCTGAGGTCCACCCGCAGGTTCAGGTCGCTCTTGGGCGTGGTGCCACCGACCGCGAACGGGAACTTCACGTTCTTGAAGCGATAGCCGCTGCCGACCACGAACTCCTTGCCGCGGACCTCGGTCACCTGGTTGTTGGTGAGGCTGAGGCTGAGGTTGCGGTCACGGTTGTACTCGAACTTGGCCAGCAGGCTGTTCTTCAGGGTGCCATCGAAGCCCATCAAGGGGCGCATCACCTCCTGGATCGTGACCACCGCGATCTGCTTCTCCGGAAGGAAGTTGTCCGAGAGGTCGCGCACCCCTGCCCCATCGATGAAGAGCAGGTTGGTCTGATAGCTTCCCACATTGAAGGTGCTGCGGTAGCTGTTCTTCACGGTGAAGGTCCGGAACCACTTGTCGAACAAGGGCAGCTTGGTGAGGCCATCATAGGTCACATCCCAGTTGGGTGCGGGGACGAGGCTCAACGGATCGAGCTTCACATTGTCCGCGCTCTTGCCGGTATAGGCCGCGAGGAAGGAGGCCACCACCACGTCCTGCTGCGTGGGTCCGTATCCATCCGCATAGCCCGTCTCCGGATCGATGGCGGCTCCCGTCAGTTGAGCGAAACGGGCGCTCACCGTCGGGCGGTTCGCGAGCATGTCCTGGAACACCTGGTTCACGAAGTTCTCATCGTTCTTGGAGAAGGCGGTGCGCCAGTTGAGCATGCTCACGCTGAAGCTGCCCTGGTCGCGCGGGCTGTCATTCACATAACGTTCCTCATCGCGGTTGTACCGGAAGAAGCTGGTGCTGTTGTCCGCCTTCGTCCGGTTCGCCATCACCTCGATCCGCATCCCGCGGAAAGGCTCCAGCGTCAGGCGTGCATTGATGTTCTCGTTCCGCGTGTTCGTATACGGGTTGAAGATGGACGGTGTGGTGACGAGCCAGCCCTGTCGCGCCGCATCCGTGGCGAAGTCGCGCACGATGTCGCCGCTCAGGTCGTGGTTCTGCTGGCCGAGCACGAAGCCGAATCCCGGCGCCCCGAAGTTGTCCATCCCGATGATGTTCGTGCGCGGCGCATAACCGGGCAGGAGGATGCCGGAGGTCTGACTGTACGTGATCGTGCCGTTCCGCAGGGTCATCAACACGCGCGCGAGTCCCTCGAGCGGATCGATCTTGATGTTGGGCTCCTTCTTCGCGGTACTATCCGCCTTCGTCCGTGTGGTCCTCGCACCAGGCTTGCCCGCGCTTCCCCTCCCCCGTGCCTTGTCGTTGATCTTCTTCAGGTACTTCGACTTGTTGTAAAGGTTCACGAAGTTCAATTGACCGTTCACCGAGATGTTCTGGGAGTTCTGGACGGTCGCCCCCAGGGTGTCCTGCGTGAGCGGAGCGCGATCCCACTGGTAGCCCGCGGTGTAGCCGGTGTTCACGGTGACCCAGTCGGTGAGCGGGAACTTGTCCAAAGGCAGGGTATAGGTGACACCCACGGTGTGGTCGTAGCGCGTGGGCTCACCCCAGTTGCGGATGCTGCTCAGGACGCTGTCCTTCCACAGGGCATACTCGTCGCGGCTCTTGCTGTTCACGCGACCGGGTGTCTCGCCGATGAAGGCGAGGTTGTTCGCGTTGAAGTCGATCTTCAATGACTTCGTGAGCTCGTAACGGAAGCCATACTGGCTGTTCCAGTTGAAATTCTTGTTGTAGGTGGGCCGTGGTGGCAGTGTCTCGATGTCCGGGTTGGGACGCACGAGCCGTTCGAGGTACATGCGGTCCACGCTGGTGCGCATGCTGATCTGCTTGAAGCCCAGGTTGACATTGAAGTCCTTCACCAGCCGCAGCCACTTGTTCTTGCTCACGAAGCCGATGCCGGCGAAGGGTTCGATGGGCCTTGGCTTCGGTGCATGCACATAGGCGATGGAACCGCGGTACGTGCGCGTGTTCTCGTAGGCCGTGTTCACGTCGTGGTACTCCTGGTCACTGTAAGCGTAGTTGAAGCTCAGGTTCTCCACATCGAAGAACTGTTCCTTGCTGCCCGCCCCGCGTTCCTTGCGCACGTTGGTGAGGTTGATGCTCCGTCTGCGGGTGTAGGTCCGTGAGACCTTCAACCGCTCCTTGCGTTCCTCCCGTGTGAGCGCGCGCGTGGCCTCGTCGAAGGTTATGTCAGGGCTGAGCGGATCGAATTGCGGATTGCTGATCTGCTCCGAGTAACCCAGGTAGAGCGGCACCTTCACCTTGGACTCCTCCGGCAGGAACTTGCCCATCTCCAGGTTGGCGCTCACGTCCACGCCGTACTTCGTCTCCCGCTGCCGCTCGCTGACCTTCTTGTCGATGCTTCCCCAGAACGGTGTGCTGTAGTTGCCCGCCACGCTCACGTTGCCCAGGTCCGCCAGGGTGGCGTTCACCCGCGCCAGCGCCGCCCAGCCACCGCTCTGGTCGAAGTCCGTCAGGCGCAGTTCGTTCACCCACACCTCCAGGCACTTCGACAGGCCATCGTCCTGTGTCCACGGGTTCGCCTCCTCACCATCACGCTTCGGGTTGCGCACACCGATCATGATGGTCCGCATCTGGCTGAGGTTCGGGCTGCCCTTGATGAATATCCGCCGGTCCCCATCGTTGCCCTGGTAACGCGTGTTGCGCGCCACTCCGTTCTGGTCGCGCTGGATCTTCAGGTCGTTCAGCTTGGCGAACTCGATGATCACATCGTTCTCCTCGGGCCAGACGTTGTACGGGTCGCGGTTGAAGAAGACCGAAGGCTTCACAGGCACCTCGTACTCGTAGTAGTTCTGGTCGAAGTCGTTGCCGAGGCGGATGAAGACGGAGGCATCGCCGAACTCGATCGGGTCGTTCGGGTCACTGCTCTCCGCGTGGATGTACATGCGCAGCTTCTTGTAGCTCCGGATGTCGAACTGCACGTTGCGGAAGCCGGCACGCGCATCCCCGTCGCGCAGGTTGCACACCTTGTACTGCAGCGACTGCTCGTTCAGGTTGCGCAGGTTGGCGCTCGCAACATCCACCTCCTTGTTGATGCCCGGCGGCAGCACGTAGTTGATCGGTGTCCGGTTGCCGTTCTCCTCGATGTTCACCGCGGCGATCTGGAACACCGTGGGGTCCGGATCGCCACCCACCACTTCGCCCGGTGTCTCCAGGCTCTGCAGGTACTTCCGCCATTCGCCGCGAACGAACTCCAGGCGCGCGAAACGCAGGGTGGCCTGCTGCTGCCAGCCATGAAGGTAGAGGCGCATGAAGCGGATGCTGCGGAAGTCCTGTATGCCGTTCACCACCGCCGACGGCTGACGCACCGGCACCTTGAACTGGTACCAGTACACCTGCTTCGGGCCCTCCGGCGTGTTGGCCGTGGCCAGGATGCGGTCGGTGATGAAGCCTTGGCCCACCACCATCTCCTGCGGTCGCAACGGGATCCGATAATGGAAGTAGCTCTCGCTCTCCCCGAGGTTCTGGTCCTGGTTGATGTCCTCCGTGGTGGGCAGGGTGGTCTGCTGCGTCGGGAAGCCCTCACCCTGTGAATCCTCATCGGTCACCGAGTTGCCTTCCGGTGCATTGAAGCGCTTGTACCGCGTGAGGATATCGGCCTGCTGGGAGTCATAGGCCGAACCGCGGAAGAACCGGTAGTCGTCGTTGGAGGGGTCCGCCTGGATCGTCTGCAAGGCGTTCGGATCGGTCACGGAGCCCGCCACGGCGGCCAGGTAACTGCTGAAGAAAGCCGCCTCGTTCCGGCCTTCAAGCTGTTGTGCGGGACTGCCGAGACCGTCCAGACCGACGTCCTGGTAACGGTTGCTGTTCGTTTCGGTGATGGCGAAGGCGTTCACCACGCTCTGGGTGGCGGGCACCACGCCCCATGGGGTCTCATCATACACGGCCGCGACATCGGTCGCATTGTTCGGCAAGCCGTTCTCGAACGCCTTCCGCCCATCACGCAGCACATCCTCACTGATGTTGCCCAGATCGATGTAGAGCTCACCACCCGTGCTGTTCACGCTGTTCTCGTTCGTGGCCGGCTCCCCCGCGCTGTTGCTCGCGTTGAAGAAGGGGTCCATCAACCAGAACTGAACCGTTTCGATGTTGCTGGCCTCGAAGTCGGTGGTCGTGATCCGTCGTGTGATGCCGGCCCAGTTGTCCTCCGGGTTCGGCAATCCACCGTTGGCTGAAAGGCTCGGGTTGTAGTTGTACGGCCCCCGCTCGTTCGGATAGTAGGTGAGGTCGAGCACCGGGATGTTCGTGGGCGTGCCCGCCGCCAGCTGTCGGTTGGGGAAGACCTCCTGCTCCAGCACCTCGCGCTGCCGATGGTCGCTGCGCAGCTCCGAGTCGTTGCTGATGTGCTCGGGCGTGAGGTTGTTGTTCCGGAAGAAGAGCGGATCGATCACATACCAGGAGATCTGCGCCCTACGATACCCCGCACCCAGGTCACCAACGAGGTCACCCTCGGGGAACAGGGAGGGAAGGCCTTGTGGCACCGCGCTATGGAACCAGAGGCTCTGCGTGCGGAGGTCGATGACGCTTACGCTTCCCTCGAAATCATCGATGTAGCTCGTCCCGGCATTGCCGATCGCCCGGCTGTGGCCCGGGATCAGATAGGCGCCCTCCAGGCTGGCGTTCACATTGCTCTCCTGCTTGGTGGCATAGAAGGGCAGCTTGTCCACCATGTCCGTGATCCACTGCGACTTGGTCTGCCAGTTCGCGTCCACACCCACCATGGTGTTCCGGATGGGTTCCTCCCCCACGTTCACCTTCTGCGTCAATGGTCGCTCATACAGGTTCATGACCGTGCCACCCAGCACGAGGTCCTTGTTCACCTTGTAGTCGAAGCGCGCCCCCGCCAAGGTCTTGGTCTGTATGCTGAAGAGCGAGTTGCTCTCCAGTGATACGTTCACCGGCGTGCCGCTCTCGAGGATCCCCTGGTTCAGGATCCGCACGCGACCCAGGTTGTAGTCCACCGTGTAATCCTGGTTCTCCACCAGACGCACTCCACCGGCCGTCACCACCACGGATCCCTGTGGGATGTTCACGGCGTTGAGCGATATCACATCGCTGCTTGCGCTGCGGTAACTTCCCTTCAACTTGAAGCGGTTCAGCTCCGGAATGTTCTGTGCGGCGGTCTTGGTACTGTCGTAGAGCTGCTGGTAGACGATGGTGCGCTTGATCTCCGCAGGCACTCCCACCAATTGCGCATCGAGGTAACTGCCGAAGGGTTCCACCGTGGTGAAGTAGATGCGTCCCGTCTGTGCCTGGATGGTACCACCCGTGGTGGCCGCACCATCGATGAAGTCGAACCAGCCGTCCGGGTTGGGCGCGTTGTTCGGATCGAGGCGGTCCATCGCCAGCGCCTGGATCAAGGGGATCTGGTCCAGCGGTGCACGCGGGATGTAGTTCACGTCGACCCCGGTGGTCGGGTTGTTGTAGAGCAGGTCCAGCCGGAAGTTCTCCCGGTTCACCTGGAAGGCACCGAGGGAATAGATGTTCTTCATCATCAGGTCCCACAGTGGGATCCGCGGGTTGGTGATGGTGGCCTTCAACAGGCGCAGCACGAGGGCTTCCGTGCCCTGCGGCCCCACTTCGGTACCCGTGCCGGGTGTCGGCGTCGTGCCCTCATCAGTGCCGATCGTCCCGTCCTGTGCGAACTGTCCGACCTGGTACGTCTGGCCATCCAGCGTGTACTGGTAGGCCACGGCCAGCACCTCGTCGTTGTTCAGCGATTGGTTCAGCGAGATGAAGCCCAGGCGCAGGTTCACGGTGTACTCGCTGGATGTGAGCAGTCGTGCGCTCTCCACCTTCTCGTAATGCCGCGCCGCGATCAGGCCAAGTGCCTGCAACGACTGGCTCGAGTTCACGAAGCCCGTGATCCCCGGATCCTGGCTCACCGTCTGGTAGAGCGAGTTGGCGCTGTTGTCGGCCACCGTCGAATTCGGGCGGTCCGTCACGAGCCCCGGTGGCAGGTCGGCGCTGAAGTGACCGGCGGCGATGGCGGGCGCGCTGCCATCCTCACCAAGGTCCGTGAAGGCGACGAAATTCCGGGTCTGCTGGAAGTCCTGCCGGGTATTGGTCACCCACACCTCGATGCGCTGGATCATCACCCCGCTGTTCACCGTTGGGAGGGTGCGCAAGGCCTGATCGTATCGGTCGCGGAAGTAGTTGCTGAGGAAGTAGTGCTTGTTCGCCTCATACTCGTCCGCCTTCAGGTCGAAGGTGGTGGTCTGGGCGCCGCCCTGCGTCTGCACGTTGCGGCGCTGACCCTTCTCCTGGCTGAAGATGGCCGTGGCCGTGAGCCGTCCGAAACGCAGCTCGGTCTTCAGGCCGAAGAGGCTCTGGCTGCCCTGGATCAGCGTGCCACGCAGGGGGAGGCTCACGTTGCCCGCCTCGATCTTCTGGATGATCTCGTCCTCGTAACCGGTGTAGTCGAGCTTCACCTGGTTCTCGAAGTCGAAGGTGGCCTGCGTGTTGTAGTTCGTGTTGATCTTCAGCTTCTCGCCGATGTTCCCCACCAGGTTCAACTGGATGCGCTGGTCGAAGTTGAACGTGGTGATCCGGCGCTGGTTGATCGGGATGCGCGGGTTCTCCGTCTTGCTGATGTTCACCCCGAAGATCACCTCGGCCGAACCGCGCGGCTTGATGTCGATCGTGTTGCCACCGAAGATCCGGTCGAAGGCCTCGCCCTTCACCTTGATGGCCGGGATCAGGCTCTTCTGGGCGCTCTCGCTGTCCTGCTCAACGCGGTCCAGCCAGTAGTTCTCCATGCTGCGCTCCATGTCGTAGTTGAGGTACTCCTCCAACGACATGCTCATGGGTGGTCTGTAGTCGAAGGCCCCGCCCACGGAGCTGCGCATGATGTACTGGCCCGTCTCCGGATCGTACTCCACATCGTTCTGGATGTTGTTCGGATCGCCCAGGTTGATGCTGCCACTGCTCTGCCCTCCCGGGGTGAGCGGATCGGTGATCGGGAACTGGAGGTTCACCGGCGAATCCACTTGCAGCTGGAAGACCTCGAGCACGATGTCCAATGCCTGCCCGTCCACGGCCCAGGAGGCCTGCAGCACGACCGCCAACGTCCGCAGCAATGCTCGGCAGAATGGTCGGAGGACGGTGTGGCGTTCCATGTGGATGAAGGCCGGGGCCGGTCAGAGGTTCTTCAGGGTTAGCCGGATGAGTTCTTCCAGTGCCGGGCCCTCACCACCATGTTCCTGTAGCACCGCGTTCATCGCACGTTCCGCCTTCAGCCGATCCAGGCCCAGTGAGGTCAGTGCCGATAACGCCTCGGTCCGCAGGGTATTGCCCCCACCCGCAACGGCCACGCGCCCGGGCATCGGCACGGCGGCCAGCTTGCCCTGCAGTTCGGCGATGATCCGCTGTGCCAGCTTGGGACCGATCCCCTTGATGCCCTTCAGCATCGATTCATCGCCAACGAGGATGGCCGTGTGCACGTCCTGTGCGCTCCGGGCTCCCATGATGGCCATGCCGATGGTGGCGCTCACACCCTGCACTTCGATCAGGCGCCGAAAGAGCTGGCGGTCCTCCCGATCGGCGAAGCCGAAAAGCCGGTGCTCGCTCTGGCCCGAACGCACATCCACCGAGACCGCGTAATGAACGAACAATCGCATCGTGCCGTTCGTTGGAAGTGCGGCGAGCACCGACGCGGGTGCATGGACCAGATAGCCCACACCGCCGCACTCGAGGACCACATGGTCCACGCCAGTGTGCAAAAGAGTTCCGTTCAGGCTATCGATCATCCTGTCCCCCGCTGCGGGTGGCTTCAATAAGATCCAGGGTACAGTTCGGCGATGCGCTGCGGATAAGGTCCAACAAGGAGGCGCGAAAATAAACGGATCGCGGGATCGAAAGACCGATCCGGGCTGGCTAGCTTCAACCTCCCGTCCAGGATCCCCATCGCCTGGCCGGCACACGATGCGGAAACAGCGATCGGTGGTGTTCTCCGGAGCCGGCGTGAGCGCGGAAAGCGGACTGCGGACCTTCCGGGATGCGGACGGGCTTTGGGAACGATACCCCATTGAGGAGGTGGCCACCCCGGAAGCCTGGGAAAGAGACCCACGGAAGGTGCTCCACTTCTATGATCTGCGCAGGGCCCAGGTCCTCGCCGCCAAGCCGAATGCCGCGCACCGCACCATCGCGGAGCTTGAGAAGTGGTTCGATGTGGACGTGGTGACCCAGAACATCGACGACCTGCACGAACGGGCGGGGAGCACCCGTGTCCTCCACCTCCACGGGGAGGTGACCATGGCCCGCAGCACGGTCGACCCCACCTTCATCACACCCGTGAACGGACCATCCCTGCGGTGGGGTGAGCTGTGCCCGCTGGGATCCCAACTGCGCCCGCACATCGTTTGGTTCGGCGAGCCGGTTCCGATGATCGAAGCGGCCGCCGAACTCGTTGCCCAGGCCGAAGTGCTCATCGTGGTGGGCACCTCCCTGCAGGTCTACCCAGCGGCTGGCTTGCTCCACTACTTGAACCCGACCGCACCGCTCCATCTGGTCGACCCGATGGAGCTTCCACCTGGGCTGGGCCGTGCCACCCACTGGAAACAGAAAGCCAGCGCTGGCATGCCAGCGCTGGCCTCACATCTCATTGGTACGCTCAGCGACCGCTGACAACGAAACGCTGGGTGACCAGGCTGCGCCCTTGTTGATCCAGCGTCGCGAAGTAGAGGCCGGGTGCCAGGCCCTCCGTGGAAAGCCGTGCGATGGGCTGGCCACTCCGGATAGGCGTGGTACGGATACGCTGTCCGACCGCATTGTGGATCACCAGGGCAGTAGCTCCGCTGACGGTGGGCATGTCCACCTCGAACTGAACATCAGCTCCTTTCGAGGGGTTCGGGAACACATTGAGACTGGCGCTCGCCGCATTCTCCTCGATCCCAACGGCCGTGATCTGGAACTCGATGTCCACCCATACACTATCGTCACGGTTGTCCACATCGAACCAGATGTAGCGGTAGGTGTTCGTGCCCTCGAGACCTTGGGGCCTGTGATAGCCGGTGAAATTGTTCACCGGAACCCCACCGTCCATGTCCAGCGAATGGATGCCCAGGGAATTCCAGATCGGAAGAACACCGGCGTCCAGCGCATCGTAGCAAACACCCCAGCAGTAGTAGTTCTGGGTCCCCGGCTGCACGGTGATCTCGAACCGACGCATGTTCACCTCCTTCGACTCAGCACCGTTCAAGGTCGCTGTAAGGTGTACCTGCTCCAACTCGTTCATCACATCTCCGTAGTGGACGACAGTGCTTCCACTCGCAACGGTGCCGCCACCTTCGTCAGTAAGGGTCAGCAGTTGTGCGTTCGTCTGAAGGACGAATGCTGGAAGGAGGAGAATGAGCGCGTAGCGTAACTTCATCATGGTTATCGTTCGGGAAGCCATTGCGGCTTCCATGCAAATGTAAGGCCGGGAGTCCTCCGAGGCGTTCAATGCATCCCTATCCGTTGTCACGCGTGGCCAGACAGGATCCCAAGGCATGCCCGACAAACCCAGCTCACGGTTCCGCACCCCGTCTACTTTTGACCGACTGGAAAAATAGCAACGCCCTCGATCCCTACGAACCAACAACCGCTCTTGATGAAGAAGAATCTACTCCTCGTCGCCGCCATCTCCTTGGTGTCGACCCAAGTGAACGCCCAATGCCCGGTCGGTGAGTCCGAGGTGACGGTGAACGTTGTACTGGACCGCTACGGTTCGGAGATCTCCTGGTCGCTGACCGGTCCGAACAACACCCCGGTCTACGCGAGCGGCGATGGGTATGCCAACGCGACCGCCAATGGGGAATATCCACTGGACCCTGTTACGGTGTGCGTGCCCGTCGGCACCCAGATCTTCTTCCACGCCGAAGATTCCTATGGCGATGGCTGGTGCTGCGCCTATGGTGAAGGTGGATACACGGTGGTCGTTGATGGTCTGGAAGTGGCCTCGGGTGGTGCCTTCGCGAGCAGCCAGACCTCCCAGGTCTTCCTGGGTACCGACCTGGCCGTGGAGAACTTGACCATGGAGCCGGTGGTGGTCCAGGGTGACCTGACCATCACGGGTAGTGTGGTGAACACGGGTGTGACCCCGATCACCAGCTTCACCCTGACCTACACGGTGGATGGCGGGACGCCCGTCAGCGTGCCGGTGACCGCCAGCATCGATCCCGGTGAGTCCTACACCTTCTCGCACCCCACGCCTTGGAGCGCGAGCCTGGGCAGCCACTCGATCGCGGTCGATATCAGTGATGTTCCGGCCGACGGCGTGGCATCCAACGACCTGCTGGACCAGAACGTGGGCGTTGCCGACCAGAGCGCACCGCGTACCACCATCATTGAGCAATTCACCAGCTCCACCTGCCCTCCCTGCGCCAGCTTGAACGTGACCTTCGGGCCTACGTTGACCAGTTTGAACACCAACCAGGCCGGCAACAACATCGCAGCGATCAAGTACCACATGAACTGGCCTTCACCGGGCAACGATCCAAGCTACAACCCGGACGGTAACACGCGGAAGTCCTACTACGGTGTCACTGGCATCCCGGACCTCTTCATCGATGGCAAGCCGATGACGAGTGTCGGCGCCAGCTACATCCAGGACCAGGCCGCGCGTAACGCCTTCGTCGATCTCCAACTCTCCTACTGGACCAATGGCAACACCATCAACGTAACCGCCGAGGTGACCCCCCTGTGGGAATACACCGGCACCCACAAGCTGCACATCGGGCTCGTGGAGAACGGGTACGACTACGCGGCTTCCACGACCACCCAGGATGAGTTCCATTTCGTGCAGCGCAAGATGCTGCCGAACGGCCAGGGAAACACCCTCACTCCGTTCGCGGAGGACGTCACCCAGACCGTGAACCGCGAGTACACCATGGTCTTTGGCGGCCCTGCCCAGGGGAACTACAACTTCTGGGATGGTGGTGTCCAGGATGTGACCGTGGTCGCCTTCGTGCAGAACGTCTCCACGAAGGAGATCCTGCAGGCCGCTCTGGCGCCGGTGCTCGTGGGCATGGAGGAGAACGAGGCCGGTCAGGAACTGCGCGTCTTCCCGAACCCGACGAACGGTGCGTTGAACCTGATGTTCGATGCCTCGATGGGTTCCGGCAATGCCAGCATCGAGGTGTTCAACACCTTGGGTGAGCGCGTGTACGGCATCAACCGCCCGCTCAACGGCGGTACCCAGCGTGAAGTGCTCGACCTCAGCAGCTTGAACGATGGTGTCTACTTCGTGCACATCACCGCGGACGGCTTCCGCGCCAGCCGCACGGTGAATCTGACCAAGTAAGCCCCAGCGGGAATAGGAAGGTCGGCGTTCCGGTACGATGTTCGCATCTTCGGACGCCGACCTTCCATTTCCAACAGACATGACCATGAAGACCCTCCTTAGTTCGCTGATCGTCCTGGTGTTCCCCATCAGCCTGGCCGCACAGATCCACCTGCCCTCCGTCTCCCTGCGATCCCTCGATGGCAGGACGGTGGACACGAAGACCTGGAGCAATGATGGCAAGCCCATCATCGTGAACTTCTGGGCCACCTGGTGCGCACCGTGCAAGCGTGAGTTGAGCACCATCGCCGACCAATATGACCGGTGGCAGGACGAGACCGGCGTGAAGCTGATCGCCGTGTCCATCGATGACGCGCGCAGCACGGCGCGCGTGGCCCCCTACGTGAACGGGCAGGACTGGGATTATGAGGTATACCTCGATCCGAACGGCGACCTGAAGCGCGCCCTCAATGTGAATAATGTGCCGCATACCTTCCTGTTGAACGGCAAGGGTGAAGTGGTCTACCAGCACAACAACTACGAACCCGGGGACGAGAAGGAGCTGTACCAGAAGGTGCGGGAGCTCGTCGGCAAGAAGTGATCCGCCCTTATGGCCAACCACCCAGCTAGCCGGGGCCGAGCGCTCCTGCCCCTCCTACTCTTCGCACCGGCCCTTCAGGCCCAGCAGGGAGGCGGCATCCACGGGAACTTCAGCACGGATGCCCAGTACTACAATGTGGACAGCGCCATCGGTGCGGTTGTACCGGATCAACGCCTGGCGGCCAATTCCTGGGTCAACCTCATCTATACGAACGGCCCCTTCGAAGCGGGCGCCCGCTTCGAGAACTACACCCCGGCACTGGCCGGCTACCCCGCCGGGATGGCCTATTCCGGTGGTGGGATCGGCTACCGCTATGCCAAGTACAAGCAGGACGACCTCGAGGTGACCGTCGGCAACTTCTTCGAGCAGTTCGGCCAGGGCATGATCTTCCGGAGCTATGAGGAACGCTACCTCGGCGTGGACAACGCCATGGACGGGGTACGCCTGAAGTACCGCCCGGTGCGCGGCCTTTACCTGAAAGGGGTCATCGGCCAACAGCGCTTGAGCTTCGTGAACCAGGCGGTGAAAGGCCCGGGGATCGTCCGGGGGATAGACGCGGAGCTGTCCTTGAGCGAACTGCTTGACACGAGCTGGACCAGCGCGAACAACCTGATCATCGGGGCCGGCTTCGTCAGCAAGTTCCAGGAGGACCGGGATCCCCAGTTGGAGCTGCCCCAGAACGTGGGTGCTTGGGCCTTCCGCCTCAACTACACCACCCCGCGCTGGAACCTCTACACGGAATACGCCTACAAGATCAACGACCCGAACAACAAGAACGGCTTCATCTACAAGGAGGGCCAGGGCCTCCTGGTGAACGCCACCTATTCGGTACGCGGTTTCGGCCTGTCCATGGGTGCGCACTCGTTCGACAACATGTTCTTCCAGAGTGACCGCGCCGCGGCCACACCCTTCGACCTGAACATCAACTTCCTGCCTCCACTGGCGAAGCAGCACACGTACAACCTGCCGGCAACGCTCTATCCGTACGCCACCCAGCCCAACGGGGAAGTGGCCGCACAGGGCGAGCTCTTCTACAAATGGAAGAAGGGCACCAAGCTCGGTGGCAAGTACGGCACCAAACTGGCCCTGAACTACTCGGTGGCCTATGCGTTGGACACCACCCGGCTCGGAGCCGCGGACGACACCACGGCCAGGGTAGGCTATCGCACGGAGTTCTTCAGTCCCGGGAAGCGGCGCTATTTCCAGGACATGAACATCGAGCTGCGGAAGAAGGTGAGCGAGAACTGGGAGTTCGCGCTCACCTACCTCAATATCTGGTATGACATCGACATCATCCAAGGCAAACCGGGCCAGCCCGCCGTTCATGCGGACATCTTCGTGCTGGAGGGCCTGCACAACTTCACCGACCGGAACTCCGTGCGGTTCGAGGTACAGCACTTGAGCACCAAGCAGGACCATGGCAATTGGGCCACCGCGCTCGCGGAGTTCACCTTCAGCCCGCATTGGTTCGTGGCCGCCATGGACCAGTTCAACTACATCGGTGATGCCAAGCTGGAGTCCAAGGGCCTCGAACAGCTTCACTACCCCATCGGCTCCGTGGGCTACATCCGTCACGGCAACCGCTTCCAGGTTAACTATGGCCGCCAGCGGGCGGGCATCTTCTGCGTAGGCGGGGTGTGCCGCCAGGTGCCTGCCGCCAACGGACTTACCTTGTCCATCACCAGCACGTTCTAAGCCATGCGCTTCACCAAGCTCCTCCTCGTGATCGGCATCGCTGCGGCCACCTTCCAGGCGTGCGACTATGTGGATGACCCCACCCCGCCAAGCGCGAACAACGGCAATGGCGGCGGTGACACCACGGAAGCCGTGGTCAGGAAGGTCCTCTTGGAGGACATCACCGGTCACCGTTGCAACAACTGCCCACGTGCCGCCCGCATCGCCCAGGACCTGCAGAACGACCTCTTCGGTGAGAACCTCATCCTGGTCGGTGTTCATGCTGGCAGCTTCGCCGCGCCCTATGCCCCGATCGGTGATGGCATCTATGACTCGGACCATCGCACCCCGGCCGGCACCACCTATCAGCAGGCCTTCCAGGTCTTCTTCTTCCCGGCAGGACTCATCAGCCGACGGCCCTTCGATAACAGCGTTGTCGTTTCAGAGGGAAGCTGGGGAGCGGCCGTGGCCGAGATCGCAGGCGAGCCCTCCGCGTTCGATCTGGAGATCACCGATATCACGGTGCAAGGAGACGCGTTGAGCGCCCAGGTCCGGCTGAGCTTCGTGGAGGATGTTCAAGGCGATCACAACCTGGTGGTCTACTTGGTGGAGGACCATGTGGTCGACTGGCAGCTTGATGCGGAAGCCAGCCCCCCGGATGTACCCGATTATGACCACCGCCATATGTTGCGTGCCAACCTGAACGGAACCTGGGGCGAACCGGTGGTGACCGGTTCCGCCGCAGCGGGTGACACCGTGACCGTGGATATTCCAGCCTACAGCCTGGACCCTGCTTGGAATACGGCCAATTTCTACCTGGTGGCCTGGGTCTATGACACTGGGTCCGAGGAGGTCATGCAA
>JACJZG010000050.1 GCA_020635715.1 Flavobacteriales bacterium | reverse complement strand
GCGTTCCGCGGTGCAACGTTATGAACTTTTCGCGGTCTTTACACAGCTCTTTGTTCATCGCGGGCGTTCCGCCCCTGCTTGCCAACTACCGTGCCGTTCCTTGTCGGCGGTGCAAATATGGTAGATCTTTCGTGATCCTAGTGCATTAGACCTTGTCTTGCAGCATCGGGACGAACCGGAAGGCACCCAGGTCCTCCTTGAGCAGTTGACCATCCGCCGATCGATCGATCCGGAGCATCCGTTGTTCATCACCCTCCCCGACGGGTATGACCATGCGGCCACCCGGCTTGAGTTGATCCGTAAGTCCCTGAGGCACAAAGGGTGCACCGCATGTCACGAGGACCCGGTCGAACGGTGCTTCCCTTGGAAGGCCGACGAATCCATCGCCATGATGGAGATTCGCCTTGACCCCGAGCCGGGCCAACCGCTCCTTGGTCTGGAGGTAGAGTGGCCTGTGGCGTTCGATACTGAAGATCTTGCACCCGAGCCTGGCCAATACCGCCGTCTGGTATCCGCTACCGGTACCGATCTCCAGGACCTTCAGCCCGGGTCGCAGGCCCAAAAGCGCGGTCTGGAAGGCCACGGTATAGGGTTGGCTTATCGTCTGGCCACAACCGATGGGGAAGGCGATGTCCTGATAAGCCATTTCAAGGAAGGCGGTGTCGTCGATGAAGAGGTGCCGGGGTACCTGGCCGATCGCCCCGAGCACCTGCTCGTCCACTATTCCTTTGGCCCTGAGCACCTCGACCAGGCGCTTGCGCATGCCTTGATGCCGGTAGTCGTCCTTGATCATCGCTTGGGTGGCGAAGGTAACCTCGCGACCATCCAGCGCCCCGACCTTGTTACATTCGCGGCCTTGTTGAAAAGGTCGTGACCGATCGGAACGCGACCGGAAGCGAATGTCCGAACCGATCCGTATAGCTGTCCTTGGAGGTGGTCATCTGGGCCGGATCCATCTTCAGCAGTTGACCCAGCTGCCGGAGTGGCACGTGGTCGGCTTCCATGACCCCCATCCTGAGAAGTGCGCGGCCCTGCAGCAGGAGTTCGGGGTACCGTCCTATCCTTCCATCGAGTCCTTGCTGGGCGAAGTGGATGTGCTGGACATCGTGACCCCGACGCTGACCCATGCCGCGCTGGCCACTCAGGCACTGGAGCATGGCCTGCACGTGTTCATCGAGAAACCGGTGACGGAAACAGTGGCTGAGGCCGAAGCGCTGCTGGCCTTGGCGGGAAGATCGGGTAAACTGGTCCAGGTGGGGCATGTTGAACGCTTCAATCCGGCGTTCCAGGCGGCACTCCCCTATCTCGCCGAGCCGATGTTCATCGAATCCCATCGGCTGGCCCAGTTCAACCCGCGCGGAACGGATGTCAGCGTGGTACTCGACCTCATGATCCATGATATCGACCTGATCCTGCACGTGGTGAAGAGCCCGGTGGTCTCGATCCATGCCAGTGGCGTGGCCGTCGTGAGTACAACGCCCGACATCACCAATGCACGTATCGCCTTCGCCAACGGTTGCGTGGCCAACCTCACGGCGAGCCGGATCAGCATGAAGAACATGCGGAAGAGCCGCTTCTTCCAGCACGACGCGTACATCGCGGTGGACATGCTCGAGAAGAGCGCGGAAGTGGTGCGGATGCGGACGGTGACCGGTGAACCCGACCCCTTCGCGGTGACCATCGACCTGGGCGAAGGCAAGGGAGTCCGTGAGATCAGCTTCGAGAAACCCGAGGTCCCAACGGTGAACGCCATTCGGGAAGAGCTCCGCTCCTTCGCCAGGAGCATCCGCTCGGGCGATCAGCCTGCCGTCCCATTGGTGGATGGTACGGCGGCACTACGGGTGGCCCATGCGGTACTCGAGGAGATCGCGAAGAACACGCCCGCTTAGATACTGATCGTCCCGAACCTGCGTTGCTCCATGCATAGCATGACCCGTACCCTCGGTCCGCTCGCGATCCTATTGTCCGTCACCGGCTGCCGAAAGACGGAAACCGTGCCCACCTACCTCGTGGTGCCGCGGATCGACGTTCAAGCGACCGATGAGCAGGGCGGGAATACGAGCAAGATCACCGAAGCGTGGGTCACCGTTGATGATCGGAGCGTGGGCGTTTGGGAACTACCCGCCCGCGTCCCGGTGATCGGGACCGGGACGCATACGATCGGCATCACGGCAGGCATCCGTCGGAACGGGAGTTTCGACGACCGGCAACGCTATCCGTACTACACGAGCTGGCAGACCACGACCGAACTGGATCCAGCACACGCGATCGAACTGGCGCCGACCGTACAGTACCAGCCGGCCACCTTCTTCACCGAGCGGTTCAACGATGCGGGCAGTCAATTGCTGGCAGCCTCATCCAGCGACACCACCTTGATCCTCTACTCGGCATCTACGAACCCTGAGGTGCTGTTGGACGGCAGCCAGTGCGGCGGATTCGTCCTGGACACGTCCCATGATGAAGTGCTGCTGCAGACCGAACAGGACTTCCCCGGTGTGAGCGGACCGGCCTACCTGGAGCTTGACTACAGCACGGACGTGGAATTGACCTTGGGCATCTCGTACGTCCTTGACGGCCAGACCACATTGGAACCATGGGTGGTGATCGTGGCGAACGCCAGTGCCGGTTCTGTGGTCTGGAACAAGATCTACGTGGACCTCTCGGACTTCTTCAACCGGGCGGGTATCAGCGGGCGCGATATCTATATCGCGGCCTATCTGCCCAGCGGTCGGAGCCGTGCAGCGGCCTATTTCGACAACCTCAAGATCATCCGTCCGGCCTCATGATGAACCGACGGCTCCTGGTGGCTTGGTACGTGCTTGCCGATCTGGTGAGCAGTGGCGCCGCTTGGACGCTCTTCTACCTGTACCGCAAGACGGTGCTCGAGCCGATCAAGTTCGGCCATGACGTGGCGGTCGCCCTGGACTCGAACTATTTCAAGGGGTTGGTACTGATCCCGCTCTTCTGGTTCGGCCTGTACACCATGATGGGCGGCTACCGGGAGATCCACCGACGCTACCGCACCATGGAACTCGGGCAAACGCTATTGATCAGCTTCATCGGGGTCGTGATCATCTTCTTCGTGCTGCTGTTGGACGACGAGGTGGCCAGCTACCACTACTACTACCGGTCGTTCCTGGCGCTCTTCTTCCTGCAGTTCGGTCTCAATTTCCTGCTCCGCTTCCTGCTCACCAGCCGGACGGTGAAGCGGGTGCACGACCGGCGGATCGGGTTCAATACCGTGTTGGTCGGTGGCAACGAGCGGGCGCTGGCGATCCATGCGGAGATCGAGGGCATGCGCAAATCGCCGGGCAACCGCTTCGTGGGCTTCGTGAACGTGAATGGAGGCGACCAGCTGCTGACCACCGTGGGCCTGCCGCGGCTGGGTAAATGGAACGAACTCCGTCAGGTGATCGGGCAGCACGCCGTGGAGGAGGCCATCATCGCGGTGGACTCGGGCGAGCACGAGCACATCAGCCGGATCATGAACGAGCTGGAAGGAACCGGTGTACGCATCAAGATCATCCCCGATATGTATGACATCCTCTCGGGTTCGGTGAAGATGACGAGCATCTTCGGAGCCCCACTGATCGAGGTGAACCCCTCGATCATGCCCGCGTGGCAGTTCAGCTTGAAGCGCGCGATCGATATCTGTGCCAGTGCGCTGGCCCTGATCGCGTTGACACCGGTCTTCATCGTACTGGCCATCGGGGTGAAGCTGAGCTCCCCCGGTCCGATCTTCTTCTGGCAGGAGCGCATCGGGAAGTACGGCCGCCCCTTCCGCATCGTGAAGTTCCGGAGCATGTACAGCGACGCGGAGCGGCACGGGCCACAACTAAGCAGCACCTCCGACCCGCGCATCACCCCATTCGGGCGTTGGATGCGGAAGACCCGTATGGATGAGCTGCCCCAGTTCTGGAACGTCCTGAAGGGCGAGATGAGCCTGGTGGGCCCACGTCCGGAGCGCCAGCACTTCATCGATGCGATCATGGAGATGGCACCGCATTACCGCCACCTGCACAAGGTGCGGCCCGGCATCACCAGCTGGGGCCAGGTGAAGTTCGGCTACGCCGAGAACGTGGACCAGATGGTGCGCCGCCTGAAGTTCGACGTGCTGTACATCGAGAACATGAGCATCGCCATGGACCTGAAGATCCTGGCCTACACGGTGTTGATCATCCTGAAGGGCGACGGCAAGTAGGGACGGATCATGATCCGCCCATACATTGTCACCGCAATCCTTCACCCATGAACATTTCCGTCATCGGTGCCGGCCAGATGGGCAACGGCATCGCTCACGTCTTCGCCCAGAGCGGCCATAGCGTCACCTTGATCGACATCGCCCAAGCGAGCCTGGACAAGGGCTTGGCGACCATCGGCAAGAACCTGGACCGCCAGGTGGCCAAGGGCAGCATCACCGAAGAGCAGAAGTTGGCCACGCTCAAGAACATCGCCGGGAGTACGGACATGGCCGCCGGGGTGAGGGCGGCCGAGCTGGTGGTGGAGGCCGCCACGGAGAACGTGGACCTTAAGCTGAAGATCTTCAAGGACCTCGACGCACACGCGCCTGCCGGCTGCATCCTGGCGACGAACACGAGCAGCATCAGCATCACCCGGATCGCGGCTGTGACCAAGCGACCGCAGCAGGTGATCGGCATGCACTTCATGAACCCCGTGCCGGTGATGAAACTGGTGGAGGTGATCCGGGGTTACGACACGTCCGATACGGTGACGACGACGGTGGTCGACCTCAGCACGGCCATCGGCAAGGTACCGGTGACCGTGAACGACTACGCGGGATTCATCGCGAACCGGATCCTGATGCCGATGATCAACGAATCCATCGAGGCCCTGTTCCAAGGGGTGGGCGGCGTGTCGGAGATCGACGCGATCATGAAGCTGGGCATGGCCCATCCGATGGGTCCGCTTCAATTGGCCGACTTCATCGGACTGGACACCTGCCTGGCGATCCTGCGTGTGCTGCACGAGGGCTTCGGGAACCCGAAGTACGCGCCCTGCCCACTGCTCGTTCAGATGGTGACCGCGGGCAAATTGGGCGTGAAGAGCGGTGAGGGCTTTTACGTGCACACGCCGGGAAGCAAGGAACTGGTGGTGTCCCCAGCCTTCGGGAAGTGACGCTGCGCGAAGCCACCACCGCGGACATTCCATTGATCGGGTCGATGGCGCGGCATATCTGGCCGGTCGTCTACCCGGGTATCATCACCCCGGCTCAGATCGCCTACATGCTGGAGCTGATGTACAGCGATGCGGCCTTGCGGGACCAGCTGGTGCACAAGGGCCATCGGTTCCTGATCGCCGATGGTGAAGCGGGTGCGGCGCTCGGCTTCGCCGGCTTCGAGATGGGCCATTCACCGCAACATGCGCGGCTGCACAAACTCTATGTCCTGCCGGAGCTGAAGGGCACCGGGGTGGGCCATGCCCTGTTGATGGGAGTGCTCAAGGCCGCTGCGCAGGCCGGTGATCGAACGATCGAACTCAACGTGAACAAGTACAACCCGGCGATCTCCTTCTACACCCGGCATGGGTTCACCGTGGAGCGGGACGAGGTGTTGGACATCGGCCAGGGCTATGTGATGGACGACCACGTGATGGTGCGTACGATCGACCCTGTTCAATTGGGCGTGGCGTGATCCGGTGCCACGCCGTACTTGCGGTACAGGCGCGCCTTGCGCCGTTCCAACTTGGCCTGTGCCTTGGCGGTGCGCGCACTGCGGTCCGCCACGGGAAGCTCACCCCGCTCGATGCGTTGCACGATGAGTTCCATGGTGGCATCGGTGCCCTCAGGGTCGTATTGTGACTTGAGGTCCTGGTCGAAGAGGCGGGCCAGACCCTGCCACATGAAGGCCACGAAGCCCCCCCGCAACTGCTTCACAAGTTCGTAGGAGGTCTGGCCCGTTTCCCGGTCGATCAGCTTCACAAGCACCTTGCCCTGGCTCACGGTCAGGTCCTTCACTTCCGCTTCGAATTCGGCTCGCAGCTCGGCCTCCGCCACCTTGACATAGAGGTCCTGGTCATGCTTCGCCTCGATGGTCTTCAATTCACCCTCGTACTCCGACAGCAACTGGGCCGTGATGCGGGCGTACGGGTACACCTTGATCACATTCCGCATGAGCTTATCGTAACGTTCCGCCTCGCGCCTATCCCGTGGCTTCCATCGCCCTTCGATCTCCGCTTCGCCCAGGTAGATCAGCGGAATGGTATCGCCCGATTCCACCACGGCATGCACCACATAGGCCTGCGCATCCACCTTACCGGTGAACACGAACAGGCATGCGATCACGCCCGAATATGCGAGGGCCTTCTTGAACATGGCAGGCCTTTCGGTCCGGTGAAGCTACGCTACGAAGCAGGGGCCATCCCGCCCTTGTACCGGATCAGCGCCGCTTTAGTTTCCAAGGACTTAACGCAGGTGCGGGCCGGACTGTTGTGGACCTCGCCTCCCCGTTGCCCAGAGCGGCAGCGACCAAGGCGGCAGCGGCCATCTCCTCCGGGTCCTGGCCATCGAGGACCTCCGGCTTGAAATGGTCCCGGACGAAGTGCGTATCGTACTTGCCACTGCGGAATGACGGGTGCCCCATGGTGAAACGACAGAAGCTCAGGGTGGTCTCGATCCCACTGATGGCGTAATCGTCGATGGCACGTTCCATGCGCTCGATGGCCTCTTCGCGGGTGGCGCCGTGGGTGATGAGCTTGGCGATCATCGGGTCGTAGTGGATCGGGATGTCCATGCCCTCCTCGAAGCCGTCATCCACCCGCACACCCGGGCCCTGCGGCGGACGATAGGTCACCAGCCTTCCGATATCGGGCAGGAAATTGTTGGCCGGATCCTCGGCGTAGACCCTGATCTCAATGGCGTGCCCGTTGATCCGGAGGTCCTCCTGCTTGAAGGGCAGCTTCTCCCCTTCCGCCACGCGGATCTGTAGCTTCACGAGGTCGAGGCCCGTGATCAGCTCCGTCACGGGATGTTCCACCTGCAGGCGGGTGTTCATCTCCATGAAGTAGAAGTCGCCGTTGGCATCGAGCAGGAACTCCACGGTGCCGGCGCCCACGTAGTCCACGCTGCGCGCCACGTTCACGGCGGCCTCGCCCATGCGCTTCCGCATCTCCGGGGTCAGCACGGCGCTGGGGGCCTCCTCCACCACCTTCTGGTGACGGCGCTGCACGCTGCACTCGCGCTCGAAGAGGTAGAGCACGTTGCCATGGGTATCGGCCAGCACCTGCACCTCGATGTGGCGCGGGCCCTCCACGTACTTCTCGATGAACACGCTGCCATCGCCGAAGGCGTTCTTCGCTTCGCTGATCGCACGGTCCAGGCCCTCCTTGAAGCCCGGCCTCGTCCTCCACGATGCGCATGCCCTTGCCCCCGCCACCGGCCGCCGCCTTGATCAGGATGGGGAACTTGATGGTCTTGGCGACCGCCAGTGCCTCCTTCGGGTCGCTCACGGCCCCTTCGGTGCCTGGCACCAGCGGCACCCCGAAGGCCTTCACCGCCTCCTTGGCCGCCAGCTTGTCGCCCATCACCTCCATGGCCTTGGGGGAAGGCCCCACGAACAGCACACCGGCCTTCTCCAGGGCCATGGCAAAGGCCCCGTTCTCGCTCAGGAAGCCGTATCCGGGATGCACGGCGTCCACCTTCAGCTCGCGGCACACCTCCACCAGCTTGTCGATGCGCAGGTAGCTCTCCCTGCTCGGGGGTGGCCCGATGCACACGGCCTCGTCGGCGAAGCGCACGAAGGGCGCACCGGCATCGGCCTCGGAATACACCGCCACGGTGGCGATGCCCATCTCACGGGCGCTGCGCATCACGCGCAGGGCGATCTCGCCGCGGTTGGCGACGAGGAGCTTCTGGATCTTCTTCTTGGCCATCATGGGGGACTGAAGTGGCGAAGATGCGAAGGGATCACCTCAACTTTGCCATTCCGAGCCATGCGACCGGTCCTGTCCATCCTTTCCTTCAGCCTGTACCTGACCGTGTTCGGCCAGGGCACGGTGGCCCCGGACGGCACCGCGTTCCACAGCGAGGTACGCGTGAAGAACGGATCGAACCAGCAGGTATTGATCAACGTGGTACCCAAGGGGTCCGCGTTGCCGTTGCAAGGCAGCGCGTTCATGCTGGATCCCGGCCGGGAGGAGGTCATCGCTCAGTATGATGATCAAGGGGACTTCGTGAGCCCGGTGCAGAAGCTCGTGGTGAGTGGCAGGGTGACCAACCTGCGCGGGAAGCAACGGACGATCGGCGTGTTGATGATGGAGAAGCGGCAGGTGGACGCGCACCATCGCATCTGGTACTACGAGGTGATGTCGGGCGGCATGCGCGTGGGCATCGGCTTCTGAGAGACCACGGGCGCGGTCGAGCGCTTTGACCATTCTTAACGAAGCAGTGGAGGCTGCTGGTTACCTTCACTTGCGGGCCGCTTACCGGTGGCCGTGTGCGGAGCTGCACGCTCCGGAACGCATCCTGTCCCCTCCGCCCACCGACGGAATGAGCCACCTACCCCACCTGATCGCCGACCTCGGCCTGATCCTGTCCGTGGCAGCGGTGACGACCCCTCGTCTTCAAGCGCATCAAGCAGCCGCGCTGGTACTGGGTTGCAGCCATTGGCCGGCCTGATGGTGGGGCCGTACGTGGCCTTCCTGCCGACGGTTCTGGATGAGAACAGCCTGCGCACCTGGTCGGAGATCGGTGTGATCTTCCTGTTGTTCAGCCTGGGCCTGGAGTTCAGCTTCAAGAAGGTGGCCAAGGTGGGTGGCACGGCGAGCGTCACGGCCATCACCACCGTGTGCTTCATGTTGGTGGCGGGCTTCGCCACGGGACAGGCCATGGGATGGACCTTCATGGACAGCCTCTTCCTCGGCGGCATCCTGTCCATCTCCTCCACCACCATCATCGTGCGTGCCTTGGACGAGCTGGGCCTGAAGACGCGGGGCTTCGCCAACCTCGTGGTGGGCGTGCTGGTGATCGAGGACCTGGTGGCGATCCTCCTGATGGTGGTGCTGAGCACGGTGGCGGTGAGCCGACAGTTCTCCGGAACAGAGCTGCTCTTCGCCATGGGCAAGTTGGGGGCCTTCCTCACGGTCACCTTCATCATCGGCATCTACCTGATCCCGACGGTGCTGCACCGCACACGCAAGTTGATGAACGAGGAGACCCTGCTGGTGGTGGCGGTGGCGCTCTGCCTCACGATGGTCTTCCTGGCGGCGCAGGCCGGCTTCAGCGCAGCGCTTGGTGCCTTCCTGATGGGCAGTTTGCTCGCGGAGACGGTGATGGCCGAGCGCATCGAACACCTCGTGAAGCCGGTGAAGGACCTGTTCGGCGCCATCTTCTTCGTGTCGGTGGGCATGATGATCGACCCGCGGATGCTGATCGAGCATTGGCAGCCGGTGCTCATCGTCTCCCTGGTCGTGGTGCTCGGCCAGCCGATCAGCAGCGCCGCAGGTGCTCTGCTCTCCGGACAGCCGTTGAAACGTGCGGTACAGGCCGGCATGTCGCTTTCGCAGATCGGCGAATTCTCCTTCATCATCGCGACCCTTGGTGTATCGTTGGGGGTCACGAGTTCCTTCCTGTCTGGCCAGCGTGGCGGTGTCGGCCATCCGCACGTTCCGCAACACCTTATATGGTCAGGGCTCGGGGCATGGCCGTTGTGTACGCAGCTTCTGCCCACCAGCTGGGTCGCGTCATTGAGCGTTACAGCCAGCGGGCCTCGCAGGAGCAGAGGTGACGGGGCGGCTGGCGGATCTGCTACCTTTCGTACGTGATGAACAAATGGGTCCTCTTCTTCGTGCTCTGCGTGGCGGTGATCATGCTGGCCTCACGCCACCTCACTCCCATGCTCGCACAATTCGTTGATGCGCGTTACGGGCACGTGGGCGCGGGCTTGATCACGTTGGTCCTGATCCTTCCGCTGATCTGGGCGATGTCGATCCGCCGGATCAAGCGCGCGGCGTACAGGCACCTGTGGTTGAACAAGAAGCAATTGCGCGGCCCATTGGTGGCCATCGAGGTGGCGCGGCTGGTGGTGGCGGTCCTGGTCCTGGGCCTGCTGGTGAACCAGTTCTTCAGCACGGGTTGGGCCTTCAGAACATTTCCCTGGTGTTCATAGAACCGCGATGGGTACTCTTCCAACTTGGGTGCCACTTCCTGGCGTGGAACAGCGGTTCATGAGCAACCTGAACCAGCGCGAGCAACAGCGGCGGCGTCCGCATCTGGCGCCCTGGGACATGCACCTGGCCGAGGTGGAAGTGAAGGCGGGAACGCTCGTCGTTGGGCGCAGTTTGGAGGAGATCCAGCTGCGTGAGAAGCACGGTGTGAACGTGGCCTTGATCGAACGCGACGATCGGAACATACCGGCACCGCACCGCGACGAACGCCTGCTGCCAACGTATGGTGCGTGATCGGGCACCGGACGAACGACTCTCGACGAACCACCTCGATGTTGAGTTGGTTGGAGCGGTGGGGGTGCAGGTACACCGTTTTGGGGAGCAAGTCTTGTTCGGCGGCTTCGGATGGCATGGTACGGTGGAGCAGTGGGCAGGGCGGAGGCAGTTCGCCTCTTGGTCACTGGTCGACCTCGCTCCTGGACAACCATGTACTGACGGCGAGTTGTTCGGATGATCTTCAACCAAGAATGAAGGTGGCAATGACCGGAACGCCCAGACCTACGCACATCGGCAACACGTGGACCGTGACATCATACCAGTCCAATCGCCGACCTTCCTCATGATCATACCAGCTTGCGCGTTGATAGGTCGGTTCGCGCCGGAACACCTTCTTGTACCAATGACGAAGCAGCGCGTATGACCCGACATATGCGAATGGCCCAAGCAGCCCGTCCCATGTGTTCAACCGCGGATTCTCCGGTATACGCCCAACGATCCCAATGATCGCAAGAACCGCTGTTGCCAGTACAAGAATCAGGAGCAAGCGATCATTTCGCAACCATTTCATGAACCCGCAGAACACCAGGCTGCATGTGATCGCGATACCGATCATTTCGTTGCTCCAGCAAGGCCCTCCCTACTTCAGCACCTCCTTCACGCGATCGGCAGCCTCATGCAAGGCAACGGCACCGAGCACTTTCAAGCCGCTGTTGTCGATCAGCTCCTTCGCTTCCTTGGCGTTGGTGCCCTGCAGGCGCACGATGATCGGCACCTTGATGTCGCCGATGTTCTTGTAAGCGTCCACGATGCCTTGGGCCACGCGGTCGCAACGCACGATGCCACCGAAGATGTTCACGAGGATCGCTTTCACGCGCTCGTCCTGCAGGATGATGCGGAAGGCCTTCTCCACGCGGGCTGCATCGGCGGTCCCTCCCACATCGAGGAAGTTGGCCGGCTCGCCGCCGCTGAGTTTGATGATGTCCATGGTGGCCATGGCCAGACCGGCGCCATTCACCATGCAGCCCACATTGCCGTCGAGCTTCACATAGTTCAGGCCCGCCTCTCCGGCCTCCACCTCCGTGGGGATCCTCCTCGGTCTTGTCGCGCATCTCCACGTAGTCCGGGTGGCGGTAGAGGGCGTTGCCATCCAGGCGCACCTTGGCATCCACGGCGGCGATCTTGTCGTCGCTGGTCTTCAGTACGGGATTGATCTCGAACATGGCCGCATCGCAGCCCTCGTAGGCCTTGTAGAGTGCGGCGACGAACTTCACCATCTCCTTCTTCGCAGCGCCGGTGAGGCCCAGGTTGGTGGCGATCTTGTTGCATTGAAAGGGGCGCAAGCCCACCCGCGGGTCGACGATCTCCTTCTGGATCTTGTCCGGATGGTGCTCAGCCACCTCCTCGATATCCATTCCACCCTCAGTGCTGTACACGATCACGTTGCGACCACTGGCGCGGTCGAGCAGCACGCTCATGTAGTATTCCTTGGTCTCACTGGCACCGGGGTAGTACATGTCCTCGGCGATGAGGACCTTATGCACCTTCTTCCCCTGTGGCGGCGTCTGCGGGGTCTTCAACATCATGCCGATGATGCCATCGGCCTTCTCGCGCACCTCGTCGATGCTCTTCGCCAGCTTCACGCCACCGCCCTTGCCACGACCACCGGCATGGATCTGCGCCTTCACCACCCACCACTTGGTGCCCGTCTCCTGGCTCAGGCGCTTGGCCTGGTCCACCGCCTCATCGGCGTTGTAGGCCACCAGCCCGCGCTGCACGCGGACGCCGTATTGGGTGAGGATGCTCTTGCCTTGGTATTCGTGGAGGTTCATCGGGCTTGGAAAGTTGGGGCGAAAGTAGCGCCCACGCGGTTAACGTTGCGGACACTTCCTTTGCACCCCATGATCCGCGCAACCGGACTCCACAAACGCTTCGGCGACCTCGATGTGCTGAAGGGCGTTGACCTGCATGTGGCCCAGGGGGAGGTGGTGAGCATCGTGGGTGCAAGCGGTGCGGGCAAGACCACGCTATTGCAGATCCTGGGCACCCTGGAGAAGGCGGACAGCGGCAGCCTGGCCATCAACGGGCAGGAGGTGACGAAGTTGGGCAGCAGAGGCCCTGAGCGCCTTCCGCAACCAGCACATCGGCTTCGTCTTCCAGTTCCACCATCTGCTGCCGGAGTTCACCGCGTTGGAGAACGTGATGATGCCCGGACTCATCGCGGGCAAGAGCATGAAGGACTGCACCCCGCGCGCCGAGGAACTGTTGGCCCGGCTGAACGTGCTGCCGCGCAAGGAGCACAAGCCGAACCAGCTGAGCGGCGGCGAGCAACAACGCGTGGCCGTGGCACGGGCGCTCTTCAACAGCCCCAGCGTGGTGCTGGCCGATGAACCGAGCGGCAACCTCGACAGCGCGCACGCCAAGGAACTACACCAGCTCTTCTTCGACCTGCGGAAGGAACTGGGGCAGACCTTCGTGATCGTGACGCACAACGAGGAACTCGCCGAGATGGCGGACCGGCGGTTGGTGATGCGCGATGGGGTGATCTGAAGGCTGGAACGCCGAGGAGCGGAGAGGCAGAGTAACGCAGAGGGTGATCCCGAGCACGGCCCGATAGTTGCGTTCCGCAGCGACCTTTGCCGGCACCGTCCCCATGCGCATCCCGCTCCTCGCCCTCGCACTCTTCGCCTTCCTGCCCAGTTCCTTCGCACAGCTCCCGCCCATGTGCGAACCCGGCAACCTGCCCGCCTGGATGCAGGCCATCGCGTGGGACAAGAAGCCGGTGCCCTACGTGCTGCCCAAGCGCGAGCCGCTGCATACCAATAGCTTCGTAGGCACCTGGGTGATCCAGAAGACCAACGGTGATCGCTTCCGGTTCTGGAGTGAGAAGGACCGCGTGGTGGTGGAGGTGTACGACCGGAACGCCAAGCGCAAGCAGGTGCAGTTCCTCGACCTCACGGCGAACGTGCGCATGAAGTGGAGCGCCGATCGGGGCAAGGCCTACTTCGCGGTGGAGGACCTCCACTTCCCGAACGTGGGTTATTTCCACGAGATCTGGAGCGATTCGGTGCACGCTACGGGACGTACGGAGCATATCCTCGACGCCACCTGTGCGGAGATGCTGGGCACCGATGGCAACAACGACACCACCTACTACTGGCGCACGGACAAGTATCCCGCGCTCTTCGCCGACATGCGCGTGTGGGCACCCTGGCTCTGCCGCGAAGGGCAGATGGAATACCTCACCGCGCTCTGCCCGAAACCCATGGATGGTTGCTTGCGCGCCGAATGGCCCAAACGCCGCTTCGGTCCGGAGGCAGGCAGCATCGCCTTCGTGAACATCACACCGGGGCGATCTCCCATGCCAACGGTGGAAGGCGAACGCGGCTTGGTGGTTGAGCAGCGCTTCCACTGGAACAACAACAGCGGCATCGGCACCCTGCCCGCGTGGATGCGCGCCTACGTGAGCGACCTGAAGCCGGATACGCTGCCCGCCCTGTTCACACCTGACCCGGTGGATCGCGGCATTCCGGACAACGCCTTCATCGGAACGCTCACCGCGGAAACACCGACGATGATCATCGGGATGCCGGACAAGAGGACCGGTCGCGACACCACCCACCAGCTGGCGAAATACAGCTACTGGGCCGATGCACGACGCGCGGTGCTGATCATGGACGACCCGGATGATGAGGGCTACCTCTTCTATGCCGTCGACCTCGATGCCGACGTGGTGATGGCCACCCACAACGAGATGAGCGGGCATGTGATCCCGAAGCTCTACATCAACACTTTGGAGGAAGTCGGCTTGAAGGAGTTCGGGCGCGGGCTGGAACTGTACTTCTCGCCGCACGGCACCACGCGGAAGATCAACGGCTACGACTGCGAGATGCACACCACGAGCGAACGCTTCCTCACCTACTTCTGGTTCCCGAAGACCGATGTGCGGAACCCCGTCTTCGACATGAAGAACTGGATGGTGCAGCGCATGGGCCAGAAGATGAAGGACCTGCTATTCTTCGGTGTGGCCGACAAGCCGATGCCGATGGCTGTGCAGGGAACCACCATCACGAGCTACAAGGAGGGCAAGGCGAAACCACCGGTGGTGGACCTGCGCAACTACCGGGTTCGCGATGAGCGGTTGAAGCGGCTCCGCGAACCGAGTTCCGGACCGGAACGGATCTATGTGCCTAAGATCACCGTGGAAGAATCGATGTCCGGCGAATTCGATGTGGACGTTCCCGTGATGGTGGAAGCCGAACCGATGGAAGAGAGGAGACCTCCGAGCACCGCGATGAACGGCACGCATGAAATACCCTCGGATGGCATGGGGATCGGCTCGGGTCCCCCGCGCTCTGTGACGCTGCACCCCGCGATCGATTCGGTGATGAAGGCTACCACGAACGGTTTCATCGGCATGGCCACCTTGCACTTAACCAGCACGCGCGGCGACAAGACCACCTCGTGGACGGTGCGTTATGCCAGCACGGCGGACAAGATGGTGCTAATTGGTCAGGATGAACAACCGGGCAATAAAGAGCACACCTACGCTACCTTGATCGACCGGCGATCCAGAAGGGAATTGAACTATATGATCGTGGGCGATTCGCTGCGCAGCGCCACTTATAACCTGCCCTACCGTTTCGAGCAGAGCTTTCAACCCGCCACTGCTGACAGCGCCATCACTGGTACACGCAAGCTGGTCGGTCGTACGGCGCAACACCGTCTGTTGGAGGAAGCTGATCGTCGGCGTGAGTCGTGGGTGGATACCAAGACCCCTTCCCTCTTTCACGATGTGCTGGGTGCGCGCAAGACCTGGGGTGGTGTGGAAGTCCTGTTGCGCGGTCCCATGATCGCAAGCACTCGGCCCGGCATGCCGCTGGAAGTGACCTACACCTACACGAACGAGGAGACCATGACCATGAAGGTGCTGGAGCTGAAGCCTGGACCCGTGGATCCCAAGGTCTTTGAGGTCACGAAGGAGAGTTGGGGGAAGTGGTGAGGTGAAGAGGTGAGAGAAGTGAAAAGATCGAGCTGGTGATGAGGGTGCATGGGCTCCTTTCGACGATCGTTGCAGCGGTCGTTGCGTGCACGGCGCAAGCGCAAGTGCCGGCCATGCCCGCATGGATGCAGTCCTCCTTCGCCGCAGAGGCGACCACCACCCTTCCCGCCGTGGTGCGCGGTCCCGTGAAGCACAACACCTTCATCGGCTCCTACACCGCACGCCTGACGATCCGCACGCCCGATGGCATCAAGCAACAGTTGTTCCTGAGCACCTGGCAGGACAGCGCGCGCGGCATCATGCAGCTGGAGCTGGTACGCGGCATCCCGCATACCACCTGGTTCGCCGACAGTGAGGCGAACGTGGCCGTGGTGGCCAATGCCATCGGCCGCACCGCCCAGGTGAGCGAGCTCAAGCAAGTGCTGCTGGTGGATCGGCTGCGTGAACCGGACGCCCTGGAAGAGTTCCAGGATATACCATTGAGGCCGACCGAAGAACACGTGATCATCGCGGGTGAGGAATGCACCCGTTACGACCTGGTGGAGGCGAACAACACACTTCAGCTCTGGACGGCGGACATCAAACCATCCCCTTTCGCGGACGGCCCTGCCTGGATCCCGATGAACGAAGGACCCTTGCAAGCCTTCCGGCTGCTCTTCAAGTTCGGCGACCGCGCGGTCTTCAAGTTCGTGATGGAGCCCCTACTCACGTTGGAGATCGTTGCCTACCACGCGGGGCCTGTCACACCGCCTGTGATCGACCTGTCGAGCTACACGGTCATCGCGTATCCGTAAGTTAGTCCCTCATACCATCGTCATGCGCAAGCACATCCTCCCCCTCGCAGCCGGCGCGCTGCTCCTCGCCACCACCACCACCGCACAGGTGGACATGAACGCCATCCTGCAGCAGAGCGGATCGAACATGCGCATGGAGCCGGACACGGACCCCTTCGTGCCGAATGCGTTCGTAGGCAGCTTCACGATGGACATGCACTTCTTCGAGAACGGGAAGGAGAGCAAGAACAGCCCGATGATCAGCACCATCCACAGCAGCGAGAGCAAATTGGCCTTCGACTCGAAGTCGCCGGAGATGAAGGAGAGCGTGCGCATGATCATCGACCAGAAGGAGAAGATGCAGTACATGCTGATGGACGATGGCAAGGGCAACAAGATGGCCATGAAGACCCGCAAGATGAAGGTGACCGGCATGGAGGAGTCGAACAGGAACGCAGCAGACATCCAGGTGACGGACGAGACGAAGACGATCGATGGCCACGTGTGCAAGAAGATGATCGCCAAGGACGAGGATGGCACGTGGACGGGATGGATGGCGCAGGACATCGAGATGCCCTTCCACAGCGTGATGCGCGACATGCGTGGCAAGGGTGCCGAAATGCATGACGACGCGCTGGCCGGCGTGCACGGCTTCCCGCTGGAATACGAGTGGGTGAGCAACGACGGGAAGGAACGCGTGACCTGCCGCATCCGCGATCTGAAGCTCGGCACGGTGGATGAGGGGGCCTTCTCCATGAAGGGTTACCAGCTGATGGAGATGCCGATGATGCCGCCTGGCATGGGCCGCTGATCCATGGCCACCAAATTGGACTCCCTGGAACAGGTGGAGGTGACGACGCGCGCGCAATGGCGTGCTTGGTTGAAGGCCCATCACACACGTACCACGGGGATCTGGCTGGTGTATTGGAAAAAGGAACACGCGGACAAGCATATCGGCATTGCGGCCATCGTCGAGGAAGCGCTCTGCTTTGGTTGGATCGACAGCACCGCCCGCGCCTTGGATGCGGACCGCTCGATGCTGCACCTCTGTCCGCGCAAGCCGAAGAGCATGTGGAGCAAGGTGAACAAGGAGCGCGTGGAACGATTGATCGCCAACAAACGCATGGCGCGCGCGGGACACAAGGCCATCGAGACCGCCAAAGCCAATGGCTCCTGGAACGCACTTGACGCCGTTGAAGCCTTTCACGTCCCCGAGGACCTGGAACGCGCGTTCAAGAACAACAGGACCGCGTGGAAGCACTTCAATGCCTTCCCACCCAGCGCGCGCAAGTTCATCCTGCACCACATCACCAGCGCGAAGACCAAACCCACGCGCGACGCCCGCATCGCCAAGGTCGTGGCCAAGGCCGCGAAGGGCGAACGCCTCAACGCCTGAACCAACACCACCCCCATGAACCACCTCGCCATCCTCGTCTGTGCCATCAGCATCTTCCTGCTCGGTGCCCCCTGGTATTCCAAAGCCCTGTTCCTGCGGCCCTGGGCGCGCGCCAACGGCCTCGACCCTGATGCGCCGCGCGATCCGAAGACGACGAAACATCCAGCGCAGGTCTTCGGCATCGCCTTCCTCATGGCCTGGGTCGCGGCCTATGCGTTCGCCATCCTCGTGGGACATGAAGTGCACAGCTTCGCGCACTGGCTGCACCACGGCTTCCTCTGTGGATTCGGCATCGCCTTCACCAGCTTCGCGATCAACTACCAGTTCGCGAACAAGCCCACCACGCTCCTGTTGATCGATGGCGGCTACCATGTACTGCAGTTCACCTTGTACGGTGTGATCATGGGGCTGTGGGCGTGAACACCGGCCATGGAAAAGAAGAAAGGGCGCCGTTCGGCGCCCTTTCCATGTATCGATGCAGCGCCTCAGAAGTTCACTTTCTCAAGGCGGAACTTGATCTGCTTGGCTTTCTGGAAGTACTCGTAGATAAGCACGTAACCCGGCTTCGCCGGCAGGGCCCGGAAATAGGTGGAACCGGCTGCCTTCACATCGTATTTGTCCAAGGTGGGTTCACCCTTGCCATCACCGACGATCGTGCCCACCATTGTCCCGATCTTCTTGCCGTCATCGCCCTTGGAGCGATCAAAGTCCACATAGGTGGAGAAATAGCGGTCGCCCACCTTGTCCTGCATGGTGAATTCGTAATCGAAACGGCCCATCGCCTTCACGATCTTCGCCAGGATGGATGCCGGATAGGCGGCCAGCTGCGCATCGAACTCCGTGCGGGTCTTGCTCTTTGGGAACACCGAACAGCGCTTCATCTTGAGGTCGGACCCGAGCTCGATGACGAACATGTCCTTCGTGGTGACCTGCACGCCGCCGGTGGCGCCCAGTGCCTTCTTGTACTCCTCGCCGATGCAATGGATGGTGCCGTTGTTCAAGCGCACCACCTTGTGGAAGAGGATCCGGTCCATGTCCTTCTTACCCTTCTCATCAGCCGGCACGTGCGGAAGGATGTCGCGCTCCCATTCGAGCATCTCGGTCTGGAGCGGGGTGCCGTCCATGCCCATGCGCATGGCGTACATGCCCTTGCTCTTCGCCTTGAACACCTTGTCGTCGGGGCCGAAGAGCTCGCCGATCACGAACATCTCATCCTTGCCCTCCACGGGGAAGACGTTCACCACGGTCATCCGCTTGTTATCCACCGTCACCTCCTTCTCCCACAGCTTCTTGCCGGTGTTCACGTCGAAGAGGGCCATGAAAGTCTCATCGGGCATATCCATCGCGCCCTTCTGTTTGAAGATGGAGCCGATGACGTGGTCTTTGGTCACGGTGATCAGTCGAGGTTGTCGATCATGTTGCCGGTGGGTGCGTCGGTCTCCCAGCGCAGGCTCATGTCGTTGTTGTAGGCGGCGAGGTGGTAGCCACGCTTCTCCCCCTTCGTGATGCTTTGCTTCAGGAAGCCGCCATCGCCGATCGGGAAGATGCTCTGGTTCACCTCCGCGGATTCACCGGAACGCGCGGCCTGCAGCGCACGAATGCGTTCCCACTTGTTGGCATCCTCGTACACCTTGGACCCGAGCTTCTTGCCGTTGAGGTCGTAGGTCTCGAGCTCCACGTTCTTGTCGTTGAGGAAGAAGAACATGAAGGCCTTGCCATTGAACACGTTCTCCATCATGTAGCTGTCCTTGGGCCGGTTCAGCTTGATGTCCCCGATCTCCGCGAGGTTGTTATCCAACAGTGCCATGCGGAAGGCACGCAGCTTGCCGTCGACCTTGTCGACCTCGTAGAAGGAATAGTAACCGGCGAGCTCATCGCTCTTCATGATCGCGCCGCCACCGCGGGCCTTGGCGCGAAGCACGTTGTTCAACGTACGCTCCTGGGCCACGTTGGTGAATGCCGCCAGCATACCGGCGATGAATAGGATCTTACGCATGGGGAAGGTGAGGGTGCGTTGGTTTCGGGTCGTGAAGCTGACCTCAGCGTTTCGCAGCGCCGGGCAGGTTGATCTTGGCGAGGGAGTCGATATAGCGGCCTTTGGGGAAACCATCCGAGTAGGCCTTCTTGGCCTCCACAAGGTCCACCGCGCTGGTGCCATTGGCCGCATGGATCACTGCGGCGAACAGGGACCGCTCACAGCCTGGGCTCAATTCCTGTGCCTGGGCCAGGTGGTACGATGCCAATGCCTGATGGTCGCGGATCCGTAGGCGGTTCAGCATCTTCAAGGTGCGTTGGTAGGCCTCGCTGTCCTGCTTGTGCGGCTGTGCAAGTACCTCCCCCAGCTTGTGCGCCCGGGCATGCTTCAACAGCTTGTCGAAGGCAATGGCCAGGCCCGCATGCACTTCCCCGTTGTCCGCACCGTTGGCCAGCAGGTGCAAGCCCACGAAGACCGCGCGGCCCAGGTCCTCCTCGATCAAGGCGCTCTCAAGGATGGCCGTTGAAACGGTCGCACGCAGGGCCAGATACGTGCTGTCCGGTCCTGGAGCGTCGACATCCGCCGGCAGGGAGAGGAGGTCGAGCAGGGCCAGCTTGCGCGCACCGCACTCGGGGTGGGTCTTCAGTTCCTCCTCCAACTCATGATTCCGAAGGTCCACCGCGCCCAACGAACTCGTTTCCTCCTCCCTGGTCCAGTCGCCTTCCGGGTCAGCACCTCCCTGAACCAGGGCCCTCACCAGATCCACCTGCTGCGCGTAGACCTCCTGCTCACAGGCGGCGAGAATATCCATCACAGCCGGTCCGGCGAGTGGATCGAAGCCGGCGGCCTGGACCAGCCGCAGTGCCAATGAATCCGCTTCGAGCTCGTGGTTCCGTCCGTGCCTGCGTTCATTCACCGAGAAGTTGATGGCGAGGGCCTCCAATTTGGCCAGGCGATCGAATTCCTCGCGCAGCACAGCGCGCAATTCGGACTTGAATTCCTTGGAAAGTAGCTTGGCGTTGACCTGCTCGATGGTGCGCCGAACATGGTCCAGGTGGTGATGCGCCAGCTCGTGGCCCAGGATGAAGGCCAGTTCCGAACGGGTGGTGAGGCGTTCGAGCATACCGAGGTTCATGACCACCGTGCCTTCCCCACGCGTGGTGGCATTGGGCCAGGGGTACCAGCTCAGCATCACGCGAGGGGTTGAGCTTAACCCGGGCAGCTGGGCGGCCAGCAGGTTCATGGTGCTATCGAGCAGGCGGTTCATCGGGGTGCCCTGGATGAAATGCGCGTGCTCGATGCTTTCGATCAGGTCCTCCTGGAGTTCCTCCCAATCGGCAAGCACGGCCTTGCGCAGCCGACTATCCTCGATGGTGATGGCCTCGTTCTGCGCCTTGTATCGCGCCCGTAATTCGGTCACGAGCTCCTTATTCCCCTCCGTAACCCCACCGAACAAGGGCGTGCAGGCCGCGCGATCCTGGCTCAGGCCGGGCAAGGCGAAGCCGAAGAGCACACAGATCGCGGTCGTTCTCATCGGTCCCAGATGCCGCACCATCGGGAGACCACGGAAGTTGATCATGGATTTCGGGCCCGCCAAAATAGGCGATGGAGCCGAATGGGCAACATGTGAACCCGGCCAGACGCGGAAGGATGTAAGATCGCGGTACCGATCATCCATGGCCGCACGGACCAAGCACAACAACGATCTCGCCCAGCTCCTCGAAGAAGCCTATGCGCACCACGCGCATCCGGGCTTCATCGAAGCGGACCCGCTGCGCATCCCGCGCGCCTTCACGGACCGTAAAGATGCCGAGCTCATCGGCTTCCTCACGGCCACCATCGCCTGGGGGCAACGGAAGACCATCATCGCCAACGCGGAGCGCCTGGTGGCGCTGTTCGACGAGCGGCCGCATGCGTTCGTGATGCACGCGAGCGAAGATGAGATCACCACCGTGGAGCGCTTCGTACACCGCACTTTCAACGGCACGGACCTGCGCCACTTCATCCTGGCCCTGCGGCACCTCTACACGACCTATGGTGGCTTGGAGGAGGCCTTCCTGGCGGAAGAGCCGCACTCCGGCAAGCAGCAGAAGGCCACATCACCGGCACCTGTGAAGTGGCATGCGGCGAGTGGGATCCACCTGTTCAAGCAGCGCTTCTTCGCCATCCCGCATGAGGCCCGCACACGCAAGCACGTGGCCGATCCCGGCAAGGGTAGCAACGCCAAGCGCATCAACATGTACCTGCGTTGGATGGTGCGCCCCAACGACCGCGGCGTGGACCTGGGCCTGTGGAAGCGGATCACCCCCGCGGACCTGATGGTGCCGCTCGATGTGCACACCGGCCGCGTGGCGCGCGAGCTCGGTCTGCTCACCCGTGAACAGGACGACTGGCAGGCGGTGGAGGAACTCACGGCCGCACTTCGCCGGTTCGATCCGGTGGATCCGGTGCGCTTCGATATCGCGTTGTTCGGGATGGGGGTTGAGGGTGCATCCATCAGCGAGGCGGCTGCCGGCCGGCACACTCGGCGTGCCCGGCTACTTTCGCGGCCCCGATGATCTTCAACTCGCCCCAATTCCTGGTCTTCCTCGCGGTGGTCTTCGCCCTTTACTGGGCGCCACTGACAGGCGACGGCAGGCACCGGATCCCGGTGTTGCTCCTGGCGAGCTACGTGTTCTACGGGTGGTGGGACGTCCGTTTCCTGGCGCTGATCCTGTTCAGCAGCCTCTTCAACCAGCGGATGGCCATCGCCATAGCCGATGCTCATGCGGAACGGACCAAGGACCGGCTCATCCTGGCGGTGCTCGTGGTGGACCTCGGACTGCTGTTCTTCTTCAAATACTTCAACTTCTTCCTGGACAGCCTGCAGGTGGCGCTGGGGATGGATGGCGTACCGTGGACCCTGGCCATCGCGCTGCCCGTGGGCATCAGCTTCTTCACCTTTCAGACGCTGGGCTATTGCCTGGATGTGTACAACGAGGATCAGGAACCGATGCGGGACCTTCCGGTCTTCTTCACCTTCGTCTCCTTCTTCCCCTTGCTGCTCGCCGGCCCGATCGAACGGGGGAATGACCTGCTGCCACAACTGGCCAGCCCGCGCACCTACCGCCGCGAACAACTGGTGGAAGGCCTGCGGCTCCTGCTGATCGGCGCGTTCAAGAAGATGGTGATCGCCGACCGGTTCGCGCCGCTGGCCGACACCGTGTTCGACCAACCTTCGTTGTTCGGCGGGCTGATCGGCGGCCTGGGCGTGATCTTCTTCGCGGTGGAGATCTATGCCGACTTCAGCGCCTATTCCGACATCGCCCGCGGGGCTGGCAAATTGCTGGGGATCGACCTCACGCGCAATTTCGACCGCCCCTACTTCTCCTTCTCGCTCGCTGAATTCTGGACGCGCTGGCACATCACCCTGAACACCTGGTTCCGTGACTACCTGTACACCCCCCTGGCCTACGGCATGCGCAACCGTGGGCTGCTTGGTGTGATGGTCGCCATCACGATCACCTTCCTGTTGAGCGGGTTGTGGCACGGCCCCACGTGGAACTTCGTCCTCTGGGGCTTGTGGCTCGGCCTGTTCATGGCCGTTGAACTGGCCGTTGGTGTTCGCATGACCCGTTGGCCGAAGCCGCTGCGATGGCTGCTCACGATGGGGGTCATCCTCACCAGCATGATCCTTTTCAAGGCCAAGACCCTCGGCAAGGCCTGGGAGTTCGCGGGCAACATCCTCACCTTCGGCCATGACCCGGTCTTCCTGATCCGGCGCATCCTCAGCTATACGGAGCAGACCCCCTTCTCCTTCGCGATGACCCTGCTCTTCGGCGTCATGCTGTTCGTGATCGACCACCGGAGCGCCCGACCCGACTTCATACCACGCATGGAACGGCGCCCTATGCTCCGTTACGCCGGTTATGCCGGGCTGTTGCTGGCCCTGCTCTTCTTCGGTGTGTTCGTGGACCAGAAGGCCTTCATCTACTTCCAGTTCTAAGCGGATGAAGAAGTTGATCCTCAAGCTACTGTTGGTCGTCGGCCTGCTGGCGCTCCTGGCGGTCATCCTCGACCCGCTGTTCACGTGGATCCATCGGCACGGGAACGGCACCAAGGCCCAGTGGTTGCACCGCATGCATGATGAGCGCTATGATGCCGTGGTGATCGGCTCTTCGCGGGCACTGTGGAACATCGACATGAACGCGGTCAACGCGGCATGTGGCATGCGCACGATCAGCCTGGCCAACAATCACTTCAGGCCGGCGGAGATCCTGCTCACCATGCGCGTCTTCCTGCGCAATGGCAACACCACCAAGCGCCTGCTCCTCCAGGTGGACAGCTCCATGCTCACCGACGAGCAGGAAGGCTTCTCCAGCACGCTCTACGACTTCGTCCCCTTCCTGGAGGACGACCTGATCTACGACTTCCTGCTGGCGCGCGACCCGGAATGGTATTGGCTGCGGCATATACCGTTCTGGCGCTACACCAAGTACAACTTCAAGTGGGGTCTGGAGCCTACCCTGCGCTCCCTGCTCGGGCGGCGCCCGGTCCCGTTCGACAGCACCGGGAGCTACTTCAGCCCCAACGACCGCTTCTACGGCACCTACGACTACACCTTCGTACCGGTAACGGAACCGAACGTTGGCGAGGACCTGCGGGCCTTGTTCGCGTTGTGCCGGGCGAACGGGATCGAACCGGTGGTATTCACGAGCCCCAACTTCCTGGTGGCTTCACCGGAGCACATCCGGAATGCGACCGCACGGTTGATGGCTGGGGAGGGACTCGATCTGTACGACTTCACCGATTCCCTGAACGCAGAGGTGAATTTCAACGACAACCGCCATTTGAACCGGACCGGAGGAAGGAGGTTCACCCAGTTGCTGATCGAGCAGGTCATTTGTCCTTGATGTTCGGGCAGGGGCAGGGGCAGGGGCAAGTGGTTGTTCGGCGCTACGGCTTTGGGTGATGGAGCTTGCAGTAGGCAGTAGGCAGTAGGCAGTAGGCAGTTGGCAGTTGGCAGTAGGCAGTAGGCAGTTGGCAGTTGGCAGTCCGCAAGCGGTCGTTCTATGCAACGGCTTCGGGTTGAGGACTGACATCAGGAGCAGGGGCAGGTGCAGGGGCAAGTGGTTGTTCATCGCTTCGTTACTCACCAACGGTCATCGCGAGCGGCGAGGAACGAGCCGCGAAGCGATCCTGTGACCTTCACACTTGTGACTTGCGACTTGTGACTTGAGACTTGCGACTTGAGACTTGCGTTCTCCCCTTCCCCACCCCTGCTAACTTCGCCCCCGATGTCCTTCCTGCACCCGGCCTTCCTGTGGGCGCTCTCCGCCCTGGCGATCCCGGTGCTCATCCACCTCTTCCAGCTCCGGCGCTTCAAGCGGATCGACTTCCCCAACGTGCGCTACCTGGCCGAGGTGACGCAGCAGACCCGCGCCCGCAAGAAGATCCAGCACTGGCTGGTGCTCCTGGCCCGCTGCCTCGCCATCGCCTGCCTCGTCCTCGCCTTCGCACAGCCCTACCTCCCCGGCCCCACCGGCGCCGCACAGGTGGGCGAACGCGCCGTGGCCATCTACGTGGACGACAGCTACAGTATGGACGGCACGAACCCCGGCGGCCGCCTGCTGGACCAGGCCCGCCGCAACGCGCAGGACGCCGTGATGGCCTTCAGCGCCGCCGACCGCTTCCAGGTGCTAACGGGGGCATTCGGGGGGAAGGAACAGCTGCTGCTCGGTCGCGATGAGGCCCTGCAGACCATCGCCAGTGCCGACGTGGCCCCCTACGCCCGCCAACTGAGCAAGGTGCTGCTGCGCCAGCGCGAAGCCCTCGCCGCCAGCGACGCACCCGTGAAGCGCAGCATCCTCTTCACCGACCTGCAGCGCAGCATCACCGACGTGGAGAACTGGACCAACGACACCCTGGTGCCCACGGTCATCGTGCCCCTCACCCCGGCCACCCCGGACAACCTGAGCATCGACAGCGCCTGGTTCGCTACGCCGGTGCGCCGGGCCGGGCAGGACGAAGTGCTGCACGTGCGCATCCGCAACCACGGCGAACAGGAACTCGTGAACGTGCCGCTAAGGCTGGATGTGGACGGCCGGCAGCGCGCGGTGGCCAGCTTCAGCGTAGCCGGTGGCGGCGAGGTGGACACCACCCTCCGCTTCCTCGGCGACGGCCCCGGCGACCACTGGGGTGTCGTGAGCATCAACAACCAGCCGGTGGTCTTCGATGACCGGCTCTACCTCGCTTATGGCGTTACGGACCGGCTGCGCGTGCTGCTGGTGACCGGCAACGACCCCAACGGCGACCGCGCCGTGGGCAACGTCTTCGGGTTGGACAGCACCCACCTCTTCACCACGCAGGGCTACCGCGCGCTGGACCTCGCCGCCCTGGAGCGCCAGGACCTGGTGGTGCTGAACGCCCTGCCCGAGGTGCCCGGTGGCCTCACGCATGCCCTGGCCAACTTCGTGGAAGGTGGCGGCAGTGTGGCCGTCTTCCCCCCCAGCGCCGGCGACCCCGCGCGCTATGCCGAGCTCTTCGCCCGCCTCGGCGCCGCCGCCCCCGCCAAGGTGGACACCAACACCGTGCGGGTGGACCGCATCGACCTGCAGGAACCCTTCTACCGCGCCATCTTCCAGACCATGCCGCGCAACGTGGAACTGCCCGTGGTGCGCGAACGCTGGAGCTTGCGTCCGGCGGCCGGCAGCGATGTGCTCCTGCGCCTGCAGGACGGCAGCGCCTGGCTCAGCCGCACCAGCCGGGGCCGCGGCAGCGCCTACCTCTGCGCCAGTCCGCTGGCCGAGAGCGCCAGCAACCTCACCCGCCACAGCCTCTTCGCCACCAGCTTGCTGCGCATGGCCGAACTGAGCCGCCCCATGGGCACCCTCTACCACACCATCGGCGACGAGGCTCGCATCGCGCTGGAAGGGATCGAAGTGCCCGCCGACCGGCCGCCGCACCTGCTGGGCCCCAACGGGCTGGACCTCGTGCCCGAAGTGCGCCGCACGCCGGGCCGCACCGAACTGCTGCTGCACGACCAGGCCCTGCCGGACGGCCCCTACTTCGTCACCATCGGTGCGGACACCGTGCGCAGCGTGGCCCTCAACCTGGCGCGGCGGGAGAGCGACCTGCGCGCCTACACGGCGGATGAGCTGCGCGAGCAGCTGGCCGCGCGCGGCCTCACCAGCTTCCGGGTGCTCGATGAGGCGGGCGGCGACCTTTCGTTACGTTTGAACGAACTGGACCAGGGGCGCAAATTGTGGAAGTGGTTCATCCTCCTGGCCCTGCTCTTCCTCCTGGCCGAAGTCATCCTGATCCGCAACACCCGATGAACGAGCTGATACTCCGCAACGTCACGGTGGTCGATCCCGGTGGTCCGCACCACGAAACAACGGTGGACATCCTGGTGCAGGATGGCGTGATCGCGAAGGTGGGCGCGCGCGTGACGGCCAAGGGGGCGCGCGAGGTCAAGCACGACGGCGCGCATGTGAGCCCCGGCTGGGTGGACCTGCGCGCGCACTTCCGCGACCCCGGTGAGGAGTGGAAATGCGGGATCACCAACGGCCTCGATGCCGCCGCTGCCGGGGGCTTCACCGCCGTGGCCGTGCTGCCCAGCACCAAGCCCGCCACCGACGACCGCGCCGGCGTGGGCTACCTGCTCCAACGCGCCCAGGGCCATCCCGTGCGGTTGCTGCCCATCGGCGCCCTCACCCAGGGCCTCCAGGGCGAACAGCTCGCCGAGCTCTACGACCAGCAGCAGGCCGGTGCCGTGGCCTTCGGGGACGACCAGCGGGCCGTGCGCAACAGCCGCCTCATGCTGCTGGCGCTGCAATACAGCGCCGGCGTGGGCCAGGCCCCCGTCATGGTCTACCCCAACGACCCGGACCTCATGCGCGGCGGGCAGATGCACGAAGGCCCCATGAGCACGCGCCTCGGCCTCAAGGGCATCCCGCCCGTGGCGGAAGTGCTGGCCTTGCAGCGCGACCTGGCCCTGCAGGCCTATGCGGGCGGGCACCTGCACGTGGCCACCGTGAGCACCGCCGAGGGCGTGGCCCTCATCCGCGCCGCCAAGGCCCGCAAGCAGCGCATCACCGCCAGCGTGGCCGCGCACAACCTCCTGCTGGACGATGGCTGTTTGCGCGGCTTCGAGACCTGCTACAAGGTGCTGCCGCCGCTGCGCGACCTGGAGCACATCGAAGCGCTGCGCGAGGGCGTGAAGGACGGCACCATCGACGCCATCGTGAGCGACCACCGGCCGGAGGACCGCGAGCACAAGGTGCTGGAGTACGGCCCCGCCGCCTTTGGCATCATCGGGCTGGAGACGGCCTTCGCGGTGGCCAACACCGCGCTGAAGGGCCACATGACCCTGCGCCGCCTCATCGAGCGCCTCACCCACGGCCCGCGCGCCGTGCTGGGCCTGCCGAAAGTGCACATCGCCGAAGGCGAACGGGCGGAGATCACCCTCTTCGATCCCGAAATGAACTGGACCTGCACGGAGGAGGACCTCGTGAGCCGCAGCCACAACACGCCCTTCCTGGGCCAGCGCCTCACCGGCCGCGCCTTGGGCGTGGTGTGCGGGGAGGTGGTGCGGATGGTGCCGGCTGTTGCGGGGGTTGAGGTGTGAGGACAATTCCTGCAGGGTCCCGAGCGGAGACCCTGCAGTGGTTTAGGATTAGATTCGATTCGACGACCATGAGCAATACACATCTCTTCCCAAGAGCCGAAAGCTTGCAAAGTGCTATTCACTCACTAGAGCAGAGGATAAATCAGCTTTCAGGGAATGAGGCACCAGTGGTAGCACTGACCATAGCGTGCCAGAAGTTGATCAAACTCGGAGCCATAGCAAATCGCAACTGGCCAGTAGCAGTGGACGAGAGTCTTGCGCAGCAGTTTGTAGAAAATCTCAATGCGGCAGGGAATGCACTCCAGAGGCACTTGAATTCACCTACATGGCGCCAGAATGCGGTTGGTATCGCTCGTGAAATGGAAGGATTTGCTCTTGATATTCAAGACACCAAACAACGAATTCTTTGCGGTAGTCCGGAAGAGTATCGGCAAGAGCTGGAGAGCTTGTCAGGGCTACGAGACCATCTAAACAGTTCAATTGAATCCCTGAATTCAATTGCGACGGATAGGTCGAACGAACATACGATCAAACAGCAATCCAACTACTTTGTAGAGCAGGCTGGCAAGTTCTGGTTGATTGCCGGGGTGAGTCTTTTGGCTTTTGTTGGACTAAGCGTCTTCTTCGCCTTTAGGCTATACCATTTCCATGCATTGGGGAATGTATTGTCTCTGTACTCCCATGAATTATCAGCAACAGGCAATGAGGCTATTGGCATTCAACGTACATGCCCCGATTGCTTGCGCACATACTTCATCAACGCTCTTATCAAGTCCAATGCCCTCAGGATCGTTGAAGTTTCTTTTCTGCTGTTCCTCATTGCAGTAGCACTCAAGGCTTTCAATAGTGCAGCGCACAACTACACTGTAAACATGCAACGGTCAAACAGTTTACGTGCCGCACTGCAGCTATTGGAGAAGTCACATTCAAATGAGGCGAAGGATGCCATGATGGACAAAGCCGCCGCCGCCATCTTCTCTCATCAACCAACAGGATACAACCAGAAACCGCCAGCCAATTTGCTGCAGAATGTGCTGGAGTTTGGAAAAGGTCAAGGTGATGCATAGTGCACTAGGATCGGAATTATACTTCTCCCAAATCACCGGCGTGCTCTACAGAAGATGATCCCGGATATCTTAGGGCTGACCTCGGTCGCCATGGATACCTTCACACAGCGACCAGGAGAACGATAAAGAAGTGGATTAAGACCTCGATAGCATCACCTGGTTTGGAATTGAGTCGATAGCAACTGGAGACGGTGAAAGAAGGGGACGAGGCGTAGCGGTTTGACGCGCCACGCACGGACGCGTGCAAGGAGAAGAAGCGTACGATGGAGGAAGGACGCTACTCGACGGGTAAACAGGCAGGGTCTGTCTCCTGTGCCCTTGCCCATATTCAATAAGCTCCCTATGGAACCTGCTCGAAACGTACTTGCGTTGGCACCAACCCACCAATGTTCACAAGGATGGGGTCGCGGTCGTTCAAAGCCCCGGTGTACTTGACAAGCCCGTCCATAGTAACGTCCTCGGTATAGTACCCTTGGACTGTATTGGTCGGAACTATACCACCGATGCGTACCAGGATCGGGTCCCGGTCATTGCTTGCTCCAGTGTACTTCAATAGGCCATCATGGAAACTGTTACCGGACCAAAGCATCTTCTTTCCAGCAAGCACCTTTTGAGCTTCCGTGCCGTAGTTCGGTACGGAAGTACTTGTGAAGTCGATGAGCCCTGTTGCAGAGTTAAGCATAGCTGTATTCGCCGTCATAGCCCCCAAATGGTTCCTGTGGCGAACTACGATGTAGTAGTTCCCGGGGGCCAGATCCATGGATAAGGGCGACACGCCATCCATATCCACCACATCACCATCGCGCTGCACCAGAGCGCACCGGGTATTGAGGACCAGGTCGTTCAGAACGTTGTCGCGGACTTCCACGAATACCCAATCGACAATGGCGTTGCTTCCGGTTACGGATAGCACAGCGGATGTCGTGCTCTCACCGCCCCCCTCACCAACAAGCTCGAAACCAAGCCCAGTGTACGGCTCTTCCGTTGGAACCAGACCAGCCGCCCGCAAGGCGTCGCTCATGAGAAGTGAGCCGCTATCGAACGGTCCTTCGAGGAACATTCGGACCGGGACCAATACGCTCGGAGTTGCAACGCGTTCGAAGCTTTGGCTCAACACGGAGCTCCACGAGCCGCCAAGATCCCGGAACTGGATGTGCAGCACATGTTGCCCGACCGATAGTCCTTGTGCATTGATCGGGCTGTTCAGGGTGTAGGGTGAAAGTGGCGTGTTGAGGACAACGGTTTCCATGTCCACCTCTTGATCATCGAACCAGTACCGGTAGCCATCCACGAGGTTCGGTAGCGAATTGGCATTGCCGGATTTGAAGAAGCTCTGGCTCAGCACGGACGACCAGCCTCCATCGCCTTGGAAGCGGATATGCATGGTGTGCAAACCGTTCGGAAGGTCGGCCGCATCCATGGCGGCCGTTAGCGAGAACTGGGCCGTGGGGCTTACGGAAGCACTCACCAAGGTACCCATGTCATCATCGAACCAATACTCGTAGCCATTGATGGTGGCATTTCCCGATGAAGAAGACGGTGCCTTGTAGAACGACTGACTGAGGACCGAACTCCAGCCACCCGAACCACGGAAGCGCATATGCGCCGTATGTAGGCCGTCCGGCAGCCCGGCACTTTCCAGTCCAGCGTCCACCACCTCTTGAGTCCCGGACAATGAGCCCACCACCGCATCATCATAAGCCTCATCGAACCAATACTCCCATTCTGCCAACAGCGGAGTAGCGCCCGGAACACCCAAAGCCTTGTAGAAGGACTGACTGAGCACAGAACTCCAACTGCCTTGATTGTCCTTGAAACGGACGTGCAACGTGTGCAGCCCGGCCCCCAAGCCGTCCGTATCGACCTCCCGATCCAACATGTACTGGTAGGTAGGGGTGATGCTTTGGTAGGTAGCGTTCCCTTCATCGAACCAATACTCGTAGCCGATCAAGGCCAATGCCCCAGCTGGGGAGATATTGGCCACATAGTGCGCATCGAAACCGGCGCCCGTTATTGCCGCATCGGATACGAATCGCACCAACATCGACCCGCCGCTAGAGGATAGCGTTGGTGGCAGGCTCGATCCCGTGTAGATCCCAAGCACGGTAGAACTTGTACTCGGTCCATCGTAGACAATCACACCATCGGCATTCAACTGCGTGCTGAAGGCATCGAAGGTCAATTGAATGGAGACCGCATCTTCCGGCTGGATCAGCCAATTGCATGTCGCGTTGTTCCCATAGTCACCAGTACCGCTGCCATCACTGATTGCACCCGTCGTACTGGTCAAAAAGGTTGTACCGCTACACGTTGTTCCTGTAAGTGAGGAGTAGGTGGCTTCCCAGCCATCGGCAACGGTAGCGTTATCCGTTATGAATTCAACAAACAATGCCGGACCAGATGAAATTACGGTCGGTGGCATTGCTATTCCCGCAAAGGTACCAAGCACCGGGGCCGCAGCGGAACTACCATCGTAAACAACGACACGGTCGTATAAAGTGCCTTCTGGTGATACAGGCTCCAAGTTGAAGGATGTGAAATTCAGCAACACGGCACTAGCTCCAAGTGGTTGGATCAACCATGAGCAATGTGTGTTGTTGTTGTAGCTGGATGCTCCGCTGCCATCCGCAATACTGCCCGCAGCCGCGGACAGAACGCTACCGGCACAAAAACCACTACCTGTGGAGGTATAGCTAGCCGACCAACCACTCATATTCACTGCGCCGTTAGTCGAAAATGTGATGAACATTACGCCTGTATTGGACACAATCGGACCCGGTAGCGCCGTGCCGGAAAGTGTTACGATCGGAGGTATGCTTGTATCAAGCGAACTATAAATCTTGACAATGTCATTTGTCTCTTCTGTTTCGAACTGTGAGAAGTTCAGCGTGACGGAAGTGGCCCCTGCCGGTGCGATATACCACGCGCATGTAGTGTTCGCCCTGTACGAACTCACACCACTCCCATCAGAAACCAGCCCAGTTGCAGCCGATAATGGATACTCCGCACTACTGCAGTAGGAAAGCAAGTCCCCGGAGCTATAGGTGGCCGACCACCCGGTCGAAGTACCCGTTGCATTGCTAACGAACCTAACGAAGAGGGCGCTCCCTAAATGCTGAATATTCGCAGGAATGGTCGACCCGGTATATGCGCCGATCAGCGGTGCGGTTGTACTGACGCCAGCATAGACATAAAGCATGTCCCCCGAAGCCAACGAAAAACTGGTGAAATTCAAACTGATCGAACCAGCGCCACTTGGAGCAATGAGCCAGTTGCAGTCTAACCCATTGGCATAATCGGAAGCACCACTTCCATCACTGAAACTACCAGAAGTACCAGATAGGACTTGTGAACTGCAAACACTAATAGGATTCGAGTATAGGCCCACAGCATGCCAGGCACGCTTAACCTCCAGTGCAGCATTTGTTCCAGGATAGAGTGCCTCTGCTCTGGATATGGATAGGTTCACTGCGTCAACGAATCGACTGGAGGGTCCAAGGTTGATCATGGTTTCGTATGCGATGTGAACCGCTATGTCCATACTCAAACCGTCAACCGAATATGTAATGTTTTCGTGTGTGCCGGAACCACCATTCACTAGAAGGTGAAACCAACGGTTCTGTACTCCAGTGAGTGGATAATGCGAATTGGACGTGAGTGCACTATTCCACACGGCATCACCATATGTGCCACTGTGGCCAAGCGCCCAAGGTTGGTTCATAAGGCGCAAGGCAGGGAGCCCCCCAACACCACGCGGGCTTTCACCAATTAACCAAACACTTGGCGAATCGCCCAACACTTCAAATTCAACTGCTGCACAAATGATGTCGCAGAAACTCTCATTCAATGCTCTTGCTTCGGTGTTTTCATCTAGTTGTGATGTATGCTTGATGACCTTGTGGGTATACTCATGTGCAACAATGTCCAGTGAGACATAAGGCCCTTCGCCGTTCGCACCTCTGCCGAAGTACAATCGATCTACTGAAGACTGATAACTAGCGCCATTCTGAGTTGGTCCGAGAAGCGAGACCAACACACCGGGCGCATTGTATCCTGCGATCACGGGCCCACCAGCGCCGTCACAACTCCAACGACCAAAGTGTTGGTAGTAGTAGTCGTATGTTTTGGTGAGTCCCCAGAAAATATCCAATGCGGGTAACGCTTGATCGCGGGACTTCAGGACGCCATTTGTTCCAGAAATGGCGAAAGGAGTGTCACCACTCGCCAATGGAACTGGAATTGTCGAAAGCAGATCGTACCCCAGGAGATCATCATCCCGGAGCTCAACAACATAACCTGATGATTCCACCCACGCATCCGATTCCATCTCGAGTTCCACGGCAGGTGGCACTAGAACATTATCCAAAGTGCTGCTGCGCGCAATATCCACACCTAGTGGATTCTTCAATACCACATGCAATTCTGGCCCTTGAGTTGGGTCCACACCAGGATTGTCGCCGATCAGGTCGACCCAACCGGAGCCGTACGAGTTCACGAGCACCGCATCAAGTAATAGACGCTCCCCCCATGTGGCCGTTGAACTCTTGTAGTCAGACCAAACGAACGACCCCCCGAAATCCCAGACCCTGATTCTCCGCTGAGGGTCGTACAACCTGTAATGTGAACCTGTATACTCAGTAGTCGCTTGCCGTACCCCGTGATAATAGGTGTGAAGGTTGTTCTGAGCCTGCACCACTTGGGCAGGTACTATCGCACCAACCAGTATTAATCCAGCAATGAGCGATTTCGTGTCCATTGCTCAATTTCCTTGTGCTGCCACCTTGATCTGAACCGGCAACTCGCCTTGCAGGTTCGTAGCGGTACCGATGAACTGCTCTTGAATGTGCGGGTTGTATGGCACCCCGCCTTCCTTCCAGGGCGACAAACCACCATAGATCCCGCAATCGCTGCCGTTGGGGCCAACGCCTATCGCTGGGCTACCGGGTGCAAGGTGGAAGTCGTCGGTGTGTTCGTAGCCGTTGTTCGTATAGTTCACGAAGAGTTGAGCCGCACTTACCCCGGTCGTGTTGTTATTAAATGAGGCCCACGAGAAAGTGGGTGTGGCATCGACAAAGCAGTTATTCGACACGCTTGCATAGGATGCACTCGTCCCAGAGATCATCACATTCGATCCGTAGAATGCGTTTCCTTGAATGATGCAATTACTGCAATTATTAATGACATAGACATTGACAGATGCATATAGAAACACTGAATTCTGAATGACCCCACCTCGTACATATTGAATGTTTGTCTCAAGGACACAATTCCTCACAATGACATTGCGTGCGTCACTAGCAATCAAACCTCTCAATACACACTCACTGAAAACCCAATTCGATGAAAGATCATTGAACCTAAAGCTGTTGAAAGCGCCGAAATCAGCTTGAAAGTAGCAGCGGTGAACGATCAATCCGGTTATCGTAGCATATGTGCCGCTTGGAGAGTGTACACTGCCGGTAAAGTTGATCCCACTTACATACGAACCACTGACCGCTGAAGTGAGGTAGAATGTACTCGTAATCGTGGTCGGCGTTGTCGCTGCCGATGAATCCGGGAAGTACCCGGCCCCGATCAGTTGTATGGATCGATCCAGTGTAAAAGGCCCATTGAAGGTTCCTCCTGGCAGATACACAGCATCGCCATTCTGCGCAGCATCCAAGGCCGCCTGCAGCTCATCTTGATCGAAGTAAGTTACCGTACTACCGCTTTGGACGGCGATCTTGTTCTGTGCCGTGGACATCAGGGGCATCACGCACAATGCAAATGCGAGGAGGTACCAATAGCTCTGCTTCTTCATGTTCAGTTTCCTTGTGCGGCAACGCGGATGGTCACAGGGAGTTCACCTTGGGCGTTGGTGGTGGCACCGATGGCCTTCTGCATAACGTGTGGGTTGGCGGGCAAGCCGCCATCCTTCCAAGGGTTAGCCCCGCCGTAGATACCGCAATCCGTGCCACCCGGTCCTGCACCAATTGCCAGGCTACCGGGTGTAAGGTGCAAATCGTCGGTTGGGTCGTATCCTGTAGTGTAGGCAACGAAAACCTGACTCAAATCGGCGTTCTCGATGTTACCAGAACTAATAAGGACGCTCGGGTTGGTACTTGCTATGGAACCTGCAAGCACATTTTTCACCAGATAATTTGGACTCGATGAACTACCATAGTAGGCCGGGTTCGATGAGAATATATTCCCTCTGAAGTTGCAATTACGGCACGCTTGGGTTGAAGACGGAGATAATGAAGCTCCTTGAACAAAGCTATTCTCTACCGTTAGGCTTGACCCATCATAAACATTTCCCGTGAGGATGCAACTGATGATCTTGCAATTTGTCGATCCTCCAAGAGAAAGATTACTAGAGATCACACATTCAAGAAATTGAATATTGTTGGAATTGTGCACAACATTGTCACTACTCATGAAGGTCGGCTGGGAGAAATAACAGCGATGAAAGAACAGATTCCTGACCGTTGGGTTTGTCCCAGGTGTCACCCGAACATTACTCGAGAACCTGAGCCCAGCTAGATACGAATCACTCGAACCATCAGTGAGATAAAAGTCACTTCCGATCACCGAATGCCCAGTAGCAACCGTGGAGTCACTGCCAAAGCCTACCCCGATCAAACTCAACGAATTGCTCAATGTGTACCCGCCCGTTCGTGTGAACGTCCCACCCGGCAAGTGGATGACGGACCCCTCGGTGGCTTCATCAATTGCCTGCTGGAGGCTGTCATGCGGGTAGTAGGATACCCCGCTACCGTTCTGTACGGCGATGAGGTTTTGGGCGCTGGACCATATGCTAACGAAGAGCAAGGGGTATACTAGGGTAAAACGTATGATTCGAAGTCTCATCAACTGCGGCTTTGACGTTTCAGGCTGGGCGGTTTCTAAAGTAGGGCATGTAACAACTACGGGCAAGTGCCATCTTAAACCCATCTCAGCCCCCCTCACCCCTCCACCAGCACCAAGCTGTACCCATATACATAGGTATGCTCGGGCGCATCGGGGAGCAGGCGGGCGATGGTGCTGCGCTCGCAGCTCCAGGGCACACTGCGGCGCCAGTTCCAGAGCCAGTCCGCCTGGAACTCGATGGTGCCGCGGTCCTCGATGCGTTGCAGGGGGCGCAGCAGCAGGTTCTGGAACAGGATGCGCTCGATCTCCGGCACCAGGTCCTGGTGCTCGCGGGCTATCTCCAGGTAGGCGAAACGATCGGGGCGCACCACCTCGGCCATGCGCAGCACGGGGCAGAGGGCCTGCACGCGGTCCAGGGTGTTGGCCCATTCGGCTTGCACGGCGGCGAAGGAGAGCATGGTGTGGGGCAAGGGGAAGCGGAGCATGTGACGGTTATTTTGGCAACGTGTGGACGATAATATAGTCACGTTCCGGTGCGTCACGGGTGCCAGCCCACGAAAATTCCAATGGAAATCGTCCATCCAGCGTTCTTCCGATCGCAAGGCTGCCAAGGTTCTTGGAATGTGGAGTCCCGCGTGGATGTATGCACAACGGGATGCCACCAACCACTGACCTGTCAACCTCCGCCGCGAACGCCCGTCCCGCCTGCCCTTCTTCCCAAGCGGTGCCCCGGTACCTTACCTTGGCTAACGAAGCTCTCCCATTAGATGCAGGTGGTCAACGATACCGCCCGGCCGGACATGGATGGATCGGCCGGTGCGGGCGGATATGATCTTGAAGTGCTTGATGCGGTGGCCGCACACGTGGCCATCATCGAGCCGTGTGGCCGCATCCGCTGGGTGAACCAGGCCTGGCGCTCCTTCGCCCTGGCCAATGGCGGGCGCGACGATGCCAGCTGTACCGTGGGCGCGAACTATTACAGTGTATGCGAAACGGGTGGAGAGGCGTTGCAGCATGAACTGGACAACCTCCGCCGCGGCATCGAGGAAGTGATGTCCGGGGTGCTCAACACGTTCAGCCACGAATACCCCTGTCACTCCCTCACGGAGGAGCGCTGGTTCCGGCTTACGGCGTACAAGCTGCCGCCGCAACTGGGACACGGGGCCCTGCTGTCCCACGCCAACATCACGCAGGAGACGCGCTCACGGCAGGCACTCACCCAGGCCGATGATCGGTTCCGAAGGCTCTTCCATGCCCTTGACGAAGGGGTGTGCGTACTGGAGCTTATCCGCGACCAACGTGATACGGTGGTGGACTATCGGTTCCTCGAATTCAATGAACGCTTTCAGGAGCTCTTTGCGGACCAGGTGATCGAGGGGCGCACGGTGGTGGACGTATTCCCGGAAGTGGACCACAAGTGGTTCACCACCTTCGAGGCGGTGGCCACCACCGGTCGCACCAGCATCGTCACCGCCTTCTCCCCGCGCCTGAACAGGTGGTATGAAACGCGCGCCCTCAAACCGTGGCATGATCTCCGCGACCGGATCGCGATCATCATACGTGATGTCCACCAGGCCGAGATGGCGCGGTTGGACAGTGCGGTGCTGAACCGCTTGAGCGACCTGGTGCGGACCACGGAGGAACCGGAACGCCTGCTTCAGGAAGCCCTTGCCACCCTTGGTGCCCATCTGCAGGTCGAGCGCGTCTTCCTGGCGGAGATCGATCAGAACGCCGGGACATGGCAGGTGCACGTGGATCATGCCGACGGCGTTCCTTCCCTGAGCGCGAGCCATCCGCTGGCCGATGTGCCGCAGGGCCTGCTCGCCACCGCCACTTCGGGCGCGGTGCTTGCCGTGGAGGATACGCGCACCGATCCGGGCACAGCAGCAGCCTACGAGCAGGTGTTCGGTCCCCTGGGTGTGCGGCGGTTCGTGGCCGTGCCGGTGTTCCGCAGCACCCGGTGGGCGGCCTGCCTGGTGGCGGCAAGTGCCACGCCGGGCGCTTGGGACCCGGGGCGCACCGAGCTGATCAAACGCTTCACCGAAGTGTTGTGGCCTTCCTTGGAAAAGAAGCGAAGCCTGATCCAGTTACGGCAGAGCGAGGAGCGTTTCAAGGCCTTGGCCAACGCCATGACGCAATTCGCCTGGCTGGCGGACCCCACCGGCCACATCTACTGGTACAACCAACGGTGGTACGACTACACCGGCACCGACCTGGAGCAGATGGCGGGATGGGGCTGGAAGGCGGTGCACCATCCTGATCACGTGGACCGCGTGGTGGACCGCATTCAACGCAGTTGGGACTCAGGCGAACCGTGGGAGGACATCTTCCCTTTGCGCGGCAGCGATGGGCAATACCGCTGGTTCCTCTCCCGCGCCGAGGCTTACCGCGATGCGCAGGGCCAGACCCTCTTCTGGGTGGGCACCAACACGGACATCACCGAACAGCGTGATAACGAGCAGCGCCTGGCAGCGAGCGACCGGCGGAAAAGTGAATTCCTGGCCACATTGAGCCACGAACTGCGGAATCCGCTGGCCCCCATCCGCAATGCGGTGCAGCTATTGCGGGGTTCGACCGGTGATACGGAAGCATGGGCAGATGCACGCGCCGTCCTGGAGCGACAGACCGCATTGCTGAGCCACCTGGTGGATGACCTGTTGGACCTGGGCCGCATCGATACGGGCAAGCTGGTGCTGCGCCGCGAGCATGTGCAGTTGGCGCGGATCATCGCACAAGCGGTGGAGACCTCCAGCGGGTTGGTGCGCTCGCACGGTCACGAACTGGTGGTGGCGGATGTGGACCCCACCATCCACCTCGACGCCGACCCCACACGCCTTACCCAGGTCTTCAGCAACCTGTTGAACAATGCGGCCCGGTACACCCCGAACGGGGGCCGGATCGAAGTGCTGGTGACCGGTGATGCACGTTCGGTGGCCGTTACCGTGAAGGACAACGGACGCGGCATCCCGGCGGAGCGCAAGGAGCGCATCTTCGACATGTTCACCCAATTGCACAGCGATCTGGAGGCGGGACGCAACGGCTTGGGCATCGGCCTGGCGGTGGTGCGCAACCTGGTGAGCCTGCACGATGGCAGCGTGGAGGTGTACAGCGATGGTGTGGACCAGGGTTCGGCATTCACTGTTCGATTGCCCATCGTTGCGCACAAGAACGCGGAGGCAGCTCGAGCGAAGACCGATGCGGGAGCGATACCACCGCGCCGGATCGCCATTGTGGATGACAACGAGGACGCCGCACAGATCCTCGCCCTGCTACTGCGTAACAACGGCCACACCGTGGAAGTGGCCCACGACGGGCGGGCAGGCGTGGAACTGGTGAAGCGTTCGCGGCCGGAGGTGGTCCTTATGGACATCGGCATGCCCGTGATGAACGGCTACGAGGCCTGCCGCACCATCCGCGCGGAACATCCGGACAAGGACCTGGTGATCGTGGCGCTCACAGGCTGGGGCCAGGAGGAGGACGTGCAACGGGCCATGGACGCCGGCTTCGACAAGCACCTGATCAAACCGATCGGGCGGGCCGTTGTGAACGAGCTGCTGCGTGTGCTCCCTGGTCCCAAGGCCTGAAGATGCCCGCAGCGATCAACCCCTGGTCCAGATGAGCAGGGCGAGAAGCAGGGCCATGAGCACGATGAAGGCGAAGATGGGGTAGGTGCCCAACTTGTACTTTGGAGGTTCGGCGCTCATGCTCTGTGTCTTTTCGAGGGCGGATGGAGGCACAAGGTGTCCCAGCGGTCCACGCTCCGGTGCTGGCGGTGATCATTCACCTGGCATACCGAAGGCCACGTATACCTGCACGCATGAGTTCTTCGCATCACCCAGCAACAGATCCGCTCCATCACTATCGGCGATCGGCATGAGACCGAGCGTATAACGCGCGCCCACCTGCGCCGGGCCTGCATTGAAGGCCAGTCCTCCGGCCAGGCCTGCATCGATCCGCGCGAGGTTGTCCAGGTCCACCGACCCGCTGCTGCTGCCGAGGTCGCCGCTCGTGCTCACGTCCGAGCTGAGCAGGTAGGCACCGTAGCCCCCCACTTGCAGTTCAAGGGCGTTCCCGGCGAAACGGAAGCAGGCCAGCACCGGCAGTTCAAGGTAATTCAGGTCGAACTGCACCTCCTGATCGATCAGGCCGAAGATCGCATCGTACTGGGTGTTGTTGCCTTTCGTACTGTAGAGCAGTTCCACCTGCAGACCGATGGGCGCGTCGAGGTTGGTACGCCCCATCACACCGGCGTTGAAGCCGAGGCGTGCGTTGTTGTCATCCACCTCATCAGCGTACAGGTTGCTCACGTTGAGCCCTGCCTTCAGCCCGATGTGTGGACCTTGTGCCAGAGCGGTGTATGCAGAGGAAAGAAGAAGCAGAGGGAGTAAGTAGATGCGCATGGCTCTTGAAATTTGCTTTTGAGTGCACAATTCGGGGGCCATGTGTTGTCAAGGTGGACACAGGCCCGAGGATGGGCACGGCATACCACAGGGCAGTGGAAGTCGGGGGCGTTGGTTGCACATCCCACGATGCGGATCGGCACCATCAATTCCACTGATGGGACAAGGGACCATCCATGGCCTTGGCCACCATGGAGCTCAGCGAGGCGGAGGGAAGCAGGCAGAGCATCCGCAGAAAGCGTGGATGGCCGATCGTATAGGCCATCACCTGAACATGGTCGTCCGTTCCGCTCAGGAAGAGCAGTTCAACATAGAAGTTGCGCACCCGGTAATACAGACAGCGGCCTTCCTTGGTGAACCGTTCAAGCAGCAGGACGCCGCGTTCGCCGATGGTCCTCAACTGGTCGGGACCGGTAAGATGGGAGAAAGCCTGGATGTTCATGGCGGTAGGGTTTGGTCAATGGGTAGTATGCATGGCATTGTCTGCTCCTTCCACTGGAGCCGATCGGATGCCGATCCGGTACATCGGTCGTAAACGCTGATCCGTGGGGCTTCGGTGAAGCACCCGGCTCTTTTGGCGTGGTCGTGCTTCCACACCATTGGTGGCGGGATCACCCGATCGCGTCCGATGATCAGATACGGATCAGATGGATGCACACAGGAGGTTCCGGTACCTTCACCTCCTTCCAGTTGGAACATGCTCACCATCGATCTGTCCGAGTTCCCCACGCTTCGCACGGAGCGCCTCATCTTGCGCCGGCTCACCACTGCGGATGCCGATGCCCTGTTCGCCATGCGCAGTGACCCGCGGGTGATGCGGCATATCGGTCGGCCGCAGGCGAGCACCCGGCAGGACGCGTTGGACCTGATCGATCGGATCGAAACGAACCTGGTCGCGAACGAAGGGATCACCTGGGGAATGACCACGCACGGCAACGACACCGTGATCGGCACGATCGGATACTACCGGCTGAAGTTGGAACACCATCTGGGCGAGATCGGTTACATGCTGCATCCGGACCATTGGGGCAAGGGCCTGATGAGCGAAGCGCTCGATGCCTGCGTATCACACGGCTTCGCGAAACTCGGCTTCCATCGGATCGAAGGGATCACGGACCCGGCCAACGGCGCTTCGCGCAAGTTGCTGGAACGCTCCGGCTTCGTGCACGAGGCCACCTTGCAGGAGAACTACTACTGGAACGGTGTTTTCATGGACTCGTGCATCTACCGCCGGCTGGTGGGTGATTGAGCCCGGCGGAACGCTTCGTTCCATCCCGGCTATGGTCACTCACTATCGCATCGACCCGACCAAACGGGGTCGTTCGAACACGGCTTCAGGTGTCGGTATGAACCTACTCAACACGCAACGGGCCACCCACCACCTGCATACCGTGCGCCGCGAACGTTTCGGCTACCACAGCCTGGCTGGGCGGGGCGGTCCATTGATCGGTGGTGCTGAAGAACGATTCCATGGCACCCGCGGGTTGGTAGCAAACGAGGGTGCGTGCCCGTTCGGTGAGCTGCACAAAGGCGTGAGGCACCTGCCTGGGAAGGAAAACGGTGTCACCGGCCCTGGCGTGCCAGCGCTCTTCACCACACTGGAAGAGGTACTCGCCCTCGAGCACATGGAACCACTCATCCTGCTCCAGGTGTACGTGCAACGGTGGTCCTCCGTGTGGGGTGTGGCCGATCTGCTCGAACACGGCGAAGGCACCTTCGTTGTCAGCCCCGCTCACCTTCAGATCCAACGTATTGTGGGTCACACCACGCATGTTGAAGCGCTTGCCGGAACGTGCCTCACCGGCGTTCACCTTGAAGGGCGTTCCTTCGCCATCTGCCATCCGACCTTTCAGGCGGGTTGACCAGGCGAAGGGGAAGAGCGCCCCCAGGCCAAGGAGGAATCGGTGGCGTTGCATGGGATCCTGGTTCTTCCCACGAAGTTGCGCGATCGGTAAGCAATTGCGCAAATTGTTGCGCCGCGGACAGCATGACCCGCAGGTCAACGTGAACTTCGTTACGCCCGGCACACGGTGGGGTGCCCTCATTTCGCATCTTTAGGTCCGAACGGCCATGTCCATCCGCCCCCGCCCTTGCCTCTTGATCGCCGCGCTGCTCGTGCTGGCCGCCTGCCAGAAGGAGGTGGACATCCCCGAGCCGGACACGGAGCAGCCCACCACCCCCACGGGCTCGGGTGCGCGGGATGACAACATGGCGATGGGCAACCCGAGCGGTGCCAGCACAAGCGTCGTCGCCATCAACAACTACCTCGTCGTACACCCGCAATACGTGGCGGGCTATGACAACAGCCGTGGGCAGTCACGCTGGGTGAGCTGGCATTTGAACACGGCGTGGAAAGGCGATGCCGTGCGGTGTGACTGCTTCCTGCCCGACCCGCTGCTGCCGGCCACCTTCTACGCGGCGAACACCTTCAACTACAACGGCACGGGATTCGACCGTGGCCACCTCTGCCCCAGCGATGACCGCGATGCCAGCGCCGAGGACAACGCGGCGACATTCCTGATGACGAACATCGCCCCCCAATCGCCCAACATGAACCAGGATACCTGGTTCCAACTGGAGGCCTTCGCGCGCGACGTGATGGCGGATGGCAACGAACTGTACATCGTGGCAGGTGGTTACGGCGAGGGTGGAACGGGCGACCAAGGCGGCACCACCACGGCTATCGCGAGCGGCGCCATCGCTGTACCGGCCCGCTATTGGAAGGTACTCCTCATCATACCGGATGGCGATAACGACCTGGACCGCGTGGTGACCGATGGCGCACGATTGATCGCGGTGGACATGCCGAACGGCCCATCGGCCACCAGCCAGCCGTGGTATGCCTACCGCACCACGGTGGATGCCATTGAGCAGAGCACTGGCCTCGACCTCTTCAACGCGCTGCCCACGGAAGTGCAGGAGATGTTGGAGAACGAGGTGGATGCGGGTCCGGTGTGGTAGAGCGGATCAACGATCGCGACGTCGATCCAACGCATTCTACTGCTTCACCACCCTGACGACGCTTCCGTTGACTTCGAGCAGATACAAGCCCGTGCCCAGGCCGGAGATGTCGAGGATGAATCGCTCAGCGGTCGGCACAGGTCCTTGCAGGACCGTCCGTCCGAGTTGGTCGCGCAGGGTGTAAGCGCCAAGGCCGCTCGTCAACGGGACCAAGACCTCGACCGTTGACCGTGCCGGGTTGGGCCGGACAACCACATCCGTTGCAATGATCTCTTCGTGCAAGCCCGTAAAGATGGCGCTGGTGAGCATGTAGGTCCACACGCTCGCATTGGTCGCCGTATACATCACCGGCACGTTGTGATCGAGCAGCACGAGGCCGGGTAGCTGGGTGGTGTAGAGGCAATGTGAATTCCCGTAGGGCGAAGTCATTCCATCAACATGGGTGGAGTCATCGTTCGCCAGCATCCCGAGCCCATCGATCACGATGTACTGCTTGGCGTAGGGTACGGCCTCGTCGTTCAAGCTGAGGTAGGAGAAGTGGCGTTCCACCAGTGTAACGCCGGGCTGTCGGAGCCAGTGGGCAGCGTTCAGGTGCACATCGCTGTAGTCGTTCGGGCCGGAGAACATGAGCACGCGCTCTACAGGGAACTGCTTGGCCAGGTAACAGGCATGACCCGAGCCCTGCGAGTGACCACCCACGACGATCCGTGACCAGTCCAATGCATCCGGGCCGGCCAGGTATTGCCCCCAATCCTGCGTCGGATAGGTGAGGTCCAGGTAGCGCAGCAGGTTCAGAGCACGTTCGTGGATCGCGTTCAAGCTATCCACCTCCACTGCATCGCTCAGCGGCGTACCGAAGCAGAGCTCCTGCCGGTACTTGTCGAACACCAGCGTATCGGTTTCATCCGCCAGGCTGGCCGTGGCCACATCATTGGGATAGCTCAGGTTGATGAAGTCCAGGCCGATCCCGGCGGAGAAGAGCCGGAGGGCATTGTACTCCGTGGAACTGCTGCTCCAGGTGCCACCGATGAACAGGAAGAGCCGACCATCCTGCATCTGGGTGTTGCGGCTCACAGCGCTGCTATCCTCCAACGGATCATAGCCCGGATGCGTCTGAACAGGTCGCACAAAGAAGGTCTCGACCTGTGCCTCGCACACCAGCGAAGCGGCGAAAAGCAGGTGCAACAACATCACGTTCAACTTCCGAACCATGCCAAGCATCACGAAAGATAGGTGGCCCGGAAATGAGCGAGCCCCGGATACCGGGGCTCGCTCATGGATCACACCAAGCGCTCAATTCCCACCACCGTTGTCATCGCCCGGAGGATCGTCGTTACCGTTCCCGCCGTTGTCATCGCCCGGAGGATCGGCGTTGCCGTTCCCACCGTTGTCATCGCCCGGAGGATCGTCGTTGCCGTTCCCG
>JACJZG010000005.1 GCA_020635715.1 Flavobacteriales bacterium | reverse complement strand
GAAGACGCAGGTCGCAGCCGATCTGGCCAGGCACCTCGGCACGGAGGTGATCAGCGCCGATTCGCGCCAGTTCTACGCGGCCATGCGCATCGGCACGGCACGGCCGTTGGAAGAGGAACTACTGGGCGTGCCCCATCACTTCCTCGGTCACCTGTCCCTCGAGGATACATGGAGCGCGGGGACCTTTGCGCGGGAGGCCGAACCCGTGCTGCAGCGGATCCTCGCGGAACGTGGCATCGCCATCCTGGTGGGCGGAAGCGGCTTGTACATCGATGCCCTGCTCAAGGGGCTGGACCCCTTACCCACCGGTGACCCTGATCGGCGCGCTGAACTGCAGGCCACCTGGAAGAAGGACGGCCTCGCTCCTCTCCTCGCACGGTTGATGGAACTTGATCCAGGTACCCATGCCCGCATCGATCATCACAACCCCCATCGCGTGATCCGTGCGCTGGAGGTCTGCCTGGCGACAGGGCGACCGTACAGCGAACAACGCACCACACCCACCGACCGAACCGATGTCCACCTTGTGCGCCTGGCCATGGCACTGCCGCGTGCGGAGCTGTACGCGCGGATCGATGCCCGTGTGGACCACATGATGGCCGCAGGCCTGGTGGCGGAGGCCCGGAGCCTGATCCCCCATCGCCTGCACAACGCCTTGCGCACGGTCGGCTACACGGAGCTCTTCCAACATTTCAGCGGCCATGGCAGCCTCGAACAAGCCATCGCCCTGATCAAACAACACACCCGCAACTACGCCAAGAGACAGATCACCTGGTTGCGGCGCGAGCCCTCCTGGACCCACCTCCCGCCGGACCCTGAACGGGTCATCAGCCATGTCACCCACGCACGTTGAACGGTCGTTCCGGTGGGTCTTCGCGTTGATCGTGACCTTCACCCTGATCGATCGGGCCTGGATGGTGCACACCACCATGGGCCATGCCAGCGACGACATCGTGGTGGTGTGGCTGGGGACCACTGACTATGCCCAGGGCGTCTTCCACGAACCCTTCTTCTACGGCCAGGATTATGGGGTGATGCTGGAAGCATGGCTGGCGGCGCCCTTCGTATGGGCCGGATGCGATGTGGTGACCACGATCGCAGTGCTGTTCGGCCTCCTGGCGATCCTGCCCTTCCTCGCCTTCGCCCTCCACCACCGGCAGCGCGGTGAATGGTGGCCTGCCATGCTCTTCGCGGCTATGCCACTGCTCCTGCCCGTGGAGCATGGCCTGCAGGTCACCGCGTTGAACGGCCTTGCGGTCCTGGCCGCCGTGCCGCTCATTCAACGCGCACGATCGTTCACGCTCCGCGGAGCCCTCCTCACCTTCGTCCTTGGCCTCGCTGTCTTCGTGAACCCGAACGCAGCCCTGCTGGCACTTCCGCTGGGCTTGGAGCACCTCGTGAAGCACCGGCGCGAAAAGGGCACGGTATCGGGCATGCTCATGGGAGCGTTGCCGGTGATCTTGATCTGGCTGGCCACCCGCTGGTTCTTTCACGAACGCGTGATCACCAACACCATCTTCGACTGGAGACTGCACTTCAAGCCGTACATGATCCCCACGGCCTTTGAACGGCTCAACCTCCATTTCGCATGGACCGCGCCCTTGGCCGGCACAGCGTCATCCATCGCACTCGTGCTCCTGACCGGCGCGATCATCCTGCTCCTCGTTCAACGCAGGATGGCGGCGATGTGGTCCGCGCTCTCCGCCGTGGCCTTGATCATCTTCTCCTTCTCCTTCGCCAAGGTGCACGACGGTTCCGATTCCATCTTCTTTCCGCTCTCCCGCATCTTCCTCGGCATGCCGCTGTTGCTCGCCTGGTGCTGGGGCAGGTTGGAGATCCGGCGATCGCTCCTTGCTCCACTCGTGATGGTGGTCGCGATCGCCGCCCTCGCGCATGGGATCCAGCGGATGGCCGTTGCCCGCGCCACGTACGCGGAGGCCTTGCTCCATCAGGATGGCCTGCCCGTTCGCACGCGAACCGTCGCGGCCATCCGCGCGAAATGCGCACTGGTAGCGGAGCGTGCCATGAACAACCAGGCCGATGCGATCTACCTGCTACGCGGTTCCGATGGGTTCACCGCACAATTCCTCGCATATGGCATCCCCGTCTTCCATCCTGACGCACCCATGACCTGGATGGTGGGTCACGATCGCCGTGACCTCCAGCGGGCCCAAGACAGCGACCAAGTGGTGGAGCACGCACTGATCGTCGGCGGCAACGGCGAGCACCTGGCGCACGCGCTCTCCTTCCGCGATCAACGCGCCCTGGTCCGTGCAGCTGACCCACTGATGATCTTGGTGCACACGCCCGGGTACCGGTCGCGCGAGATCCTACGGAAGCTCCAATGACCGCTTCGATGCGCAACGAACAGCCGATGAACGCGAGTAGCTTCGTCGTCCCGCCCGACCAGGAATGACCACCGACCGTCTTGCACAGCTGCGTGCCATGTTCGCAGAGGATCCCACGGACCTCTTCTTAAGGTACGCGATCGCCTTGGAATTGAAGAGCGCCGGATCGATGAAGGAAGCGGCCGCGGACCTCACCGAACTGTTGCTGGACGCGCCGGACCACGTCCCGAGCTACTACCAGCTGGCATTGATCCTGGCGGACCTTGGTCGCCTTGATGAGGCCATGACCACCTGCGAGCGGGGTGCGGAACGGGCGCAGGCGGCAGGCGACCGGAAAGCACTGGCCGAGATCAAGGAATTGCTCGCGACGTTGCACGATGAAGGCTGACCATGCGTAAGGCCGGGCTGTGGTTCGTCGCGCTCCTATCCGCTCTGGCGCTCGGGTCCATCACCGTGGCGCTCTCCTTCCCCTTCCTCACCATGAACGATCCGAGCGGTGCCAGGGTCGCCGTGGTGGAGGGCTGGATCGACCAGACCTTCATGCCCCAGGTGCGGGACATGCTCCTTGAAGGGGCCTATGACACGATCTACATCACCGGCACCCCGCGCAACTTCTCCTACACCTTGCGCATCGGTGATACGGTCGTCGTGGACCTTCAACGACCGGTGACCGGGGAACTCGTGGTGAACTCCTGCGGGGCGCTCAACGCGGGCCTGGCGGTGCTGGGCGATCAGGGCGTGATCCTCGCGGACAGCGTGTTCGGGCCCTGTGTGGACAGGCGGGCGCGCATCGACCGACCGACGGCCCGTCTCTGTTTCACGCCAACACACCTCGGTGTGCCCGACCCGCGGTGGGAACTCGTCTTCCTCCTCTACGCCAAGGTGGACGGCGTCAACCTGCATGCGTTGCAGCGCACGGTGCGCATCCATCGGTCTTCGGGCAGGCTGGAGCCCGGCACCCCGTCCTACGCCGATGCCAGCGCTGAGGCACTCGTTGCCCTGGGTATACCCTGGTCACGCATACGACGCCTGCCCACCGTCATGCTCGGCGAAAGCCGCACCTGGGCCAACGCCCAACGCTTCGCCCGGGAGGCCGAAGAGCGCTCGATCAAACGGGTGGACGTGATCTCCTTCGGCATCCATGCGCGTCGTTCGCGGCTGACCTACAGCGAGGCCTGCGGAAATGGCGTGGTGGTGGGCATCCGCAGCGTGGGTGATCCCGAACTGCGGCCCGGTCAGTGGTGGCGCCATCCCATGGGCTGGCTCAAGGTGCTGCGGGAATTGGTGGGCGTACCTGCTTCCTACCTGGTGGGAACGGTGCCGTGAGGGCGATACGTACCTTTTCGCCATGCGCATCGTCAGCACCAAGCGATCCGGACCGATCTTCGAGGCATGAAGGATCGACCACAAGAGGAGGAAATCCCCACCTTCTACCGGGAATACGTCCGGAAGGTGAGCGGCACCGACCTGATCGAAGGCTTGGGGATCGCTTTGGCGCGATGCGACAGCTTCGGTGCAGGATCGTCCGAAGACATGGGCGATCATCGCTACGCTCCCGGGAAGTGGTCCATCAAGCAGGTGCTGCAGCATCTCAACGATTGTGAACGCATCCTGGCATACCGAGCATTGTGCTTTGCGCGAGGTGAACAACTGGAGCTACCCGGCTTCGAAGAGGATGCGTATGCCGAACAGGCGGACTGCAGCCATCGCACGATCGGGGATCTGCTGCTTGAACATCGGACCATCCGTACTGGCACGATCGCCCTGTTCAGGAGCTTCACCCCTGAAATGCTCGTGCGAAGCGGCACTGCGAATGGGATCCGTATCAGTGTGCGCGCGATCGGATGGAGCATCGCCGGACACGCCGAACACCATTGCGACATCCTCGAACAACGTTACCGCTGACCCATGTCCACACGCAGCATGCAGGACTGGTTAGATGCCTATGGCGTCAGTCACCAGAACCCGACGAACAAGGCGATCCATTGGATCTGTGTGCCCACGATCTACTTCTGTGTGGTCGGCTTCCTGTATAGCATTCCGCTTCCGGATGCTCCTCCCTTTGTCAGGCCGCACATGCTGGCGACACTGGCCGTTGCATTGGTCGCCATCTTCTACATCAGGCTGTCCACGACCATCGCCATCGGCATGCTCCTCTGGAGCCTGCTGTGCCTCGGCATCTGCAAGTACCTCGATGCGCATGTTGACCTGTCGCTGTGGGCCATCTGCACAGCGCTCTTCGTAGCCGCCTGGGTCGGGCAGTTCTACGGTCACAAGATCGAAGGGAAGAAGCCCAGCTTCCTGGACGACCTTCAGTTCCTGATGATCGGTCCGGCCTGGCTGCTCAGCTTCGTGTACAAGCGACTGGGCATCGGCTACTGAAGCACCGGCCGGAAATAGCGCGGCACACGGACACCACAGCTACCCGGGTGGAAGATGCAGCGCAGGTCACGAAGCACCTCGTCCGGCTCCAGCAATGCTTGTCCGAAAAGATCATCCTTGGCGCTGTTGCCAACGAACGCACCTGAGCGCAGGCTCCTCAGCGCCAGGAGCCGTCGGTCGCCACCGGTGAGCACTGTGCGGTCCACTTTGCCGGGATCGGCCAGCAGCACGCCGAAATGGTCCACCGTATCGCCAAGCAGCAGCACCCGTTCCAAGGGGATGGTGATGTTCCCGTCCGCCACTGTATCCGCCAGGACGTAGCGCCCACCGGCATCCGAGATCAAGGTGGCCATGTAACTGTTGCCCGGTGGCGCGAACCAATCGCCCTGCCAGCGACTGCCGAAGAAGACACCCGGGCCATCAGGCAGATGCTGCTTCATGTCGCGCAGCACGGTGTAGCGATGTTCGATCGCCGCGAAGATGCTGTCCGCCTGTTCCTCCCGGCCCAGGAGCATCCCGAAGAACCGGATCCATTCCGCGCGACCCAGGGGGTGTGCTTCGAGGTACTCCGCCACTTCGATGGTGGGTACGTTCGCTGCGGTGGCGCGTTCCTTCCGGCCGAAGGGATGGTCGAATACCGCTTGTGGTGCCAAGGCGATCAGGCGTTCCACATCCACGCCATCAGGAAGGCCGACCTCTTCCAAAGCGCCGGTACGCAGGGCCTCCAGGAACTTCGGGTCACGCAACTGATCGGTATGTGCCGCACCCACCACCACGCGCTCCGATCCAAGCGCCGAGAAATAAGGAAGGTGTGTCGTACTGAGCGCTACAACGCGATCGAGCGGCCACGGCATGTCCTGCTTCCCGGATGCGGACGAACGATAGGCATACACCCCGATCGTATCATTCCTTCCTTCCGGTCCGAACACGACCAAGCGACGTTCACCGCCACGCACCTGTTGCTCGAAATGATCGGCATAGGCGTTGGGCACACCGCTCCAACCAGCCGACGTGGTCTTGTCCTGCGCCGTGGGGGAACAGCCGATGAACAAAGGCAGAAGGCCGACCAGCGCGGTTCCAGCCCTCATTCCAGTTCACGGATCATCTCCAGCAACGCTGAACGGACGCCGTCCTGGCCGTTGGTCAGGCCCCATGGTGTCTGGTAGGCCTGGTGGTGCGGCTGTTCACCACGATCGGTGGGACCTTCTCCCCGCCCGGCCGGCACGTTCTTCAGCAGCGGAACGTGGAAGCGCAACCCGGAGGAAGGCAACGTGATGACCCATTCCGGACCACCGGTGAAGCCGAAGGCATTGGAGCCCACCTCCTCGCCCACGAGCCGCCCCCGCTTGTTGCGCCGCACCATCATGGCCAGCGCTGCCGCCGCATCGCGGGTGTATCCGTCACAGATCATGTACACCTTGCCGGAGAACGCCTTCGCCATCGGTTCGTGCAGGGACAGGCGGCTGTCGGTCTCCGGCAGGCGATAGTCCCCGCCCTTGCCGGCCAGCAGGAAACGTGCGTTGGCGCTCGCGTAGTGTTCCTCCGGGATCAGGTGCGAAGGGCGGGTCCGTGGCGGTGCGATGCTGCGCACGACCATTTCATCCAGCACCTTGAAAGGCGTCTTGGCAATGGCGGAGAACACGAGTTCCGCCATGGAGAGCTCCGGACCGCCTGCACCACGTGCATCGATCACCAGGGTGCGCACCTTGGTGCGGTGGAGTTCGCTCAGCAGGGCGTCCAGGAAGCGGTCCGGACGCACCCCGGCCATCGCGAGGCTGTCGGGATCAAGCGTGCGCAGGTTCAGCCAGAGCACCCCGCTCTCCGGATAGGCGGTGGATCCCCATGGAAGCAGCTCCGTGCCCTTGGGTTTGCGTGTGTTCGTGATCTCATTGCCGGTCATCCCGAAGACCGTGTGCTCCCCGTCCGATCTGGTCGGCGTGCGGTATTCGACCCGGTAGGCATTGGTCTGTTCGATGTATAGGTGGTAGCGTACATTGAACTCACGCTCCAGCACCCGCTCCGCATAGGTCCGGTTGGAACCATCGCCTACCACGGTCGTCAGAAGGCGCTCCACGATCTCCTGGATGGGTCGGCCGTTGATGGCCAGGATGCGGCTGCCCACGGGGATGCTACGGAATCCTTTCAACTCCTCCTCCAGATAGACCCCATCCGGCAGGATCTTCACCTGCATGGGCAGCAGATCGGCTCCAGTGGTGAGCGAACGCTGCATCGATGCGGGCCATTCCACCCGGCTGTGCATGTCGCCCAACGCCTTCAACACCGGCCGCAGGGCCTGCTCATATTCCACCACCGACATGGGCAGTCGTATGGAGTCCCGCACCTGATCGATCACCGCATCCAGTTCGGCCTTCGTGTGGTAGCGGTAGGGATCGGGGTGGGCCTCATGGATCGCGGCCCGCACCAGCTCCAGATCATCGTGCAGCCGCTCCGGATACAGGGTGCGGTCCAGGTACGATTGTGCCGCAGCGCCTTGGGCCACGGTGAACAAGAGGAAGGCAATGAGCGTGCGCACGGTTCCGGTCAGGGGATGATGACGTGGGTACAGGGACCGTCGACCATCAAGGACGATGCCAACGGTCCCCACCGCATGACCGCGGCCGGAGGTCCGTGGGGACCCCGGCCACGGCCCATCGGATCAGGCCTTTACTGCGGTGCGAGGTGCGGCAGCCAGGATCTCCGGGCTGGCGCCTTCGCTGTACTTGGCGAAGTTGTCCACGAACTGTTTGGCGAGCTTCTCCGCCGTTGCGTCGTAGGCTGCCTTGTCCTTCCACGTGGAGCGTGGATCGAGCACCTCATCGGGCACATTGGGGCAGGTCGCGGGAACCTGCACCCCGAACACGGGATGGTCGCTGTACGACACGCCATCGAGCTCGCCACGCAGCGCTGCAGTGATCATGGCCCGGGTCAGCTTCAGTTTCATCCGCTCGCCCGTGCCGTAGCTGCCACCGCTCCAGCCGGTGTTCACCAGCCAGACGCGCACGTCGTGCTGCTTCATCATCTCGCCGAGCATGCCCGCGTACTTCGTGGGATGCAGGGGCAGGAAGGCCTTGCCGAAGCAGGCGCTGAAGGTGCTCTGGGGTTCGGTCACACCCGCCTCGGTCCCGGCCACCTTCGCTGTATAGCCGCTGATGAAGTGGTACATGGCCTGGCCTGGCGTCAAGCGGCTGATCGGAGGCAGCACGCCGTAGGCATCGCAGGTGAGGAAGAAGATGTTCTTCGGGTGGCCGCCGACGCTCGGCGTGGCCACGCCAGCGATGTGATCGATCGGATAGCTCACACGGGTGTTCTCCGTCTTGGAACCATCGGCGAAGTCCACCTTGGTGGTGCCCTCCTCGAAAACGATGTTCTCCAGGATGGAGCCGAACTTGATGGCTTCCCAGATCTGGGGCTCCTTCTCCTTGCTCAGATCGATGCACTTCGCGTAGCAGCCGCCTTCGAAGTTGAACACGCCCTTGTCGCTCCAGCCGTGCTCATCGTCGCCGATCAGTGCGCGCTCCGGGTCGGCGCTCAATGTGGTCTTGCCGGTACCGCTCAGGCCGAAGAAGACGGCCGTATCACCACCCTTGCCGATGTTGGCACTGCAGTGCATGCTCAGCACCTTGCGCTCCTCGGGCAGTACGTAGTTGAGCACCGTGAAGATGCCCTTCTTGATCTCGCCCGTGTAGCCGGTGCCACCGATCAGGATCATCTTCTTGCTGAAGTTGATCACGGCGAAGTTGTGCTGGCGGGTGCCGTCCTTGGCCGGATCGGCGTGGAAGCCGGGGGCGCAGATGATGTGCCAATCGGGTTCGAAACCGTCCAGTTCGGCGCTCGTTGGGCGTAGGAACATGTTGCCGGCGAACATGGCGCTGGCCGGGTATTCAGCCACCACGCGGATGTTCAGGCGATAGGTCGGATCCGCACAGGCGTAGGCGTCCTTTACGAAGAGCTCACGGCCTTGCAGGTAGGCGGACATCCGGTCGTGCAGGCGGTCGAAGTTCTCCGGGGTGAAGGGGAAGTTCACATCGCCCCACCACACGGTGTTCTCGGTCTTGGCGTCGCGCACGCAGAACTTGTCCTTGGGGCTGCGCCCGGTGAATTCGCCGGTATCGATGGCGAGCGCACCGCTGTCCGCGAGCACACCCTGCCCGTTCATGATGGCCTGCTCCACGAGTTCCGCGGGCTCGAGGTTCCAATACACGTCACCTGCGGTAGCAAGACCGACCTTCCCGAGGTCGGCGTTCTTCGGTTTATGGCCGAATTCGTTCATGTTCCTTTAGGAATTGTGAAATGAGCCGCAAAAGTACGGGGAAGGGCGATGGCCGGGCTAACGATCGACAGGCATCCGCCAAGCGGTTATGAACAGCACGGCCCAGCCCGCCAGGAAGCACAGGCCTCCGAGCGGCGTGAGCGGCCCCAGCACCTTCGTAAGTGCATGGGTACCAAGGATATCCCGTGTCGCGAGCAGGTAGATCGAACCCGAGAAGAGCGCGATACCCGCAAGGAAAAGTCTGCGTATCAGGACGATACGACCGGCCGACAGGCGCGCCGCCAGCAATGCCACGAGGACCAGGCCAAGGCCATGGTAGAACTGGTATTCCACCCCCGTATGCCATTGGGCCACCGCCCCAGGCCCTACCTGCGACTTCAGGCCATGCGCCCCGAAGGCGCCAAGAGCCACCGCGATGAACAAGGTCAGGGAGCCGGCGACGAGCGAGCGTTTGTCCATGGCGCGAAGGTCGGACACGATCACCATCGGTCCGAAAGCAAAGACCCCGGTGCATGCACCGGGGTCTTCCGATAATTACCGAAGGATCACTTGAGCTTGTTCATCTCGGCCTCGAAGGTCTCCTTGAACTTCTCGTAGTCGTAGTCGATGCGCAGGCGCTCATCGTTGCTCAGGCGCTCGTTGTACGCGGCCAGCAGATCCTGGGCACTGAGTTCGATGGCCACGTAGGTCTTGTAGTTGCCGGTGGCGTTCACTTTCATCACCTTCTCGCAGATGGTCTTGGTGCCGGTGAGCTTCTGGTCCACCACTTCGCGGGTGAGGCCCTCGAAGCGCTCGGCCACCTCCTCCCGGTTGTTCAGCTCGCGGCTGTTCACGTAGTTGTCGATCACGCCCTTCAGCTGGGTGTTGATCGCGCTGGCCAGGTCGGCGCGGGCGTTGGCCAGGGCCTTCTTCTTGGACGTGGCCTGGTCCATGCTCTCACCCAGGTTGTTCGCGCGGAACACCTTGTCGTTGGTGAAGAACTCGGGGCCGGAGCAGAGCACGGCGACCTCGGTCTCACCGGTCGGGTTCGGGGTCTCAACGACCTGTTTCTTCTTCTTGCAGGCGGTCATGCCACCGGCGAGCACCAGGGCGGTCATCAGTACCGGCAGGGTGCGGTTCGATCTCGTGGTCTTCATGGTCTTGGTTCTTTCGACCGGCCTTGCCGGTGGTGGTTTCAGTTAGCGTTGCGTTTTCCAGATCCGTGCCAAACTTCGGAATTGCCCGTCATTCCTCAATTAAAGGCGTTCATGATCCCCGGAACGAGTTCCTTGCGGATGTCGGGGATGGCCTTCTTGAAGCTCTCCAGGCCCGCCTTCTCATAGGTGAGCTGCACCCCCTTGATGCCCTGCTTCCCGCCTTGGAAGACGATATCCTGCGACCTGCGGTCGCGGAAGGTGTAGCTCACGTCCACGAAGGCCGTGTAGAAGCCCTGTGACTCGCCTCCCTGTCGGGTATGGGCGTTCAGGTCAAGCAACAGGTCGGCATCGCTCTCTCGTTCCACGAAGCGGAAGCCCTTGCTCGTAAGCTCTTCGCGCACCACGAGCCCCACACCGGCATCGGTCACGGGCTGGCCCAGGTTGGTCTCCTTGGAACGCATCAGCACCCGCGGCATGCGCAGGTCGATCGGCACATGCACTTCAGGAGCGGTGAGGCCGTTCACCAGGGCGTTCACCAGGGCACGGTCCATCTCCCGGCTCACGAGCTCGTCCAGGTGCAGCTTCACCAGCACCTCCAGTTGTTTGGCGGTGGGATCCACGCGTTGCACCGTGGTGCGTGCACGCCCCTCCGCATCGGTGTTCTTCAACTCGGTCACCTTGCCACCCGTTCCCGGGTAGGTGATGAAGAGCGGCAGCTGTACCAGGTCGCGAAGGCCACCGCCGTTGGTGTACCCGGCGTTGATGAGCAGCTCCCGTTTGAAGCCATTGCTGTAATCCAGTTCGCAGCGTTCCGGCAGCACGTTCAACCGCACGCTGCTGGTGAGGTTCTGCAGGTCGGCGTACAGTTCGTTCACCAGCTGAACCTGCCTGCCGTCCATCTCCACCGCATCGTTCTCGCCCCAGTAGTCCTTCATGGCCAGGATGGCCCGCAGCTCCTGGTCGAAGGCCGTGCGCAGGTCGCCGGACCCGATGCTCTGCTTGCTTCGCGCATGCAGGTCGAGGGCGTTCCGGATGGCTCCGGCCTTCTTCTCGGCTTTGATGCGCGCATGTTCCGCCTTCGAAAGGCGGTAGTAGGTCCAATACTCGTTGGGGTTCTCCCAGCTCTCCACGAGCTCGAAACCCTCCAGTTGCTCGTCGCTGCTGGTGCGGATGCTGCTGGTGAAGGTCTCGTCGAACTGGTTCTTGCGGTCCAGGGTGTAAAGCAAGCTGTTGCCCTCCACCTTCACACTGATCTCACTGGCGAGGTCGTTGAGCGCGTTCTTCTTGGCCGTTTCCAGCACATCGGGCCTGTTCTTGTTGGCCATGCCGATGCCGATGTAATAACCATCGGCCACCGGACGGGCACCCACCCAACTCGGGCGCTGTTCAATGGGCTGTTGCACCGGGGTCTGCACGGTCTTCTTCCCACCACCGCACGCGGCGAGCAGCAGGAAGGGGGCATAGCGCAACAACCGGTTCATGGCAGTTTCGCGCTGACCTCATCGCGCACGGCGGCCGCCATCGAGGTCCCGGTGGCACGCAATACTTCGCTGAGCAGAGTGGTCATCGGCTTCACCTCCCGTGGGGCGTTCAACAGGGTGCGCACCTCGCGGCGGGCATTGTCGCGCAGATCGACGTTGCCGTTCAACTTGGGCAGGAGCAGGTCCTTGTTCCCATCATAGGAAGCGTAGTAGGCATGGTCCTCGGCCTGCTTCTCCACCACCTTGCTCAACATCACCTCACCGGTCTCCAGGGAGACCACGCGGTAGTTGATCGACAGGACCACCTTGTTCTCCTGGAAGAACTCGGTGTAGCGGACCGGCTTGTAGCGGGTCACGAAGTACTTCTCGCCGGTCTCCTTGTTCACCTGCTGCACCTTGTAGGACTCGTAGCCGTCCTTGGTGACCCGACGCAGCTGGCCGGGGACCTCCTGGTAGCTGACCACATCACCCATGAGCACGGCTTGTGCCCCCATGATGTTGCCCGCGCGCACGGCGGTCTGCTCGTCCACCACCCCGCTCAGGCTCAGGCGTTGTTCCTCGAGGATCCGATCCAGGTTCTCGCGGTCCACCACCTTCAAGAAGGGGTCCTTCAGGTCGATCAGGGCGGTCATGGCGTGGGCCTGGACCTTTCCTGCCAGGGCACTGGACTTCTGGTTGCTGGTGAAGGGAAGCACGGCCATGTTGAACTGTCCCTTGGTGAGGGTCTCCTGGCGCAAGGCGTTGCAATCCTTGTAGGCGCTGTTCTTGTCCATCACCTTGCTGAAGGCGGCGTAGGCCTTGCGGTAGTTGCCGCTCTCCAGTTCGCTCTTACCGGTGCGGTAGAGCGGTTCCAGGTAGGCCACATCCTGCAGGCTGCTGGCATCCTTGTACCCCGGTTCAAGCTTGGTGATCCGCGCGAAGACCTTCTCGGCCGCAGCGAACTCCTCCCGCTCGTACAAGGCCTGTCCCTCGTTGTAGAGGTCCACCAGGTGCTCGGCCTTCACCTTCTCGAAGTCGGCCTTGTAGTGATCGGGGATCTCCAGGGTCACGCCGGTATAGGCCACACGATCCACATAGGCCTTGGCGTCGAGGTAGGTGGCCACGGCCTCGGCCCGGTTGTCGCCCATCGCCACGTTCTTGAAGAAGTCGCTCAGCTTGTCGTTCAGCAGCATCTGGCCGGTCTTCTTCAGTCCGATCTTGGCATCGACGTTCTTGTTGTTGCGTCGTGCGGCCTGCAGGTACATCTCGGCGGCTTCGGCATAGAGGCCCGCCTCGTCGAGCTTGTCGCCCCGCTTGGAGTAGGACTTCGACCCGGAGCAACCCAGCAGCAGTGCCGCGAGTGCAAGGACGATGAGCGTATGTAGTTGACGTGGCATGGTGGTCTGTCGGTGGTGGCCGACGCGCCGGGCCTTAGCGCGACTGGATGTACTCGTTCAGGTCGTCGATGGAGCTTTCGAAGGTGAAGGCATCGTTCACCTTGTAGTAGTTGTCGATGTCGAAGGTGCGGTCGTAGGCGAACTTGGCGATGTCGAGCTTGCTGTCCTCGAAGCTGAAGACGGACATCAGGCCCTTCACCTGGTCCACCGTGAAGCAGCGATTGCTGCCCACCTGTTTCGCCAGGGTCATCTTGCTGTCCTCGAAGCTCTTGGATTCGATGCTCTTCTTCACATCGGCGAACTCCGAGGCGCTCATGGGCCAGCCGCAGCCCACCCTTCCGCTGTAACCGGGCATGTTGTACACCTCCGGCTCGATGGGCTTCGGCTTGGTGTCGATGACCGGTTTGGTCGGTGCCGTCGTGCTCGAACTGGAGCTCGAACGGGTAGTGGTGGTCGTCGTGGTGGTACGCGTAGTGGTGGTGGAGGAACCCGTGGATCCGGCGTTCACGCTCATGTTGAAGTTCACGCCGTTCACACCCATGTTGATGTTCACGTTCTCGCCATCCATGTCCGGATCGCCCTCTTCGATCACCGTGGTGGTCGTGATCACTTCATCGGCCGGAACGGCGACCTCCTGCACCACGGTCGTCGTGGTTGCGGGTGCATCATCGAACTCGGTCGGCTTGGCCGGCTTCGCTGGCTCGGCCTTCGCAGCGGTACCCAGGGCAGCCTCACCGGTCGGGCGCAACACGCGTGCGCCCTTCTTGTTGGTGGTGAGCATCATGGTGTACTCCTTGCCCAGTTCCAGGTAGGCGTTCTGCTTCACGGGAGGAATGGCGGCATCCTCGAACTTCACCATCATCACCGGGGTTTCGGTGCGGATGCCCGTGGCAACGACCCGCGTGGCCGGGGCCTCGTTCTTCACGTCGCCGTCCACGATCAGGGTGAATTTGGTGCCGTCATCGGAAAAGACGACGAGGTCCGTGGTCTGTGCCTGAACGGAGAAGGCCAGGATGCTGGCGAAGGCAGCGGAAAGTATACGTTCCATGGTGGGTTGAATGGGTTGCGAAGTTAGCCGTTGGCCCATGGCAGGCAAGTGGTGTGCCAAAGGGCTTCCCCTCCGGTGGAACCCGCGTGGGCCTTGGCTTCCTTGCGGGCTTTCGCATCTTTGGGGCCCAGCCCTCCACCATGCGCAGCATCCTCATCCTCGGCGCCGGTCGCTCGGCCTCCAGCCTGATCCGATACCTCATTCACCATGCGCAGGAGCAGTCGTGGCGGATCACCGTGGCCGACAAGGATCCCTCCCACGCGGCCATGCTCGTGGCCGAAGGCCCGGCCGTGGCCACGGGCTTCGCGCTGGATGCCACGGATGGCGCGGCGCGTGCGGCGCTTATCGGCAAGCACGACCTGATCATCAGCATGCTGCCGGCCTTCATGCACATGGATGTACTGAAGGACTGCCTCGCGCTGAGGAAACATGTGATCACACCGAGCTACGTGCCCGACGCGCTGTGGTCCATGGATGCGGAGTTCAAGTCGGCCGGGCTCACGGTGCTCAACGAGATGGGCCTGGACCCGGGCATCGACCACATGAGCGCCATGCGCATCCTGGACCGCATTCGTGCTGAAGGCGGGCGCATGGAGGCCTTCGAGAGCTATTGCGGCGGTCTGGTGGCGCCGGAAAGCGACGACAATCCCTGGGGCTACAAGTTCAGCTGGAACCCGCGCAACGTGATACTCGCAGGTCAGGGCGGTGCGGCCAAGTACATCCGCGACGGGGAGACCAAGTACATCCCCTATCACAAGCTCTTCCGGCAGACGGTGCGGGTGGCGGTGGAAGGATTCGGGGAGTTCGATGGCTACGCGAACCGGGACAGCCTGAAGTACCGCTCGCACTACGGGCTGGACGGGATCCCGACGCTGTTGCGCGGCACCCTGCGCAAAGCCGGGTTCTGTGAAGCTTGGGATGCTTTCGTACAACTGGGCTGCACCGAAGATGGTTTCCCGATGGAACTGGACGAGAAGGCTGACTGGAGCGCGTACATCGATGCCTTCCTGCCCCATTGCCAGGAATGTGGCACACGCGGCAATCTGGCCAACTACCTATGCCTTGACCCGGATGGCGAAGTGATGCGGAAGCTGGACTGGCTTGGCCTCTTCGAGCGGCACAACCCGATCGGGGTTAGCGGCCGTTCACCGGCGGCCACCTTGCAGCACCTGCTGGAGCAGAAGTGGAAGCTCGGCCCGAACGACAAGGACATGGTGGTGATGTGGCATCGGTTCCGGTATGCGGTGGAAGGTCAGCACCAGACCATTCATGCCTCGCTCGGGGTGATCGGCGAAGACACCATCCAGACGGCGATGGCGCGCACCGTGGGCCTGCCCATCGCGATGGCCACCAAGTTGCTGCTGAACGGAACGATCACCGACCGCGGTGTGTTGCTGCCCCTGAAACCGGTGATCTACGAGCCGATCCTGGATGAGCTGGAAGAGCACGGGATCCGATTCGTGGAAGAGGAAGTGGAGGCGTAGGAGAATGGCGACTAGGATCTGCGCGTAGCCTGCGGCTACGCGCAACCCGGTAGGATCGACGTAGCCTTCGGCTACATGAAAGACGCAGCGGTAGCCACAGGCTATCATGATCCCGGGTTGGCGAGCGTAGCCACAGGCTACGCTTAGAAAATACCTAGAAGTTCAGCATCAGGTCGCTGATCAACGACCGGTACTCCGTCGTATAGTCGAATGGACCCGTGCGTTCGATGGTGAGTTCCTCCTCCTGGACCGCACCACCGGTTCGATCCAATTCGAGCAGCACGCGCTTGGCCGGTCGATGCGTCACATACTTCACGACACAACGCCGGATCGGATGGATGGACACGCGCTCCGTCTCCTGTAGGAAGGCCTTCTCCCGGTTCAAGGGGATGATGACGGCGAGACGACCTGAGGGGGACAACAAGCGATCCACCGCATCCACCAGTTCGTCGAAGAGCAACTCATCACTATGCTTCGCAAGGCCCACACGATCGTCCGCAGCAGCGGAATAACCCGCGTAGTAGGGTGGGTTGCTGATGATCAGGTCGAAGGGCTCGCTCGCTTGCATTCGGCGCACATCCATGCGATGCACACGAACACGATCGCTCCACGGACTGGCGGCGGCGTTCTCGGCAGCCTGTTCAGCGGCGGCATCGTCGATCTCCACCGCATCGATCGAAGCCGCAGGGTTGCGCTGTGCGGCGATCAAGGCCAGCACACCCGTTCCCGTACCGATGTCGAGGACGCGGTTGGCGCCATCATAGTTCACCCAAGCGCCAAAGAGCACACCGTCCGTGCCCACCTTCAACGCGCACCGGTCCTGCTGGATGGTGAATTGCTTGAAACGGAAGGATGGCTTGGGCATGGACTCAACCCCGGTACAGGTCCACGAGACCGGGAGGTGTGCGCACGAGCAAAGTGTTCGTCTCCGGATCGATCCCCAGGATCATCTCTTCGGCCAGCGGCACCATCACTTCCTCTTCGCCATGCAGGATCACGAGCACCGGGTTCTTCGCGGTGCCTTCGATACCCGTTACTTCACCAAGGTCACCGTGCTCCTCGTCGCGCACGATCATCCCGATGAATTCTTCCGGGTCCCAGCTCTCGTCGCTGCCATCGGCGAGCAGGCCGGGCGGTGCATAGAGGTCGCGGCCCACGAGGATGCCCGCGCTCTGCGGATCGGCGAAGTCGTCGAACTTCACGAGGATGTCACGTCCCTTGTCATACAGCGCGCTGAAGAAGAAGGGCACCTTCTGGCCTTCGATGTCCACGAAGAGCGAGCCGGCATGAACGAGGTCGTCGAGATCGCAATCCTCGAGGTGTACGGTGAGTTCACCCTTGTGGCCCCACGGCTTGCCGAGCTTGCCGATCCGGTGAAGGCTGTCGAGGTCCATGGAGAGTGCGAGGCGCTGGAAGGCCGAAGATAGGCGGCCCTGGAATGAAGAAGCCCGCGCTCCTTGCGGAACGCGGGCCTACGTGGTGGTGTTGCTTATTCGGCTGCTGCTTCGGCCGGGGCATCGCCCTCGGCAGGAGCGTCGGCAGCGGGCTCATCAGCGACCGGAGCCTCTACGGCAGGCGCCTCTGCAGCGGCGAGCTTGGCGCTCAACGCGGCAGCGTGGTCGGCGGCCTTCTTGGTCTCGGCCTCGATGCGGGCTTTCTGAGCGGCCTCGGCACCTTGTGCCAACTTGCTCTTCTTGCCTTCGATCTTGGTCGTCTTCTCGTTCTTCCAGATGTCGAAACGACGCTCGGCCTCGGCCTGGTCGAACGCACCCTTCTTCACGCCATTGGCCAGGTGGTTCTTGTAGACCACGCCGGTGTAGCTGAGGATCGCGCGGCAGGTGTCGCTCGGCTGGGCACCCTTCTGGAGCCAGTCGAGGGCCTTGTCGGTGTTCACCTCGATGAACGCGGGGTTCTGGTTGGGATCGTAAGCGCCGATCCGTTCGATGTACTTCCCGTCGCGGGGAGCGCGGGAATCGGCCACCACCAAGTGGTAGTAGGGCCGGCCTTTCTTGCCTTTACGCTGAAGGCGGATGCGAGTTGGCATGTCGCGGTTATTGTTTAGGTCCCGGAATTGGGGGTGCAAATGTGGTGGAATTTCTTGGGAAATGCAAATGCGGCCATTAGCTGTTAGCTACTGGCCGCTAGCTACTTATCTCGTGGCGAACCGGTCAGCGGATGGGGCAAGGTGCGATCGGTGCACCTTTACGGCATGCGGCTCCTTCCTTTCTTCATCGTGTTCACGGCCCAGGTCTCGGCCCAGCAAAGCGAGCTTCGGGCGGTGATCCCGGCTCCGGTGGAAATGCGATTGACGGAAGGCACCTGCCACCTGACCTGTGGTTGGACGATCCAAGGAGGTCCGGCTGAACTGACCGGCATGCTCGGTGCAGAGACAGCGGAATTGCAGCAGCGCCGGCCCATCGACTGCGAACGCGCCTTGGTGATCCAATTGAACCTCTTCACGCCCGACACCCTGCTCCCCGGTGAATGGTACAGCCTCACGGTCGAGCCAGACCGGATCCATATCTCGGCCACCACGGAAGCGGGTCTCTATCGAGGTTCACGCTCACTCGTCCAGCTGCTGGAGCAAGGCCGCGAGACCGGCTCCCTCCCTTGCCTGAGCATCACCGATTGGCCACGTTTCCCATGGCGCGGCATGCACCTCGATGTGGTCCGCCATTTCTTCCCGGTGGACTTCGTGAAGCAGTACATCGACCTGCTGGCGCGCTATAAGATGAACAGCTTCCACTGGCACCTGACCGATGATCAGGGCTGGCGGATCGAGATCAAGAGCCGCCCGAAGCTGACTGAGGTGGGCGCATGGCGCAGCGGCAGCCAGATCGGTCCCTATGCGCGTTTGGAGTTCGATACCGTTCGCTACGGCGGCTATTACACGCAGGACGAGATCCGCGAAGTGGTGGCCTACGCGGCCGCGCGGCACATCAACGTGGTGCCGGAGATCGAGATGCCCGGCCACGCGCTGGCAGTGTTGGCGGCCTACCCGCAGGTGGGCTGTGCCGGAGGTCCTTACGCTGTGAACCGCGGCTGGGGCGTGTTCGAGGATGTCTTCTGCGCCGGCAACGACAGCACCTTCTCGCTGCTGGAAGATGTGCTCACGGAAGTGATGGACCTCTTTTCGAGCCCGTACATCCACATCGGTGGCGACGAATGCCCCAAGGAGCGGTGGAAGGAATGCCCGAAATGCCAGGCTCGCTTGAAGGCCGAAGGGCTGAAGGACGAGCACGAACTACAGAGCTACTTCATCCAGCGGATCGAGCAATTCATGAATGCGAAGGGCCGGAAGATCATCGGCTGGGACGAGATCCTGGAAGGTGGCCTGGCGCCGAACGCGGCGGTGATGAGCTGGCGCGGCACCGATGGCGGTGTGGCAGCGGCGAAGAGCGGGCACTATGCGGTGATGAGCCCCGGCAGCCATTGCTACTTCGACCATTACCAGGGCGACCCCGCGAACGAACCACTGGCCTTCGGCGGTTACACGACCTTGCAAAAGGTATACAGCTACGAGCCCATCCCCACCGAGCTGAACGCCGAGGAGGCGAAGTATATCCTCGGTGCGCAAGGCAACTTGTGGACGGAGTACATCCTTACGCCGGAGCACGCGGAATACATGGCCTTGCCGCGCATGCTGGCCTTGGCGGAGGTGCTGTGGACGCCGAAAGAGAAGCGTGATGAGTCGGACTTCATCCAGCGGCTGGAGAAGGAGTTCATCAGGCTGGAGGAGATGCAGGTGAACACGAGCAAGAGCTTGTACCAAGTGCAATGGAATTCAAGCTCGAGGTCCGGGTTCATCCAGCCGCGGAACTCATCACAGGTTGAACCGCGATCGGCTTTATTCTGGAGACATAGGTTACGGAAGATACGTTGAAGGGAAACCCTTCAAATACGATGGCCCATTCACCATTGAAGGCCCGCTGCGTACCCTCTGTGCAAGGTTCGAAGACATGGCCACGGAACCCGAAGAGTTCTCGCAACTTCACAATTCAACCTCGCCACCGCCCGCCCCATCACCCTCAGCGTTCCGCCCAACGAGCGCTACAACGAAGGCGGCGCCTTCACCCTGGTCGATGGCATCACCGCGCAGGAGAAGCGCGTGAACACCGAGTGGCTGGGCTGGAAGGAGGATGTCACCATCACGGTGGATCTGGGTAGCGTCCAGGACATCAGCCACATCGGCATCGGCGCGCTGAACGAGACCTACAGCTGGATCCATGCGCCAAAGGCGATCGAGTTCATGGTGAGCACGGATGGGGAGAACTACACCTCGGTTGGCATGGCCATCCCAACGATGCGCGAGATCCCGGTGATCCCTGCGGACCCGATCAAGCGGAAGACGTCGATCATGGCCCGGGTGCAAGGACGGAACGTGTTCGCAGTCGAAAAGTCGACCCAAGCGCGTTACGTGCGGTTGAACGTTTTGCACAGTGGCCTGATCCCCGCCGGTGACCCTGGTACTGGGAACCCTGCCTGGATGTTCCTGGACGAGATCGAAGTGCGTTAGTGGTCCACAGGACCATCAACAGCAACGGAATGGAGTTGTGCAGGCAGCCCTCCCAGAGTGGCGGGTTCTTCATGGGCCTTGCGGGCTGAAGTGCGATCGGAACGCTCTTTCTTCACGCCAGAACCTTGACCATGAAAGCACTGCTTACCCTGACCGCCTTCCTTCCTTTCGCTTGCATCGCACAGACCACCTGGGACGTGGAGGTCGGTGGCTCCCTGCTCGACCCGAACAACCTCCCCTATTACGATCCCATGGAACTGGTGATCGATGTGGGCGACATCGTGCGGTGGACGAACATCAGCGGGAGCCACAACGTGTTCGGACAGCTGAGCACCTTCCCGGACAATCCAGAAGGCTTCGCGAACAACGCGAACCCTCAAAGCGCCCCGTGGGTCTGGTCGCACACGTTCACCATACCCGGCGCGTACGACTACGAATGCACGGGCTCCTTCCAAGGACAGTTCCATAGCACCACCCAGTTCGGAACGATCACCGTGGTGGATCCGAACAGCGTCAAGGAGGAAAGCCCGTGGGGCGGTGTGAAGCTCTATCCCGTACCGGCCAATGAGACCTTGAACGTCAACATCGGCACCTCGGATCCGCTCCGCATGGAGCTGGTCGCGCCGGATGGCCGATCGGTGCGCAAGAGCGCCGGCACCGGCTTGATGACCTTGGACCTGAGCGGTTTGCCCGATGGCCTGTACCTGCTTCGTCTGTCCGATGCCAAAGGGCGGATGTTCAGCCGGCCTTTCATGAAGGGCTGATCAACGGTCGCGGTCGATAACACGTTCATCCAGGGCACCTTGGGTTCCAAGGTCGGCGTGGCGGTGCGCTGAGGTTTCCAAGCCAGACGCCGAAGTGGTTTCGAGGACCGTCCTTGATGCACCAACTTGCTTGCCTTATCCGATCCTCCATGCTCAGAACGCTACTCCTGACCACAACACTCCTTACCGCAACCACGCACACCTTCGCTCAAGGCGATTGCCCTGTCGGGGAGAGTGAGCTGGTGATCAGCATCGTACCGGACAACTGGCCGAACGAGATCAGCTGGACGGTGACCCACGACAGCAGCCCGATCGGCGCTGGCAACGTGGCCGGTGGTTCGCTCTGCGTGCCTACGGGTGAATGCCTGATCTTCACGATGAACGACAGCTACGGCGATGGGCTCGTGGGTCAGGGCGGCTACACCGTGACGTTGGATGGTGTCCTGGTGGCAAGCGGGGGAACCGCACACGGCAACAACTACACCTACACCCAGGTGACCGAGGTGAACTGCCCGCCCGGCTTCAGCTGCGGCAATCCGCTGCCGGTGACCGAAGGCACTCACACGGCTCCCGCTCCGAACACTTGGTACAGCTTCTCACCGGATGTGAGCGGCCAATACCTCATCAGCACCTGCGGCCTGGCCACCTGCGACACGCGGATCTGGGTCTACGATCATTGCACCGGCCTCACCCCGGACGAGAGCCCGGCGGGAACGATGTACTTCGCTGAAGGAGGCTGCCCGAACGGCGTGCAGGCCCAATTGACCGCCAACCTGGGCGTGGGCGACGTGGTGTGGATCCGGATCGGCGATGCCGGCACCTCGTGCGACGGGATGAGCATCGGCTGGTCGATCACCTACTTCGGCCCCATCAGCGGCTGCACGGACCCGAACTCATGCAATTTCGATCCGCTGGCAACGGTGGATGATGGCAGCTGCATCCCCTGGGGAAGCGAGGACTGCCCACAAGCCCCGGACCTCACGGTGGACCAGGTGCGCTTGACGAACTCCTTGAACCTCTCCTACACCACGGTGAACCAGGGCAACTGCTACATCGCCGAAGGCTGCCTCACGGGCTATGGCGAACGGGAGATCCTGCGCTTCGACACACGCATCGCCAACATCGGCGAGCTCGACTATTACATCGGTACGCCCGCTGCCAATCCTGACCAGTTCGAGCTGGTGAACTGCCACGGCCACGTGCACTACAAGGGGTATGCGGAATACCTTTTGTACGATGCCCAGGGACAGGAACTCGCGGTAGGCTTCAAGAACGGCTTCTGCGTGATGGACATCGACTGCAACGGCGGCGGAAGCGGTCAGTACGGCTGCGGCAACATGGGCATCAGCGCCGGATGTGCGGACGTATATGGCAGTGGCACAAGCTGCAACTGGATCGACATCACCGGCGTACCGGAGGGCACCTACACCCTGGTGGTGCGCACCAACTGGGACAATGACCCGGACGCGCTGGGTCGTGTGGAAAGCAACCACTTCAACAACTGGGCGCAGGTGTGCATCAACATCGACCGTTCTCCCACCCTGGTGATCACGGTGGATGACGAATGCGAGCCTTACGTGGACTGCCAGGGCGAGATCTACGGCCCGGCCCAGATGGACTGCCTCGGCAATTGCGCGGGCACGGCCTTGATCGGTGACCTGAACAACGACGGCTACCAGAACGGCATGGACGTGAACTTCTACGAGACCGGGATCATCGGGAATGACCTGACACCGGTACCGTGCAACGATATCGACCAGGACGGTGAGCTCACCGTGACCGATGCGGCCCTCATGTCCTTCTGCAACTACTGGAACATCTACAACCACCCGCCGGACAGCGCCGCGGTGCATGATCATTGCAACTTCCCGTTCAACGAGATCATCAACCCCTTCGACACGGTGCGCTTCACCATCGGCGCATTGAACATGACCGAAGGCTGGCTGGACATCCACGTGCGCAATGCCAACCGCCGCCTGCTCGGCTATGAGCTGCTGCTGACCGGCATCCAGATCACGAACGTCGAGAGCCTGTACGACCCGGTGGAATACCCCGCCACGCCGAGCTACGGCTTCGGCACGGGCCACCTGATGTGCCTGAGCGATGTGGACTCCACGATCCAGCGCGGTCCGGACTACAAGCCGCTCTGCCGCGTCCACTTCACCAACGCGGGCAACTTGATCTGCATCGACGAGGTGATCGATGTGGTGAACGAGAACTACCACAACGCCATCACCGAACTGGTGGACGCCTGCGCCACCATCACGGGCGTGGGCGACCGCGGGATGGACGCCGGCATCCGGGTGTATCCGAACCCCTTCACACTACAGACCAATTTGCTCTACCCGCCCACGACCGGCGAGGCCGTTCACCTGACGGTGATGGACCTGCAGGGTCGCGTGGTGCAACAGCAGACGGATGCCAGCGGGTCGGGGCGCTTCCTGATCGAACGCGGTGCGCTGGGCGCGGGCGCCTACTTCTATCAATTGACCGGTGCGGTGAACGGATCGGGCAAGCTCCACGTGGAGCGTTGATGGCAAGTGGCATGAACCGGAGCCTCGGCCTGCTCTTCGCACTGTTGTTGTCCTCGACGCTGTGCGCACAGAAGACGATCTGGAGCCATGCGGTGGGCAACTGGCGCAATGGTCCCGTGGTGTACATCACCCCGTTGATCGAAACGTCCGAGGCTGTCACCACACCACAACTTCTTGCCGACTACAGGACCTTGTTCCCCGCGTTGAGCGAAGTGCAGGACCTCGATGTCCTGCGCTTCGCCACCCCGGAGGAAGGCAATGACAGTCGAACCATCCTGAAGGCCAAGTACGGCATGAGGAAGCTGGAGGTGGTGATGTTGGAACCGCCTGTGATCGAGGATCGGAAGGAAGAGTGATCAGGAGCCCATGGCCTTGCGCAGGCCAGCGGCTGCGATCCGACGCACCTTGTTCTTGACCAGCGGGGACCAGCCGAGCACGACGCCAGGCGTTCCCAGGGCTTGTCGGCTCCAGCGCCAGAAGTCGAATCGGTCGCGCTGCACGATGATCAGTTCGTCCTGGATCACGAACTCCGAGGTGACCACGTTGTGCACCTTGCGGCCTGTGCGGCTGAAGGTGTACCAAGCCTGCCAGCGGACCTTGCCCCTCGTCTCTTCCGCTTGCAGCACTTCGTAGGTGATCCGCAGGTCCGTGCCGCTCGTGAGCAACATGCGCCACATGGCCCGCACCTGCGCTTCGTCGAGGTCCGGGAAGACCGGATCACTGAAGCGGGCACCTGCATGGTAGCATGCGCCCATCGCGGAATGGTCGCGCTGTGCGAAAGCGGAATAGAACCGTTCGAGGACGTGCATCGCCGTGAAAGTACAGGAGCCGGACCGATCTAGCTTCGTGCGCGGCCGGGACCATTCAAGGATCCACATGGAGCACAAGCACCACTATTCACTCGAGGTCGTATGGACCGGGAACCGAGGTACGGGAACGGACCATTACCGGAGCTACGGCCGCGATCACGTCATCCGGATCGAAGGGAAGCCGGATCTGCTCGGATCAGCCGACCCCACCTTCCGCGGGGATCGGAACCACCACAACCCGGAGGACCTGTTGGTAGCAGCGTTGAGCGCCTGCCACCTCATGAGCTACCTGCACGTGTGCGCAGTGAACGGTGTGGTGGTGACCAGCTACGTGGACAAAGCCACTGGTACCATGGAGACCTTCCCGGATGGAAGCGGACGTTTCCTGGAGGTCGTGCTTCACCCGGATGTCGTCGTTGCTTCAGAAGAGATGATCGCAAAGGCGGTGGCACTGCACCACAAGGCGCACGAACTCTGCTTCATCGCCAACTCCGTGAATTTCCCCGTGCGCTGCTTACCGGTGATCCGGTCGGCAACGACGTTATAGGAAGAGGTCGGGCATCAACTCGCCACCGGGGTTCACGGCATACTGATCGAAGTCGGTGATACCGCTCTCGCGCAGCACCTCCTCGTCGATCAGGAAACGACCGGTGTAGTTCGCGCTGTTCTTGTTCACCACCGTCCAGGCGGCGTCGGCCACGATCTCGGGCTTGCGGCTGCGGGCGATGAGCTGATCGCCGCCGAGCAGGTTCTGCACCGCCGCCGTGGCGATGGTGGTGCGCGGCCACAGGGCGTTCACCGCGATACCGGACTGCTTGAGCTCCGCAGCGAGTCCGAGCACGGTCATGCTCATGCCGTATTTCGCCATGGTGTACCCGAGGTGCTTGGCGAACCACACCTTGTCCAGGTTCAGCGGTGGCGAGAGCGTGAGGATGTGCGCGTTCGTCCCCTCCTTCAGCAGGGAGATCGCATACTTGGAGACCATGTAGGTGCCGCGCACGTTGATCTGGTTCATCAGGTCCCAGCGCTTCATCTCCATGCGCTCGGTGTTGGACAGGTTGATCGCGCTGGCGTTATTCACCAGCACGTCCAGGTGACCGAAGGTCTTCTTCACCTGCTCGAACATGGCGACGACCTGCTCCTCCGAGCGGATATCGACCTTCACGGCAAGTGCCTTCCCACCGAGCTCCTCCACCTCCTTCGCCACCGTATGGATGGTGCCAGGGATGCGCGGGTCCTCCTCCGTGGACTTGGCGGCGATGACGATGGAATAGCCGTTGCTGGCGAGCTTGAGGGCGATGGCGCGGCCGATGCCGCGGCTTCCTCCGGTGATGAGCGCTACTCTGGACATGTGTTGATCGGTGCCGGACAGTGGCGCCGGGTCCGAATTTACCAGTGCTTCACCGTTCCCCGCCGATCGCTCATCGAACTTCATCGCCCATTCCCATTGGTCGGTCGGAAAGCTGGTGGGCACGTGAAACCACTACGAACATTCGGAGTCCAAAGACAAACCACCCCATGAACAAGCGTGAATTCCTCCGGACCAGCGGATTGCTCGGTGCCGCCACCTTCCTACCCATCGGCCGTGCCTTCGCTGAGGACGGGCGCTTCACCGGGGAACGCGGTGTTTGTTCGCTCATCCCTTCGGAAACGGCAGGGCCCTTCCCATTGGACCTTACGGAGAATGCGACCTTCTTCCGGCAGGACATCACGGAGGGTTATCCCGGCGTACCGCATACGGTCCGTCTTCGCATCATCGGCCTGAACAACTGTGAGCCCATGCCGAACGTTCGCGTGAACATCTGGCACTGCAGCAACGAAGGGCGCTACTCGGGCTACAGTGTGAGCAACAATCCTGGCCAGGCCGGGCTCACCTACCTGCGCGGCTATCAATTCACTGATGCCGATGGCATGGTGGAGTTCCAGACGATCTTCCCAGGCTGGTATCCGGGTCGCATCTGCCACATCCACTTCCAGGTGTATGTGAACAGCAGCTATGCGGCGATCTCCCAGCTCACCTATCCGATCGAAACGAAGAACGCCATCTATGCGGCCAATCCGGACCTCTATCCATCCGGCGCGGACCCATTGAGCTACAACCAGGACGGCATCTTCAACAACGGCTACGAGTTCCAGTTGGCGACGCTTGAAGCGAATGACGAAGGCGGCTATGACAGCTTCCTCGAGGTGGCTGTACAAGGCAATGGCATCCCGACCGGCTTGGCGGAACTGCAGGTCGCCGAGCAATTCGAACTCGGACAGAACGTACCCAACCCGTACGTAGGCGGCACGGTGGTACCGATCCGTCTCGAGCGCGCCAGCGATGTGCAACTGGACCTCTACGACCTGCAAGGCCGTAAGGTGGCCGATGTGCAACAGCTCGGTCTGCCCGCTGGTGAGCACCGCATCGTGCTGGACATGGTCAAGTTGGGGCTGCCCTCGGCCAACTATGTGTACCAGGCCGAGGTGCGCAACTCCGCAGGGGTCTGGCGCACAGCGAAGATGATGACGGCGCAGCGGTGAGCGCAGGCCTCGGGATCGTGGAAAACTGATCACGAGAAGGCTTCGTTCGCCCGGTAACTTCGTGGCCCTTCCACCATGAAGTTCTCGCACCTCCACGTCCACACCCAGTTCTCCCTGCTGGACGGCGCCGCCAGCATCCCCTCGCTCTTCAAGAAGGCCGCGAAGGACGGCCAGCCCGCGCTCGCCATCACCGACCATGGCAACATGTTCGGTGCCTTCAAGTTCGTGGCCGAGGCGGGCAAGCACAAGAACGAGGACGGCAGCTTGAAGGTGAAGCCGATCGTGGGTTGCGAATTCTATGTGGTGACCGACCGCCACAAGAAGACCTTCACCCGGGACGACAAGGACAAGCGCTACCACCAGCTGATGCTGGCGAAGAACGCCGAGGGCTACCGGAACCTCAGCAAGTTGTGTTCCCTGGGCTTCATCGACGGCTTCTACAGCAAGTATCCGCGGATCGACAAGGAGCTGATCGAGCAGTACCATGAAGGACTGATCGCCACCACCTGCTGTCTCGGAGCGAGCGTACCACAGGCGATCATGCGGGCGGGTGATGGCGATCTGATCGCTGCGGAAGCCGAGTTCAAGTGGTGGCTTGACCTCTTCGGCGAGGACTACTACATCGAGCTGCAGCGTCACGGCATCCCCGAGCAGGACAAGGTGAACGCCGTGCTGGTGCAATGGAGCCGCAAGTACAACGTGCCCATCATCGCCAGCAACGACAGCCACTACACCGATCAGGAGGACAGCAATGCGCACGACATCCTGCTGTGCGTGAACACCGGCGAGAAACAGAGCACGCCCATCGCCACGGATGAGGACGTATCCACGAAGGACAAGCGCTTCGGCTTCCCGAACGATCAGTTCTTCTTCAAGACACAGGCGCAGATGGCCGAGACCTTCCGCGACCTGCCCGAAGCCTTGGACAACACGAACCGCATCGTGGACAAGGTGGAGACCCTGAAGTTGAAGAAGGACATCCTGCTCCCGAACTACCAGCTGCCCGAGGGGTTCACTGACCAGGACGAGTACCTGAAGCACCTGACCTATGAGGGTGCGATCAAGCGCTGGCTCGGCGAAGGCAACGGTGGCATCGATTCCCTCGACCCCAAGGTGAAGGAACGCCTCGACTTCGAGCTCTTCACGATCCGGACGATGGGCTTCGCGGGTTATTTCCTCATCGTGCAGGACTTCATCAACCACGGCCGCGACATCGGGGTATTGATCGGTCCGGGCCGCGGTAGTGCGGCGGGCAGCGCGGTGGCCTATTGCATCGGCATCACCAACATCGATCCGATCAAGTACGACCTGCTCTTCGAGCGCTTCCTGAACCCGGACCGCAAGAGCATGCCCGATATCGACACCGACTTCGACGACGAGGGGCGGCAGAAGGTGATCGACTACGTGGTGGAGAAGTACGGCCAGAACCAGGTGGCACAGATCGTCACCTACGGCAGCATGGCGGCCAAGAGCAGCATCCGCGACGTGAGCCGGGTGATGGACCTTCCCCTGCCCGAGGCCGATCGACTAGCCAAGCTTATTCCCGAGCGGCCGGGCATCGAGCTGGGCCGCCTGCTGCACGCGCCCATGGACGGCGATGGCAGCTTGAAGACCAAGGAGAACCTCGGCAGCGACGAGCTCGCCGCGGTGAAGCAGTTGCGCGAGATCCTGGAGAGCGGGGAACTCACCAGCGACGTACTTAGCGCGGCGGAGAAGCTGGAGGGATCGGTGCGCGGCACCGGCGTGCATGCGGCGGGCATCATCATCGCCCCCAGCGACCTCACCGACATCATCCCGGTCTGCACCAGCAAGGACAGCGAGCTGCTGACCACCCAGTACGACGGGCGGGTGATCGAGGACGCCGGGGTGATCAAGATGGACTTCCTCGGGTTGAAGACGCTCACCATCATCCGCGACGCGCTGCGGATGATCCAGGCGAACCACGGGGTGGAGATCGACATCGACGCCATCCCGCTGGACGACGCGAAGACCCTGGCCCTGTACCAGCGGGCCGAGACCAACGGCACCTTCCAGTTCGAGAGCGCGGGCATGCAGAAGTACCTGCGCGAGCTGAAGCCCGACCAGTTCGCGGACCTGATCGCCATGAACGCCCTGTACCGGCCGGGTCCGCTGGAATACATCCCCAACTTCATCAAGCGCAAGCACGGGCAGGAGGCCATCGTGTACGACCTGCCCGAGATGGAGGAGTACCTCCACGAGACCTACGGCATCACCGTGTACCAGGAACAGGTGATGTTGCTGAGCCAGAAGCTGGCCGGCTTCAGCAAGGGCGATGCCGACGTGCTGCGCAAGGCGATGGGCAAGAAGGACCGCGCCACGCTGGACAAGATGAAGGGCAAGTTCCTGGAAGGCATCGCCGAGCGGGGCTTCGACCCGAAGGTGTGCGCCAAGGTGTGGACCGACTGGGAGGCCTTCGCCCAGTACGCCTTCAACAAGAGCCACAGCACCTGCTACGCCTTCGTGGCCTACCAGACCGCCTGGCTGAAGGCCAACTACCCGGCCGAGTACATGGCCAGCGTGCTCACCCACAACCTGGCCAGCATCGACAAGGTCACCTTCTTCATGGAGGAATGCCGGCGCATGGGCATCCCCGTGCTGGGTCCCGACGTGAACGAGAGCCGCTACCCCTTCAGCGTGAACAAGGCCGGCCAGATCCGCTTCGGACTGGGCGGTGTGAAGGGCGTGGGCGAAGGCGCCGTGGAGGCCATCGTGCGTGAGCGCGAGGAGAACGGTCCCTACACCTCCATCCACGACCTGATGCGGCGGGTGGACCTGCGTGCCGCCAACCGCAAGGCCCTGGAGAGCCTGGCCCATGCCGGTGCCTTCGACGGGTTGGGCACGCTCCGCGCCCACTTCTTCCACAGCCCGGGCGAGGGTCGCCCCACCTGGATCGAGACGCTCGTGCGCTACGGCCAGCAGCACCAGGACGGTTCGGACAGCAGCCAGGTGAGCATGTTCGACGGCCTGGAGGACGAGGCCGCGGCCATCCCCGAACCGCCGGCTCCGGCGATCGACGAGTGGATCGCCCTAGAGAAATTGCACCACGAGAAAGAGGTGATCGGCTTCTACCTGAGCGGCCATCCGCTGGACGACCACCGACTGGAGATCAAGCACCTCTGCAACACCACCCTTCCGGAGCTGAAGGACCTGGACAAGCTGGGTGGGCGCGACCTCACCTTCGCCGGCATCGTCACCAAGGGTGAGCACCGGATCGCGAAGAACGGCAAGCCCTTCGGCAGCATGAGCCTGGAGGACCACCACGGCAGCCACGACTTCATGCTCTTCGGCGAGGACTACCTGAAGTTCAAGCACTACCTGGTGCCTGGCACCCTGCTGTTCGTGAAGGCCCGCGCCACCGAGCGCACCTGGGGCCGCGACGAAGGCCAGTTGGAGCTGAAGGTCTCCCAGATCGACCTGCTGGGCGACGTGCGGGAGAAGTACATCACCAAATTGAACCTGCGGCTCGATGCGGACCGGTTGGACGACACATTGGCCCACGAGATAGGACAGCTACTGAAGGCCAGTTCACCAGGCAAGTGCAAGGTGAACATCCAACTGGTGAGCGAGCAGGAGAAGATGGCCTTGAGGCACCCGCCAAGGGTCCAGGCGTGGCGATCACCGAGGAACTGATCCATGCACTGGACGGCCTTGCCGATGTATCCTACGCCCTGAACTGACGGATCGTCAGGATAGTTTCCATGGCAAGGAACTTGCCTGAGGGCGGTACCTTTGTGCGCACAACGCGTGGAAAACTGACTTCGGCGGTCGATTCACCGCAAGGTCCACTTCCGCAACTTGCAGGACGAACGAACCGTAACCAACCAGGCACTGCAAAGTGCCCATCCTTTAGAACCATGGCACTCGAACTCACCGATAGCAACTTTGAAGAACTGGCGCTGAAGAGCGACAAGCCCGTAATGGTCGACTTCTGGGCGGAATGGTGCGGCCCTTGTCGCATGGTAGGCCCCGTGGTGGAGGAACTGGCGAAGGAATACGATGGCAAGGCCGTGGTAGGCAAGGTGAACGTGGACAACAACCCGCAGGTGGCCACGAAGTATGGCATCCGCAGCATCCCCACCATCCTGTTCCTGAAGAACGGCGAAGTGGTGGACCGCAGCGTAGGCGCCGTACCCAAGAGCCAGCTGAGCCAGAAGCTCGACGGCCAGCTCGGCTGAGCCCGACGGATCTTTCGAAGGACCCCGCATGGCCATCCGTGCGGGGTCCTTCCGTTCGGTGCGATGGTACTAGGATAGCCGGTCCATATCATAACCTTGTGTCTCTCCATAACCCGCGAGACCATGGACGACATGGATGATCACGACGCGTACCGGAGGACGCCGCTCTTCAAGAAGGCCGAAGAGATCCGGAAGCTGGCCACAGCCATTGTGGAGAGCGCCCCCGACGAGGCTGGAGAGGGTGATCCCCGCCACGACCGGTTCCGCGAGCACATGCTGGAACAGAGCAAGAATGACATCATGGAACATGCGTACACCATCGGTGCCAAGATCGCCGGCGCCCATGGCATGAACATGTACGATCTGCAGATGGAGAACGCCTGCCTTATCCGCCGGGCATGCCGGGAAATGGTGGTGGCCCTGCGCGGCCTCGAGATCGGAGGATACAGTGAGCAACCCTACTTCGACCTCCTACGTCGGGCGGTGGACGAGTTCCGGCCGCTCTTCGCCGAATGGGTCGGCACCTTCAAGGACTCGGACTACCTCTACGACGAGTGGGAACTCTTCAACCCGCCAGGTGCCGTGCGTGACTGAACTGGAGGGCTCAAGCTACCGACCTTTGTACCATGCCCATCGAGCAGCACGCCCTTCAGGCCCTCAGTCAACTCGAATTCCACTCCCGCCAGGTGGTGGAGGGCTTCCTTGCAGGTCTTCACAAGAGCCCCTTCCACGGATTCAGCGTGGAATTCGCCGAGCACCGGGCCTACAACCAGGGCGAGAGCACGCGCCACATCGACTGGAAGCTATACGCCCGCACGGACAAGCTCTTCGTGAAGCGCTACGAGGAGGAGACCAACCTGCGCTGCCAGCTCGTGTTGGACGCCAGCAGCAGCATGTATTATCCCGACGAGGTGGCGAAGGGCGGCTTCAACAAGGTGCAGTTCGCGGTGCATGCCGCGGCGGCCTTCATCCAGCTCCTGCGGAAACAGCGCGATGCGGTGGGGCTCACCACCTTCAGTGACCATGTGCTCGTGAAGGAGGAGGCGCGGAGCAATGCCGTGCACCTGCGCCACCTGATGCAGCATCTGGAGACCCTGTTGAGCGCGGAAACACCTGCGCGCGGTCAGCGTACTTCCGTGGTGGAGGCCCTGCACGATATCGCACAGCGGGCACACCGCCGCAGCCTGGTGGTGATCCTGAGCGACATGCTGGACGGCGCCGACCGTGAGGATGAGGTCTTCGACGCCCTGCAACACCTGCGCTTCAACAAGCACGACATCATCCTCTTCCACGTGGTGGACCGCAGGCACGAATTGGAGCTGGACCTCGCCGATCGCCCGTACACCTTCGTTGACGTGGAGACCGGTGAACAGGTGAAGGCCCACCCCGCCGAGGTGCGCGAGGCCTACCGGGCGAGCATGGCCGAGCGTTGGCACCGCCTCAAGCTGAAGTGCGGTCAATACCACATCGATCTGGTGGAGGCGGACATCAACGCGGGCTTCGAACCGGTGCTGCTGCAATTCCTCACGAAGCGGGCCCGGATGTACTGAACTTCCCCACTTTTTCGCGGAGGTATTGCAGGAATGTCCCCTACCCTTACATTTGCACCCGCCTCGTTGAAAAACGGGGCCGAACGGACCGGTAGTTCAGCTGGTTAGAATGCCGCCCTGTCACGGCGGAGGTCGCGGGTTCGAGTCCCGTCCGGTCCGCAAGAAGCCCGCTTATGGTGGGCTTCTTCATTTATACTAACGGGACGAGAAGCCTGTCCCGCACGACACAATGGTGGCGATGCGGGAAGTCCCGTCCGGTCCGCAAGAAGCCCGCGATGAGCGGGCTTTCTTCATTATCCACCGAGCCGACACCATCCGGACGAGGTCTGGACCCGGGTACCCTACTCCCGCTTCTTCCGCAGTACCCGCAGCTGCACCACTTCCACGAAGAAGGCGAAAGCCATGGACGAATAGATCAAGCCCTTGGGAATGGGATAGCCCGCACCTTCGGCCACCAAGGCCACCCCGATGACCATGAGGAAGCTGAGAGCAAGCACCTTGAAGCTCGGATGCTTGCTGATGAAGCCTGCGATCGGTTTCGAGGCGAAGAGCATGATGATCACGGTGACAATGACCGCCACATACATCAGCCAGAGCTCGCTCACCATGCCCACGGCGGTGATGATGGAATCAATGGAAAAGACCAGGTCGAGCACAAGGATCTGGACCATGAGCCCGCTGAAAGTGGTGGCCTTGGTCCCGGCCGGCCCCTCCAGATCCGCTTCCGTCATATGCCCCAGCTCGCGTGTGGCCTTGTAGAGCAGGAAGATGCCGCCGAGCAGGAGGATGAGCTCCTTCCCGGTGAAGCCCTGTCCCGCGATGGTGAAAAGCTCGGTGTCGAGCTTCATGATCCACGAAAGCACCGTGAGCAGGGCCAGCCGCAACACCATGGCCAGCCCGATGCCCAGCCGCCGCAGCTTGTCACGCTGGTCCTCGGGTAGGCGATCGGCCAGGATGGAGATGAAGATGATGTTGTCGATGCCCAGCACCACCTCAAGGGTGATCAGGGTGAGCAGTGCGACGGTGATGTCCAGCAGTTCCATGCGCCGCAAAGGAACGATGGAGCAAGCCCGGACCGGCGGCGATCAGAACCACTGCATGGCTGCGATGCCGCAGATCGCCTTCACCAGAAGAAGGCCATCGACCACGGCCAGGTAGTACAGCACGCTGCGCCGCTTCCGCAGGGCACGGATCACGGCCAGCAGGGCGACGAACGGAAGCGTGTTCAACACCAGCTTCATCGGGCTGAAGCCGTGCGTGGCACCGTAGAACAGAAAGCTCATTACACCGAGCAGGGTCAACGGAAGTACGATGCGGAACAGGGTGGTGCGCAGCCCCCGCTGCACCACGATGGTCCTCAACGCATTGCGGTGATCGCTCGCATGATCCTTGATATCGAAGAGCACGGCAAGCACGGCGATGAACATCAGGTTCTTCAGGAAGAGCCTTGCGGTGAGGCCCATTTCAGGCATGGTGGATCCCTGGAGGGCCGCCCAGACGACCACCGGATACACCGTGACCACACCCGCCCAGACGAAACCGAGCGCGAAGGGCTTCAGCCAGCCGATCCGACGGAGCGATGCGCCTCGGATGCCATAGTAGGCGGCGCCCACGAAAGGGAAGATCAGCAAGGCCAACAGGTGTTCCGCGTCAAGGTGAAGGGGGCGCCCTTGGAAACGCGCCCAGGCCCACAGGAGAGCCATGCCCAATGCGCCAAGGATCACGACCTGCACCCTCTGCTGCTGGCCCCCATGCAGCGCGTACCACCGCGCCCGGTCATCGGTCGCTCCTGTGCCAGCCAGGTCGCGGTACGCATGGTTGTAGAAGGCCACACAGGCGAGGAAGACGATGGCATGGTACCACGGGCCGTTGAGCGGCACCTGTTGCTGCAAGGCGGCTTCCACCCCGAGGGCCACGGCACACAAGCCGATGAACCAGTTGCCGTAGAAGAAGCCGCGCATCATCACAAAGGAAGTGGGTGCGCCGGTCCGGAACGCCGCGCACGCGTGCTGTGGTTAGCTTCGGCCCATGAGCCGGGGCTTTGTGCGCGAGGATGACCAGGAGGAAGCCCCCTTCATTCCGCCGCGGGCGCCCTTGCCCGACGGGGTGGCGAACTACGTGACCCCGCGCGGGCTGGATCAACTGGTGCAGGAACGAGCGGCATTGCTGGAAGAGCGCGCCGCGGCGGGCGGGAGCGATGAAGAACGCCGCCGCACCCAGGCCGAGATCGACGGAAGGCTCGCGCTCTTGCAGGAACGGATCAGCACGGCACGGGTGGTGGCGACGGCCGCGGACGACGGCGAGGTGCGCTTTGGGAACACGGTGACGCTCACACACCTCAGCGGCCCGATGAAGGATCAGCAGCACCGTTGGACGATCGTTGGCGTGGATGAGGCCAGCGTGAAGGAGCACCGGATCGCCTTCACGGCACCGCTGGCACGCGCCCTGATGGGCCATCGGGCAGGGGATGTGGTGGAAATGCCCGCCGGTGCCGCAGCGCAACGTTTCCGTATCAACGAGATCGCATGAGCACCGAACGTTTTGAGGTCGAAGGCGCGTACATCGAGCTGAACCAGCTTCTGAAGCTCGTGGGCTTCTGCGCCTCCGGTGGCGAAGGGAAACACCTGGTAGCGGCGGGCCTGGTGGAGGTGGACGGCCTGGTGGAGACCCGCATGCGTTGCAAGATCCGGCCGGGCCAACGCATCCGGTTCGAGGGAAAGGAGGTGACGATCGTGGCCGCTGGCGAGTGATCACATCGCCCGCCGCGTGATCCGCACATAGGTGGGATCCAGCTTGCGGCTCGGCGCATGGTCACCCACCAGTTCGAGCGCGCCGCAACGTTTGCCGCTCTCGTCCGGCTCATCGGTCACCACCAGCGCCTTATGGCACGCATCGAAGTTGATGTGAGGCACCGGATGCCGGGTGTGGATGCGGAAGTCCGGGTTCCACCAACCGATGTTCGAGACATTCAACTGCCCGCACATGTACACGATCACCGGCGCACCTATGGGGCTGTTCCAATAGATGTTCTCGAGGTTCACGGTCGACTTCGGCGGCATGTTGACGTAGATGCTGGCCTTGCGCAGTCGGTGTTCCACATGGAAATTGGACAGGGTGAAGGTCTTCACCACGGCGTTGTTCGCCGCCCTGCTCTCGTCGCCATCGGTGCGCGCGGAAAGGAAGAGGTCGTAGTCCGCCTGCGCACCTTCGCTGATGCAGTCCGTCATGCGCACGCCTCCGCTGTTGAGCACCGCGAAGGCCTCGGTGGTGGTGGCCGTGCAGTACACGCGACATTGGTCCAGCACGGTGTGGTTGCTCTGGCTGTTGCTCGTGCTGGCTCCCGGCCAATCACCGCAACGCACCAGGAAGCCCCGCTTCAGGGGATTGGTCACCAGCACGTTCTGCAGCCGTGTGAGCAGGCAGAAGCGAAGGTCCACCGCCACCTCCGTCTGCCCCGTGAGCCTACAGTCGATGACGGCACTGTTCAGCGTGGCTTGCAGATCGATCGCCTTTCGACCACCCGTGATGGAAGCGAAGTCGCGGATGGTATACCGGCTGCCCGTTCGTTGTGCGGCCATCTTCTGATCCACGATGGGCGTGGTGAACCCATTGGAGCCGGCACCGAGGGTGAGCTTGCACCCCTTGCCATCGATCACCAGGTATTGCACCGGTGGCAGCACGATATCCCCCTCGGCATGGTAGGTGGCGGCCGCGGAGAAGGAAACCTGGGTGGCATCCTTGGGCAGGCTGGCGAAGAACGCACCCACATCCCCTGCCGGTACCACATACTCGGTGGCCACTGCGGGAAGCGCGACCAGCGCCATCAGGTGAACAGTTGCAAGACGCATCATGGCAGGTTCGGGATCGTGGCCGGTAGGACGACCGGCTTGAAGAAGGAACGCCGGTAGTGACCGTCCATCAGCAGGACGACCGCAGCGAGCAGTGCGATCGCCAGGCAGCCCGCCACACCGGCCGGCGAAGCGATCATCACATGCCCGTCCCACGCGAAGAGGGCGAAGGCTCCGGCGGAACCGTTGATGATGCCATGGAGGACACAGGCCCCCCAAACGCTACCAACACGGGTGCGCACCTGATCGAAGAGCACGGCGAGCAGGGTGCAGAAGAGCACCATCATGCCGATGCCGGCGACCGGGTGACCGGGGTAATTGTGCCCCATGGCGATGAGCGGTGCGTGCCAGATGCCCCATATCGGACCGGTGAGCACGATGCGCCTGGCGGGTGACCAGGAGGCGGTGGCAGTATAGAGGTAGCCGCGCCAGCCCAACTCTTCGCCGAGCATGAAAGGCAGGTTGACGGTGAAAGCCGCGAACACCGCGCTGACGAGCAGAAGGCCCATGATCGCTGCACCTGGCAAGTTCGCCATCTCGGCAGCCATGGCGCCACCGTCGGTCAGTCCGCGGCTCTTCAGGATCTCGGCGAGGCTGGTGGCGAAGCGCGCACCGCTCACCTCGGCATGACCGAACCCCGCCCAACCCGCACCATCACCCAGGATGGCGATCATCAGCAGCACAAGAGGAACGATCGTGATACCGAGCAGCACGGTGACACCCATGCTGGGCCAGTGGATGCGCCGGGGGTGCAGACCGACCGCGCTCCACGGTGCCCTGTCGATGAGGCGCCACTGGATCAAAGCTGCCAGGGCGGGTCCGAGCATGCAGGCAGCCGCGAGCACCATGTATGCCGGGTGATCCACATTCACCTTGAACAAGGCTCCGACACCGGCGATGGTCCACGTGATACCGAAGCTGAGGCCGAGGAAGGACAAGATCCTGCGTGGCGCATCCATCCCACAAAAATGGCACAGGATGTGGACCATCCGAGCGATCGATCGCTGCATGCCCCACGCATCAGCGGATCAACTTTGTGCACCCACCCGCCATGAAAGCACCTGCCCTCCTACTGATACACGGCTTTCCGCTCGACCATACGATCTGGGACAAGAACATCGAGGCACTCTCCGAGGTGACCGAGGTCCTTGCGCCTGATCTGCGCGGTTTCGGCGGGTCTTCAACAACGGACGCCACAACGCCCATGGAGACCTTCGCCTCGGACCTGATGAAGCTGCTGGATCAACGCGGGCTCCGCCAGGTGATCCCTTGTGGCCTGTCCATGGGCGGCTACATCGCCATGGCCCTCGCGGAACTGGCCCCGGAACGTGTGGCCGGGCTGATCCTGTGCAACACGCGCAGCCTGGCCGATACCGAGGAAGCCCGGGAAGGTCGGCGCAACACCGCGAACGATGCGCGTACCAAGGGGATGCATGTGATCGCACGCGCCATGGCTCCCAAGGTGCTGGGGGCCACGACGCGATCCACTCATCCGGAAATGGTCGCGCACATCGAGGCGATGATCGCCGGACAGGGAGCGCACGGAACGGCTGCAGCTTCCCTGGGCATGGCCGAGCGACCGGATCGCACAGCGGTGCTGCGTAACTTCCACAAGCCGACGCTTGTGATCACCGGTGACGAGGACGAATTGATGCCCCTGCCCACCAGCAAGGCCATGGCCGAAGCACTGCCGAACGCCCAGCTGGTCGTTCTGGACAAGGCGGGCCACTTGAGCAACATGGAACAACCAGCGGCCTTCAACGCAGCCGTGATCCATTTCCTCCGCTCCCACTTTTCCTGACCGGAGGATCTGCGATCACCGGGTCGAACGAGCGTTCCGTCGAGCACATCATACCGCTGGTCGAGCAGATGGAGCATGGCGGTCCGGATGCCCTTCCAAGACTTCCATCGTAGGCATGCGACCCACGTGCGGGGGCCGCGCTCGTTGGGTGTAGCTTGCCCCCCTAAGACGAGCCATGCGAAAGATCCTACGCCTCCTCCCCTTCTCTTTGATGATGCCTGCCATGAGCATGGCCCAATGTCCGGACGGTGAACTGCCGGTGACCATCCAGGTGCATACGGACAACTATGGGAATGAGACCATGTGGCAGCTGGTCGAGGTGGGTGCCGCGTGCGGTGCCTCGCCGATCTTCGAAGGGGGCAATCCAGCGGTGAACTGTGCCATGGCAGGCACCCTCGCTTCACCTGCCGGAGGTTACGGCAACAACACGACCATCACCACCGGGCCTTGGTGCCTCACAGAAGGCGGTCAATACGATATCATCTGTGTGGACTCCTATGGTGATGGTCAGGCCGGCTTCACGGTGCTGATCGACGGGGCGTATGTGGCCTCCTTCCCAAGCGGCAGCGGCGGACTGAGCCGGTACACCTTCACCGTTCAGCTTCCGGCAGAACGCGACCTGGCTGTGGTCTCCAACCAGACCAGCTTCTACGGCGAGGTGGGCGTGCCCGTGGTCCTGGCCGTCACCGTGAAGAACGTGGGGGCTGCGGCGATCAATTCGTTCACCATCGGGTACAGCATCAACGGTGGTGTGGAAACCACGGAGGACTTCACCCTGGCGATCGCCACCGGCGCCGAGCGGGAGGTGGAACTGGGGGCACCGTGGATCCCGAACACGGCGGGTGATCAACCGGTGACGATCCGCGTGGTGGGCGTGAACGGCGACGCGGACCTCAACACTGCGAACGACCAGACCGAACGTGCCGTGAAGGTATACGAAGCCATTCCTGACCTGGCCGATGCGTACCTGGAGGAAGCCCCGCTGCTCACGGTGGTGGCCAATGCGGATCAGGACATCCTTGTCCCACGCGACCTCGACTTCCACCCGGACAGGGAGCGGAACGAATTGTGGGTGATCAACAAGGACATTTTCACCACCGGTGGAAGCACGGTCAAGTTCACCAACCCCGGGGAGCCGGAACAGGGCTTCCTGTACCAGCGCGATCCAGCCGCGCGCCACTTCCTCAGCCTGCCCACGGGTATCGCCATGGGCGACAACAACTGTTTCAGCACCTGCCCCGGGGTATACGACGCCAACGGTAACCAGAGCACCAGCACGCCCTTCACCGGACCCACGCTCTGGAGCGCCGACCCCGCGATCTACGCGCAGAACCAGTTCGGTCCGCTGGGCAGTCACCTGGACATGCTGCACGTGACGCCGCGCAGCCAGGGCATCGCGCATGAGCGCTGGAACAAGTACTGGGTGGTGGCCGGCCAGCAGGGAGATGTGGTGATGCACGACTTCAAGAGCGACCACGGTCCGGGGCAGGACTACCACGGCAACGCCGTCATCCACCGTTACACCGAGGTCAGCATCACGCGTGACCCCAACGACCACATCGTGAGCCACTGCGTCATGGACAAGCGCACCGGGTGGTTGTACGTGGTTGATCACGGCGGGCAACGGGTATTGCGACTGGACACGCGTTCAGGCGGGATCGCGGCCGGCAACCCGGGCTTCGGACCCTTCGAATCCTATGTCCAGTACAAGAACGTCACGGGAGCGACCGTTGAAGTGATCATCGATCAAGGCCTGCAGGAGCCCGCAGGCATCGAGGTCGTTGGCGGTAGCCTGTACGTGACCGATCATGCCACGGGCGAGGTCATCATCTACGACATGAACAATGGTTTCGCCGAGCGCGGTCGCATTGCCGCCACACCCGGGATCATGGGGATCAAGGCAGGCTTCGATGGTCGGTTGTGGGTCGTGAACGCGACGAGCAGCACCTTGACACGGATCGACCCGGCGGGGATCAACGTGCAGGTGGTGGAGCGTGAGACGGCCACTTGGGCGCTTTACCCCAACCCCGCCAATGAGCGGGTGATGGTGCTGGCGCCCGGCACCAGCCCCTCGAGCGTGGTGGAGGTGCGTGACCAGGCGGGGCGCTTGGTGGGAAGCCATCCATACGGCAACCTTACCGCTGGATTGGATGTGCGTTCCCTGGCGAACGGCATCTATACTGTGAGCATCGCCGGCACTTCGGCCCGACGTTTGGTGATCGCCCGGTGAGCACCGCAAGAACCTTTCCTAACTTAGCCTTCCACTGAACCCGACCAAACCATGAAAAAGTTGATGATGACCGCCCTTCTGCTGGCCTCGATGACCGCAGTTAGCGCACAGGACAAGGGCAGCACGAGCAGTGAAGCGAAACCTGCCGCAATATTCGCACAGCCGAAGGAAGAGACGAAACCCGGTCCGGACATGGATGCCATGTTGGGCATCAAAGGAGAGGGGGAAATTCACGACAAACTGGTCAGCATCAACCAGACCTTCACGAATGAAATGGCCACCTTGAACGAGGCCAAGGGCAAGTTGAGCGATCAGGACTATCGGGACCGGGTGATCGAACTCCAGAAACAACGTGATGCCGCGTTCGAGGAGATCCTCACCCCGGAACAGATGATGAAGTTGAACAACATCCGCGAGGAGCTAGGGGACCGTGATGCTTCCCCTGGCATGAAGAAGTAGCATCCGGCTCATATATGAGCCACTGCCACGAACACCCGCCAGCTTGGCGGGTGTTCGCATTTCACCAAGGATGATCGCCATCAGCCCCGAGCATGCGATGGCGCCTACATTTGGCGCATCTGACAACTGACCGATGGCCGACGTCTACTACCCCGATTACCTGCAGCTGGACAAGATCCTGGGCGCCCAAGACCCGGAGAGCGACAAACACGGGGTGGCCGCGCATGATGAGATGCTCTTCATCGTGATACACCAGGCCTACGAGCTCTGGTTCAAGCAGATCCTTCACGAGGTGGGCAGTGTGATGCACATGTTCGGCGACCACCATGTGGACGACAACGGCGGTGAGCTCAACATCGCCGTGCACCGCCTGCAGCGCGTAAAGACCATCCTGGGCGTGCTCGTGCACCAGATGGACATCATGGAGACCATGACGCCGCTGGACTTCCTCGACTTCCGCGACCTGTTGCGGCCCGCCAGCGGTTTCCAGAGCATGCAGTTCAAGATCCTGGAGGCGCGCCTTGGCCTGCGGATGGAGGCGCGGCATGGCAAACAGTACTACACCAGCCAGCTGCGCCCGGACCACAAGGCGGAGATCGAGGTGCTGGAGCAGCAGCCCACACTACTGGAACTGGTGAACGCCTGGCTGGAGCGCATGCCCTTCCTGGACAAGCGCTACTGGCCCGAGGGTGAGAAGAGCTTCTTCGAGCGGCTGGAGGAACTGTACACCGCTGGCCTGGTGAAGGGCGAGGAAGGGAACGCAGCCTTGTGGCGCAAACTCTTCGTGGACGGCGACCCGACGCGCAAGTTGAGCCCGGCGGCGTGCCGCAGTGCGCTCTTCATCATGCTTTACCGGGACGAGCCGATCTTCCAGCAACCCTTCCGTTTCCTGGAGGCCTTGTTGGATATCGACGAGGGCATGGCAGCGTGGCGCGGACGGCACATCAACATGGTGCACCGCATGATCGGCCTACGCGTGGGTACCGGTGGCAGCACGGGCAAGGCCTACCTGAAAGGCGCCATGGACAGCCACTATATCTTCAGCGAGATCGCCGATCTGAGCAGTTTCCTGTTCGAGCGCCGGAAGTTGCCTGCGCTGCCGCAGGAATTGCGGAGCGCGCTTGGGTTCGGGGGGTAAGGTCGATCAGATGTGCCCGGCGGCGAGTGAGGAGGCTACCACCTTTCGAGCTGCTCTACGCAGGGCAGGTGGCGATCCCCTTCTAACTTTAGACTCCAGGGTGTGGAGAACAAACAGCTTCCAGTAAGCAGCGGATCAAGCCTTCGACATGTCCTGATCATACCACAAGCACTCATCACATCCGATCATGAAGAACTTGCGTTTCCACTCCGTGATCGTCCTGATCCCACTTGCACTTTCGACATCGGCGCAATTCGTGATCACCACGGCGACCCAGAGCGCCGACTTCAGTACTGTCCGCCATGTGTCGTTGGATGATGACGACAATGTCCTTCTCGCCTTTTCCAAGCAGGGTGCGGCAGGTGTGGTCATTCAACGGATCTCCCAAGATGGTACGGTCCTATGGAGTAGGATCCTCGATCACCCGAATGACGGGAACTGGTACGGTTCGGCTCAGCTGGATGATGGCAACGGTGGGCTGTGGTGTGCCATTCCTAGCAATGAAGGGTATGACGAGCTGTCCGGGATCACCACCAGCCACATCCACCTATGTCACGTGGATGCCTCCGGGAACCTGACCGATGCAAGGTCCTATGCGCGGACCTGGACCACCCCGGAATTCTCCAGCACAAGGCTGGTTGAGTTGTACATGGAACTCCATCCCGATGGTGGGCTGATCGTTTCTGCACTGGGCAACACAGAACTCACGATCGACTTTCTAGACGTTCTGAAGTTCCAGCCGGACGGCACCCTGGAGTGGGCGAGGAACATTGGTGATGTGCCCGCGCTTGGATCAGAAGGTATTCCATTCCACTTGTCTCCGCTGATAAGTGGTGTTCTTGGACCGGTCATATCGAGCGATGGTACCGTTACCATCGGGCTAGGTGCTACAACGAGTTTTGCCAACATTAAACTGTTCCAGATAAGCGCGCTCGGAGAACTGAACTGGATGCGGGAACATACCTACACGAACTCCCCCTACTACGGTAATTACAGGGATATCGCGATCGACGATCAGGACCGGATCCACGGGGTGGGAAGACTTTCGTTGCCCACTGGTGAATTCATGGTCCTTCCCGTGTATCTCTCCGATGGGACCTGGCTACGCACGGACTTGTGTACGATCACCGATCCCCAGACGTATGTCTACGGAGGCTCCATGATCATTGATCCTGACGGTCGGCGAACGATCCTGAACTCTGGATCGAAATGGGCGACTACGATAATACCAAGCCTGGGTTCATCGACAGCCACGCATCGAATATCGACCGTTGGAACCGAAGGCTCCGAAAATGTCACCTACAGATGGACAAGGCACGCCATCCAAAACGGCACGATCGTCCGTGCCGGCGTTGAACAACACCAACACAACGTCCTGGCCTACACCACGAATGCTCCATTACTTGCGTTGAACTCTATCGACGCTTTCCTCACCTGCTACGACTCCGTTTCAACAAGCGCCATGGTGGAGGTGCCGGCTGCGATCCTCGACCTTGGCGAGCCGGACATCTACATCGCCGACATCGGCAGCTGGATGGAGGGACCGGAATCCAGTGCCTGGACCGTGGAAGAAAGCCCCCAACCGGAAACATCGAGTGCTTGTGATGCCTTCTCCGGGATCCGCCCGATCGAACAGGCGCCCTGGATCATGAACAATCTGGTACAAAGTGGTCAGTCCGTTCAGCTGACAGAAGCCACTACTGGCGTGGTCGATGTGCTTTCGATGACCGGGGCCTTTATGCATAGTCAGCGCCTTTCGGGCATGCGGAACATTCCGACGGATGGATGGTGCAGCGGCAGCTACCTCTTGCGACTGCGCAGTACCGATGGTCGCGACGTGCGCATGGCACGCATCCTCGTAATCGGCGATCGTTGATCCAGCTCACAACTCGAACCGCTGTCCCCGCTTCGGGATGATGACCTGCTTGAAGCCCTCCGCTTCCAGCAGACCACGCAGGCCCTCCAGGCTTTGGTCCACGCCGTGCACCAGGAAGGTCCGGCGCACCTTGTCCGGTCGCTGGCAGGAGAGGTAGCGCACCAGTTCGCCGCGATCGGCATGGGCGCTGTAGAAGTCCATGCGCAGGATACTGGCCTTCACCGGTATGCGGTCGCCGAAGATGCTCACCTCCTCGGCACCGCGCAGCAGCTGATCACCGAGCGTACCGGGTGCACAGAAGCCCACCACCAGCACCGCATTGGCCGGGTCGTGCAGGGAATTGCGCAGGTGATGCCGGATGCGACCCGCCTCCATCATGCCGCTTGCCGCGATGATGATGCAAGGTTCCTTCACCTCGTTCAACTGCTTGCTACGGTCGGGGCTGCGCACGAACTCCACACCGGGGAAGGCGAAGAGGTCGGGGTCCTGATCCAACTCGGCACGCACCGCCTCGCGGAAGAGCGAGCTGTGGGCGCGGGCGATCTCGGTGGCACCGATGGCCAGCGGACTGTCCACGAACACCGGAAGGCGCGGCAACAGGCCGTCGTTGCTCAGGCTGTTCAGGGTGTAGAGGAGCTCCTGGGTCTTGCCGATGCTGAAGGCGGGGATCAGCAATTTACCCTTGCCTTTCACACACACGTCCAACACATGCTGCAATAGCTCGGCCTCTGACTCCTTCACGGGGGCATGGTCGCGGTCGCCGTAGGTGCTCTCGCACACGATCACATCCGCCTGACGGAAGGGCACAGGTTCGGGCAGCAACCTGTCCACATACCGGCCCACGTCGCCGGTGAAGGTGAAGTGGAGTGTGCGGCCGTCGTTGGTGATCTCCAGGTGTACCGCCGCGCTGCCGAGGATGTGGCCCGCATCGGTGTAGGTGAGCGTGATGCCCGGCCCGATCTCCATGGGTTCGTTGTAACCGATGGTGCGGAAGAGGTCCATGGCCGGCTGCACATCATCCTTGGTGTAGAGCGGGCCTTCAAGTTCCTCCATCGTCCCGCGCTGCTTTGCCCGTTTCACATCGTACTGGTGGTCGTATTCCTGGATGTGTGCACTATCCATGAGCATGATGGTGCAGAGGTCGCGGGTGGCCGGCGTGGACCAGATGGGACCCTTATAACCCTCGGCCACCAGGCGCGGGATGAGGCCGCTGTGGTCGATGTGGGCATGGCTCAACACGAGCACATCGATATCCGTCGGGTCGAAGCCGAAGCTCCGATTGGGGTCCTTCTCCACATCGCGCAGCGCTTCGCCCTGGAACATGCCGCAATCCAGCAGCACGCGGAAGACACCATGGTCGCCACGGATCTCGATCAGGTGTTTGGAACCGGTCACCGTTCCGGCGGCGCCGTGGCTGGTCAGGAAGATAGGCATGTGCGAAGGTTGATCGACAAGGGATAAAGGTCGGGCCTGAGAAGCAATGCGCGCGGGGTGTTATGTTCACGCCGACGCCACCATGACCACCAAGTACCTCTTCGCCGTATTCCACCTGCTGGGGCTGGCCATCGGGCTGGCCGCGGTGTACGCCCGTTGGCGCGCCCTGCGCCGCACTTCCATGCAGGCTGATGTAGCGGGCGTGCTGCATGCCGACAGCTGGTACGGGTTGGCGGCGCTTATCTGGATCGGCACCGGGCTGATGCGTGCGTTCGGAGGCTTGGAGAAAGGCACGGAACACTACCTGCACGACCATTGGTTCATCGGCAAGATGACCTTGTTCCTGCTGGTGCTGGCCTTGGAGATCAAGCCGATGGCCACCTTCATGGGCTGGCGTGCAACGCGTGGCAAGGGCGAGGAAGTCGACCTCGGGAATGCGCGCACCTTGGCCACGCTCTCCATCTTGCAACTGCCTTTGCTCATCCTGATGGTGTTCATGGCGGCCGCCATGGCCCGCGGACTTTGAAGTGAGGCGTCCAATTCGATTATATTTAGCCAAGCCCCTCCCGAAAGAACATCAAGCATGCCCTTGCCCAGGACCCAGCACCTCCTTCGTCGCATCGCCCTGCTTCTATTCGTGGCCTGCGCATCGCTGGCCGCCAACGCCCAGCAGTACAAGCTGCGCGGCACCGTGACGGACCAGAACTCGGGTGAGACGTTGATCGGTGCCAGCGTGGTGATCAAGGGAACCACCACCGGTGCGGTCACCGACTTCGATGGGCGTTTCGAGATCCTGACGAACGAGCTGCCGCCCTATACCCTGGTCGTGAGCTTCATCGGTTACTCGGCGCAGGAGATCCAGGTGAAGAGCCTGGACCAGGAACTGAAGTTCAAGCTGAGCACGGACCAGGTGCTGCTGAAGGAGGCGGAGGTGATCGGCAGCCGGATCAGCGAGAAGCAGAAGCAGGCACCGTTGACGGTGGAGAGCATGGACCTGATCGCGATCAAGGAGGCTCCCAGTGGTGATTTCTACGAAGGTCTGGGCACGTTGAAAGGTGTGGACATGACCGCAGCCAGTCTTGGGTTCAAGGTGATCAATACACGTGGTTTCAACAGTACAAGCCCTGTACGATCCCTGCAACTGATCGACGGGGTGGACAACCAGAGCCCGGGCCTCAATTTCTCCCTTGGGAATTTTCTTGGTGCAAGTGAATTGGACGTGATGAAAGTAGACCTAATCGTTGGGGCCAGTTCAGCATACTATGGCCCGAATGCCTTCAATGGCGTGATCAGCATGACGACCAAGGACCCCTATCACTTCCGTGGATTGAGCGCCATGGCAAAAATGGGTGAGCGGAACTTGGTGGAAAGTGCAGTGCGTTATTCGCATGTCTTCAAAGGTGCACAGGGGAGAGAGCGCTCAGCGTTGAAATTCAACCTTTACTACTTCCAGGCGTTGGACTGGACCGCCGATAACCTCTCACCAACGGAGTCCAGTGACACCAATGAGAACAACCCCGGTGGGTATGATGCCGTGAACCGCTATGGCGATGAGGCCTCCAGCACCAGTGGGTTGACTACCTGGGGACTTGGCACCTACCACCGGGACGGTTATCGAGAAGTGGATCTGGTGGACTACGACACGAAGAACCTGAAGACATCATTGGCCTATCATTACAAGTGGAGTGATAGCCTCAGGATCGTAGCCGCTACAAGTTTCGGTACAGGCACCACCGTCTATCAAGGTGATAACCGCTATCGCCTGCAGGACATTCTCTTCTTCCAACATCGATTGGAGCTGAACGCAGGTGAGCGGGGCTTTTTCCGCACGTATTTCACCCATGAAGATGCTGGAAACAGCTACGATGCCGTCTTCACGGCCTTCCGCTTGCAAGATCTGGCGAAGGACGATGCACGGTGGTTCCAGGATTATCGGAACCAATGGGTGAGCGGAGGATATCAGAACCAGGTCTTCACGTCGCCAGGATTCCCGCAGCCGGTTTTCTCACCCGGCCCTCCGGCTACGTTCATTTTCGACCGACCGGCGATCGAGCAATGGGAGAATGAGAATCAAGCCTTCTTGCAAGGTCTACACGATCAAGCAAGAGCATTTGCCAATAGTGGACAAACGAGTGCCGGCACGTTCAATGACTATCAGGACAGACTTGAACCAGGAACCGCTGAATACGCAGCTGCTTTCAAAGACATCACCAACCGCCTGTTCAGCGAAGGTGGCACCCGCTTCTACGACCGTTCCAAGCTGTGGCACAACCAGGGTGAGCGACGTTTCAAGGCGGGCAAGTTCACGCTCACCGGCGGTGGCAGTTTCCGCTATTACATGCCGGATTCACGCGGGAACATTTTCTCCGATACGAGCGGGACCCGGATCACGAACCACGAGTTCGGGGTGTACGTGGGTGCCGAGCGTCGGGTGCTGAAAGGTGAGAAGCTGAAGTTGACCGCAACGGCCAGGGTTGACAAGAACGTCAACTTCCCCTTCGTGTTCTCGCCTGCCGCCAGCGCGGTGTACAGCTTCAACCCGGAGAACATCCTTCGTCTTTCCTTTTCCTCCGCTATTCGTAACCCCACCTTGCAAGACCAGTACTTGTACTACAACGTAGGACGGGCGATCCTGCTGGGCAATCTGAACGGTGTAAACGACCTCGTGACCGTCCCATCGCTGATCAATTCCTTGAGCAGCAACGCAGATACCTTGGAGTATTTCGATGTGGCACCTGTTGTTCCTGAAAAGGTGAAGACCATCGAATTCGGTTTCCGCCACACACTTTGGAAGAACCTCTTCGTAGATGGTTCTTACTACTACAGCTTCTACCAGGACTTCCTTGGCTTCCAACTCGGTGCAGACGTGAATGTCCTAGCACTGACCAACTCGGTGGACCTCGGCTCTGTGCAAGTTTACCGGGTGGCTGCCAATGCCACGCGGCAGGTGACCACACAAGGCTTTTCACTCGGTGCCAGTTACTTCTTCGCCAAGTACTTCGCCCTGAGCGGCAATTACTCTTGGAACAAGCTTAACACGTTGGATGATGACCCTATCATTCCAGCGTTCAATACCCCGGAACACAAGTACAACATCACTCTGAGCGGGAGGGATATCAGCAAGGTGCTTTGGGGAATACCGATCCAGAACTGGGGTTTCAACTTCAACTATCGGTGGATCGAAGGATTCGTGTTCGAGGGCTCGCCACAATTCACTGGAACGATACCCAGCTACGATATGCTTGATGGACAGTTGAGCAAGCGGGTACCTAAGATCGACTGCACCTTCAAAATGGGGGCAAGCAACCTACTGGATAACAAGGTATACATGGTGTACGGCGGCCCCTTGGTGGGCCGTATGGCATACATTTCGGTGTTGTACGAACCCAACTGGACCAAGAAAGGCGCACAACCATGATAAGCGCTTTTTCGACTTAGCTTTGACTGACCAGAACCAAGAAACAAACACGCTTCAGCAATGAAAAGAACCTTACACGCACTTGCTGTGATCGGTGTGTTGGCATCGGCACAGGCCAATGCACAACGCTACCTCACGGAACAGTTCAGCTCAGTGGATGTACAGTCCAATGTGGTCTATGGCCAGAACTTCTCCGTCCTGACCGGAACACCACAGCTACAGCCGCTGGTGATGGATGTGTATACCCCGACCGGCGACACACAAACAGACCGTCCGTTGATCGTTTACGTCCATACCGGATCCTTCCTGCCCCGTTACATCAACCAGTTAGCTACAGGTGACAAGACCGATAGCGCCACGGTAGAGATGTGTCGCCGATTCGCGAAGAAGGGCTATGTGGTGGCCGCTATCAGTTACCGCACGGGCTGGCTTCCCACTTCGGATTCCGAACAGACCCGTAAACAAACCATCATCCAGGCGGTCTATCGCTCCATGCAGGATGCCAAGACGGCGGTGCGTTTCATGCGTAAAAGCATCACCGAGGGCAACCCATACGGCATCAGCAATGACAAGATCGTGATCGGTGGTCAGGGTTCCGGTGGCTACACGGCGCTGGCCTATGCCACCCTACAGGAGACCAGCGAGATCCAACTGCTCAAGTTCTTCAACACGGAGACGAACCTCTTCATGGTGGATCCGGCGATCCTCGGTGACTTCGGTGGCCTTGGCGGAAACCCTGCATTGAACAATGACAACCACCCTGGCTATTCCACCGACATCAGCATGATCTTCAACATCGGTGGTGCGCTTGGCGACAGCTCCTGGCTGGAGCCTGGCGAGGTGCCCATCTGCAGCATCCATGGTGTGAACGACCCCTTCGCCCCCTACATGAACGGTACTGTGTTCGTACCGGGCACCAGCTTCGCGGTGGTGAACGTGGACGGCAGCGGCCGTGTGACCCAGTTGGCGAATGAGTACGGGAACAACGACATATGGCTGAACCCACCCTTCACCGATGACGTGACGAACTATGCCCAGGGCGCGCTCGCTGGCACGGTGAACGAAGGCAATGAAGGTCTATTCCCCATCACCGCGATCCAGAACGCCTCGGGTCCATGGGAGTGGTGGGATACCACCGCCGTGGTGAACGGATGCGCAGCTCTCGGTATCGATGAGGCCGGCGCCTTCCAGCGTATGGCCAACGGCTATGCCAGCAACCCCCTCCTATCCGCTTTGGGCACAGTTGGTGGCCGCAACCGCGCACTCGCCTACATCGACACCCTGCAGAACTTCATCACTCCCCGCATGTACCGTGCGCTGGAGTTGAACGTGGGTATCGCCGAGAACTCCGCCATCGCCAACGGTGTGAAGGTCTACCCGAACCCAGTGGCCCGCATGACCGAGATCAGCAGCGCTGAGGCCATCATCCGCAATTACGTGTTGTATGACGGCCAGGGCCGGATCGTGCGCAACGACAACGTGAACCGCGACCGCTTCACCTTCGATCGTTCCGGATTGAGCGCCGGATCGTACTACATGGAGCTGTTCTTCGACGAAGGCAGCCTGACCCGCAAGCTCATCCTGGAGTAAGGCAGATCACCATCCAACGGAAGGGCCGCCCTCGGGCGGCCTTTTCTTTGCACCAACTTTCAGCCCATGCCTGTGCAGCGGATCACCGAGAGCGCCTCGCGCTACGACCACCTGGAACGCATGTCCACCGCGGAACTGCTGCAGCACATGAACACCGAGGACCGCACGGTCCCCGAGGCAGTGGCCGAGGTGCTCCCGGCCATCGAGGCGTTGGTCGATGCCACCGTGGAGCGCATGCGGCGCGGCGGTCGCCTCTTCTACCTCGGCGCCGGCACCAGCGGCCGCCTGGGCATCGTGGACGCCAGCGAATGCCCGCCCACCTTCGGGGTGCCGCACGGCATGGTCATCGGCCTCATCGCCGGTGGCGACAGCGCCATCCGGAAGGCGGTGGAATTCGCGGAGGACGACCGTGAGCAAGGCTGGAAGGACCTGCAGGAGCACAACGTGGGTGCGGATGACGTGGTGATCGGCATCGCGGCCAGCGGTGGTACGCCCTACGTGATCGGCGCGCTGGAACGCTGCAACGCGGCGGGCATCCTCACGGGCGGCATCACCTGCAACCCCGGTAGTGCGCTGGCCACCACGGCGCAGCACCCCATCGTGGTGGTGGTGGGCCCGGAGTTCGTTACCGGCAGCACGCGCATGAAGAGCGGCACGGCGCAGAAGCTCGTGTTGAACATGATCAGCACGAGCGTGATGATCCAGCTGGGCCGCGTGAAGGGCAACCGCATGGTGGACATGCAACTGAGCAACCACAAGCTCATCGACCGCGGCACGCGCATGGTGATGGACGGCCTCGGCGTGGACTACGCAACGGCGAACGCCCTGCTGAAGGAGTACGGATCGGTGAGGAAAGCGATAGAATCAAGGAAAGACCAGGGGCAGGAGCAGGGGCAATGACCCGTCCTGCTCCTGCTCCTGTTCCTACCCCTGACACTTGACCCATGCACGACATCGAACCGTACTGGAATTGGCGCCACCACTACACCGCGGAGGAGGATGAGCGTTCGCCCTTCTTCGGGGAGGAGCACAGCGAGTTCGAATTCACGCATGCGGTGTACGACCATGTGATCCATCCGCAATGGGATGCCTTCGGCAGCAGCACGTTGTACATGAAGGTGATCTATGCGGACTACGACGAGGGCTATGCCATCATCGAGCTCATCGGCGAATGGAACGACCTGCTGCATAACGACATCATGATCCTGAAGCGCAACATCGTGGAGGAGATGATGGCGCAGGGCATCGTCAAGTTCATCCTGATCGGCGAGAACGTGCTGAACTTCCACGCGAGCGATGAGGAATACTACAGCGAATGGTTCGAGGAGGTGAGCGATGCCGACGGCTGGATCGCGCTGCTCAACTTCCGGCCGCATGTGGTGGAGGACATGCAACGCGCGAACATCGACCAGTACTTCCTGATGGGCGGGCAGCTGAACGCGTTGAAATGGCGCACTTACGAGCCCGACGCCGTATTCGAGCGGGTGGCGAGCCAGGTGCAGCGGCGACTGGGGGTGTGAGCCTGATCTTGAAATGCTTTTTTCCGCAGATGACGCCGATTGCGCCGATGAATACGCAGGCCTCATCCCGTGAGCAGATCGGTTGGTGCCCCCTCCTGAACCGCCGCAGGGGGTCCCTCCGCGCCCTTTAGGCCTTCCCTGAGCTCCGCGCATTCCTCTGCGCACGCTGCGCTCTTCGCGTCTTTGCGTTATGAGAATAAGATGCGTCAGGCATCACTGCCAAGCATTGCCGCTCTACCTACCACGCAGCATCCCCCACACCACCCGGTCAATGGGCAGGGAAAGCTCCTCCTCCCTCCCACCGGCGATGCGCAGCCAGCGGAACACCTCCTGGTCGCCGGGACCGGTGATGCCGGTGAAGGGCACCTCCACCACGGGGATGGCCATGGGATCGGCCACGCGAAAGGTGTAGTACACGCTCACCACCTGCATGGGCGTGTTGTGGAAGGCGCTCTGCTGGAAGAAGTCGGTGGTGTAGAAGTGCTGCACGTCCAGGGCCTCCACGCCGATCTCCTCGCGGATCTCGCGCACGAGGCAGTCCTTCAGTCCTTCGCCGTACTCCAAGCCGCCACCTGGGAACTTCGTGATGCGTTGTCCCTTGATCAGCTCATCGGACACGAGCACACGGCCCTCATGCATGAGCAGGCCGTAAACGCGGAGGGTGAACGCCATGGAGAAATGCGATCAGACGATCAGAAAAATAGAAGATCAGATGATCGGAAGATGGAGGAATGCAGGGAACGCAGTGCCACCCCCTTGTTCACGCTGACCAAAGCACTGATCATCACGACGGACGCGCCACGAATTCCTGAGCCCTGAGCGACGGTCGGCACCCTGCTCGATCGCATCCTCTATGCCTTTGTGTCTTTGACAACTCATTCGCTCTTTCTCGCCCGCAGCATCTCCCGCTTGCCCGGCGGCCCCGGCAGTCGCTCCACGCTGAAGCCCGCCTGCTGCATGGTGCGGCGCACCTCGCCTTTCGCGCAATAGGTCACCAGAAGTCCATCCGGCCGCAGTGCCCGGTGCATGCGTTGGAACACGTCCAAGGTCCACATCTCGGGCTGGGTATTGGGCCCGAAGGCATCGAAGTAGATCACATCGGCTACGGCCTCGACCTTCAGGTCCTGCACGGCCAAGGGCAGCTTCTGGAAGCTGAGGCCACCAAGGGCTTCCCAAGGCTCTTCCTGGTCGCTTGTCATGCGGGCGATGAAAGGCTCGTGGAGGCCGGGCCAGGCCAGTTCGTTGCAATGATCCAAAGCGGTGAGCTGCTCGGCGCTCACGGGGAAGGGCTCCATCGCGGTGTACCGCACGGTGAGCTTGCCCTCCAGACAGCGGATCCAAGTGAGCAGCAGGTTGAGGCCCGTGCCCAGCCCCACCTCCAGCACATCCACCTGCGGCTTCTCCACCGCCTCCAGCCCCTGCTTGATGAAGACATGCGTGCTCTCCTGCACAGCGCCGTGCGTACTGTGGTAGCGTTCCCCCAGCTGTGCGCTATGGAGGGTCAACGATCCATCGGCGGTGCGCTGTGGGCTGAAGTCGGGTGCGGTGGCCGGCATTTGCTTCGCTTCGCCTGCCTGCTGGCAGGCTCGCGATGACCGGCTTCGGGAAGAACAGGTCTGGTCGGAGCCACCAAAGCGACAGGCAAGCGCGGAGCGAAGGTATCCGCTGGCAGGAGCACCAGCGGACACCTCCACGGCTCAGCGCCCCACCACCACCGGAACGGGTGCGCGCGATGTCGTGTGCAGGGTATAACGGCCGGAGGCCAGCTGCCGCACATCCAATTCCATGCGGCCCGGCCCGAGGGAGGTGCCCGTGAGCACCGTGCGACCTGCGGCATCCAACAGGCGCCAGGCACCCGCCGGGGCGTCATTCTCCCACGTGATGGTCATCAGTTCGTTCGCCGGTACCGGGAAGGCACGGCCCGTCGTGGCATCCGGTTCATGCAGGCCGCTGAACAGGAAGGGCTCGCTCAGGGCCACGCAGGGGTGCTGCTGCTCAACAAGCACGGTGTAAGGACCGTTGGACTCGTAGGTGATGCATTGGGTGTTCGCTCCGGGTATCTCCGTTCCCTGAAGGTACCAGGTGTAGCTGGTGCCGGTGATATCGGCGCAGAGTTGCGTCCCGTCCTCTTCGATCACCGCCTGGCTGGTGGGCGTGAATTCCACCGCGATGGTGACACCCAGGGACATGAGCGAATTCGGGCACACATCCGGCGCGGCCACCACATGGTACAGCCCGCTGGTGGTCACGATCAGCTCCTGTCCGTTCGCGTTCGGAATGTCCACCCCGCCATCGGACCATTGGATGTTCTCCGTGTACCCAGGGGCCAGCGTAAGGATGAGCGTATCCCCCTCGCAGAACTGCGAACCACCTTCGCCCACGATCGCGTAGGGCTCGTCGCCATTGTGGATCACGTACGGCGGTATGAAGGCCCAACCATCCACCAGCACACCCGGGGAAAGCTCGGTGCAGCCATCGAGGGTGGCCGCCACGGTATAGGTGTTCGCAATGGCATCATAACCCGGCACCGTCAGCACCTGCCCGGTGGCTTCGGGGATCAGCTCCCCGTTGACGTACCATTGGTAGGCATCGAAGAGGCCGGTGGAGAGCACGGCATCCTCTTCGGGGCAGAGGATGGGGGCGCTGGGGCTGATCACGGGGTCGTGGTCGCATTGCGCGTTGGCAAGCACTGGAAGTAGGGTGCCCGAAAGGAGGAGGAGTGTTGTTCGCATGGTCATTGATCTGCTGGTATGACATGATTGAAGGTAACTGCGCTGCCCGGGTGCGAACGGGGCGTCACACGGTCGGCCCCACGCCTCGCGGCCCGACCTGCACATGCTCAATTCCTACACGAAATTCAGTTGGCGCGGGCGCGCGATCCACTATGCCGCGCGGCGCAGCCGCTGCAAGCGCAGCTCAAAGCCACGGCCCCAGTGCACATGGTCACTGGTGGGGTCGCCCTTGGCCTTGGGCGTCATGGCGTTGTAGTAGCGCCGCCATTCCAGCAGTCGCCGCATCTCCTTCAGGCTCTTGTGCCGGGCGCCCATCTCCACATCGTAGAAGGTGTGGAACTGGATCGCGTTCTCCAAACTGTGCAACTGGCCCAGCAGGTAGCCATCCTCAATGGCGCTGGCAATGGTATCAGGCAGGTCGTTGTAGTCCCGGGGCTCACAGGCCTTGTCGTAATTGCGCTGGTGGAAGAGGCCCGCCGCCGTGAGCACCTCGGCATCCTTGAAGTAGCGCTGGCGGTAGCGCTCCAGCACATGCGGCTGCAGGTAGGAGGCGGGGCCCTGCTCATCCAATTGCATCAGGTGGATGCCCTGCCGGGTGAAGTACCAGCCCATGGGGTACAAGGTGGTCTTGCGGCTGGTGATGGTGAGGACGTAATGCCACTGGATGCGGTCCGGCGAGGTGTACTCCCCGTGCTCCACCACCACGCCCGTCAGTTGCTGCTTGCGCTGGAACTGCTCCGCATCAGACAAAGCGCCCGGCCACATGCTGCTGCAGGTGCGCCACGTCCTTCCGCAGGGCGGCGGCCACTTCGGCCAGGGACATGGAGGAGACGATCATGGCGCATGGGGTGTTCCGGGGGGGTGTACGGGAGAAGGGGGTGAAATGGTTCGGGGGATTTCATAGTTAGCCATCTGTGCCGATCCTACATTTAGACTTACGGCACTACATCCAGCCCTTTCGGCTTTAGAGCCGCAGGGTCCCTTCGTTCCTCAGGAGACCCTGCGGAGGTGTAGAGCGCATCATTTGTAGAGAGAGAGAGAGAGAGAGAGAGAGAGAGACCACTGGCCTCGTCGTGGTGCCGGACCGCTTCTTTCGTCTCGGCGGCATACCGCCACCAAGTGCTCCAAGCCCGCCGCGTTCAGCTGGCTGAATTTCCCGTTGGGGCCTTGGTTGCTATTTGCGCTCCTTCCTGCCATGGCTTTGCCAGGCCTGCCTTGTCCTCGTACCTATAGTGCCTCGCGCGAGCTGTGGAGCAGTCAGCTGTATAGTGCGCGTCAGCGAGTACAATGTAGATCGAGAAAGGCACTGAACCAAATGCGGAACAGGGAACGGTGATGAACGGAATATCGCGTGGAAGGATCTCTACAATTGGCGTGATCATTCGTGTTTCGAACGTGTGTCTGCAGGACGGAGAGGTAACATGCATCGGCAGTATTCTGGAACAGTGCCGCCTGATTGCACGACTTCACGATCCTCATTCATGATCACCGCTGATCCACGCAGATGTTCAGGTCTCCGAGCTGCAGGGTCCCCTCGTGCCTCGGGAGACCCTGCCAAGGTTTGAGCGCTAGGGATCGGGATCATCTCAACAGCGACACGACGAAGGACAACGTAGTTCCCGCCGAACCCTGTTGATACCTCCTCCGCACCACACCGCTACAGCCACACTACCGCCTATAGCTTTGCCGCCCACCAACCACACCATGGCCAAGAAGAACAGCCCGAAGAAGAGCGCCGGCAAGTCCATCCTCACGAAGGAGTCGCTGGCCTTCATGGAACGCTACCTCAACAACCCCTCGCCCACCGGCTTCGAGAGCGCCGGCCAGCAACTCTGGCTGGAGTACGTGCGGCCTTACGTGGACACGTACATGGTGGACCCCTACGGCACCACGGTGGGCGTGGTGAACCCGGAGGCCAAGTACAAGGTGGTGATCGAGGCGCACGCCGATGAGATCAGCTGGTTCGTGCACTACATCACGAAGGAGGGCTTCATCTACGTGCGGCGCAACGGCGGCAGCGATCACATCATAGCCCCCAGCAAGCGCGTGAACATCCATACGGACAAGGGCATCGTGAAGGCGGTGTTCGGCTGGCCAGCGATCCACGTGCGCAACGGCAAGAGCGAGGTGACGCCCTCGCTGGACAACATCTTCCTGGATTGCGGCTGCACCAGCAAGGACGAAGTGGAGAAGCTGGGTGTGCACGTGGGCTGTGTGATCACCTTCGAGGACGAGTTCATGGTGCTGAACGGTCGCAACTTCACGGGCCGCGCGCTGGACAACCGCATGGGCGGCTTCATGATCGCGGAGGTGGCGCGCCTGCTGAAGGAGGGCCGCACGAAACTGCCCTTCGGCCTCTACATCACGAACAGCGTGCAGGAGGAGGTGGGCCTGCGCGGTGCGGAGATGATCGTGGAGCGCATACGGCCGGACCTGGCGATCGTGACGGACGTGACGCACGACACGCAGACGCCGATGATGAACAAGATCCAGAACGGCGACATCGCCTGCGGCAGCGGTCCCGTGCTGAGCTACGCCCCGGCGGTGCACAACAACGTACTGAAGCACATCGTGGCCACGGCGCAGAAGGAGAAGATCCCCTTCCAGCGCATGGCGGCCAGCCGCGCCACGGGCACGGACACCGATGCCTTCGCGTACGGTGCGGCCGGTGTGCCCAGCGCCTTGATCAGCTTACCACTGCGCTACATGCACACCACGGTGGAAACGGTGCACCGCGACGATGTGGAGAACGTGATCAAGTTGATCCTGGCCTCGGTGAAGGGCCTGAAGGCCGGCGCGGACATGCGCTACTTCAAGTAAGCGCGCTTCCGTGAAGTGGGAATTGAGCGACACCACGCAGGACGGCATCCGCTTCCTGGTGGTGGGTGCGGGCAGCTTGTTCCTGCTGCGGCTGGGCTATTTGGGCGTTAGCCATCTCCTGGCGGGCGCGGATGATGCGCTGGCACTGGCGTGCGAGCCCTTCCAACATGGCTATTGGCTGGGCGATGCGCACACCGTGGCCAACACGGATGGTGGTGGCGTGGGCGCGCGGCTGGCCCTGGCGGTGGTGGTGGCGGTGGTGGTGGCCTTGGTCGTTGGGTTGGTGGTGTACCTCTTGGCACGGGCCTTCGGCCGAAGCTCGGCGGTGGCGGTGCGCACGATGCGCGTGGTCCTGGTGGTGGCGCTTGCCTGGTGGCTGTATGCGGCGCTGGCCGTGCCGCGCTTGAGCACGCGATTCACGGCGGTGGGGATCGAACGCACCATGCGGATGCGCGCGATCGGCGAGCTGCCATGGCCGTGGGGAATGGAGCGGTACACCATCCCCTGGAACCAAGTACCTTCGATCGATCTGCACACCATGGATGACCGGGCCACGGTCGCGGTGGAACATGGCACGTACCACTTCACCCTGGCAACGGGAAGCAAGGAGGAAGCGGCGGCGTTGGCGGCCGCGTTGGAGGAATACCTGGGTCATTAGTCCATGCAAGCGCGTTTGCTCACCGCTGCGGAGACGCATCCCTTGCGACTGCTGGTGTTGCGGCCGGGCGGCACCCTGGCCGATGTGGACTTCGCGAATGACGCCACCGAAGGCGCCTTCCACCTGGGCATCGAAGCGAACGGTGGATTGATCGCGGTGGGCTCCTTCTATCCGGAACCCCATCCGGCGCTGATCGCACAACATCCCTATCGCCTGCGCGGCATGGCCACGCATCCGGCGCATCAAGGCAGCGGAGCGGGTTCGGCCTTGTTGCGCGCGGCTTTCGCGCACCTGCACGCTTTGCACGCGGATCTGCTCTGGTGCAACGCACGTGTGAAGGCGGTGCGCTTCTACGAGCGGGCGGGCTTCCACCGGGAAGGAGCGCTGTTCGACATCCCGGGTATCGGCGGGCATTACCTGATGCACCGGGATATTGGGATGAAGAAAGAACCGGGAATGGATGGAGATGAACGGAAATGAATGCGCGTTGGGAACTCTGGGATCCCATTCAGGTGCATGAACGTCCATGACCGGTTCGAACACCTCGCGCGAACGACGTAGTTCGAAGATGGTCATTGTGCCCGACGGCGGATAGCTTCGTGCCGTGCTGTCCCGCACCGATCGTCTGCTCATCGGAGCCGTGCTGCTGCTCAACCTCGTGTTGAAGTGCAGCTGGCTGGGCCTGGACCCGCTCTTCAACGATGAGCCCTTCACGGTGTATTGGAGTCAGCAGCCTTGGAAGGAGCTCTGGGCCATGCTGGCCACGGAGAACAACCCGCCCCTCTACTTCCTACTGATCAAGGGTTGGAGCGCAGTGGTGCCCTTCGAGGCGGCGTGGTTGCGTCTGCCAGCCGCGCTCTTCAGCGCATTGACGGTCTGGCCGCTCTACCGCATCGCCCTGTACACCGGTGGAAGGCGTGCGGCCCTGGTGGCGACCCTGCTCTTCACCCTGACGAACTATCATTACGGCTTCGCGCATGAGGTGCGGGCCTATGCCCTGCTCACCTTGCTCACGGTCACGAGCGTGTGGCTGGTGGTGCGCGCGGGGCGCGAAGGTGTCCGGCATACGACGCTACTGCTCGCGGTGGTGAACGTGCTGCTGGTGTACGCGCACTTCTTCGGCTGGCTGGTGATCGGGTTGCAAGGCGTGCTGGTGCTGATGCTTCCGGAATTGCGGGGCGCGCGGCGCAGCGTGTGGATCGCGGCCGCTGTTGCGGTGGCGAGCTACCTGCCCTACCTGCCGGTCTTCGCGGCGCGCATGGGCCAGAGCGTGGGCCAGGGCACTTGGCTGGAGGCCCCGATGGCGGAAGAGATCTACAACATGCTTTGGCGCTGGAGCAACCAACCGGTGCTGGTGGTCGGCTTCATGCTGGTGCTCTTAGTGGCCCTCTGGCGCACCAAGGCGAAGGACCTCGACCTGTGGATCGGTCTCGTCTGGGCCTTCCTCCCCTTGTTCGGGCTCTATCTCGTCTCCTTCGCGGTGCCGGTCTTCCTGGACCGCTACCTCGTGTTCGCCGCTCCGGGCTTCGCGCTGGCCGTGGCCATCGCCTTGGGGCAGATCTCTGATGATCCTCGCGTGAACAAAGCGCTCTCCGTTGCGGCCGTCCTTGGCATGGCCCTCACCTTCCATCCGTGGCAGGGCAAGGGACGCGACCCTTCCAAAGCGGTGGAGCAGGCCTTGGTATGGCAGGAAGGCGAGCATCCGGTGCTGATCGCTCCGGGCTACTTCGCCCTCACCTTCGCCTGGCACCTGGATAGGGAACTGCTGCGCGGTCCCGAACCGTTGGAACTCGCGTTGATCGACCGCAACGTCTTCCGTGTGGACCATCCGGACCGCTTCGTGGCGCTGGACGCGGACGAAGAAGCCGTGATCCTGGTGGATGCCGCGAGCACCATCACCGACCCTGAGCAGCGCACCAAACGCCACCTGCGCGACCACTGGCCCGTGGTGGACTCCGTGGAAGTGGACCACAAGCTCTGGGTCTACCGCTTCCGGCGGTGAGCTTTTCTCGGATAGGCTCGGTGGGGATGAATTCAACCACGGATGGAGACCGATCCACACGGATGGTCCTCCGTTGTGGTCCGGATCCGTCATGAATGATCCGATCCGCTTTCATGGGCGTCCACGGTCAGTGCGAACGACGTGGGGCACTGCGATTCTTCGCCTTGGTAGTCCCTCTGCATATGGTCACACCCTGTTCATCCGTTCGTCCAACCGTCCATGGATCCATGGTGGCTTGTATCGCTCAGGATCAGACCTTTGAACCCCGAAACCCAAATCCGCCCTCATGACCCGAATGATGAAGACCTCCACCGGCCTGGCCACGGTGATGGCAGGAGCCTTCCTGCTCACCGCCTGTGGTGGCGAGGAAAAGAAGACCGCCGCCAACATGACACCACCGCCCGTGATCCCGATGCAGGATCTGTTCAAGAACCCGGAGAAGGCCAGCTTCCGCATCAGCCCGGACGGCCAGTACATCAGCTACCGGGCGCCGTGGAAGAACCGCATGAACATTTTCGTGCAGAAGGTGGGCAGCGATGAGGCCGTGCAGGTGACGAAGGACACCATCCGCGACGTGGGTGGCTACTTCTGGAAGGGCGACCGCATCCTCTACAGCCGCGATATCAATGGCGATGAGAACTTCATCGTCTTCAGCGCGAGCATCGATGGTGCGGACGTGAAGGCATTGACGCCGGAGAAGGGCGTGCGCGCCGGTGTGTTGGACGATCTGGACAAGGTGCCGGGCATGGAGCAGAGTGTGATGGTGCAGATGAACGAGCGCAATCCGCAGGTCTTCGACCCCTACCTGGTGAACATCGTGACCGGCGAACGCAAGCCGATGTACGACAACAGCAAGGAGAACTTCGAGGGCTGGATCACCGACCACGCCGGTGTGATCCGCATGGCCACCAGGACCGACGGGGTGAACACCGAAGTGTACTACCGCGCCAATGAGAAGGAGCCCTTCGCCTTGTACATGACCTCGGGCTTCAAGGACCAGTGGGCCCCGCAGATGTTCACCTTCGACAACCAGAACCTGATCGTGAACCACAACCTGAACGGCCGCGACAAGACCGCGATCGTGGAGTGGGACCTGGCGAACAAGAAGGAGACCAAGGTCATCGCCGAGAACAAGGACTACGACATGGGCGGCGTGGACTACAGCAAGAAGCGCAAAGTGCTGACCATGGCCACCTGGACCGGTGCCAAGAACGAGCGCATGTTCCTGGACAAGGAGACCGAGGATATGTACAAGAAGCTGGCCCCGAAATTCGAAGGGCTGGAATACTGGATCTATGGTGAGGACGACAGCGAGACGAAGTTCCTGGTGTGGGCCGGCAACGACCGCGACCCGGGCACCTACTATAGTTACGACAGCACCACGGACGAGCTGAAGGAGCTGGCCAAGTTGCGCCCCTGGATCGACCCGGCGCAGATGGCACCGATGGAGCCGATCAGTTACCAGAGCCGCGATGGCCTCACCATCCACGGTTACCTCACGCTGCCGGTGGGCCGCGAAGCCAAGGACCTGCCGTTGGTGGTGAACCCACACGGTGGGCCCTGGGCGCGGGACCAGTGGGGCTTCAATCCCGAGGTACAACTGTTGGCCAACCGTGGTTACGCGGTGCTGCAGATGAACTTCCGTGGCAGCACGGGTTACGGCCGCGAGTTCTGGACGGCGAGCTTCAAGCAGTGGGGCAAGACCATGCAGGACGACATCACCGATGGTGTGGAATGGCTGACGAAAAGCGGCAAGGTGGATCCGAAGCGCGTAGCCATCTACGGCGCCAGCTACGGCGGTTACGCCACCCTGGCGGGCATCACCTTCACCCCGGACCTCTACGCCGCCGCAGTGGACTACGTGGGGGTGAGCGACCTCTTCACCTTCCAGCGCACCATCCCGCCCTACTGGGCACCGTTCAAGGCCATGATGTTCGAGATGGTGGGCGACCCTGTGAACGACAGCCTGCTCCTTGACGCCGCCTCCCCCGCGCGCCATGCCGACAAGATCAAGACGCCGCTCTTCATCGCGCAGGGCGCCAACGACCCGCGCGTGGTGAAGGCCGAGAGCGACCAGATGGTGGCTGCCTTGAAAGCCCAGGGCGTGGATGTGGAGTACATGGTGAAGGACAACGAAGGCCACGGCTTCCACAACGAGGAGAACCGCTTCGACTTCTACAACGCCATGGAGAAATTCCTGGACCAGCACATCGGCAGCGGATACAAGGCCGCCGGGACGGCTGAGGCGCACTAAGCCGGAACAACGATCAGTCCGAACGGCGGCCAAGGGCCGCCGTTCGGCATTTCCAGTGACCGGTCGATCCGGGTTACCGCCCACACGCAGGCGCCGCGCGCACGGTTGGGTGCGTCATCCGAAGGATGAAAGCCGTTACCGGTCCAAGAGTGCCCGCACATGCGGGTAGCGTGAACGTAACGGACCGGTAACTTGCACTGGAACCCTGCACGGAACGCATGCGAGTAAGAAGTCTCCTTTCCCTCCTCCTCCTCCCGGCCGCGATCACCGTGAACGCCCAAGTGGTGGTGAACGAGGTATGCGCCTCGAACATGAGCGGCTATGCGGACAATTACGGCGAATTCGAGGACTGGTTCGAGCTGTACAACCCGGGCGCGGCGGCGGTGGACATCAGTGGCTGGTGGCTCAGCAACCGGGCGGGCAACCCCATGAAGTGGCAGGTTCCGGCGGGCACGGTGATACCGGCCGGCGGGCGCCAGGTCTTCATCTGCAGCAAGCGGGACGAAACCGTGGGTGGCTTCGTGCACACCAGCTTCAACCTGAACCAGGCCGAGAGCGACCATGTGCGGCTGAGCAACCCGGCGGGCGACCCGGTGGATGACTTCGAATTCACCCCGGAGATGCGCACCAAACTCGGCCACAGCCGGGGCCGCACCACGGATGGCGCCGCCACCTGGAGCCTCTTCAACAACCCTACGCCGAACGCTGCGAACGCAGGTGCCTCCCCCGAGTACCTCGCACGCCCGGTGCTGACGCCGGCTGCGGGCTTCTATGGCGGCGCACAGAACGTCAGCATCTCTGGTCCGGCGGGTGCCACCATCCGCTACACCACCAACGGCTCTGAACCCACCGCCACCTCCACGGCCTACAGCGGTCCCATTCCGGTGAACGCCACCACGGTGGTCCGCGCGGCCTGCTTCGGAAGTGCGGGTGAGCAGCCCAGCTTCACGGAGACCAACACGTACTTCATCAACGCCTCGCACACCGTGGTGGTGCTTAGCATAGCCGGCGACCAGGTGGACGAACTGCTGAACGGCGATGGCTTCATCCAGCCCTTCGGCAGCTTCGAGTATTTCGGGGAGGATGGACAGTTGCGCGATGAGGCGGTGGGCGAGTTCAACGAACACGGGCAGGACAGCTGGGCCTATGATCAGCGGGGATTCGACTACATCACACGCGACCAGACCGGCTACAACGACGCCATCCACTATCCCATCTTCCGCACCAAGGACCGCGACAAGTTCCAGCGGCTCATCATCAAGGCCTCGGCCGGGGACAACTTCAACTTCGGGCCGGGCCAGCCCGCGCACATCCGCGATGCCTACGTGCAGGCATTGAGCCAGACGGGCAACCTGCGGTTGGACGAACGCAGCTACGAACCGGCGGTGCTGTACGTGAACGGCCAGTATTGGGGCGTTTACGACATGCGCGAGAAGGTGGACGACCACGACTACACCCGCTACTACTACGACCAGGACCAGTTCAACATCCAGATGCTGAAGACCTGGGGCGGGACCTGGAGCGAGTATGGCGGTGCACAGGCGCAGGCCGACTGGAACGCCCTGCGCGATTACATCATGAACAACGACATGGGCGATGCCGCGGCCTTCACGTATGTCGACGGGCAGTTCAACTGGAAGAGCCTGATCGACTACTTCTGCCTGAACAGCTACACGGTGTGTGCGGACTGGCTGAACTGGAACACCGGCTGGTGGCGCGGGCGCGACCCGAGCGGTGACCACAAGAAGTGGGGCTACATCCTCTGGGACATGGACGCCACCTTCGGGCATTACACCAACTTCACGGGCATACCGAACCAGACGCCCACGGCCGATCCCTGCAACGCGGAGGCCCTGCCGAACCCCGGTGGACAGGGGCACACGCTCATTCTGGAAAAGCTCATCGCGGAGAACGAGATGGTGCACGACTACTACGTGAACCGCTACATCGATCTGGGCAACACCCTGTTCAAGTGCGATCACATGATCCCCTTTCTGGACAGCCTGGTCGCGCTGATCGCACCGGAGATGCCGGGGCAGGTGGCGCGTTGGGGTGGCAGCGTGGCCCAATGGGAAGCCAATGTGCAGGTGATGCGTGACTTCATCGAGACACGTTGCGTGGCCTTCGAGGAGGGCATGGTGGACTGCTACGAACTGGAGGGACCGTTTGATGTCGTCTTCAATGTGGATCCACCCTTGAGCGGCGAGATCGTGATCAACTCCCTGCAGCCGGACACCTATCCCTTCTCAGGCACCTATTACGGTGGGATCAACACCAACCTGGCGCCCGTACCGAACGAAGGCTACCGCTTCAGCCATTGGGAGGTCTTCAGCACCAACAGCGTGCTGCCGAGCACCACGGATTCCCTGGTGACCATCGACTTCCTCACGGCGGACAGCGTAGTGGCCCATTTCGAGGAACCCATCCGGTATGAAGTGGTGTTGGATGTTGACCCACGGGTGGAGGGCGCCGAGATCACCTTCGACGGCGTGATCTACACGGACTTTCCGGCCACGGCCAGCGTGCCGCAGAACACCGAAGTGGAGTTCCGGATCAAGGCACCGCTCTACTACGACTTCCTGTATTGGACGGTGGCGCAGAACGGCTATACCCCGGACGACAGCTCCATGGTGATGTTGAACACCGTGATCGCGGGACCGGACACCATCGTGGCGCACCTGCGGCCGCAGGAGTACGTGTACTATGTGCCGACGGCCTTCACGCCGAACGGCGATGGCATCAACGACCACTTCCTGCCGATCGCGAACGTGATCGACCTGGACACCTACGACCTGCGGATCTACGACCGATGGGGCCGGGACCTCTTTGCCACCACCGACCCCTCGATGGGCTGGGACGGAACGGCCGGTGGTGCGAACGTACCCTTGGGCGTTTACGCCTACAGGGCCTATGCCATCGACGCCATCAAGGGTGATGTGTACGAGATCCGGGGGCACGTGACGGTGGTGCGTTGAGCCCGTAAGGTTGGGTGGTCCGAGGGACCGGACTTGCTAGTCCATATCCGGCAACACCTTCCCGGGGTTCATGATCCCGAGAGGATCGAAGACCCGTTTGATACCGCGCATGAGCTCGAGCTGCGCGCGATCGAAGGCGATGTCCATGTACGGGCGTTGCACCAGTCCGATCCCGTGCTCCCCGCTGAGCGTGCCACCCAAGGAAACGGTGAGGGTGAACAGCTCGCGGATGGCCTTGGGCAGTTCCTCCTTCCAGAAGGCATCGGATAGACCGTCCTTCAAAATGTTGATGTGCAGGTTACCATCACCGGCATGGCCGTAACAGATCGACCGGAAGCCGTACTCCCTCCCGATCGCTTTCACACCGGCAAGCAGTTGTGGCAGGGCATAGCGCGGCACCACGGTATCCTCCTCCTTGTAAACGGTGTGGGCCTTCACGGCCACGGCCACGTTCCGCCGCAAACGCCAGAGCGCGTCCACCTCGGCACTGGTCTCCGCGAAGAGCACCTCGCCACAGCCATGGGCCTCCACCACTTGAAGGATCATCTCGCACTCGCGTAACAACACCTCTTCGTGCAGGCCGTCCACCTCGATCAACAGATGCGCCTGTACCGCGTCCGGCACTTGGATCGTGATGCCCTCCACATGGGCCAGTGTGAAGTCGATCGCATCCCGTTCCATGAACTCCAGTGCGCTCGGCGTGATGCCTGCCCGGAATACCGCGCTCACCGCCTCACACGCTCTGATGGCGCTATCGAAAGGCACCAGCATCAATCGGGAGGCTTTCGGAAGCGGAAGCAGGCGCAGCACGGCCTTGGTGATGATCCCCAAGGTGCCCTCGCTGCCCACCATGAGGCGCGTAAGGTCGTAGCCGGTCGCGTTCTTCAAGGTGTTCGCACCGGTCCAGATCACTTCACCACTTGGCAGCACCACCTCCAGGTTGAGGACATTGTCCCGGGTCACGCCGTACTTCACCGCGCGCGGACCACCTGCGTTCTCCGCCAGGTTACCGCCGATGGTGCAGCTCCCCTTGCTGCTGGGGTCCGGCGCATAGTAAAGTCCTTTGGCGGCCACGGCATCCACAAGCACCTGCGTGATCACACCGGGCTGCACCGTCACCTGCAGGTTGTGTTCATCGATGTGTTCGATGGCATTCATGCGGTCCAGCGCGAGACCAACACCACCGTACACGGACAAGGCTCCACCGCTCAATCCCGTGCGCCCGCCGATGGGTGTGATGGGGATCTGGTGCTCGGTGCACACGCGGACGATACGAGCGACCTCGTCCGTGCTGCGCGGCCGCACGACCACATCAGGGGCATGAAGCAGGTCCTCGGTCTCATCCCGACCATAGCGTTCGAGGTCCTCGCTCGAGTCGAGCAGATCACCCTCGGTCAATGCGGCGCGCAGTTCAGCTCGCGCGGTTCCGCTCACGATCACCCGGCTCATGCGCCGAAAGTACGATCAGCGGACCAGCGATACATGGCCGGTGAAGTCGCGCGCATCCCCATCGCGCTCCACGATCACCTTCCACACGTAAACATCCACGGGGGAGTCCACCCCATTGCGGGTCCCGTCCCAGGCCGCGCTGCGGTCGCGCGTATCGAATGCGGGCTGTCCCCAGCGATCGAAGACCATGAAACGGTAGTTCCAGCCCACGAAACCGTTGAGTATCGGGCGGAAGGTATCGTTGCGGGTGTCGTCGTTCGGTGTGAAGGCGTTCGGTACGAAGATGTTCGGATCGCCCGGCACATAGAGGCTGGTGCACACGGTATCGGGACAGCCCAGGTCGTTCACCGCTACCAGGCATACCACGAAGCCGCCTCCATCGGCCGGGAAGATGTGGATCGGATGCCGCGCTTCGGTGGTCTCGCCATCGCCGAAGTCCCAGGTGTACGAGACAGCACCTTCGCTCTCGTTGCGGAACTGCAGGGCATGGGCGATGCTCTGCAAGGTGTCATAAGCGAAGGCGGCCAACGGACGCTCCAGGACATGCACGGCTTCCACCACCTCCAAGGTATCCGCGCAGCCGCCAGCTCCGAAAGTGATCAGACCCACATCGTAGGCACCGGGAACGGCGTAGGCGTGCAGCGGGAAGTCGGTGTTGCTCGTGTGGCCATCGCCGAAGTCCCAGTGGTAGCCCACCCCGTTCACCGATCCGTTGAGGAAGGTGATGGGGTAGCCGGCACAACCCGGCTCCGGCTCCGTGGTGAAGGCCGCAGCAGGCGTCGGGTATTGGATGAAGGTCTCCATGGCACTGTCCGCGCAGCCATGTTGGTCCGTCACCGTCAGGATGATCGGGTAGCTCCCCGGCTCGGTATAGGTCACCTCCGGTTGGTTGAGCACGCTGGTGGTTCCATCGCCGAGGTCCCAGGTATAGCCCACGGCTCCCGAGGAATTGTTGATGGTCTGAACGGTCGTCGACGGCTCGCACGAACTGTACTGCGACAGCTCGAAGCCTGCCATCGGCAAAGGATATACGATGATCGAGGTGTAAGCGGTATCCCGGCAATCGTTCTGGGATTCCGCCACCAGACGCACCTGGTAGGTCCCCGGGTCCGTGTAGGTGTGGAACGGATCCATGTTCGCGGAAGAATTCCCATCACCGAAGTCCCATTGGGCGTAATCGGTGCCGGTGCTGGTGTTGTCAAAGGCCACCTCCAGCGGAACACAACCCGTGATCGGGTCCGCGACGAAAGAGGCCTCTGGAGCTGCGAGCACGACCACCGGATGGGTCACGGTGGTCGTGCAACCACTGCCCACCGCTGTTCCGATGAGCGTGACCTGGAAGGTACCGCTGCCCGCGAACACATGTTCCGGGTCCGACAAGGTGCTCGTCGTCCCATCCCCAAAGTCCCAGTCCACCCCGCTCACGTCCAAGGCGGTGCCATCGAACTGGAAGGGAACACCGGCACATGCGCTCACGGGCTGCACCGTGAAGTCAACGGAAGGGCCGGGGAACACGGTGATCTCCGTCGTCATCGAATCCGAACCACAGCCGAAGGCAAAGAGCTCGATCTCGTACGACCCGGGGCTGGAGTAGGTCCAGCTGAAGTCATGAAGGCTGCTGGTATTGCCATCGCCGAGGTCCCAGTAGAAGGTCGTATCCCCCACACTGAACTGCGTCAGTTCGACGGTCACCGGCGCACAGCCCTGCACCGGGTCGGCGTTGAAGAAGGCGTTCACCTGGTTCGGCAGGATGGTGATCGCCTGATACGCCGTGTCGGTCCCACAGATGTTGCCCGCCACGAGCATCACCGTCACCTCCAGGGGATCCTCGTCCGTCACGTACACGTGCGTCACTGTCGACCCCGCGTCGTTGCTGGTCGCGCCATCGCCGAACTGCCATTCGAAGAAGGAGGGTGCGCCGTAGCTCGCGTTGCCGAAGGGAACCGGTGCACTGGAACAATACATGTCGAGGCTCGGTCCGAATTCTGCGACAGGCAGGGGTAGTACGGTCACCTCAGCGGCCGCGGTGACCTGCCCGCAGGCATTGGTCACGGTGAGGGTGATGGGGTAGCTGACGGAATCCGTGGCTGCCGGCGGGAAGGTGAACGGCCCTGGCGCTGCATCCGCTGAACCACCAAGACCACCGAACTCCCAAGCAAAGGACAGCCCCTCCCCGCTCGAGGTGTTGGTGAAGCCCACTTCCATGGGACCACAACCAAGTTCCGTGGAAAGTCCGAAGGAGGCTTGCGGCCCCTCCCATACATCGAGCGAGCTGTACACCGTGTCCCGGCAATCCGCGCCGGTGATCGCGATCAAGCGCACATCATAGGTGCCGGGGGCGGTGTAGATGTGTTGTGGTGCCGCGGAAAAGGAGGAGGTGCCATCGCCGAAGTCCCATTCGTAGGCACTGGCGCCGGAAGTGTTGTTCACGAAGGCGAACGGTACGTTCACACAGGCCACCGGATCATGGTCCATGGCGGCCACGGGCAGCGGGTTCACCGTGACGAGCGTGCTGGTGGAATTGCTGCAGCCCGTGATCGGATCGGTGTAGGAATAGCTCACGGTATTCCCCCCGGGCGTGGCCTGCACAGGATCGAAGTTGCCCATCGCGTCCACACCGGTGCCGCTCCAGGTGCCCCCGGGAGGAGCGGCGGTGAGCACTTGAGGACCATCATCCAGGCAGAGCGCGATCTCCGGACCCGCATCCACCACAGGCAATGCATGCACCACCACATCCACCTGGTCCTGGATCAGGCAGGTGGCGGCACCGTGCGCATAGGTGAGCGTGAATGATCCCGCCACATCCGTAGCGAAGACGCCGCCCGATGTGACCCCTGTTCCCGACCACGACCCACCGGCCGGCGCTCCGACCAGGAGGAGATCACCGCTGTTCACGCAGACCGCCGTATCGTTCCCGGCGAAGGCAGGCTCGGTGATCGGCACCACCGTCACCAGGACCTGGTCGCTTCCGTTGCATCCGGCGCCATCCACGAAGCTGTAGGTGAGCACATCGGATCCAACGCCGGCGGGAGTTATCACACCTTGCGGCGTCACGTTGAAGGTGTTCGCGCTCCACGTACCTCCGGCGGGTGTCGCGGAAAGTTGGAACGGGATCGGCTGATCGCACAATTGCACGTCGCTCCCGGCATCCACCACCGGCAGCGCGTTCACGATCGCTTGCATGGTGCTCGTGCTCGGGCAACCGGCCGCGTCGGTATAGGCATAGGTCAGTGTATGGGAGCCCGCACCGGCCAGCGCTGGATCGAACATGTAGGGCGGGCCGCTGACGCCATTTCCGCTCCACGTACCGCCCACCGGTGTGGCGTTGAGCGCCATGGCTGCTGCGTCGATGCACACCGTGGGGACCGCAGTGAGGTTGAGGACAGGCGCCGGCAGCACATCGATGGCCACCTGATCGGAGGTGGCACAGGTCCCGGTGCCATAACTGTAAGTGGCCGTGAAGCTGCCTGCCGTGACCGGGGTGAACTGGCCATTGGTGGTGGCCCCGCTCCAGGTACCACCGGCCGGTGTGGCGGGCAGGTTCACCACAGGACCGCCTTCGCAAAGGCTCACATCGTTCCCTGCATCGGCCACCACCACCACATCCTGCACCGTGATCACCATCTGATCCGAATTGGTGCAGCCGTTGCCATCCACGTGGGTGTAGGTGAGCGTCACCGGTCCAAGCTGGTCGGGCACCGGAGTGAACACCCCTGTGGGTGTCACGTTCGTGCCGCTCCAGGTGCCCGGCGAAGGGAAGCCGTTCAAGTTCACGGGGATCGGCTGATCACATTCGAAGCGATCGGCACCAGCGTTCACGTTGGTGATGGGGAACACCGTGACGGGCACCGTGGCACTGCCTGGACAGCCACCCGTACTGCCTGTTACGGTATAGGTGGTGCTTATCGCCGGGCTGGTGTTGAAGAGCGGACCGGTGCCGACCAGGATATTGCCGATGTACCATTGATAATTCCCTGCGCCGCTCACCGTGAAGCTTGCTGAGGCACCGTTGCAGATCGCTGCACTGGAAGGAGTGACCGTGAGCGCAGGAGCGGGAATGATCTGCACATCCACCGAGGCCGATGGTCCCGCACAACCGTTGGTGATCGCCACCACCTGGTATGTGCCGGCACTTGCCGCCGTGACATTCTGGATGGTCACCGCCGGTTGATCGGAGTTGAAGCCGTTGGGGCCGTTCCATTGATAGGTCAAGCCCGGTATGGCATTGGCGGACAACGACAGGATCTGACCGGCACATACGGGACTGTTGGATGCGATCACCGGCGCGGCAGGGACCGTTCCCACCGCAAGGGTCGTGACGTCCGTTGCCGAACCGCAGGCGTTGGTGACCGTGAGCGAAATGGTCGAACTGGTGGCCGCGTTGTAGCAGATGGACGGCGGCACAAGGGTATTGGCGGCGTTGGGCGTGCCACCGCTGAAACTCCAGGTGTAGGTATCGATCGATGCACCGCAGTCCTGCACCACGGCGCTCGGGACCACACAATCACCAGCGCAGGTACCGGCACCGAGCGCGGCCACATCCACCTGTGGCGGTGCATGGGCGGTCACCACTTCGATCTGTTGGAAGGTGCCGCAGCTGTTCGTGGCCTCAAGCCGCACCGAATAGGTCCCGGCCTGGGTGAATTGGAATTGCGGTTCCACCGAGCTCGCGTTCGTTCCACCGGCGTAGTTCCATGCCGGCCCACTTCCACACGCCCCCCCGGCGGTCGTCATGGACCAATCGAAGGTGGTGAGGCAGCTGTTCGGGCTCACGCTCGTGTTGTCCACGACGCCGGTGAAAGGTGCACAGCCGGTCTGCGGCGCGATGGTGAAGGCAGGCTGCGGCGGTCCTTCGATACACACACAATGTTCCACCTCGTCGGTACCGCAGAGGTTGTTGCCCACGTTCAAGGTGATGCAATAGGTACCCGGCTGCGTGAACTGTACACCGATGCTGTTCGATCCGTTGGTCCACTGGTTGGGCTGTGTGCTGCCGTTCAAAGCGCCCAGGCCCGTCGCGTTCCATCCTGTTGCCGGCGAGATCGACCAGACGCGCACCGGCTGTGTGCATCCTGGACCACCCACGCCCGAACTCGTGTTCGTGAAGGTCACCGAGCTGTTCGCACACGCCGTATCCGTGGACATGGTGAAGGAAGCCTGAGGCTGATCCGTAATGTAGATGGGGCCCGCCGTGGCGAAGGAGGTGATCGGACACGGGGTGATCGCATCCACCCGGAAGATGTACGGTGCCCCGGGACAGTTGGTGTTCGGATAGCCGTAGGAAACACTGGCCGGCGGCGGATGTGTGAAAGAAGTGCCGTTGCCATCACCATAATCCACCTCGTAGATCGTACCCGGAGAATTGCCGGGCGTATTGTTCAAGGGGAACACCAGTTCGGTGCCCGAGCACACCACGGTATTCCCGGGATTGCTGGTCCCCACGGATGGATTGCTTCCGAGGAAGACGGAATAGGAGGCCGTGTGGGAACATGCACCTGGTCCGGACACGGTGTAGTTGATCGTGTGCAGCCCGATCGGATAGTCGTGGTTCTGCGCCCAACCACCGGCGGGAGGTGCGTAAGGCGAGGGCGGTGTGCCCCAATCCACGGAATAGCTGGCCCCTGGTTGTGCCGTGCTCGCATCGGCGAATTGGAAGGCATAGGTCCCAAGGCCCGTTCCACACAGGGCGAAGCTGCTCCCATCGGGTGCGATATACAGGTCCGGGTTGCCATCCGGGCTGGTCAACGAGGCGCGCGGGGTGACGTTCACTGTAACGGTGATCGCATCCGTGGCCACACAGCCATTGGCGTCGGTAACGGTGAGGGTGAGATCCACCGACAAGGCCGTGTTCACCGGCACGGGCTGCAGGAAAGTGGCGTTCGCGCTGTTCCCGTTGACGATGGAAGGAGATCCGGACCACACGTAGCTCAGGGGAGCCGCGCCCGTGCCTGAGCCGCTCAAGGCGAGGGGCTGACCACCGCACACCGCAGCCGTTGCCGGTCCGGCATCGGCGGTGCATTGGCCGAACACCGGAGCGATCGCTCCGGTTCCGAGCACGCAGACGACTATGAACAACCGTTTCAGGTCCAACACGAATGGTCCAGTGAACGAAAGTACCGGCCTCGCAAGTGGGGAGAGCGGGTCCGAAGGCTTGGATACCAACGTGTTCGTTGTGAAGAAGACGAGGCACCGGGGCCGATCGTTGCCTCACGCTCCTTCCCCGAAAGGCACCGTTCCTCGCTGATCGAACGCATTCCCAGTGTTGCGTGTACAACAACAAGCGGGCCGTCCGTTGCACCACAAACCACCGATGCCATGATCATCCTGCTTGCCATCCTTGCCATCTTCTCACTCACCATCCTGCTGGCCGCCGAGTCGGGCTGGAACAATGTGCTCTCCGCGCAGCGGAACGAACTCGTCTTCCTCGACCGCCACAAGGACTATGGCGCTTACGCGATCCGGCGCGAACACCACCGCACCCTGTTGCTCGCCTTTCTCGTCTCCATCGGCTTCCTCGGTGGCGCGGTAGCGCTTCCCCATTGGTTCACAAGTCAGGTGGTGGCTCCCCCGGGCATACCGATCGTCCCCATCGATGACCATGTGCTGAAGGTGGTGGACGTGATCTACCCCAAGAAGGCCGACCCCACTCCCACCCCGCCAACGCCGAAGCCGGCTGGTGGCGGTGCCAAAGGCATCGGACCGATCGTAGCGGTGGATTCCATTCCGCAACTGGCGGTGGACAGCCTGCCCTCCGACCCCGATCCGGACCCCGGACCCGGCAAGGGCGGCGACCCGGACCCTGACCCGGCACCGGGCGGTGGCGGGGGTGGCGATACGGGTGGCGGCTCGGACATCGGGGTGAAGAACGGATGGGAATTGGAAGCCATGCCGGAATACCCGGGCGGCGACCCAGCCCTGTACAAGTACCTGCGCAACGAAGTGCATTACCCCGACATCGACATCGAGGCACGGCGTGAAGGGCGTGTCACCGTGGGCTTCATCATCCGTTCGGACGGGTCGGTCACCGACGTCCGCATCCTGCAAGGCGTAAGCCCCACCATGGATGCCGAGGCTTTGCGCGTGGTGCGGAAGATGATCAAGTGGAAGCCGGGGCGCTTCAACAAGCGCGATGTGGACGTGCACTACAACCTCCCGATCGTCTTCAAGCTGAAGGGTTGACGGACGAGTGCTTGCCCAGCACCGCGTTCACGGCCGCGGAAACCTCCGCCGCCATGCTGAAGACCATGAAGTGGGTCCCTCCATTGATCACGACCGGATCCTTGATCGGACCAACGGGCATCAGGCGGTCCTTGTCGCCGTGGATGTGAACGAGTTGGTGCACGGGTTGCTCGGGACCCGACCAGGTGAGGCAGGCGTTGATCTGCGTCTTCAGGCTTTCAACGGGACAGTCCTTCACCAGCGCATCAAAGAGCGCGGTCGCCTCGGCACCTTGCACCCCCATCTCCCACCGCACCACCGGCAGGCTCCTGGTGATCACGGCTCGTGAGAGTATGCGTTCCGGATGTGTCCCGCGCAACAGGCGGATGGACCAGGGCATCTCCTCGGTTCCCTTCCAACTGGAGATGAGGATGACCATGGCAGGATGTGTGATCGCGGCGAGCTCCTGGGCCACCATGCCACCCATGCTCACTCCGATGAGCACGTGCGGTCTGGCCTGATCCACCCGGGAGGCTTGTGCCAGCGCGTAGTCCTTCAAGGTGGCTCCACGCGGCAGTGCAGGATGATCCAGGTGGTGGACCGATACACCATTGAGCTGGAGCCGCGCGAACAGTCGGTGATCCGCGCCCAGCCCGGGTATCAGGTAGGCGTCCACTAGCTGATCGGCACCGTGCGGACGAAGGCGAGCGCCTCCTCCATCAGGTCATGCATCACCGTGTCCACCTTCACAAAAGGCACACGTTCGCGGAAGGCGGCTACGAAGGACTCCAGCCGTGCGGAACTTCCTTCCGGGCGGCGGAACTCAAGCGCCTGCGCGGCAGTGAACAGCTCGATGGCCAGTACCCGTTCCACATCATGCACCACGTGCCAGGTCTTGATGGCCGCCGCAGCGCCCATGCTCACATGGTCCTCCTGGCCGTTGCTGCTGTCGATGGTGTCCACACTGTTGGGCATCGCGCGTTGCTTGTTCGCGCTAACGAGCGAAGCCGCGGTGTACTGCGGGATCATGAAGCCGCTGTTCAGCCCGGGCTCCGCCACGAGGAAGGCCGGCAGCCCGCGTTGGCCGCTGATCAACTTGTAGGTGCGGCGTTCGCTGATGCTGCCCAGTTCGGCCACCGCGATCGCCAGGAAGTCAAGGGCCAGGGCCAGTGGCTGACCATGGAAGTTGCCTGCGCTGATGATCAGGTCCTCATCATCGAACACGGTGGGGTTGTCGGTCACCGCCTCCAGCTCACGGCCCACCACGCGCTCCGCATAGGCGATCGCATCGCGCGAGGCACCGTGCACCTGTGGGATACACCGGAAGGAATAGGGATCCTGCACGTGCGCCTTCGCCCGCTTGATCAGCGCACTGCCACGCAGCAGCTCCCGGAAATGGCCGGCCACCACCGCCTGTCCTGGATGCGGACGCACCGCGTGGACCGAAGGATGGAAGGGTTCGATGCGGCCGTCGTAGGCATCGAGGGACACCGCCCCGATCACATCGGCCAGTTGCGCCAGACGCGTGGCCTTCTGCACAAGCAATGCGGCATAGGCGTTCATGAATTGTGTGCCGTTCAGCAGGGCGAGCCCTTCCTTCGGGCCCAGCTCGAGCGGCTTCCACCCCATCTTCTTCAACGCCTGTGCGCTCTTCATGCGCTTGCCGGCAAGCACCACTTCGCCAAGCCCGAGCAAGGGAAGACTGAGGTGCGCCAGCGGGGCCAGGTCACCGGAGGCACCAAGCGATCCGCGTTCATACACCACCGGTAGCATGTCGGCATTGTACATGTCGATGAAGCGCTGCACCGTGGCCGGTGCCACAGCGCTATGGCCGAAGGCCATGTTCTGCACCTTCAGCACCAACATGGCCCGCACCACTTCCGCCGGCACGGGATCGCCACTGCCGCAGGCATGGCTCATCACCAGGTTCCGCTGCAATTGGGCGAGGTCCTTGCGGGCTATGGACTTGTCGTACAACGAACCGAAACCCGTGTTCACACCGTAGATGGGTGCGTCGCTGCGCTTCAACCTGTCCTTCAGGTATCGATGCGCACGTTCCACGGCTTCCTTCGCGTCGGGGGCGAGGGCCAGTGGCACACCACGGTCCAACGCATCAACGAAGGTCTCCAGGTCCATGCCCAGGGTGGTGATCAGCGCCAGCTGGTCACTCTGCTTCGCCACGCGTGTCTTCTTCTTCGCCATGCTCGGGGGTGGATGATCGGTCCAAAGATGCGTGCATCGATCCGTTCGCGGGCCGTCCGCATCGATATTCCGTTGGTCCCGGCATGAACCGTACATACCATTCCTTCCCTTGGGCGTCGGGATACCGTCGCAGGGAACGGAACTTTACGCCCTCGACAAAACTGACACATGTTGAACAACTACACCTTACCTCTTTCCTTCCTGCTCGCCTCCATGACCACGCTCGCAAGCGCTCAGTCCGCGAAGCCGGGCATGGAGAACCGACGGGATGCTGCGCATACGCAACGCGGCAATGCTCCGATCAATGACGAATGCGACAATGCCATCCCGCTCACGGTGGGTGCGACCTGCAACATGATCGCCGGTAACAGTGATGGCGCCACCGAATCCTTGCCCGCCTCGGAGAACTGCGGACTTTACACCTCACCCGATGCGTTCGACGTGTGGTATTCATTCGTGGCCACCAGCGACTTCTCGCGGGTGGATGTGCTCGGGAACGGCGATTATGACGTGGTGGTGGAGGTCTTCACCGGCGCCTGCGGTGACCCGACACCGCTGGGATGCAGTGACCTCAACTTCCCCGACCCCGGCACTGGCGTGCTCGATCTCACCGAATCGATCACTGTGCCGACTTCCACCGGAAGCACCTACTACGTGCGCGTGTACTACTATTCCTCACCAGTTCCGGAGAACCTGACCTTCACCATTTGTGTGACCGATGGTGTGGCGCCTCCCGCGAATGATGATTGTGCGAACGCAACGCCGCAGGGCCTGTCCGTTGGTGCCAGCATCGAATTCACCGGCAACAATGAAGGGGCGACCCTGGACACCGACTTTGGTGTGGTGGCCGTGTGGCATGCCTTCACGTTGACCGAATGTGCCGATGTGACGCTGAACTACTGCATGGATGGTTCGGAGTTCCTGGAGTTCGCCGATGTGATCGCCATGGACTGCGAAGGCTTCGCGGACCCGATCATCGGCAGCAGCGGTGCCTGCACGGTCACCTTCGCCCAACTCGCCGCCGGCACCTACGTGGTGCTCGTGCCCGGTGCAGCACCGCAAGCACCAGCCGGTGACTACACGATCGGCGTGATCGCCACGGAGTGCGACGCCTATTGCGCTGCTTCGTCCGAAGGTTGCGATGAGTACGCCACCAACGTGCAATTTGGGACCATCAACAACGACTCGGATTGCGGACCGACCTACCAGGACTTCACGGACATGACCACGAGCGTGGACCGTGGTACCGATGTGAGCATCATGGTCACGAACAACCCCGATGCGTTCTACGACGGCGACCAGTGCGCGGTGTGGATCGATTGGAACCAGAACGGAGACTTCGAGGACGAGGGAGAGATGACCGAACTGACCACCGCCGATGAAGCCGCCACCTTCGCGGGGATGGTGAGCGTGCCCGGAACGGCGGAACTGGGCTCCACGCGGATGCGCGTGCGCCTGATGTACACGGGTGACCTGCTCCCCTGCGGCATCGCGACCTACGGCGACGTGGAGGACTACACCGTGGTGGTGTTGGAAGGAACCGCGGTCAACGAGCGCAACGCCGCTGACTGGAGCATCTTCCCGAACCCGACGAACGGCGACATCAGCATCCAAGGCAGCCAGCTGGAGGGTCGTGGTTCGGTCTCGATCGTGGACATGACCGGTCGTACGGTGCATGCTTCGAACGTGAACTTCACGAACGGCGAGCGCACGACGCTCCAACTTGCGGGCGTTCTCGCAGCGGGCACCTACAACGTGGTGATCACCACGGAGGCTGGTCGCAGCGTGCGTCCGGTGGTCGTTCGTTGATCAACGTGATGGACAACAGGAAGGGCGGACCGATGGTCCGCCCTTCCTGTTTCCTGACCCTTGGTTCAGCGCAGCAGATCGATCAGCGCGTCCTGCTCCACGGCCTTCTGTTCACCACTCTTCATGTCCTTCACGGTGACGATACCCTGCTTCAATTCGTTCTCCCCGATGATCGCCACGTATGGGATCCCCTTGTCATCCGCATACTTGAACTGCTTGGCCATTTTCACCGCATCCGGATAGAGTTCCGCTGGGATGCCCGCTTCGCGGACGGTGCGCAGCAACCTCAGGCAGTGCATGGCCTCGGCCTCACCGAAGTTGGCGAAGAGGAGTTTCGTGCTTCCGCCCAGTTCGGCCGGGAACTTACCCGTCTCCAGCAACACATCATAGATCCGGTCCGCGCCGAAGCTGATGCCCACGCCGCTCATGTTCTTGAGCCCGAAGATGCCCGTCAGGTCGTCGTAGCGCCCGCCGCCACAGATGCTGCTCTGCAGGGAGCCCTCGAGCGCCTTCACCTCAAAGATGGCGCCGGTGTAATAGTCGAGGCCGCGCGCGAGTGCAATGTTGAACTCGGTCGTTAACCCAGGTCCAGTTCGTGGCAGATGCGGTTTGATGGAATCAAGAACGAATCTCACCTCTTGCAAACCCTCTCGGCCAAGATCATTCGTATTCTGCACGAAGAGTTCCATCAGATAATCAAAGCGACCCACACGTGATTCATAGTCACCCAAAATCGATTCACTCAAAATCATTCGAGCCTTTTCAACGGCGGAAGCTGGGAACTCTTCATCCAACAACTCGTCAAAAATGCGATCACCAATCTTGTCCTGCTTATCGAGTTTGGTAATAAACTCGACCGCTCTATCCTCAACCCCTAAATACTGAGCAAACCCAAAGAGCGCTTTCCTATTGTTGACCATGATCTTCACATTGAGATTCAAAGCTTGAAACACCTCAACTATCAGCAAAACAAGATCAACCTCATTCAACAAGCTCTTACTCCCGATCACATCCGCATCACACTGGTAGAACTCCCGGTAGCGTCCCTTCTGCGGTCTATCAGCACGCCAGACCGGTTGGATCTGGTACCGTTTGAACGGAAAGGTGATCTCGTGTTGGTTCTGGACCACGTAACGCGCGAACGGAACGGTGAGGTCATAGCGCAACGCTTCCGCAGCAAGGCTCTTGCTCCCCTCCTGCACCGCACGATCCAGATCGGCTCCGCGCTTCAGGATCTTGAAGATCAACCGATCCCCTTCTTCGCCATACTTCCCCGTCAGTGTCTCCAGGTTCTCCATGGCGGGCGTCTCCAGCGGCAGGAAGCCGTACTTCTGGAACACCCGTTCGATGGTGTTGAAGATGTACTTGCGGCGGAGCATCTCCTGCGGGGAGAAGTCGCGGGTGCCTTTGGGGATCGAGGGCTTCTGTGCCATGTTCATGGTCCCGCTCGGCGGGTGGTCGCGAAAGTACGGGCCATGCCCGGTATGGCTAGGGTGCCACCGCGAAGCCCTTGGACAAGCGTTCGGCGCCCGACCAGAGGTGCAGGTGATAACCGCCAGGCGCGAGGCCATGGACATCCACGTGGGTGGGCACCTGGCCCGTCCAGCGTTGAACGATCCGTCCGGTGGCATCGGTCAGCAGCACCTGATCGGCCTTCCAGCCAACGGGCAGCTGCACGGTCAGGCGGTCCCGTGTCGGGTTCGGGAACAGACGAAGCTCGTGCGGTGCTTCTGGCGTGCGCACTGCCGTGGTGATGTCCGTGCCGTAGCGTATGAGCAGGAAGGCCATGCCCGGGCCGGTGAGCGTATCCGTGGGCACGTTGACGTCGAACACCGCGGTATCGCCGAAGCTGCCCGTGACGAAGACATGGCCCAGGTCATCAGTGGCGAGACCGTTGTACGTGTCGAACACGCCATGCGTCGCCACGCCGCGCGCCCAGCCGAAACTACCGTCGGGCAGGTACATCGCCAGGTACAGGTCATTGGCGATGGTCATGGGAAGGATGGTCTCGCCAGGGCCTGGGTCGAAGTCCTGCTCCACGGAATGGGCGCCTGCCACGTACACATTGCCCCAGGCATCACAGGCGATATCGCACACGCCGTCGAAATGGTTGTTGTTCTGGAGGCCGTGCGCCCACAGTGCGTTGCCCGCGGTGTCCAGTTTGGCGAAATAGAGGTTGCCACCCACGCCGTACGGCGTCAGTTGGAGTTCGCCCTCACCGGGGTCCGCATCGGTGACGTCCGTGTACGATCCGGTGATGTACAGGTGTTCGGCATCGGCACGGATGGCCTCGCCGATCTCACTGCCCGCACCGCCGTGCGCCTTCAGCCATTTCACCTGACCGGCCGTATCAAGCTTGCAGAGGAAGGCCTGGTTGTTGTTGCCAGCGGAGACCGAAGCCACGTTGTCCGCATGTGTCTCACCCGAGCAAACGCCGTAGACGAACACATGGCCATCCGCGTAAGCGATGCTCTGTGCGCGCTGCCCACCCGCACCCTGGATGCCCCGCACCCAGGCCAGTTCCCCGTCCGGTCGGTAGCGGGCGCAGAACGCGTCCCACGTCCCCGCCTCGTGCACCAGGTTCGCAGGTTGTTCGGGGGTACCGAAGTTGACCGAGGCGCTCATCTGGCCCGCCACGTAGATGTTGTCCTGTTCATCAATGGCCACACCATAGGTCTCATCATGCCCAGCTCCGCCGATACGCTTCGCCCACACGAAGGCGCCGGTGGTGTCGTATTTCGCCAGGAAGCCATCGGTGCTGCCCGCGCTCGTGAAGGCGGTCTCGCCAACGCCCGGGTCCCAATCGAAGTAACTGTCGAAACGGCCCACCATCAGCAGGTTGCCGCTGTGGTCCAGCACAAGGCCTTTGGGGATCTCCGTGCCCGAACCACCGATGCAGATGTGCCAGATGTAGTTGCCCGCCGGACCATACTTGATCAGGAAGTGATCGCCGTTCAGGCCCGCGGAAACGTTCAACACCGTATCCGGTCCCGGATCAAGATCCGCCACACCATTGATGTTGCCACAGACATAGACGTTCCCGGATGCATCACATACCATGGCCATGCCCCGCGATGCGGCGCCGTTGTGGGTGATCGCCCAGTCATAGGTCTGTGCGGAAAGCGCATGGGACAGGAACACGGCGAGGATCGACAACAGACGCATGGGAATGGATCAGGGGGGCAAAGATGTGCCGCTTGGCACGATGGGTTCATGAAGCCAGCGCGGCGTGCACCAGCGGCGCCACCTTCGTTCCGTACAGCTCGATGCTCTTCATCAGCTGCTCATGCGGGAGCGTCCCGGCGCTGTACTTCAGGTCGAAGCGGGATAGGTCCAGTGCCTTGACCGCCCGCACGATCTTGTTGGCCACGGTCTGCGGGGAACCCACGCACAGGGCGCCATTGGGCCCCGCCATCTGTTCAAAGGCCTGTCGGGTGAGTGGTGGCCAGCCCCGTTCCTGCCCGATGCGTGCGTGCATTCCTTGGAAGTGTGGCCAAAGATCTTCCCTGGCCTGCTCGTCCGTCTCCGCAACATATCCGGGTGAATGGACCCCGATGGGGAGCATCTCCCGGGCGGCAGCTGTCAAGGCCCGCTTGTACAGGTCCACGAAGGGAACGAAGCCCAGGTGGTCCCCGCCGATCACCGCGAGCATGAGGGGCAGGCCATAATGTGCTGCGCGCACCACGCTCTGTGGCGTGCCCCCAACGGCCACCCAGGTGCGCAGGTGGCCGCCTTCGGTCGGTGGGTATACCCGTTGTTCCTTGAGCGCAGCGCGTGTTCCGCCGCTCCAGGTGGTGGGTCCTTCCTTCAGCAATTCCACGAACAGGGCCATCCGTTCCTCGAAAAGCTGCTCGTACTGGTCGAGCTGGAAGCCGAACAACGGAAAGGATTCGGTGAAGGAGCCGCGTCCCACGATCACCTCGGCACGTCCATGGCTCAAAGCGTCCAGCGTGCTGAAGCGTTGGAAGACGCGCACCGGATCATCCGAGCTGAGCACGGTGACGGCGCTGCCCAGGCGGATCCGGCTGGTGCGCGCCGCAATGGCCGCCAGCACGACCTCCGGCGCCGATACGGCGAAGTCATCACGGTGGTGTTCGCCCACGCCGAAGAAATCCAGGCCCACGCGCTCGGCCAGTTCGGCTTCGGCCACGACGTGGCGCAGCACCTGGGCTTGATGAAGTGGTGTTCCATCAGGGGCCAGGGTGACATCACCGAAGGTATCGAGGCCGAGTTCGAGGATCCGTGCCATGCTTTACAGGGAAGGGGCACAAAGTTCCGCATCCGGGAGGCCGATCGAGCGGTCAGGCACCGATCTTGCGGGACCAACGGTCCATGTATCGAATGATGCGTCCGGTTCTCCTCCTTTTCGTGCTCGCGAGCCTGACGTTGCAAGGCCAGCATCTGACGCACCGGGAATGGCTGATCCAGTCGTTCCGTGACATGCGGCTGGCACCGGCCTTCGGTGGCAGGGCGAAGAACGCCGAGCAGCTGGCCTCGGACTCCACCTTCGTGGCCCAGATGCTCGCGGTGAACCCCGACCGGCACGCCTGCGCCGAACATCTGCTGGACCTCGGCTTCGGTCTGCTGCGCGAAGGGGACCTGGTGCATGCGATGTACCGGTTCAACCACGCCTACCTCATGGAGCCTGACAACCCACGGATCCGCCAGGCTTACGGCGCCTTCTTCGTGGCGCTGGACCGGCCTGACGAAGCTGCGGCGGAATACAAGAAGGGCCTGAGCCTGGACACGGCCAACGTGCCGCTGATGATCGACATGGCCTCGGTGTGCCTGGGCGAATACTACAAGTACAAGGATGATGAGCCCGAGAAGGCGGACCGCGTACTGAGCACCGCTGACATCCTGCTGAAGCGCGCCGTTGCACTGGAACCACGGAACGCCGTGGCGGGCTCCAAGTACGCGGTGAGCCGCCTGTTGCGCGGTTCGTGCGCCGATGCGTGGAAGTGGTACCGGCAGAGCCGCGCGCTCGATCCGGGGTCGATCGAGGCGGGTTTCCCCGCCGTATTGCAGGGGCGTTGTCCGGAGGGCGGCCCACCCGATGGAACCAGGTGAGCCGATGGACCGTACAAGGCACGCCAACCTGAACGCCCATGCCACGTCGCACCTATCACACGGACGACCGCCTCTTCATCCCCAGCCTTCAAGCGCCCGGTACGGACGACCTCACGCTCCGCCTGCGCGTGAACGAACTTGAACGGCTCTTCCAGGCGGCCCAGGAGGAGATCACCCTGCTCACCTGCGAGCGGGATGAACTGGTGGGCGCGATCAAGCGCTGGTCCAGAGCGGATCGCACGGAGCGTCAGGAACTGCTGCACGACGCGGCCACCTTCGAGCTGCGCACCGAGCTGAAGCAGCTGCGCGGCCTCGTACACCGCCTCAAACGGGAGAACGCCGCGCTGCGTGGCCCCCAGGAGGAGCGACCACGGCAGCAGCTCAGGGCCTGAACGAGTTCCTCGCGGAACATCCTTCCCTACCTTGGCGGTCCGATCGTACCGCATGCCACGTTCCCTCTCCCTTGCCGCGCTCCTATTGAGCGCGACCACCTTCGCACAGGACCTCGAACTTGTTCGCAACGGCGGCTTCGAATTCCTGCAAAAGGAACCGAACACCTATGATCAGCTCGAAAGGGCCATCGGCTGGCGCAACGCCAACCTCGGCCTGGCCGATCTCTTCTCCGAGCAGGCCTCGTCCAAGACCGTGGGCATACCGGTGAACGACTACGGCGAGATCAAGCCCTTCGAGGGGGAACACTATGCCGGCATCTGCGGCTGGAAGGCGGACATTCAACGGAACTATGAAGCCTACGACCAGAACGACCTCTTCAAGCCCGCCTGGAACGCCTATTCCGAGTATCTGAAGGGGGAATTGATCCAGCCTTTGGTGGCGGACTCCACCTACGAGATCGTGTTCCACGTGGCGCTGGCGGGCAATAGCGACCGGTCCATCATGGGCGTGGGCGCCTTCGTATCCGAACTGGACCTGAGCTACCAGCACCGCAAGTTCATGGAGGAATCGCCACAGGTCTATTCCGAGGAGTTCATCACCGAGCGGAACAAATGGACCGAAGTACGCGGCACCTTCGTGGCCGACGGCAAGGAACAATACATCATCGTGGGTGTGTTCCCGTACGTGGGCCTCGAGTCGAAGGACATGACCGAAGGTGCCGACAACCGCTACGCCTACTATTACATCGACGGCATTTCGTTGAAGCTCACGGCGAAGGAGCAGTGACCGTGAGCGGTGTACTTTCGGCACATGCGCCGCTCTGCACCCACGCTTGTCGCCCTGCTGTTCCCGCTTCCCTTCCTTGCACAGACGCCATGTGTGGATGGCTTCGCCGGGATACACCCCTGCTCCAATGTGGACCTGCTGGCCAAGATGGACCTGGCCCAGCTCGGCACCATGACCAGCGTGGCGGACCTTTGGGGCTGGACGGACCCGTTGACCGGGAAGGAATACGCCCTGGTGGGCACGCGCACGGGCACCTCCTTCGTGGACATCAGCACGCCCACCGCGCCACTGCTGGTGGGCACCTTGCCGGCGCACAACAACGTAAGCAACCTCTGGCGCGATGTGGATGTGAGCGGCAACTGGTGCTATGTGGGAAGTGAAGCCGCCGGGCACGGGTTGCAGGTCTTCGATCTTACGCGCCTGCGCAATGTGAACAACCCGCCCGCCACCTTCACGGAGGATGCCCATTACGCCGGATTCGGCAACAGCCACACCATCTTCGCGGACAAGGGTGCACCCTACGTCTACGCGGTAGGCACCGGCACCTACAACGGCGGGCTGCATGTGGTGAACGTCTCGAACCCGCTGGCGCCCACCTTCGCCGGAGCCTGGTCCAGCGATGGCTACATCCACGAGAACAATGTGATCCTCTACAACGGGCCCGACGCGGCGCACGTGGGCAAGCGCATCAGCCTCAACTTCCACATCAACGCCAACGACCGCGTCAGCTTCATCGATGTGAGCGACCCGTCGGACATGTCGTTGATCGGCAACACCGCCCCCTACCCCGGCGCCAGACTCTGCCACCAGGGCTGGGTCACGCCCGACCACCGCTATCTGCTCATGAACGACGAGGGTGACGAAGGCACCCCGAACAACTACAACACGCGCACGCACATCTTCGACATCCAGGACCTGGAAGCGCCGGTCTACCACGGGTTCTTCAGCGGACCGAACCCCAGCTACGACCACAACCTCTACATCCACCAGGACCTCGTATGGGAGGCCAACTACAGCAGTGGGCTGCACATCCTGGATGCCTCGCAGGTGGCCGGTGCCACCCTCACACTGGAAGGCTGGTTCGACACCTATGCCACCAACAACGGCAAGCATTACGACGGTGCCTGGGGCAATTACCCCTACTTCGAGAGCGGTGTGGTGCTCGTGAGCGATTATGACCAGGGCCTCTTCATCCTGCAGCCGCGCACCTCACTCCGGCTGAAGGTATTGCTGGAAGGTCCCTTCGATCCGTCCACGGGACTGATGCGGGATTCCCTGCGCGTGCACGGGATGCTCCCGTTGACCGAGCCGTACACCGACCTGGGCTACACCCACGCGGGGGATGGCGGAGGCGAAACGACCGGCGCGAGCGTGCTGGCCACCACCGGACATGACGCGATCGTGGATTGGGTGGTGGTGGAACTGCGCGATGCGATGGACCCGACGAACGTGGTGGCCACGCATGCGGCCTTGCTCCAGCGCGATGGCGATGTGGTCGGCACGGATGGAAGCTCCCCGGTGCAATTCAACGTGGCCGTCAAGGACTACCACATCGCCATCCGGCACCGCAACCACCTCGGCGTGATGACCGCCCAGGCCTTGCGCGTGAGCGTGGCGGAAAGGAGCTACGACCTGAGCAGCGGCAGCGTCGCCCTGGTGGGAACGGAGCCTGTCAAGGTGGTCGGTGCGGTGCGCATGCTCTGGGCCGGCGATGCCACGTTCGATGGGACCATCAAATACGCCGGCATCGACAACGACCGCGATCCCATCCTCCAGGCGATCGGCGGCGTGATCCCCACGAACACGACCAGTGGCTATCGCGCCGAGGACATCAACTTGGATGGAACGGTGCGGTACACAGGTCTGGGCAACGACCGCGACATCATCCTGCAGAACATCGGGGGTGTGGTGCCCACGAACGTGCGGGTGGGTCAACTGCCGTAACAGCACCACATGAAAAGCCCCGCGAGGTGCGGGGCTCTCAATTCATTTCAGGCGGAAGGATCACTCCTCCGTCTTCTTCGTCTTTTTGGGGGTGCTGTTCTCAGCGGCTTCAGCCTGCGCCTTCAAGCGGGCGATTTTCTGGGTGGCTTTGCGCTTGGCGTTGAGGCGTGCGTTGGCGTCTTGGGGCATGGGTCGTGTTGTTGTTGTTGTCGTTGTTATCCGGCGAAGCGATCAGCTCCGCACCAGTTTCTTGTACTTCAGACGCTGGGGCACGATGTCGCCCACACGCTTCTTGTAGTTCTCCTCGTACTCGCTGAAGCCACCTTCGAACCAGTACACCTTGCTGTCGCCCTCGAAGGCGAGGATGTGTGTGCACACCCGATCGAGGAACCAGCGATCATGGCTGATGATGACGGCACAACCGCTGTAGTCCTGGATGGCCTCCTCCAATGCCCGCAGCGTGTTCACGTCCAGGTCGTTGGTCGGTTCATCCAGCAGGAGCACGTTGCTGCTCTGCTTCACGGTCATGGCCAGGTGCAGGCGGTTGCGTTCACCGCCGGAGAGCACCCCCACTTTCTTGTTCTGGTCCGTGCCGCTGAAGTTGAAGCGCGAGAGATAGGCCCGGGTGTTCATCACCACATTGCCGAAGGTGATGTTCTCCAGTCCGCCGCTCAGCACGTCATAGACCGTCTTCTCCGCGATTAGGTCCTTGTGGCTCTGGTCCACGTAAGCGATCTGCACGGTCTCGCCGATCGTGATCGTGCCGCTGTCGGGCTTCTCCGCGCCCATGATCATCCGGAACAGGGTGGTCTTACCGGCACCGTTCGGACCGATGATGCCCACGATGCCGGCGGGTGGCAGCGCGAAGCTGAGCCCATCGATCAGCAGTCGGTCACCATAGCCCTTGCTCACCTCATTGAACTCGATCACCTTGTCGCCGAGGCGCGGTCCGTTGGGAATGAAGATCTCCAGCTTCGCCTCCTTCTCCTTCACGCTCTCGCCCTGCATCTTCTCGTAGTTGGCGAGGCGGGCCTTGCTCTTGGTGCGGCGGGCGCTGGCATTGCTGCGCACCCACTCCAGTTCCTGTTTCAGCACACGCTGGCGCTTGCTCTCCTGCTTCTCTTCCTGGGCCAATCGCGCGGTCTTCTGCTCCAGCCAGCTGGTGTAGTTGCCCTTGTACGGGATGCCTTCGCCACGGTCCAGCTCCAGGATCCAGCCCGCCACGTTGTCCAGGAAGTAACGGTCGTGGGTGATGGCGATCACCGTGCCCTTGTAATCGGCAAGGTGGTGCTCAAGCCAGGCCACGCTCTCGGCATCGAGGTGGTTGGTCGGTTCGTCCAGCAGCAGGATGTCCGGAGCCTGCAGCAGCAGGCGGCACAGGGCCACGCGGCGGCGTTCACCCCCGCTCAGCACCTTCACCGGTTGGTCGGGCTCGGGGCAGCGCAGCGCGTCCATCGCGATGTTCAGCTTCTGGTCGATGTTCCAGGCGTCCACCGCTTCGATCTTGTCCTGCAGCACGCCCTGCCGCGCGATAAGCTTGTCCATCTTGTCCGGATCGTTGAGGACATCCTCATCGGCGAACTTGTTGTTGACCTCCTCGTACTCCTTCAGCAGGTCCATGATGGGCTGCACGCCTTCGCGCACGATCTCGATCACGGTCTTCGTCTCGTCCAGCTCGGGTTCCTGTTCCAGGTGTCCGATGGTGTAACCGGGGCTCAGGTGCACATCGCCCTCGAAGCTCTTCTCCTTGCCGGCGATGATCCGCATCAAGGTGGACTTCCCGGATCCGTTGAGACCGAGGATCCCGATCTTGGCGCCGTAGTAGAAGCCCAGGTAGATATCGTTGAGGATCTTCTTCCCCGAAGGCAGGGTCTTCCCCACCTTCACCATGTTGAATATGATCTGACGTCCTTCTTCGGCCATTCCGTGGAGCTATTTGGCCCGCTGGCAGCGGGGTGAATATCACCGCGCCCTACCTACGGGGCCGCAAAGATCTTCAATCCTTTCCAATCCTCCACCTCATGGAGGCCAGGCCATTGGGCGGCGTCCTGTCCGTTGGCCCGGAGCACGCCATCAACGCTCTGTTCGGGCCTCAGTCCCACCGCCACCATCACCCGCCCCCCGGGGGTGGGACTGCCGTTGAGGTAGGCCTGGTCAACGTTCATGGACAGGGTGGTGAACTGGATCGGCGCATCCCAGGGGTGCTGGACATAGAGCTTGTCGCCGGGTTTCAACCTGTCCTTGACGAGTTCTGCGGCCAGGTGGGCCTGTGGCATGCCGTAGTTCATCTCCACCGCATGCTCATAGCCCGGCCAGCCGAACACGACCAGGAGCAGCAGGGACGCCACGGCCGTGCGTGCCCGCTTCCCCCAGTTAGGGAACACCTTCTCCTGAAGGAACTTGAGGAGGTAGAAGACCGTGATGCCCGAGCTCAAGTGGAAGACGAAGAAGGTGTAGCCCCAGGTATCCACGGGTTCCATGCGCCGCATGAGCAGACCGAGCGCCACGCCCGAGACGAAAATGGCGAAGAGCAGGGCCCGCAGCTTGGAGGAGGTGAAGGCTGCGTACAACAGGCCGATCAGGCCGAGGCCCGTGGTCCATCCAGAAGTACTGTCCACCGCCAATGACCACAGGGCGAAGGCCATGTCGGTGTGCTTCAAGTCGAAGATGCGCCAGTCCAGCCGTGGATGGGTGTGGTGGTTCGTGAGCTGATCGAAGCCCTGCTCCTGCAGGATGGGTGAATAGAGGATGAGCGCCATCACGATGAACATGATGAGCGAGAACACCAAGCGCAGCACCCGCTCGCGCAGGCTGTGCTTGTAGGCCATGATCAGGGCCACCAGCAGCCATACGTAGATCGCGAGCGCGGCGTAGGCATAAGAGGGCATCACCCAGAGGCCAAAGGCGCTGGCCAGTGCGATCAGCAGGGCGCTCTTCACGTTATTGCTCTTGATGAAGTGCCGACCCAGCAGCAAACTGCTCACGAAGAAGAACCAGCACAGGTTGTAGCCGATGCCCGCCACGCTGGTGGTGAGAAGCGGTCCCGATGCGGCCACAATGGCCAGGCTGATCACAGCGATGTACCGGTTGAACATGGCCCGCACGAACAGGTAGAAGAGCGGCATGCACAGCACGTTGGCGATGAGACCCGGCAGCCGCACCTGCCACAGCCCGACCCCGAAGAGCGCGGTGCTGGCCTTCACAAGCAAGGTGTTCAGCACGTGGTTGGTGGGGAATGAATAGTCGGACACGAGCTTCGTGATGGGCAGTGTCGCGAAGTCGATGTAGGTGGTGGCCTCGAGGTAGGCCACGGGAACATGGAGCAACAGGACACGGAGAACCACCCCCACCGTGATCAGGAAGAGCACTGCGGCCTTGTGTTCCGGGGTCGACTTGCGGTTGAGGTCGTTCACGGACAACCGCAGATCGCCCATGAACCCGAGCGAGACGTACTTCTTGGCCCTTCGGGACGACATGCTAGCGGTTGACCTTTTCCATGGAGATGATGCTGTCCACCACAAAGACGCTCATGCCCCGCCAGGGAAGCGCCCCTTTGTACTCCCGGTAGTGCAGGTTGAACTGGTTGCCGCTGTTGGCCATGAGCGTCCGGGCCACCGCGGGGTCCTCCACGGAGAAGAGGAATTCGAGGCTCTGGAAACTGCCGGCCTGGCTGCGGATGCCGGTCTGGATCATCTTGCCTTCGTAGGTCTTGAAGAGATAACCCTTGTGCACCACGAAGTTCAGCTCGCCGGACTTCGCCCCGGTACCAAAGACCCAGTAGTACCGGAAGTAGACGAACAAGCTGAGGATGAGGGCCAGGAGCAGGATGATCTTCCAGAGGTGGCGACGCATGGTGGCGATGCTGGGCGTGCAAGGTAACCGGCAGGCGGTTCACGATCGGTGCACACCACGCCGTTCATCCATTCCTCGAACCATTCATGAATAAATGGTACTTTGTCTTGCATAGTACCAATTCACGCATATATCTTTGCTTCGTCAAGAACCTTAGGACTGACCAAACCGCGTCCTGGAACACGGACGACCGCAGCATGAACGTGGAGAACACCAAGGCACAGATGCGAAAAGGGGTACTGGAGTACTGCATCCTCGGCATCCTGGCGCAGGGCGAACTATATCCATCGGACATCATCAGCAAATTGAAGGATGCCCGCTTGATCGTGGTGGAAGGCACGCTCTACCCCTTGCTCACGCGCTTGAAGGATGCGGGCCTCCTCACCTACCGATGGGAGGAATCGCGCTCCGGCCCGCCGCGGAAGTACTACAAGCTCACCACCGTGGGCCAGAAGTTCCTCACCGAACTGGACCAGACCTGGGAGGAGCTCTCCCAGGCGGTGAAGAAGACCACCCGTCAATCCCGTTGAACCACCTCCATCAGCAAACCCAACGCCAGCGCACGGCGACAACCCCATGAAAAAGACCCTCACAGCCAACATCAGCGGCACGGTGTTCCACATCGAGGAGGATGCCTACGACGCCCTGAACCGATACCTCGGCAACATCCGCAGCCGGTTCTCCGGAACGGCGGGCCGGGACGACATCATGGCTGACATCGAAGCCCGCATCGCCGAACTCTTCCAGGAGCGGCTGGACGGCCGGCGACAGGTCGTATCCATCGCCGACGTGGAACAGGTGATGGCCGTATTGGGGCAGCCCGAGGACATCGCCGGTGGCGAGGACGGGCAGGAAGGAGCCCCGGAGCCCGGGCCGGCCGCAGCAGGAGCGGGTAACAAACGCTTCTACCGCGACACGGACGACAAGTGGCTCGGCGGCGTGCTTGGCGGCCTCGGTGCCTACCTGGGCATGGACCCCTTGTGGCTGCGCATCGCCGTGGTGGCCCTGGTGCTCGCCAGTGTGGGTTCGCTCATCCCCATCTACCTCCTGCTGTGGATCCTGGTGCCCAAGGCCGGGTCGGCGGCGGAGCGGTTACGGATGCGCGGTGAACCGGTGACGGTGGACAACATCAAGCGTGTGGTGGAGGAAGGAGCGGAACGCTTCAAGCGCGGCGGTGAACGCATGGCGCACGAGGCCAGTGAACTCGGACGAACCTGGGGAGAGCATGCGGGGCAGCGCCGCAGCCAGGCGGTCAACATCTTCCTGAAGTTGATCGGGGTCGGCTTGATCGTGGTGGCCTTCAGCCTTCTGCTGGGTCTGATCACGGGTATGATCGGCGGTACGGTCTCCCTCTGGCATGCCACCTGGAGCAACGAGGAACTGGGCATCCTGGACATGGGTGAACTGCTCTTCAATTCCCGCGAGCAGGCACTTTGGATGGGGATCGGGATCACCACCCTGCTGATCGTGCCTATCATCGGACTTTTCCTCAGCGGATTCCGGCTCCTGCTGGAGACCCGCACCCCGCGCTGGCTCGGGCTCACCCTGTTGTTCGTTTGGCTGGCCGCCTGGATCCCGGTGATCTACACAGGGGTCGCCCTGGGCAAGGACTTCAAGCGCAGCAACAGCACGCTTACCGAGGTGGAACTGGTGCAGCCGACAGGTGGCACCCTCTACCTGGACGCGAAGGACCCCGCGGACAACACCGGCGACTGGAGCATGAGCTACGACGATGGGGAGGTGAACGTGGACTTTGACGGCGTGCATGTTTCGAATGGAAGCGTGTTCGGCGCCTGGGGCCGATTGGACATCCAGCGCAGCGCGGACAGCCTCTTCCACTTGAAGGTGGAACGCGAAGCGCACGGGATCTCCACGAAGGTGGCCCTGGCACGTGCAGGCAACGTGGACTTCCAATTCACACAAGAACAGGACGTGCTGCATGTTTCGCCGGTGATCAGCTATCCCGTCACGGACAAGTTCCGTGGGCAGGATGTGCAGTTCACGCTGGAGGTCCCCCTCGGCAAGAGCGTGTACCTGCGCCCGGGCAGCAAGCATGTGATCCACGACATCGAGAACGTTACGAACACCTACGATCGCGACATGCTCGGCCGTACATGGACCATGACCGAACGCGGGCTGGTCGATCCGAACGCGGCACCCAAGCGGGATGGTTGGGACGCCCCGAAGGACACCATCCGTGCGAAGCACGCTCCGGTTGCCGCCGTGGTCTGGGAGGGACCGAGCAAGCGCAGCAAGTCGACCACACGGGAACGCAGACCGACCGCTTCCACTGCATCCGCATCATCGAAGAACGAAGGGGTCACCAGCAAGCAGGTGAGCCTGGCGCCGAACCTCCTGGGCTCGATGTTCCGCAACCTCCGCTAGTAAAGCCGCCCCGTAGGGACCCGGCAGCGACGAGGGGTTGTCAGGACCGGGTTGCGCCCTGTTCCACGCGGTGGGACGGGGCGGCTTCGTTCCATCAGTCGGGCGCCTTGAACAAACCGAAGCCGATGTACACCTGGACCTGCTGGCTGCGCACGCCGCGGAGAAGTTCGGCGGCGCCCAGGTCTTGAAGACCGTGCAGGTAGCGGGCACCGGCGTAGAAATGTCCGAGCCGAAGACCAGCCCCACCGAGCAGCCCGTAGCCATCATCGGCCAGGTCGTTCACGCTCAAGCTGGCGTCACCTAGGTCGATGGACTGGTCGATGTGGAACTCCTTGGTCAGGTATCGGTCGTAGTAGGCTCCCGCGTGCAGCTCCAACGGTCCAAGCGACAGGACCATGAATAACGGGAGCTGCACCGCGGCGGTGCGGAGATCCGCCCGGAATCCTTCCACCGAAACACGGCTGCCCAAGCTGGTCACGAGGACTTCGCCTTGCACACCGGGCAGGATCGGTGGCTTCACCCGGGCGAAGACGCCGGCATGTCCACCGACCAATGCGCTGTGGGAATAGTTGGTCCGCAGGTCGTCCTGATTGACGCCCCCCTTCACACCCAGGTCGAAGAGTTGGGCCTGTGATGGGGCGAAGAGCAGCAAGCCCTGCAGGAGCAGTGCAGTGCGCATGGGTCGAACGTTATCATGAGTTCAACGGCAGGGACTCGTTCATTCGCGTGGGTCGGCGGTGCTGCGACCAACCAGGTACTCAAGGCGCACCTTCACCAATGGTCGCAGCCACCGCCGATGGTCACTTCATCGTCCAGTCATCCTTGGCCCGGTAGTCGGCCATCCATGAGCGCACTTCGGCCACTTCCCTCAACTGCGCATCGCGCATGGAGCTCCAGGTGGCATCGTTCGCCTCTCCCAACGCGGTCAACGCGCGGTCCACACGTTCCAGACCTTGGGCCAGATCGGCGGCCAGTGCTTTATCCGCTTCGCGCGCTGCTTCCGGGCGCGCACCATCGTTCAAGCGGGCGCGCACCGCTTCCAGATCAGCCATCAACAGACCTCGCAACCCGCGCATATCGTTCGTGGCCATCATGCGTTCCTTGGCCGGTGTGTACATGATCACCGTGGTGGTGTTGACCGTACGAGCGGGATCGTTGCCGTGCACCGTCGCGTCGTGTTCGGCATAGGTCGCATTCACCTCCTTGTTCAATTCAGCGCCGGTCACGGGGTCCATGCTGCCATCGGCGTGTTCGCCACGGTGTTCCATGGTGCCGGTGGCGGGATCGTGTTCACTGCTGCTGCATTGCACGAAACAGCAGGCCCCGAGCAGGAGAAAGGTGCCGGCACCGATCGATCGGATGGATGTCATTGGGGTCGTCATGGTCATTGGGTTTGGGAAGCCCTTGGCGATCGGCATGCCTCGCAATGGAACGATCTGTTCCTCAGCTTCTTGACCCATTGGAACAGGCCCGGAGAGCGGGGACGCTCTTCCCCAACTTGGTGGACGCCCCGCCTACCTTCGCCCCGTGGAACCGGCGGAGATAGCGGCCCTATTGCGCTTGGAGATGGCCCTGGACCTGCGGCAGCGGGCGGCCTGGGCGGGCATGCTGCTGTACGTGGTGAGCGCGGTGTACGTCTGCTACCTCGCGGTGAAGGGCGGTCTTGGCCTCGCCACCTGGAACGCGCTCTTCTGGATCATCCTGCTCTTCGCGGCCTTCAACGCGCTCACGCGCTCCTTCCAGCGCGAGGACGCAGGGCGCCAGCTCTACCTCTACACCCTGGTGGATCCCCGCAGCGTCATCCTGGCACGCGCCATCTACAACGGCGGTGTGATGGTGGTGCTGAGCCTGCTGAGCCTGCTCGTGTACACCCTGCTGCTCGGTACCGATGTGCTGGTGGAAGCCGACCTCGGGCAGTTCGTTCTGGCGGTTGTATTGGGCGGGATCGGCTTCGCATCAGTACTTACCTTGATCTCGGCGATCGCGGCACGCGCGGGGAACGGCATCGGATTGATGGCGATACTCGGCTTCCCGCTGGTGCTGCCCTTGCTGCTTACGGTGATGCGGGCGAGCAAGCTTGCCCTGGACGGCGTTGCCTGGAGCGTGACGAGCACCTACTTCGGTGGATTGGTGTTGCTGGACGTGATCACCGTAGCATTGGCCTGGATCCTCTTCCCGTACCTTTGGCGCGACTGAGCATGTGGTTCAACACGGAGGAACCGAAAGTCTGGAGGAATGCGATGAACGCATGTCACTGCTTCGATGAAATGAACCAACGGCTGCGATGAGGAATTGGTGGAAATTCCTGGGCATCGGGCTCTTGTTGTTCGCTTCCATCGCCGGTCTGTTGATCCCCTTGGCCCCGGCCTTGGTTCATGTCTCGCCAGATAGGATCGCTCCGGGGCCGGTGGACGTGACGGTGACCGGGTATAACACGGCATTCGGAGGTGATGTGAAGGTGCGGCTCGTGAACGAGGGGCAGGCCGTTTGTGCCAGTTCCGTGGCCGTTCTGGATGGAACGCACCTGACAGCGCGGTTCGATGTGCCCGTTGGCTTCAAGGCCAACCTGACCGATCTGGAGGTGAATGGTCTCGTCTATCAAGGCGCCTTGTTCACCGAGGGACTTGGAACGGGGATCGCTGCTCAGACCTGTCCTGAACAGACGATGCCTGCCAAGGCGTTCGTCTTTCCCAACCGCAGCATCCTGTACGAGAGCATCCGCAACCTTCACTTCCATGTGCCCATGTGGTTCACCATGATCGTGCTGATGGGCATCTCGGTGTTCCAGAGCATCAAGGTGCTCGGCAGCAACTCCCTGGACCGCGATCGCGCGGCGGAGATGGCGGTGCGCATCGGTCTGGTGTTCTGTGTGCTCGGCTTGATCACCGGTGCTTTATGGGCGCGTGCCACCTGGGGAGCCTTCTGGACCAACGACGTGAAGCTGAACGGTGCGGCGGTCACCGGCTTGATCTACGTGGCCTACCTCGTCTTGCGCGGATCCGTGCAGGATGCGCACAAGCGCGCCCGGCTCGCCGCGATCTACAACATCTTCGCTTTCGTGCTGCTCGTGCTCTTCCTCTTCGTGGTGCCGCGCCTCAACGCCATCGACAGCCTGCATCCCGGCAACGGCGGCAACAGCGGCTTCAGCGACCTCGACCTGGACGATCGCCTGCGCGTGATCTTCTACCCGGCCGTGCTGGGGTGGATCCTGCTGGGAACCTGGATGTACGATCTGCGCGTGCGTGCCGCACGCCTTGAAACCGCGATGGACCGATGAGAACTCTCCTCTCCTTCCGAACCTTCGCAGGGTCTCTCACCGAGGACCCTGCGACGCATCCACCTCGTGCCGCAGGGTCCCTTCCTGCGTCAGGAGACCGCTGCGGAGGCAGGGCACCGATGAGAACACTCCTCTCCTTCTTCCTGCTGCTGACGACCGTCGTGGCGAACGCACAGAACGCCGCGCCAAGCTGGCTGGAGAACACGCTTTACGGCAACGGCAAGATCAATGTCGTGGTGGCGGTGATCGCCGTGATCATCCTTGGCATCGGCTTCTGGCTCTGGCGCATGGATCGTCGGATCAGCGGTCTGGAGAAGGACCAACGGCAGAAGCAGCGGTAACAACGACATCGATCATGAAACGTTCGCATATCATCGCCATCGTGATCATCGCCGTCGCTGTCGGTGCGTTGATCGGTTCATTGTACGATAGCAGCACCTACGCCGACCTCGATCAGGCCTTGGAACATCCGGGCAAGGAATACCACGTGGTGGGCACCCTGGACCGTTCGCAGGAGATCGTGTACGAGCCGAGCCTGAACGCCAGCCTCACCACCTTCACCATGCGCGACCTCAACGGAAAGACCTGCAAAGTGCATCTGGCTAAAGCCAAGCCACAGGACTTTGAACGTAGCGAACGGCTGGTACTGATCGGTGAAGCGAATGAGAACGGCGAGTTCGAGGCGCGTGATATGCTGATGAAGTGCCCAAGCAAGTACAACGAAGAGAACAAGGTGACCGGGTAGGGACAGCGGCCAGTTCGCAGTAGGCAGTTGGCAGTGAATGCCTGCCTCCTGCCACTGAAAGCCTCGAACAGGAACGCAGCGCAATGACAGAATACATCGGCGAACACCTCTGGGCGGGCCAGTTGGGACATGCCCTCGCGGTGATCTCGCTGGTGGGCGCCTTGCTGGCCACTTCGGGTTATTTCCACGGCACCCGCACCGGCCAGGTGGAATGGACCCGCCTGGGCCGCCTGGGTTTCCGACTGCATTCGATCGCCGTGCTGGGCATCGTGGTGACGCTCTTCGTCATGCTCTTCAACCACTGGTTCGAGTACGACTACGTCTGGAAGCACAGCAACCTGGCCATGCCGATGAAGTACATCGCCAGCTGCTTCTGGGAGGGTCAGGAGGGCTCCTTCCTGCTCTGGACCTTCTGGCATGTGGTCCTTGGGAACATCTTGATGTGGCGTGCCAAGGACTGGGAAGGCCCGGTGATGACGGTCTTCGCGACGGTGCAGGTCTTCCTCGCGATCATGATCCTGGGCGTGTACATCGGTGATGTGCGCATCGGCAGCAGCCCCTTCCTCTTGATCCGTGAACTGCCGGAGAACCTCGGTCTGCCGTGGACGGGCATGGCGAACTACCTCGGTGCCATCCCACAATTCGCGGACGGCCGTGGCTTGAACCCCCTGTTGCAGAACTATTGGATGGTGATCCACCCGCCCACCCTCTTCCTGGGCTTCGCATCCACCCTCGTGCCTTTCGCCTACGCACTGGCAGGGCTGTGGCGCAAGGACCGAACCGGATGGATCGCTCCTGCCCTGCCCTGGACCTTCTTCGGCATCATGATCCTTGGCACCGGCATCCTCATGGGTGGTGCCTGGGCCTACGAGGCGCTGAGCTTTGGCGGCTTCTGGGCCTGGGACCCGGTGGAGAACGCTTCGCTCGTTCCATGGATCACGCTTGTTGCAGCAGGACACCTGATGATCGTGAACAAGCGCAAGCCCACCGCGCTCTTCAGCCTCTTCCTGCTCACGCTCTTCACTTTCATCCTCGTCCTCTACTCCACCTTCCTCACACGAAGCGGCGTGCTTGGCGACACCAGCGTGCACAGCTTCACCGGCGATGGCATGCTGCCCGGCCTGTTGCTCTTCCTGCTCTTCTACATCGGCCTGAGCGTGATGATGCTGCTCACCGACATGGGTCAGCGCCGGTTCTATGCCGTCATCTCCACGATCCTGCTGGGCATCGGTGTCGGCCTGCAGGTGCAGGTTCCGGCGATCCTGCTGTTCGGGGCCGTCAGTATCGGCGTGCTGGTGAGCGCCTACCGCCAGGGCTTCGCGAGCAAGGAGCCGGAGGAATCGCTGTGGTCGAGGGAATTCTGGCTCTTCATCGGATCGCTCGTGCTGTTGCTCAGTGCGATGCAGATCACCTTCAGCACCTCCGTGCCGGTCTTCAACCTGCTGCTGGAGCCCTTCGACAAGGTCTTCGGTTGGATCGGTGATACCACGGGCAGTTCATTCTTCAAGGGCCTCGCCGATGCCAAGCTCGCGCCACCGGGCGAGGCCATCGCCCACTACAATAAGTGGCAGATCCCCTTCGCCTTCATCGTCACCTTCCTCATCGCGTTCGGCCAATACCTCCGCTGGAAGGACACGGACATGAAGAAGTTCCGGAAGCAGCTGGCGGTCTCCTTCCTCGTCGCCATCGGGATCACGGCGCTCGGGGTCTACCTGTTGAAGTACACCTGGTCCGAACTGACCTTGATCGCGCTCTTCTTCGCCACCACCTTCGCCATCATCGCGAACGCGTGGTACATCCCCTCGGTGTTGAAGGGCAGATTGAAGAGCGCTGGCGCATCGGTGGCACACGTCGGATTCGGGCTTGTATTGCTGGGCGCATTGATCAGTACGAGCCGTCAGGAGGAAGTGAGCCGCAACACGCGCAACATGGACCTGCGCTTCCTGAACGAAGGCTTCAGCAACAGCGAGGACATCCTGCTCTACCGCGGTGATACGGTGCGCATGGGCGACCACTATGTGCATTATACCTCCAAGCGGCAGACGGGTGTGAACCTGTACTACGACATGGACTACTTCGCCGCGGTCCCGCGCAGCTATGCGACCGGGGACACGGTACGTGTGGGTGACATGCTCTTCGAGGCGAAGGAGGCACACACGGCGGGCCGGTATTTCCTGGAGGACCAGCCGAAGCATTGGACACCCCTGGAGCGTTTCTCACGCAGGGAATTGTGGCACACCGAGGATTGGAGCTCCAGCGCCCCGGGCGAGCGCCTCTTCGGTCTTGCACCTTTCGTGCAATTGAACCCGCGCTTCGGGAACGTGGCCGAGCCGAGCACGAAGCACTGGCTACAACGCGACCTGTACACGCACGTGCGCTATGCGGACCTCGCGCTCGCCAGCGACACCGCGGATGACACCTGGATGCCCGACCGGCTCTATGACAAGCATGTGGGCGATTCGATCATCACACCCACGGCGATGGCGATCATCGATAGCGTGTACATCATGCGCGATAGTGTTACCCTGCGGATGCTCGGTGATCAATACACGGTATATGCCGCGCAGCTCCGGGTCCGCGACCTCTACCGACCGGACCGCTGGTTCGAGGCCCGTCCGCTGGTGATCTATGCGAACGGGGAGCCGGTGATGGGCAAGTCAGCGGAACTGGAACCCTTGCGCATCCGGTACAGCCTCGCCACGGTGACGACCGACCAGGGCCCGACGATGGGACATGGTGGCCCGATCCCCGCTACTGGGGGACCGCGCATCGCTGTCGGCATCAACGTGGCCGAGTCCGAATTCCTGGTGATGCAGGCGATCGTCTTCCCGGGTATCAACATCCTGTGGATCGGGTGCGTCCTGTTGTTCATCGGCACCTTCATGGCGGTATGGCAGCGGGTGAGGTGATATTGGATGCCTATCTTCGGGGAACGAACCGCGACCATGTCCACCACGGAACTCAGGAACAAGATCCGCTCGTTGCTTGAGAAGGAATCGAATGAGGTCGTACTCCTTCGGATCAGTGAGATCCTCGAACAAGCTGAACAGGAAGAGCGCTTAAGCGTGATCATGACCGCTCGAGTGGCAGAAGCACAAGCCGAGTACAGGTCCGGACGCGGCATCCCTGCAGAAGAGGTACTTCGCCGGATCAAGGAGGACATGAGGAAATGATGGTGGTGTTCCAGCCGTTCGCCTATGCGCGGCTATTGGAGATCCTTGACTACGTGACCGAACATCAAGGAGCTGAACAAGCTGAAGCGTTGGCTGAACGCATCGTGAACCGGGCTCTGGAGTTAGGCATGCATCCAAGACTTGGCGCTGTCGAATATCTGATCAATGACCCGGAACAGGAATATCGGCGATTGGTCGAAGGACACTATAAGATCATTTACTGGATCAGCGCGCGAGATGTCCGTATCGCCGACATCTTTGATTCACGCAGGGACCCTTCAGATATGTTGCGACGACCATGAGCAGAACCCTCCTCATCGGCACCGGTCGGGCGGCTTTCCATCTGGGGCATGCGATCCAACGGGGCGATGGAGGTCTCGTGGGTATCGCGGGAAGGAACATCGAACACGCCCGCGAGCTGGCATCAGAACTGGACACCACAGCATTCCACTTGAACGAAGCACTTCCTGATGCCGACCTCATCTTGATCGCCGTGAGCGATGACGCCATTTCCGATGTGGCCATGAACATACCGGCAGGTGATGCCGTGGTCGCCCACACGAGCGGTGCCGGCGATCTGGACAAGCTTCTTCCCCATCCCGACCGCGGTGTCCTTTGGCCGATCATCGCACTGAGCCCAGGCGAACCAATGGATCTTTCCCGGGTACCCCTGGTTATCGATGGCAATTCGGAGCACGCCCGTACCACCTTGATGGAACTGGCCTCCAGTCTGAGCGTCCGTGTCAACGCACTCGATCATCAGCAGCGGGAACTGGTGCATGCGGCCGCGGCCATCAGCTTGAACCTGCCGACCTACCTGCTCGCGCGGTCGCAGCAGCTCCTGCAGGACAAAGGCATCGACCCGGACATCCTGGTACCTGCCTTCGTGGCCATGGCGCGCAGGGTGGAGGCCATCGGAGCGTTGGAAGCCCTTACGGGCCCGGCACGTCGTGGCGATCTGGGAACGATACATCACCACCTCGATCGCTTAACGGACGATCCCGAACTTCGCGCCGCCTATGCCAGGCTCAGCAGCATGATCCTGCGGGCTCACGGGCATTCGGACCATGGACACACGGACCTATAAGGAACGGCTGGCGGGACTCAAGGCGTTCTGCTTCGATGTGGACGGCGTGTTCACCGACGGCCGCAACCTGCTCATCCCGGGGATCGATCCCGTGCGCACCCTGCACTCACGCGACGCCTACGCGGTGCAGCACGCCATCAAGGAAGGCATGCGCATCATCGTCATCACCGGCGGGCATAGCGATGGATTGACCGAAGCCTTCGCGCGCATGGGCGTGGTGGAGTACTTCGATCACCAAACGGACAAGGTGCAGCGCCTGGAGCATTTGATCGAGGCCACCGGCCTGGATCCAGCGACCACCGCCTACATGGGCGATGACATCCCGGATATCCGCGTGATGCAGCGCGTTGGCTTCCCCTGCTGCCCGGCGGATGCGGCACCCGAGATCAAGGCGATCAGCACCTACGTGAGCCATGCCAACGGCGGACACGGTTGCGTGCGCGACCTGTTGGAGCAGGCGATGAAGGTGCAGGGCAAGTGGTTGACGGAAGCGGCGCACACGTGGTGAGATGAAGGACCTGCTCAAACTCACCCGACCGACGAACCTGCTCATCATCGCGGCCACCATGGCGTTGATGCGCTACGGGGTGATCGGCGGACACCTCGAGCGCGCCCTGCGCCAACTGGTCTCGGAAGTGGGTGATGTACAGCGGAGCGAGCTCATCCTTCCAGCGCACTTCGGACCGCAGATGCCATTGCTGCATTTCCTGCTCCTGGTACTGAGTACGGTGCTCATAGCCGCCGGTGGCAACGTGATCAACGACTATTTCGACACCCGCATCGACCGGATCAACAAGCCCGGCAAGGTCATCGTGGGGCGTACGGTCCGGCGTCGCGTGGCGATGACCGCCCATGCTGTATTGAGCGGACTGGGCCTCCTGCTGGGTGCTTTCGTCGCCTGGCGGAGCGGGCTCTTCAAGTGGGCCGCCCTCCCCGCCTTCGCCATTGGTGCGCTGTGGGTGTACAGCACCACCTTCAAGCGCAGGTTGATCATCGGGAACGGCCTTGTTGCCACGCTGACCGCCCTGGTCCCGCTAACCGTCGGGCTGTACGAGCTGCCCTTGCTGCAGCGTGCCATGGATCCGGCCTGGATCGTGGCACTTCCGAACGGCGATCGGTACGAGATGCAACCCTTCCACATCGAATTGTGGTATTGGATCCTCGGCTTCGCGGTATTCGCCTTCCTCAGCACCCTTGTGCGTGAGCTGCAGAAGGACATGGCTGACGTGAAGGGGGATGAAGCCGATGGCTGCCGGACGCTGCCCATCGTCTGGGGCATGAAATGGGCGAAGGCCATCGCGCTCACCCACATCGCCATCATCATCGCGCTGCTGCTGCTTGTTCGCTCGCAGCTGCTTCGCGACCCGCTGTCCTATTGGTACATCGGCATCGGCGTCATCGGCCCCTTGTTGCTTTCGGCGGGCTTCACCTACCAGGCGCAACATCGCGAGGAGTTCATCCGGGCGGGGAACATCATGAAGCTCGCGATGGTGATGGCCATCGGTTACGCCATGCTCATCCGTTTCCTGCCATGAAGCTCCGCTGGCGCCTGATCCTCGCATCCGCATCACCACGAAGACGGCAGCTCTTGCAGGGCCTCGACCTTCCAGTTGAGATCACGCGCACCGACATTGATGAGACACCACCGGCAGGCATGCCCAACGAGCAGGTCGCCGAGCATCTGGCCCGGAAGAAGGCAGAGGCCTATACCGGATCACTCGCTGCGGACCAGGTATTGATCACGGCGGACACCACGGTGATCGTCGACGACCTTCTCCTGAACAAACCGGAGGATGCTGCTGATGCAGCTCGGATGCTGGCATTGCTTTCCGGCAGGAAGCACCAGGTGGTCACCGGTGTCTGCATGCGGACCAAGGACCGGACCGTCAGCTTCTCCGATACGGCCATCGTCACCTTCGCCCGGTTGACCCCGGCGGAGATCGCTTACTACGTAGAACGGCACACCCCCTTCGACAAGGCGGGTGCCTATGGCGTGCAGGATTGGATCGGCTATGTCGCCGTGGGGCACATCGAAGGCAGCTTCTACACGGTGATGGGCCTGCCCTTGCATCGTGTTTATCGGACATTGGTCGACCTTCAGGAGAACGACGGTTCCACGACGAAGTGACCAGCCAGCCCCGCGATCGTCCCTACTTTCACACACCCAATGATCGGAAACATGCGTCACCACCTGCTCTTCACTTGCTCCCTCCTTTGCGCCTTGGCATCGAACGCCCAGACCACCAAGGAGGGCTATGCATTGCTCTGGAGCAATACCATCACGGTCGTTCCTGATTCGATGACCAATGGCACCCACAAGCTTCCCGCCTTCACGATCACGGTGTTCGAGAGCGATGGCAACGAGGCGATGGACATGTGGCGCGCGGAGTACAAGCCAATGAGCAAGGAGTTGAGCGGTAGCAGACCCGTCAAAGCGATCGGCGTGATGCAACCGGCCATCACAGCGATGCCGCTGACCATCCTGGCCAGCAGCAGCTCGGACAAGAAGCTGGGGATCGGCAGGCTGACGCTTGCCTTCGCCAAGAACGACAGCATGGCGGCTGATGAGCAACAAGCGGCGGAGAAGGCGATGTACGACATGGCCGTCCGGTACAACAAGGCCGTGGTCCAGAAACAGATCACCTCGAAGGAGAAGGGCCTGGACAAGGCCACCGGCAAACAGGAGAGCGCCCAGGCCGATGCAGCCAAATTGGACAAGAAGAGCGCGAAGCTGAACAGCGACCTCAAGAAGATCAAGTCCAAGCAGGGCAAGATCCAGGCGAACAATGCGAAGTTGAGCGGAGAGATCGCCGGTCTGGAGAAGAAGTTCCAGATGACCAACGACCCGAAGGACCTGGAGAAGTTGGCGAAGCTCCGTTCCAAGCTGACCAGCGGGGAAGCGGACCTGGCGAAGCTGATGAGCAGCGAGGCCAAGCTTCAAGGCAACCTGAACAAGATCGAGGGCGACAAGCCCGATGCCGCCAAGGAGGAGGCCATGCGCACCCAGACACGCGAGGAACTGGAGAAGGAATTGGAACAGCTCCGGCGCAAGCAGAACGACATCCGCTGACCGATGATGGGATGATCGCGTGGAGCCCGGGTCACCCGGTTTCATCCTTCCTACGCGCCTGGCTCAGCGCACGAGCGTCACGTGACCCTGCCGGAGCTGCACATCGCCTTCCCGATCGCGCATGCGCACCAGCCAGGCGTAGACACCTCCAGGTAGAAGGCCACCGTCCCAACCGCGCAATGCATCGCCGCTGGCGAACACCTCCTGGCCCCAGCGGTCGAAGATGGTCAGGCTGTACGCCCGCGGGTCGCGACTGGTGCGGATGACGAATAGGTCGTTGAAGCCATCGCCATTTGGCGTGAAGGCGTTCGGCGCGTAGAGGGCGAAGGCGTCCTCCACACAGGCAAGGCCTTCCGAGGAGTTGACGCAATCGTCGCTTGCTCACCTCCAGCGTACCGTGTAACAACCGATATCCGGATAGGTGAAGGACACCGCGCTCCGGTATCCATGCTGTCCGTGGATCACCGAACGACCACGAAGCGCATCGCCAGCCATACTGAACCGAACGGGCGAAGGTCATGGGGAGCGCCCAGCACCGCCACCTCCGGTGTCACGCGGAAAGCGGCGTCCGGCGTGGGAAGTACGGTGATGATGTCCTCCAGCGTCAAGGTGCTCGTACCAGCCATCGGCCGATGTCACCGTCAGGCTCGCCCCTGCCCACCGGCTCGTTGAAACAGTGTTCCACCGTCACCAGGTCGCCCTGCGTTCGAGCCATCGGTGAACGACCACGCGCGCGAAGCCGGGCTCCCGTCACATCCACGAAGTTGACACAGAGCGGCCCGCATCCGGCATCGATGTCCCACGTGATCATCGGTTCCGCCAGAGCAGAGACGTTCACCGGTCTGAACGACATCGCTGGTGCATCCGTTCGCATCCGATGCCGATACGGTGTAGGTGGTGGTGACTCCGGTGCCACTTCCGGACCCTCGGGGGTCCAGGTGAAGGTCAGCGCCCCAACACCCCCCGACGCGTTCGCGGAAAGTACCGTGCTCTCCCCGGCGCAGAGGTCCACGTCCGGCAGGGGATCAATGACCACGGCTTCCGGCTCATCGATCGCCACCTCCACCGCTGCGGAACACCCGGCCTCATCGGACACGGTACAGGTGTATGACCCCGGGGCGAGCGATGTGGCCACGGAGGTCGTTCCACCGCCTGGTACCCAAGCGAAGGTGTAGGTACCTGTTCCACCCGAGACCGAGATCGAGGCCGCGCCATCATCGCTTCCAGCGCAGGTCGCATCGGTCACCGTGGCTGTCGCGGAAAGGTTCGCACCATCCTCTCCCACCACGACCGACCCCTGCAAGGGACACATGTCCGACGCCTGTACCAACACGGTGTACTCACCCGGCGCAAGTCCGTCGATCATCGCCGTGCTCGCACCACCCGGATCCCAATCATAGGTGAAGGGCCCTACGCCCCCATCGACGTTCACCGTCACCGATCCGCTGTTGGGCGTACAACTGACATCGACCACATCGAACGAAAGCCCGGCGATCACGATGTTCCGTTGCACGGCGACCGGTGCACCGCAGGAGCCCGTCATGGTGAAGGTGGCTGTGTAGTTGCCCGGACCAGGATAGGTATGTGCGGTGGAAGCGCCTGTCGCGGAGTTCGCAGCGCCGGAGGATGGATCGCCGAAGTTCCAGGTACCTTGTTCCACGCAGCCCACGTTGCCCGTTGCGGAGAAGTTCACAGCACTGCCCGAGCAGGTGTATGTGAAGTCGGCATTTAGCGGTGGTGCCTCACCGATGTGGATCGCATCGATGGCCACCCCATCGAAGGTGTTGCAGATGGTGCCCGCACCGAAGATGAAGCGGAACTTCACCGGATCGATGGACTGCGCATCGAGCAGACAGAACGAGGCGGTCACGTAGCCGCCGCTGCCCCCCCCGCTCGCACAGCCACCCGTTGTGCTCGTGCCGCTCCAACCGCTGCGCGGGCTGGCCAGGTTCAGCGCCGTGATGTTCGCACTGTTGAACCAGTTCATCGTGTGACAGTCTGACGGGACCGTGCTCCCGCCCAGGTTGATCCACGTGGTGCCCCCGTTCAAGGAGTATTGAAGCCCGATGCCGTCGTAATTGCGCTCGGTCTCCCACCAGATGCTGAAGCTCAGCCAAGGGTAAGTGAGGCCCGAGATGTCGAAGCACGGCGATTCCAGCCAGCTCTGCTGGCCGTTGCTGTAGAAGCTGCCGGTGAGCCCACCCACACACCACGCATAAAGACCTTGAGCGGCGCTGTTCACCGTGGGATGCGCCGGCGTGCCCCATTCCCAGTCATTGTTCACTCCGCCGGCCGTCCAGATAGGCCCGGACTCGAAGGATTCATCGTAAGGGAAGCTCGATATGGTGGTGGTGCACTGTGCGGAGCAGAGATCCACCAGGCAGAGGGCGCCTAACAGCAGCCACCAGCTGGTCTTCGTGCTATGCCTCCTTCGATCATCCATGAGGCGTGTGGGGCGATGCGGTCAACGCACCAAGGTGATGTGCCCGGACGCGGAATGTTCCACCCCATCCGCACCGAGCGCGGTCAATGTGTAGAAGTAGGTCCCATCAGGTACGACGTTCCCGCTCATCGATCGGGCGTCCCAGACCTCACCGACACGCCGCAATTCGTTCACCTTCTGCCCCCATCGGTTGTAGATCAGCACCTCCACCGACACGATGTTCACCGCCTGGATGGAGAGCACATCGTTCACGCGGTCGTTGTTCGGGGTGAAGACGTTCGGGATGCTGATCGCGCTCGCGGTACCGGGGCCGGCCTGCACCACATTGATCACGGCATCCGCTTCCGCTTCACAGCCGTCCAAGGTCACCAACAAGGTCACCAAGTAGGAACCCGGTGCATCGAAGGTGAAGCCCGGCGAGGCGGCCGTGCTCGTTCCCAGACCGTCGAAGTCCCACACGGGCGCGGACCCGGTGGTGCTGGTGTTGTTGAACTGGACCGTGAGCGGCGCGGTCCCGGATGAAGGAGACGCGGTGAAGCTTGCATTCAGGGGAGAGGCGGTCACGGTCTGTCCATCCGAGTCGCTGCCACAGGCGTTCGTGGCTGTGACCGTGTACAGACCGGCCGTACTCACCGTGATCGAACTGGTGGTGGCCCCGGTGTTCCAAACGATCGGTGCATTGCTGGTCGCGGTCAGCACGATCGATGAACCAGCGCAAAGGAGGTCCTCCCCGCTGATCTCCACTGTCGGCGACGCTCCTTCGGTGATGGTCACCGTCGCGTTGTTCGAGCCACACGCCGTCGTACCGCTCACCGTGATGGGACCGGCCTGATCCACAGCGACCGTGGCACCCGTGCTGCCATTGCTCCATACGTAATCATCGGCACCGGAAGCCGTGAGCGTGGTGCTTTGCCCTGCGCAGATCGCGAGGTTCCCGCTGATGGTGACGGTCGGCGCTTCCACCACGGCGACATCGATGGAGGCCGAGGCCGATCCACAGGCGTTCGTGCCTGTCACGGTGTAGGTACCTCCATCCGTCACCTCGATCGAAAGGGTCTCTTCCCCCGTACTCCACTCCACCGGCGAATTGCTGGTGGCCGTCAAGGTCGCGGTGGCACCGGCGCATACCTCGGTATCACCGGATACAGTGACGAAGGGAGCCGAACCCAGGGTCACGTTCACCGCCTGCGTGGCCGAACCACAGCTGCTGCTGCCATTGACACTGTACAAGCCAGGTGCGTTCACCGTGATGCTCGGGGTGAATTCACCCGTGCTCCAGAGGTAGCTCGTCGCACCGCTCGCGGTCAAGGTGGTGCTGCCACCCGGACATACGCTGGTGTTCCCCGAGATCGCCACCACGATGCCGCTCGCTTGCGTCACTTCAACGGAACCATCGGCCGTACCGCATGCGTCCGTACCGGTCACGGTGTAGGTACCGGGTGTATCCACGGTGATCGACGCACCGTTCTGACCACCGGCCCAGACGTAGGTATCGGCGCCCGATGCGGTGAGCACCACTTGCTGGCCGGGGCAGATGGCCAACGGACCGTTGCCGGTGATGGTGACGATGGGACCGGAGCCGGAGGCCACTTGAACGGTGCCACAGATGGGGTCGGCACAATCGGTTTGTGCGCACAGGGTCAGGATCACCGTGCCCACATCGCCAGCGCCTGCCGTATACGTCGTCACCAGAGCGTTCGGGTCGCCGAAGGTGCCTGTGCCGCCGCTCCATTGCACGCTGGTGAACGCACCACCCGTTACTTCGGCACTGATGTTCACCGTTCCGGAAGCCCCGCACAGGGTACCAACGGCCGTGGCTTCCACCACCACCGGCAGGAAGGGCGCCTGGCAGCCGTAATTCACGTAGCTCGCCACTGGCACACCGGGCCAGCTGAACTCCGCCGTTCCGCCATCGCTTTCGCCCGCCATTCCGCCATATGTACCCAGGCTGTTCACCAGCAGCTCGCGCACATAGGTGGCGGTGTCGCTGCAATTGGTCGCGTTATCGAAGAGGATGAGCGTGCGCTCGCTGTTCCCGACGGGCGGCGTTGGGCTCACGGGCTGTCCGGCGGCGGGGCTGTTCGCGAAATGACCGCTCGTGTTCCCGGCGTCCTGGAAGATCAGGTAGATGGTATCCGTGAGCGCGGCGAAGGAATTCCCGGCCACACACATCTCCGTACTCGTCACCAGGAGGACGGTGCTCCCTGCAGGGATGATCCCTTGGGGCGGTTCGATGAGCAGTCCACAGCTGGCGATGGTGGCGTTCAGCTGGCTGGTGATGGAGGCGGTGGTGGTGTTCTGCACCAACCCACGCCAGCTGTTGTTCGGCCAATCCGCCTCCAGGTCACCCAAGGCGATATCGGCGGGGCCCACGCGGAAGCGCACCATCTCGTTCTGGCCTTCGGAGCTGCCGGGGCAGAGCGAGGAGGGGTTGCAGGCGTCCACCAGGATGCTCTCGATCTCCAGGCATTTCGTGGGGATCTGCGCTACGGAAGTGCCGACCGCGAGAAGTACAACGGGGATCAACAAGGCGCGTTCACGCTTCCAATAGCTCATGCTCATCGTTCTCAGGACGTCTACGGGGCCGCAAAGGTCGCTCGATCCAAGGTACGGAACGTGAAGTGATCGTTATGTGGTGGGCGTTGCCGGTCGATCGTCATCGACCTGGTCCTTGGCCCGCTCCCAGTAGGCGTCCATCTCATCCAGGCTCATGGCGCCCATCTCCTTGCCGTCCTTGCGGCTCTCCCGCTCCAGGAATTGGAAGCGCCGGATGAACTTGCGGTTCGTGCGCTCCAACGCCTCATCCGGATCGATGCCCAGGAAACGTGCGTAGTTCACGAGGCTGAAGAGTACATCGCCCAGTTCCTCCGCCTGCTTGTCGGAGCCGGCATCCACCTCCTGCTTCAACTCGGCGAGCTCCTCGTGCACCTTGTCCCAGACCTGGTCGCGGTGTTCCCAATCGAAGCCTACGCCTCGGGCCTTGTCCTGCACCCTTATCGCCTTCACCAAACTGGGCAGCCCGCGCGGCACCCCTTCCAGCACACTGGGCACTTGGCCATCACCGCTCCTCGCCTTCTCGGCCAGCTTGATCCGCTCCCAATTGGCCTTAACCTCCTCCTCGTCCTTCACCTTCACCTCGCCATAGATGTGCGGATGCCGGTGGATGAGCTTCTCGCAGATCGTATTGAGCACGTCCGTGATATCGAAAGCGTTCTTCTCCTGTCCGATCCGGGCGTAGAACACCATGTGCAGCAGCAGGTCCCCGAGCTCCTTCTTCACCTCGGGAAGATCATTGCGCAGGATCGCATCGCCCAGTTCATAGGTCTCCTCGATCGTCAACGGACGCAAGGTCTCCATGGTCTGCTTGCGGTCCCACGGACATTCAGCGCGCAGGGTGTCCATGATATCCAACAGACGCAGGAAAGCAGTGGCTCGGGGATCCATGGCGGAAAGGTACTTGCAGTTGGCGAGCGGCTCCTTCGCGATGACCGTTGGTCATGGACGAAGCGTTGTACGACCACTTGCCTACTGCCCACTGCGAACTGCCTACTCACGTTCACCCCCAGCCGTAGCGATGAACAACCACTTGCACCTACTCCTGCCCCCTGACACCCGTCCTCAACCCGAAGACGGAGCGTTGTACGACCACTTGCCGACTGCCTACTGCGGAATGCCTACTCGCGTTCACCCCAAGCCGTAGCGCCGAACAACCACTTGCACCTGCTCCTGCCCCCTGACACCCGTCCTCAACCCGAAGACGGAGCGTAGTACGACCACTTGCCGACTGCCTACTGCGAACTGCCCACTTCCCTCCCGTCCTCTACCTTGCGGCCATGTCGGCACGAAAGGTGTATTTCTTCGGTCGCAACGCGGCCATGATGGCGTTGGTGGACCAACAACTAAAGGCCACCGGGATCCACGCCGAAGGCTACATGGACGAGGCCGTCCTCCTCGCAGACCTGGCCAAAGGCGAAGGACGCCTGCTGGTGATCGGTGGCGGTGTGGAGGAGGAAGCGCGCGTACGCCTGCGGGCAGCCTGTCGCGAACTGAACGTGCTTGTGCTGGAGCACAATGGTGGCCCCGGACAACTGGCGGAGAACATTGGCCAGGCCCTCGGGTGAGCCGGCATACTTCACCGGAATAGCCGCCGTTATCTTAGCCGACCGTCGATGAGGCACGTCCTGCTGACCCTTTTCCTGCTGCACAGCGCGTGGACGTTGGCCCAAGAGACCGGAACCCTCACCGGCACCGTGCGGGATGAGTATGGCGCCACCCTCCCTCGTGCGAGCGTGAGCATCGTGGGAACGAGCACGGGCGTGGCCTGCGATGATCAAGGGCGATATACACTGACGATCCCGGCGGACACGGCCTTATTGATCCGCTGGAGCTACAGCGGGATGCCCCCGTTCGAGCAAACCGTGAGGTTGGCGCCGGGAAAGATCCGCAGCATCGACGTCAGGTTATCGGTGACCGAGTTGGGTACCGCCGTCATCCGCGGCACCCAGCGCGACCGCGAGGAAGGCCTGGAGTCGCTGGATCCGCGGGTGACGCGGTTCGCGCCCAGCGTGCAGGGCGGTGTGGAAGCCTTGTTGAGCGGCCAGCTCGGCGTGGCCATGCGCAACGAACTGAGCGCCGGCTACAACGTGCGCGGCGGCAACTTCGATGAGAACCTCGTGTACGTGAACGACATCGAGGTGTACCGCCCATTCCTCGCACGCGCCGGCCAGCAGGAAGGCCTCAGCTTCCCCAACCCGGACATGATCGAGCGCATCCAGTTCAGCCCGGGCGGCTTCGAGGCGCGCTATGGCGACAAGATGAGCAGCGTACTGGACATCACCTACAAGCGTCCGAAGAAGTTCGCGGGAAGCGCCATGGCCAGCTTGCTCGGAGGGGCCTTCCACCTGGAGAACACGATGCTCGGCAAACGCCTGCGCCAGGTGACCGGTGTGCGCTACCGCACGAACACGCTCGTGCTGAACGGCCTCGACACCAAGGGCCAGTACCGCCCGGTCTACACCGATGCGCAGACCTACTGGACCTACGACCTCACCGATCGGCTGGAGCTCGGCTTCCTCGGGCTCTACTCCAGCAACCGCTACGGCGTGGTGCCCGAGAACCGCGAGACGGAATACGGCAGCTTCAACCAGGCGCTGCGCTTCACCAGCTATTTCGAGGGACAGGAGGTCACCCGCTTCGAGACCATGTTCGGTGCGCTCAGCGCGAGCTACCAGGCCACCAAGTACACGCGCCTCAAGTTCACCGCCAGCGCCTTCAACACCGTGGAGAGCGAACGCTTCGACGTGCTGAGCGAATACTACCTGGACGAGCTGGAGCGCGATCCGAACAGCAGCCAGTACGGCGAGGTGAAACAGAACCTGGGCATCGGCCGATCGCTCAAGCACGCACGCAACGCCTTGGACGCCACCGTGGTCACCTTCGCCCACCGCGGATACCATCAAGGTGCGCACAACTACCTCCAGTGGGGCGTTGATGCGCGCAGCGAACTGATCAACGACCAGTTGAGCGAGTGGACGGTGATCGACTCCGCGGACTTCAGCATCCCACTGAACCAGGGCGAGGACCTGGAGCTGAACTATGCACTGAAGAGCAAGCTGCGGATGGAGAGCGTGCGGGCCAGTGCCTATCTGCAGAACACCTGGCGTTGGGAGCGCGCGAACGGCAAGTGGTACACCCTGATCGCCGGTGCACGCGCCCAGCACTGGACGTACAACGGCCAGACCGTAGCAAGCCCGCGGGTACGCTTCACCTACCATCCCGGATGGAAGAAGGTGGATGCGGAGGGCGACACACTTGATCTCGACTGGAGCTTCTGGGCCGCGGCCGGACTGTACTACCAGCCGCCCTTCTACCGCGAGGTGCGCAACTTTCAAGGGGAGCTGAACCCGGACATCAAGGCGCAGCGCAGCATCCACTACGTGCTGGGCATGGACCGTCGCTTCACCATTTGGCAACGGCCGTTCAAGTTCACCACCGAGGCCTACTACAAGCAGCTGGACGACCTGATCCCTTACGAACTGGACAACGTGCGGATCCGCTACTACGGGGCGAACCTCGCCAAGGGCTACGCCACCGGCCTCGACCTCAAGTTGAACGGCGAGTTCATCGATGGTGTGGAGAGCTGGGTGGGCGCCAGCGTAATGAGCATTCAGGAAGACCTGTACAACGACAGCTACACCAAGCGGTACAACGCCGATGGCGACCTCATCGTACCCGGCTACACCTTCGATCAGGTGGCGGTGGACAGCACCGTGGTGAAGCCGGGATGGATCCCGCGACCCACCGACCAGCGGGTCAACGTGGCCTTCTTCTTCCAGGATGAGATGCCGAACGTCCCCACCTTGAAGGTGCACCTCAACGTGAACTTCGGCACGGGCGTACCCTTCGGACCACCGAGCGCCACGCGCTATGCCGACACGCTGCGCACCACGCTCTACCGCCGGGTGGACATCGGTTTCAGCAAGCAGCTGCTCGGCGCCAAGGGTCAGGAGAAGCAGGGCTTCCTGGGCAGCATCAGCAACATGTGGGTGAGCCTGGAGGTCTTCAACCTGCTCAACATCAACAACACCATCACCCACACCTGGATCCAGAGCGTGGATGGCCGGCAATACTCAGTGCCCGACTACCTCACCCCGCGGCGCTACAACCTGAAGCTGATCGCCTGGTTCTAGGCGCGGTTCTTGCACGGGCTGGACAACGCATACCACCATGCTCGCCGCCCTCCCCTATCTCCTTCTCGCTCCGATCGCCCAGAGCGACACCCTTCCTGAGCTCAACGCCCGCATCGTCGCCTTTGCGCTCGAACAGGAAGGGCGCAAGGTGGACCGCGGCGAATGCTGGGACCTGGCGGCAAAGGCCCTGAACCAAGCCGGAGCGAATTGGGACGGGTTCTACGGTTTCGGTCGCGCTTACGACCGAAGGAAGGAAGCCATCCTCCCCGGCGACATCATGCAGTTCGAAGGGGTGACGATGGAGACGCGGACCAAGGGCGGGATGGAACGCTTCTCCTTCGGCAAGCACACGGCCATCGTTGTGGCGGTACGCGGGCCCGGCAAGGTGACCATCGCACACCAGAACTTCGGCCCCACCGGGCGTAAGGTGAGCCAGCTGGAACTCGACCTTTCCACCGTCACCAAGGGGCGCATCCTCCTCTATCGGCCGATCCAGTGATCCGTACGTGGGCAGGGCACGGGCCTTTCCCATAATTTAGCCCGACCATGAGGTTCCGTACCGCGCTCCTGCTGCTCCCCATCCTGCTGGTGGCCTGCTCCACGCACAAGTTCGTCGCGGCAACGCACCCCAACGGCAAGCCCGAAGTGGTCCTCTACCTCAAAGGGGAAGGGGATGACGCCCAGAAGGTGATGGAGAAGGTGTACTACCCCAACGGCCAGCTGGAATACGTGGGCCGCTTCGAGAACGGCGTGGAACACGGCGATTGGTACTACTACTACGAGAACGGGACCAAGAAGTACAAGGAGGTGTGGGAGAACGGCCTCGAGAACGGTGTTCACCTCGACTATTCACCGGATGGCCAGGTGTACCGTGAGCTTCATTACGAGAAGGGGAAATTGATCAAGGAAGTGGACCGCTCGCAGCACTGAGCCTTGGACCTCCTCCGCCCCTACCCGCGCCGCTTCCAGCTCGCCTTCGGGCTCATCGCCCTCCTCATCTTCATCGTTGAGCACATCAACGGCCGCTTCTGGCTGAACGATTTCCGCGTGTACTACGGTGCGGGTGCTTCCCTGCTGCATGGCGAGCCCCTGTACGGTGTGGCGCATGGCCTCGGCACGGGCATCTTCAAGTACGCGCCGCTGCTCGCCATGGTCTACGCCTTGTTCGCGCTGCTCCCCTATTCCATCGCGGCCTCCATTCAGTACCTCCTCATCACCCTCGCCTTCCTCGATGGTATCCGCCGGATCGATCGCCTGGTGCGCGAACGCTTGCTGCACGGAAAGGCCCCGGCTTACCTACCGCTCTTCCTCATCGCCCTGGCCGTGGTGGTGCACCTGCACCGCGAGCTGCACCTCGGCAACATCAACATGATGCTGCTCTGGCTCCTGATCGTCGCCGTGGAACAGCTGGACCGTGGTCGCTTCGATCGCGGTGGCCTCCTGCTCGGTGCGGCGATCCTGGCCAAGCCCCATTTCCTGGTGCTCCTCCCGCTGCTCGTCCTCCACGGGCAATGGCGCAGCTTGCGGTCCAGCGCGCTCGCCCTGCTCATCGGCGTGCTGCTCCCGGCGCTCTTCCTGGGCTGGCAGGCGAACCTTGCCGTTCATGTGGAATGGTTGGGCGAGATGGCCAGGCACAATGCGGCCCTCATCTACACCGGCGGCGACGACCATCGGGCGGTGAACACCATCTATTCCTTCCTGCACCGGGCCGTGCTCGATCGTTTCCTGGGCGCACCAAGCAGTGGCGAAGCCTATGTGATCCTCGGCTTCATCATCCTTGCATTCGGCGCCTTCGTGCTGATGAACCGGTTGCGCAAGCGGACCGATGCCTTCCTCTTTGAGTTCCTGTTGCTCGTAGGTCTTGTTCCCAGCATCACGCTCACCGACACGGAGCACTTCCTCTTCGCGATGCCGCTGGTGGCCTACCTGATCCATCGCCTGGTGCCGAAGGCCGATCCGCGCTGGCTGGCCTTTGTGGCGGTCCCGCTCCTGCTCGGCTACGGCGGTAACTTCGAGGACGCCCTGGGCTCCTTCTCCGACGTGCTCGTGCGCTACGGTGCGTTGGGGATCGGCAGCTTCGGGATCCTGTTGCTGACCACTTGCGTGTGGCTGCGATCGAACCCAGGCGACCTTGGCGTGTCGAACCAACGATGATGCACCGAAGCCTGCTCCTCTCCGCCCTCCTCGCTCCGGGTCTACTGGTGGCCCAGGAACTCTACTTCCCGCCCCTGCTCGGCAACGTGTGGGAGACCACCGACCCGGAAGCGCTCGGCTGGTGTACCGACCAGATCCCGCCGCTGCTGCAGCTGCTGGAGGACAACGACACCAAGGCCTTCCTGGTGCTAAAGGATGGCCGCATCGTCATCGAGCACTACTTCGGCACCTTCACGCAGGACAGCAGTTGGTACTGGGCCAGTGCGGGCAAGAGCCTCACCGCCTTTCTGGTCGGCATGGCGCAGGAGGATGGTCTGCTCGACATCAACGCGCCGAGCAGCGACTACCTCGGCACGGGCTGGACCAGTTGCACGCCGGAGCAGGAAGCAGCCATCACCGTGCGCCACCAATTGACCATGACCACCGGTCTCGATGACAGCGGCGATGTGGACTGCACCGACCCCGCCTGCCTTACCTACCTCACGGACCCGGGCACCCGCTGGAGCTATCACAATGCCGCCTACACCAAGTTGGACGGTGTGATCGAGGGGGCGACCGGGCAGAACCTGAACAGCTACCTGCTCACCAACCTCACCGCACAGACCGGCATCTACGGGCTCTACATCCAGTTGGGCTACAACAACGTCTTCTTCAGCCAGGCACGTGCGGTGGCCCGCTTCGGCTTGTTGGCGCTGAACCGCGGCACCTGGAACAGCACACCCGTGCTCGCAGACCAGAGCTACTTCACAGCGATGACCACGCCCAGCCAGGCCTTGAACCCCGCCTACGGCTACCTCTGGTGGCTCAATGGCGATGAGGGTTTCATGGTGCCGGGCGTGCAATTCCTATTCCCGGGATCCTTCATGTCGAACGCCCCACTGGACACCTACAATGCCATGGGCAAGAACGGGCAATTCCTCAACGTGGTGCCGGACCAGGGCCTGGTGCTGGTGCGCATGGGCAACGCCCCGAACGACGGCGCCTCCGTGCCCTTCCTCTTCAACGACGCCATCTGGGAGTACATGAACGCGGTGATGTGTACACCCACCTCGATCGAAGCTCCTTCAATGGCGCCGGGCCTCACCCTTTACCCCAACCCGGCTGCGGATGTGTTGAACCTCACCTTGCCCGTCGGTACCAGCGAAGGTCAACTACGCATCGTTGATGCGATGGGCCGCGTGGTGCTCGCGAAGCAAGTTCGAACCACGACCGAGCGCATTGACCTGCGCGACCTGGCCCCCGGAAGCTACCGTTGCTTGCTGACCACGGGGAATGGGCGCGTGGTGGCGGGTTTTGTGAAGGAGTGACCCGGAACTGCTCCGATCCGCGCTTGTGGCACTTGGAAAAAGGCATAGACCTGCGCTACATTCAGACCCTGTTGGGCCATAGCAGCAGCAAGACCACGGAGATATATACCCATGTCAGCACCAAAGCACTTGCCAAGTTACATAGTCCATTGGACGACTTGGTGTAAGCGCGATGTGGGTTTTTACGCATCAAATAGAGGACTAGCACCGCCATCGATGGTCGGATCAACGCACCTAGTGAAAATAACCACCATGAGAGCAAACACGAATAACAAATAAAAGGTGAAACATGAAAGGAAATACACTAATTGCAATGATTGCCCTATTGCATGCAATAGGATTAAATGCCCAATCCTTTGAATGGGCAAAATCAATTGGGGGTAGTTTAGCTGATTATGGACTTTCCATTGCCTTGGATGCATCAGGGAATGTCTATACCACAGGATACTTTCAAGGAACAGCAGATTTCGATCCGGGAGCAGGAACAGCCAACCGTACTTCGGCAGGAGGTCGTGATATTTGGGTTCAGAAATTGGATGCTTCCGGTAATTTCATCTGGGCAAGATCATTCGGTGGTAGTTCAGATGATATCGGCAGGTCCATCACCGTGGATGCATCGGGGAATGTCTACACTACAGGATACTTCCAAGGAACAGCAGATTTCGATCCGGGAGCAGGAACAGCTAACATTACTTCAGCCGGGAATGAAGATATTTTTATTCAGAAATTGGATGCTTCCGGTAATTTCTTATGGGCGAAATCATTCGGGGGTAGCTTAGCTGATTATGGACTTTCCATTGCCGTGGATGCAGCAGGAAATGTCTATACGACAGGTTACTTCCAAGGCACAGCAGATTTCGATCCGGGAGCAGGAACAGCCAACCATTCTTCGATAGGAAATGAAGATATTTTCGTACAAAAACTAGACACTTCCGGTGATTTTGTTTGGGCAAGATCCTTTGGAGATAGCAATTCTGATCGTGGAAATTCAATCTGCGTGGATGCGTCAGGCAATGTATATACAACTGGAGGCTTTGATGGAACGGTAGATTTCGATCCGGGAGCAGGAACAACCAACCTTACCTCGGAAGGGTCTTTGGATGTTTATGTGCAAAAACTAAACGCAACCGGTAATTTCGTCTGGGCAAGATCATTTGGGGGCAGCTTAAATGATCAAGGATTTTCCATCACCGTGGATGATTCAGGAAATGTCCATACCACAGGAAGTTTCGAAGGAACAGTAGATTTCGACCCGGGAGCAGGATCAGCCACCAGAACTTCGACAGGGTCTTTGGATGCTTTTGTGCAAAAACTAAACGCATCCGGTACTTATGATTGGGCAATATCTTTCGGGGCAAGCTCTTCAGATCAAGGATATTCCATCACCGTGGATGCATCAGGAAATGTCTTTACCACAGGAAGCTTCCTAGGAACAGCAGATTTCGATCCGGGATCGGGAACAGCTAACCTCACTTCGGCAGGACCTTGGGATATTTTTATTCAAAAATTGAACGCTTCCGGTAATTTTGTTTGGGCAAAATCTTTTGGGGATAGCTCAATAGATGGAGGATATTCCATCACCACGGATGCATCAGGAAATATCTTTACCACAGGACACTTCGCAGGAACAGTAGATTTCAATCCGGGAGTAGGAACGGCAAATCTAACCTCCGCAGGAAACTATGATATTTTCATTCAGAAATTGAGTCAAGGAGTAAACGGAATAGTAGACATAGTTAAAGGCATTAATATAAATACTTTCCCCAATCCCAGCAGCGGATTGGTGCAACTTTCTTTTGAAGAAGCATTGAACAATGTGGAAATTGTACTTACCAATATGCAAGGAAAAGTAGTTTACACCATGAACCTTAATGCAGCGACCAATGAACTAATTAATATAGATGGCTCTGCGGGAATTTACTTTCTGTGTGTCAAAGCACCTCAAGGACAAACTGTGGTTAAACTGGTGAAAGAATAGTGTTGCCAGAACTAAATGGCCCCCTTTAAAGTGGGCATATTCTTGTAAGTTGACCACGGCTGTTAGGGAGCACGCAGTCGTTTGGACCTTCGCCATTGTGGCCTCAGTGCACGTGAAGGTCGTTGGGACGTCGGACTTTGGTCCCGACCAGTTCAAGTAGGAGTAGCAGGCCTGACAGGACCGTTCCTTCATGGTTCCTTACTATTACCCACGATTTGACGGATCAGAAGGCACAGGCAGCACGCGCAAGCAGGAAGAGCAAGAAGCGGATCATCGGGATCCTGCTGCTGTCTGCCACCCTCGTGTCGCTGTTCTTCGTCCCGTGGGTCCTGGTCTGGGCTTGGATCCGTCCCCTACCCGCCAGCAATGAGGCACAAGCCGAGCAGGCCGTGGCCTACGGCTTCAGCGGTGTCGTGGTCTATGTGGACAAGCACGGGGAGCCACCGGGAACCTACACCGCCGGCTGGCATGATCCGGTGAAGAAGGTCCCCGCCCGGGCGGATGCCTACTTCAAGATCGGCAGCATCAATAAGCTCTACACCGCCGCGGCTATCGCAAAGCTGGTCGGTGAAGGTCGCCTTTCGCTGGACAGGACGTTGGCCGACCTGTTACCCGAACTGGTGGGCCGGATCGCGAACACCGAGCGCATCACCGTACGCATGCTCGTGCAGCACCGGAGCGGCATACCCAACTACACCGACACCCCGGACTATTGGGCCCACCCGAAAGCGACTTTTGAAGAGAAGGTCGCACTCATCCAAGGTGCACCGGCCGACTTCGAACCCGGCGAAGACTACGCCTATTGCAACACGAACTACCTCCTGCTCAACCGGATCATGGAGAAGACCCTGGGTCACGGGAGTTTCCAGTTCATCCAGGAACGCATCCTCAACCCGCTGCGCCTCAGTCACACCTTCGCGTCGATCCAGGATGTCGACATCGCCGACATGATGAGTGGTTTCCATCAAGGCCATGCAGTGGACCTGAAGACCGATGATATCGGAATGGTCGCCACAGCGCAGGATGTCGCCGTTTTCCTGCGCGCCTTGAACACGGGTGAGCTGCTCACGGAAAAGGAACGTGGGATCTACGTCTCGATCTACGAGTTCGAGCATTCGGGCTGGGTGCCTGGGTACGCGAGCTTCGCGTTGTACCATGCGGATCAGGATGCGGTCGTCGTGAGCTTCTACAGCACCACGGATCCCGATCTCATCCTCTGGAACCTGGCCGAGATCATCAACGGGCGGATCGCCCGGATCATCGCCCGCGGGGATGCGTGAGACGACCGACCAACTTGTGGTAGCAGGTGTGAAGGGTTGCATGGCTGCCTCATGCACGCGTTGGACCTTCCTGACGATCGCCTAGGTTCGTGCTGAACAATGACCATGAACCCACGGACCGCCATTCTGCTCGGAGCTTCGGGCTCGGTCGGCAAGGACCTCTTGGCCGAACTGGAACGCAGCACCGCCTTCGATCGCATCATCGTCCTGGCCCGCAAACCGCTTGAACAGCAACACGGGCCGCAGGTTGAAGTCCGGATGGTTCCTAAGATGTCGCCCAACGAACTGGAACAGGCCGTGGTGGATGCCTTACGCACGAGCAATGCGGAGGCGATCGGCTTCAGCGTATTGGGTGTGGGAGCAGGCACCGCCAAGATGTCCTTGGAGGAACACCGCGCGGTGGATGTGGAATTGAATGCGGCCTTCGCGCGTGGCCTGAAGGCATCAGGCAAGGTGCGTCACCTGCTCCTTATGTCAGCCATCGGCGCGGATGCGCAGGCCTCCACCCGAGGTGGCGCGGCCGGCACACCCCGGTACAGCCGGGTGAAAGGCGAAGCCGAGGCTGCGGTGAAGGCACAGGGACCGGCGGTCGTAAGCATCTTCCGCCCGGCGATGATCCTGGGTTCCAAACACACGCCTGGAGTACTTGCAGCGATCATCCCGTTGTTCAAGGCGCTCACGCCGGCGCGCTTCCGTTCCATCCGCACCGCGGAGATCGCCCAGGCGATGGTGGCCGCTGCGCTACGCGATCCGGGAACAAGCGAGGTGTACAGCTATCCGGAGATGATGGAGTTGATCGGGAAGGGGTGATCAGCGAGAACGATGAAACATACCTCCATAATTTCGTGTATTGGTTTCTGTGCAGGGTCGGAAAACCCATGAAAACAACCATCGAACTTCCCAAGAACTTGTTCATCAAGGCCAAGCGCTATGCTCGTGCCCACAGGACCACCCTGAAGGCATTGATCGAACAGGGCTTGCTCCTTAAACTGGCTGAAAAAGGGGATGTAGCTCCCTTCAAGCTGCGCGATGCGGGCGTGAATGGAAAGGGCATGAACCCCGAATTCCGAGATGCTTCTTTGGAGGAGCTACGTGACATCCTGTACAAGGAGCGCGGCACCTGAGCTTGCCGCACTTCGGAGCGATCATTCAACCTTGACCGACTGAAAAAGGTCACTACGTACATCTATGAATATCAGTATGAACAAGCGCTTATCATCGGTGCGATAGAAAAGTCTGACCTGACGGGCGACGGGAATACTGCGGATATCCTGATCCCGTACCTCCTTGGCACCGGCGCCAGGGAACATGGTCAATAACTCGATCGTCCTTTCCACCTCCTCGTGGAATGCCAAGGCCACACTACGGCCCCACTCCTTCACCAGGTGGTCGATGATCTCCGCGAAGGAATCTTCCGCATCCGCTGTCCAAAGCGGGGTCAGCTTCATGGCCGTCGTCTCTTCAGAACTTCATCCGAAGACCGAAGACTATCCAAGTCCATGGAATGGGCGTTCGCCTTCAGCACGCGTTCCCGTTGAGCCTCGTTCAGGGAAGCCCAGACTCCGGTTGCCGCTTCATCGGTCAACTCGGTCAGCAGTTCATGGATCCGCTCCAGCCTTTCCCGACTGGAGATCGCATCGACCAGAACGTGCAATTGTTCGCGCAACTCCGCCGTGCTCATATCACCTTCAAAGTTAATAGGTCCGATACTACGCGAACTGCCGCACGCTCAACGCGATGATCCGGCAGCACTCAATCAACTGTTCCTCCGTGATCACCAGGGGCGGTGCGAAGCGGATGATGTCGCCGTGCGTAGGCTTGGCCAGTAGACCGTTGTCGCGAAGCAACAAGCATAGTTCCCAGGCGGTCTTTGGTGTCCCATCAGCGGCGGTGCGTGGTTCGATGATCACTGCGTTCAGGAGGCCCTTGCCGCGCACCAGCTTCACGTAGGCGAACTCGTCCACGAGCTTCTGCATCTCGCTACGGAAGAGCTGTCCGAGGCGTTCAGCGTTCTCCGTGAGCCTCTCTTCCTTCACGATATCCAGCGCCTCCATGGCAATACGTGCCGCCATGGGATTACCGCCAAAAGTGCTGCCGTGGCTGCCGGGGGTGAACACGTCCATGATGGCATTGTCAGCCAGCACCAGGCTCACGGGATACATGCCACCGCTCACAGCCTTGCCGAGGATGACCACATCGGGGCGTTCGCCGCTGTGTTCAGTGCACAACATCCGGCCGGTGCGGGCGATACCGGTCTGCACCTCATCGGCCATGAAGAGCACGTTCATCGCCTTGCACGCGCGGATGGCCTTGGCGATGAAATCATCCGCCGGCACGAAGACACCGGCTTCCCCCTGGATCGGCTCCACGAGGAAGGCGCATACGTTCGGGTCCTCCAGCGCCTTCTCCAACGCGGGTATGTCGTTGTAGGGGATCACCACGAAGCCGGGTGTGTACGGACCGAAGTCGGTGTTGCTGTCCGGGTCGGTGCTGGCGCTGATGATGGTGATCGTCCGCCCGTGGAAGTTCCCAGCACATACGATGACCTTCGCCTGGTCCTTCGCGATGCCCTTCTTCTCATAGCCCCAGCGGCGCGCAAGCTTCAGCGCGGTCTCCACGGCTTCGGCACCGGTGTTCATCGGCAGCATCTTCTCGTAGCCGAAGGTCTTGCAGACATACTCCGCATAGCTCCCCAACTTGCTGTTGTAGAACGCACGCGAGGTGAGCGTGATCTCGGCGGCCTGCTCCTGCATGGCCTTCACCAGGCGTGGGTGGCAGTGGCCCTGGTTCACCGCGCTGTAGGCACTAAGGAAGTCGTAGTAACGCTTGCCATCCACGTCCCAGACGAAGACACCCTGCCCACGGTCCAGCACCACCGGCAGCGGGTGGTAGTTGTGGGCCCCGTACTTGTCCTCGAGGGCGATGGCTTGCTGGGTGCGGGTGTTGAGGCGGGTCTCTTGCATGGCTTGATGGACGCGGCTTAGCCGCTGAACAAGGCCGCAAAAGTAGGGTATCTTCGCCGCCTTGTCCGAACGACCGGTGGTCGCGGGCCAACCAGCACCATGCGCCGAAACCGCTCCCGCGAACCGCTCTTCTACGAGAACCTCACCATCGACAGTGCCGGCGCCCAAGGCAAGGCCATCGCCAAACATGAAGGCATGGTGGTCTTCGTGACCGGTGCCGTGCCTGGTGATGTGGTGGACGTGCGCGTGACGAAGAAGAAGAGCAACTATGCCGAGGCCATCACCACGCGGATCGTTTCGCCATCGCCGGATCGTGTACCGGCGTTCTGCACGCACTTCGGCACCTGCGGCGGCTGCAAATGGCAGGATCTCGCCTATGCCAAGCAGCTCGAATACAAGCAGCAGCAGGTCATCGACAACCTGGAGCGGATCGGTGGCCTGGCGCTCCCAGCGGTGACCCCGATCCTGCCATCGCCCGGCATCCGCCATTACCGCAACAAGCTGGAGTTCACCTTCAGCAATAGCCGCTGGTTCACCAAGGATGAGCTCGCCGCGGAGGGCGTCATCACCGACCGCGACGCGTTGGGCTTCCACATCCCCCAGCGCTTCGACCGCGTCCTGGACATCAGCGAGTGCCACCTGCAGCCCGAACCCAGCGACCGCATCCGCAATCACATCCGTGAACATGCGCGCCGGCATGGGCTCAGCTTCTACGATGTGCGCGCCCATCAGGGCTTCCTGCGCAATCTGCTGATCCGCACCACCACCACCGGGGAATGCATGGTGCTGCTCTCTGTTGGGCATGAGGATGTCGATGCCCGGGAGATGCTGTTGAGCGGGCTCATCACTGCCTTCCCAGCGCTCACCAGCGTGCTCTGGACGGTGAACCCGAAGCGCAACGACACCATCTACGATCTGGATATCCAGGTCTTCCACGGTCGTGACCATATCGTGGAGGAGCTTCCCGACGGCCCGGGCGGCAAGCCTTTGCGCTTCCGGATCGGACCGAAGACCTTCTTCCAGACCAATCCGCGACAGACCATCGCCATGTACGGGCTCACGCGTGAGCTGGCCGGGCTCACGGGCAAGGAGAATGTGTACGACCTCTACTGCGGCGCGGGCAGCATCACCCTGTACCTGGCCGCGCAGGCAAGGCATGTGGCGGGCGTGGAGCTCGTGCCGGAGAGCGTGGCCGATGCCCGCGTGAACGCGCAGGCGAATGGCGTGGAGAACGTGAGCTTCACCAGCGGCGACATGAAGAAGGTGATGGACGCAACCTTCGTCGCGCTTCACGGCAGACCCGATGTGGTGGTGACCGACCCGCCGCGTGCCGGCATGGATGAGCCCGTGGTGCGCCATCTCCTGGAACTGGCGCCTGAGCGCATCGTGTACGTGAGCTGCAACCCCGCCACGCAGGCGCGCGACCTGGCGATCCTCAACGAGCGCTACCGCATCGATTTCGTTCAGCCGGTGGACATGTTCCCTCACACCTACCATGTGGAGAACGTGGTGCGGCTGGTGAAGCGGTAGGCAAATACTTCCAGCGTCGACGGTCAGTGCGAACCAAGTGCGGCACTGCGGTTCGCACATCTCCATCCGGCCCATCCTCCACTCCACCACCTTGTCGATGTAGCGTGAATTCATCACGGTGAGGCGCACCCATGTACTTCAGGTTGAAGGTGATCTCGTCGCCGACCTTGTAGTCGTACGAGCTGGCACCGAGGTCAACGACGAGCATGTCCGAACTGGCCTCGATGCGGTGAGACGTTCGTCTTCGGGAATGAGGAAACGCGGCTGCACGTCGAGCAGGCCCACGTCGATGATGGCCCGGTAGCTGGTCTTGTCGCGATCGGCATCGTCGAACTCGGGCTTGTGGCCGGAGGGATTCTCCATCTGCACGCCGGTGGGCACCACGGGCTTCTCGTAGAGCTCGATCACCTCGGCGAAGAGCTCGAAGACATCGGGCTCCATGCCGGGCAGCACGCCGCCGGTGAAGAGGTCCGCCCCGAAGAAGAGCGCCTCACCGATGCGGAAGTGGTTGACGCCCTTGGGCAGCTCCTTGTTCAAGAGCAACGGGACCGTGACCGTGGTGCCCCCGCTCACCCATGGGATCACCCGCCCGAAGCGCGCCTCGATCAGCTGCTTGTAGAGGCTGAGCTGGATGAGCTTGTCCGCCGAAGGCATGATGCCGTTGAGGCAGTTCAGGTTCGTGCCCAGGCCGATGATCTCGATGCCCGGCAGCTGGAATACCTGCGCGTAGAAGTCGGTGAGGTGCTCGCCCATCACGCCTTCGCGCAGGTCGCCCATCTCTACCATGATGATCACCTTGTGATGCCGCTCCTGCTTCACAGCCTCGGCGCTGAGGCCGCGGATGGTGCTGAGGTCGGTGTTGAAGCTCACGTCGGCATAGCGCACCACGCTGGCCAGGCTTCGCTTGGCGGGCGGCTTGATGTACACGGTCTGCACATCCGGCGCGATGGACTTGATCGCGCGCAGGTTGCTGATGCGCGTATCGTGCATCTCGCGCACGCCCAGGTGCACCAGCTCCTGCAGGAAGGTCTTGTTGCCGCAGAGCAATTTGGTCACCACGCCCCATTCGATGCCGTTGCCTGCGAACCAGTCGGACAGCACCTGATGATTGTTGCGCAGTTTCGAGCGATAGAGCTTGAGGTAGGCCATGGCTAGTCGATCACGCTGCGTGGGATGTAATGCGGCAGCCGCGTGAGCAGCTCGTAGTTCAGCTGCTCGCTGAGTTCCCCGAAGCTCGCCACGGTGATCGCCTGATCGCCTTGCTGGCCGATGAGCACCGCCTCATCGCCCTTCCCAACGCCATCGATGTCGGTCACATCCACTGTTATGGCGTTCATGTTGACGATGCCGGTGACCTTGGCGCGGCGGCCGCGGATCAGCACGTGCCCGTTGTTGCTCAAGCCCCGGTCGAAGCCGTGCGCGTAGCCCACTGGCACCACGGCGATGCGCATCTTCTGCCGGGGCCATGGCACTATTCCCGTAACCGATGAGGCCACCGGCCTCCACCTCGGTGATGGCCATCACGCGGCTGCGCCAGCCGATCACGCGGCGCAGCGGATCGGCCGCCGTCTTATTGGTCAGGCTGTACCGCAGCCAGGTCTCTGCGTTCGACCAGAAGCCGTATTGCATGATGCCCACCGCGCCATCGGACCGATGGTCCCGGGGTAGTTCATCACCGCGGCGGAACAGGCCTGATGTGCGTACCGGACGGGGATGCCGGAATCTTCCAGCAGCTTCCGGGCCCGCTCGAAGCACGCCATCTGGCTGATCACGCGATCATGGTTGCTGCGGCTCTCCGCACCGGCGAAGTGCGTGAACAGGCCGACCAGGTCCAGGTGTCCCGCGGCCGCCGTGATCATCGGGATCGTCTTTTCGAGGTCCGGCAAAGAGAATCCCGTGCGGTGCATGCCGGTCTCCACTTCCACGTGGATGCGGGCCTTGCTCCCCTGCTTCTTCGCCTGTGCCACCGCGTGCTCCAGCCGATCGCGATCGTGAACGCAGAACTCCACACCCTGTTCCACCGCCCAGGCCAGGCCATCCCCTTCCACCATGCCCATGATGAAGAGGTCCGGTCGGGCGTTCACGTGCTGGCGGACGATCCAGGCCTCATCCGCCGAGTACACGCCGAAATAGTCCACCCCTTCCGCCAGCGCCAGTTGTACGAAGTGTTCCAGGCCGTGCCCGTAAGCATTGCCCTTCACCACACCACACAGCCGCGCCGGCCCCAGTTGCTCCTTGATAAAGGCGATGTTGCTGCGCAAGGCGCCACGACTTATGGTGATGGAACTGGGTTCGAACATTCAATCGTGCCGAATGATCCGCTCGAAGACCGCGATGCCCTGGGGAATGATGGCGTCCGGGAAATCGTAGTCGGGGTTGTGCAGCGCGGGGGTATCCTCACCCGCACCGATGCCGAACATGCAACCGGGGAAGCGCTGGGTGAAAAGCCCGAAGTCCTCACCCCACTTGAAGGGATGGTCGGCTTCGGAAAGGTGGAGCCCGGCTGCCTGCACCGCGGCGCGAACGAGGTCCACGGTGTCGGGATCGTTCTGGTTGGCGTGGAAGTGTTGTGTGTAGTGGATGCTCAACTCGAGCTGTTCGTCGCGCGCGACCTTCAAGGCCAGCTCTTCCACGGTGCGCTGCAGCTTTTCCAGCTCAACATCGGTCCAGCAGCGCAGGGTGAGGTGCACTTCCGCATGCCCCGCCGAGATCCCATAGTCCTTGCTGCCCAGTTGCGCGTACACCGGTGTGATCACCCGCATGTGCGCATCGCTGGGCACGTTGTGGGCCAGGGCGAGCGTGCGGGAGATGATGGTGCTCATGGCAGCGGCGGGGTTGATCCCATGTTCCGGCTCGGCCGCATGTGAGGTGCGTCCCTTCAACTGCATGACGATGCTGTTCACCGCGGCGGTGAAGGTGTCGTTGCGCACCCGGATCGTGCCCTGCGCCACACCGGGCAGGTTGTGCAGTGCGAACACGCGATCGAAGTGCAGATCAGCCACCCGTGGGTCGGCCAGCACCGCCTTCGCGCCCATGCCGTTCTCCTCGGCCGGTTGGAAGAGCAGCCACACCCTGCCCTGCTTCGGACGGTCGGCGGCGAGCCTTTCGGCAAGGCCACAGATGATCGCCATATGCCCGTCATGGCCGCACTTGTGCGAACGACCATCGATGGTGGAGCGATGGTGGAAGGTGTTCTCTTCTGCGATGGGCAGGGCGTCCAGCTCGCATCGGAAGAGCAGGTCAGGACCGTCGGCGCGGCCGTCGAACCGCGCGAGGATGCCGGTGCCGCCCACCTTGGTGAGCAGGGCATCGGGTTCGAGGACTTCGAGGTAGCGGGTGATGCGTTGGGCGGTCCACTCCTCCTCCATGGCCGTTTCCGGGTGGGCGTGCAATTCGCGTCGCAGGTACATCAGTTTGCGGAGCAGTCCTTCGCTCACCTGGCTCGTTCGTTCCTGATCGATCATCGGTGCAGTCGCATTTCGAGGTACTTGTTCGTGAAGCCCAGGGCTTCATAGAGTTTCCGTGCTGGGTTCTCCGGTTCCACGTGCAGGGCGATGGACCCTTCCGCCTTCGTGAGCGCGGCCTGCATGAGCTGCCTGCCCACGCCTTTGCCACGCTGCGATCGATCCACTGCGATGTACACCAGGATGTTCTCCGGTATGTAACCGCTCATGCCGGTCTCGTTCACCACCACTGCACCCAGTATCGCTCCGTCTTCCACGGCGATCACCACGAAACCTCCGCGCACCGGGTCGAAGGCATAGTTCAGGCACTTCAGGATGTCCTCCATGCGGTCGCCGTACTGGTCGAGGTGAACCTCCAGGAATCGGGCGATACGCTCCTGATCGAAGTGGGGATCTGGTCCGGTGTGTGGGTCGCTGGTGATGAGCTGCATTCAAGGGGATGTTCGCGCGACCGGTGCGAGACGGGCCACGGTGATGAAACAAAGGGTGCTAGCTGCGATGCCGAACAGGTTGGCATCTAGTCCTGCGGGAAGGGTCGCTCCGGAGAGCGTGAGCGCCAGGGTGGTGCTGCCGCCCACGATCATGGAGGCCAGAGCCGCACGCTGATCGCGCTGACCGAAGAAGACGGCGGCCACGAGCGGCACGAGCAAGCCGCTCACCATGAAGGCGTAGCTGTGCAGCATGAGCGAGAGCACATTGGTCATGCCGGCCGCAAGCACCAGTGCCACGGCGCCAAGGAGCAGGGTGAAGAGCTGCGAGAGGCGCAGCTGGCGCTTCTCATCCATGGCGTTGCCGCGGCGGTGGATGATATCGGTGAGCAGGTTGCCGCTCGCCGCCATCAGGCAGCTGTCGGCCGTGGAGAGGATCGCGCTGAAGTAGGCCGCGAGCACCACGCCCATGAGGCCTGCCGGAAGGATCAACCGCAGCAGCAAGGGCAGCCCGAGCTCCGGGTCGATGTCCGCCGCTGCCCCGGGCAACAGGCTGGCGAGCATGCCCTGTTCCGCCGCCACGCGGGCCAACAGCCCGAGCAGCACGCCCATGAAAGCCATGACCGGCCATTCGAAGAGCCCGGCGATGAACCAGGCCTGCTTCGCCTCACGCTCGCTCCGGCTGGCATAGATGCGTTGATACAGCGTCATGCCCACGAACCAGATCGGTATGATCGTGATGGCCCAGTTCAGCAGCTTCACCGGGCCGATGTGGTCCAACGCGAGCATCTCCGGCCCCACGCTGGCGCTGATCGCCTCCCAGCCGCCCACCGCGTTCCACGCCATGGGCAGCGCCACCAGGATCAAACCAATCATGAGCACGATCCATTGCACGGTGTCGGTGTGGATCACCGCATTCATGCCGCCGAGCACGGTGTACAGGATGGTGATGCCGCCCATGACCAGCAGGGCCGTGCTCAGCTCGAGCCCTTCCACCGAGGCCGAGGCCAGTTTCGCGCCAGCCAGGATCTGGGAACTGGTGAAGCCCAGGTAGCCCACCACGGAGATGATGCCCGCGAGGAGCGCCACACGCGCATCGTAGTAGTGGCCGAAGAGCTGAGGGAAGGTGAGCAGGCGCTTGCTGCTGCCGAGTGCGTACACGCGCGGAATGAGCAGCACTGCGGCGAGCCACGCGCCGATCAGCCCGGTGAAGAGCATCCAGGAACCGCTCAGCCCAAGCGCGAAGCCGAGCCCGCCCAGACCGATGGAGAATCCGCCACCCACATCCGTGGCCACCACCGATAGCCCGATATGCCAGCGGCCCATGTCGCGACCGCTCACGAAATAGTCCTCGGCGCTTGCGTTCCTCCGCATGAAGTACACGCCCACTCCGAGGAGCATGATCATGTAAAGGAGAATGATGCCGGCGTCTATCCAGTGCAAACCGTCGGTTCCGTGAAATGAGCGGCCCAGCGACGAAACACGAAGCGGACCAGGAAAGGAGCACGCGAGGCGCGCTCAGGAGCGGCGCAAAGATACGACACCGTTGGACAAGGGGATGGAGCGCGCTTCTGGCCGCGGCGGAAAGGCAGTAACGACAGGCCCGGCAGAAGCTCCTTCGTTCCGTGATCGCGGCGGTCCGGCTGGTGAACGACATCATTCTCACCAACCATGCCGCCCGATCCGCAGGAAGCCTGAACTTCGCATCAACTTCCCCATGATGCATCACCTCCTTCGCACATCGGCATTGTCCGCCGCGCTCGTGTCCATCCTGGCCTTACCCGCCCAGGTCATCACCGAGAACTACATCGAACTCACCGTATCGGACACCATGTCCATGAAGGTGAAGCGGATCACCTATTCCTACACGCCGCAGAACGCGGAGATGTACTCGGACGCCACCTATGAAGGCGATGAGGACTGGGAGAAGACCCAGAAGAAGATCCAGAAGGAGGCCGAGGAGAAGGCCGAAAAGCTCAAGGGTAAGCTCACCAAAGCCGGCTTCAAGCTCACCGATGATGCGGCCGGGTATACGGACTACAGCATCAGCTCGTACGAGGATGAGAGCGGATCCTCGAGCGTGGGGATCGAACTGGCGAACGAGGCTGAGCTAAAGCGGCTGGTAGCGTTCCTGCGCGACGAGGGAAAGGGTGACGGGCATGTAAGCAACTGGGAATACGAGCCCACAGCCGGCACCGAGGTGGAACTGATGCAGCGGTTGTTCACTCGCGCCGAAGAGCAGGCACGCATCATGGCGACCATGGGCGGCCGCAAGCTGGGCAAGCTGATCACCGCCCACGACCCGACAGGCAGCACGGGCTTGTCCTGGCTGGACACCATCATGGAGATGGCCAAGCGGGAGATGATGAAGCACGACTTCGGCGGCAACGCCGACCTGCTGCGCATGCGCGAGCGCTCCGTGACCTTCCGCTTCGCACTGATCGATTGAGCCATGGCCGGTGAACTGAACGCACGGTACTGGGAGGAGCGCTACACGGCTGGCGACACCCCCTGGGACATCGGCGCGGCCTCCAAACCGATCACCACCTACCTGGACGGGCTCGAGGACCGTGGTCTTCGGATCCTGATCCCGGGTGCTGGTCGGGCGTATGAGGCGGAGTACGCGCATCGGGCGGGCTTCAGCGAGGTCTTCGCCATGGATCTCACCGACGAGGCCTTGAAGGACCTGCGGCAACGGTGCCCCTCCTTCCCGGTGGAACACGTGCTGGTCGGAGACCTCTTCACGCACGAAGGGTCGTACGACATCATCATCGAGCAGACGTTGCTCTGTGCGCTGGAACCTTCCCAACGAGAGCGGTACGTGGATACGATGCAACGGCTGCTGAAGCCCGGCGGTGTGCTGGTCGGTGTGCTCTTCGATCAGGTACCGAACGCGCAGGGCCCACCGTTCGCCGCTTCGGTGGAGGATTATCAGCAGCTCTTCGCGAAGCAATTCCCGGACGCGCGGTTCGAGCGGTGCCACAATTCGATCGCGCCACGCGCGGGCCGCGAGCTCTGGGTGAAAGCCGTGCGTCACGGACCGGCTTCCTGTGCCATCCACGACGGCATAGAAGCGGCGGCGACCCTGCGCGAAGAGGTGACGCTGGTGTTGGCCGATGGATCGGAGCGGACCAGCGTACCCTTGGACATCATCCATCGCGACGGCGCTGATCTTGTCGTGCTCCGCGATGGAACGGAAGTCGCGATCGACCGGGTGCGCGAGGTGGTTCGCGAACGCATGCCTTGAACGATCCACATGGATCTCGCATCTTCATCCTCTCATTGGGATGCGATCACTCTTGCGCACAGCGGATGAATACTTCGACCAGCTCGAGCCCGGGCGGAAGGAACCCTTGGTGCGATTGCGGAAGTTGATCCTTTCGATCTGGCCGGATATCGTGGAGGACATGGATCGGGAGATGCCCACCTACCACCTCCACGGCCTGACGCTCTGCGCCCTCGCGAACCAGAAGAATTTCATGGCGCTCTACATCATTCCGCATGATCTGTTGAACGCGTTCAAGAAGGACCTGCTGGTCTTTGACCGTGGCCGGTCATGCATCCGGTTCAAGCGTTTGGAGGCATCGACCTTCGACCTCTTCGACCGCATCATCAAGTACACCGGAAGTCAGATCCACGAGAGCGAGCTCGCCGAGGTGCGTTCGCGGCGTCGTCCTGCGCGTGTGTTGGAATAGACCAACGTACTTTTCGCCACATGTCAGGCCAGACCATCATCCTCGACCACGCGCGTGTGCAGCGCAAGCTCACGCGGATCATCCACCAATTGCATGAGGAGTACCATGCGGAGGACGGCATCGTGCTCGTGGGCGTGGCGCCGCGCGGGGATGCGATCGCGCAGCGGTTGAAGGCGGGACTGGCGGCCGCCACCAAGCTGGAGGTGGAGCTGGTGCGGATCGAGCTGGACAAGGACCAGCCGCTGGAGCGCCCGGCGAAACTCTCCGTTGATCCCGAGACCCTGCGCGACCGGGTGGTGGTGCTGGTGGACGACGTGTTGATGAGCGGCCGCACCCTGATGCACGCGGCCAGCTTCCTGGTGCAGGTGCCCCTGAAACGTTTGACCACCGTGGTGCTCGTGGACCGCCGGCACCGTGCCTATCCGATCCGTGCTGACATCGTGGGGCTGACACTGAGCACCACCGTACAGGAGCATATCACCGTGCGCCTGGGCAGGACCGACAGCGTTCACCTGAGTTGAAGGATCCCGGCGATCCGTTCTGCGATCTCATCCGGAGGACCGACCGCCTCGATGTGGAGGTGCGCTTCCGAATAGATCGACCTCCGCGCGCGCAGCATTGCTCCGACACGTTCGCGCAGGATCTCCCCTTTGAGACCGGCCAGGAGCGGTCGGTCACCACCGGTGCGTTCGATGCGCGGCAGCAGGATATCCAAGGGCACATCAAGCCATACCACCCGTCCCGCCCGCATCATGCGATCGAGGTTCCGCCGTTCAACCGGTGTACCACCACCCATCGCGATCACCGCTCCCGGTCCATCCAGCACAGCGCCAAGCACCTCGGCTTCCACCGCGCGGAACGCCGCCTCCCCTTCCCGTTCGAAGAAAGGCTTGATGGGCCCGACCCGTTGTTCGATCACGCGATCGAGGTCAACGAAGGGCATGCCAAGGAGCGGAGCGAGCGCGCGCCCCACCCGTGACTTGCCCGCGCACATGAAACCGATGAGTTGAACGTGCATGTGGAACGGCCGAAAGATCGCACCTTCGCGAAGATGGCCATGCAGATCGTACCGGTCACGGACCAACGCACCCAGGACCAATGGATGCGGCTTCCCTGGAGCATTTACAAGAATGACAGGAACTGGATCCCGCACCTGAAGCAGGACGTGGCCAAGGTCTTCGACCCGGCGAAGAACAAATTGCTCAAGGAGGGCAAGGTGATGCGCTGGCTCCTTGTTGACAAGGGCCGCGCGATCGGCCGCATCGCGGCGTTCATCAACCCCAGGACGGCCTACACCGAGAAGCAACCCACCGGGGGCATGGGCTTCTTCGAGTGCGTGAACGACCAGGCCGCTGCGGACAGGCTGTTGGATACCGCCAGGGATTGGCTGAAGGACCAAGGCATGGAAGCGATGGACGGACCGATCAACCTTGGCGACCGCAATATGTTCTGGGGTCTGTTGATCAAGAACTTCACCTCCCCGCCGATCTACGGCACCAACTACAACCCACCGTACTACCCGTCGCTGTTGGAGAATTACGGGTTCCAGGTCTACTTCAACCAGCTCTTCTTCCTGCGCAGTGCCCGCGTACCGGCCCAACCCATTTTCCACCGCAAGTACAACCAGCTGGCCAACGACCCTGCCTTTCGGATGCACGATGTGCGCGGGCTGAGCGTGGAGCAGATCGCAGAGGACTTCCGCACCGTTTACAACGACGGCTGGGTCGATCACGACAACCACAAGCCGATGGAAGCCTCGGCTGCCCTGAAGATCGTGAAGGCCATGAAGCCGGTGATGGATCCCCGGATCGTCATCTTCATCCGCTACCAGGAACGACCCGTTGCCATGTACATCAGCCTGCCTGAGCTGAACGAGATCTTCAAGCACGTGAACGGCGACCTGAACTGGTGGGGCAAGTTGAAGTTCCTGTGGTACAAAAAGACAGGCGCCGCCAGGACCATGACGGGCATCGTCTTCGGCGTGGCCAAGGAGTATCAAGGGAAGGGCATGGAAGGAGCGCTCATTGTGTATGCCGAGAAGCACATCGTGGACAAGAAGCTCTATCACGACACCGTATTGACGTGGATCGGCGACTTCAATCCGCGCATGATCAAAGTGTGCGAGAACCTGGGTGCCGAGAATTACCGGACCCTGGCCACCTACCGTTACCTCTTCGACCGGAACAAGCCCTTTGAGCGGCACCCGATCATCGAGAAGAAATAGCTTCGTCGAAGGCGGTTTTGCAGTTCGGTGCGGATCCTTACTTTTGCGCTCCCTTCCAAGAACGGGTCACCGTTCGGGGGGTGTGGAAGATCCTGTAGCTCAGCTGGTAGAGCACAACACTTTTAATGTTGGGGTCCTGGGTTCGAGCCCCAGCGGGATCACGAAAGAAGACCTCGGCGAAAGCCGGGGTCTTTGCATGTCAAGTCGTTCGGGCGAGAAGCCTGTCCCGCACGCAGCGCAGCGAAGATGCGGGAAGCCCCAGCGGGATCACGAAAGAAGACCTCGGCCAAAGCCGGGGTCTTCTCGTTCCAAAGGGTACGGGGGAGAAACCTGTCCCGCGGCTCCAGTATCCGGGCAAGCAGGTTATCAACCGGACCGTCGCAGCGGTGGAAAACTCATTCGTCGAAGCCTGATAGCGAAGGGCTTGCGGCACCGTTACCTTCGGAACATGGCCGATCAGAACGCTCCAGACAGCGACCCGACCGCGCCCAAGCGACCGGGACGCCCCGAAGACAAAACCGTGCCTCCCATGCCTCATGAGGACCAGTTCCACGGCGTGGAAGAAGAGGACGAGCCCTACAACGACCCGGAGCATGCGCGCCGGCTGGCTGCAGTGCGCACAGAACTCTTCCGCAGGGCTCAAGCCAAATGGGAGCCCGAGGAGTGAAACGCCCTGTTATATTTGCGCCCCCTTACCGCCTACAAGCGGTACCTGAGCCCAGGTGGTGAAATTGGTAGACACGCTACTTTGAGGGGGTAGTGCCTTAACCGGTGTGCTGGTTCGAGTCCAGTCCTGGGCACTTGATGATCAGCCTCGTCCGCCGTACGGTGGACGGGGCTTTTTCGTGCAGGATCGAGCCAAGCGAAGCTTGAGCAAGAGCAGGCATGAAAAAGCCCCCAGGTCCGCGAAGCGGATCGGGCTTGATCCACTCCACGGCCAAACCTGGTCCGACCGTCCTCGGTCGATGCGAAGTTCCTCTCCTTCCTCCGTTGAACACGGTACCTTTCCAGCGATGATGCGCGACCTCCTGGTCATTGAAACAGCAGGCGTCCTGGCTGGCCCTGCGGTGGGCATGTTCTTCGCAGAACTGGGCGCACGGGTCATCAAGATCGAGAACAAGCGTGCTGGCGGCGATGTAACTCGCCGGTGGAAACTTCCTGAAGAAGACCAGCACTCACCCGTCAGCGCCTATTTCAGCAGTGTGAACTGGGGAAAGGACCATCGCCAGCTGGACCTCAAGGACTCCTTGGAACGCGAGAGCTTCGACACCATCTTGAAGGCCGCCGACGTCCTGATCACGAACCATCTGGCAGCTGATGCGGAGAAGCTCGGCTTGCAACGTGAGCGGCTCCGCGATCTGAATCCAAGGCTCGTGCACGGGCATATCAAGGGCTTCGCAGACCAGCCACAGCGTCCGGCCTTCGATGTGGTGCTGCAGGCGGAAGCAGGCTACATCAGCATGACCGGAACCAACGCGGACCACCTGGCGAAGCTGCCCATCGCCCTGATCGATGTGCTCGCCGCACACCAGCTCAAGGAGGGGATCCTGCTGGCGCTCCTGCAGCGGGCAGCCACGGGTAAAGGGGCCTATGTCGAGGTTTCGCTGGAGGAAGCCGCCCTGACCGGGCTGATCAACCAGGCCAGCAATCATCTCATGACGGGTGCCGTGGCACGACCGATGGGCACACTGCATCCGAACATCGCGCCATACGGCGAGGTCTTCACCTGCGCCGATGGTACACGCATCATCCTGGCGGTGGGGAGCGACGTCCAGTTCACGGCCTTATGCCGGGTGCTGGGCAACCCGGAACTGGCGGATGACGTGCGCTTCCGAACGAATGTGGACCGTGTGCGGCACCGCACGGAACTGGCTGACCGGTTGGCCTTTGCTATTGCCCCCCATGCACGGGCGGACCTGCTTGCCGCACTGCTTACAGCGCAGGTGCCCTCCGGGGCGGTGGATACGATCGATCGGACGTTGTCCAGCCCCGTCGCCCGGCGCATGATCCTGGAGGAGATCATCGACGGCAAGCTCACGCGACGCATCCGTGGCAACGCGTTCCGGATGGAGCCCTACTGAGCGGCGGCTTCCTTGCGGGCCGTGCGCAGCGCTTCCTGAAGGACGAAGAGCACACGCTTCGATTCCACTGCATCCAGGCTTTTTCCGAAGACCACCTTACGACCCAGGTGTTCGAAGCCCAGGCGTTCACCGCCGATCGTCCAGAACGAATCGTTCAGCTGGTGTTTGAAGGAGCTCGGGTCCAGGTTGAGCGCGCCAAGCTTCTGGATGTTCTCCACGAAATAGGTGTGTGCCTTGCCATAGCCAAGGATGCTGTCCTTGATGGTGAGGACGCCGTCCTTGAGCCGCCACTGTTCGAAGCCCTTCAAACGCCAGAGCACGGTGCGCCCCACCTTCACCGCGAAGTAGAGCCAGAAAGCAAGGAAGGCGAGCATGAACTGGCGCAGCGGATCCCCCTCCGGCAGGGTGGTCCGGGTGTAGGCCACGTAGGCTCCAACGAGCAGCCAGCAGAGGAACCAGGTGACCAACAGTGCCTCCTTCCGCTTTGGGAGCCGGGCACTGATGACCACGCTGATGCGGCCATCGGTGCGATCGATGCTCACCCGGTCGCTGACGATCTCCATCATGCCTTCACCGGGTTGACCACGCTTTCATACAACCGCTCGTACTGGGGCAGGATACGGACCAGGTCAAAGCGTCGTGCCTGCTCCAGGGCCCCATCCCGGAACCGCTGGTGGTCGGCCGGATCGTTCAGGATGGCCCAGGCGTTCTCGGCCATGGAACCCACATCACCCACCGGGCTCAACAGGCCACTTACCCCGTGGATGTTGACCTCCGGAAGCCCACCACTATCGGTGCTGACCACCGGGATGCCACACGCCATGGCTTCCAGGGCAGCCAGGCCGAAACTTTCGCTTTCACTGGCCAGGACAAAGAGATCGCAGCTGGCCATGACCTCCTCCGGCCGGGTCATCTTGCCCAGGAAGAGGATGTCCTTGCAGTGGTCAGAAGCGCGGCACAGGGTCTCGATGCGTTGCCGCTCCGGACCATCGCCGATCAGCAGGAGTCGCGCAGGCAGTCGCTCGCGCAAGCGGAGGAACATGGCCACCACGTCCTGGACCCGCTTCACCGGCCTGAAGTTGGAAACGTGCACCACCAGGCGCTCGCCGTTCGGTGCGTAGTACCGGCGCAATTCCGGATCATGGTGGTGCCGGTACTGGTCCACGCACACGAAGTTGGGGATCACCTGCACCTCACGCTTCACCGGGAAATGGGTGTAGGTATCGCGCTTGAGACTATCGGACACCGCGGTGACGGCATCACTCCGCTCGATGCTGAAGGTGATCACAGGCTCGAAGCTCGGATCACGTCCAACGAGGGTGATATCCGTACCATGCAGAGTGGTGACGAAAGGCAGCCGCATCCCTTGGGCGGCCAGGATGCGCTGTGCCATCCACGCGGCGGAGGCGTGTGGGATCGCATAGTGCACGTGCAGCACGTCCAGACCGGCGAACTTGGCCACGTCCACGAGCTTGCTGGTCAGGACGAGCTCGTAAGGCTGATAATCGAAGAGCGGGTAGTCGCTCACGCGCACTTCGTGATAATGCACGTTCGGATGATCGCGCAGGCGCACAGGCCGGTCGTAGGTGATGAAGTGGATCACATGCCCTTTCTCGGCCAGGGCCATACCAAGCTCGGTTGCCACCACGCCACTTCCCCCGAACGTGGGGTAACAAACGATCCCGATCCGCATCGGGGCAAAGATCGCATGTGGGGTGGGAAACAGGAAGGGCCGACCGGGCAAAGAGTGCGGCTAGATAAGACCGCGACGAAGGAACGGCAAGGGTGCGAGAGTTAGGAACTCTCGCACCCTTGCACATTCGTGCTTCCACCGATGATCTACCGATCCACCTTCACGGCCCGCTTCACCACAGGTTGCCCATCCAACAGGAGGGTCACGTAGTACATGCCCGGCGCGAGCGCAGCGGTGTTCCACTCGAATTGGTAGCTACCAGCCTCCAGGTTGGCCTCCTGTAGCACGCGTAGGTCGCGGCCATCGCTGCTGTTGGCCAGTAGTTGGGTGCGGCCACCACGGTCCAGGGTGTAGAACACGGTGGTGCGCTCGTTGAAGGGGTTGGGCTGGATGCGAAGCTTCCTGCTGCCGCTGAGGCTTCCGTCCAACTCGTTGGGCTGGTTCAGGCCTTGATCGAGCATGCGGCTGCCATCGGGATTGGCGCAGCAGGCGGCAAGGGCTTCCCTGCCATCCAGAAAGCATTCGGTGATGGCGTCTTCCCTCGATCGCTGGGTCCATACGCCAATCGATACAACGCTTTGTCCCAAACACCGGCCTTGCGCAGTGAGGTCACTCGCCTGACCTGGCCGCCTCTTGTCTCCTCCTTCGGCGACAGTAACGGCGCATCTGCGCAGTCAATGCATCGTTCCGTGCGTTCAACTCCTGTATCGCAGATACCGGGAAGGGGATCATCACGCTAGTGTTCACGATCTTGGATGCGACAGCGGGATGGATCTCTTGACCGGTGGAATCTGATTGCGCTGGGAAGGTGATATCCCTTACTGCTTCTGGGATCACTTGCTCCAGTTCTTGGGCTAGAAACCCGTATTGCTGGCCTTCGGGTAACCCCACATTCGGATACGCATCCACCTGGTAATCGTATGACCGTGGGTTGAGCTGGCTCACCACGGATAGACCACCCTCAAGGACCTCGATGTTCTCCTTCAACGCTTCATCCGAAGGCGACCAAGTACCACCAGGTATCACCCCGAGACCGATCACGTTGACGTTGCCCTGGAAATATCCCGCCCAATCCCCCGTCCCATTTCCATCCACGCGTCCATACACGCCGATATTCGTCGTAGCGGTCGAATGACACCATCCGTAGACCGCAGCTGCTTCACCGGTTCCACCAAATGTCTGGGCGTGAACCCCATTGGTGAATTGGGAATTATCCCACGAAATGAAATCTCCTGCACGGCCGACTGCAAAGGGTCCTGCACCGCTTGAAGTTGCAGCGATCCCACGAGTACCACTCGAAGTGAGACCGCCAGTACCTGACCCATTCGCAGAGAACTGTCCTCCTACGATAAAGCCAGCGCCACTTGTCGAATTCTGAACGTTCAATCCCTCACTGAAAGTCGTCGAAACTACCGTGGTCTTGGCGTTGGCCATAGTCGACCCGAGGTCAACACCGATCCCTACGGCGTCATTCACGTCCGGACAAGTGGCGCTGAAGCCACCGAAAGCTGTGGATAGATTATTATTTGCACCACCGTTCAGATCCCACTCGCAATCCACTGGGATCAAGTTCGCGATGTTCATCCACTTCAGAACGCCATGCTCATCGGTGGCTGCATCGTCCACGACAACCACCTTCGTCAAACCCTCCGCTTCCATGTCGTTCGGTAATTCCTCGATGCGCACCCGGCCATTCAGGACGTGCAGACGCTCTGTGGGATCAGTGCCATCGGCGAAAAAGTCCCCGACCCCAACATTGATGAAATCGTGTTCATGTGGGTATAGCCGCATGCCTTCCAGACCTTCCTCAGAGTTCATACCCGTGCTGGCGCCGTTGTATGCTGAAGAGAAGATGAAGCGCATGCGATCCCCCTTCCAGTTGCCGGGATTATCACTCCACTGGATCACCATGTCCGTGAAATCACTCTCATTACCGTGGTTATACTTCTGGCCGATATAGCCCTGGTCCCCATTGCCAGTGAAGGTGATGCCGTTGCGTTGCCAGGGTCGGTAACCCGTGGGCTGGGCGTTGTCTCCTTCGCCCTCTGCCAAATGCAATCGACTGAACGGTCCTTTCGGGTTGGAGCCGAGGAAGTGATCGCTCGGTGTGATCAGGGTGAACCCATCGGCCGGGATGGACGAAAAGCTACCCAGCGTTCCGTAGGTGACCTTCTGGTTGATGAGTGCCCGGAAATACCTGCTCGTCCAGAACTGGATAGGCTGGTCCAGATCATGCCGCACCTCCAGCGGGAAGTTGTTGGTTGGAAAAGTGTTATCCCAACCCAGAAAATTGGTTGGGGCGAGAGCAACATTGCCGAGCACGGAGGTTTGACAGACCACCTTCCCGGTGATCAGCAACATCGCACCAAGGATCAGGTGCTTCAAGAAACTATTCGTTCTCATGTCCTTTCGTGTTTGTTGTAAACTGAAAGGATCAGAACGATGCGATCACTCGGTCAATACGAACTTGTGCGATTCCACCCTGCCGCGATGCTCCATGCGCAACATGTACGCACCGCGTTCCCAAGTCCCCACCTCCAGTAGCCAGCGATCGCTGGTGATCCGGCCCTGCCACAGCATGCGTCCCAAGGCATCCACCACCTGTACCTCCGCCCCTGCGCGCTGTCCCACGATCAATTGCTCCTGTGCTGGATTGGGGAAAAGCACCGGGCCTGTTGTCAGCCCATCGCCCACCCCTTGCCCCAGATCACAACCATCCGGGCTGGCCGATATACACGCGGCATCCACCAAGGTGTACGCGTAAGGATACCACCAGAACACCGAATCCGGAGGCGCGAAATGCAGCGTATCCGTCAAGGCATTGCTGAAGAACTGCCCGAGCATCACGTACTGGTAGGCACTGTCCGCCACGAAACTGCCGCTCACCAAGGTCCAGCCCACTGTATCTGCGAGGATCTGCGGATACAGGATGTGCGCCTGATTCGGAGGCACTGGGTAGGGATCGCCCACGTTCCACGGGGGAATAGCCATTGTGCTGAACCGCATGCCCACCTTGTCGCTGGCCAACCAGATCTGCGGATACTCAGCGTTGCCGCCGAAGGCCGCATTCGCCCGGAAACTACAGTAGTAAGTCTGCCCCACCACCAAGGGTTCCAGCAAAGGCGCCATGATCCATTCACGGTACTCGGCCGAACCATTCTGCCAATAGGTGAGCATACCCGCGCATGAGGCCCCTTCGAAAGGCTCCTGGTAAGTGACGAAATTCATGGGCAAGGCATTGACAGCACCATAAAGCAAGCAGCTTTGCAGGTAGTCGGGCGTTCCATTGGTACGGTACCAAGAGAGCGGGCCATTCACCCCGAATTCATCTGCCTCGCAGATGTCGAATTCCTCGAAGCCGGGGTTGGGCACCAGGTTCTGTGCGCGCGTAGTGCTGGTGGCGTTGAGCACCGCAGCCACAATCACAGCAGCGAGCATGAAGCCATGCATGCTGTGGTTTGTTCTGGTGATGTTCATCACTTGCACTGAGCTAAGCGAAGTGTGCATTGTTCGTATTGGCCGGGCGCATCGTCCCGGTCCTCGCCTCCTGGTGATACGGGGTGTCGTGGCCATGGCGTCTTCCACGTGCCCGCTTGGAATAAGACCGTCCAAGGGCGGCGGGTGCTGCCCGGCGTTGCCGGGGAGCCTCCCTACCTTTGCCTAGCTCGTGTTCATGTTCCTATGCCTTAGGGGGTGAATGTTGAGCGACCGGCCCCTGGCGTCGCAAGCGCTGGGGGCTTTTTCGTTGGCGCCTTGTGAGCGCATTATTGTAGAGAGAGAGAGAGAGAGAGAGAGAGAGAGAGAGAGCACATTCGCCGGTACGGACAAGCACACTCGCAGGCGCAGGAAAGCAGCACGTATCCGGATTGCAACCGATCTAAAGCAGATATTTCGATCGCATGTGCCATACCATGAATGTAGCATGAAAATGAGCGATCCGTGCCTTTGTTTAAAAATACCACACGTCGACCGCAGACTCATTTCCCCAAGGATGCCTTAGCCGGGTTCAGATAAGCGCCTTACCGTTCAGCACGTGCAACCGCTCGGAAGGGTCGCTGCCATCGGCGAAAAAGTCCCCGACCCCAACATTGATGAAATCGTGTTCATGTGGGTATAGCCGCATGCCTTCCAGACCTTCCTCAGAGTTCATACCCGTGCTGGCGCCGTTGTATGCTGAAGAGAAGATGAAGCGCATGCGATCCCCCTTCCAGTTGCCGGGATTATCACTCCACTGGATCACCATGTCCGTGAAATCACTCTCATTACCGTGGTTATACTTCTGGCCGATATAGCCCTGGTCCCCATTGCCAGTGAAGGTGATGCCGTTGCGTTGCCAGGGTCGGTAACCCGTGGGCTGGGCGTTGTCTCCTTCGCCCTCTGCCAAATGCAATCGACTGAACGGTCCTTTCGGGTTGGAGCCGAGGAAGTGATCGCTCGGTGTGATCAGGGTGAACCCATCGGCCGGGATGGACGAAAAGCTACCCAGCGTTCCGTAGGTGACCTTCTGGTTGATGAGTGCCCGGAAATACCTGCTCGTCCAGAACTGGATAGGCTGGTCCAGATCGTGCCGAACTTCCAGAGGGAAGTTGTTGGCCGGCGCCGTGTTATCCCAACCCAGAAAGTCGTTTGAGGTATTGGCAACATTACCGACAGTCGTGACTTGGCTGACCACCGTGCCGGTCGACAGCAAAAGCGCACCCAGGATCAGGTGCTTTAAGATATTCTTCGTTCTCATGTCCGTTCATGTTATGTGTTCACTGAAAGGACCGGAACGATGCATTTACTCGGTCAATACGAACTTGTGCGTTTCCACCCTGCCGCGAAATGCCATGCGCAACATGTATGCCCCGCGTGCCCAAGACCCCACCCCCAGCAACCAGCGCTCACTGCTTATCCGGCCCCGCCACAGCACGCGCCCCACGCCATCAAGCACCTGGGCCTCTGCTCCTGCTCGCTGCCCAACGATCAATTGCTCCTGTGCCGGGTTAGGAAACAGCACTGGGCCTGTTGCCTGTACATCTCCAACACCTTGCCCCAGATCGCAACCCTCCGGGCTGGCCGATACACACACCGCATCCACCAAGGTGTACCCTCGTGGATACCAAGGGAACACCGAGTTCGGGTCCGCGAAATGAAGCGTATCGGTCAAGGCGTTGCTGAAGAACTGCCCGATCATCACGTACTGGTAGGCGCTGTCCGCCACGAAGCTGCCGCTCACCAGGGTCCAACCCACCGTATCCGCGAGGACCTGCGGGTACATAAAGTGTGCATAGTTCGGTGGTACTGGGTATGGATCACCAACTTCCCACATGCGGTCCTGCATCGTAAAGATCATTCCCACCTTGTCACTGGCCAACCAAATGGTCGGGTACTCTGCATTGCCGCCAAAAGCCGCATTCGCACGGAAGCTGCAGTAGTAGGTCTGCCCAATCACCATGGGTTCCAACAAAGCAGCTTGTATCCACTCCCGGTATTCAGTTGAGCCACTCTGATGGTACGTTTGCACGCCAACGCACGATGACCCCTCGAATGACTCTTGGAACGTGAGGAAATTCATGGGCAGCCCGTTGAAGGCACCATAGGGCACACAGCTTTGCAGATGATCAGGGGTTCCATTGGCACTATGCCAATTGAGTGGACCCTCTACACCGAAGTCCATGGTAGTGCAGGTGTCGGACTCTTCGAACCCAGCGTTGGGCACCAAATTGATCTGCGCTTCACAGCGGAGAGCAGCAACGAACAGCAGGCAGCAGAATGCCATGCCAGGCATTGTGCCCTGCCATCTGTTGTTCATCGATGCGGGAGTCATCATTCGTTCGTATCGTCCGGAAGCATCGTTCCGGTCCTTCTTCCGCTGGTGCTAATGCCTTCGTTCCGGCGCGGGTTCCGTCAAGGCATCCCGAAGATAGACCGGTCGGGGGCCGGTGGGCGCTGCCTACTGTGATTCGGCATACGCCCCGCTGAGCTGGGATGATGGCTTCATGGCGTGTTCGAGTTAAGTGTTCACAGAAAGGACCGGAACGATGCGTTCATTCGGTCAATACGAACTTGTACGTTTCCACCCGGCCGCGATGCGCCATCCGCAGCATGTATGCACCACGAGCCCAAGATCCCACATCCAGCACCCAGCGATCGTTGCTGATCCGCCCCTGCCACAACAAGCGACCTACGGCATCCAGTATCTGCGCCTCAGCACCGGCCCTCTGATCCACCACCAATTTGTCGTGTGCAGGATTAGGGAACAGCACCGGGCCTGCGACCTGCGCCTCGCTCACCCCCTGCCCCAGATCGCAACCGTCCGGGCTGACCGATACACAGACCGCATCCACTACGGTGTATGCGCGTGGATACCACCAGGAAACCGATCCCGGAGGTGCGAAATGCAATGTATCCGTCAATGCATTGCTGAATAGCTGCCCGATCATCACAAACTGGTAGGCACTGTCCGCCACGAAACTGCCGCTCACCAAGGTCCAGCCCACCGTATCCGCGAGGATCTGTGGATACAGGATGTGCGCATGGTTCGGAGGCACTGGGTAGGGGTCGCCCACGTTCCACGGAGGCATTGCCATGGTGGTGAAACGCATGCCCACTTTATCGTTGGCCAGCCAGAACTCCGGGTTCTGTGCGTTGCCACCGAATGCCGCGTTCGCCCGGAAACTGCCGTAATAGGTCTGCCCCACCACCAAGGGTTCTAGCAAAGGAACCATGATCCATTCCCGATACTGGATTGGACCATTATGATGGTACGTGTACATACCTGCACACGAAGCCCCCTCGTACGGCTCTTGGTAGGTGAAGTGATTCATGGGCAGTCCTTGGACATGTCCATAGGGCAGACAGCTTTGCAGGTAGTCTGGCGTTCCATTGGTGCGAAACCACTGGAGCGGGCCATTCACACCGAATTCATCTGCCTCGCAGATGTCGAATTCCTCGAAGCCGGGGTTGGGCACCAAGTTCTGTGCGCGCGTAGTGCTGGTGGCGTTGAGCACCGCAGCCACGATCACAGCAGCGAGCATGAAGCCATGCATGCTGTGGTTTGTTTTGGTGATGTTCATCACTTGCACTGAGCTAAGCGAAGTGTGCATTGTTCGTATTGGCCGGGCGCATCGTCCCGGTCCTCGCCTCCTGGTGATACGGGGTGTCGTGGCCATGGCGTCTGCCACGTGCCCGCTTGGATATAGACCGTCCAAGGGCGGCGGGTGCTGCCCGGCGCTGCCGGGGAGGGCCCTACCTTTGCCTAGCTCGTATTCATGTTCCTATGCCTTAGGGGGTGAGTGTGGAGCGACCGGCCCCTGGTGTTACTGCACCGGGGGCTTTTTCGTTGGCGCCTTGTGAGCACATCATTGTAGAGAGAGAGAGAGAGAGAGAGAGAGACCACTGGCCTCGTCGCGGTGCCGGACCGCCTCTATGTCTCGGCGACATACCGCCACCAAGTGCTCCAAGCCAGCCGCATTCAGCTGGCTGAAGTTCCCGTTGGGGCTTTGGGTGCTATTTGCGCTCCTACCTGCCATGGCTTTGCCAGGCTTGCCTTGTCCTCGTACCTATAGTGCCTCGCGCGAGCTGGGGAGCAAACAGCTGTATAGTGCGCGTCAGCGAGTACAATATAGATCGAGAATGGTACAGAACCAAATGCGGAACAGGGAACGGTGATGAACGGAATATTGCGGGGAAGGATCTCTACAACTTGCATGATCATTCGTGTTTCGAAGATCTGTCAGCGCTACGGATCGGGATCATATCAACAGCGACACCGCGAAGGACAACGTAGTTCCCGCCGCACCTTGTTGTTCATCCCGTAGGGTCCACCATCCGGCGGAAGACCACTGCAGAAGCTTGGGTGAACAGCCTGCGAGGGGTTAGAGTCACTCTCTTCGCCGTTGTACTTGTGGCCGATATAGCCCTGGTCCCCATTGCCGGTGAAGGTGATGCCGTTGCGTTGCCAGGGTCGGTAACCCGTGGGCTGGGCGTTGTCTCCTTCGCCCTCTGCCAAATGCGATCGACTGAACGGTCCTTTCGGATTGGAGCCGAGGAAGTGATCGCTCGGTGTGATCAGGGTGAACCCGTCGGCTGGGATCAGGGAGAAACTACCCAACGTTCCGTAGGTGACCTTCTGGTTGATGCGAGCTCGGAAGACATTGGCCGTGTGGAAATCAATGGGCAGGTTCGCCACCGTCTTCAACCGCAACTGCTGCGTGCTCAACGCATCGCAACCGAGGTATTGGGTGGCCCCACTGATGGTATTTCCCGCAGTATTCCATAGTTGCGCGTTCACCGCGCCGCATGCGCCCAGCAAAAGGGCAAATGCCTTTGTTCTTGTGTTCATGGTTCTCGTGTGCTACGAGGAACCGGACTTAACGCATCACTACGAACTTCTCTTGCCATACGCTTCCCGTGCGCCCTTGTACACGCAACAGATAAACCCCTATTGGCCATTGCCCAATGGATCGCGTGGAACGGCCGCTGAGTGCGAATTGCTCCATCACCCGCCCACCTGCATCATAGACCCAGGCGGTGCTACCCGCTTCTGCCCCATCCACCTGCAACCATTGCCCACCGCACAAGACACGCACTGCGACCCCTTCATGGCCCGCCTCTTGGATCCCCGTAACCATGGGGCACTCCCCCAGTGTGGGCGACACACAGATGGCATCGTATAGGTAATAGGCAGCAGCCGACGGCCCCGGAGTGAAATGGACCGTGTCGGTAAGAGCATCGCTGAAGAAGTTGCCCAGCACGATGTAGCGGTAGGCGCTGTCGGCCACGAAGCTGCCGCTCACCAGGGTATAATCCGCCGTGTCTGTGATGATGGTGGGGTTGTTCACATGGGCATAGTTGCGTGGCGCGAACTCGGGCTCGAAGCCGGGCCATTCGCTCCAGATATGCTCCTCCATCGTGAAGAGCACCCCTTGGTTGTTACAGGCCCAGCGGGTCGTCCAATAAGAACCCTCGGTGGCGAGGTTCACCCAATAGCTCACGTAGTAGGTCTGCCCCACCACCAGCGGCTCGATCAAGGGAGCTCCGACCAACTCCCGAAGATCATCCACGGTGTATAGCCCCATCCCCACATAGGCATCTCCATCATGGGCGTATTACCAGGTGAAACCGTTCCAGGGCACACCGACCAAGGTGTCCACACCGTTGATCGTATCGGCACAGGCATTGAAATAGTCTGGGCTCTGGTCCCAACGGTTCCAATACAGCGGGCGATCGCCCACATTGAAACAACAGGTGTTGGGACAAGTATCCGTGAGCTCAAAACTGGGATTGGGCACCAGGTTCTGCGCTTCGCAGCGCTGCAGGGCAAGGAAGCAAAGGCAGGCCATGAGCAGAAGGGCGAACACAGCCGAAATGCGGATCGGCTCGGGATGCGTGGTCACCTGCCTTGGCATGGCGTGAAGTTCGTGATGACCGGCAGAGGCCGGTCCTCTGGTATGAAAATACAACGCCAGGTGCTCTTTACACGCCAGCGTGCCTTCCCTTGCGGCGGCCGGGAGTGGCCGGGCGGATCAGATGATCCAATGCCCGCGAGCTATGAACTCGCGCCTATGGCTGGAATGGGGGTGGTTGCTCCATGGTGAAGCGGTTCATGAAGTTGATAAAGAGCCGAAGTGAGCAGCGCACTGAGCACCACACGTTCGGAACTTGCCGTCCTGAAGAATTATGGCCGACTGGCCGACTGGCCGACTGGCCGCTGCGCAGCGAAGCGGAAGAGAAGGATAAAGGCCGCGCGTTCATGAAGGTGAATGTAGCGGAAATAACGAGGCGATGGATGGATCGTGGATATTTCTTAAAAGATCGCCGCACGCTTTCAGTTCAAAAAACTGCGACTTGACAGGTTGTGCGGGGGTCTAATGCGGAACGACTTGGTCATGTCTAGAGCCAGAACATCCGCTTCATGATCCGCCAGTACTTGTTTGCCTCAACGGCTCCGGGACCTCCAGGGCCATGTCACCCGCTACCACCACTTGACAAGCCAAACGCCAACGAGGCCTGATCTCTGCTTGGCTGAAGTAGGGCCGCTCCTGTTCGGTGATCCGTCCGCCACCGCGCAGGATCCGGCACCTGCATTGGGCGCAGGACCCCTGGCCTCCACAGGTCGAAGGGATCTCCACCCCGGCGTCCTTGAGCACACGGAACAAGTTCGACCCCAGCGGCGCACGGATGCAGCGGCCGTCCGCCAGCGTGATGCGCGCATGGTCGCGCTTGATCACGCGCCAACGCACGAACGCAGCGACGAGAACGAGGATGCCAAGGACCAGGGCGAGGACGGTCATGCCGATGGGATCGGGAATGGAGCGAACGTAACTTCGGGACCGCCAAGTTGATCCGATCCGTTGAAAGACCTGCGTTCCCCCTCCTTCCACCTGGCGTGCGTCCGCCGCAGTACCTGCCTGATCAGTGGCTTCCTTCCCCTCCTGCTGGCCACAAGCTGCGGAAGCGCTGCTCCTGTTGCAGCCGGCGCTGTTGACTATTACCAGGAGGATCGCCTTCGATACGAAGACCACGTGTACAGCCCAACGGTGCACACGGTCCAATTGTTCAAGCGGGGCTTCGAACTTGCCGCACCGATCACTGAACTGGACGCGCAGGAACCGCTGGTGCTCCGCTTCGACGATCTGCAACCGAACGTGGAGAACCTGAGCTACACGGTGGTGCATTGCAATGCCTCGTGGGAACCCAGCGAACTCATGCCCGGGCAGTACATCGACGGGGTGCAGAACGACTATGTCCCCGCCGGCGAATTGAGCTATAACACCCTGCAACCCTTCATCCACTACGAATTGGAGGTTCCGAATGGCATGATGCGGTTCACACGATCGGGGAACTACCTGTTGAAGGTCTACCGTGGCAGCGACCCGGACGACCTGGTGATCACACGGCGCTTCCTGGTGGCCGAACAGAAGGTGGTGATCGACGCGCGCGTCGCTGCCTCACGAGACGTGGACCTGCGGGACGTGGCCCAGCAGGTCGACTTCACCATCCGGCATCCCGGTCTGTTCATACCGGATCCCTTCGGTGATGTGCAGGTGACCGTGCTGCAGAACATGCGTTGGGATGATGCCCGTATGGGTTTCCAGCCCCGGTTCGTACGCGACCATGAACTGGTGTACGACTACCCGCAGCAGGCATCGTTCATGGGTGCGAACGAATACCGGAACTTCGATCTGAAGAACATCCGACTGGCCACGCGCAACATCGACCGGATCACGACCGATGCGGGGAACGGCCTGTATGAAGCGTACCTGACGCCTGAATTGAAGCGCAACATCCGGGTCTATGACAACCAACGCGACATCAACGGGAAGTTCCTGGTGCGCAACGACCTGGTGGACGGCGACCCGCTCGGCGCGGATTACGTGAAGGTCCATTTCGTGCAACCGATGCCGGAGCAGCTGGGTGCGGATGTATATGTGTACGGCGGGCTGAGCGACTTCCAGTGCGGGAAGGAATACCGCATGACCTGGGTGCCGGAAGAACGTGCCTACCGGGCGACCGTGCTGCTGAAGCAGGGGTTCTACGATTTCACCTACGCCACCTTGGCCAGCGGCATGAAAGCCCCGGACCTTACCACGATCGAGGGTTCGCACTATCAGACGGAGAACGACTACCTGATCCTGGTATACCTCACCGACCGCCAGCAGCGGTATGACCGTCTTGTTGGGATGCGCTTCGTGAATTCGGTGCGGGGGCAGTGAACGCTGACCATCGTGGCAAGTAGTGCGCTCATCTACAGGCATCTCCTAATAAACGACGATCGGTTGTTGATCCTTCGCCGAGCGCACCTGGAATCGGATGCCGGACGCGGTAGACCTTCGGCGGACCAATTGGCATCCATGTCCGACCGCACGTTCACCCTATTGCTGGACCGTCTTCGATCCATCGCCAGCCGAAAGCAACGCTTCAGCTACGATGTGCGCGGCAACTCCTACGTGACCTCGGACCTTGTGGTGGCCTATACCATACCGGGTGAAGGAACGCCGGACTTGGAGACGGTGCTTCAGCATGCGCTGGACCATGACGCTGTGGTGAGCGGCCATCGCGACCCGGTGGATGGCCAGGTACGCTATTCCAGTTGCCGGCTCTTCACGGACCTGCACAATGCCATGGTCTTCGCCCGTGCCCAGGGCCAGGGGTCGGTGTACAACTGGAACCGCTGGAGTGAGGTCAAGGTGAGCGAGCCGGTCGTTTGATAGGTGTCCGGAAGGCGGGAAAGCGTGACCTTTGCCGCCCCTTGAACGGCACTCATGTCCACGAAGAAGATCCTCGATAGCAGAAAGTTGCTCAGCGCCACGGCGAAGACCGACCTGAAGGAACTCAATACCCTGTACAAGGGGCTGATGAAGAAGCACCACCCGGACCGGTTCACCGAAGAGGCGGAGCGCACGGAGGCGGAGGAGACCAGCAAGCACATCATCGATGCCTATCACTTCCTGGTGAGCATCCACCCCGAGACGCATGCCGCGAACAGGGAGGAGTTCGAGCGCACCGCCACCACCAGCGTCATCAGCGACTGGCGCTACAAGTCCATGACGCTGCACCTCATCTTCGGCGATGGCAGTGAGTACGAGTACTTCGGCGTACCGCAGAACGTGTACAACAAGTTCGTGAACAATAACGGGAACCTGCGTTTCGCGCGGCGCCACATCCTGGGCGTCTTCAGCTACCGCCGTATCAAGAAGGCCGCGGAGAGCAGCGAAGGTTGACCCTCACTCCTTCATCACCCGCACCTGCTGGGCGAGGCGGGAGAAGATGATCACATACGGACCAGCGGGCAGATCGCCCAGGTCGAGCGTGGCGTTGGCCCGCAAGGTGCCCATCGCCTGGATGCAGCCGCGCGCATCGATGACCAGGAAAGGTTCGGCGGACTTCAACGGCGGATCGAAACGGACCGGCCCATCGGTCGGGTTCGGATGGACGTGGGTGGTGTAACGGCGTTCCTCACGCACGGACACCGCACAGTCGGGTACCGCAGCCAGAATGACCTCATTCGTCGCGGTGTTGGGGATGCAGACAAGACCGTGGGGCAGGTCGAAGTCGATGTCCGCAGGGTTGTTCAGACCGGGCACCAGCAGGTCGGTGAAGGTGGGCGAAGGAATCCCCCATTCGAAGGCGGTGATCCGATCGGGGCTCCAGCTCGCCAACAGCACGCGCCCCATGCAATCCACGGTAATGCCGTCGATGTTCGCCAGGGTGGTGGCCACTGTCGCGAGGTTGATCCCGGTATCCCGGTGAAAGGACCGCACAGGGGCGTTCGACCCCCAATAGGCCACGAGCAGTTCATCCGTCCCCGGCAGGTGTACAATGCCGTTCGGTGTGCCTTGTGTATCGGTCACCAGGGTCGAATGCCCATCGGCGACAGGATCCACCTTGTAGATGCGCCCGGCGCCGAAGTCGGTCACGTACAGGTACTGACCATCCGTGGTAATGCCATTGAGGAAGGTGCCGCCCAGGCTGCGGTTGAACACCAGGCTGCCATCCGCGAGGTCGTAACCCTTCACCCCACCGCCGCTGCACACATACAGCACATCACCCATGATCTCCAGCCCATACGGGGCCGGTGCTACCGTTACGAAGTCCGCGATGGTGCCCTCCTGATCGCGCTGTTTGATGGTCCCGCTCCCCGTATTACTGATGAAGTACCGGTCGCCCACCGGGTCGTACTCCACACTTTCGGGGTTCGAGAGCTGCGCGTTCGCCGGATCTGGAAGACCGACGCAGGCCGCGGCGCCGAGCAGGAGGTGGAGCCAACAGGGTCCTTTCATCGGGGCGGCAAATTACCGGGTGCTCCCAACGCGAGGCAAGTGGCGGGACAATGGTTTCCACAGTGGGCCGTTCATGAATGGAGGCCGGGGTCCGGCCCTACCTTGAAGTCGCGCACGACCTTGGGTGCTGAGAACGGGTGGATCCAACGGAGTGCGGACGGATCCGGAAGTTGGGCACCCGCGATGACCACGTGTTTCACCGAACTTCGCATCATGGCCACCACGGTAACGCAGGACATCCAGGTAACCGCCCGATGCCGTTATGAAGCGGCGCACAGCGACCCGAAGATCGGGCGCTTCATCTTCAGCTACCGGATCACCATCATGAACCGGGGAAGGGAGACCGTTCGCCTGAAGAGCCGTCATTGGATCATCCGTGACAGCCTGGCTGCCCAGCGGTCGATCGAGGGACCGGGTGTCGTCGGGGAGACACCTACCCTATCGCCTGGGGAGGAGTTCAGCTATGGCAGCATGTGCGACCTGCGCAGTGGTTACGGGACCATGGAAGGGACCTACCGCATGGTGCGCACCCAGGACGGCCGGGAGTTCGACGTGGACATCCCCGCCATGTCCTTGGAGTTCCCGTATGGCGCGAACTAAGGGCTTCGTCGACGCACTCCGGACAGGCGCCAGCGCGAACCTCACCGCAAGACCCTAGCTTAGGTGCGGGAATGAAGCGCTCCACGACCTGCTGCACTGCGCGCGACCGGCGAAGACCGCTGGCATTGCGAGGCTTCGCTGCATCCCTGTGCATCATCCTGTTCCTTGCACCGCTGCTGGCGTGTTCCACGTCGGTGATGGCATTGTGCGAGGAGCAAGGTTGCACCACACCTCCCCTGGTCGAGGAGGAAGAGGCGTGCCATGCGATCCCGCCCCGCCATGGGGTGATCGAGCATCGAGCGGCCACGGATGCCCTCAAGGCCATCCTACCGACCTGGGAAGCGCAGGTGTTGCACGTGCAGCACGGTGAGGTCCCGCACCCACCACCCTGGCCATAGGCGCTGCCTGCTCCTGCACCTCAGGGTGCACCTCCCCGCTGGGCCCTCTTGTCCGGCACCCTTTCCACCTTACCAGTCCGATCCCGGATGAGATCCATCGTGTCTTTCGCCCATTGGAAGCAGGACCTGCCTGCCTCCGTCGTCGTCTTCCTCGTGGCCATGCCCCTGTGCCTGGGCATCGCACTGGCTTCTGGAGCCCCATTGATCTCCGGTCTGGTGGCTGGTGCGGTGGGTGGCATCATGGTAGGCGCCATCAGTGGCTCCGCTTTGGGGGTGAGCGGGCCGGCCGCCGGGCTGGTGGCCATCGTGCTCACCGCCATCGCCGACCTCGGCGGTTACGAAGCCTTTCTGCTTGCCGTGGTGCTTGCCGGAGTGCTGCAGCTGGTGTTCGGTGCGCTGCGTGCGGGCATCATCGCCTACTACTTCCCCCAACGCGGTGATCAAGGGAATGCTCGCAGGCATCGGCATCACCATCGTGCTCAAGCAGATCCCCATGCCGTGGGCTATGATGCGGATTACATGGGTGACATGACCTTCGAACAGCCGGACCACCACACGACCTGGTCCGAGCTCTTCTACATGGTGGACGCCATTAACCTCGGTGCCATCATCATCACGCTGGCCTGCCTGGGAGTGATGTTGCTGTGGGAGCGGCCCTGGGTGAGGTCCAACACCTTCCTGAGGTTGATCCCCGGGCCTTTGCTTGCGGTCCTTTTGGGTGCGGTGCTTGCCCGGCTCTTCAGCACCATGCCCGCGCTGGCGCCATCGGTGCGGACCATTTCGTGGCGATACCCGAGGTCAATGGGATGAACGACCTGCACCTGCCCGCGTTCGACGGCATTCTTTCCTGGAAGGTGTGGAAGGTGGCGTTCACCATCGCCGTGGTGGCGAGCATCGAGACGCTGCTGTGCGTGGAGGCCACGGACAAGCTGGACCCGTACAACCGCACCACCCCGGCGAACCGGGAACTGGTCGCACAAGGCGCGGGGAACATCGTGAGCGGACTGCTAGGCGGACTGCCGGTGACCCAGGTGATCGTGCGCAGTTCCGCCAACATCCAGGCCGGAGGGCGCAGCTCCCTTTCCACCATTGTGCATGGCATGCTCATCGTCGTATCCGCCATGCTCCTCCCCGACCTGCTGCGGAGCATCCCCTTTGCCTGCCTGGCGGCGGTGCTCTTGCTGGTGGGTTACAAACTGGTGAAGCCTTCCCAGTTCCGCACCATGTGGAACTCCGGGATCATGCAATTCCTGCCCTTCCTGGTGACCGTGGTGTGCGTGTACGCGATCGACCTGCTTTGGGGCGTGGGCCTCGGGCTCTTCGTATCCATCATGTACATCCTTTGGAAGAACTACCGTGTACCCTACCATTTCGAGCAGAACAAGCACCGGTCCGGCCTGCCGATCCACATCCGGTTGAGCGAGGATGTCACCTTCCTGAACAAGGCGGGCATCAAACGCACCTTGTTGGAGCTACCCCGGGGATGCCAGGTGGTGCTCGACGCCAGCCGGACCATCGACCTGGACCCGGATGTACGGGAGATCATCGACGAATTCCTGGCAAGTGCGCCGGACCGGGAGATCAACGTGGAACTGATCGGCTACGACACTCCACCGCCAAAACCGGTGAGTGTGGAGGCACTGGCCGGTATTGTGCGCAAATTCGCTGCCGACACTGGTGGATCACGAACAAGGACAAGAACCCAATAACGACCTCATGGAGTCCTACGAGAAATTGCTGGAGAACAACAAAGCCTGGGCAGCTGAAATGGTGTCCAAGGACCCGCAGTTCTTCACCCGCCTGGTGGATGTGCAACACCCGGAATTCCTTTGGATCGGCTGCAGCGACAGCCGGGTGCCGGCCAACGAGATCACGGGCACCCTGCCCGGCCAGATCTTCGTGCATCGCAACATCGCCAACATGGTGGTGAACACGGACGTGAACATGCTCAGCGTCCTCGAGTACGCCGTGAACGTATTGAAGGTGAAGCACGTGATCGTCTGTGGCCACTACGGCTGCGGTGGGGTGAAGGCGGCCATGGGCAACCAGTCCATCGGCATCATCGACACCTGGCTGCGCAACATCAAGGTGGTGTATCGCCTGCATCAGGGTGAATTGAACCCCATGGCCAGCGCCGACGCACGGTTCGACCGGCTGGTGGAGTTGAACGTCATCGAACAGGTCCGGAACCTTTCGAAGACGGCCATCATCCAGAAGGCATGGGCCCAGCGGGGTGGGCCGCACCTGCACGGCTGGGCCTACAGGCTGAGCGATGGTGTGGTGAAGCCGCTGGCCGAACTATCCGCAGGAGCGGAAATGGACCCGATCGACAGGTACGACAACCTTTCCTGAGCGGGTCCGGCACTCGAGGGCTGGTCCATGCGCGCTCCCGAGCAGCATGGGGATATGCGTCACGTTCGGCGTGCCGTGGGTGAGAACCTTCCGGGGGTACCGGTATCTTAGCGGCCCAACGATCGCGCTCCCATGTCCAACGCCATCTTCCACGTTCCCACGCCGTCCAACGAACCCGTGCTGAGCTACGCGCCGGGAAGCCCCGAGCGGAAAGCCCTGCAAGCCGAGGTGGACCGCCGGCTCCGCACGCGCATCGATGCGCCCATGTGGATCGCGGGACATGCGATCACGACCAAGGACCTGCGGAAGATGAGCCCGCCGCACAAGCATGCGCACAACCTCGGCTCCTCCCACCACGGTGAGGCAAAACATGTGCGCGCCGCTATTGACGCGGCTCTGAAGGCGAAGGCGAACTGGGATGGCATGCCCTTCGAGCAACGGGCCGCCATCTTCCTCAAGGCAGCCGACCTGCTCGCCGGTCCGTACCGGGCGCAGATCAACGCGGCGACCATGCTGGCACAGGGCAAGAACGCATACCAGGCCGAGATCGACAGCGCCTGCGAGCTCATCGACTTCCTGCGCTTCAACGTGCACTATGCCCAGCAGATCTACCGGGACCAGCCGAACAGCTCGCCGGGCGTATGGAACCGGATGGAATACCGGGCCCTGGAGGGCTTCGTGTTCGCCCTCACCCCCTTCAACTTCACGGCCATCGCCGGCAACCTGCCCAGCAGCTGCGCGCTGATGGGGAATACCGTGGTGTGGAAATGTGCGGACAGCCAGTGTTACAGTGCCCAGGTGATCATGGAGGTCTTCATGGCGGCCGGCCTTCCCGCCGGGGTGATCAACCTGGTCCATGTCAGCGGACCGGTGGCGGGCGATGTCATCTTCAAGCACAAGGACTTCGCGGGCATCCACTTCACCGGCAGCACGGGCGTGTTCCGCCAGATCTGGAAGACCGTGGGTGAGAACCTGCCGATGTACCGGAGCTATCCACGTATCGTGGGCGAAACGGGCGGAAAGGACTTCGTGATCGCCCATGCCAGTGCCGATCCGAAAGTGGTGGCCACGGCCCTGAGCCGCGGCGCCTTCGAATTCCAGGGGCAGAAATGCAGCGCAGCCAGCCGCGCGTACATCCCCGAGAGCCTGTGGCCTGCGGTGAAGAAGGAATTGCTTGCCGACCTGGCGGAAATGAAGATGGGCGACCCGCGGGAGTTCTCGAACTTCATCGGCGCGGTGATCGACGAGAAGAGCTTCGACAAGATCGCGGGCTACATCGATGCGTTGAAAAAGGACAAGAAGAACGTCCAGATCATCGCGGGTGGGAAATACGACAAGAAGACGGGCTACTTCATCGAGCCGACCGTGGCGGTCACCAAGGATCCGAAGAGCGTGACCATGTGCGAAGAGATCTTCGGTCCGGTGCTCACCATCTACGTATATAACAGTGCGCGCTGGACGGAGACCTTGAAACTGGTGGATGCCACCAGCGAATACGCGCTAACGGGCTCGGTGATCAGCAATGACCGGGCGAGCATCCTGGAAGCGACGGATGTGCTGCGTCATGCCGCCGGGAACTTCTACATCAACGACAAGCCCACGGGGGCGGTGGTGGGCCAGCAACCCTTCGGTGGCGCGCGCGGCAGCGGCACCAACGACAAGGCGGGCAGCTACCTCAACCTCATCCGGTGGGTGAGCCCGCGCACGATCAAGGAGACCTTCGTCCCGCCCACGGAACACGGTTATCCATTCCTCGGATAGGCCCGGTCCAGAAGCTGTTGTGACCAGCAGGACCTGCCGCTGGACCTCCGAGCTGTCCTTGGGGTCCAGAACCTTCTCACCCTCAACCACGTAGGAACGATCAGCGGCACCTCGCCGCCGCAACGATCCCGTGGACTTCCGCCCCAAGCGCACCAAGCACAAGGTCCTCTACGCCGTTTACGCGGCCCTGCTCGCGCTCTGCCTGGTCGTCATCGGGGTGGTACACCGCAACGATCGCAAGGCCCGGAAGGCGACCGGTATAACGCAGCTGCGCAGCATCACCTCCACGGTCTCCGAAGAGGTGGGCGCCAACAACATCATCGGATTGCTGGAACGCTACGCGGAACCAGGCCTCATCATCAAGAACACCCAGGACGCGCGCTATTATGTGCTGCACGAACGCTTGCGCAAGGCGGCTCATCGCAATGGCCTGGAAGCGCCGCTGGAGCTGGTCGTTCTTGATCCGGCCACCCGCGAGGTGCTGGTGCTCGTGACCTCCGAGGAGAAGCCCCGGTTCCGGGAGCCTTGGAAGGGGGACCGAGCGGCGTTCGTGGCCAGTTTCGGCGAAGCGGGGACCCTTGAGTTCGATTCGGGCGACGGCCGCGAGCTGGTGGTCTTCGACAATGTGCTGGACCCGAACGGGACGGCCGTGGGCATGGTGGTGGCGCGAACGCCAACGGTCCTGTTCGAACAAGCCGCAGTGCGCTCCCTGCTCTGGCAGATCGGTCTTTCGGTGCTCCTGTTCGGGACGGCGGGCTTCCTGCTCTTCCGGTACGTAGGGCGCTGGCTGAACGTGGACGAAGAGGCGCAGCAGAAGTTGAAGGAGCGCCACGAGGACATGAACGACAGCATCGCCTACGCCGGGAAGATCCAGCGGGCGCTCGTTCCTTCCGCCCTGGTCTATGACGAGCTCTTCGCAGATTCATTCGTGATCGACCGCCCCAAGGACGTGGTGAGCGGCGACTTCCACTGGGTCTACCGCATCGACGCGGAACGGTGCTTCGTGGCCGCGGCGGACTGCACCGGCCATGGACTCCCCGGCGCCATGATGGCCGCCATCGGCTGTTCCCTGTTGAACGAGATCGTACCGCAGCACGCGCACAAGGACCCGGCGGAGATCCTGTCCATCCTGCACACCCGCATGGTGGCCACCATGAACCAGAAGGGCAAGCAGCGCGGAGCGGGCGACGGCATGGACCTGGCGCTTTGCCGGGTGGACCGGGTGGCCAAGGAGATCCTCTTCGCCGGAGCCTATCGTCCGGTCTATTGGCTGCACCAGGGCCAGTTGAGCGTGATCAACGGGGACCGGCGCCCGGTGGGTGGAGGGCATGTGGGCGAGGAACGGCGCTTCACCACCCACAAGCTGGCCTATTCCGAGGGGGACCGCCTCTACCTCTTCAGCGATGGATATGTGGACCAGTTCGGTGGCCCGGAGCGCAAACGCTTCATGAACTCCCGGCTGCAGGAGTTGATCCTGGCGAACCAGCGGCTGGGTTTGAAGGAACAAGCCCGGGTGATCGAGCAGGCCTTCCTGGACTGGAAAGGCGCCATCGACCAGATGGATGACGTGTGCATGCTGGGTCTGGCGGTATAGGTCCCCTTGCGGATCGTGGCATCCCCCTATCTTTGGACGATGCCCCAACGGGCGCAACGATAGCGATGGCAACGAAAGCAGAGCTGATCACCCGGCTCGAGGAGATCACGGCTCAGGACGATGTGGAATCCGCAGCCGAGGCCGTGGAAGGCGTGAAAGAGGCGTATGAGGCCCTGGTGGCCGCATCCCTTCAACAGGAACACCACGACGGAGCGTCCGATGGCGAACCCACGGAAACAGCGAACGATGCGCCGGATGGCTGCGCCCATCGCCATCGAATCGGCCCAGCTCACCGACGAAGAGGACAAGCGCTTCAAACAACTGCTTGACCTCTTCAACCAGCGGGTGAACGATATCCGGCGCAAGAAGCAGAAGGAGGAGAACGAGAACCTGGAGGCCAAGAAGGCCATCATGGATGAGCTCAAGACCCTGATCGCCGGGGAGGAGAACATCGGATCGGCCTTCCAGCGCTTCGCCGACCTGCAGGAGAAGTGGAAGACGATCGGCCCTGTACCGCAGCAGCACTACCGCGACCTGCAGAACGATTATTCGCACCTGCGCGACGAGTTCTTCTACCACATCCGCATCTACAAGGAACTGCGGGACCATGACCTGCGGAAGAACACGGCCTTGAAACAAGCGCTGATCAGCGACGTGGAGAGTCTGGCGCAGAAGGACAACGTGAAGGAGCTGGAGCACGGTGTGCGCGAGTACCAGGAGAAGTGGCATGCCATCGGCCCGGTGTTGCGCGAGGAATGGGAGACCATCCGGGACCGCTTCTCCACCGCCACGCGCACCATCTACGACAAGGTGCACGAGCATTACCGGCTGCGCCGCGCCGAGCACGAGACCAATCTGGCCGCCAAGGAGGCCCTTGTGGAGAAGGTGAAGGCGGTCACGGACCAGTTGAACGACACAGCCACCAAGGAGTGGAAGACCCTTACCGACCAGGTGCTCGAATACCAGAACGCCTGGAAGCAGATCGGCTTCGCCACGAAGAAGGACAACGAGCGCATCTGGAAGGAGTTCCGGGCTGCTTGCAACGTGTTCTTCGATGCGAAGAAGGCCCACTTCGACAAGTTGAAGGACCAGTACAAGGACGTCCGCGACCGGAAGCAGGCCCTGGTGGAAGCCGCCCTCCAGCTGAAGGACAGCACCGAGTGGCGCCAGACGGCGGATAAGCTGAAGCACCTGCAACAGCAATGGAAGGAAGCCGGCAGTGCCGGACCGCGCGACGAGAACCGGCTCTGGAGCAAGTTCCGCGAGGCGTGCGACCACTTCTTCCAGAACCGCAAGGCCACCTTTGAAAAGTGGGATGCGGAGCAAGCCGTGAACGCCCAGGCCAAGGAAGCGCTGATCAGCGAGATCGAGGCCTTCACGCCCAGCGGCGAACGCAACAAGGATGTTGATGCGCTCAAGGCCTTCTCCGCCCGTTGGATGGATTCCGGCCGGGTGTCCCCCAAGCTATACGATGCCTTCAGTACGCGGTACCGCGCGGCGCTGGACAAACATTATGGCCAGCTCAAGCTGGAGGGTGAGGAGCGACGCCGGATCCAGTTCCAGGACCGGGTGGATGAGATGAAGGCCGGCCCGGACGGCAAATTCATGCTGGAGAAGGAGAGCCGTTTCGTGAAGCGCAAGATCGAGGAACTCGAGTCCGAGATGCGCGGCATGGAGCGCAACATGGGCATGTTCAACTTCAAGAGCGCCAGCGGTGAGGCCATGAAGAAGGACATGGAGAAGAAGATCGAGAAACTGGCGCGCGATGTGGAAAGGCTCAAGGGCCAGCATCGCGAGCTGTTGAAGGAGCTGCGGTGAGCGACGACCACCTGGTCGTGGGGATCGATATCCCGGTGGCCTGGGGGGAACAGGACGCCTTCGGCCACCTGAACAACGTGGTCTATTTCCGGTACTTCGAGAACGTGCGCATGTACTACCTCGAACGGATCGGTGTGCTCCGATCATTGGAGGAGGTACGGGTGGGTGTGATCCTGGCCAGCACCACTTGCGACTTCCACAAACCCGTGCTCTGGCCCGCGACATTGCATGTGCGCACGGGTTGTTCGCGGATCGGGAACACGAGCTTCATCCTGGAATACCGCATCACCGACCAAAGCGGTGATCTGGTCGCCACCGGCAGCAGTGTGCAGGTGATGTATGACTATGCCGCTGCGGGCAAGGTGACCCTGCCGGATACCGTCCGTACCGCCATAGAAGCGTTGCAGCGCGGCTAACTTGCGCACATGCGCCAAGCCCTGCCCCTCCTACCCTTGCTCCTCATCGCCTGTGGCGACCACAAGGCCCCGAACAAGGTTGAAGAGAACTCCCCTGTACAAGGGTTACAGGTGGCCGTGGAAGATCTCTTCGGCGATTGGCTGGATGTGCAGGACAGCGGGCGGACCCAGGTGCATGAGCATTGGGAGCGCGACCCCAACGGCACACCGGTCGGGCTGGGCTATGTGCTGTCCGGCAAGGACACCGTATTCATAGAGCACCTGGCCCTGGTGCGGCATGACGATACCTTGAACTACGCGGTCAGCATCGGGCATGATGGTGGCGGGCCTGTCCTGTTCAAGCTCACCCATGACCGCGACAGCCTGGTGTTCGAGAACCCGCAGCATGACATGCCCCAGCGGATCGTGTACATCCCGAACGGAAGGAACGCCTGGCATGTGATCGTGAGTGGCACGAACAAGGGTCGAACGAGCACGGATCACTATCGTTTCAAACGGGTGATCGACGGCAATGTGATCCCATGAAGCCGTGGGACCGTGAGCGGATCGCGGCACGCGTGCGTTCCGCATTGCTGGGCGGTGCGACGCTGGTCCTGATCGGCCTGGTCTTCTACCTCGGCACCCGCACGGAACGAAGCGGCTTCATGCGCGAGGTCATCGACCCCGGATTCAGAAGGCTGAGCACACCCGTACTGAAGGCTTTCCGAGGGAAGCCACCGCCCGTGATCCACTTGGAAGTGGCGATGGACCCGGCCTCGTGGGACAGTCTTGAAACGTGGAGTGAACGCGCCTTCAACCAACAGCGCATCGGCATGGTCCCGCCACCGGCGCCCGTGCAAGCGATACTGACGATCAAGGAACGTTCGCTCCCGGCGCACGTCAGCACACATGACGACCTGTTCCCGACGGACCGCCCGCGTTTCTGGCCGTTCGAGGTGAGCCTGGATGGAACGGACACCCTGCTCGCCATGCAGCGCTTCGAGGTACAACCCTTCATGGACGATGGGCTGCTTTGGGCGATCCTTTTCCAGGCGGTCATGGCCGACCAAGGTCTGGTGGCCTCGCAGGTGTCCATCCTCGAGATCAGCGTGAACGGCAGGGACCTCGGCCTGGCGGGATCGTTCGGGACGGTGGATGCCACCTTGAAGGCACAGCTGCCCGGGGCCACCGGTCACGTGCTCCGGTTCGATGATGCCTTGCTGCTCAACGCCCGACGGGCCATGGGCGAGCGGAAACTGGCGAGCAAGCCACCTCCACAAGGGGATTGGCTCGCCTCCCCCCTGCTCATCCAAGGTGGAACGGACCGGCACATCGCCACAGCGCGGAGCGCGGTGCAACGGCTCGAGGCTTTCCGGGCCGGAAGCCTGAACGCCTCCTCGCTCTTCGATCCCGATGCCCTGGCGCGGCTCCTCGCTTTGAGCGACCTGATCGGGGCGCATGACGCGCTCGACTGGTGGAACCTTCGCTTCGTGGTGGATAGCACCCGGCAGGAACTCACCGTGTTGCCACGGCCGGCACTGAGGCATGCGGCGATCCCCGCCATCCTGGCCGAACAGACCTACGAACGGGTCAACGACCCCGGCCGCGCCTTCGTGGACAGGGTGCTGGTCGACCCACTGGTGAACGACCTCTATCTCGCCTATCTGGACACCTTCACCACCGAGGGGTGGTGGGAAGTGGTGCGCGAACGCACACGACCAGCGTGGGAGCCTGCCAGGAAGGTCATCAATGCGGATCTGCCCGAGATCGACCTCGACCTACAGGTGGTGCTCCACGACCGCACCGTCATCCATCAGACGCTCGTACCGCGGGATATCGCCCTGGCCTATGTGAATGACACGCTGGTGAGCACCGATGGCGTGGTGATCGCCAATGTCCATGGCCTGCCGTTCAATGTGGTCGGTGTGGTGCTGACAACGGGGGACACCACCCTCCTGCGCGCACCTGTTCGACTGGAGCCTCGTGCGCGCGATCGACCCTTGCGATATACCTACCTCCCACTGAACGTACCCGGAAGCCCGCGAGACATCCTGGTGAAGGTTTGTAGCCATTGCGCTACACGTTCGGTGCGTATCCGCACGTGGAGCAGCCTGGGTTCGAATTGAGGGATCCTATGAAAGATTACCTTCACCCGCACACCAAACCCTCTCGAACATGGGCATGATGAAGGAGTTCAAGGAATTCGCGATGAAGGGCAACCTAGTCGACATCGCGGTAGGCTTTGTGATGGGCGCAGCGTTCACCAAGGTCGTCACGGTATTCACGCAGAACATGGTCGCGCCGCTCATCAGCATGTTGACCGAAAAAGTGCGCTTCGACCAGATGGAATGGGTGCTTCGCGAAGAAGTGCTCGGTCCTGACGGTGCTGTGACCACCGCCAAGGTCGCGGTGAGCTACGGCATGTTCCTGACGGCGTTGATCGACTTCATCATCGTGGCCTTCGTGATGTTCATGGTGGTGAAGTCCGTGAACCGGATGAAGAAGGCGGAACCGGCACCGCCCCCACCAGGTCCCAGCAATGAGGAGAAGTTGCTGATGGAGATCAGGGACGCATTGAAGAAGTAGGTCGCACGAACGACCAGGGAAGCCCTCGGCCATCGCCGGGGGCTTCTTCGTTCAATGCGGCCTGAAGGAACCCGTGGCCGGATCAAAGCGGATCCCTCGTCGGCGAAGACCCGTTCCAATATCCCGCTGGCACGGGCCTCCACCACGGTCCCGGACCACAACCGGCGGTCGTGGATCAACAGCACACGATCACAAAGATCAAGCGAGGTCTGCAGATCATGGGTGGAGAGGATGACCAACCGGTTCCGCGCGCGGGCCTCGTCCCCCAGGGTGCGCAAAAGCCTTACACGGTTGACGAGATCGAGGAAAGCCATGGGTTCATCCAGCAACAGCAACGGAGTGTCCTGCGCCAAAGCCCTGGCGATCATCACGCGCTGCGCCTCCCCATCGCTCAGGTGCTGCAGGGAGCGCGAGCCCAGCTGATGCACACCCATGATGCGCATCGCCTCCTCGATCACCGACTCATCACCCTCGTTCAATCCACCGAAATGACCCGTCCAGGGCTGCCTGCCCAGGCCAACGATGGTGCGCACATCAAGCAGTCCGGCCTGGGGCCGACCGGTGAACACCACCGAGACTGAACGCGCGCGTTCCGCGCTGGACAAGCGATCGATCTCGGTCCCTCCCAGGTAGATCCTCCCGGCCATCGGCGGTCGCAGGCCGGCCATCGTGTTCAGCAGGGTGCTCTTGCCTCCGCCGTTCACACCGATCAGCGCCACGCATTGTCCACCCTCCAGATCGAGGTTGATGTTGGCGACGAGCGGATCGCCGCCGTGGCCGACATCAACGGAACGGAGTTGCAGCGTGCCTTTCATGAAGTCCGCGCCCAACGTTCGCCGCTCCAAAGTACCCATACCACGATCGGTGCTCCGAGCAAGGAGGTCACCGCGTTCAACGGTAGCCCTTCGAGACCGGGCCACTTCACCAGCAGGCCGCAGAGCAAGGCAAGCATCCCGCCCATGACGATGGTGGTGGGAAGCAGCACACGATGGTCGCTGGTGCGACAGAGCGCGCGCGCCACATGCGGCGTGGCCAGGCCAAGGAAGGCAATGGGACCACAGAACGCGGTGATGGTCCCGGCCAGCACACCGGCGGTCCACAGGATGGTACGCCGGACGCCGATCACGGGAATACCCAGGCTGCGGGCGTAAGCGTCACCGAGCAACATCGCGTTCAGGGGCTTCATCAGCAGCAGGGAAACGACCAGCCCAAGGAGGACGGGTATCACCATCCAGCCGAGCTTTGATCCCACCACTTCCTGGAAGGAGCCCATTCCCCAGAGCACGAAGCCGCGCAAGGCCCCCTCGGAACCTGCGACCTGCAGCACATCGATCACGGCACCGCACAGATAGCCCACCATCAGACCAACGATGAGCAGGCCGGTTCCATCGCCCATGCGCCGATCGGCCAACATGATCAGCAGGAGCACGCCCATGGCCCCGATGAAGGCGCCGAGGACGACCGCCATCTCGTCGGGCAGCCAAAGCGCGGCCCAGAGCGGGCGTGCGAGCATCAACACCGCGACGCCGAGGCTGGCTCCGGAGCTCAAGCCCAGCACGGAAGGTCCGGCGAGCGGGTTGCGGAAGAGCGTCTGCATCAGCAGGCCACACGCGGATAGCCCTGTTCCCGCGAGCACGGCGGTGCACGCTGCCGGAAGCCGCACCTCGTGCACGATCCGCGCGGACACGGCGTTCCGCCCATCACCGAAAAGGGCGTGCACCACCTCTTCCACGGTCAAAGGCACCGCACCCGTCACCAGGTGAAGCAGGAAGAGCAGCCCCGAGACCAGCAGCAAGCCCAGCAACAGCGCAAGGTTCCGGCGGGACATGGCACGAAAGTAGGTGCGGTGCCTGAACCGCCTCCATCTGTCAGGTGTTCAACCTTCATCGGACAACGGAACTACATTCACCGGACCATGCACTATTGCCAATGCTGATGCGTTCTGAAGCGATGATGCGCCACCTCCTTTACCTCGTGATCGTTATTCCCTTGCTGATATACCATGACCGTGCATTAGCACAGGGCTGCAGCGATGCCGGCGTATGCACCGCCGGCCCGATCGGTCAACCCGCTTTGGTGCCGGACAGCACACAGGGTGAAGCCAAGCGCCATTATGCGCGACTGCAGTACAGCTACGCGATCGGCGAGCGTGGGGTGGTGATCATGCAGGTGGTGCCGGAGCTGAGCATCGGGATCACGGACCGGCTGGCGATCCAGGCGAAATTGCCTTACGTAATGGCCGATGGGGATCTCGGCCGGAACAGTGGTGTCGGGGACCTGGTAGCCACGGCAAGCTATCGGATCATCAAGCAGGATCCCGTGGACCTCACGGCCATTGCCGGGATGCGACTACCAACAGGTCGCTTCAGCCCGGAGAGCTTCGAGAAGGCCACCTACGGTCCCACCGCACATCCGCTGCCCATGCCCTACCAGGTCGGTCTGGGCACCACTGACCTTCTGCTCGGGCTACAATATCGCTACGAGCGCATCAGCGCAGCCATCGCCTACCAGCATGTGTTGAAGCAGAACAACCAGAGCACCTTCCTCCATCGTTATTGGGTGGATGTGCCCGCCGCTGCCAGCTATTTCGAGTCCTTCGCGCTGGAGCGTGCGGATGACGCCGTGCTCCGCATCCAGTACGCCGTACCGTTCGGCAGGCTGATCGTTCAACCAGGCTTGCTGGGCATCCTGCACATGGGTAAGGACAGCCGTTTGGAGGACCCGAACACGCTGGAGCTCATCCTGGATCGGCCCTTCCAGCGCCGTGAGATCGATGGATCCGAAGGGCTCACGTTGAACCTGACCGCGGACGCGCGCTACAAGATCAATGAGACCTGGATGTTGGAAGCTTCCTATGGTTCTCCGTTGATCACGCGTTCGGTGCGGCCGGATGGATTGACGCGGAGCATGGTACTGAACCTCGGTGTGCGCGTGATGTTCTGAGGGCTGAACCCATGCCCAAGCTGGGCCGATCCCCGTTCGGAACGAATTAAGTTCGCACGTCCAACACGGCAACGATGAAGAAACGTCCACCCAGCGGCATGGGCGGCCTGGTATACAGCACGAACAAGGGCCTGAACACCGCCCGGGAGCCTGCCACCCTACCACCGCAACAGCAGGACCTCCGCATCCACCTGGACCGGTTAAAGGGCAACAAGGAGGTGACGCGCATCGTTGGATTCGTGGGCAAGCCAGCTGACCTGGACGACCTTGGCCGCGCGCTGAAGAGCAAGTGCGGCGTGGGCGGCAACACCAAGGAGGGTGTGATCCTCCTGCAAGGCGACCACCGCGACAAGGTGCTGGCTTATTTGATGGAGAAAGGGTACAAGGCGAAGAAGGCGGGGGGATAGTTGTCGGTTGTCAGTTGTCAGGGCTGCGAAACGCCCAGCCTGACGACTGACAACTGAGAACTGACAACTAACGGGGTATGCCCGCGATGAGGAAACCCAGGACCTGGACCTTCACTGCCCCCCTGGAGCGGATGACGGGCCGCTTCGCGTGGCATTACCTCGAGTTCCCGCACGATGTCCACGAGCTCTTCGGAAAGCGCGGCGAGGTGCGGGTGAAGTGCCTCATCAATGGCGTGGCAGCGGATCGGGCGCTGATGCCCACCAAGAGCGGCATGCACATCATCATCCTCGGCGCCGACCTGCGCAGGCAGACCGGCGTACGGAAACCCGGCGATCTGGCCAAGGTTGAACTGTGGCTCGACCCGGAGCCTGATCGTGTGAGCATCCCCGAGGAGCTGGCCGATACGCTCGAATTCCTTCCCGAGATGAAGGCCCGATGGGACCTGCTCACCCCCGGGATGAAGCGGAACATGTGCTATTGGGTGCGCACCGGAAAGACAGCACCCACAAGGGCCAAACGCATCGCCGAGCTGATCCGAAGGATCGAGAACCGCGAATTCGAACGCGGCAGGAAGCAGAACGGCTAAGGTGCTAAGGCAGGCCGCACCAATACGAGGCCTTCTCGTCGTCCAAGCGGCAAAGAAGCGGAAGCTCCATACCCGGTGAGATCAGCAGGAGGTCGAAGGCATCCACGGGCGTGAGGAAAGCGGACCCTTCCTTCGTGATCTCGTAGTTCAGGTGTTGATCGTTGATCCGCTCCGGGCGCGGCTTGACCAGCCCTTCCCGCAGCAGTCCTCCTTCGCCCACGCCCGTGCGCTTGGTGAAGGAGCGGATATCCATGTAACCCTGCATCAGGTATTGCCGCAGAACATCGGCGCGTTTCACACGCCAGTTATCACGGCCGGCGTTCATGCGCATCTCCTCCACCGCCATGAACTGGGCCTGGGTGGGTTCGGCATAGGTCTCTTTGAAGGGGGCCTGTGGTGCCGGGTCGTTCTTCAGTTCCAGGAAGAGCGGCGCGCTCTTGCCGGGCCGCACCAGGAGCAGCTCCTTGTCCGGGATGTAGAGGAGGTAGGTCTCGCCCTTCTCGGTGGGCACGTAGCCGTAATACCGCTGGAACTCGCTCCATTCCTCGCGCTTCCGGACCAGCCCACAGCGGACCAACGGGCCCCCAGGAGGCGTGGCGGCCCAGGAAATCGCTCAGTTCCTCATACCCTTGCTCCCGCGACCGTTGTATGCGGCTCCAGCGGGCTTCGAACACCTGTGCGGACATGGTGCCAAGATCCGGCGGGAAGAAAGCCGTGCCTTGACCCCGACATCGGGGTTACCAACAAGCCCCTTGTTCCGACCGTGCATGCCCAACACCAAAGCCGCGCTGGACGCGAGGATCAGAAGGGATACACACGTTCCCGACGAGCACTGGAATCTATCAACAAGCCCGCTGTGGGATCCGCCCCAATAGGCGGTCAAGGCAACACCACACGCTGCGCCCAGCGCTGGTCCCCAGCCACCACCTGTACCAGCAACAGCGCACCAGGGTCGGCAACGGCGAGGCTCCATTGGGCTGAAGTCGTGACCCCCAGATCCTGCGCCGCCACCAGAGCTCCATCTGCCGCATAAACACGGATGCGCGTGGCTTCGGCCCGCGCCTGGTCCAGCCGCACGAAGAGCCGTTCGCCAGCCGCATCGGTGGTTAGGACGAAGGGGGGAGCACCGGAAGGGCCGGCGATGCCCGTGCTCACCACACAATTCACCGGATCGAGCATGTTCGCCGCGCCGGGAGTGGGACATCCGATCACGAAGTCGGCATCGTTGTCATCGGTATCAGACCCGTCCGGCCATCGGCTCAGGCTCAGGCCATCCTGTTCGTTGGTATCCTCGGCCGAAGTCCCGGTCCCTTCGGTATAACCCGGCACATCGCCGCCATAGCTGAGCATGTCTATGATCGAGCTATCGGGCGTCCAGATGAGTGCAATGGCATCCGGAGAACCGTTCTGGATGAGGTTGGTCATCGGTGAGGCGGCATGATCGCAATTCACGGTGATCGACTGGTTGCCGCAGATCACGAAATAGTCGCCGGGCTCGAGCGCCGGCCAGGACGAGCTTTCGATGGTCCTGTACTCCGCCGCACCACCGTTGTTCCCGTTGATCATCACGACGCTCAGGTATTGCATTGGGAAGGCCGTGGTGCCGATGTTCTTGATCTCGAGGTACTCGGCATTATCCGTCCCGATCTGGTCATAGTCGACCTCATTGATGACGACCTGTGCGAACAGGACCGATGGCGATAGGACGAAGGCAAGGGTCAGGGTCTTGAGCATAGGGGCGGATTTCCCAGCAAGGTAACGCGGAAGGTCCCAAAGAGGCGGAACGGTCGCCCGCAACCATCCGGCGGGTTGGAGAAGGGAACGACAGGCTTCAGGTGTGGAGAACCGGTCGATGTGGCATCATTGTTGTGCCTTATTCCCTGATGAACAGCAACTTGACCCTCCTCCTGATCTTTCTCGTCCCACTCTTCCACACACCCTTACGCGCGCAGGACCATGTTTATGACGACCTGTTGGTGATGTATGTGGATGAGGACTACGAGAAGTGCATTTGGAAGGCGGGCCGGTACATGGAGAAGGACGATACCCGGCGGGATGCGTTGCCCTACCTGTATGCGAGCATGTGCTACCACGAGATGAGCAAAATGGACAAGTACACGGCGGATCCGGAGTACAAGAACGCCCATCGGGACGCCCTGAAGTACGCCGTCAAGTTCAGGAAGAAGGACAAGAACAACGAGTTCGTGAACAACTACGAGGACTATTGGACGGAGCTGAACACCACTGCGATGGGCGCGGGACTGGCCCACCTGGACCTCGGCGAGTACAGCAAGGCCAAACGGGAATTCGACCGGATGACGGGCTACCAACCGGAGAATGCCGGTGCCTGGCAGATGCTGGCCATCGCCCAGCTGAAGATGCGGCTGGCGCGCGATGCGGCGGAGAGCATGAAGGCCTTTCGCAAATCCTACGCCGCGATCCCGGACATCAGCCGGTTGCCTGTGGATCAGAAGCGCATCCTGCGGGAGAGCTTGATCCGTTACGCGGACCACCTGGCGGAAGCTGGTATGCGCGATTCCGCCCGCACGGTCGTCGGACTTGGCGAGGACTACTTCAGTGAGAACCCGGAGTACAAGGCGCTGGTGAAGGACCTGAACTGATCTCATCGCCCTGACCGGCAACACGGAGAGAATTAAGGATCGTGTAACCGGCGGACCACGGACATGCCGGAGCCGATGATGAACTTTGCAGGGTCATGCGTGGCCTCGTGCTCATCACCCTGCTTGCGCTCGCGTCCATCGCCGGTGGCCAGGTGTCGATAACGACGGGATCATACCTGCAGGACTTCGGGACCACGGACATCACTTCCTGGACGAACAATGTGACCTATCCGGGTTGGTATCGTTCATCAGGCACTTTCGCCGGACATCAGAACATCACCGCGACCGCCCCATCGAATACGGGTGGGTTCTATACCTACGAATGCAACGGGAACAACGACCAAAAGATCGGATCCCGGGCCAGTGGCAGTGCCTCGCTCATCCGCTACGGGGTGGTCTTCCGCAACCAGACCGGTTATCCCATCTACAGCATGCGGGTAGGCTACCGGGGCTATCAGCTCTCCCTCGCAGAGAACGGAAGCACGGTGAACACCATCACGGTGGACTACGTCGTATCGGCAACGCTCCCAGCGATCACCGCAGGTTCGACCGCGAGCGTGCCAGCGCTTGACTTCGTTCAGGTCATGAACAGCACGATCGCGGGTTCCAACCAGATCACCGGCTATCCCTGCAACCAGTATCGGGACATCAGTTCCTGCGTGGCCTTCGCCACGGCCGTGCCGAACAACCAGTACATCCTCCTGCGCTGGACGGACATCGATGACTCGTGGAACGACCACCACATGGCCATCGACGACCTGCAGGTGGACTTCGATCTCACCGGCACGGCTTGTAGCACATTGCTACCGATCGAGCTGCTGTCCTTCACCGCGACCCCGGAAGGCGCCGCCGTCCGGCTCAACTGGAGCACGGCTTCCGAGCGAGACAACGAAGCCTTCGTGATACACCGTGGGCGTGCACCTACGGACATGCGACCGATCCTGGAGCAGGCCGGGGCAGGCACGCATCAAGGCCTGTTGCAGTATACCGACCTGGACAACGCGCCGCTGAGCGGGCTCTCCTATTACCTGCTCCAGCAGATCGACGCGGATGGGAGCACGACCTGGTCGAACCTTGTGGCGGTGGATATCGGGGCCCGCACCAACGGCTTGCTCATCACGCCACGCTCCATCGGTCCGGACCACTTCGTGTTGACGACCGGTTGGGACGGTCCCTTCGACGTGCATGTGTACGATCAGGTCGGTCGGCGGGTCCTCGAGACCATCACATCCGGCACGGGACGAGAGCTCGATCTTTCACGGGTTCCAGAAGGGGTCTACCTCATTGTCGTTCGCAATGGGGATCGCATGCTGAGCGGGCGGGTGATCGTGGGTCACTGAGCCTGGGATCCTGACCGTTCAATGATCCGCCTTTGATGGGTCGTATGCAGGATGGGCGCGGAACAGACTATCCTGTATGTCGTCGCCATCGACCTGCTCACGGCTCCATTCCAGGCGAAGCCGTGCCAGATCACTCTTAAGCCTCGACCATAGCCTCTTCGGCTTCAGGAAGGCCATCCGGCGGATCCGATGCTCTTCCATCATCCCCCGGCACATGGCACATGGCTCGAAGGTGCTCACGAGCAAGAGACTGTCGCGGTCCAAGGCGCTGAAGGCTTCGCGGCGCATGGTTCGCAGGGCTTCGCTCACCGCGTTCACTTCGGCATGACCGGCCGCATCCCCATTCGCACGTTGGGTGTTGTGACCCGCACCGATCACTTCGCCGTTGTACAACAACAGGGCGGCAACCGGCACATCCCCTGCTAGGATCGCCTCCCGGCCCTCCTGCATCAACAACGCGCGCTGTGCTTCGGTGATCTCCTGGTCCTCGTGGAACAGATAGGATCTTCGCAGCAGCAGCCAGCAGGCCGCACACACGAGAACCGTTGGAAGAGCGATGCGGAGGGCGCGCATACCACGAATGTCGGGACAGTTCGGTACCGGTCCGCCATGCATGCCGGGTAACTGGAGCGGAGCGTCTGCAACGTACTGTTGAGATGGACCAGCCGCGAAGGAGGTTCCGCCGACCCCATCAGCGCTTTCGAGTACCTGCCTTGCTCTTCACAACCGCCTTCTTCGCCTCGGACTTCTTCATCGTCACTTTCTTCTTCACTGCGGTCTTGGAAGAAGCTGCCTTCACTTTGGGAGGCAAGCTGGTGACGAAGTCGAGCGAGGTCCGGATCCACTGGGTCAGCGCAGGCTTCGTGCTCACCGCATCCGCATCCACGAAGAGGAAACCTTTCATAGGTTTTCCGGTGAAGTCCATCGGACGCGCTCCGGGCCACGGCTCCAACTCAACCTGACGCTGAGGGTCGAAGCGGACCATCAACGCTCCTTTGTTCGTTATCCCAACGCTCATGTGTCCCTTCACCATGAAGGCCACACCGCCGAACATCTTCTTCGGTTCGGCCAGGACGCCTTCGGCGAGCAGGACATCGGCAAGGTGCTTTTCAAGCAGCGGATCGTGTGGCATACACAAAGATGGAACTTGGGTGGTGAACCAAGAACGAAGAGCCCATGGGCTGGACCGTTCACCAAGTGAAGTTTTGAAGCAACGGATCGCGTCCTTCACAGCGTCTTTCGACCGATGCACCATTCGGCACGGATCATCCCTGTTCAGCTGCTGATCGCGCTCTCGACGGTCGCGACCGCACAGAACCTGGTACCGAATCCGAGCTTCGAGTCCATCACCTCCTGCCCCACGTTCGCGAGCATGCTCGATCATGCCGCACCGTGGACCAATCCCACGCTGGGCACACCGGAGCTGTTCCATGCATGCGCCCCAAGCGGCGATTATGCTGGTGTTCCGGCCAACTCCAGCGGTGGCTACCAGTGGCCACGCACAGGTGATGGCTTCGCCGGCATCTTCGTGTACCGCACCGAGAACCCACAGATGAGGGAATACATCATGGCGCCGCTGCTCGAACCATTGGAGGCTGGCGTCTGCTACACCTTCCGCATGTTCGTGAATGCCGCGAACGATCACGAACTGGTCTGCGATGGCGTGGGTGCGCGGTTCACCGTGGGACCGATCAGTGCTGCTTCCGGGACCGTTCTACCCATGGAGCCACACATCGACCATCCGATGGGTGTATTGATCAATGATACACTGAACTGGACGGAGGTGAGCGGAAGTTACGTGGCCAGCGGAGGTGAGGACCATGTGGTGATCGGCAATTTCCGCACTGATGCGCAGACCACAGCGGCCATGTTCAACCCAGGTGTGTGGTACACCCAGACGGCCTACCTGCTGGTCGATGACGTATCGCTCGTACGCAGTGAGCTACCCGATCTGGACCTGGGCGCGGACACCTTGCTCTGTGATGGCGCCTCCCTCCTGCTCGATGCGACCGTTCCAGGCGCCACATCGACCACGTGGTCCGATGGCATCACGGATGCGATCCGGACGGTGAGCGCGATCGGCACTTATGAGGTCACCGTTTCCGTTGGTGCCTGCAGCGCAAGCGACGCCATCACGATCGATGCGTCTCCTCTCCCGATGATCGAACTCGGTCCTGATCTCGCGTTCTGTCGTGGACTTGAAGGAACATTGTCCGCACGGGTCCAGCATGCCGATGAGTTCCTATGGGAGGACGGCAGCACCCGGTTGGAGCGGGCCCTTCGCGAGCCGGGTGTCTATCGTGCAAGAGCCTTCAACGTTTGTGGATCCACCACGGACTCCGTGATGGTGGAGCTTGAGGACTGCCCTGAGAGCATCTATGTTCCGAACGCCTTCACGCCGAACGGGGACACATTCAATGATGGATTCGCGCCCGTCTTCGATACGCGCATCTGGCAGGTGGACTTCCGGATCCACGACCGTTGGGGCCGGATCATCCACGAAAGCCCGGAAGGCGATGCCTGGTCTGCACTGAACGTTCCGAACGGCGTCTACTTGGTGGACCTGCATGCCCTCTCGCGGACGTTACCTATCCAGGAACATCGGTCGCGGGGGCACGTGGTGGTGGTGCGATGAACCGCTCAGTACCCCGCCAACCGCTCCACTGCCTCCTTCAACCGCCCCTTCGGCAGGAAGCCCTGCTCCAGCGGGATGGCAAAGGGCACAGGCGTATCCCAGCTGGCCACGCGTACGATGGGCGCATCGAGGTACTCGAAGGCCTGCTCGGCGATGATGGCCGCCAGTTCGCCGCCGAAGCCCGCGGTGAGCGTATCCTCATGCATCAGCAGCACCTTGCCGGTCTTCTTCACGCTGGCGAGGATGGTCTCCACGTCCAAGGGCACAAGCGTGCGCAGGTCGATGATCTCTGAATCCAAATCCATCTCCTTCACGGTATCCGTGGCCCAATGCACGCCCATGCCGTAGGTGATGATGCTGAGCGCTGAGCCCTCGCGCACCACACGTGCCTTCCCGAAGGGGATGCCGTACGGCTGTTCAGGAACCGCGCCGGTGATGCTGCGGTACATCGCTTTGTGCTCGAAGAACATCACCGGGTTGGGGTCGTCGAAGGCGGTCATGAGCAGGCCCTTGGCGTCGTAAGGGTTGCTCGGGTAAGCCACCTTCAGTCCGGGTGTCTTCACGAACCACATCTCGTTGCTCTGGCTGTGGAAGGGCCCCGCTCCCACCCCGGCGCCGGTGGGCATGCGCACCACCACATCGGCGTTCTGCCCCCAGCGGTAGTGGATCTTCGCCAGGTTGTTGCAGATCTGCGTGATGCCCTCGCTGACGAAATCGGCGAACTGCATCTCCATCATGGCCTTCATGCCCTTGATGCTGAGGCCGAGCGAGGCGCCCAGGATCGCGCTCTCGCACAAGGGCGTGTTGCGCACGCGATCCTTGCCGAACTGCTCCACGAATCCCTCGGTGATCTTGAACGCACCACCGTACTCCGCGATGTCCTGCCCCATCAACACCAACTCCGGGTGGCGCTCCATGCTCTGGGCAAGGCCTTGCTGGATGGCGTCGATCATGCGCTTCTCAGGGGCGCCGGTCTGGTCCGGTTTCATGGATAACGCAGTAGGTCGACCCGGTGGGTCGACGCTACGGGTGCCATCGGCAACCGTAGCGTACACGTCAGCGACCTCGGCGGTTTCCACCGGCACGGGTTCCGGCTCCTCGAACGCGTGCTTCAGGTCAGCCTCGATGCCATCTTTCAACCGCGTACGGATCTCATCGCGCTTCGCTACGCTCAGCACGCCGATCTTCAGCAGCCAGGCCTCGTAATTCATCACGGGGTCCTTCTTGCCCCACACCTCGAAGAGCTCCTTCGGTACGTACTTGGTGCCGCTGGCCTCCTCGTGACCGCGCATCCTGAAGGTCATGCACTCCACCAGGATCGGACGCGGGTTCTCGCGAACGCTGTCGGCCAGGCGGGCGAGGTTGTCGTACACCTCCAGGATGTTGTTGCCCGCGATCTGCACCGCCTCGATGCCATAGCCCACGGCCTTATCCGTGAAGCTCTTCATGCGGAACTGCTCACTGCTGGGCGTGCTGAGGCCGTAGCCGTTGTTCTCGATGATGAAGAGCACCGGCAGGTCCCACACCGCGGCCACGTTCACGCTCTCGTGGAAGTCGCCCTCGCTGGTGGCGCCATCGCCGGTGAACACGATGGTGCACCGGTTCTCCTTCTTCAGTTTGTGCGCCAGCGCGATGCCATCGGCGATGCCGAGCTGCGGCCCGAGGTGGCTGATCATGCCCACCACTTTATGCTCCTGGCTGCCGAAGTGGAAGCTGCGCTCGCGGCCCTTGCTGTAGCCGGTGGCCTTGCCCTGCCATTGCGCGAAGAGTTTCCGGAACGGCATGCCGCGCGTGGTGAACACACCCAGGTTGCGGTGCATCGGCAGGATGTACTCATCCGGATGCAGGACCATGGTGGCCCCGACACTGATGGCCTCCTGGCCGATGCCGCTGAACCACTTGCTGATCTTTCCCTGCCGCAACAGGCTGAGCATCTTCTCCTCGATGATGCGCGGATAGACGAGGTTCTCGTAGGTCTGGATGAGGAAGGCGTCGCTGTGGACACCCCGTTCGAAGATCAACTGGCGGTCCTCGGTGGTGAGCGTGGGCATGTTGGGCAGGAATGCTGCGGGTGCAAAGGTATCGGGGCGGAGCGGCGCCGGATGGGAAGTTGTCAGCGGATGGATGTTCGGTGGTCAGCACGGTTCGAGCCACTTACTTCGCGGACCCGCGGAACCGCTCCACATGGAATACATCGGCGATGAACTGGAACTCTTCCGACATGCCACGAACTGGAAGCGGTACTGGTCATCGGTCGTGGCGCGTTACGTCAACGGTCAGGTGCTCGACGTGGGCTCCGGACTGGGCGTCAACGCGCCCTACCTGGTGAATGAACACGTGACGACTTACACCTTCCTGGAGCCCGACGCCAGGTTGCTGAGCGAGACCTCCATGGACCTGATCCCCGCAGGGATCCAGCAGCACCGGATCCAAGGCACCACCGCCGATATGGCCGGAAAGCAGTTCGACACCTTGGCGTACATCGACGTCCTGGAGCACCTGCCCGACCCGGCTGCAGAACTGCAACGCGCGATGGACCTGTTGCAGCCCGCCGGCCACATTGTGATCGTGGTCCCGGCCTTCCAGTTCCTGTACAGCTCGTTCGACAAGGCCATCGGGCATTTCCGGCGCTATGACCGCGCGAGCTTGCGCGCTGTCCTTCCAGCAGGTTCGGAGCTCGTCTTGATGCGCTACCTGGACAGCACGGGACTGCTGCTCTCCCTGGGGAACAAGCTGCTCCTGCGTCGCGCGGCACCCGCTCCGGAGCAGATCGCGTTCTGGGACAAGCGCATCATCCCGATCAGCAGGATCACGGACCGACTGGTAATGGGCAGCTTTGGTCGATCGCTCATCGCTGTGCTTCGCAAGGCCTGAACCTACCTTCACCGCATGCTCCCCTCGTTGGAAACAGGCCGCCTGGGTGGGCTCCCAATACGCCACCTGGTCAGCGCTGTGATCCTCGGGATCCTCGTGTGGAACTTCAGCCTGCGCTGCGAGCTTCTGGTCCAATACCGCACGGAGCTTGGCGGTGTGGAGCACAATGTCATCCACGGTATCCAGAAGGTTATGCTCGGCCAGGACCTTTACGAGGATCCGGAGCAGCCACCCTTCGACGTGATCCAATACACACCGGGTTACTACCTGCTCTGCGCGGCCATCGGCAAGGTGATCGGCATGAACGGCGATGAGGCACGCAGCATCTTCCTGCTTTCCCGCACCATATCCCTGGTCCTATGGCTTATCACTGGAGTGATCGTGTACCGGGCATGTCGGGTCGGTGGAGCTGCGGTATGGAGCGGCTTCATGGCGACAGGCATCGCCCTGTGCAGCGCTTGGGAGCAATCATTCTCCCGGATGGACGCACTGGCAATGGCCCTGACCGCCGCGACCGTCCTTTCCTTCATGCGATGGTTCCGCGATCAACGACGATCAGCATTGATCATCACCGGGATACTCGGGGTGACGGCCATCCTGACGAAGCAATCGGGCGTGGTCATCGCCGCTGCACCGGGCCTTTACCTGCTCTTCACCGCGAAGTGGAAAGCCCTGCGGACCATCGTGCTCGCTCAGTTGATCACCTTGTGCATCGGGCTTGGCGGCACTTTCCTTTTGGGCACATCGGAGGCATTCTACCAGAACGTCGTGCTGGGGTTGCGCAACGGCTTCAGTTGGATGATGTGGGACGATCTCTTCGCGCCGGCCACCTACAAGTACTTCATCGGCTGGCACCTGCTGGCCGGCTTCGTGGTGATCCGTGGCTGGCGATCAGACCACATACCGAGCCGCTTCCTGGCAGTGGCCATCCCCTTGAGCCTGGGCTTCGCGCTCGTAACCGGCTTGAAGTATGGCAGTCGTCTGAACTACATGCACGAGAGCCTGATGCTCACTTTCATCGGGATCGCGGTGATCCTGCCCCAGCTCACGAAGACCAACTGGAAGAACGCGATCAGCTGGGCCTTTGCGCTCTATGGCTGCCTGTTCGCCGCATTCCGGACCAACAGCGTGGCGGCTTGGTACCGCGTAGGCGAGCCGGATGCCATGCACGAGGAACAACTGCGGAAGGACCTGGCCGTACGCGATCTCCTGGTGAACGAGCTCGGGTTGAAGCCGGGGGATAAGGTCTTCATCACCTACCGGGAATACCTCGAGCATCTCCTCGTCGGCCAAAGCCTCCTGACCCAGAAGGACATCGTTCAATACAGCCGCGAGCGCCTCTTCGATTACAGTGCCTTCCACCGGGCCATGACCGATGGGACCGTGCGCTTCGTCATCACGGACCAGGCCTCCGGACCGGTGACCTACCTCGACAGCACCTATTCGGGCTGGGAGCCGATCCGCGGGCTGAACGGTCGCACCATCCTTGGCCGGCGCACCAACCCGTAAGCTGTTGCGCATCTTCGCAGCCATGTTCCGCGGACCGATCGTTGTGTTGCTGTTGCGCCTGGGCGCCGTGGCGGCGGTGTACGCGCTCACCCGCTTCCTCTTCGCCTGGCTGAACGCTGACCATTTCCCGGAAGTGCCCTGGGCGAGTCACCTCGGTGGCCTGCGCTTCGATGCGAGCGCCATTGCCTGGACGAACGCGCTGTGGGTGATCGTGTATCTGATCGATCCGGCACCACAACGGTCATGGCTACGCAAGCTTCACCTCGCACTCTTCCTCCTACCGAACGCGGTGGCGCTATTCTTCCAGTTCGTGGACCTGGAGTACTTCCCCTTCAACTTGAAGCGCAGCACCGCGGACTTCCTGAGCATCCTGACCGCAGGAGATGACACACGCTCCCTGGCCCCGGCATTCATCAAGGACTATTGGTACATCGTCCTGCTGTACCTGGTCGCGGTCGCCTTCCTCTGCTGGAGCTTCGTGAAGAGCCGTTCGCGGGAGCGGGAGGTGGACAATTGGTCCTGGCGGATCGGCTGGCGTGCGGTCGCGGTGGTCGGCATCGTGATCGCTTCGCGCGGTGGGGTGCAGTTGATCCCCTTGCAACCCTTGGACGGCGCGCGTTATGGCGGTGCCAACGTATTGCCGGTGACGCTGAACACGCCCTTCACCATGCTGATGAGCTGGGGCAAGCCCACCCTGGCGGACGTCCACTACATGACCGATGACGAGGCGGAGCGCTATTGGCCGGTACATCACCTGTACACGGACTCTGCAAAGGTGGAACGACCCAATGTCGTGGTCATCATCCTTGAGAGCTTCTCCGCCCAATACAGCGCCCGGCTCTCCGGTGGTCCGGGCTACATGCCTTTCCTCGACTCGTTGATGGGCGTGAGCCTGAACATGACCAGGGCCTACGCCAACGGGCGTCGCAGCATCGACGGCATCCCGGCCATCCTGGCATCCATACCCGAGCTGATGAACGAAGCCTTCATCACTTCCCCCTACGCCAGTAGGCCTTTCACGTCGTTGGCCAGCGTGCTCGGACCCGAGGGTTACCACACCAGCTTCTTCCACGGTGGTCGGAATGGCACGATGGGCTTCGACGGTTTCGTGCGATCAGCGGGCTTCGACCGCTACGTGGGCTTGAACGAGTACATTGGCGATGCCGATGACATGGACGGACATTGGGGCGTGCGCGACCGGCCTTTCCTCCAGTTCTACGCGCGATCGTTGGGCCAGGAACAGCAGCCTTTCCTCAGCGCGGTCTTCACCCTGAGCTCGCATCACCCGTACGAGCTGCCTGCGGAGGAGATGGCACGTTTCAAGGGCGGCACCTTAAAGATCCATCCAACACTGCGGTATGCGGATGATGCCCTTCGCGCCTTCTTCGCGACCGCAAGTCAGCGATCATGGTTCTCCAACACCCTCTTCGTCATCACTGCGGATCATACCGCCGACATCGACCGCGACGGACAGCACTACAACAAGGCGACGGACTACTGGGTACCCCTGCTCTATCATATGCCCGGCCGGATCGCACCGCAGCAGCAGGAAAGGGTCACGCAACACATCGACATCCTGCCCACCGTCCTTGACCTGGTCGGACATGGAAAGCCGTTCTTCAGCTTCGGCCACAGCGCGCTCCGACAGCACACTCCACCCATCGCGATCATGGCGAGCAACGGCATTTACCAGTGCGTGAGCGAAAAGCTACACTTGCAGTTCGATGGGCACCACGTGGTAGGGACCTCTCCCCTGTCCGCTGAGGTCGATACCACGGGCCTGGGAACATTGAAGAAGGACATGACCCTGCACCTCAGCGCCGCGATCCAACAGTTCAACAGCCACCTGCGCAACGGCGACCTCGTTCACGGCCGATGAAACGCATGATGCTCATCCTGAACCCGCGCTCCGGCAAGGGTCACGCCCCCCGCTACCGGGAAACGGCCGAGCGGGTGGCGGCGGAGCTGGACATCGCCTTGGATGTGCGTGCGATCGAACGACCCGCGCATGGCAAGGAACTGGCGGAGGAAGCGGTTAGGACCGGCCTGGAGCGGGTGATCAGCGCCGGAGGCGATGGCACCATGAACAGCGTGGCCGCGGGTCTGCTGAACACCAAGGTGCCGCTCGGTGTGGTGGCGCTCGGAAGTGGCAACGGCTATGCCCGGTCGCTCGGGCTGCCGCTCGATCCTGAAGAGGGATTCCGGCGCGCCTTCACCGGAGAGCCGGCACAGATGGACGTCTGCTTCCTCAACGACATCCCCTTCCTTGGCACGGCGGGCATCGGCTTCGATGCGCGTGTAGCCCACGCCTTCGACAAGAGCAAGAGCCGCGGCATGTTCGGCTATGCCCGCATCATCGTGAAGGACATCCTTGGCGCCCCCCCGATGCGGGTGGTGGTAAAGGCCAACCACGAGACCACGGAGGAGAAGGTGCTGATGGTCGTCTTCTGCAATACGCGCGAGTTCGGTAACGGTGCGGAGATCAGCCCGGGTTCGCGTCCGGATGATGGGTGGGCGGAGGTGCGTGTCGTGCGTAAGCCGGGCTTCTTCCCGTTGATCAAAGCCTTCGTACAGATCTACACCGGCAAGGCGGACAAGAGCCCCTACATCACCAACATCGTAACGCGCAATGCCACCGTTTGGCAGGAAGGAAGCCTGGCGCACCTCGATGGTGAGCCGGTGGAAGTGGGCCATGAAGTGCAGTTCCGCCTGGAGCCGAAACGGCTGTGGGTGGTGCGGTGATCGAACCTTCGCGCTCCGTGCGTGTATCAAGGGCCATGCGACGCGCGTTCACCGCCATTCTCCTCCTGCGCACCTTGCTGGCAGCTGCCCAACCCGGCTCCATGGAACAGCCGCTGCATGTGGTGGTGAAGCTGGACCATGAGCTGGTGCGCGATGCCAAGGCACAGTACATGGTCATCACGCCGGGCAACGACACGTTGACAGTGGACGACCTGCGCCCCGCTATCGGGGACAGCTTGCTCTCCTTCATGGTGAACGCATCCAACACCGAATGGCCATGGAGCGTGAAGTACCTGCCGGGTGGCGCGATGATGGACCTTCACCTGAGCTACGAACCGACGCTCTTCGGCTACACGCTTCGGCTGCCCTTCACCCAAGGCACCTTCGAGCTCGATGGCCGCCGCCTCATGAAATGCCTTGCCGATCAAGCGGAGGACCTGCAGGTGCGGGATACCCAGCGCCCCGGCTGGAACCTGGAGCATCCCTTCGGCGCAGTGGACACCCTGGCCTGTCATGGTGGGCGCTTGGTGTTCGCGCGCGGTGGTGGCTTGCACGCTGAAGTGCGCATCCCGGACCTGATGCCGTTCGTGAAGGGTGTTCCACGTATGCCACCAACGGCCGCGCGCGAGGCCAGCTATCCCGGTGGCCTGGCCAACTTCCAACGGTTCATCGGCGCGCACTTCAGCAAGCCCTTGATCGAGCGCACCAACGCACGGGTGAAGCTCTCCGCCGTGGTCGCCATCGAGACAGACGGCAGCATCCACCGGGTTGACCTGAACGGCAGCGCCTACCCCGAGCTGGACCGGGAGTTCAAGCGCGTGCTGCAACTGAGCACCTTGTGGGAGCCTGCGGCGGTGGGGAACATCCGCAACACCATCGATCCGCGCACCTACCGCTATGTGGAGCAGAGCAAGGTGATCGAATACACCGTGGACCCGGACGGTATCTGGACGGAGCTGTCCGACATGTCACTGACCATCACCCCGGACAAGCCGACCAGCCGCGACGAACTCACCGTGACCTTCCACTGGATCGGCGGCTCCTGCGGACGCTACGAAGCCTATGCGAACGTGCAACCAGCTCCGAAGGATGGTGGTCCACGCGACGTGTTCCTCTACTTCGGCCAGTTGTCCGGCGAGCTCTGCATGAACATCAAGCCGCAGTCGTTCGGGTTCACCATGAAGGCCTTGCCGCCGGGGCGCTACCGGTTCCGTCAGATGCCGCATCCCAAGCTGGAGCGAGGTGTGTGGGCGCCGGATCCGTACCGGGTAAGGTACGTGGAGGTGCGGTGAAGGGCTCCTTCTGAAGAACGGTCGCGCCGTCGGGAACATCAGGCTCTGCCTGGGGTAAATACCGTTCGCACTGCAAAGGAGGGAAACTTATAAGTGGCCAAATGTGGCTCCTTGAAGGCACATTTGGCCACTTATAGACCTATGCGAAGAGCGCATCCGCGCTCACTTCGCTCTCCATCAACTGGCGGCTGTAAGCGTTGTCCGCCACACCATGTGTAGTGACCAAGGTGAGGAACACGCTCTTGCGCGTGCGTGTGGCGGACGTGAACGCGGCGATCTTCGCCCCCAGCTCGGCAGCGTAGCCACGGTCGATGCGGAACGTAGCGTTGCTGAACTTCATCTCGCACAGGTTGATCACGTTGTCATCGCGGTCGATGAGCAGATCCACCTGTGCGCCGCGGTCGTCGCCTTTACCCACCCAGCTTCCTTCCACCGAACGCACGCCGCTGATGCCGAGCGCCGCCTTGATCGCGTCCACATGCTTGATGCAGATCGTCTCGAACGCGAACCCTGACCAGGCGCGGTAGGCCGGCAGGGACATCATGCGCTGCCAGTTACCGACAGGACCCGCCTTGGTGTTCGCCACATAGCGCAGGTAGAAGAGGGTGTATTCATCGGTGATCCGGTAGAGCGGGTCCTTCTTGCCAGCGTAGGGATCGTAGCGTTCGATGAAGCCGGACTGCTCCAGTTCATTGAGGGTGGCGGTAAGGCGCCCGCCGGAAGGGAGCTTGGCCTTCGCTGCCACCGCGTTGCGCGTGAGCCCACGCCGTACGGATGCCAGGGCGCGCACGACCGCTTCGTGGTTGTCGGAATGCTCGAAGAGCGACGCGAACACATTGGCGAACTCATCGCGGAGGTAGCCGTTACGAACGAAGCAGAGCCGGTCGATGGCCTGGGCCACGCTCTCGCCCCGTTCCACCATTTCCAGGTAGTGGGGCACACCCCCCAATGCCATGTACAGCTGCAGGATCTCATAGCGCTTCCAGCGGATGCGGTTGCGGCGCAACAGTTGCTCGGTCTCGCCGAGGGTGAAGGGCGCGAGACGCATACGCTGTGTGACACGGTTGTGCAGCCCGCCGCGGTCGTTCAGCACCTTGCGGATCATGTACGAGGCCGCCGATCCGCAAATCACCACCACCAGGTCGTTGCGCCTGCTGACGTAGCTGTTCCACCAGTGGCTGAAGGCGGCCAGGAAACGCGAGCGGCGGCTGTCGAGCCAAGGGAACTCATCGATGAAGATGACCTTCTTCGCCGCACCACGCTTGGTGGACCTGCTCTTCCGTTCGGGGGCGACCTTGTTGGTGTACTCGCGCAGTTGTTCGAACGCTTCCATCCAACTGGTGGGAGGAGGACGCTTGAAGCCCCGTGCCTTCAATGCACCGTGGAAGCCGCGCAACTGGTCCGTGAGGGCACCACGGTAGATACCGGACCACTCCAGCAGAAGATGCTCCTTGTACAGGCTGCGGATGAGGAAGGTCTTACCGATGCGGCGCCTTCCGAAGACAGCGATCAGCTCCGCACGTGGCGAGCGCAGGGCACGCTCCAGCTGGGCGCGCTCCTCCTTCCGACCGATGATGGTATCCTGGGCGTTCATTTATAAGTGGCCAAATGTACCTCCTGGATGGCACATTTGGCCACTTATAGGATCTGCGGTCAATCGTACCCCCAACCGCTGCAAATCTCCCGCACCACGTCCGTACTGTCATACATCACGGTAAAGTAGTGCCAGGCGAAGTCCTTGTGCCGTCGGTCCCGGTGTTGGATGCCGAGGCGGCGATCATGCCCGCCATCGTTGGTGTAGTTGGCAGCGAACAGGCCAGGGCGGAAACGGTTAGGGGCGCTAGTGTACAATGGTACTCCGATGATCTCCTCGACCTCGTCGCAGGTCATTCCCACTTTGATGTGCTTCTCAAGGTCCGTATGATAGTCTGGAGCGAACCATGTATCGATGTAAGGATCGAACCAGATGTAGCCTTCTATCGTGGATATGATGCCCATCCCCAATGACAGGTACATGGTGGATCCGACAATAACGACAGACAACGCACGGCGGATGACGCTCACGTAACCATGCTTCATCGCACCCAAGTCGTGTATGTGGCCATAAGCTGCCCGATGATGAAAGCGAAACAACAACCCATCGCAACCCAAGGAAAGACAGCCACCCAATTGTGGCGATAACTGGTCGGTGCCCGCCACAGTGCCGCTGCGCTTACCCCAATAAGGATGATGCCTATAAGAATGGCGGGTAGCACGAGCGCAGCCATCCCAATGGGATGCGAACGCCACATCGCCCAGCACGTGAAGGCCAGTAGGATCATGGCTAGGGTCCTGTTCCAGTGGGGCATGAAGCGAGGAACGATCTGATCTGCTCGATAGTATTGACTGCACTCTGCCCGCGTGAGGGGGCGAAGCGTCAGCCCGGCGCAGGAAGGGCCTTGCGGCTGCGAGCAGCGAGGAGGCTGCGAGGCACGAGCAGACCCCGAAGCGCCGCAGCCGCTGGGCCTGACAAGTCCGGCTACAGCCCCGGCTCAAGGCCGGGATGAACTCCGCACCCGACCCCGGCTGCTCCCGAGCACAGGCTCTGCGCAGCGAAGGGATGAGCCGGGGGCACGCCCAACAACCGATCAGAAAATGAGATGATCAGACGATGAGCACGAACCGTTGACGGCCTTTAGGTACTCCATTCTCTGATCTTCTGATGCTCACTTCCCCTTCATCTCCCCACCCGTGATCCGCTTGCGCTCGATCTGCATGGGGTTCGGCTGGCGCCACTGCTGCTCCTTGAACACATCGAAGCGCGTGGGCACCATGCGCGGCGGCCAGCTATTGTTGTTGAGGTCGCAGTCTGCCGTCTCAAGGAAGGGGTCGAGCACCACGCTCTTCACCTCCTTGCGCTTCACGAAGACCTTCGCGATCTCGTCGCTGGTCTTCCAGATCTCCGCCGGGATGCGCTCCACCTCCTTGGTGCCATCGGCGTACTCCCATTCGAGGATCACGGGCATCACCAGGCCGCCGATGTTCTTGAAG
>JACJZG010000049.1 GCA_020635715.1 Flavobacteriales bacterium | reverse complement strand
GTGTTGCGGTCGCCCACCACCTTGCTCGGTTCGCTCACGCGGATGGTGCCATGGTCCGTGGTGATGACCACGCGGCCGCCTCGCTCGGCTATGCCCTTGAGAATATCGAACAGCGGGCTGTGCTCGAACCAGCTCTTCGTGAGGCTGCGGTAGGCGGCATCATCATCGGCCAGCTCGCGGATCACCTCCATCTCCGTGCGTGCATGGCTCAGCATGTCCACGAAGTTGTAGACGATCACGTTGAAGGGATTGCCCATCAGGTTGTCCAGGCTGTCCGCCAGCTTGCGACCCGCGTTCAGGTTGAGGATCTTGTGGTAGCTGTACTTCACATCCTTGCCCAGGCGCTTCAGCTGGCCACCGATGAACTCCTCCTCGTGCGCGTTCTTGCTGCCCTCCTCATCCTCGCTGATCCATTTGCCGGGGAAACGCTTCTCGATCTCGCTCGGCATCATGCCCGCGAAGAGAGCGTTGCGCGCGTATTGCGTGGCCGTGGGCAGGATGCTGTAGAAGAGCCCCTCCTCCTCCACGCGGTAGAACTCGCTGATGATGGGTTCCAGCACGCGCCATTGGTCCAGGCGCAGGTTGTCGATGAGGACCAGGAAGAGCGGTGAGTTGCCGTCCGGCTTGATGTGCGGCGCCACCTTGGCCTTGACGATCTGGTGCGATTGCAGCGGCTGGTCATCGCCCTTGCCGTTCACCCAATCCACATAGTTGTCCGCCACGAAGCGGCTGAAGAGCTCGTTGGCCTCGTTCCATTGCGAACGGAGGATGTCGGCCATGCCCTGGTCCTGGCTCTTACCCAGCTCCAGGTCCCAACGCACCAGCTCCGCATAGAGCTCCTTCCAGCTCTCGGTGGTGTGTCGGTCGCCCAGGCGCATGCCCAGCTGCCGGAACTGCTGCTGGTAGTCGCTGGTGGTCTTCTCGCTCACGAGGCGGCGGCCCTCCAGGTTCTTCTTCAGCGAGAGCAGGATCTGGTTCGGGTTCACGGGTTTGATCAGGTAGTCGCTGATCTTGCCACCGATGGCGCCTTCCATGATCGCCTCCTCCTCGCTCTTCGTGATCATGACGATGGGTGTGGAGGGCCGGTCGAGCTTGATGCGGGAGAGGGTCTCGAGGCCGCTGAGGCCCGGCATGTTCTCATCCAGGAAGATGATGTCGTACTCCTTCGCCTTCGCGCGTTCCACGGCATCGAGGCCGTTGTTCACGGTATCCACCGCATAGCCCTTCTGTTGCAGGAAGAGGACGTGCGGGCGCAGCAGGTCGATCTCGTCATCGGCCCAGAGGATGTTGGCTGTCATGGAGGGTATGGTGACGCCCGTGGGCGCTTGAGGTGTGGTCCGTGTTCCGAGCATACAAGGCCAACGGCGAAGCGGTTGGGATGTTGCCCTGTACTTTCGGGGCGTGAAGGTAGGTTAGCTCAATTCCTAATTGCTGATGGCTAATTACCGCCGACGAAAGGACGGTAAGGAATTAGCGATCAGGGATCAGCAAGATGCAGTTCCATTGAAGATCCTGAACGACCCCATATACGGCTTCATCGCGGTGCCGCATCCGGTGGTGCAGCGGTTGATCGATCATCCGTGGTTCCAGCGGCTGCGCTACATCAAGCAGCTCGGCCTGGGCCACCTGGTCTATCCCGGCGCCCTGCACACGCGTTTCCACCATGCGCTCGGCGCCATGCACCTCATGGGCGAAGCCATCGCCACGCTGCGCGGCAAAGGGCACGTGATCACCGACGAGGAGGCGCTTGGCGCGCGGATCGCCATCCTGCTGCACGATGTGGGCCACGGTCCCTTCAGCCATGCGCTGGAGCACAG
>JACJZG010000048.1 GCA_020635715.1 Flavobacteriales bacterium | reverse complement strand
ACCACGAGGTCCGCGGTGTAAAGCATCACCAGCTCGTAGCGCATCCCCAGTTCCTGGGCGCGCAGCCCGAATGGACACAGCAGGATGGACAGCAGCAGCCAGCGGAAGGTCATCATGGGGAGAGATGCGCGAAGCTCACCGATCGCACAAATGGTGCCGGGATCGCTCTATTCCTCGTACAGCCGGAGCCGCTGTTCCATGGCCCGCATCTCCTGCTGCATGCGGTCCACGCGTTCCAGCAGGTGGCTGATGGCTTCGATGCCCTCCAGGTTGATGTCCAGGTCGAAGTGCATGCGGGCCAGGCTCTCCAGCCGCGTGATCTGCTCCGGTGCGAGGTAGCTGCGTTCCTCGCGGATCACCAGTTCAATGAGCCCACGGTCCGTGAGCGCGCGCACGAAGGTGATGTCCAGTTCTTCATGCTGGCAGTACAGCTCCATGGGGATGAGGTCCTCGGTGCTCATGGTCGTGGGCTGGTTTTGGCGAGCTGCTCGAACAGGGCGCGTTGCTCGTCGGTGAGGGTGGTCGGCAGTTTCACCTGGTAGGTCACGTAGAGGTCGCCGAAGCTCCCCTCCTTCTTGTACACCGGGAAGCCCTTCCCTTTGAGCTTCGCGCGGGAGCCGTTCTGCGTGCCGGGCGCCACCTTCATGCGCACCTGGCCATCCAGGGTATCGATCACCTGGTCGCCACCCAGCACGGCGGTGCTCAGGTCGATCTCGGCGGTGGTATGCAGGTCTGCTCCGGTCCGCTTGAACTTCGGATGCTCCTTCACGCGGAAGGTGATGTAGAGGTCGCCATGAGGACCCCCATTGACGCCGGGGCCACCCTGTCCGGGGATGCGGATGGTCTGGCCATCCTCCACGCCCGCCGGAACGGTGATGCGCAGCTTCTGGCCGTTCACTTCCAGTGTCTGCTTGTGGGTGGTGGCCGCATCGATCAATGTCAGGTGCGACTCCGCCTGGAAGTCCGGTCCGCGGAACTTCGCCTGCCGCCGGCCACCGCGACCACCAAACATCGAACCGAAGAGGTCGTTCATCTCCTCCTCGCTCATGTTGCCGCCACCGCCGAAGCCCTGGAAGCCCTGACCGCCGAAACCGCCCGCTCCGGCACCCTGCTTCGCGCGCTCCTTCTCCTGCGCCTCGATCTGATCGGCATGTTTCCAGTGCTCGCCGTACTTGTCGTACTTCTTCCGGCTATCCGGATCGCTGAGCACCTCATTGGCCTCGTTGATCTCCTGGAACTTCCGCTTCGCCGCGTCGTCGTTGGGGTTCAGGTCCGGGTGGTACTTGCGGGCCAGCTTGCGGTAGGCGGCCTTGATGGCCTCCGTTGTCGCCGTGCGCTCAACGCCCAATGCCTTGTAATAGTCCGTGGCCATCGCGGTGAAATTAACGATCGGCAAGGGCTTGTCGGGTGACCTTGGTCGGGCAATGGTGAGACTCGCAACACTACACGTCGGTCGCTCCGGAACGCGTGCAGCGCAAAGCGATGCGGACCCACGTATCCGGAGCCTCACCAATGCCATGTGGTAAAGCATTGGTGAGGCTCCGGATCTACGCCCGGAGTGACAACCGTTGATGGGTGGCGGTGGAACGAGCCCGTGACCAGCAACCGTTCCAGTGCCCCCGATCATAGTCCGTACCTTTGTGGCCTATCCGCTTCCCGGACGGCCCCCGCTGTCCGGGTTTTGTCTTTTCAACCGAACCCAGAACGCATGATCGACCTGAACCACATCACCGCCCGCATCAAGGAACTCCTCCTGGAACACGGACCGCAGGCCCTGCTGGCCATCGTGGTCCTCATCGCCGGTCTGTGGCTCATTGGTGCATTGGGCCGCGCGATGGCGAAAGTGATGCGGAAGCGCGAGGTGGACCCCTCGCTCATCCCCTTCCTGCGCGGGCTCACCACCGCCCTGCTCAAGGTGATGCTCGTCATCAGTGTCATCCAGATGGTGGGGGTGCAGACGACCTCCTTCATCGCGGTGCTCGGTGCGGCCGGCCTGGCCGTGGGCATGGCCCTGAGCGGCACCCTGCAGAACTTCGCGGGCGGCGTCATGATCCTCGTGCTGAAGCCCTTCAAGGTGGGCGACTTCATCGAAGCCGAAGGACATAGCGGAACGGTGCGCAGCATCCAGATCTTCCACACCATCCTCACCACGCCGGACAACAAGACCATCGTGCTGCCCAACGCCCCGGTGAGCACCAATGCGATCGTGAACTACAGCACCGAAGCACGCCGCCGGGTGGACTTCTCCTTCGGCATCGGTTACGGCGACGACATCGACAAGGCCAGGAAGGTGATC
>JACJZG010000047.1 GCA_020635715.1 Flavobacteriales bacterium | reverse complement strand
CGCCCTCGTGGAAGCTGTTCCATTCATCGGCGGAGAAGCCACCGACGAACTCCTCGATGTCGCCGGTGAGGATGCTCGTGTCCTGGCCAGCGCTGCCATCCTTCTCGAAACAGGCGATCAGTTCGCTGATCGGTCTCGCCTTATCGGCCTTGGCATCGTACCAGCTATCGAAGAGCTGCAGGAAGATCCACTGTGTCCACTTGTAATAGGACGGATCGCTGGTGAATACCTGGCGCTCCCAATCGAAGCTGAAGCCGATGGCGTCGAGCTGTTGCCGGTAGCGCGCGGTGTTCTCCTCGGTGGTCTTCGCCGGGTGCTGACCCGTCTGGATGGCGTATTGCTCGGCGGGCAGGCCGAAGCTGTCGTAGCCCATGGGGTGCAGCACGTTGAAGCCGCACAGGCGCTTGTAGCGCGCCACGATGTCGCTGGCGATGTAGCCGAGCGGGTGCCCGACATGCAGGCCTGCCCCGCTGGGATAGGGAAACATATCCAGCACGTAATACTTCGGCTTCGATGGATCGTTGCTCACGCGGTAGGTGCCGCGTCTGCGCCATTCATCCTGCCACTTCCCTTCGATGCCCTTGTGATCGTACTGCATGGTGCCTTCCTACTGAGCGCGAAGGTAGAAGGTGGGCTGGCCACGGAGGACTATCGGTACGGCGCAAGTAAGGGCGATGTGTGCATCGCCCTTACTTTCGCCGACCATGAGCGACCAGCGCTACCTGAGGTCCCGCACCCGCACGTCCAACGTGAGCACGGTGGTCGGCATCGCCCTGGTGCTCTTCATGCTGGGGGTATTGGGCTTCCTGGTCCTCAATGCCCGCGCGCTGGAGCGTTATTTCAAGGAGAACGTGCGGGTGGAGCTCTTTCTGAAACGTGACCTGAAGGAGGTGGACATCATGCAGTTCCGCAAGGAGCTGGACACCGAGCCGTACGCCAAGGAGACGCGCTATGTGACCGCCGATGAGGCCGCTGAGCAACTGAAGCAGGACCTTGGAGAGGACTTCCTCGGCGTGCTGGGCAGCAACCCCCTTCTCCCCTCGGTGGAACTGCGCTTGAACGCGGACCATGCGCAGGCCGACAGCCTGAAGTGGATCGTGGAGCAGTTGAAGAAGGACCAGCGCGTGCAGGAGGTGGCCTACAACGCGGCCGTGGTGGAGAACATCGACGCCAACGTGAACAAGATGGGCCTCCTGGTCCTGGGCTTCTCGGTGCTGCTGTTGTTCGTCGCGATCGCCTTGATCAACAACACGATCCGACTGGCCATCTACAGCAAACGCTTCCTGATCCGCACCATGCACCTGGTGGGTGCCACACAATGGTTCATCAAGCGACCCTTTCTGGGCCAGAGCCTCTGGCAGGGCATCGTGGGTTCGGTACTGGCGATCGGCCTGTTGGTAGGGCTGTTGCAGCTCACCAACCGCTACATGCCGGACCTGCTGGCCTTCACGGACATGCCCACCCTGGCCCTGCTCTTCGCGGGGGTGCTGGTGCTGGGCCTGTTGATCTCCCTGACCTCCACCTGGTTCGCGGTGCGCCGCTACCTTCGCATGAACTCCGAGGACCTGCACTGGAGCTGACCTGAACCCGACCGAACGACCATGGCCAAGCCCGAGTTGAACAACGACATGCCCTTCACCGCAACGAACTACAAGTTGTTGTTGATCGGTCTGGCCATCCTCGTGGTGGGCTACATCCTGATGTCCGGCGGCGGCAATGGTGACCCGAATGCCTTCGATGCGGACGAGCTCTTCAGCAAGCGCCGGATCACCGTGGCGCCGATCGTGGTCCTGATCGGCTACGCGTTCGTGGCCTACGCCATCCTGAAGAAGACCGGGGAGAACGAGGCGGGCAAATGACGATCATCCAAGCGATCATCCTCGCGATCATCGAGGGGATCACCGAATTCCTGCCCGTCAGCAGCACGGGACACATGATCATCGGGTCCACCATCATGGGGATCCAGCAGGACGAGTTCGTCAAGCTCTTCACGGTGGCCATCCAGTTCGGCACCATCCTGAGCGTGGTGGTGCTCTATTGGAAGCGCTTCTTCCAGAGCTTCGACTTCTACCTGAAGCTGCTGGCGGGCTTCATCCCGGCGGTGATCGCGGGCCTCTTCTTCAAGGACTACATCGACATGTTGCTGGAGAACGTGGTGGTCGTTGGTGTGATGCTGTTCTTGGGCGGCATCGTCTTCCTCTTCATCGATAAGCTCGCGACCCACAGTGAGGAGAAGGGTGAGGTCCAACCGATGTCGTACAAGCAGGCGGCCATCATCGGCGTGTGGCAATGCCTGGCCATGGTCCCCGGCGTATCGCGTTCGGCCGCCACCATCATCGGTGGCATGACCCAGGGCTTCACCCGGAAGAACGCGGCGGAGTTCAGCTTCTTCCTTGCGGTACCCACCATGTTCGCGGCCACGGTGAAGAGCATCTACGATCATGTGAAGGATGGCGGTGCCTTCACCACGGAGCATTTCCAGCTCTTCGCGATCGGCAACGTGGTGGCCTTCGTGGTCGCCATCATCGCCATCCGGGGCTTCATCAGCTACCTCACCCGAAGCGGTTTCAAGGCGTTCGGTTGGTACCGCATCGTTGTGGGCGGCATCATCATCGCCCTGCACCTAGCAGGCGTGTCGATGCAGATGTACTAAGGTGACCGAT
>JACJZG010000046.1 GCA_020635715.1 Flavobacteriales bacterium | reverse complement strand
CCGAGCGTGCCTGCAATCATCCCTAGTCCGGTCGAGTATCGCGTGGAGGAAGGTCGATGTAACCTGCAGTGCCCTTGGAGCATCGAGTTCGACAGCGGGGTACCGAAGGCGTTGGAGGACCTCTTGGAGGACGAGCTGACCAGGCTGCATGGTCCGCAGGTGCTGCAGTGCTTCGCCCCATTCCGCATCCGGTTCCAGTTGTTCACGCCGGACACCCTGCTGCCAGCGGAGTATTACGCCTTGGCCGTGCGCGGAAGCGGGATAACCGTTTCCGCCACGAACGAACAGGGTTTGTTCCGAGGCAGCCGCACGCTCGTCCAGCTGCTGGAGCAAGGCCGCGAGACCGGCTCCCTCCCTTGCCTGAGCATCACCGATTGGCCACGTTTCCCATGGCGCGGCATGCACCTCGATGTGGTCCGCCATTTCTTCCCGGTGGACTTCGTGAAGCAGTACATCGACCTGCTGGCGCGCTATAAGATGAACAGCTTCCACTGGCACCTGACCGATGATCAGGGCTGGCGGATCGAGATCAAGAGCCGCCCGAAGCTGACTGAGGTGGGCGCATGGCGCAGCGGCAGCCAGATCGGTCCCTATGCGCGTTTGGAGTTCGATACCGTTCGCTACGGCGGCTATTACACGCAGGACGAGATCCGCGAAGTGGTGGCCTACGCGGCCGCGCGGCACATCAACGTGGTGCCGGAGATCGAGATGCCCGGCCACGCGCTGGCAGTGTTGGCGGCCTACCCGCAGGTGGGCTGTGCCGGAGGTCCTTACGCTGTGAACCGCGGCTGGGGCGTGTTCGAGGATGTCTTCTGCGCCGGCAACGACAGCACCTTCTCGCTGCTGGAAGATGTGCTCACGGAAGTGATGGACCTCTTTTCGAGCCCGTACATCCACATCGGTGGCGACGAATGCCCCAAGGAGCGGTGGAAGGAATGCCCGAAATGCCAGGCTCGCTTGAAGGCCGAAGGGCTGAAGGACGAGCACGAACTACAGAGCTACTTCATCCAGCGGATCGAGCAATTCATGAATGCGAAGGGCCGGAAGATCATCGGCTGGGACGAGATCCTGGAAGGTGGCCTGGCGCCGAACGCGGCGGTGATGAGCTGGCGCGGCACCGATGGCGGTGTGGCAGCGGCGAAGAGCGGGCACTATGCGGTGATGAGCCCCGGCAGCCATTGCTACTTCGACCATTACCAGGGCGACCCCGCGAACGAACCACTGGCCTTCGGCGGTTACACGACCTTGCAAAAGGTATACAGCTACGAGCCCATCCCCACCGAGCTGAACGCCGAGGAGGCGAAGTATATCCTCGGTGCGCAAGGCAACTTGTGGACGGAGTACATCCTTACGCCGGAGCACGCGGAATACATGGCCTTGCCGCGCATGCTGGCCTTGGCGGAGGTGCTGTGGACGCCGAAAGAGAAGCGTGATGAGTCGGACTTCATCCAGCGGCTGGAGAAGGAGTTCATCAGGCTGGAGGAGATGCAGGTGAACACGAGCAAGAGCTTGTACCAAGTGCAATGGAGGCTCATTCCAGCTGATACTCCTGGTCGGATGTACTTCCAGCCGCGTATTTCAATGAAGGATCGTGAAGTGATCGGCTTTATTGTCGAGCCAAACAATAACCGTCTCGGGCGTGAAGGGAAACCCTGGCTGATTGATACTACTTGTCGCATCATGGCATTCGCCACCCACCTCGAAGGCGAGGAGCCTGGTTGGACTCCGAATTCGACGATTGATATCCACTTCAACCTGGCAACCGCCCGGCCCATCACCCTCAGCGTTCCGCCCAACGAGCGCTACAACGAAGGCGGCGCCTTCACCTTGGTCGATGGCATCACAGCGCAGGAGAAGCGCGTGAACACCGAGTGGCTGGGTTGGAAGGAGGATGTCACCATCACGGTGGATCTGGGCAGCGTGCAGGACATCAGCCACATCGGCATCGGCGCGCTGAACGAGACTTACAGCTGGATCCATGCGCCAAAGGCGATCGAGTTCCTGGTGAGCACTGATGGGGAGAACTACACCTCCGCAGGTATGGCCTTCCCAACGATGCGCGAGATCCCCGTGATCCCGGCAGACCCGATCAAGCGGAAGACGTCGATCATGGCCCGCGTACAAGGACGGAACGTGTTCGCAGTCGAAAAGTCGACCCAAGCGCGTTACGTGCGGTTGAACGTGTTGCACACTGGCCTGATCCCCGCCGGTGACCCCGGTACTGGGAACCCTGCCTGGATGTTCCTGGACGAGATCGAGGTGCGGTGAGGGTTCCAAGCGAGGCGCCGATCTGGTCCTCGCCTGCGTCACCGAAGCACCAACTTGCTCCACTTATCCGATCCGATATGCTCCGAAGCCTACTCCTCACGACCACGGTCCTACTCGCTCCTGCCGCGGCGCTGTTCGCACAAGGGAATTGCCCCGATGGGGAAAGTGAGCTGATCGTCAGTATTGTCCCCGATTCCTGGCCCAACGAGATCAGCTGGACGGTGACCTATGACAGCAGTCCGATCGGGGCGGGCAACTACACGGGTGGTACGCTATGCGTGCCTACGGGTGAGTGCCTCATCTTCACCATGAACGACAGCTATGGTGACGGCATCACAGGACAGGGCGGATACACGGTGACCCTGGACGGCGTGCTGGTGGCGAGCGGTGGTCAGGTGCATGGGAACAACTACACCTACACCCAGGTAACGGAGATGAACTGTCCGCCTGGCTTCAGCTGTGGCAGTCCCCTGCCCGTGCAGGAAGGCACACATACGGCGCCCGCACCCAACACCTGGTACAGCTTCAGCCCCGCGCAGAGCGGGCAGTTCCGCATCACCACCTGCGACATGAACAGCTGCGATACGCGCATCTGGGTGTACGATCATTGCACCGGCCTCACGCCGGACGAAAGCCCAGCAGGGACCATGTACTTCGCCGATGGCGGCTGCCCGAACGGTGTGCAGGCCCAGTTGATCGCGAACCTTGGCTTGGGCGACGTGGTCTGGATCCGCATCGGCGACGCCGGAACAGCCTGCGAAGGCACTCCGATCAACTGGACGATCGAGTACGTCGGCCCCATCTCGGGCTGCACCGATCCGAACTCGTGCAACTTCGACCCGCTGGCCACCGTGAATGATGGAAGCTGCATCCCCTGGGGTAGCGAGGATTGCCCGCAGGCCCCGGACCTCACCGTGGACCAGGTGCGCCTGACGAACTCGTTGAACCTCTCCTACACCACCGTGAACCAGGGCGACTGCTACATCGCCGAAGGTTGCCTCACGGGTTACGGACAGCGCGAGATCCTGCGCTTCGACACGCGCATCGCCAACATCGGTGAGCTCGACTACTACATCGGCACACCCTCGGCCAACCCCGACCAGTTCGAGCTGGTGAACTGCCACGGGCACGTCCACTACAAGGGCTATGCGGAATACCTGCTCTATGACGACCAGGGCCAGGAGCTCGCGGTGGGCTTCAAGAACGGCTTCTGCGTGATGGACATCGACTGCAGCGGCGGCGGAAGCGGCCAGTACGGCTGCGGGAACATGGGGATCAGCGCCGGTTGTGCCGATGTGTATGGCAGTGGCACCAGCTGCAACTGGATCGATGTGACCGGTGTGGCCGAAGGCACCTACACCCTGGTGGTGCGCACCAACTGGGACAACGACCCCGACGCGCTGGGCCGTGTGGAGAGCAACCACTTCAAC
>JACJZG010000045.1 GCA_020635715.1 Flavobacteriales bacterium | reverse complement strand
TGGCTGGGGAGCAACCTGGCGTACTGAACCTTCTTCCCCCCATCCACGTATGCACGGGCCGACATGTTCCGCCCGCTCCTCTCCGTCCTTGCGGCATCCCTGACCATGGGCCTTCTGGCCCAGGGCGGGGAGCGCTTCACCCAGGAGAACGGGGATTGCACCGGCGCGATCATGATCCAGGACTCCTTCTACGTCGCGGCTCACCCGGTGCGCGGCTTCGGCAACAAGCTGGAGATCAAGGAGAACTCATCGGACCATAAACAGTGGTTCGAACGGGAGCACCACACCACCTGGTACAAGTTCCGGGTACCCGTTCAGTGCAAGCTCACGATGGACATCATCCCGCGTGACCCCACGGACGACATCGACTTCATCATCTTCGAAGGGGCCATCCCGGGGATCTGCGACAAGATCGGCAGCAAGCAGGTGGTGCCCATCCGTTCCAACATCTCGCGGAACGACCCGAACATCGGCTCGCGTTGCGGCCTCAGCAAGGACGCGCCGGATGCCTTCGTGCGTTCCGGTGTGGGATCGAGCTACAGCAGTGCCCTGGAGGTGGAGGCCGGACAGTTGTTCTACCTCGTGGTCGACCACCAGAACCCACCGCGCGCCGGTTACCAGATCCGCTTCCACTACGATCCGCCACCCCCGCCACCACCCGTGGAGGAGGAGAAGAAACAGCAGCAGCAGCATGTGGTGATCAACATCAGCGACTCGAAGACCGGCGCTCCTGTCAAGGCCACGCTCGCGATCGATGGCATGGAGTTCGACAAGGTGGTGGAAGCCAAGGGGAAGAGCACCTACGAATACGACATGGCCATGTACCGCAACCTGAAGATCGGTTGCACGAACAAGGGGTACATGTTCACGACCGTGCGCGTGAAGGGCAATACCGAACCGACGATCACCGTCGACATCAAGCTCGCCCCGATCAGTGCCGGGGAGAAGGTCGTGCTGGACGACATCCGCTTCGTGGGCAACGAGGACAAGGTGATGCGTCAATCGGAAGCCTCGCTCCTACTGCTGCTCCGCTTCCTGCAGGAGAACCCGAAGGTGAAGATCGAGGTGCAGGGCCACGTGAACGGCCCCACCTTCAAGAACAAGAAGGAGTTCATCGACCTGAGCACGGCCCGCGCCAAGACCGTGTACGACTTCCTCCTGGTGAACGATGTGGACCCGGAACGCATCTCCTACCAAGGCCTCGGCAACAGCCAGATGCTCTATCCGGAACCCAAGAACAAGGAACAGAGCGAGGCCAACCGCCGCGTGGAAGTGAAGGTGCTGGGCACCTGAGCCCACCTTCCGGCCCGCACATCCACCGTTCGTCATAAGCCCGGGCAGGGCCCCGTTCATCCCGGTACTTTTGGGATCGTACGCGACACCCGCTCGTTCATGCGAACCCTGCTCCTCTTCCTGTTCCTCCCCTTCGTGCAACCGGCCCTGGCCCAAGGGACCTGGACCCTGCAGCAATGCCTGGCCCGGGCCGAGGAGCGCAACCTCGCGGTGCTCAATGCCGCCCTGGACGCCCAGCTGGCCGGGGAGAACAAGGACCGGACCTACTGGGACCTGTTGCCGGACCTGAACGGGGTGGCCACCCACGGCTACAACTATGGCCGGGTCATCGACCGCTTCACCAACACCTTCGCCACCGACCGGGTGCGGACCAACAACTTCTACCTGAGCAGCCAGCTCGACCTGTTCCGCGGCCTCAGCAAGCAGAACAGCATCAAGCAGGCCCGCTTCGATGCCGACGCGGCGATGAAAGGCCTTGAGGCGGCCCGGAACGATGTGCGTGTGAGCGTGGTGCAGGCCTTCCTGAACGTATTGGGCCTGCGGGAGCGCATCGCAGCGGCGGAGGCACAGGCGGCGAACACGCGTGCCCAGATCGAACGGGTGCGCGCATTGGTGGAGGGTGGCCGTGTGGCGCGCGCCGAACAGCTCACCCTCGAAGCACAATTGGCCCAGGAGGAGTTCAACGTGACCGATGTGCAGAACCAGCACGACCAGCAGATGCTCGTGCTTGGCCGCACGATGCAGTTGGAAGCAAGCGAACTGATGTCCTTTGATATCGCCGCTCCTGCGATCAGCGACCTGGAAGTGGTGGCACCAGCCGTCACCGAACAACAGGTCCTGGAGAATGTGCTACGCACGCATCCGGCCTATGCACAAGCCGAACTACAGGTGCTCAGCGCCGAGAAGTCCGTCGCCATCGCGCAAGCTGGCCGCCTGCCTTCCCTCTCACTGAGCGGCTCCCTCGGTACCGGATACAGCGGTCGCGACATCCGCACGGTGGGCGATCCGGTGATCGGCGACCCGGTGATCATCGGTGCCACGGCTGGCGGCGAGGTGGTCTACGCCCCGAACATCTTCTACAACACCGAGCTCACCCCCTTCAGCACCCAGCTGGACCAGAACCTGAACCAGAGCATCGGGTTCACGCTGAACATCCCGATCTTCAACAACATGCGCAATCACTACGCCGTGCAACAGGCACGTGTGCAGCACGAGAAGACCCGGAACGGCATGACCAGCTTGCGGAATGACCTCCAGCGGAACGTCCTTGATGCGTTGGTACAGCAACGCTCCGCGCATCGCCAGTTCCTCGCGGCCTCCAAGGCCGTTGAGAGCGGTACCGTGGCCCTGGAGTTCGCGCAGGAACGCTATGACCAGGGCGTGATCACGGTGATCGAGCTGAACACCGCCAAGACGACGCTCAACAACTCGACCGCGAACCTGATCAACGCCAAGTACCAGTACCTGATGGCCAGCAAGTACCTGGACATCCTCCAGGGCATCCCGGTGAGCTTGTGACGTGACTGGTGGCGATCTTCGCGCCGTGCCGCTCATCCTCTGCATCGAGACCGCGACGAAGCTCTGCTCCGTGGCGCTGGGCCGTGATGGTCAACTACTCGCCCACCGCGACCTGGAGAGCGAGAAGCACGTGCACGCGGAAAAGGTGAACGTCTTCATCGAGGAGGTGATGCGTGAGGCAGGTGTTGCATGGAAGGACATGGAGGCTGTCGCGGTCGGTATCGGTCCGGGTTCCTATACGGGCCTGCGCATCGGGACGAGTGCCGCCAAAGGCCTGTGCTATGCCTTGGACATCCCCATCATCGGGATCAGCACCTTGGACACGCTCGTGGCTTCAGCGGAACGGTCCGGATCGGAACTCGGCGGGCACCTCTGGCCCATGATCGATGCGCGTCGCATGGAGGTGTTCACCAGGCGTACGACACGGCACAAAGAGTCCAACATGCAGGCCACGCCAGTCGTCCTCGACGCGGACTGGATCGCAACGCATGCCCCTGCAACCGTGTTCGGTGATGGCGCGGACAAGGCCGATACATTTTGGGAGAGCGCTCCAGGCATCGTGCACGTTACGGGCATCCGACCCTTGGCCTCCGCAATGCTGGCGATCGCCGAGGAGCGGTTCAAGGCCGGTGCCTTCAACAACCTGGCCTACCTGGTGCCCAACTACGGCAAGGCCGCCAATGTCACCCAGCCGCGCAAGCGCCCGGCCGTGTGATCGTCTCAGGACTTCCGGGCTCCCTTCTTCGCGAGGTCGGAGTCGAGCCACGCAGCGTACACTTCCTCCAGCTCCGCGTACCATTCCGCACCATACTGCCGCGTCAACGCATCCTTCAGGAAACGGAACACCGGCACGTCCAGCTTCGCACCACAGGTGCAGGCCGGCTTGCAGATGGGCCACTTGTGGTAGTTCAATCCATCGTGCTCGGCGAGCTTCACCACACGGATCGGATAGAGGTGGCAGCTGATCGGCTTGCGGAAGTCGACCGCACCGTCCTTCCAGGCCTTCTCGATCCCGCAGAGCGCGATGCCGTTCTCGAAGATGGTGAAGGCGCATTCGCCACGCCCCTCCACCAGGGTGGTCACCAGATCGCCATCCTCATCGATCTCGCTCACCCCGTGCTCCTCGATCGCACGTTGTCCCTTCTCCGGGATGTAGGGCTTGATCTTCGGCCAGAGCTTCTTCAACTTCGCGGCCTCCTCCTTTTCCAAGGGGGCACCGCTCTCCCCCGCCACACAGCAAGCACCCTTGCAGGCGTTCAGGTCGCAGACGAAACGTTTCTCGAAAAGGTCCTCGCTGAGGAGCGTGCCACGGTGTTCGATCACGCCGCGAATCTAGGTGCAGACCCGCCGTGGTGATGGTCCTTCTCCCATCTTTGCAACCGCGACGCTGAAGGTTTCCAGAGCGCTCGCACATCATCATGAGCACCAACGAGGACAAACTCAAGACCCTGATCGGCCATGCCAAGGAGTATGGCTACGTGTTCCAGAGCAGCGAGATCTACGATGGCCTGAGCGCCACCTACGACTACGGACCGTATGGGGTCGAGCTGAAGAACAACATCCGCCGTTACTGGTGGGAGGCCATGACCAAGCTCCACGAGAACATCGTGGGGGTCGACGCGGCCATCTTCATGCACCCCACCACCTGGAAGGCCAGCGGCCACGTGGATGCCTTCAACGACCCCCTGATCGACAACAAGGACAGCAAGAAGCGCTACCGCGCCGACGTGCTCCTGGAAGAGCACATGGCCAGGTACGCCGACAAGATCGAGAAGGAGGTGGAGAAGGGCCGGAAGAAGTTCGGCGATGCCTTCGATGAGGCCCAGTTCCGCGCCACCAACCCGAACGTGAAGCGTTCGCAGGAACGCATCGATGCGGTGGAGGGCAAGATGAAGGCCGCCTTGGAAGCGAACGACCTGGTGGCCCTGCGCCAGCTGATCATCGATGAGGAGATCAAGTGCCCCGTGAGCGGCACCGGCAACTGGACCGATGTACGCCAGTTCAACCTGATGTTCGCGACCGAGCTCGGCAGCGTGAGCGGCGAGAGCAGCACGATCTACCTGCGGCCCGAAACGGCACAGGGCATCTTCGTCAACTTCCTCAACGTGCAGAAGAGCGCACGTATGAAGCTTCCCTTCGGAATCGCGCAGACCGGCAAGGCCTTTCGGAACGAGATCGTGGCGCGGCAGTTCATCTTCCGCATGCGCGAGTTCGAGCAGATGGAGATGCAGTTCTTCATCAAGCCCGGCACGCAGCAGGAATGGTACGCGTACTGGAAGGAGAAGCGCATGGCCTGGCACCGCGCGCTGGGCCTGCCTGCGGACAATTATCGCTATCACGACCACATCAAGCTGGCGCACTACGCCGATGCGGCCTGCGACATCGAGTTCAAGTTCCCCATGGGCTTCAAGGAGCTCGA
>JACJZG010000044.1 GCA_020635715.1 Flavobacteriales bacterium | reverse complement strand
AGTCGTTCGCCGGGTTCGTGGGAGCGAGGGTCGGCATCTCATGGTCCTTGATGTGGCAGTACTCCACCTGGTCCATGTATTGACCCCCGATCTTCACGCTTCCCTTGGAGCCGATGATGGTCATGCTGCTCTCCAGATTCTTGTCCCACACGGCGGTGCTGTAGCTGATCGCCCCGATCCCACCGTTGACGAAACGGAAGTTCACCAGACCGCTGTCCTCGAATTCGGTCAGCCCCTTGTGCGTGAAGTCAGCGAACCGGGCGTTGATGTCCGTGATGTCGCCGAACAACCAGTACAGGATGTCGATGAAGTGACTGAACTGGGTGAAGAGCGTTCCGCCATCCATCGCCTGTGTTCCCTTCCAACTACCCGGCTTGTAATAGCGTTCGTCACGGTTCCAGTAGCAGTTGACCTGCACCAGGAAGACCTCGCCCAGGACACCCTGGTCCAGCAGCCCTTTGATCCACTGGCTGGGCGGACTGTAGCGGTTCTGCATCACACCGAAGACCGTGCGGTGCACTTGCAGGGCCTTGTAGATGACCGCCTCGCAGCTGGCCTTGCTCAACGCCAGCGGCTTCTCACAGACCACATGCTTGCGGTGCTCGAGGGCCATGATGCACTGCTCAGCGTGCAGGCCATTGGGCGTGCACACGTTCACCACTTCGATCCCAGGCACCCCGGCCAGCATGGTGGCCATGTCCTGGAAGTAGGGCACCCCTTCCGCCGTCACCGCGGTCTCCTCCTGCGGCCGCACATCGCAGAGCGCCACCAGCTCGCATTCCGGATGACGCTGGATCATCTCCGCATGCCGCTTGCCGATGTGGCCACAACCGACCACCGCGAATGGGATGGGACCGCTCATGACACCTTTGATACCGCTCCGTTCTTCAGTTGATACCGCTGGCCGCTCTCCGGGCAGGTGGCAAGCCCATCCGGATCGAAGGTGAGCTTGTGGCCGTACTCGCTCATCCAGCCGGTGCGCCTGGCCGGATTGCCCACCACCAGGGCATGATCGGGCACCTCCCGGGTCACCACCGCGCCCGCACCGATGAAGGCATAACGACCGATGTCGTGCCCGCACACGATCGTGGCATTGGCACCGATGCTGGCGCCCTGCTTCACCACGGTGCGCTGGTAGGCTCCCCGCCTGCTGACCGCACTGCGCGGATTGATCACGTTCGTGAAGACGCAGGACGGCCCCAGGAAGACGTCATCCTCGCAGATGACCCCGGTATAGATGCTCACGTTGTTCTGCACCTTCACGTTCCGCCCGAGCACCACCTCCGGACTGATCACCACGTTCTGACCGATGTTGCAGCCGGGGCCGATGGTGCAGCCGGACATGATGTGGCTGAAGTGCCAGATCCGCGTGCCCTCCCCGATGGAGCATCCTTCATCAATGATGGCAGTGGGATGGGCGTTGTAGGGCATCGGCGGACCGGACCGCCGGACATGGGAGCATGGTCGCGTGGCCGGCAGGGCCGCGAAGGTACCGAAGGCACCCGGAACGGAAGGGATATTCAAGCCAGCGGCGGCGTCCACACCAACCGCTCGGAAAGTGCCGTGCCCGGCGCGATCGGATCGGCGGCTCCTGCGGCCACCAGGGCGGTCACCACATCCTCCAGGTCGGCCGCCGCAAGGGGGGCGCCCGTGTTCCAGCGAACGCCGGCGAACCAGGCCTGCGCATCGGGCAGGGACAGGTTGAAGCGGCTGGCGATGATGTCGGGGGCCGTCTTCTTGGCCATGAGGCCCCTGACCTGGTCGCGAAGGACCTTTAGCAGGCGCACGATCTCCGCCGGATGTTCGGCGAGCACGGCCTCCGAGGCGATGATGAGGAAGGACGGCCAGCTGGTCCGGTATGCATCCACCAGCCGTAAACGCCCATCATCCACGAAGGGTTTGGTGGTGAACTTTTCCCAGAGGAAGGCCAGCGGACCGGGATGCGCCAGGCGTTCCAAGGCTCCGGGCAGATCATTCACCACCTCCAGGTCCTCCTCCCGGACCGACCGACCCTTGGACCGGGCATAGCTCAACGCCACCAAGTGGCTGCCACTGTTCGGCCGGCTGATCGCATAAGGCACTCCCTCCAGCTGCTCCGGGTCGGTGATAGCGGTCCATGCACCCACGTGCACGCCCCAGGTGAGCGCACTATCGACGTAGGGTGCCACGATGCGGCTCGGGTTCCCATTGAGGATGTCGCGCACGGCGCCTTCGGTCACCATCAACGCCAGGTCCAGCTCACCCCGGCGCAGCAACTCGCACATCGCGCCGGTGCCCTGCGGCACGGTACGCCACTTCACCTCCACACCGGCCCGCACGAAGGCACGACGCTCCAGGGCCAGCAGCCAGGGCAGGTTGAAGTGCTCGGGCACGCCGCCCACGCGGATCGGCACCAGCGAGGAGGCCGCATCAACGGAGGCCTGGATGGAACGGAACGTACGCTTCACGGGACCGGACAGGCGGGGAACGGCTTACTTCCGCACGTAGCCCTCGAAGCTGAAGTGCTCCTTCTCGTTCAGCTCGGCGGGGGTGAGCGACTTGAAGTATTCGAAGGTGCGGCGCATGCCTTCGGCACGGTCCACCTTCGGCTCCCACTTCAGCAGCTTCTTCGCCAGGGTGATGTCCGGCTGACGTTGCATGGGGTCATCGCTCGGCAGCGGCTTGTAGATGAGCTTCTGCTTGGTGCCCGTGAGCTTCAGGATCTCCTCGGCGAACTGCTTGATGGTGATCTCCTTCGGGTTGCCGATGTTCACCGGCCCGGCATGGTCGCTCAGCAGCAGGCGGTAGATGCCTTCAATGAGGTCGTCCACGTAGCAGAAGCTGCGCGTCTGATCGCCCTTGCCGAAGATCGTGAGGTCCTCGCCACGCAGGGCCTGGCCCATGAAGGCGGGCACCACCCGGCCGTCGTTCAGGCGCATGCGTGGTCCGTAGGTGTTGAAGATGCGCACCATGCGCGTCTCCACCCCATGGTAGTTGTGGTAGGCCATGGTGATGGCCTCCTGGAAGCGCTTGGCCTCATCATACATGCTGCGCTTGCCCACGGGGTTCACATGGCCCCAGTAGGTCTCGGGCTGCGGATGCACCTTGGGGTCGCCGTAGACCTCGCTGGTGCTGGCCACGATGATGCGTGCCTTCTTCACACGCGCCAGCCCGAGCAGGTTGTGCGTGCCGAGCGAACCCACCTTCAAGGTCTGGATGGGGATCTTCTCGTAGTCGATCGGGGAGGCCGGGGACGCGAAGTGCATGATGTACTTCAACTCGCCCGGCACGTGAACGAACTTGGAAACGTCGTGGTGGTAGAACTCGAAGTCCTCGCGGTGGAAGAGGTGTTCGATGTTCTTCAAACTGCCCGTGATCAGGTTGTCCATCGCGATCACGTGGTAACCCTCCTTCAGCATCCGGTCGCAGAGGTGCGATCCGAGGAAACCGGCGGCGCCGGTGATCAGAACGCGGTCCTTCGCCTTGACGGCCTTCTTCCTGACGACCTTCAACGTCGTGGCGGGCGCGGCCTTGGCGCTCTTCCGGACCGATGCCTTGTTCTTCTTGCTCACGCGTAGCGGGGATGCTGCGTTCTTCTTCGCCATGGGATCAGGCTTTCGCCGTCGCTTTGGTGTTCGCCTTGGGGCTGTGCGCGGCCGTGACCACGTTGCGACCGATGCTCACGTAGTGGAAGCCCTTCGCCTTCATCTCGTCCAACTCGTACAGGTTCCGTCCGTCGAAGATGGTGCGCTCCTTCAGCTCCGACTCCAGTTGTGCGAAGTCCGGCGTCCGGAACAAGGACCACTCGGTGCAGATGATCAGCGAGTCCGCCCCCTTCAATGCCTCGTACTCATCGCTGGCGTAGTTGATGCGGTCGCCGATGAGCTTCTTCACGTTGTTCGCCCCTTCCGGATCGAAGGCGGTGACGGTGGCTCCAGCCTTGGTCAATGCATCGATCATGTAAAGGGCCGGCGCCTCGCGGATGTCGTCGGTGTCGGGCTTGAATGAAAGGCCCCACATGGCGAAGTGTTTCCCCTTCAGGTCGCCGCCATAGTAGGCTTCGATCTTCGGCATCAACGCGGTCTTCTGCTGCTCGTTCACCTCCATCACGCTGTTGATGATCTGGAAGTCGTAGCCCGCCTCCTTGCCGCTCTTGGCCAGTGCCTGCACGTCCTTGGGGAAGCAGGAGCCGCCATAGCCGATGCCCGGGAAGAGGAAGCGTTTGCCGATCCGGGTGTCCGTGCCCATGCCGATCCGCACCTTGTCCACGTCGGCACCCACGGCCTCGCAGAAGTTCGCGATTTCGTTCATGAAGGTGATCTTGGCCGCGAGGAAGGCGTTGGCAGCGTACTTCGTCAGCTCGGCGCTCCGCTCATCCATGAAGATGATGGGGTTGCCCTGGCGCACGAAGGGCTTGTACAGGTCCTCCATCAACTTGCGGGCCCGCTCGCTGCTGGTGCCCACCACCACCCGGTCGGGCTTCAGGAAGTCGTCCACGGCGAAGCCTTCGCGCAGGAACTCGGGGTTGCTCACCACGTCGAACTCCACCTTGGCGTACTTGGCCACCTCGGCATGCACCTTCTCGGCGGTGCCCACGGGTACGGTGCTCTTGTCCACGAGCACCATGTAGTGCTTCATGATCTTCCCGATGTCACCTGCGGCCTTCAGCACATAGCTGAGGTCAGCGCTGCCATCCTCGCCCGGAGGCGTGGGCAGGGCCAGGAAGACGATCTGCGCCTTCTCCAATGCCTCGGCCAGGTCGGTGGTGAAGCGCAGACGACCCTGGCGGATGTTGCGCTCGAAGAGCACGTCCAGGTGGGGTTCGTAGATGGGCACCTTCCCATCCTTCATCATCTGCACCTTCTCGGTGTTGATGTCCACGCATACCACGTGGTTGCCGGTCTCGGCGAAGCAGGTGCCGGTCACCAGACCGACGTATCCCGTTCCTACTACTGCGATGTTCATTGCTGGGTGAAGAAGCTTTTCACCGTGTTGGTGATGTGCGTGAGTTGTTCGTTGTCCAGTTCCGTGCTCATGGGGAGCGAGAGCACTTCGCGTGTGAGCCCTTCGGTCACCGGAAGTGATCCCTCGGGGGCACGATCGCTCTTATACGCGTTCTGCAGGTGGCAGGATACAGGGTAGTAGATCATCGCCGGCACTCCATGCGCCTCCAGGTGCTGTTTGAGACCATCGCGCCGCCCACCGGTCACCATGCCTGCGGCAGGCAGGACCCGCAAGGTGTACTGATGGAAGACGTGGGTGCTGTGCGCACTGCGCTCCGGTACGCGCAGGCCTTCGATGCCGGCGAAGGCCGCATCATAGAACGCCGCCGCCTTGTTCCGTGCGGCGTTGTACTCGTCCAGATGGCGCAGCTTGATCCGCAGGACGGCCGCCTGGATCGCGTCCAACCGACTATTCACACCCACCACTTCATGGTAGTAGCGCACCTCGCTGCCATGGTTGCACACGCGGCGGACCTTCCGGGCCAGCTCATCGTCGTTGGTGAAGAGCGCACCACCATCGCCGTAACAGCCGAGGTTCTTGCTGGGGAAGAAGCTGGTGGTGGCGATATGGCCGATGGCACCGCTCTTTCGCGTGGAACCATCCAGGAACGTGTAAGTAGCCCCGATGGCCTGGGCGTTGTCCTCGATCACATAGAGCCCATGCTTCCTGGCGATGGCCATGATCGGTTCCATGTCCGCCACCTGTCCGAAGAGGTGGACCGGCACGATCGCCTTGGTACGCGGCGTGATCTTCCGTTCGATGTCGGCGGGATCGAGGTTGAAGGTACCCGGCAGGACATCCGCGAAGACCGGCGTGATGCCCAGCAGGCCCACCACCTCCACGGTGGCCACGAAGGTGAAGGAGGCGGTGATCACCTCGTCCCCCGGCTTCAGGTCCAGTGCCATCATGGCGATCTGCAGCGCGTCGGTGCCGTTCGCGCAGGCGATCACATGCTTCGAGCCGTTGTAGGCGGCCAGTTCCTTCTCGAACTCCTTCACCTCCGGACCGCCGATGAACATGGCGCTGCCCAGCACACCGACCAGCGCGGCGTCCACTTCCGATCGTATGTGATGGTACTGGCCGACGAGGTCGACCATCTGGATGGGTTTCATCGGCTGATCGCTGGTGGAGGGAGCGGGAACGCCCGAAGCGGGCGCGAAGATAGCCGTTGTCGTTAGCCCCGCGTGACGAGGAAAGGCCGACCCGACGAAGGCCAAGCGGCTACTTTTGTCCATTATGCGCCCGCTGATCCCCGTCCTGTGGCTGTGTTGTGCAGCACCCCTGGTGCATGGCCAGACCATCGCTGACACGACCATGGCCCTCACCGTGGTCCAGGCCAGCTACGCCCAGCAGCTGCCCGGTGGCGATCTGGCGGAGCGCTTCGGGAGCAACAACAACGTTGGCCTCGCCACTTGGCGCAAGCTGCGCAACAACATCACCCTCGGGGCCGAAGGGTCTTTCATCTTCGGCAACCAGGTGCG
>JACJZG010000043.1 GCA_020635715.1 Flavobacteriales bacterium | reverse complement strand
CGAGAACCGCGCGCTGAACCGGCGGGTGGAATTCAGGGTGGTGGAGCGCTAGCTGGCAAAAAAAGTCGACTTTGTGGACAACACTGTTCGAATATACTCGGCTCGCGTCCCGTGTTCACCTGAATGCGTACATTCACATCACTGAACGTCCATCAACATCAAACCGAGCATTCTATCTCTACTGCTATTCTTCGCCTCTGTGTCGATTGACCTAGCTGACCTTGCCAATGGTATCTATGTCTTGCATGCACCAGGAGTGGGTGCTGCGCGCATACTCAATCAGCCATGAACCCCCGAGGGACACATTCGGTATTTATTGTACTGTCATTTTTACCAGTATTGTTACGTGCACAAGCCTGGACTAGTGCTTCCGTTCCAGGCAACGTTTTGAACATACGGCAGGTCTACGCCAACACGACTCGTGATACCATCTTCTGTGCCGGCGCCATTGAGCTAGATGAAACAATCAATTTCGCTCAGACGAATGCGGTCATGCGTTATTCTCATGGTCGCTGGGACACCCTTGGCGTGCTGCGCGGACTTATTCACTCGATGGTCCTTTACCGAGACACGTTAATCGCTGGTGGAGAATTTATTGCAGCGAGTGACACACCTTGCGAAGGAATCGCTTACTACGATGGAACCCAGTGGCATCCTTATGGTGACCTCGAACGTAGCGTACGTCGCTTGCGTGTATTCGACGATGAACTGTATGCCGTTGGTGGTTTTGATCAGGCCGATGGGCAACCAGCACCGGGCGTGGCGAAGCGCGTTGGAAATACGTGGCAACCCGTCGGTTGGTTCAATAACCAAGGGAGCATTCTCGACATCGCGAAATTCAACGAGAAATTCGTCGTGATAGGCAACGTGGACATGGAGGAAGGGCGGGGAATTGCTGAATGGGATGGTGCTAACTGGGAACTACTCGGTCCGGGTATACTTGGCGGATTCTCCGGAGGCCAATGTCTCACGGTATATCAAGATCAACTTTACGTTGGTGGCCAGATCTCCATTACGGCAGGCAACGTAGGTCAGAACATCATGCGATGGGATGGCGAGCAGTTCCACGCACTAGGTCAGGGTATACAGTGGTGGCCCGGCAACACAACGTCAATTGCCACCGTGCTCAACATGGTTGAACACGATGGGAAACTGTTCGTTGGTGGCGGTTTCCGTGCAGCGGGTGGCGTGGAAGCCAAGGGCCTGGCCACTTGGGATGGTATAGAATGGTGCGGTGTAGCGGGAGATTTCCAAGGGTCTGGTGGGCTTTGGGCCATGGACTTCTATCACGACACGTTGTTCGCTGCCTGTGGCGCCGTGTTCGAGGGAGATTCGGTGAACCGAGCCGTGAAGTTCATAGGGCAGGAATACGAGGAAGCGTGTAGTGGACCCGTTCCGATAGGACCCCCAATTGCACGTTCGAACCTCTTCGTTGCACCGAATCCTGCGAACGAAAAGATCAATGTCATTGGCGAGATCAAGAGCGGAACCGCGCTTCTTATACGAGATGCTTTCGGAAAACCTGTGTTCGATGAGAGGGTAAGCGTGACTGTACAGTCGGTCTCGATCAATGTCCTCGGATTGTCGACAGGGATGTACACAATGACACTCTATCAAGAGGGTGTGAACGTTTTCACCAAGAAATTCATTGTAGCGAGGTAGTGAGGAACGCAACCTCCACAAGTAGCCGTTTCAAGGTATCCGTTGATATTCCGTGGAGGACTATATCGTGATGCAGACCGTAAAGGTGCTCGTGGAGAGGTGATCGATGCATCTGAATGAGCGCATCGTCAGGTAGCATTGTTGCTCACGAGGTGCTTACTGCCGTTACTCGGAGCCGAAGGTCAGGCGGATCAACGCCAAAAAGAAAGCGGCCCAAACTCTTGGACCGCTCACTTCAGCTGCCGCCGCGCAGCGTAGGGAACCAATGGATGCTTGTCGGCTAGGCGTGCGCGAGCTGCTCGGCCAGGATCTGTTGGGCCCGGTCGAGGATCCGCGTATCGTCCAAGGCCACGATACCACCATCGGGTCCGTTCTCCAAGTGCACGCCCATGGGCCTGCCATTGCTGTGGCCATAGCCACCGAAATAATTCCACACCGTCTCCACGTTCAGGTCCAACTCCCGGGCGATGCGATGGATGCTGCCATCGGGAAGGTTGTCCTTGATCTTCCGCAACTCGTTGAAGGTGATGTTCATGTTGGGCGGGATTTGGTTCGTGAGGCATTGAAGGTAAGGCCAGAATGCCCCTTTTCCAAGCGCTGATCGGCATGGTCTTGGCGCGGCGGCGCTATCTTTCCAACCATGCGCCCCGCCATTGCTGCGTCCCTGTTGGCCGTGCTTACAGCCGGCGGCCGGGCAGGCGCGCAACAATACGATCTGCGCACCTTCTCCCTGGAACAGGGGCTGCCCAGCGCAGCGGTGAACGCGATCTGCGAAGACCAGGAAGGCTTCCTGTGGGTGGCCACGGATCACGGACTGGCGCGGGGCCAGGGCTCACATTTCGAGTCCTTCGATGAACGGCAGGGTGCCCCGGCCGCTGAGGCCACCGCATTGCTCCCCGCCATCAACTCCAGCGAAGAGGTCGTCCTGTGGACGGGTTTCCGCGACGGAAGTCTGGCCTGTTGGCGCAAGGGACGCTTCACGCCACTGGATACCAGGCCTGCGCTCCCCCGCCACCCCGTGCGCGCGCTGCTACCCGGACCTGGTTCGACCATCTGGCTGGCAAGCCGCGGCAGCGGCCTGTGGCAGGTGGACACCACCACGGCCATCGCCACCGACCAAAGTGCCGGACTTCCTTCACGCCGCATCAACGGGCTCGCTGCCCACGGCGATGCCTTGTTGGCAGGCACGGACAGCGGACTGTTCCGGTGGTCCGTGGGGCGATGGTCACGCGTGGACGTGCCGCTGGACGGGCGCCGCATCCTGTCCATCCATGCCGACAGCCTTGGTGTCCTGGTAGGCACGAACAACGGCTATCTGGAACTGGGCACCGACCTGCGGGAAGTCCCGTTGCAGGCGCGTGTGGCCGGACTACAACCGTTGGCGCTGCCACATCCGGTGGTGCTCAGCCTCACCCGCGGTGGTGCGCACGATCTCTGGCTCGGCACGCCGGGTGGGCTCGTACACATCGATCAGGTGAACGGGGTGCCCAGATCGCGCACCATCCGGGAAGCGAACGGCCTGGGCCACGACCTGGTGCGTTGCCTGCACCGCGACCGCAGTGGCGGCATCTGGGCCGGAACGGGCTTCGGCGGGATCAGCAAGTTCACCAGCGACGCCTTCATCTACTTCACCGAACGTGATGGACTCGGTTCGCGCATCGTAAGCGCGATCCATCGCACACCGGACGGCCTGCTCTGGCTCGGCACGCAGGGCGGCGGGGTCGCCCGATACGATGGACAGGCCATCACCACCTACGGAATGGAGGACGGGTTGCCCAGCGGCTTCATCACCTGCCTGACCGAGGATGCCGAAGGCTACCTGCTCGTAGGCACCGCCATGCACGGGGTACACCGCTTGCGCAGCGGTCGGTCCGAGGCGTTCTGGACCACCGCTGACCTTGGCACCCAGCGTGTGAACGCCCTGCAGCGGATGTCCGATGGGAGCCTGTTGATCGCAACGGCGACAGGCCTTGTGCACCACACCCGGCAGGGGGCTGCGACCAGTCTTCCAAACCGTTCGGTGCAGGCGGTCCTTATAGGCGCGGACAGTGTCTGGTGCGCGACCGACTCGGGCTTGTTCGTAGCGCCCGTGACGGCGGTGCATGCGCTCACCCTCCAGCCCTCCGTCCCACGGATCACCATCAACGCGCTGGCCCGTGACTCGCAGGACAACCTGTGGATGGGCACGGAGGATCATGGATTGATGCGGCTGCGGTCCGGGCGGGTCGACACCTACGACCGTGCTGCCGGGCTGCAAAGCGTGGCCGTGGGATCGATCGTGCTCGATGCCTACGAGAACCTCTGGCTCGGCACCCAGCAGGGCATCCATCAGGTGGAACTGGACGTGTTGCAGGAACAGGTGATCGGCATCCGCGCCTACGGACCGGAGGACGGCTTCATCGGGGTGCAGAGCATGCACAACGCGGTGATGCTCGATGCGGACAGCACGCTCTGGTTCGGCACGGTGCGGGGAGCGGTGCGCTACGATGCGCGCAAGGTGGTGGAGGACACCCAGGAACCGCTCATCCATCTGACCGACCTGCAGCTCTTCTACGAACGTCCGGATTGGTCGCCTTGGTGCGATGGAATGCGGCGCGATGGGTTCCCGGACGACCTGGAACTGCCTTACAACAAGAACCACCTCACCTTCACCTTCACCGGCATCTCCCTGGCCTACCCGGAAAAGGTGCGTTACCGCTGGATCCTGGAAGGCTACGATCCGGATTGGTCACCGATCACGGCCACCCAGCGCGTCACCTACAGCAACATCCCACCGGGCGAATACACCTTCAAGGTGATGGCGCGCAATGCCAGCGGCATCTGGAACGAACAGCCCGTGCGTTACAGCTTCTCCATCGCTCCGCCGTTCTGGCGTACCACCTCCTTCCTGGCCGGCGGCGGGGTCACCCTGCTGCTCGGGTTCGCCGGATTCATCCGCCTGCGCGAGCGCAACCAACGACGGGAAAGGGACCGGCTGGAGCGGATGGTGAAGATCAGGACGAGCCAGCTCGCGGAGGAGAAGGAACGCAGCGAGGACCTGCTGCTGAACATCCTGCCGGCCTCCACCGCCGAGGAGCTCAAGCTGAAGGGTAGTGCCGAAGCGCATCGCTACGAGAGTTGCACGGTCCTCTTCAGCGACTTCAAGGGCTTCACAGGCTTCAGCAGCTTGATGGACAGCGACACCCTGGTGCGCGAACTGGACCATTACTTCCGCCTCTTCGACGAGTTGTGCGATGAGTTCGGCCTGGAGAAGATCAAGACCATCGGCGATGCGTACATGTGCGCGGCCGGCATCCCGGAACCGAAGGCGACCCATGCGCGCGACGCGGTGCTCATGGGCCTGGGCATGATCGCGGCGGTGGAGCGCAGCAATGCGGAGCGTCGGGAGCGTGGCATGGCGGAATGGCCTGTGCGCATAGGCATCCACAGCGGTCCGGTGGTGGCGGGTGTAGTGGGCCGGAAGAAATTCGCCTACGACATCTGGGGCGATACGGTGAACCTTGCCAGCCGCATGGAATCGGCCGGTGAGGCGGGCCGGCTCAACATCAGTGGCGCCACCTACGCCCAGGTGATGGACCTGGTGAACGTGGTCCCCCGTGGCCCGATCAAGGTGAAGGGCAAGGGGGAGCTGCACATGTATTTCGTGACCGGCTTGAAGGAGCACTGATCACCCCGCTCCGCACGGGTCGATCACATCCACTTCACCAGCCACTGCTGGAACTCCTGCTTGAGTTCCCGGTAGAGCTTCTCGAAGGTCTGGTAGCGGTCGCGTAGCTCGGTGTGGTCCTTGAAGTAGCGGTGCTCGATGGCCACCGGATGGTCCTTCATCTCCTTCTCCAGTACGTTCTCCTCCTGCTTGATGTCGTGGCGCAATTCATCGATCACCTCACGCTCGCGGATGAACTGGTTCTGGAAATGCTCCACCTCGGCCATGACCTCGGGCTTGTTGTTGCGGCGGACGATGTCCTCCAGGCGATGTTCCAGGATGCTGATGTCCTCCTTGTAGAAGGACAGGGCATTGAGCCATTCGCGTTGATCATGATGAAGGTCGCCGATGTAGGCGCGGGCAGGTGCGGTCGCGGTGCTCATGGTGCAGGGTTGGTTCGCGTTGGATGGACGTGATGTTGAAGTTCGCAAAAAGAGGCTGAATGTCCCGGCATCCGAATGACGATCGTCATGCTTCCTGAGCACGACAGGCCCGGCAATGTGAAAAGCATGTTAATAAGTCACGACAAGGGCAACCAGACCTATAGGGGGTCCGTCTTGCCATTGAACAAACGAACGATCATGGACTCCCTCATGCGCCGCATCCCCTCCCACTGGTTGGTGGTCGGCTTATACGTAGCGCTGGTCGCCTTCGCGGTGATCGCCTTCCGGAACCCGGTGTGAATAAGGCAGGGCCCGTAAGCACCATCGGCCAAGGTCGCCTCATTATGAGGTGGGCGGGACTTTTCGACCTGCTTGACTTGAACACGAACGCCGTACGGATTGGATCTTGCATGCTCCGGAGCGCAGTGCCACACGGCGAGTTCCCAGGCTGATCTGTTCTGGGCGGTGCCGTTGGATGAGCATGCCCAGCTCACCTTGACGGACCTCACAGGACGCAAGGTGCTGGCTGCACAGGTCCCGGCAGGTTCAACCAATACGAGCATTCCGGTCGATGAGCTGTCGACCGGAATTTATCTCCTGCATCTTCGCGATGGTTCCGGACTGCTCTTCGCAGAGCGTCTGGTCCGGGAATGAAGTCGCCCGCTGTCGAATCGAAGGCCTCTCCGCGGAGAGGCCTTCTCGCTTTCGGACGATGGATGGTTCAGCTCAACCCGCTGATCACGCCATTGGCATCGATGTTCATGCCCTCACTGGCGGGTGTCTCGGGCAGGCCGGGCATGCGCATGATGCTGCCGAGCATGGGCACCACGAAGCCCGCTCCGGCCGCGATCTCGATGTCCTTCACGGTGATCTCGAAACCCTCGGGCGCTGCACGACGGGTAGGGTCGTCGCTGAAGCTGTACTGCGTCTTGGCGATGCACACCGGGAGCTTCTCA
>JACJZG010000042.1 GCA_020635715.1 Flavobacteriales bacterium | reverse complement strand
TGGGCTTGTGCCGGTAGTAGCGCAACCTCGCACCTTCACCATGGGTTCTTCACCTCGGATCGGTGTTCTTCGTTCACTTTCACTAATCCTCCTGCTCCTCTGTTGGTGTAGCACCCGGAGCCAGGATAGCATGCTCGTCGCGCAGATCGAACTGACCGAGGATCTCTTCAAGGTGCGGATCCTCTCAGAGAAAGGGCGACAAATGACGTTTCAGTGGATCCGTTCCCTTGAGAACCTTTCTCCAGAATTCAGAGGCTTACATCTTACTGAGATCGTTCCGACTCCACTACGCGGTGATCTTTCGTCAGCCGGTAGAGCCTTCAATAAGCTCCAAACATACCGTTACCTCAGCGACTCACTCGTCAATAGTGGTGCATTGCCAGGACCTCTTGACCGCTCAAGAAAAGATCAAGCCCGTCGAAGTGAGGCCTTGTGGAGCATACAGAACGGCAATTCACTTCCTCGTGCCTCGACATTGATCTCAACGAATTCAACCGGCCTTGCCTATGCCGCCGTTGATTCCGCATTTGCGAACGAGCTGGCAGAGCTGCGCTACTTCATGAGCAAGGTGGACACAAGCGTATTCGTGCGCTATGGTCGACCACAAGATCTCGCTGAAGAGTTGTACACCCTCAATGTGGTGGATAGCCTTTTCGTCGTGGAAGTGAGCAGACGTGTTGAGTGCGGTCAGATAATGAATGCGGCGGGCGTGCTCGAACACATCCGACAAAGCGAGGATGATCGGGCTTGGGCTATTCAGGAACGTGAGAAAAGACTTGCATTGATCAACGCCCTGGTGCTGAGCGGATCCCTCTCTGCTGCCGATGCGGGTCGTATCGCCGGAACCGACCCGTACTACATCCCTGATCGCTTCGATGTCGCCATCGCAAGCAGCCCTCATGCGATCATAGATTGCACCGGTCCAGCACGATCACTGGATGAATACTACCGATCGGTCCTCAACAGTGTTCGAGATGTGGTCCCTGAATTGCATCCGACCGATGTTCGGACGACGCTGACACCCTTGGATACGACCTTTTCCAGGGCAACACATCTTTTCGAGTGCACCTTTACGAACGCGGGTTACAATTACTCGTTCACGGAGTATGATGGGCATCGGGCGATGAGTCGGCAGGATACGACGCGTCGCAGTTGCTATGGGCCCCTTTCATGTATATCAGCATTGAACAAAGCACTCAGTGACCTGAGGTCTCCTTATCGACTCAAATACTTCGAAAAGCAGAAAGGCAGTTGTGGTATATTCTCATTGGACCAGCAGGGGTTGGCTTTCTTGGATGAAGAACGATGTTCGATATGGTGGCCAATCGATGAGCGAAGCACTGACGCATTGGGGTTAGCTCCGACACGTTCATCATTTAGCCGGTGTGCTGAGTTGTTCTCCATGGAATTCTCACGAGATAGCATTAGGAGCATGTTTGATACCTTACAGTCTCGTGGACTGCTAGAACACGTGGATCAATGGTCATTAGAAAAAGCTATCCAGCTGGCAAATGAAAGCACGAGGCATCACTGGGATGAAGCCCTTCGATATATACCCAGCTTCACTGCATACCCCGCGATCCCGCGATTCCCAGAGAAGAATGGGCTCATCGCTCTCCGACTTAAAGAGCTAGAACTAATTTCCCATGGCACTGTTTCCATTACTGAGGTGAAAGAGAAATGGCGCCGCCGGAAGTATGACCGGTGGGAGATAAGGCTTGATTTCAAGGTGAATGGTCGACCAACCCGAATTGATCGGTCGATCCTGACAGTCGGATTGGAAGATGAGATCATTACTCGGATCAACCACGCCCTGATGAAGGCGAAAACCCATGGTCGCTTTGTCTCGATCGACTCTGAAAGGGACGTGGCTGTGATATTCGTTGATCGCAGGCAGTACGATACGCTTCAAGCCGAGCTGATCACGCCTTGGTACAGTAACCCATGGAACCCCGACACCGAGATCTTCGATCGTAGGTATTAGTAACCTCCGTTCACCAATAAGCTAGCCAGCTGCGCTGACCTTTTCAGACCGGCCGGAAGACCATGTCCATCGAGCATCCAAGCAGGTCCTCTTCCGCGGTGATCGCCCGACCGCTGATGGCATCAGTGACCTGGTAACCCCAGCCCATCAACCGGTCCACGAGCTGGCGTGCGGATGAAGCGTTCTCGCGCAGGTTCGCGTCGATCACCTCCACGAAGAGCACCGGACGGTCGCGACGGATGATCTCCTCGCTGCCCTGCAACACCGCGTCCTCGAAGCCCTCCACGTCGATCTTCAACAGGTCCACCTGGCTGACGGCCGTTCCAGCCAGGCCTTTCGCCAGCGGCACCACCTTGATCTCGGCATACGGAAGGGACGGATCGACCTCGGCGCCGGTGATGATCCGGTTCATGCCCGAGTTGTTCTCCACCACCTGATGCAGTCGATGCACGGCTTCCTCCGCGCCGATGCCCAGGTTCACCACCTCCAGGTTGGCGATCCCGTTCAGCGCCTTGTTCGCCTTCAGCTTGGCGAAGGTGGCGGGATGCGGCTCGAAGCTGACCACCCGCCCACGCGCCGCCTTCCGTGCGAAGCGCAAGGCGAAGCTGCCGATGTTCCCACCGATGTCAACCACCTGGCTCGTGGGGCCCACCAGATCGAAGAGCACCTTGTCCGCCGGGAACCAGGGATCGAAGAAGAGGGCGTGGTCGTTCGTGTTGCTGAGGTCGAGCTCCCAGCGAAGGCCATGCCGCTCAGCGGTGCGCCATGACCCGGCCGGATAGGTGTATTCCGGCGGGACAAGTTTCATCCAGAAGGAATCGACCGGTCTCCCGCTGGCCTTGCGCTGCAGCCAGCCCTCGAAGGGCTCCTGGCGGAAGATCCCACGCACGCGGTTCAGCAGGCGGGTCCGCCAACCCAAGTGGTGGTAGTACGCGTAATCCCTCATTCCGCTTGCATGGTCGGCGGTGTGCGCTCCCTGCTACCAGACGTGAGCGTACCTGGAAGGATGCGCGCTCAGTAGAACTTGTAGCGCTCGTCCTTCACGTTCGCCCCTTCCTTCAGCGCGTTGTAAAGCTGACCATCCACACGTGACTGCGCGCGCTGGAGCAGGCCCTTCTTGTCCACGTTGAGGTCTCCCGGCTCCGGTGCAGCGGTCTTGTTGGTCATGCTGGCCACATACACTCCGGTCTCGCCTTTCAAGGGCACGCTGGTCTGGCCGTTCTCCAAGGCGAAGATCCGACCGACCACTTCGTATTCGCTGTATCCACCAGGCAGGTTGAAGACGTTGTAACCCAGGTCCGTGGCGGTCTGCTGGGAGGTCTTCAACTCGGTGGCGAGCGCGTTGAGGTCGGTCTTGCCGTCCATCTGCGCCATCCACGCCTCGGCCTTCTTCTCCTTCACCACTTCCTTGGTGAAGGCATCGCGCACATCGTCAAGCTGCGGTGTGCCTTCGGCCTTGATGCCGGTGAGGATCGCCACCACATAGTTGTCGCCGCTCTGCATGGGCTCGCTCACATCACCCACCTTGGCCCGGTTCGCCCAGGTCACCACGGGACCGGCTTCCTGAAGACCCGGTACGAAGCGCTGGTCGTTGCGCAGCTCGTCCACCGGTGTGACCTGCAGTCCCTGCTCCTCTGCGGCCTGCTTGAAACTGGCGAGGTCCGTGTGGCGCAGGCTGAAGTCGTTGCTCTTCTTGTAAGCCTCCTTGAAGGTGGCGGGGGAAGGCTTCATGACGCGCTCGATCGTCACCACGCGGCGCTCCGGACGGTTGCGCTGGCCCAGCACTTCCACGATGTGGTAGCCATAACTGGTCTTGGCGATGGTGATGGCACCGACCTTCTCATCGAAGCTGGCGGCCGTGAACTCCGGCACCATCTGTTGCTTGTCGAACCAGTCGTACACGCCACCCTTCTCCTTGGTGTTGCTACCGGGATCCTCGCTCCACTTCACCACCAGGTCCTCGAACTTGCTGCGGTCGCGCTTCACCACGGACAACAGACTGTCAGCACGCAACTTCTGCTCGTCCTCCGACTTTCCGTTCTGGGTGCTCAGCAGGATGTGGCGTACACGTGCCTCGGGCACTTCCGCAAGCTCCGTCACCTTCACGAGCTTCCACTGATCACCTTCCTGATAAGGACCAACGACGGTGCCCACCGGACCGTTCACGATCAGGGAGTCGTTCAACTTGTCGGCCGTTCCCTCCTTGTACGGGGTCTTGTTGAAGCTGCGGCTGTCGCTGTTGGCCACCACGTATGAGCTGTCGTCGGTGGAGGCGAGGAGCCCTTCCCGCAGTTCAGCCAGTTCGGCCATCGTAGCCTGGCGATCTTCCTCCGAAGGTGCCACCGGGAAGGTCACGTATTCGAACTTGCGCGAGCCCTGCTGACGGTACTTGCGGTCGTTCTTGTGCTGGTCATAATAGCGGCGCAGGTCCTTGTCCGCCACTTCATACAGGCTGTCCGGCTCGCTGTCGTAACGCTTGGCCACGAAGTTGAAGCTCGCCTTGGTGTTCTTGGTGAGGTAGTCGTCCTTGGCCTGGGCGCTGTTCACGAATACGCTCTTCTTCACCAGGGTGGTGTACTTGCTGTACAGACGGTTCTCCGTGATGCGCCGCTTCTGGATGGTGTGGTACACCGGTGCGTTCAGCTGTACGCTCTGGAAATACTGCTGCAGCTTCTCCCGGCTCGGCTGGCCGTCCTCGCCTTGGAAGTTCGGCTGGTTGCGGAACTCGGGCAGGATGTTCTCCCCGAAGCGGATGTCGTCGTACTCGGCCGGGGTCAGGCTGAAGCCGGCCTCTTCCACCTGCTCCATCATCACCTTGCGCTTGAGCATCTCCTGCCATACGCTGTTGCGCACCTGCTCCGTCATCTGCGCGGTCACCTGCTGGCCGAAGTCGTTGCGGTAGCTCTCCACCTCGTCGTTCACACGGCGCTCGAACTCCATCATACCGATCTCCTCGCCGTTCACGGTGCCCAGCACCTGGTCCTTGCGGCCCGAGCCGCGGCCGGCGAGCCAATCGCCGAGGATGAAAAGTGCCAGGGAAACGAGCGTGATACCCACCAGGAGCCCACCACGTTCGCGGATCTTGCCGATGACTGCCATTGCCTTCTTGGAATAGGGGTGCAAATATAGGAGGCTGTCCCGTACGGTACCGGGCCGCTTGAACACATTGTGCTTCAGCGCATTACGAGGCCGGCGTGGCGCACTGGCCGGGAAGGCTACCGCCCGGGTTCCGAACCGGTCACTTCCAGCCGTACAAGGTCCACCCGGCCGCGCACCACCTGCGCGATGGTCATCCGGTACGGCGCCAGGTCGATCACCTGGCCCTGCTCCGGCACCTCGCCCGTGCTGTGCAGGATGTAGCCAGCCAGCGTGTCGTACTCCTCGCTCTCGGGCAGTTCCAGGCCATGCGCCTCGTTCAGGTGGGCCACCTGCAGCCGCGCGCTGAAGAGATACTCCCCTTCGGCCAGGTGTTCCTCCACGGTATCCTCCGTGTCGTGCTCATCATCGATCTCGCCCACGATCCGTTCCACCAGGTCCTCCATGGTGAGCATGCCCGCCGTGCCGCCGAACTCGTCCACCACCACGGCTACATGGGTACGCTGCTTGATGAAGAGCTGCAGCACCTCGTCCGCTGGCATGGTGCCGGGCATGAAGTTCACCGGACGCATCACCGAGCGGATGTTCCGCGGGTGGCGGAAGAGCTCGTAGCCGTGGACATACCCGATCACATCGTCGATGCTCCTGCGATAGACGAGCAATTTGCTCATGCCGCTTTCCACGAAGCGTTCGTGCAGCACGTTCACCGGCTGGTCCACTTCGATGGCCTCGATCTCGGCCCGGGGCACCATGAGGTCGCGCACCTTGGTGCGGCTCAACTCCAGCGTGTTGCGGAAGTACTCGACCTCGGCGTCCATGCCCTCCTCCTGGGTGTGGTGCGCGGTGACATCCTGCAGGAACTCATCGAGGTCCACCCGCCCGAAGGCCAAACTGCCCGGCTTGGTGCGCACCCCGAAGATGCGCAGGATCGTTTCGCCCAGCCCGTTCATCACGATCATGGGAAGCCAGAGCACGATGTAGAGGATGCGCAGCGGCAACGCGAAGAAGCTGAGGCCGGTGTTGGGGTCGATGCGGAAGATGGCCTTGGGCAGGAACTCGCCCACCACCAGGATGAAGAGGCTGCTGAGCACCGTCTGGCCCACGAGTACGAAGATCTCGCCATAGCCGAAGCCGAGCAGCATGGGGCGCAACCATTTGGCCATGAGCAGGCCGTAGAGCACCAGCGCCATGTTGTTGCCCACGAGCAGTGCCCCGATGACGCGGGCGGGTCGCTTCAGCAGCCCGGATACCAGCCGGGCCCAGATGGCGCCCCGGTTCCGCTCCAGTTCGATGTAGAGCTTGTTGCTGCTCACGAACGCGATCTCCAGGCCCGAGCACAACGCTGATACGGCGATGGCGACGATCAGCAGCAGGAGGTCTGTTCCGGTGAAGGACACGGGCAGCGGTGATGAGGCTGTTGGAACGAAGGTGATCGCGGCCCTAGCCCTTCGCGTTGTGACGATCGTCGAGGGCCTCGAGGCGGCCGCGCATGAAGCGGCGCATGAAGAACATGGCCAGCGCGATCCCGGGGAACCAGAACCAGTTCTTCGCCGCGTCGATGCCATCGGTGTACGTGACCCAGCAGGCCGCCAGCGCCGTGCCGATGGCCACCGCGAGCCAGAAGTGCTCCATGAACCTATTGATCTTCCGCATCGTTCGCTAAGGTATCATCCGGCACATAGAGCTGCCCCGTGATGCGGTGGATGACGTAGCTGCTGAAGTCCTCGGCCGCGTCCAGACCCATGCCGTGGATCACATCCGCACCACGTTGCACACGCACCGCCTTGTCCGTGCGCACACGTGCACTGTCCTGATACCAGGTGAGCTGCTCGGTCTCGAGGCGTTCTCCCTTGCTGTTCACGAAGACCACCTGTTCATACACTTCCATGCGGTCCTCTTTGGGAAGGATCAGCCCACGGCGTGCGGTCAACCTGCTCTGCTGCGCACCACTGCGGCCGAAGAAGACGAGCTCCACGCCATCGCTCATCTCCGTGCGCTCCTGCTGGCCGGTGGACCATTGCGCGATGCGTCCGGCACGGAGGCGGTTGGTCACACGCCCACTGTCACTGTAGAAGTACTCCGCCTCGGTCGTGATCCTGTCCGGTGCGTTGCGGCCCACCTCCACGGCGGCCACCTTGTCCAGGTCGTTCTGGCAGGCGGGCAGCGTGGCGATGGCGCCCACGAACAAGAAGGTACGAACCACCGCCATGGCGATCAGTCGATGCGGCGCTTCCGGAACCAGCCTTCGCGCAGGTCCGGCGTGATGGAGACGCCGAGCAACAGCGTCGCGTAGCGTTCCCGCAACAATCCATCGCTCTGTGTGCCCCGCTGACCGATCTCACACCCGATGTTGAAGCGGCTGCGCGTGGTACCCGGCATCAGCGGAACGGACATGCCCACGCTGGCGGCCGTTCCGCTCAACTGCGTGCCACCCACCTTCAGGTACTCGTTCTCCATGCGGAAGCCGGCGCGATAGGCGATGCGCTTCCAGAACGATGCGAGGATCTCGTTCGATGGCACGAAGGAGCCGCCCGCTATGATCGCGCTGCTGTTGGCGAGCGATCCACTGGGTGCGAAGCCCGGCTCGCTCACCTTGAAGCCGGACCAGGCGCGCTGCCTGTATTCGACCCCCACGGTCCAACGATCGGTGAACACCGTGAAGCCAGCTCCCAACCCCAGCGGGAGGGTCCACGTGCCGGTCTCGTTCC
>JACJZG010000041.1 GCA_020635715.1 Flavobacteriales bacterium | reverse complement strand
ACAACAGTGCCGATGGCCCCGCGCTACGCGCCGTGCTGGTGGGTACGCTCTTCTACCTGCTCTTCACCACGAGCTGCGACGCGTACTGGATCCATACCGGTGTCCTGAAGCCATTGACCTGGGCATCCATTGCCTTGCGGGTGGTCTTCGCTGCGGGCTATGTGTATCAGCTACTCGTGGCTGGAACACATCCGCGATAGACGTGCGCGGGCGTATCTGACATGATGATGTTCCTGGCTCCGTAGGACGAGCCGTTTCTCAAGACCTTGGATCGAACCGGATCAACCGCTACGGAAGGATCAACTTGAAGACTTCAATATCTCCAGTCGTAACCTCTTCGAGTTTAACGACGACCATGCCCGAGATAGACGACCCCAGATCGATCCTCAATGTTCCACCTTGTGTGGCACCTTCCGCTATAAGAAGTCCAGAAGATCCGAACACCTGGTATCGCACGGAACTTTCGCAAGAACGGCGACCTACGATCGTCTGTCCAGAAGATGTCCATACCACCGGTGTGGAACAGGTGCTGGTCGAGGCTGCTCCATCCACGGAAGTAACAACGCACAGGTCGTTGAACGCACGCAGTCCTGCGCTCATCGCTGAAAAAGGATTTGATATCCCGCTCAACAGGTAGATGACCCCGTCCATTCCTTGTGCCATGGCACTGCGATAAGCCGCAGCACCACCCGGGAGCGTTCCGTACCGTTCCAAACAGATCAGGTTCCCTTCGTGGTCCAGTTCGGCTAAAGCAGGTGACGAGGAGCCTGCATTGTCTGAGGCATGTCCCGAGACCAAAAGGTGCCCGTTCATCAATTCCAGGATCTCACCGGTCGGCCAGAATGGTTGGAGGCCTTCTCCTGGCGGATCGAACGGTGAGAATGAACGCGTCCAAAGTGTGTCGCCTTCGGCGTTGAACCGAATGATCCTGAAGGTGTAGAACAGTCCTGCGGTTCCAACGCCCCCGCCGTCAGCGGTACGCGATAGATCCCAGGTTCCAGCCAGACCGCCGGAAAGGGCGGATGAGGCCACGGTCAACGTATCGAGAAGATCACCTGTTCTCGTATACCGTCCCAATTGAAGCGTACCACCTGGTGCCTGAAACTCACCGGCAACCTGACTTGTCAGGGTAAAGAAACCCGAGGGACCAGAACTGACCTTAGTGTACCATTGTTCGCTTAAACCGGGTCGGACAATGGCCCTTTCCCAAATGCTATCCCCTGACCGATCCATCAGGAACAACGAATCGGAAGTACATGCCAAAAGACTATCCACACCCAGTTCCAGAACGTGCATGCCCCGCAGGTCGAGCGCATTCAGCCAAGCCCCCTGTTGATCATAGAGGGAACTACCAGACAGGGTCGTAACCAGCACCTCTCCCGTGGTCAATAGCCTGATCTCCAGCCGACGTTCCTCAGCCGATGCGGGAACGGGCATAGGATCATCGACCACCCAAAGCGTGTCCCCTTGTGCTGACCAGCGCACTAACTGCAACTGTCCGTTCCTATGGCCTGCGGAAATAAGGTCGCCATCCGGTAGGACGATGAGGTCCTCCGCAGTGGCACCAGCTATACCCAACTCCGTGTAGAAAATGGGCTGGGACCCGGCAGTGGTGGCCGTCAATAGGAATAGATGGATCCAATGCCAGAATCGGTGACCATTAAGCTTCAATGCGCGTATTTCCGCCAAATTACGGGTTCCGCTCGTGTATAACGACTGCAGCGATGAGCGCATGATCAGGGTTGGTTGGACCGAGTCGGTTGTACCGCATCTCACCCCCTCCCCGTCGGGCAATACCCCTCCGATTCCTCCACCGGCTTCAAGGCTTCCATGTCCACATCGTTGAAGCTCTGGCTCGCTCCCCAGTTGAAGATCCGCTCGAAGAAGGCCAGCGCCTTCTTGTTCTTGATGCGTTCGTAGAAGTAGACCTCGTGCTCCTTCTCGCGGATGCCCATGTCATAGAGCATCCGGTCGTGCGCGGTAACACCCAACTCGTGGAAGTAATGGATCATGCGGAAGTACTCGCAAACATTGCCGCTCTCCAACCGCCCGGCGAAGTAGTAAGGCATGAACCAGCCCAGCACATGGCAGGCCGCGGAGATGGTGCGCCCGATGATGTGGAAGCGCACTTCGTAGTAGCGTGAGACGGGCACCCCGTACATATCCATGAGCGTACGCACCTCACGCCGGTGCTCCCATTCGTCCATCTCGATGCGATGGATGGCGGCCTTTTCCGCCTGGTTCCTGACCGAGGCGGCATGCCCCTGGTAGGCGAAGGCGGCGGCCTTCTCTGCGGAATAGGCCTGCTGCAGGAGCCGGGCCAACCGCTTGTGCGCACGTAACCGCGCCGCGATGTCCATGCCGCAAGGTTACGGCGGGCGGGTGCACTGCGGCACTCCACACTTCAGATCTTCCCGGTGCGCTTGGCACACCAGTCCAGCCACTTGTCGTAATGCTCGTCACCCACCAACGCGCGCAGCTTGTCGTGGTAGAGGTTCAGCACGGCCGCGTTCTTCTCCAGATCGTACCGGCCGGTCTCGTTCAACGAGGTGCATTCGGTCTCACAGACCGTCTGCAGGTCCATGACCTTCTCCACCTCCGCTGACGAAAGGCCGATGCCGACCCATGCTTCCTTCGGGGTGTTGAGTATGCACCCCGGTGTGCCGCTGGGCAAGGGGGTGATCGGTTCTTCCTGCGCTGCCACCTGTTGGGTACACAGCGCCAGTGCGAGCATGATGATCGTTCTCATGCCCTATGGGTTGCAATGACCGTACCTGAGCGTGCCGGACTTTGGCGCACGCATCCCAAGCGACCGGCGCTCGCGGCCCTATCTCCCCACCTCGAACTTCACCGGCAGCTTGTATGCCATGGGCACCGTCACCCCATTCACGGTGGCCGGTTCCCAGCGCGGCATGGAGCTCACCACCCTTACCGCTTCCGCGTTCAAGGCTTCCGCTCCCGCGATCCCTTCGATCACCCGGACGTTGTTCACCTCACCCGCATCAGTAATGGTGAATCCGACCTCCACCACCCCTTCCTTGGCGGCCTGGCGCATCTGGTCCGGATAACGCAACTCGCTGGTCAGGTATGCTATGAGGCCTTCAACCCCACCGGGGAATCGGGGCGGCGACTCCACACGGGTGAGGCTGCCGTTGTTGCTGGGCAGGCTGTCCAGGTGGATGGGTGGAGGCAGCTTCAGGGTGTCCTGGGCGGCGAGGCTCAGGCTGCTCGCGAGCAGGAAGGCGGTGAGGATCGGGCGCATGTTCGTTCACGTGTTGCTCGAGTGGGTCTCATGGTTCCAACCATCGGGGTCGGTGGTATCGCCTTCCGGCGTGGTGTCCAACAGTCCCGGTGCAGGCTTGTGGTCGGGATCCTGTTCGTAGGCTTCCATGGTACGTGGATCCGCTGCTCCCTGCACATCCTCATCACCCCCCGCGCGGGCTGGCGCCTCCTGAGCGGGTCGGTGACGTTTCCATAGTTCGTTGTCCGTTCGGCCTTCCACCGGATCGGGGGATGCGTTCTCCACCCGTGGTTGATCCACGGAGATGTCGGGATGGGTACGATGGGTGCGTTGGCGCTTCATGCCAGGAACGCATCCAATTCCCTGCCACAGGTGGGCGTCGGGCCTGCTATCCTAGCCAAGGGCGGAACAGCAGAAAGCCCGGGATCGCTCCCGGGCCTTCCCCGATCTGAGTTGAATGATGGGCTGTAGACTACCCTTGGGTGGACTTGCCCATGCGCTCAAGCATCGAATGCACTTGCTCCTTGCTCTGGCCGAGCTTCTGCTGCAGGCGGCCGTAGAGTTCATCCTCCTTGCCTTCCTCGTACACGAGGTCGTTGTCGGTGAGGTCGCCGTATTCCTGCTTCAGTTTGCCTTTGATCTCGTTCCAGTTGCCTTTCAGTTTGTCGGTCGTTGCGCTCATGGTCGTTCAATTTTAAGTTCGGTCGATGTACCACATCAACTACGCCGGAAGGCGAAAAGCCCGTCGTTCCAGCGATACCGATCAATGGCCGTCGTGGCATCGTGGTGTGCGTGCCACGATCTGTTGCGCAAGTGGGACATGCATGCACACTCCACCGGCAAGGCGAAGGATACCCTGTGTAAGGAACCTGCGTTCTACCGCTTCACGAAGCGACCCTGCAATACCGCACCATCAGCGGTGCGCGCCTGCAACAGGTAAAGCCCGACCGGCAGGTGCGACACATCGATCGTACGGGAACCAGGGAGTTGCTCCACCAGCCTGCCGTCCGTGCTGTAAATGCCGATGGCTGTGAGCACACCATCGAACTGCAACGTGAGCTGGTCTGAAGTGGGTACAGGTGCAAGACGAAGTTCAGGACGAGCCAGCTCGGACAGGTTGGTGGACACGCTCACCTCCAGTCGTGCGGTGTTGGTGCGCACCGGTTCGTTGAAGTCGAAATAGATGTCGGCCGCGTTGTCGATGTAGGATCCGATGCTCACCTCCTCCATGGGCTTCAAGCGGAAGGCCACCATGCCGTGGCTCGCCACCTCGTTCACGTTGCTGTCCGGCAGCAGGATGTCATTGAACTGGAAGCGCAGGACGTTCCCGGACTCGATGGAAGGGATGTACGGGTGCGAGGCACCGAGTATCTGCAAGGAGCCGAGATCGAGCAGCGGACTGATCGTGTCGGTGACCACCACGGTGAAGGCCGTGTCATTGCCCGTGTTCTGGAACCGGATCAGGTAGTCGATGTAGGCGTCCACATCCTTCAGGTACATCTCATCCGAGGTGCGGCTGCTGGTGAAGGCCTGCTTGTCGTTGGGGTCGTAGCTGGAGATGATCCGATGCGTCATCGTTCCCAAGTTGTCCGTCAGATCAACCTCCGAAGTACTGCTGCTGATCGTAGCGGTGGCCGTGTAGTAGTTGCCCAGCAGGGCGGGGTCGGGTGGCACTTGCAGCAGGGCGACCACCGATCGTTGCTCGAAGGGCGCCAGGTTCGGGAAGGACCACTCGATCTGGCCCGGCGTATTGCTGGTGATGCCCGGTGTGCCGCTGATGAAGGAGAAGATCGGATCGAAGTCCAGGGATACCACGATGTTCTCCCCGACATAGCCGTTGTCATTCGCGATGGTCATCCGGTACTCGAAGGGGAAGCCCACACGCGAGTACGCGTTCCACAGGTGCAGGCGCGCATTGAACGGGGTGAGCAGCGAATCGGCGAAGTCGACCGTGGCACTACCGTTGACACCCACGGAGAAGGGAACAGGAACACCGACCGGACAGACCTGCACGGCATCGGGGTTCATCTGATCGACCATGAAGTTCCCATCAGGTACGGCCACGTGATAACTGCCATCGGGACCCGATACGCCGTAGTACGGACCGGGTGTCACCCGTATGAGCTGGTTGGGCATCCCGAGTTCCAACCCGTCCTGCACACAATCCTCATCCGTTTCGAAATGCACCGTGCCGCTCAAGGTGGCGCAGTTCGGTGAGCGGTCCGATATGCGGACGGGGTACTGGTAAACGCACCCGGTGTAGGTGAGCTGTTCCAGGTAGACGAACCAATCTCCTTCTTGAAGTCCATCGAACTGGAAAGGAAAGACCGTGGTATCCGGTATGGTGACGCCTCCTCCCAGACCGCCCGGGTTGTTGTAGTCGACTAGCACACCGACATCCCAAGCAGCATGATTTGCCGCGGGGATCGTGACCACGCCGGCCACATAACCATCATTCGCCGAACCACAGGTTGGTGCTACCGCAAGGATCTCCAGTTCGGCAGGCGGCAAGCTTTGGATGCTCACTACTGGCATCGGACCGGAGGTGTAGCACGAGGTACTGGCTGTTATCTGAACTTCAGTCCCATCACAGAAGCCCCACAATACGTAGCGCGTGTAGGAGCCCTCCGTGTTGGACAACCAATTACTATTCGCTTGAACTTGAAATGGAACCGGCGGGTCCGTTGTGAATACATACTCCTCCGAAAAACTAGGAAGCATCAGTTCGATCCCTCCATTACACTCACCTTGACACGGTTCATACCAGAAATTACCGGCGTACCAAACATCCTCTGCAAGTATGGCGGCCGCATCATAAGGTGCAAGCGTGTAACTGTAGTCGTGCGACTCTCCGGCACTGGTGGTGACGGTGACCGAATATGTTCCAGGAGCCAGCCCCCCGATGGAATCGGTGGTGGCACCCGTGTTCCAAAGGAAGGTGTATGGAGAATCCGCAAGGTGCGGCCATACTTTGATCGCCCCATCATTCCCGGCACAGGACACCCTGTGAACAAACCAGGATGGAGGATCTGCCAAAGCCGAGGTGCTCCAAAGTCCGAACAGGATGAGAAGTGCGGCGAGCTGTTTCATGAGGTTCCGTTTTGATCGTGCGAAGGCAATAGGGTATTCACTGGGTCCGCCATCCACCCTAGTAACGCTGGATGCACGGTCCTCGCAGTGCCAAAATAGCTCGTTTAGGAACTCCCCCCTTCACTTCCGTTCAAAATCACCCTATGTAGTGAGCTAGGTGCCCAACAGGTGATCCGTTCCACATCGCCCGACAGGGTCACATGATCCTTGGCTTTCCAGATCCTGGCGCAAGCTGTCGGAACCCTGTCACCCGTTCCAGTCCCGTTCTCGGCCGCACCGGGTACATTCGCACCAGCCACCTGCCCATGCTCGACAAGGACATCCTCTGCGCCACCGACCTCACACCCGCCTCGGATGATGCCGTGCGTGTGGCCACGACCATCGCCGGTCGTCTTTCCACCCGCACCACCCTGCTGCACGTGCTGAACAGGAGCGAGCGCAACGCAGAAGGTCGCGAACAGGTGCAGGCGATGATGGACGCCCAGGTGGAGAAGGCGGGCTCCGCCGGACGCATCACCCCTAAACTGCTGGAGGGCGACTTCATGAAGGCCATCGCCGAGGAGACCGGACAGGGGCATTCACTGCTCGTGCTCTGCACCCACGGCGCGAAAGGGCTGCGCCAGAACCTCTTCGGTGCCGACATCCTGAAGCTGGTGCGTCATGCCAGTACGCCCGCACTGGTGGTGCAGGAAGGAGTGAACGTGGATGGCCTGCTCAAACGCATCGTAATGCCCGTTGCCGCGCATGCGGACGTGGATAAGCTCCTGGATGTGGTGGCCGGACTTGCCCGCGCGTTCGAGGCGGACGTACACATCTTCCAGCTGGTACGCCCGGGTGAATCACCCTCCCAGGAACTGCTGGACAATAAGCTGAGGATGATGCGCCACCTGGAACAAGCTGGTGTGCGCCATGAGGAGGTGAACGAACCCAGCACTTCCTTCAGCATCGGCTTCGCCCAGGCCACCATAGACTATGCGGAGAAGGTGGGGGCCGGTGCGCTGGCCATCATGGCCCACGCCTCGGACGAATACCGCTACATCGCCGATGCGGAGAAGGAGCGGATGCTCACCAACGGTCCACGCATACCGGTCCTCTGCGCCTGAGCGCACTGCTGGTCAGGCTATTCCAGGGTGCGCCTTGGCGAGCACGGCTCCCCGAAGCGCCGTACCTTCGCGGCGCACCGTCATCACGGCGACAGCCTGTCGTATGCCCCCCTTCAAACTCCTCCTTGCCGGCACCCTCCTGATGGCTTCCGTGGCGGCCCGTGCCCAGTTCGGCACCGGGCAGGTGGTGATGTCCAACACCTTCAACGCGGAAGTGCGTGTGGCCGATGTGGACATGGATGGCGACATGGACCTGATCGGGGTCTTCGGCGGCGACCATGTCAAGTGGCTGCCCAACCAGGACGGACAGGGGACCTTCGGGCCCTACATCCTATTGTTCGACCTCAATGGCAACTGTTCGCTGTTCGAGGTGGCCGATGTGGACGGGGATGGTGATGCGGACATCCTCTGCGTGGATGGCATGGGCGACGAGTTGTTGATCATCCGCAACCAGGGTGATGGCAGTTTCCTTGCCGACGAGCCGATCCTGTTGATCGCCGAACCCAAGGCCCTTGCGGTGGCAGATGTCACCGGCGATGGCTTCGCCGACCTGGTGATGACCCTCGACCTCCCGGAAGCGGCGGGCCTTGGCATCCTCGCAGGATCGGAAGCCGGCTTCGGCACGCTGGACTTCTTCACCGATGTGCATTCGGGTCCGGCGTCGCGTTGCCTGCGCATCGGTGATGTGGACCTCGTCGGCGGCCTCGACCTGATCCTCACGGCGGCCAATGACAGCTTGAAGATCGCGCGGAACACGGCGGGTGATGGCACCGAATGGACCGTGGAGGACCTGCCGATCCTCACCGGCGACCTGGGCTATTCCTACCGCACACCGCAGCTGATGGACATCGATGGCGATGGCGACCTCGACTTGGGTGAAGCGCGCGGCAGTTCGGTGCATTGGCTGCGGAACGCGCTCGATGAGGGCGGTGTGCTCGGCTTCGAGGAGAACGTGATCGAGCCATGGACAACGAGCGGCGAAGGGGCCTTCGGTCGATCGGCTTGTGGCGTTGGTGCGGCACTGGTTTACGTGCCGAACAACCCCAGCCTTCCCGTCCGTTGGAACAACTATATCCCTCTGCTCAACGG
>JACJZG010000040.1 GCA_020635715.1 Flavobacteriales bacterium | reverse complement strand
GCTGCAAGACCTGTCGAAGAACGCGGTACAATGCGAAGCTCGCTGCGAAGTGAAGGAGGAGCATGAACGCACGGTAGGCGAACTCACTGGGTCCAGTGAGCTTCCACAGCTGGGCCATCGCGTAGTAGAGGATCGGACATTCCGCAACCGTCCTCCCAGAGGTCAACCCATCAGCAGCAAGGTGTTGGAGTTGTGGATCCAAGAAGGCATTCCCCTTCTGCCAATAAGTATAGGTGAAGGAAAGCGCGGCTGTCTGTCGACTCAAGTGATGTGGAAAAGGGGGGAGGTTCATCACCCGCCCATACTCATACAGGCTGCATAGACCGATGAAGAGCAGGACGAAGATCCAGCCTGCCCGAACGCCGGGCTTTCGCAGCAGCTCGGCCATCGTTCTACAAGATCATCTCAGCCACGTCCGATCCGACCACCAACCGCCCCTCCGTCTTCGCCTTGATCTCCTCCACGCTCAAGCCGGGCGCACGTTCCAGGAGCTTGAACCCTTCGGGCGTTATGTCAAAGACCCCCAGGTCGGTCACCACCTTCTTCACGCACTTCACACCGGTGAGGGGCAGGGAACACTTCTTCAGCAACTTGCTCTCTCCCGCTTTATTCGCGTGCATCATGCACACGATGATATTCTCGGCACTGGCCACCAGGTCCATGGCGCCTCCCATGCCCTTCACCATCTTGCCGGGGATCTTCCAGTTGGCGATGTCGCCGGTGTCCGTCACCTCCATGGCGCCGAGCACGGTGAGCTGCACATGCTGTCCGCGGATCATCGCGAAGCTGGTGCTGCTGTCGAAGATGCTGCTGCCCGGAAGCAGGGTCACGGTCTGTTTGCCAGCGTTGATCAGATCCGCGTCCTCTTCGCCATCATAAGGGAACGGGCCCATGCCAAGGATGCCGTTCTCGCTCTGGAAGACGATGTTCATGCCTTCCGGCACATAGTTCGCCACCAGCGTTGGGATGCCGATGCCGAGATTCACGTAGTAGCCGTCCTTCAACTCGCGCGCGATCCGCTGCGCCATCTGTTCCTTCGTCAGCGCCATGCTCAGTTGCGTTTGCGGGTGGTGCGTTGTTCGATGCGCTTTTCGTAGCCCTTTCCCTGGAAGATCCGGTTCACGAAGATGCCCGGCGTATGGATCTCGTCCGGATCTAGTTCTCCTGGTTCCACCAGCTCCTCCACCTCGGCCACGGTAACCTTGCCGGCCATCGCCATCATCGGGTTGAAGTTCCGCGCGGTGCGCTTGTACACCAGGTTCCCGAAGCGGTCGCCCTTCCAGGCTTTCACCAGCGCGAAGTCGGCGCGCAGCCAGTCCTCCAGCACGTACATCTTGCCATTGAACTCGCGGGTCTCCTTGCCCTCCGCCACCTCGGTGCCATAGCCGGCCGGTGTGAAGAAGGCTGGAATACCCGCACCTCCTGCACGACAACGTTCGGCCAGTGTGCCCTGCGGAATGAGGTCGACCTGCAACTCGCCGCTCAGCATCTGCCGCTCGAACTCCGCGTTCTCCCCCACGTAGCTGCTTATCATCTTCTTGATCTGGCGCGTCTGAAGGAGCAGGCCAAGACCGAAGTCGTCCACCCCCGCGTTGTTGCTGATGCAGGTAAGGCCCTTCACGCCACGCCGAACGAGCGCCGCGATGCTCTTCTCGGGTATCCCACAAAGGCCGAAACCGCCGACCATCAATGTCATTCCATCCTGCAACCCGTCAAGGGCTGCATCGGCGGACTCCACGATCTTGTTCATTCCGTAAGGCTGTGGGACGAAGATAACCGGGTGCTTCGAACCCGCCCGGAAGGAGGGATCCGGACATGAACCTCAGTCCCACGTGGGCTTCGCTCCTGGATCCACCCTACCCGACTTCTTGCGGCAATCGACCTCGACCCCGAGATCACCCGCAGGGCGCTCGAAATCACCGGTGCTGATCTCGATGTTCGGATCGGCGTACACCTTGTTCATGAAATAGCCGTAGATCGGCAACGCCATGTTGGCCCCTTGTCCCTTGTCGGTGCTCGCGAAGCGCACGCTGCGATCATCCGCACCGGTCCAAACCCCGGTCACCAGATCAGGCGTGATGCCGATGAACCAGCCATCGCTGTTGTTCTGTGTGGTGCCGGTCTTGCCCGCCGTGGGGAACTTGATATTCGCGTACTTCTGCCGGTTACCCCAGCTGGTGCGCAGGCGCAGGCCGGTACCCACCACCTTGCCCGTGCTCGGGTTGTAGGCGCCATCGGTAACGCCTTTCAGCATCTGCAACATGATGTAGGCGGTCCGTTCGTCCAGCGCTTCGTACGTCGTCGGCAGCACATCGTAGATCGTGTTGCCGTTCTTGTCCTCGATGCGCGTGAAAGTGATCGGTTCGATGTACACGCCCTGATTGGCGAAGGAGCTGAACGCACCGGTCATCTCCATCAGCGTGAGGTCGGCCACGCCGAGGCACAGGGAGGGCACGGGCTCAAGTGGGCTCTTCACACCCATGTGGCGGGCTAGTACAGTGACCGCCTGCGGCCCGTACTGCTTCATCAACCAGGCCGTCACCGTGTTCATGGAGTTGGCCAGCGCATACTCCACCGTGACCATCCCACCATAAACGGCATCGCTGTTCTCCGGGCACCAGTCCGGCTGGCCGGGTGGCATGTCGAAGCAGACCTTCTGGTTGGGCACTTCGCGACAGGGTTCCATGCCTTCGCGGATGGCCGTGGCGTACACGAAGGGCTTGAATGTCGATCCCACCTGTCGGCGCGCCTGCTCCACGTGGTCGTACTGGAAATTCTTGAAGTCGATGCCACCCACCCAGGCCTTCACGAAGCCGGTGTGCGGATCCATGCTCAGCAGGCCGCTCTGCAGGAAGCTCTTGTAATACCGGATGGAATCCATCGGGCTCATCGTCGTGTCGATCTCCCCCTTCCAGCTGAACACGCGCATCGCCACCGGCGTGTCGAACACCTTGGGGATGTCGTCCTCCTTCACCACCGACCAATAGGTGTCGCAACCGCCGAGGTCAGGACGACAGTGCCAATGCTGGCTGCCTTCATGCTTCGTCTTCTCGATGTACTTCGCAGGACGTTCGCAGTTCGGGCATTGTTTGCCGGTGAGGATCCGGTAGCGCACGCTGCGCTTCATGGCCGTGCTCAGGATCCCATCGATCTCCGCCTGCGTCACCCGAAAGTCGAACGGGCGGTTCTTCTTGCGGGCGAGGTCCTTGAAGAAGTCGGGCTGCAGTTCGGTGCTCAGGTGCTCGCGCACGGCGTATTCCCCGTACTGCTGCATGTCCTTGTCGATCGTGGTATAGATCCTCAGGCCATCGGTGTAGATGTCGTAGGCCGTGCCATCCGCCTTCGCGTACTTCAGGGTGCCATCGTCGTTGGTGGTGTTCAACAGGGTCTGCAAACGCGCGCGCAGTACCTCGCGGAAGTAGGGGGCGGAACCTTCGGTGTGATCCACCCGCTGGAACTTCAGTCCGAGCGGCAGGGTCTTCAACGAGTCGTACTGCTGGGTGGTCAGGAATCCATTGCGGCGCATCTGGTCCAGGACCACCATGCGGCGGCGCACCACGTTCTCCTGCCGGTTCGCGCGGTTGGGGTTGTAGAGCGAGGGGTTCTGCAACATGCCCACGAGCATGGCCGCCTCCTCGATCCTCAACGAATCAGGTGTGGTGCTGAAGTAGACACGTGCCGCACTGTGGATCCCCACCGCCTGGTTGATCCAGTCGAAGCGGTTCAGGTACATCGCGATGATCTCGTCCTTGGTGTACTGCCGCTCCAGTTTGGCGCTGATGATCCACTCCTGGAACTTCTGGAAGACCCGCTCGAAGATGTTCTCCGCCGGATCGGTGAAGAGCATCTTGGCCAGCTGCTGCGTGATGGTGCTGGCGCCGCCTTTCTTGCCCAGGAATACGGCCGCGCGCACCGTGCCCCGGACGTCGACCCCGCTGTGCTGGCGGAACCGCTCGTCCTCCGTGGCGATCAACGCGTTCACCACGTTGGGGCTGATCCGCGCGTAGTCCACGGGGATCCGGTTCTCCCGGTAGTACTGTCCCATCTGGCTGCCGTCGCTGAACAGGATGGCCGTGGCCAGGTCGCTGCGCGGGTTCTCCAGGTCCTCGGTGCTGGGCAGGTCACTGTTGGCCGCCCAGAAGAGCATGAAGAGCAGACCGAGCAGGGGCGAGAGCACCAGGAACCACCATAGCCAGCGGCGGCTCTTCGATCGGGTGGCGGGCTTCGCGCTCATTCGCAGGATAACGCCACAAGAGGCGCTGTTGTTGGGTGGCCGAATCTAACCTTCACCACCGGCCATACCACCCAGGACCCGCTGAAGTTCCGAGCGATCGGACTTTGATCACTGCCGCGAACGCATCACACTGATGCCCACATCCAGCACACCAGTGAGCTTCTCGGTGCGCATCGCCTGCTCCATGGTGACGGAGTAGGTGCCACTGGCGGGGAAACGGTCGCCCAGCTTGTAGAGCACATGGGCCTTGTACCGATCGGCGAAGATGAAACCCTGCCCTTTGCCGAACCAGGCTCCCGTGGGGTCCGCGAGCAGGCATTCCACCGTGTCGCGCGCGTGCCGCCCCCCCGGCCCTTCGAGGTCCACGAAAAGGAAGAGGTCGCTGAAGGGGTACTCGCCGGTATGCCGCACATCGATGTACACATCGTGCTTCGCCAGGGTATCCGTTATGTCGAAGGTGAAGCTCGGCTTGTAGGCGCGGTCCCAGGTCCCATCGGGTATGGCCACATCGGCTTGGAAGACCGGGGCCTCCGAGCAGCCCACCAGTAGGAGGGCCGTTATCAGGACCGTGGCACCGATCGCCCTCACGTGGCGGGCGGCGTTTGTGGGGCGGCCGATCCGCGGTCACCACCCTTGTCGCCCCGGCCACGACCTCGGCCACGGCGACGCTGGCCCCCTTGTCCTTCCGGCCGGGGACCCCGCTCCTTCCTGGGGCCTGTGGCACCGCCTTCACCGCCCTCGCGGCCACCTTCCTTCTTCGGTGCGGCCTTGGCCTGCGCTCCCTGGTCCCCGGAACGCTGCCGGTCGCGACGGTCACGGCTCCCACGGCGCTTCTTCCCGCTCTTGTTCTTGCTGTCGAAGCGGGTCAGGTCGTCCTGGCCCACCACGTTCTCGTAATCCGGTGTCTTCACCTTCTCCTCCACGGCATCCACCATGTTCAGGTCCACCTCTGGTTCCACGCCCTGCTTGTTCTGGGCGAGGATGTCGCGCACCACCTCCACCGGGAAACCGGCCATGATGAAGGGTTCGCCGGGCTTCTTGAAGCCGTACCACATCTTCCCGGTGAAGATGTCGGTCTTCATATGCGTGCCGGTGCCCTGCTGGGTCTTCAGCTTGGCGTTCTGCGAGGGGTAGCTCTTCACCGCCTCGATGTACATGTCCAGTTCGTAGTTCAGGCAGCATTTCAACTTTCCGCACTGGCCGGCCAGCTTCTGCGGATTGAGCGCCAATTGCTGGTAGCGTGCCGCGCTGGTGGTCACACTGCGGAAGTCGGTGAGCCATGTGCTGCAGCAGAGTTCGCGCCCGCAGCTGCCGATGCCGCCGATGCGTCCCGCCTCCTGCCGCGCACCGATCTGTTTCATCTCCACGCGCACCTTGAAGCGATCGCTCATGGTGCGCACGATGCCCCGGAAATCGATCCGGTCCTCGGCGGTGTAGTAAACGATGGCCTTGGTGCCATCGCCTTGGTACTCCACATCGGTCACCTTCATGTCCAGGCGGGCATCGGCCACCATGCGGCGGCTGGTGAACAGCGTGTCGTCCTCCAGCTTGCGTGCAACGTGCCAGCGATCGATGTCCTCCTGGCTGGCCTTCCGTAGCACCTTGCGCAGTTCGTAGGTCTCTCCGGTCACCTTCTTCCGTTCCATTTGCGCACGCACCAGCTCGCCGGTCAGGCTCACCATGCCGACGTCGTGGCCGGGAGCCGCATCCACCACCACCAGGTCGCCGGGCATCAGTTGCAGACTCCCCACATTGCGGTAGAACGCCTTACGGGTGTTCTTGAACCGGACCTCCACCCCATCGAAGGCCTGCTGGCCACTGGGCAGGGGCACACCGGTGAGCCAATCGAACACGCCCAGCTTGTTGCAGCCGCTGGTGCTGCAATATCCGTTGCTCTTGCATCCGGCCGGTTTCCCGTCAGGTCCCACCGTGCTACATCCCGCACATGCCATATCGCTCAGTTCCAGCCCGTTCGTGGGGATGGTAAGGGGCGAAGATAGTGGTCCGCCGCAGGGATCAATTCAGGAGCAGGGGCGTGTTCGGATATACACCAGCGTCCACCCTGTGTTCAGGTCACCACCGTGGCCCGCAACAAGCCCATCATCCTATAGCTCAGGTCGCTGAAGAGGATCTTCGGATTGGCGTTGCGCTCGATATGGTAGTGCGCGGTCTCCAATTCCCGACGGATGGCATCCACGTTCGCATCGTTCAACAACTTGCTGAAGTTCTGCACGAACTCCTGCTCCTGCCCCAGCACACGCACCAGCTCGGGCACGTTCTGCCACTGGAGGGCACATTGCCGGATCAGGTACAGGCCATAGCGCATCAGTAACTTCTGCCGTTCGCGGCCCATCTTCTGGAAGGCTTCGCCGAACTCAACGGCCACGTTCACTTCCCGTTTGAAGCACGCGCGCAGCCAGTCGCGGAAGAAGACGAAGAGCTCCTCCTCGTTCTTGTTGGCCATGTCCACGGCCTCCAGCAGATCCCCCTCGCTCCGCAGCGCGATCGCCATGGCCTCCTCCTCTGCCAGCTCCGGGAATCGTTCGCGCAAGGCTTCGGCCAGGTCGGTGGGCCGCAGGGCGGGCACCTTCACCAGCTGGGCGCGGCTCAGGATGGTGGCCAGAAGTTGTTCGGCATCCACGCTCACCAGCAGGAACACGGTGTTCGGCTCCGGCTCCTCCAGCACCTTCAGCAACTTGTTGGCCGCGGGCGCATCCATCAGCTCGGGCAGCCAGATCAGCATCACCTTGTAGCCGCCCATGAAGGAGCGCAGGCTCAACTTCCGCTGGATCTCCTGGGCGATGTCCACCCCCATGCGCAGCTGCTTGTTCTCACTCTCGAGCTGGTCCCGCCACTGCTCGATGTCGAGGTAGGGGTTCTGCCGAACAGCCTGCCGCCACTGTGCGGTGAACGGCTCGCACACCTTCACCTTCTCTGTGAAGAAGACGGGGAACTCCAGGTGTACGTCCGGGTGCTCCAGTTTCGCCATCTGCAGGCAGGAGGAACATTGTCCACAGGCATCGGCCTCGTCGCGGTCCTGGCAGAGCAGGTACTGCGCATAGGCCAGCGCCAGCGCCAGGTTCCCGCCGCCGCGTGGTCCCATGAAGAGCTGTGCATGGGCCACCCGTCCTTCGCGGATGTTGCCGATGAGCTTCGCCTTCAGCGCGGCGTGACCGATGACCTTGGAGAAGAGCACGAGGCGAAAGGTAGAATGCGTTACGTGTTGGCGCGTTACGTGTTGCACCTAGGACGATAGAACCCGCAACACGTCAACGCGTAACACGTACCAACAAACGCCACATGGTATTTTCGCCGCCATGCAAACGATGAACACCTACTCCTTCGCAGGGAGGAAAGCGCTGGTGCGCGTGGACCTCAATGTGCCGCAGGATGCGAATGGGAACGTGACCGACGATACCCGCGCCCGCGCGATCGTTCCCACGGTGCAGAAGATCCTGATGGATGGTGGCAGCGCGATCCTCATGAGCCACCTCGGCCGACCAAAGGGCAAGGTGAACCCCGCGATGAGCCTGAAACCCGTGGCGGAGCACCTCAGCGGCCTGCTGGGTGTTCCCGTGCAGTTCGCCACGGATTGTGTGGGCCCGGACGCGAAAGCGAAAGCCGCCGCGCTTAAGCCGGGAGAGATACTTGTGCTGGAGAACCTGCGCTTCCATCCCGAAGAGGAGGCCGGCGACGAAGCCTTCAGCAAGGCGTTGAGCGAACTGGGCGACGTGTACGTGAACGACGCCTTCGGCACCGCGCACCGTGCCCATGCGAGCACCACCGTCATCGCGAAGTTCTTTCCCAACGACAAGCTCTTCGGATCGCTGATGCAGGCAGAGATCGACAGCGTGGGCAAGGTCCTCGGGAACCCACAACGCCCCATGACGGCCATCGTCGGCGGCAGCAAGGTGAGCAGCAAGATCGAGGTGCTCCAGAATCTCATCGGCAAGTGCGATGAGCTGATCATCGGGGGGGGCATGGCCAACACCTTTGTGAAGGCACAAGGCGGACAGACCGGCGCCTCGCTCGTGGAGGATGACCTGCTCGACACCGCACGGACCATCATCACGGAAGCCGCTGCGAAAGGCGTGAAGTTGCACATCCCCACGGATGCCGTGGTGGCCGATGCCTTCGCGGAGAACGCCAACACCGATCAGTGCGCGGCCGATGCGGTGCCCGATGGCTGGATGGCACTGGACATCGGACCGAAGAGCATCGAAGCCTTCCGCGCTGCCATCCTCCGCAGCAGGACCTTGTTGTGGAACGGCCCGATGGGTGTGTTCGAGATGAAGCCCTTCCAGCAGGGCACCATCGCCATTGCGGAAGCGGTGGCCCAAGCCACGGACAAAGGCGCCTTTTCGCTGGTCGGCGGCGGCGACAGCGTGGCCGCGGTGAACCAGTTCGGGCTGGCTCCACGCATCAGTTACGTGAGCACGGGTGGTGGTGCGATGCTGGAGTACCTCGAGGGCAAGGTGTTGCCCGGCATCGCGGCGGTGCAGGGGTGAAGGACCGCTTGAGATCGGCCTGGATGATGAGCGCATACCATTTGGACAAGACCTTCACCGCTGCTGAGCTGGACCTGCAGGAGCTCCGGAACGCCGAGTTCGAGCGATGTGCGTTCCGTTCCTGTCCATGGTCCGGCGCTGATCTGTCAAAAGCCCGATTCAGCGATTGCACCTTCGAAGCTTGTGACCTGAGCAACACGACGATCGTGGGCACCGCGTTCCGAACGGTCCACTTCAAGGAATGCAAGCTGCTGGGTGTCCGCTTCGACACGTGCAACGGCTTCCTTCTTGCGCTGTCCTTCGAGCGCTGTCAGTTGGAC
>JACJZG010000004.1 GCA_020635715.1 Flavobacteriales bacterium | reverse complement strand
GCGATTCACCTGATCACCGCAGGACAAGCCGTTCGACTTGAAGTGGCCCGGTCGCATCGGAGGCGACGAGCACGTACAAGCCACGTTGGAGGCCGGCCAGTCCTTCCACTTCCGCTCCCGGCGGCCATCGCATCACCTCCCGACCTGTCGCATCATGAAGTACGAGTGAGGTGATGCCTTCAGGCAGCCCGGTCAGGCTGATCCGATCCGTGGCCGGATTCGGACTGATCGTAAGCCTTCCCGAGGAGAGCCATCCTTCCACCGCGGCGATGGGCCCCCAGTGATAGGAGCCATCCATGTCGACCTGCTTCAACTTGTAGTAGCTCGTTCCGTGGGAGACGTTCTGATCCCGGTGCGTGTAGTTCATCACCTGCTGAACCGTTCCGGCGCCGACCGACCAGCCTACTTCTTCGAAGGCATCCTCCCCTTCCATCATACGCCACAGCTCGAACCCTGCATTGTCGTGCTCCGTGACGGTGGTCCATCTCAGGATCACCTCCTGCACGCTGGTGCGTTCCGCCGTGAAGTCCACAAGCTCCACAGGAAGCGGTGCTCCCATGTCCGTGATGTACAACTCCCCATCGTCCGAGATGATCGCTGTATGGCCGAAGGTCCCACCATTCGCCGATATCCGAGGTTCGGCCGCCGGTGCAGCGGGATAGGTGGGAGTCCACACACTTCCCTCGGGATCGTTCATGAGATCACAATCCTCCAATGGTCCGGCGTAGTGGGCTACACCGACATCCGCCTCCACCAGGACGAGCGGATCAGCCGCCACCAGGGCGGCGAACTCCGCCCCTGTGTGGAAGAGCCTGATCGTGGAGGCGCCCGTGAACGGGAGCGAAGTGGTCAGGTGCCAGTTCCGATCCAGATAATACCGTCCGGTGGGACCCTGCCGTATGGCTCCGTTGTTGATGTAGACCTCGAGTTCGACCGTACCCAGGTTCTGGCCGTTGTCATTGAACCTTGCCAACACCTTGCGATCGTGATAGATGTACTGGTCAAGCCCTGATCCAGTACTTGTGATCGGGTCCGCCGCGACGCATAGATCGAGCTGTTCATTCCATAGCTCAGGGGTGAACTCGTATGCACCGATGTCCGGGGTGGATGGATCTCTCGGGTTGCCTTCAATATCCGTCGTCACCATGGTCTCAACTACGGCCCCAGCATCAGCATGCATGGAACAGGTATGCAGGTCGGCAAGCGGATCGAGATATTGGTCCTCGGTGAAGGAACTGTTCGTGTCCATGCCGGTAGCGCCGCTCAATGCTGCGACCGTGGTATGGGTCGTACCTCCCCAGTCCACGCTCGTAGGAGCTGTGGCGCTATGGTAGATGTTGCGGTCCGAAGCGGATACGCGTCCGGCGCTCAAGCGCACCGTGATCGGGTTGGTGTTGTCCCGGAAGATGTTGTTCCTCAACACGAGCCCTGTTCCAGCCCCGATGCCCACGAGGGCATAATTGCCACCGGAGATCGAATTGTTCAGCACGTGTATGTTCGAGGTCATGGAGGGCAGGTTCAAGCCAGCCCCATTGGTGCTGATGAAGGAATTGTTCACCACAAGGCTGGGCTGCGCGAGCGGGGAAACAAGACTCTGAATGGTGAGACATGCGGTCCATGAGATCACGCGATTGCGACGGACCTCGACCGTGCCCGTGCCGCCGGTGATCTCCATCGCAGCGTAATTGGTGCTGTTCATACCGATCAGCTCATTGCCCATGATCGAGGAAGGCGCATTCCCTGTGTCTGCAAGACGGATGCCTTGGGCGCAGTCCTCAAGGACATTGCCCACGATCTGGACCTCCTCGTCATTCCCGCCGCAATCGATCCGCACGGAGGTGAAGCCACCTTCAAGGCGACAATCGATCAACTCCAACCGTTCCTGGTCGGCCGTGCAATCATCCAGGACGACCTGGTGCAAGCCCCATGACGAGTTGGCGACGGAAGTGATCGCACATCGTTCGAATCGGGCATGGGTGGACGGATCGCTCCCCGCAAAACGAACGGCGGCCGCATAATACGTGGAAAGGGGAACACCTTGCCTGGCTATCGTCAGGTACCGGAAGGTCACATGGTCGGCACCTTCCAGCAGCACGACGTGGTTGTCCTCGGCAACTGCGGAAGCATTCGCTCGCAGCATCACGTCCGTGCTGTCACCACTCTGTCCCTCGAAGGTGATCGTGTTGGTCGCATCGTTACCAAGAATGGCCGGCAGCCGCACCTGGTCGTAGTAGTTCCCCGGTTCCACACGGAACAGGACGGGACCACCGATCCCACACCGTTGCATCCGGGCCACAGCCGCCGAGAAGTTCGGCAGATCCGCAGCCAGGGATGGGCCGATGATGTAGGTGCCGCTCAGTGGTGTGCACTGTTCCGGTGTCTCATCGGCACCAATGTCGTATGGGGAAGCGATCGGGTCCGGACGTGCATCCCCATCGTGGTCATCCAGGAACTCGGATAGTACGAGCCCGACCCCGACGCATGGCGATCCAGGCTGAAGGTGCAGATCCGTCGCGGGATCAACGAACATCGGATCATCCGCGAACGAGTTCGCGAAATAACCGCTGCCAGTCTGCAGCGTGGACATGTTGAGGTGGTTCGTACCGGTCCAATAGGCGATGCTACCCGGGCTGTACTTGTACAAGACGTTATGGGAACACTCAGCGTAATCGGCCAGACCGGAATGGAACGCATAACCGCTCCCTGCCAGTGCGGTGGCGATGTTGTTCACGAAGCGCAGGCCCGTGGCCGTGGTGGCTGCCAGTTGGAACGCCTTGCCGTAACCCGCACTAAGGGAGTTGTTGAGGATATGAACGTTGTCAATGCCGCCATTCAATTGGAGCCCACCATCGGTCGTGTAGGTCGAATACCCGACAAGCATGTTGTTGGCGACCAGACCCGGTTCCGGTACCGTGCTGTTGATGTTCGTGAAGCGGGCTGCCCAGCCGCGGGTCAGTCGTACGGCGTTCTTCGTTATTGTGAAGGACGAGGTGATGTCGTTCAGGCTGATGCCGACCGCCCCGGTGTTCACCGGGAAGGGACCTATCGCATTCCCGGATATCGTGAACGTGGAGATCGTCTCACGGATGCTGATCCCATCGAACATGTTCGCGAACACACAGTTTGTGATGGTCAGACGATCATCAGTTCCGTTCGCATCCCAATCAATGCCGGGACCTCCCGAACTGAAGTTGCAATGTTCAACGACGATATCCAGATTGTCATCCGTGTTCGACGCATCGATGGCCTCGGCGTAGTTGTAGCCGTAGGGGCTGCCGTAGGAACCATTGAACCAGATGTGCGAGAAGGTCACATCCTGTGATGGATCGCTGCTGACCGGGAAGGAAACGACCCGGGCATACCTGTTCGTGGAGGTGGCGATCGATCGCCTGAAGCGCATGTGCTCGAACTGCACGTGGTCCATGCCCTCGAAGGAGATCAGGTAGTTGTTGGACGACAGGTTGCTCGCGTTCAAGCTCAGGGTGACCAGGGAGCTGTCGACATTCTGACCTCGGAATGTGATGGTGTTGATCGATGAGCTGCCTGGTATCGGTGGCAGGACCAGCTGCTCGTTGTAGGTGCCATCCTCCACCTCAAAGACCACCGGGCCGCTGATGCCACAGGTGATCATCTTGACGATCGCACCACTGAAGGAGACGAAATCAGCGCCAAGGGAGGTCCCGATCACATACGTTCCGTTCAGCACACTGCAATACTCATCGGTCTCGTCCGCACCGATATCCGGATCGCTCAGGGCCGGACGTGGTCGTACTTCCTGATCGATGTCCTCGATCCCAGTTGCGGCCTGCGTTCCTGTTCCGCCGCATGGCGACCCGCTCTGCAGGTGCAGGTCAAACAACGGGTTGACATACATGGGGTCCATGAACAGGCTGTTCGCATCCATCCCCGTCGTGCCGTTCAGTGAGGCTGAGGAGTTGTGGGCCCCGGACCAAAGCACCGCATTCACCGTTGTGGAATGATAACAATTGTGATCGGAGGCCACGATGTTCCCTGTTGTGCCCACCGTCAGTGCATAGCCCGTACCCGTGTAAAAGCTGTTGTTGTACAAGCGGACCGCGGAGTTCCCATTCGATATCGAGGCCGAACCAGACGTACTGTTGTGCAGCGCGTCCACGTAGTTGCTCGTCCCCACGGACATGCTCGTTCCTCCGCTGATGAGCATATTGTTGGAGATCCGGATTGGTGATCCGATGGTGCCGCTGGATCCGGTCAAGGTCAAGCATGCGAACGTGCCCGTGTTGCGGATCTCATTCCTTGCCAACACGATGTCGCCGCTCACATTCAGGACCTGGGTATTCACCGCACTTAAAGTGGAGTACGAGGTATTACCAAGCAGATGGACCATCCCTGATACGCTTTGGACCCACACCCGGGATTGAATGAGATCGTTCCCTTCGAAGGTGATCTCGTCGGCCTCTGAGGATGTAGCGGACCAATACAGTCCCAGGTTACCATACTCCACTCTATTGCTCCGGAACTGCATGTTCGTCTGGACCGTATTGTTCAACGCGTGGATCACATTCCGGTCGTTCAAGGTCCCGGTGTAGTTGGTCGGTCCGCGAAGCTTGCAGTGCCGTATGGTGATGTTGGAAGTTGCACCCTCTATGAACACCACATGCCCTAGTTGAAGGGAGCCTGAACGCTGCAAGGTGATGTGCTCCACAGTGATGTATTCTGCGCCGTTCAAACGTAGCAGGCTGTTGTGGCCCAGCCAGGGCAGGGTGTTGTAAGTCACCTCGTTCCAAGTCACCATCGAGCTATCAAGGCTCTGACCCCGGAACGTCACCGTGTTCACCGCTGTTGCACCCGCCACCGCACCAATGGTCGCACGGCCGCTATAGTATCCATCGGTCACCTCGAAGACCACCGGGCCACTGACACCCAGCGTGTTCAGGTCACTTATCGCCGCAGCGAAGGTGGTGTAGTCGCCACCGCCAGCTCCATCGATCACATAAGTGCCGCTCAATTGGGCCCTCGATACGGCGCACAATGTGGTCGCCAACAACAGGAGGGAGATGCGCTTGCGGATCGACATGTTGCACCGATAGCGGATGCAAGATCCCGCCCACGCATGCGTAGGTCCAGCCCGGATGGGTGAACGTCGCTCCCGGCTGGGTGAACGTCAGAGCAGCTTCAACCGCCCCAGCACCTCCTCCCGGTAGCTGCGCCCGATCGGGAACCAACGCCCACCCACATGCAGGCCGTTGTCGCTCACGGCGGTCACACGGTCCAGGTTCACCGCATGGCTCCGATGCACGCGCACGATCCGTGGGTCGGCGATCCCGTCGAGCACATCCTTCAGCATCCGGGACAGGATGTAATCCCGCGTCGCTGTGCGGACCGTGGTGCAGTTATCATCAGCCTCGAGGTAGAGGAGCTCGTTCACGGCGATGCGGTTCCACTGCCGGCCATCGCGCAGGAAGATCGCTTGATGTCCGTCCGGCGTCATTGCTTGATGAAGCGGGCCGTGCGCACTTTCCCTTCATCATTCCAGCGAAGCAGGTGCAGGCCGGGCGCCAATCCTTCCACGTCGAGGATGGTCAACGTGGTTGATGTACCGCGCAGCACCGCACGACCGTTCGCATCAAGCACTTCGAATGGTCCGCCAGCCGGCATGCCAAGTACGTGCAGGAGGTCACCAGCCGGTATCGGGTAAAGCCGGACACCTTCCTCTTCAACCCGTTCGATATCCGTGCTGATATCGGCCACCACCGTGACGTTCACCAGGTAGCTGCACCCGTTCACGTCCACCACCTCGCAGGAATAGTTCCCGGCCGTGGAAATGCTGATGGTCGGCGTTGTCGCTCCGGTGTTCCACGAATAACTCATGAAGGAAGCGTTGAACCCGAGCTCATAGGGCAGGGCCACGGTGATCGTAGGCGCCTGAACCGCGTTGGTGCTGGCCGTGTACTCATCGGCACCCATGTCGCAAACCGGATTGCCGCGCGCATCGCCATCGATGTCCGCACCCACCACGAAGAAGTACTCGCCCAGGTCATCCATGGCGCAGTTGTTCATGTGCAGGTCCGGCTGGGCGGGAAAGACCGGGTCGATGTCGGTATCACCCGCGCCTTGACCGCCGCTCTGATGCGCGGCCAGCGTGGCATGATCGGTACCGCCCACGCTGCTGAGCGTTGCGCCGGAGGTGAACAGATCGTTGTGATCCTCTGTGGCCACGTTGCCATCCACCTGCACGTTGTAGGCGAGGCCTCCCGTGTGGTTGGCGAAGATGTTGTTGCGGACCAGCGCATCCTGACCATCCGGGAAGTTGCTCAGGTGATAGAACGCGTACGATTGTTCTGGTAAGCCGTTCGCCACCAGCACGCTGTTGTGCACGATCTTCATGTCCCACAGGTTGTAAACGGCCAAGCCCCATACATCACCCGTTCCGTTCACATACACCATGTTGTTGCTGATCATGTTGCCGGTGGAGCTCTGCGTGTTGCCCACCTCGATGCCCGTGCAACCGTTGGTGGCGTAGGCTTGTATGACATTCCGGCGGACCTGGCTCCCGTGATCGAAGTAGGTGGCACGAATGCCCACGTACCAGTTGCCCACCGAGGTGCTGAACGCGTTGTCACCCAGCTGACCGATGCAGTTGTTGAGATAGACACCAGTACCCACCTGATCACGGAACTCGTTCCCCGTGATGATCAGGCCAGCGCTGCGCGCACCGGCGATACCGTAACAATCCAACTGCACCGCGGTGTTGCCGTCAAGGAAGGAGTTGTCGATGATGATGATGTCCTGCGGGTTGTTGTTGGTGTTGATCGCGGCCTGGTCGCAGTGCACGAGGATGCGCTCGAAATAGGCGGAGCCAGAGGGGTTCTCGCTTCCATGGAAGACGCATTGTTCGATGGTCATACCGGCGATCGCATTGAAGAAGTGCACCGCTCGGGCGTAATTGAAGTCGAGAGGTCTGAAGGTGAGCTTCTCGAAGCGCACATCATCCGTGCCGTCAACACGGAAGATGAAATTGTCCGCGCTGCTGCTGGCGTCGAACTCCAGGTTCACGGCCTGTGCTCCGTTGCTGCTGTTGCGGAACCGGATGTTCCCGGGGGTACCCGGCACGGCGCCAAGCTGGTACTGCCCGGTGTAGGTACCCGGCCTGATGTCGAAGGTCACATTGCCGGAAGCACCCTCGCTCATCAGCGCGTCAACCGCTTCCGAGACGGTGGCGAAATCCGGGTCGCTCCCCCCGACAGTGAGGGTGCCGGTGAGCTGCGCCTGACCGAGCAGTGGAGCGAAGGACAATGCGCACAGTGTGGCGAAGTGTTTCATGGGGTGGTGAGTTTGTTCAGGAGTCCTTTGCCTTTCTTCATGAGATCGTTGCCCCCGCTTTGCTGGGGGCTGGTACCCGAGGTTGCGGTAGGTGCCGGTGAATTGACCTGTTCCGCGGCCTTCTCGATCGTTCCGGTCGACTTGCACAGCATGCCGGGCTCGTAACTGCGGATGCGCGCGATGTTGTCCGCATCGGTCCACATCCACACTTCCAGCGCGATGAACCGGTACTGCTCGCCCACCTTCTGCCCGTTCTTCCAGCCGCCACCGAAGCGGCCCACGTGCATGCGCGTGTGCTTGTCCTGCGTCGCGTTCCAGATCTCGATGGCATCCTGCTGACGATGCTTCACCCCCGGATCGGGACAGTACTGTTCGGCATAGGTGCTCCGCCCCCCGAAGGCCGCTGCCACCGCCTTGTTCACGAGATCGGCCCCGTTCGCGGTCAGGCGTGTCGAACTTCCTTCCACATAATGGACAGGCGCCAGCATCCGGATAAGGTAAGCCTCGAACTTCTTGGCATCACCCTCCCGCATGAGCTTGTGCGTGTACATGAACACGTCCATGTCGGTCTCGAAGTCCGGGATGTCCACATCTCCCAGCGCGGCCAGCTCGGCATTGGCCCGTTGCTCCTCGAGCTGATCCCTCATGGTGGGCATGGCCTTCAATTCCTCCTGGGAGAACTTGCGCACGGCACCGTCCTTGCGTTCACGGCTGGTCGCAACGATGTTGTCCTTCCACGGAGCGTCCACAGCGTCGCGGTAGAAGCGCACGTCGATCTTCTCCTGGATGGTCGTGAGGTCGTAGATGCTGGTCTTGGCATCGAACTCGATCTCCACGGGTATGGTGAAGGACTTCGGGGTATGCCAGATGACGCCTTCACCTTCCGGGATGCGCATGTAGTGGAGGTCGCCCACCATGTCCCCAGCCCGCCAGCCCAGGAAATCGAGGTAACGCTCGCGTATCATGGCGAGCATCTCCTCCTTGCTCGGAGCGGGCAGGCCGAAGTATTCGTTCTCCGCCACCTTGAATTCGCGGAAACTGGTACTGGCGCCGTAGTGGTACCGTGCTATCCCCGTGATCTTCACTGTGGCCTTGGGGTACTCGGGCACCTCCGCGCTCCGGGTCACATAGGCCACACGGTCCCACATGTACTGCCCGTGCGCGCTGTGCCACTCCTTCTTGGTCGGGCCTGGCGTCAGCTCCACCTTGAGCACGCCCGGCTTTGTAAGGTCCTTGATGATCTGGGCATCGGAGGGTTGCCCATAGACCGCGATGGCAGCGAGCCCGAAGGCTGCCAGGGAGAGAGCGATACGGATACGCATGACCGTGGGGTATTGCACATCGAACTTCGCTTGGATCCACGACGAACGCCATCTGGATCGGGTGAACGACCGGATGGGATGGGTGAACGTCAAAGCGTCCTGATGCGAGCCATCAGCGCATCGCGATGGGTCTTGCCCACGGGCAGGCGCGATGTCCCCAGCTGCACGTAGCCATCCTCCACCGCCGTGATGCGGCGGGTGTCCACCAGGTAGCTCCGATGGATGCGCAGGTGATGCCTGCTGCTCAGCTTCCGCTCGACCGACGCGAGCGTGCTGGTGATGACAAAGCGCTTAGTGGGCGTCTGCAAAGTCACATAGTTGTCATCGGCTTCGGCATAGAGGATGTCATCGATGGCCAGTTTCGTCAGCCGGCCTTTGTCCCGTATGAAGATGCTGTCGGCGATCACGAAATCAGTTTCGTCGGGGCCTTCCTCCTTTCCCACTGGGGCACTGCCCGCGGCGTAGCGCGCCAACGCGATCTCGATCTGCGCCCGGAGCCGCAATTCATCGAAGGGCTTGAGGATGAATCCTGCAGGCCTTACGGCCTTCACCCGCTCCAGGGTGGCCGTATCGGCATGGCTCGTCACGAAGATGAATGGCACTGGATGCTTCGCGTTCATCCGTTCAGCGAGCTGCACGCCGTCCGCGCCATCGCCCAGGTTGATGTCCAGCAGAACGAGATCGGGCTTCTCGACGGCCATCTCCGCCATGGCATCCAACGCATTGTCGCAGACCGCGCACACCTCGTATTCCATCTCCTCCAGATGACCCCGCAGGTCCTCGGTGATCAGCGGTTCATCCTCGACGATCAGGATCTTGATACGTGCCATGCTAGCGCGCAAGTTCGTACTTGCCGATCTGAAGGACAACCTGCGTACCGGGTGGGCCCTCGACCTCCCATTCGGCCTTGAGCTTCCCGCTGAACGTGCGCACCATGTTCAGACCAAAGCCGCTGCCCTTTGCCGGGGCCTCCGCAGCAGGCATGCCCACGCCATCATCAGCGACCCTCAGGACCAATCGACCGTCCTGCTCCTTCAGCGAGACGGTGAGCGTGCCGGTCCGACCATCGGGCCAGGCGTACTTCAGCGCGTTCGTGATGAGCTCGTTCAGGATCAGCCCGATAGGCACCGCAGTATCCACGTCCAGGGAGATGTCCTGCACATCGATGACCACACGCACGCTGTCATCCTTTCCATAGTTGTTCACCAGACCGCTCACCAATCGCTCGGTGTAGTCATGCATGGGCACCCCGGTGAGATCACCATCGCGGTAGAGGTCCTGGTGGATCAGCGCCATGCTCTTCACCCGTTGGCGACTGTCCTGCACGGCTTCGCGTGCTTTCCCATCGGTTATCCCGCGGCTCTGGATGCTGAGCAAGCTGCTCACCACCTGCAGGTTGTTCTTCACGCGGTGATGGATCTCGCGTAGCAGCAATTCCTTCTCGCGCAGTTGCTCCTCGATGATCGCATTCTTCCTGGCGAGCTCGTGCTCCCCCCTCCGTTTCAAGCGGTAGGCCCTGTATACCAGCAAAGCCACCAATAGCAGCAACCCGGCGCCGATCGCAACGGCCTTGATCGTGAGCGAGCGTCGCTCCAGCACCGCCTTGTTCTGCGCCAGCTCCACATCCTTCTGCTCCGTCTCGTAACGCACCTGCATGTCGGCGATCTGCGCACTGCGCTCAGCATTGAGGAGGCTGTCACGTCGAGCTTTCATGTGCTTGTAATGCACAAGTGCGGAATCGGCTTGTCCCCAATGCTCATAGATGTCCGCCAGGAACTCCTCTCCGTCCGCCAGGGCGGTCGCCGCTCCCACCTCACCTGCGATGCGCATTCCTTCGCGGATGTGCGCGAGCGCGCTATCGCGATCGCCATGCAGGCCCTCCAGGTGACCTAGCGCGTTCAGGATGTTGGCCCGGTACGATCCATCCTCGCCGATCGGATGCTGATCGCGCGCTTCCTTCATGCGCGCCAGTCCCGCTTCGAGATCGCCCTTGACGTAGAGGGCATTGCCGAGGTTCATGCGCACCTGCGCCGCGAAGGCATCCTGCCCTTTGCCGGATAGGATGGCGACCGCGCGCTCGTAGTGGTACACGGCACTGTCGAGTTCGCCATGGTCGTAGTGAACGTTCGCCAGGTTGTTACGCACGTTGGCGATCCATACCGTGTCGCCCACCTCCTGGAATCCGACCAAGGCCTTGTTGAACTCCACCAGCGCATCCTCGTTGCGCCGTTCGTCCTTGTAAATGGCGGCGACGTTATTATGCGCCATTGCCGTGTACCACGGGTCGTCTCCTTGCTCGAAGGAGCGCAGGGCGAGCAGGTATTCGTTGAGCGCCTTGGCAGGCCTTCCCTGCACCGTGCGGCACATACCCGCGTAGTTGTGGGCCTTTCCGATCTCGACCGGATCACCGCTGCGCCCCGCGATCGCCAGGTAATCGGCAGCGATCACCAGCGCGGTGTCCGGGCGGGTGAACACGGTGTGCCGCAGCATCTCGGTGAGGACAGGCAGCCGCGACGTGTCGTTGGGCAGAGCCCCGGCCACGCGTCGCAGGCTGTCGAGCTGGGCGGGAGCGATGCCCGTAAGGAGCACGCCGCAAGCGACCAGCGAGGTGCGTAACAAGGAGCTGGTTCCGGTCAGACCCTTCACGCTCCCTGTATCCGCAACTCCCGCAACTGGCCCTCGATCCAGCTTCGGGCCTCCTTCTCGTTGTCCGTTACCAGGATCCGGTTCAACCATGGGTAGTAGCTGAAGTAGAGCTTCAGCATCATCTCGATCATGTTGGCTCGCGTCACGATGGCGATCGCGAGCAGTACGCCCTTCTTCCTATCCTTCGAAAGGTGGTCCACCTGGATCGCACCCAATTCGAAGTCCGCGTCCTCCGGGATGAGGCTCAGCATCGCATGCGGCGCTGCACCCATCAAGGAGCGGCGCACCTGCGCCACCTCTCCGAGCGCGCTCGTGCTCAGGAAGCAACCCGGTTTGTAGACGACTTCCAGAAGGTCCGAGGCCTTCCGATGCAAGGTGGCGATGGTCGTATCTCGTTGTTCGGACATGGGAGAGTTCCTGTGGGCAAGATAGATCGATCGGACCGCGAGCGGTCAACGCTCAATTACCCGCTGGACCTCTGCCATCACTGCCGGGGTGAGCAGGTCCTGCGCCTCGACCGCATGCAGGTTCTCCTCCAACTGCGCGGTCCTGCTCGCACCGAGGATCACCGTACTGACGTGCGGGTTCCTGAGGCACCAGGCGATCGCGAACACCGGTAACGTGAGCCCTACGCTCTGGGCGATGTTCTTCAGCTCCTCGACGGTGCGCAGGCGGGCCTCGTTCAATTCACGTTCACGCAGCCAGTCCAGGCCGGCCATGCGGAGGCGGGAGGAGGCATCCCCCTCCAGCGAGTGCTTTCCGGTGAGCACGCCACTTGCCAGCGGACTCCAGATGGTGGTCCCAAGGCCCACGGTCCCGTAAAGTGGAGCGAACTCCGATTCCACTTTCTCACGATGGAACATGTTGTACTGGGGCTGTTCCATCACAGGCGCGATCAGGTGATGCTTCCCAGCGACCGCATGGGCTTCCTTGATCTCTTCCGCGCTCCATTCGCTCGTGCCCCAGTAGAGCACCTTGCCCTGCATGATCAGTTGGTGCATGGTCCAAACGGTCTCGCTGATCGGCGTGTTCGGGTCCGGACGGTGGCAGAAGTAGAGGTCCAGGTAGTCCACCTGGAGGCGATCGAGCGCAGCGTGGCAGGCCTCCACCACGTGCTTCCGGTGCAGCCCGAGCTGTGTCGGCTGCTTTCCCCCTGATCCGAAGAAGGCCTTGCTGCTAACGATCCATGTGTCGCGTGGCCATTCCATCCGCTTAAGGATCCTCCCCATCACCCGCTCGCTCTCCCCACGAGAGTAGATCTCCGCATTGTCGAAGAAGTTGATGCCATTGTCATAGGCCACCTTCATCAGGGCCTCGGCGGTCTCATCCCCCACCTGTTTGCCGAAGGTGAGCCAGGAGCCCAGGGAAAGCTCAGAGACCTGGAGGCCGGAGGTGCCGAGACGGCGGTAACGCATGCTCATGGTGCGAAGTTCGGAACACCGGGCAGACCGTCGCCGGCAGCCGATTTCACGGTGTTTTCACCCCGCTATCCAGCGCTCTTCATTCCTGCCGAGGACATTTGTCCCGGTCAAGGAATAGGAGTTCGGTTCATTGACGAACACCGCGATACGATAGGTCGATCACCGGTCCGGTGATCGGTCGGTTTGGGAGGACCGGGTCCTAGTTCGAAGGTAAGGGGGATCCGATCGGGCGGTGTTCTTGGAACCGCGGAAGAGGGCTCGGGGACGGGCCCTCTTCATTGCTTCCGGGTTATCCCATCCAACCTGTTCAACACAACGCCCATGAGCATAGATTTGAACATGCGTATCCTGGTCGTGGAGGATGAGCCGAAGGTTGCTGCCTTCCTCAAACAAGGATTGGAGGAGAGCGGCCATCAGGTGATCAGCGCGTATGATGGTCCATCGGGCAAGCGCCTGGCCACCGAGGGCACCTTCGATCTCGTATTGCTGGATGTACTCCTGCCCGGGATGAACGGTGTGGAGGTCTGCCGGGCCATCCGCCAGGCCGGTGCGCACACGCCGATCCTGATGCTCACCGCACTTGGCACCACGGACGACAAGGTGGCCGGCCTGGATGCCGGGGCAGATGATTACCTGGTGAAGCCCTTCGAATTCCAGGAACTGCTCGCACGCGTGCGTTCCCTCTCCAGACGCGGTTCAGCCCAACAGGAGACCTCTGAGAAGCTCTCCTATGCTGGTCTGGAGCTCGATTTGGTGAACAAGGAAGCGACCCGGAACGGACAACGCATCCAGCTTACGGCCAAGGAATACGCGCTGCTCGAGTTCTTCATGCGCAACCCCGAACGCCTGCTCTCAAGGGCGCTGATCAGCGAACGGGTCTGGGACATCGACTTCGACACGGGCACGAATGTGGTGGAAGCCTACATCAAGCTCCTGCGTAAGAAGGTGGACCGCGATTTCGAGCCCAAGCTCATCCATAACCGGGTGGGCATGGGATACATCCTTACGGAACGGCCATGACGATACGCACGCGACTCGCGGTGCAGTTCGTCGTATTGGCCTCCCTCACCCTTGGGGTGGCCTTCGTTGTGGTCTATCTGAGAGCCGCCGATTTCCGGCAGGAGGAGTTCCTGGGCCGCCTGCACGATCGCGGGGTGAACGCGGCGAAGCTCCTGATACAGGTGGCCGAGGTGGATGACAAGCTCCTTCGGATCATGGAGGGGAACAGCCCCGTGCGCCTGCCGGACGAGGAGATCACCATATTCGACAAGAACAACGCGGAATTGCTGCACCTGGGCACCACTGGTCGGCACATGACCATCGAGCCGGCCCTGCTGGACAGTGTCCGCAGTAATGGGAGTGCGAAGCGCACGTCCGGGGATCGGGAGATGTTCGCCTTCCTATTCAACAACGAGGCCGACCGCTTCGTGGTGGTCACCTCCGGGCGTGACATCTATGGACGCAGCAAACTACGCAACCAGGCCAGGGTGATGGTCGCCACCTTCCTGATAGGTCTGGCCCTGATGTTCCTGGTGGGTCGCTTCTATGCACGAAGGGCGCTTTCACCGCTGCAACGCCTTGTGGTCGACCTTCAGGGCATAGGTGCCTCGGAGCTCGGGAAACGGGTCAAGATGGGCGAAGGATCCGATGAGATCGCCCAGCTCGCCGCCTCATTCAACGATCTGCTGGAGCGTCTACAGACCGCCTTCTCCGTGCAGAAGAACTTCATCAGCAACGCGTCTCATGAGATGCGTACACCCCTCACGGCGATCTCTGGCCAGTTGGAGGTCCTTCTGCTCAAGGAACGTTCCGGTGAGGAGTACCGCACCGTGGTACGATCCGTTGTGGAGGACATGCAGGCGCTCAACCGCCTGAGCGATCGACTGCTCCTGATGGCCCAGGCCGAGACGGCGTCCGCGGCCATGACCTTCGCTCCGGTGCGCATGGATGAGGTGGTCTGGGCGGCGCGGTCCGAGGTGATCCGCACCGACCCCGAGAATCGGGTGGATGTGATGATCGATGAGGTGGAGGAGGCGGATGATATCACGGTGAAGGGCAATGAAGCGTTGTTGCGCTCGGTGGTGGTGAATCTTGTGGAGAACGCCTGCAAATATTCCAGTGACAAGCGGGCGCTCGTTTCCCTGAAGGGCAGCGGCGCCATGGTGCGGCTCGTGGTGGAGGACCAGGGGGTCGGCATCGCCCCGGAGGACCGTGAGCGCATCTTCGAGAACTTCTTCCGTGCACGCAACACCGGCGGAGCCAAGGGGCATGGGATCGGTCTTTCGCTGGTGAAGCGGATCGTGGACCTGCATGATGGAGAGATCAAAGTGAAGTCGGCCCTGGGTTCCGGGACCCTCTTCATCGTGCGCCTGCCGAAGGCTGATCCGGCCTGAAGATCTTCACTCCTTTTTCCTTCGAATAGCACAACGTGCAAGGGGTCGGTCCGCGTAAGACGGCCAAAATCATGCACATGTCCACACTGGGAAAGAAAGGAGGGAACACGCGGCTGGCGATCGCCGCAATTGCGTTCATCGGGTCGTCCGCCCTGGGATCCATCATCTATCTCCACTTGCAGCGCGAGGAACTTCAGGCGGAGGTGACCACGGAACGGAACAATGCGGAGAGCGCGCGGTCCGGTCAACAGTTGATGCAGGTGAAACTGCTGGAGACGACCACCCTGCTTGAGAAGGAACGACAGGAGGGTATCATCGTACAGGAGGCCCTGGCGGCGATGGAACGGCGATTGAATGAGACCCTGGCCCGCGCCGAGTCGCTGGAAAGGGGTGCCGACAGAAGTGCGCGACGCAATGCAGAACTGGCTGAACTGCGCGAGGCCGCACAGCAATTGCGGGACGAGCTGGACCATGCCCGTGCCACCGAGGTCGAACTACGCACCAAGGCGGACCGTGCCGTTGCTGACCGCGATGTCCTGGCCGCACGGCTCGAACAGCGCGAAGCGGCGGCGCTCATGGTGAACAACGCCGGCCTGGATGCTACGAAAGGCCGGAAGGGCAGGCTCACGGTGGTGGCCCGTCGCACCAGGGAGGTACGCATGGCCTTCGATCTTCCGGAGGCGTTGGCCAATGAAGCGCACTACCGGATCACCGCACCGGATGGAAGGGTGTTCGATGGAGCCGACCCGCTGGTGTCCAAGGTGGGTGGATCCGCTGATGCCACGGCAAGCTTGAGCGGCACAGGCGGATCGGCCGGACATGGCACCTCTCGCGTTGATCTCCGGTTCCGGACCAAGGAACGGTTGAAGCCCGGCGCGTACCGCGTGGAGGTGCTCTCAGGCCGAGACCTCCTGCAGACCCTGCAGCTCAACCTGCGCTGAGCAGGTGGGTCTTCGTCATCGATCGGAGCGGATACCGGGAGGGTGTCCGCTTCGTCCGTTCATACCGTTCACCAACGGGTTCACCGAACCGGAACCACCCTGTGTTGAAGGACTGTTGACAGATCGAGCAGACGCATACAACGCGTTGATGTTCGCATCATATTGCCCGAACGTCCACACCGAATCTTCGCATGGTCATGAGCGATCCACGCTTCCGCTGCCTGAACACAACGCGCCCTGAGCAAGGTGCCGTTGCGCTGATCACCTGGTCCCCGCCCGGGAGGGTGTCGCCACTGCCCAGTCGGCAGCGTGCGTGATCAACGCTGCGCGGAAGGAACACGAGAGGCCCCGGGGACGGGGCCTTTTCGCGTTGCCCATCGGTGCCTGGCCACTATCCCATCCAACCCTGATGCAGCGCAAGCCGAAATACCGCGAGCCCAATGAACAACAGGAAGCCGACCACCGCCATTCCGGTGAACACGCGCCGACCCGAGGTACGCCAGAGGGCAAGCCCAGTGAAACCGAGCACGACGCCGGCGGTGCCTATCGTCTTCGCGACCTGATGATCGGTGAGATCGATGACCAAGGCGACCAACGAGGCCACCACAGCCACCCAATACCACCGTGCGTCGATCGGTCGAGTGTTCGTTACCGTGTTCATGGTACGAGGTGCATTGGTGAACAGAAGATCAATATACCCTTCATCTCACCACCCGTCCGTCCTCCATCTCGATGTTGCGATGCGTGCGCGAAGCGAAGTCGACATCGTGGGTGACGATGAGCAGGCTGCGCTTGTGCTCGGTAGCGATGCGGTCGAAGATATCGAAGACGATCTCCGAGTTCTTCTTGTCCAGGTTGCCGGTCGGTTCATCGCCCATGATGATGAGCGGATCGTTGATGAGCGCACGGGCGATGGCCACGCGCTGTTTCTGGCCACCGCTCAGCTGGTTCGCCATCTTCAACGCCTGGTCGGCCATGTCCAGTTGTCGCAGCCGGTCCATGGCATCGGCCTCCACCTCGGCTGCGCTCTTACGACCCAGCTTCAGCCCCGGCAACATCACGTTCCGCAGCACACTGAACTCCGCGAGCAGGTAATGGAACTGGAAGACGAACCCGATCTTCTCGTTCCGGATCTCCGCCAGCCGACCCTTGTCCGCGCCTGCGGTGGCCTCCCCATCGATGAGGACCTCCCCCGTATAGTCCGTATCCATGGTGCTCAGGATGTACAGCAGGGTGCTCTTGCCACATCCGCTCTTGCCGGTCACACTGACGAACTCGCCGCGCCTGACCTCAAGCGATACATCCTTCAGGACCGGTACGGTGACCGGGTCATGGAAGGACTTGTTCACCTTCACCACCTCCAGCGCATTGGTGTTGTTCATTTTCCACGAATGATCTCCACCGGGTCCACCTCCGCCGCCTTGCGCGCCGGGAACCATCCGGCGATCCAGGTGGTGAGCAGGGCGAATGTGACCGCGATGAGATAGTACTTGGGATCGTAATCGATCGGGAAGGTGCGGACCGTCGGAAGGGCCTGCGTGACGAAGGGGATGTTGTCGATGATGTGTTGCATCACGAAGCCGAAGAGCAGTCCACCGGCCGCCCCCACCGCACCGATGACCATGCTCAACGCGAGGAAGATGCGACGCACATCGCCACCGCTGAAGCCGGTTGCCTTGAGGATCGCGATGGAGTCCAGCTTCTCGTAGATGAGCATGTTCAGGATGTTGTAGATCCCGAAGCCCGAGACCACGAGCAGCACCACCCCGACCGCGTAGCTGATGATGTTCCGCACCTTCGTGCCGGTCTCGAACTGCGCGTTGGCGGTCTCGATGTCCAGCGCGTCCACATCGAAACGCTTCGCCAGTTCCCTTGCCATGGCCGGGGCCATGGTGATGTCCTTCAGCTTGACGTTGATGTCCGTGAGGTAGCTGCCCGGCCGGCTCAACAGTTCCTGTACCGTGCGGATGCTCGCGTAGCACTGCACCTTGTCATAGTCCGCGATCCCGCTCTGGAAGATCCCGCTCACCCGCAGGAGCGCACGGTCACCGGTGGCGGTGGTCACCTGCACCACGTCGCCGATCTTCGCCTCCATCATATCCGCCAGACCCTTGCCAAGCACCACCGCGTTGTTGTCCGTGGCCAGATCCCGTGCCTCGCCCTGAACGAGGTAGTCCGCGAACATGTAGTAACGCACCTCCTGTTCCACCTCGATGCCGCTGATCTGGGCGTTGAGGTCCGTGGTGCCCACATTGAAGAAGACCTGCGCCACCAGCCGTGGCGTCACATCCAACACGCGTGGATCCTTCTCCAGGGTACGCATGATGCCCAGTGCGTTCCGCAGCTTCTGCAGTTCGCTCTTCGGTTTCACCGAACGGATGAAGTGATGTGCGGAAGTGTCAGCCGCCCCATGCTGTTGCTGCCATTCACGCGCGATCGGCTGTTCAGGGGATGCCTTCAGCTCGTTGTACAGTCGGATGTGCGGCGTGCGGTTCAGGATCAATCCGTCCAGCAGGTCGTTCAAGCCGTTCATGAATCCGAGCAGTGTGACGAACATGGTGATGCTGAACATCACGCCAACGGCGGCCACGATGCTCTGCTTCAGCTTGGCGCGAAGGATGGTGAGCGCGATGCTGATGAGCAGCCGCATCCCTATGGCTTGAAGATCACGGTCGTGCTGTCGATACCGTCGAGGACCTCCACGCGTTCAAGATCACGCAGGCCGACCCGCACCTCCCGCCGCTCCTCGTCGCCCACCAGCACCTGCGAGCCCCCGACCAGGTAACTCGCGGGAATGGTGACGGCCCGGTCCTTCCGTTGCAGTACGATGCTGGCCTCCGCCGTGATGTTGGGGTAGAGCCGGGGCGGCCGATCCGTGAACCGTGCCTCCACGGTGAAGGTGCGGGAGCGCGGGTCCATCAATGGGATGATGCGGGTGATCGCCGCGTCGAACGCTTCATCGTAGAGCTCGAGGGTCACGGCCACCTCCTGCCCCACCTGGATGCGGGCGATGTCCTTCTCATCCACTTCAAGTTCGAGATACAGGTCGTTCGCACTGCCTACCACCGCCACCGGTCGCTGCGGCGACGCGAGCTCCCCGGGTTCCACCAGCAGGTCGTACACGATGCCATCGATCAAGCTGGACGGTGTGCGGTCATTGTTCCCTGCAGCACTGATGGCGGCGTTGTTGCGGGCCACCTCCAGCTCGGTGCGCAGGCGGTCCCTCGATTCGGTGAGCGCCTTCGTGGCACGGACCACCGCCGCTTTGCTCGTCTGATAGGCGAGTTCCCGCTGTTCCAGATCGACCTTGCTGCCAACCTGCTGCGACCACAGCACCTTCTGCCGTTCGTAGTTCGCGCTATCCACCACATAGCGGTCACGCGCCTGCGCCAACGATTCCCGCAGCTGCACCAGCACCGGACCGTTCTCCGATGCGTTCTGCTCCAACAGCCGTACCTGTGCCGATGCACTGCGCGCCGAGGCGCTCGTGCTCCGATCATCGATCCGGAGCAGCGGGGCACCCGCCTTCACCGTATCACCTTCGTGCACGAGGATCTCCGTGACCTGCCCGGTGGCCACCGGATAGACCTGGTACTGGCCGGCCGCCTTCACGACACCGCTGGCGTAAACACTCTCTGTGATCGGGCCTACGGTCGGCCTCGTGCTCTCCCTGTCGCTGCCACAACCAGCCAGCAACACAAGGCCAAGGATCATGCAAGGCATTGATCGCATCATGGTGCGAAGGTCGTCAGTACGTTCGGTATCCGAGGTGATGGAGGACAGCCGGTCGAACATCGTTCACCGCGAGATCATCAGGGGTAGCCTGAAGCGTTCGGATCGAATGGACAGATCCAGCACGTATTCCCCGGGCACAAGCGGAGGAAGGTCGATCATTCCTTCCGCACCCACGGTCACCGTACCGAGATAGGTCCCGTTCAACTCGAGCACGCGGGCAGGTCGACCCGGATCCGCACCCTCCACATGGACCTGCCTGTCGGCGGGGACCGGATAGACACGCACTGCCTTGCTTGCGGCCTCCGTATTCCGGATACCGACGGGAAGTGTCACGGTCCAAAGCGCTTGTTCCTGCTCCAGTGTTCGTTCATTGCCTATGATCGAACGGCCATGCGCCAGGAAGCCTATCGCCTCTGCCTGCAGTGGGCTCAATGCGATCGGATGGCGGGTGTTGGTCCCACTGAAGAGCGCGTGACCGGTGGGGGATCGCATGGTCCAGACGAATGGCTCGGTGCCCTCCCTTGAATGGCCGAGAAGCACGATGTCGCCCTGCGCATCCCGAGCCGCACCAGTGACCAGGCCCTGCGTATCGAACTCATCGCGGCGCACCGCCACTCGATCACCGGGCAAGGCCGGGATCACATACAGATGCGTGCGTTCATCCACCCAGTTCTTCGTGAAGAGAAAGAGCGAATCGTCGAAGGCGAGGAAGGCCTCCGCATCCCAGTTCGTGCCGTCGTACACCGGGGTGAAGTCGCTCTGGTCCGCATAAAGGAAACGGATGGTATCCACCTCCACCACGTCGCTCGCGCCGGAAAGCGCCTCCAGCGGAAAGCGGTACACCCGCAGGTCGGTGCGCGCACCGGCGTTGTTCCCGAAGTCGCCCACATACACCCATTCCCCGTCGGTCGTCAATTCCTCCCAATCCACGTTGGAGGCGTTGGTCAGCTCCAGTTCGCGGAGCACATCGCCGCTGACCGTATCGACCTGATAGAGCCTGTTCGGGTTGCCGCTGTCCAGGCATATCCAGGTCATACCGTCCACACAAAGGATACCACTCACCTCCTGCTGCGCCAAAGGCAGCTCGGTGAGCAGCACGGGCGTGAGCGTTTGCGCCTGCATCATCAGCGGCGCACAGGCCATGGCGAAAAGAAGGCGGCCGAGCATCCGGTATCGATCGCGTGAAGTTCGCGCTTTCGGCAACCGTGACGTGCGCGGCTTTCGCACCTTTGTCCACATGAGCGGCATCAGCAGCAACAAAGCCCCCGAACCCGTAGGCCACTATCCCCATGCCCGGCGTGTGGGCGATCTGCTCTTCCTGAGCGGCGTGGGCCCGCGTGAACGCGGCACGAAGAAGATCCCCGGCGTGGAGTTGGATGATGCGGGGAACATCGTGAGCTACGACATCGAGACGCAGGTGCGCAGTGTGTTCCAGAACGTGAAGTGGATCCTGGAGGACAGCGGGTCCTCATGGGAGAAGATCGTGGACGTGACGGTGTACCTCACGAACATGAAGGACGACTTCCCCACATATAACCGCTTGTGGAAGGAGTACTTCGAGAAGGACCCGCCGTGCCGCACGACGCTCGAGATCAACTGCCTGCCCACGCCGATCGCCATCGAGCTGAAGGTGGTGGCGACGGTGTGAGAGAGAGGCCTACAGACATCCGATAGCCTATGGATATTCCCGCGATCAAGAGGGAGCTGCATTACCATCACCGTGCCTTCATCGATCGGATCCAAGCACTACCGGTGGAACAGCTGGAGCGCACTCCGAACGGGAAATGGTCACCGCTGCAACATGTGGCACACATCGAGATGAGCGTTCGTCCGGTGGCCATGGCCATGATGCTGCCCCGTTGGTTCCTCCGCTGGCGTTTCGGCGCGCCGAACAGAGCTCCCCGCACGTACGAAGGCTTGGTGCAACGCTACCAGGAGAAGCTCTCAGCAGGTGGCCGCGCGCCAAGCACCTTCGTGCCACCGCGTGTATCCGTGAAGGAGATGGAGAGCCTGTCCGCTGCGTTGCTGCGCTTGGTGGACCGACTCGGCCGACGGACGAGCAGGTGGAGTGAAGCCGACCTGGATCGCCATCTCCTACCCCACCCCTTGCTTGGTAAAGTCACCTTGCGGGAAATGCTGTTCTTCACGATCCACCACGTGGAGCACCACGAGGCGCTTGTCGTGCGCGATCATTCCTGATCACTTCCGCATCGCCATCACCTTCCCATAGGTGAGCGAGCGCCAAGCCCATTCGAAGGGGCCGTAGTGGAAGTGTGCCAGCCACCAGCGGCTCCACAGGACCTCCACCACGAAGACCGCCAGTGCCAGCGCTTCGAACTGCCAGGCGCTCACGCGTGTGCCCCAGCCCAGGCCAACTCCCGTGAACAAGGTGAGCGCGATGATGGTCTGCATGAGGTAGTTCGTCAATGCCATGCGACCCATGGGTGCGAGCACGACCAAGCTTTCCCTCCAACCCTCATTGATCCAAAGCAGTGCGAAACCGGAGGCGATGGCGATGGCCAGCGGCACAACACCGAAGGCATAGCTCGCCGCGCGAAGCAGTGATGCCGGCTCCGGTGGATGGCCCACATGCCCTTCGGCCCACCACATCAGCACCGAGCTGGGCAGGCCGATGAGCAGGCCGACGACGCACAGCCGCTTGAACAGGTGTGCATGTGCCGCCACATCGACGAAGAGCCTGCGCCGCGCGACCCATAGCCCGATCAGGAAGAGGCCGAGCACCTTGGGCGGACGATTCCCCTCGACCAGGTGCAGGAAACGGAAGGACCACATATGCGCATTGGCATCAATCCATTCCATCAAGCCTCCATTCGCGGCAGCGAGCATGGAAGGGATGGTACCGCTCCCGAGCGCCACCTCACGTGCCTCGTGCCAGCGGAGCACCGGACCGACCGGGTCGAACGATCCATTGCTGAGCACCACGGCCGCATCGATCACGATCGGGGACAGGATCAATCCGGCGGCCGTGATGAGCAGGGTTCGGTCGCCGAGCTTCCGGAACAGCGGCAGCACCAGGCCCAGCAGCGCATACAGGAAGAGGATGTCGCCGGCCCAGAGGTAGCGCAGGTGGATCCAGCCGATGACGAGCAGGATGAACATGCGTCGGTAGAAGCGCCATAGACCATCGCTCCCTTTGCCCAGGAAGAATCCGAAGCCGATGCCGAATAGCATCGAGAAGATCGAGTAGAACTTCCCATCGATGAGGACGGTGTGGAAGGCCTCGAGCGGCGCATCCAGGAAAGAACCGTTCAACGCGGCCTGCGCATCATGCGGCATGAAGAGCCAGTACGACAGGACCGCGTAGTTGCTCCATACCACACCAAAGAGGGCGAAGCCACGCAGGGCGTCGAGCAGCTCGGTGCGGTGGATACCAGGTGTGGCAGCGGAGGATGCACCGACCATCAGCAGGTCCCCGGATCAACGATGAGCAGGATCCACCGCATCGCCTACCAATGCCCCGATAACTTCCGCTTCTCCCAGCCGTACTTGCGTGCCGCCACCTCCATGCAGAAGTCGAACGACTGTTTGCTCCGCAGGAAGTTGAACTCGTTGTTCTTCACCGCTTCGGCGTTGGCCTCCTGTTCCACGAGCTCGCTCAGCAACGCACGGCAGGCTCCCGTGGCGAGGCCGCTGATGTACTGCATGTAGTTGGCGCTGATGGCGAGGTCCTGTCCGTAACGCTCGGCCATCTTGTGCAGGTCCTTGTCATTGAGGATGGCCTGGCACATGAGCGCCCACAACAGGTGGCGACCGCGGCCCACGAAGCTGTACTTGTTCTCGCCGCGCTCCAGGATGCTGCGTGTGAGCAGCGGCAGGCGGAACTGCACCTTGTAGCAGAGCACCACATAGCGCGGATCCACCTCCAAGCGACGCGTGTGGAAGATGGCCTCGTACTGCTTGTCCTCCTCGAAGGCCTTGCGCATGGAACGCATCACGACCAGCTCGCCCTCCGAGGCCAAGAAGGTCTGCGCCAGCTTCAGCATCTGGATCGCCTTGTCGTCGGTGATGCCCTGCTCATCGCGCTCCTCCTCGGTGAGGCCCTCGAAGGCACTTTGCTGGCGCTCGTAGTAGATGCCGAGCTTGGTGCGGAAGTGGTCGCTCAGCTCCAGCTGGATCTGGTCGTTGGCGCGCAGGTTCCAGCTGTCCACCGGGTTCTGCCGGTTGTTGTTGATGGTGACCGTGGTGATGAAGGGATCATCGGCATGCGTGATCACCTTGCAGATCACCTCGATCCGTTTCAGGCGGTCCTTGATGGTCTCGATGTCATCGCGTGACTTGCTGCGCTCGATGAAGCGCGCCATGGTGGTGATGGTCTGCGCTCCGTTGAGCAGGCGCGGCTCGGTGATGCGATAGCCATTGTCCGACTCCTCGATCTTCTGTGCGCTGAAGGTGACACCATTGTGGTTGAAGGCGAACATCGCGGGATCCAGCTTCTTGTCGATGCCGATATCGCGGAAGGCCTTCTGCAGCACACGGTTCACCGAGCCGTCCTCGGGCAGGCTGTGGCGGATGTTGCGCTCGAAGAAGCGCGAACCCATCTGCCGGAACATGCTGTAGATATCATACAGACGACCCATGCCGATCACCATCTGCTGGCCATCCGGACCGTCCTTCGCCAGTGAGCCGGAGAGCTTCAGCGGGTACTCGTGCGTCTTGTCCACCACGAAGTGTGAGCGCTTGCCGCTGAGCGAGCGGTACTCGATCACCATGCTCATCTCCTTGCCCCACCACTCGTCCAGCATGTGCTTGCGGTTCTCGAGGTCCTCGCGCAGGGCGCCGAGCACGCTGCTGTTCTCCGCCTTCTCGGGTTCGCCGGTGAAGACGAAGTGGAAGTTGACCTGGTCGATGCGCGAGCGGTTGTCGCGCAGCACGGCCTTCAGGTTGTTCACCATGGCGTTGCGGCTGCGGTGATCGCTGTTCACGCCGAACACCTCGCTCATGCCATGTTCCAGCAACGTGCGGAAACCCGGCTTGAACTGTTCGTGGTCGTTGCTCCACTTGAACTGGAAGAGGTAGAGGTTGCGCTTCGCCTTGTCGAAATGGAAACCATCGAAGCCGTAGTCCTCACCACCGAAGGCCACCTGGTGCAAGGCCTGCTCGCGCGGCACCTTGTGGAATTCCTCCAGGAAAAGCAGGCCGAAGTAGTCCTGCCAGGCTCCTCCGTTCTCGTTCTTCAGTGCCTTGTGGGCGGACCGGATCTGTTCTTCTGTGATGCGCATGGCTACCAAAGTTGTGAAAACCCGGCATGTTTCCACCGTGACCCGTCAAATTCTCTCGTGGAGATGTGCTTTCGGCCCTGAAGCACCAGCCCGCGCTCGCAAGCGCACTAACCACCTAATATCCAGCCGAATAGGACAGACAGCAGGAGCACCCCGACCAGGTCGAGCCAGATGCCGGCCCTCACCATCTCCCTAACGGAGATGCGACCACTGCCGAACACAATGGCCTGCATGGGCGAGGCCACGGGGAGGGCGAAACCCAGGGTGGCGGCCAGCGTGGCGGGCACCAGCAGCGCCTGCGGGTCGATGCCCCAGGCCTCGGCGCTCTCGGCCAGGATGGGCAGCGTGAGGCTGGCCGTGGCGGTGTTGCTCCCCAACTCGCTCAGCAGGCAAACGATGCCGCTCACCGCACCGATCAATACCGGAGGAGCCAGACCCCTCAATCGTTCCATGGCGGCCACCATCTCCACCGCCAGACCCGACTTGTCGATCCCGCTGGCCAGCGCGAAACCACCACCGAAGAGCAGGAGGATGCCCCAGGGCACATGCGCCTCGGCATAGCGCCAGTCCAGCAGGGCGTGCGGTGGCTTCTGGTCGTTGGCGCCGTCCGGTGCGCGTGGGATGGGGATGATGAAGAGGACGAGCGCACCCATGATGGCGACGGCTCCGTCGGAGAAGGCTTCCAGCCCAAGCCTTGTGCGCCAGCCATGGAAGGTGAGCGCATCGCCCAGCGCGAGGTCGTCCCCCGTGACCCAGAGGAGCGCGACGATGATGAAGACCAGGCCCGCGACCCGTTCGGCATAGGATACGCGTCCCAACGCGCGCAGGCGTTCCCGCACCTCGGCTGGCGGGCTCAGCTGGTCCGTGGGCACCTTGAACATCCACTTCGTGAGCAGAAGCCAGGCGATGCCCAGGTAGACCACCATGAGCGGGACGCCGAAGGACATCCATTGCCCGAAGCCGATGGCGGCCCGATCCGGGTAGCGGTCGCGCCAGATCTCCAGGAAGACGAGGTTCGGTGGAGTGCCCACCGGGGTGCTCATGCCTCCGATGGTCGCGCCATAGGAAACGGCCAAAAGCAAGGGCACAGTGAGGCGCTTGCGCAATGCGGGATCGCCATCGCCATCGAGCAGGCTGAGTGCGATGGGCAGCATCACCAGCACACAGCTCGTGCTGTTCATCCACATGCTCAGCAGGGCACTGGCCAACATCATGCCAGCGATCAGCCGTGGGCCGGTGCCCCCGATGCGCGACACGATGCGCAGGGCGATGCGGCGATGGAGCTGTGCGCGTTCCAATGCGAGCGCCAGCAGGAAGCCGCCGAGGAAGAGGTATATGATCTCCTTGCCATAGTTGACCGCCGTGCCCGCCATGCTGTCGATGCCCAACAGCGGGAAGAGGACCAGGGGCAGCAGCGAGGTGACCGCCAGCGGGACCGCCTCACTGATCCACCACACGGCCATCCAGGCCACGATACCGGCCATTGCCGCCGGGGCATGGCCAAGGTGACCGAGGAGCCCATAGACCACGACGGCGATCAGGGGTCCAGCGAGGCGGAGCAGATGGGTGCGCACTGGGGATGTCTTTCAGGAGAGCCGGGCGTCCTTTGGTGTCCTCCAGGTGAGCGCGACCAACGCGAGCACGGCGATCAGGAGCCCGAGGAACTCGCGCATCACCTCGATGTGGGGCTCCTCCGCCTGCATGGTGGCCGCGATGCTGGGCATGCCCGCACGCACCCAGCTGAGCACCCCGGGGGTCATGGTCAGCATCCACACAGCCAGTGCCACGGTGAGCCAGCCGCTCACCCTGCGATCCGCGCGGTCGAAGGCGGAGAGGCCGAAGAGCACGGCCACCGCGAGGTAGGCGAGGATCCAGGGGATGGGGTCGGGATCGTTCAGGTTCATCGCCGCGAATGCGGCGAAGACACCGACAAGGAAGAGGTCGACGGTGCGTTTCATGGTGGTTCAGAATTCGACCCGATAACTCAGGTTCGGAATGAGTCCGAGCTGATACCGTGTCACGACTTCTCCTTTGCGCTGATCGTAGTAACGATAGGCTTCGTTCTGCGCGTTGGTGGCGTTCAAGAGGTCCAGCGCCCACATACCGGTGCGGCCGTGCCGCTCGCGTTTCAGATAGATGCGCAGGTCCATTCTGTAGGTGCTGTTGTAGCGCTTCGAATAGGGCGTCGGGAGCGGCATGGCCTCTTCCAGGACAGGTGTATAGCGCTGCCCGCCGGTGGTGTTGATGCGACCGCTCACACCCCAGGTGCGCTTCCGTCCTTCGCTCTGCTTCGCCCACTCACGGCCCGCCACGGTGTTCGCAATGGTGCCCACGTCCCAACGACCGGGCTGCAGGCGACCGTCCTTGCCGGTGTACTGCATCTGCAGCCAGGTGCCGTTCACCTGCAGGAACCAATCGCGGTGGAAGCGCCGTTCCAGGGCCAGCTCCACCCCTTGGTTCTCCCCCTTGCCTTCATCGGCCAACTGCGCACCTACGAGTCCTTCCCAGGTGTTCAGCATGCTCGTCCCTGTTCCTTGAGAGATGATGGAGTTCACATCCACCGGCACCTTCGTCAGCCGCTGCATGAAGGCCGTTGCTGAGATGGTGACCCGATCACCTTGCCGCTCGATCCGAACGGATGCATCCTGCGCCAAGATGGGGCCGATGCCCCGGTTGTCGATGAATGGTGGGAACAACTGACGGTAGTAGCTCTGCAACTGGGGCATCTGTGAGCGCTGGCCGCCGCTGATCATCACGTGGTGGCGTTGATCCACCCGCCAACGCATGGTGAAGCGCGGCTCCGGCACCCCATGCTCATCGAGGTCATAGGATGCATACACCACGCCGAGGTCGAAGGCCAGCGCTTCCGTCAGGTCATGGCTCCATTCGAAATATGGTCGAAGCAACAAGGTGGATGTCCGCTCGCCCACATTGTACAGCACCTTGCTCAGGTCGCGGTCCACCGCGGAAAGACCGAAGCGCAGGTTGTTCCGCGCGCCGATGGACCAGTGGATCGCGGAGTGTGCGCTGAGCTTCCGTTCATAGAGGCCGGTGCTGTCGCGATAGCTCAAGCCTCTGATGGGGCTATCCTCCCTGGTCCGCCCCTGCTCGTTGGCCGACAGGGCCACAGTGGTCCGCCAGATCGCCCGCTCCGCGATCCGCGTGTGGAAGCTCAGGCCCGCCGCACCCACCTGCGCCGTGTAGTCGATGTCGCGACTGTCCTTGTCGTATTCCCATTCCGTACTGTCCTTCCGATCGAAGCGGTTGCTGCTATTGCCCCCCATGCCGAAGAGGCGCAGGCCCGAGCGTTCACCCAGCGGCAGGTCCACCGTGAAGGCGAGGTCCTGGAAGGTGATGACCTCATCGCCAAGTGGCACGCCCATGGCACCGAGCAGACCCAGCGTGCTGTAACGGTAGTTGATCAGGTAGCTCGCGCGGCCACCCACCTTGAAGGGTCCCTCCGCGCTGAGGTCGATGCCGATGAGGCCCGCTTGGACGGTGTAGGCCCTGCGATCCGTGATCCCCTTGCGGAGGGAGAGGTCCATGATGCCGCCCAGCGCATTGCCGTAGCGCGCGGCCATGCCGCCGGTGAGCAGGCGCGAGCTGCCGAGCATCTGCGCACTGAGGATGGTGGTTCCGCCTCCGGTGAGCGTGGGGAGGTCGTTGGGCGTGCCTGCGTTGGTCAGGTGGTTCGGCGTCACGATCTCCGCGCCTTCCAGCAACCAGCTGTTGGCCGCCGGGCTGTTGCCGCGTACGCTGAAATGGTTGGCCTCGTCGTTGGTGCCGGCCACGCCCGCATAGCTCATGGCCAGCCGCGCCGGATCGAAGAAGGTGGCCGGATAGCGCAAACTGCGCTCCACGGTGATCGGGGCGCTGCTTACGGCATCCAGGCGGCCCGGTGCGATGCTGCGGATCTCCACCGCGGCCAGTTCGTTCACCGCCAGCTCCAGTTCCACGGTCACGAGTTCGGTCTTGCCCGCGCGCACCCAGCTCTCAGCCAGCTCGGCGGTGCGGTATCCAATGTGACTTACGCGCAAACGATACAGGCCGGTGGGCAAGCCCTCATACCGGAAGCGGCCATCCGCCGCCGTGCTCGTGAGGTAGGCGGTATCCGGCAAGAGGGCCTGCACGGTGGCATCGGCCAGGGGTGCGCCGCCCATACTGATCACCTGTCCGGCAAGCACGCCGGTAGTCTGCGCAATGGCAGGGATAGCGATCGTGGTGAGGATCAGCGCGATGAAGGACCGGTGGATGAGCACATGGCGAACCTACAGGCACTGGAAGGGCAAAGGGCGTAGGAGGGCGGGGATGTATACAGGGAGAGGTGTTGATGAGCCCCCGATCTTCGCCCCATGCCCGTCACGACATGCGCCCGTTGCACGGCACCGATCACCTGCACGCCGCAGGATATCGCGCAATGTGCATGCGGCAAGGTCCCGCTCTCACCAGCGGATCATGTGCGCATCGCCGCGCGCTACACGGGCTGCCTGTGCAACGCCTGCCTGATGGAACTGCGCGATGACCCGATCGACCGATCATCATCGGAAGACGAAGCCACCAGGGATGCGGCCCGCGTGGAAGGAGCCGATGAATGACCCGTCCGCCGCGTGGCGCAAGACCACCCCGCGTTGCACATAGTCGATCGCATCGGCCACGTACACCGTTCCATCGTTCGGATCAACACCCAGACCGTAGAAGTTGCGGCCGTTCGCCGCGATGAACGCGGAAGTGGGCAGGTGCGTCGCGGTGATGGGCATGCGGTAAACGTGCTCGTTGAGGAAGTGGAGCATGGTAGCATCACCGTTCGCGGTCAACCGCCAAGGACTGTCGCTACCACTCGCAAAGGGGAATGTCGCTTGAACCGTGTGTGAGTCGGGATCGATCCGGTGGAGCGCGGGTGAAGTACCACTGCCGCCGCCGCAAGCCACCCACAGCAAGCCATCGGCATCCACCACCACACTGTTGCCACCGCGTGCCACCGCGATGCTGTCTACCAGCTGATCGGTCGCAATGTCGATCACATACACATAGGGCCGCGACTGATCGGTGACGAAGGCTTCATCGCCGATGCGTACCATCGCCTCGGTCCATTGCCCGCAGGGGATCGAGCCTGTCATGCTGTTGCTCACCAGGTCCACCACCGACAAGCGCCCCGCGCTGAGATCACTGACGTAGGCCTTGGTGGTGCTCACCGGAAGCAACGCACGTGGTGATGGGAAACCCGTTATCGTGGCAAGCCGGGTGAAGGTGTGCGGATCAACGACGACCACTTTCCCGGAGTTGTTCAACACGAGGTAGCCACGGCCTTCATGCAGCACCATCTGCTGCAGCACATCACCGAGCGCTTCGCTGTTGGCAGGCTGGTAGAGGTCCTCGGTGGCGGCTCCGGTAGCGGGATCGAAGTAGCTCACCGAGGCATTGCCCCATTGGAAGTTGCCCTCGTTGGTGATGTACACGCCGCGCTGGCCGACCTCAACAGGTGTCCCGTCCGGTGGCTCGGGCTTGTCCTTCCGACAGCCGATGACGAGCACGGTCAACAACAGCACGAACAAGGGACGCATCATCATGGCACAGTGCGGCGTTGCTTGAACCGATAGGTGATCCCCGCGCGATACGCACGACCGGGCATCGGCCGATCAGCGATCACCTGGTAGTTCGCCGCGAGGAGGTTGTCACCGCGCAGGTCGAGGAGGAGATCACCACGTTCGCCCACCTTGAGCACGTAGGTGAACCGTGCATTCCACAAGGTGAAGGGTGCGAGGTAGGAACGGTTGTCGGTGCTCGTGTACCGGTAACCGGTGTAGGTGCCGGCGAGGGATGCGCTCGCACGACCACGCTCCATGCCCACGCGCAGCTGCCCGCTGTACATGGGCACATAGATCAGCTGTCGGTCCACCGAGGCATCATCGGGTGTGCGCGCCTGCTGGTTCGTACTCACGACGTGGTTGGTGCGCAACGTCGCTGCATAGCGCGTGCGCCCACCGGTCCACTTCGCGGTCACGCGTGCCTCCACCCCACGGCTCCAAACACGCATCAGGTTCATCGGGCTCCAATACGCCGGACCGGGTGACCAGAGGATCCAGTCGTCGATGGTACGCGTGAAGACCGTTCCCTCGCCCTCGAGTCGCACACAGCCGACGCGCTCCTCTCCCACTGCGCCAGCTTCCGCCGCATAGCCCTGCTCAGGCAGCAGTTGCCGGTCACCGCCCGGTACCCAATAGAGGTCGTTGAAGGTGGGCACACGGTACACACGCGAGGCGGAGCCCTTCACCCGCCAACCCGGCAGCAATACATGCTCCGCCCCCACCGTGGCGGTCACTGGCATCCAACGCGCATCCATCCGCTCCTGGCGGATCGACGCGGAGGTGATCCACCGTTCCGAAGGATGTTGGTATCCATAGCTGGCGAAGAGCGCGTTGCGGCCTTGTCGGGGTTCATCCGTATAGCCGGTGCTGACGGCTGTGGCCTGTGTGCTGTTCGCGCCGAAGCCGATCGCATGACCACGCGCGGAACGCCAGCGCAGCTCAACCTCTGCGATCGCGGTGCGTGCGCGACTCCTGTCCGCGATCACATCCGTTGGATGCCACCACAAGGCCTCATCGAACCAGGCGCCGCGCACATGAACGTCCATCTTCACGGTGTTGTACTGCCAGCCTCCGGTGAAGCGCTGGCTCTCATCCTCCTGCCGTGCCTCGCTCATGGCTTCATGCAGCGTGGCCGGGATCCGCCGATCACTCAGCTGGTACCAATGCACGAAGTGGACCTGTTGATGCGCACCGATGCGGCGATGCACTTGCGTGATCACCCCGCGTTGTTCCAGCTGGGAGTTGCGTTGCTGGCGTCGCTCATCGTTCACCTCATAGGCGAAGTCGTTGCGTGCGGCCTGGTGGAAGGCGGCCACCGAAAGCGACCAGCGCGCATCGCCGAAGTCGATCCGTAGTTGCTCGCGCATCTCCCCGAAGCTGCCCACGCGCGCACCGGCATCCACGGCGAGACCTTCGTCATATTGCGCCTTGTTGTTCAGCAGGATCGAACCTCCGACCGCTCCGCTCCCCCAAAGCGCCGTGCCACCGCCGTATTGGATCCGCACCTCCGAAGCGGCCACGAGCGGGATCAAGGACAGATCCGTTTGACCGACCATCGGGCTCTGGATGTTGAAGCCGTTCCAAAGCACCGCCGTGTGTTGCGAAGCACCACCCCGGAATGAGGACGTGGCCAGACCACCAAGGCCGTAGCTCTTGATGAAGACCGGACTCTCGTTCGCCAGCAGGCTCGCGAGGTCCGAAGTGCTATAGCGCGCGTAGGTCGCACTGTCCACCAATTCCAATTTGCCGCCTGCGGTGGTGCCAACGAGCCGTGGCGCGCGCACTTCATGCATCCGCAACTGTACGGTATCGGTGGTGGTTTGCGCGAGCAGGTGATGAGGAGCGACAAGGAGGAAGGCATGAAGCAGCACACCCAGCGCAACACGACGAAGGGATCGTCGCGGCGTTGACCTATCGGGCCACTTCACTCCGCCCATCGCTACTGGATCGCGACGGTGCGACGCGTATCGCCAACGACCAGCACGTAGGTACCGGGCGCCCATCCTGCAACATCCACCGCGGTGGTGAGGCCATTGGTCCGGCCCGTGAACACCGTGCGACCGCCGAGGTCATGGATGCGCAGCGCATGCGTTCCATCCTCGTTCACCCGCACGAAGAGTACGTCAGTGGCAGGTTGCGGATATACGCCAAGGTCGAGGAGGCTTCGTTCAACGACAGCGGTCGCATTGGTTGCGGCGATCGGCGCGGTGGGTGCGAGCGGTGGATCGAAGTCGGTGTATGAACAGCCGAACCATCTGCCGTTGGTGAGGACCTCGGACAAGCCCAGGTTCATCTCCATGCTTGCGAGATCGGCACCGCTCCAGGTGCTCCAGTAGTCGGGTGCACCACCGATGCCGGCGTGCGCGCCATAGGTCACGGTGTTCAGGAAGCCGCTGGGGATGTCCAGCGCGAGGTTCGGATCGGCGGCGGCGATGGCCTCCACCATGTCGAGTCCGGTCGCGCTGCCGTCATGCAGGAAGCCCCAGGCGTAGCTGGGATCCACCGTTCCGTCCTGGAAGTCGAAGACGAGCACGGAGGAATCGGCGCCGGTGCCGATCCAGAACTGGACATCGGCCATGGTGAACTGGGCCTGGGCCGAAGCGGCCGCTAGGGTTGCGGAAAGTGCGAGTACACGAATGATCATGGGGGTGTTGGGTTGCTGGTTCAAGCGCCCCCAGGAAGATGTGCCGTGGACATGCGCGAAGCAGCGCACGTTCCGGGCCTGCCTCTTACCTGGAAGCAATGTCCGATCGTGCTGGCGACAGGTCTTCTGGCTTGCCCACCTACCGGCGCCTTCCCATCCACCTCGCGGTGGTCAGTGGCTTCATGCCGGTCGGCTGCTTCGGGCTTACAGCTTCAGGTAAAGCCCAGGATTCGCACCTGGTTCCCTTTTCACCCCGGGCGTTACTCCGGGGATCGACAGCGGGGCGAAGGTAGGGGGCTGTTGCGCTCATAGGGTCAACGACGTGTTGGGTTATCGGGCAGGAGCGATGCCGTCAACTTGCCGAACCACGAGCAAGCGACAACTATCCGCAGATAACGCCGATGTCGCAGAGCGTGCCTGACAGCGTATTGAGCATTTATCTGCGGCCCATCTGTGTCATCTGCGCCATCGGTGGAGATCCCTCCTCCTCCCGCGTTCCGCAGGACCAGCTTGGCAATAGATCATGTCGCTCCGGATAGCGAAACGAACGGGGTCGAATTTGTGATGGACGCGAATGTCCCTTGAGGTCACTGCTTCACCCAACGGAACGAGCATCCGAGTTCGGGAAGGCGCACCAGGTAAGGTGCCCGGAAGCCATGATGATGCATCCACTGGCATGCCATCCATCAACGTTGTGTGATGGACCAGTTTGCCACTGATATCGCGCACTTCCACGGTCTCTGCGATCCAATGGCAGACAACAGGTGGAGAAACGGCTTCGGCAGGGTGCTGGGCTGCCTTTTGTTCGTTGTGTCTCACTTGGGTGTAGGCCAGAACCTGGTGCCGAACCCGAGTTTTGAGATACGAGACTCCTGCCTTGAGGTGAATACCGCCTACACTGAGAGCACCGGTCCGCTGGGCTGGTTCTCGGCTGGTGGCACGGGCGACTATTTCATGAGCTGCATCCCCGACGGTGGTTTCAATGATGTGCCCCTTAGCTCATGGGCATTCCAGCATGCACTGGATGGGGAGTGCTATGTGGGTGTGGTCACGTACATTCAAAGTACAGGCGTTCGCGAGTACTTCATGGTCCAGCTTGCGCAACCGCTCGTTGTGGGGCAAGAGTACTATTCCAGCTTCTATGCCAGCCCGTCGTGGGGTGGACCACAACCACAAACATTTCTCGCCAGTAGTCACATCGGCATGCGCTTCACCACGCAGCCCCTACAATGGAGTCAGGGTGATCCTTGGCCGACAGGTGGGAATTTCGCGCATGTGTATCACCCCTGGATCATCGCCGATACAGTGGGCTGGACCTTGGTGAGCGGCAGCTTCGTGGCCGATAGTGCCTACCAGTACGTGATGATCGGGAACCACTTCAACAACGCCATGACGGATACGCTGCACTTCGCGGACTTCCCCTGGGACCCAAGAGCACACACCTTGATCGATAACGTGTGCGTAACGGAGAATCCCAAGGGTTGTCCGTTGGCGCTGGGTGTCACAGATCACAGTTTGGATGCGGTTACCCTATTCCCGAACCCAACAAGGGGCGAGGTGCGCTTGAGCGGATTGCCAGGTGGTACTAGGCTCACCGTCTTCGACGGCACGGGGCGCTTGGTGCTGCGGGAGGAAATAGCTGGCAGCACCTGGCGCATGGATGCATCGATGTGGGCCAGGGGTGCATACATGCTTCGCGTGGAGCAGGGAGGGGAGTCTCGTTCGTTCACCTTCGTGTTGATCGAATAGTATCACCGGTCTTTATACTCGGCAGGGTCTCCCGAGGTATGAGGAGTCCCTGCCGCGCCCAAGACCTGTGGTTCGAATAACCGCATGATCGAACAACCCCTCAATACGCCGTCCACCCCCCATCGGCCACCACGGTCGTAGCATTCACGAAGCTGGCATCCTCACTGGCCAGGAAGAGGGCGAGCCGCGCCACTTCCATGGGTTCGCTGGTACGTGGGTTCAGCGCCATGCCCGGTGCGATGCGCGTGTTGAAGAGTTCCGCCGCCGGCAGATGGGCGAAGTCGATGTCCTTGCCGATGGCCGTGTTCATGGCGCCCGGCGCGATGGCCACGCAACGGATACCCTGCTGCGCATGCAGGTAACCGGTGTTCTTCGTGAGGCCGATGAGCGCGTGCTTGCTGGTGGTGTAGGCCGCCCCGGCGCGTGCACCGTACAGACCACCCACGCTGGCGATGTTGATGATGACACCGCTCTTCTTCGGCAGCATCACCTGCAAAGCGGCGCGCATCGCCTGCATCGGGCCATCGAGGTTCACGGCCATCACACGGCGCCAGGCCGCATCGCTCACCTGGTCCACCGGACTGAAGTCGTCCATGATGCCGGCGTTGTTCACCAGGATATCGAGCGTGCCGAAGCGCGTTAAAGCGGCCCGCACCATCGCTTCCACGTCAGCAGGCACGGCCATGTCCGCCTGCAGGCTGTGCACGGTGCCGCCCCCGTCTGCGATCTCCTGCTCCACGGCCTTCAGTGCATCGAGCTGGCGGTCCACGGCAACGACCCTGGCGCCATTGGCGGCATAGAGCGTGGCAATGGCCTTTCCAAGACCCGAGGCGGCACCGGTGACCAGGGCCACCTTGTCGTTCAACTTGTTCATGGTGGTGGTGTTCGTTCCGAAAGATCGCACGGACCCGGCCGCCGGGGGAATGACGATCGTTGGTCACTACGTTCTCAAGTCTGTACCTCGCTCTTTGATAAACGGGAAATGCGCAACTTGGTGCTAGTGCCACTCCTTAGGTATATGCATCATCTCCTCCGAGTATCCGTCGTCCGATGTATAACGACCGGTTTGGTCGCCAGCGCTTGTTACTCCATCGTCATCGCCCAAGACCGCCGGGCCGATGACCTCGTTAGTAGAGTATTGAACGACCCGGGGTCGAGCGACCCCTACATGGGAAGCTCTCACCTACTTTCCGTGATAGTGGAAGAGGCCAATGAAGGCACCACCTTCCAGGTGGGCAGCATGACTGTGACAGCCTACAAGGATCAATCCAGCATGCTCCGTGGCGTCGAACTGGCCGACAGTGTTGTCCATGCATTCGCCGAACATGAGAACAGGTGCGGCATGGTCAATGCAATGCTTGTCCGGGCCTCGACGAACGCATACCTACAGCGCTACCAAGCGGCCTTGGAGGATCATCTAGTGAGCATCTCGAATGCCGAGCTGACACGTGATACTGCGCTTCTCATCGAAGCCATCTCGGCGCTGAAATGGTTCTTCGCCCGTCGTAGCATGTATCCGGAAGCCTTGGAAGCTATGGACCGTGCCATCGCCCTTCGTCCTGACTTCTCAAAGAATGAGCAGCTCACCGATGAAAACGCAGACCGTGCCAGTCTTCTGGACCAATCCGGCAGGTTCCACGAAGCCCTTTCGGAACTTGAGAAGGGGATCGGTCGGTCCGCATCAATCCCTGCTGACAGTCTCAGGCTCTTCATGCTCCTGCAGAAACGATTCGAGGTCCTCATGCACAGCGGAGCCTTCGAGGCCGCCTTAAACATGGCGACGGAGAAGGCCGCATTGGATCCAGGTGGCATGGCTTCGTGGCCGTTGAAACGCGTTGAAGCGCTCGATTCCCTCGGACGATATCATGAGGCGCTGGAGGAATTCCCGAATGCGATCGCACGGGTCAAGCGGTGGTTCCTCAACCTCACGGGCGAGGAGGTCGACTTCGGAGAAAGGTACGTCCAGCAGGCCCGACTCGAACTTCGAGTTGGCGATCCCGGGGCCACCGAGCGGACCAGTCGGACTTTCCTCGCGAAATTCCCGATCGATAGACTGAACGCTGAGGAGCACATCCACATCCACCAGCTGCGCGCCGAGGCATGCGCCCGTCTCGGCCAGTGGAAGGAAGCCTATGCCTCGCGTGCGCGGTATGACCAATTGGCGGACAGCATCCGCAGACACGATGCCGCTCTCGAACGCACCCGCTTCCAGCTTCAATACGGTATGCAACAACGACTGCTGGCGGACAGCCTTAACCATCGACTGGAAAAGGAACGCATGACCGCTCAAGCCGAGACCCGGCTCGCTGGGGAACGCCTGCGGCGCAATGGGCTCCTGTTCAGCGGCACCCTGGTCGGCCTTGCGGCGCTCGGTCTCTGGGGTCGGCTTCGCACCACGCGACGGGCCAAGGCCCAAGTGGAACGGGAGCAAGCCCGAAGTGAACGGCTCCTGCTGAACATCCTTCCTTTCGAAGTGGCCCAAGAGCTGAAGCAGAAGGGCGAAGCGCAAGCACGTCATTTCGACCAGGCCACGATCTTGTTCACGGATTTCAAAGGATTCACGGAAGCAAGCGAACGTATGAGCGCTCAGGAGCTCGTACAAGAGCTGAATGCCTGTTTCAAGGCCTTCGATAAGATCATCGACAAGCGCGGGATCGAGAAGATCAAGACCATCGGCGATGCATACATGTGTGCCGGGGGCTTACCGGACCCTGGTTCCACTTCACCAGCGGATGTCGTAACAGCCGCCCTGGAGATGCAGGCGTTCATGCGCCTACGGAAGGTTCAACGCTCGGCGCTCGGACTACCCGTGTTCGAAATGCGAGTTGGCATTCACACAGGACCCGTCATCGCCGGGATCGTGGGTGTAAAGAAGTTCCAATACGACATCTGGGGAGATACGGTCAACACCGCTAGTCGCATGGAAAGCTCGGGGGCCGCTGGGCAAGTGAACATCAGCGCCATCACATATGACCTTGTCAACGAACATAAAAAGGCGGATGGATCGGTCGCTTTCGCTTTCACTCCACGCGGCAAGGTGCACGCCAAGGGGAAAGGCGAACTGGAGATGTACTTCGTCACACTCGCATAAGCGGTGTATAAGGCGCAGATCACGCCACCACCACACGCTCCTCCACCTTCCTCCGCTTCCGCTTGAAGCGCTTACCGCCCACCATCTCCATCAGGCGCGTCATGATGTAATACATCGTGGGCACCAGGAAGAGCGTGAGGATGAGCGAGCTGGTGAGGCCGCCGATGATCACCCAGGCCATGCCGTTCTTCACCTCGGCGCCGTCGCCGCTGGCGAGTGCGATGGGCATCATGCCGAAGATCATCGCCACGGTGGTCATCAGGATCGGACGCAGGCGTTCCTTGCCGGCTTCCACCAGCGCTTCGCTCAGGCCCATGCCCTCCTTGCGCAGGTGGTTCGCGAAGTCGACGATGAGGATGCCGTTCTTGCTCACCAGACCCAGCAGCATGATCACACCCACGATGCTGAAGATGGCCAGCGGCTGCATGCTGAGCGCGAGGCCGAGCAGCGCGCCGACCAAGGCCACCGGGATGGAGAAGAGGACGACGAAGGGATAGAGCGCGTTCTCGTAGAGCGCGACCATGATCAGGTACACGAGCAGGATGCCGAGCAGCAACGCCGTGCCGAGGCTCCCGAAGGCATCGCCCTGGTTCTTCGCATCGCCCAGGTAGTCGATGGAGATGCCTGCGGGCAGGTGTTCCTTGGTGAGCGCCTGCTTGATCTCCGCCACGATGGTACCACTGGGGCGACCCACCGCCGCGCTGTTGATGGTGATGCTGTTCAAGCGATCCGTGCGCTGCAGCACGCTGCTGCCCACGTCCTCGTAAACCTCGGCGAGCTGCGACAGCTGAACGGTCGCGCCCTTGCTGTTGGTCACCATCAGGTCGCGCACGCTGTTCACGTCGCGGCGGTCCTCCTGGTCAAGTCGCACGTTGATCGGGTACTCATCGCCGCCCTCCTTGAACTTGCTGCGGTCGTTGCCGCGGAAGGCCGTCTGCACCGCGATGCCGATGTCGGTGCTGGTGAAGCCCATCGCCGCCATGCGGTCCTGGTCGAGGCGCACGCGCACCTCGGGCTTGGGGCTCTTGGTGCTGTACTGCACGTAGTCGCTGCCGGGCGTAGCGGCGGTGATCGCCTTGATCATGCGGGCCGCCTTCCACAAGCTGTCCATGTCGGTTCCCTTCACGGCGATCTGGATCGGTGTGTTGGCGCTGCCGGTGATGCGCGTCTGCGTGACGGTCGTCTTCAGGCCGGGGATCTGGCCGAGTTCATCGCGCAGGATGGTGCCGAACTCCACCGAGGAGAACGGACGTTGTGTCTTGGGCACGAGCTTCACGTTGATCTCCGCGAGGTTCGCGTTGGCCGAACCGCTGCCGCCCATCTGCCCGCTCTGGGTGCCCACGTTCGTGAACGCGTCGATCACCTCGGGGTGCTTCAGGATGATGCGCTCGGCCTCCTGGGTGAGCTGATCGGTCAGGGCGAGCGATGCCTGCGGTGCGGTCTCGAGCTGCACCAGGAACTCGCCGCGGTCGCTGTCGGGGATGAAGGTGGCGCCGATGAAGCCGGCCGGCAGCAGTGCGATGGAGCCGATGATGAGCACCAGCACCGTGATGAGCACCCAACGTTTACGACGCAGGGACTTCGCGAGCATGTTCCCATACCACGCCTGCAGGCGGTCGATCGCGCGCTCGAAGCCGAGGCTGAAGCGGCCCCAGAGCGTGTCCTTCGTCAGGTGCTCGAGCTTGCCCCAGCGCGATGCGAGGAGCGGTGTGAGCGTGAAGGCCACGACCAGGCTCATGAGCGTGCTGAAGACCACCACGAGCGAGAACTCGCGCAGGATGTTGCCGATCATGCCGCCACTGAGCGCGAGCGGCAGGAAGACCACCACGTCCACCAAGGTGATGGCCATGGCGGTGAAGCCGATCTCGTTCCGCCCTTCGAGCGCGGCGGTCCAGCGGGTCTTGCCCATCTCCAGGTGGCGGTAGATGTTCTCCAGCACCACGATGCTGTCATCCACCAGGATGCCCACCACCAGCGAGAGCGCCATCAAGGTCATCAGGTTCAGCGAGAAGCCGAACGCGTACATGAGGATGAACGTGGGGATCATGGCGCTGGGCAGGGCCACGAGCACGAAGAGGGAGCTGCGCAAACTGTGCAGGAAGACGAGCATCACCACGCCCACGATGAGCACGGCGAGCATCAGGTCGAACATCACGGCGTTGGCGCTGCTGAGCGTATAGAGGCTCTGGTCGATGGCGATCTTGTAGTCGAAGCCGGTGTCCGCCAGCTCGGTCTTGAGCTGCGATAGACGCGCCTTCACACCCTTGCTCACCTCCACCGCATTGGCGTCGCTCTGTTTCACGATCTGCATGCCGATGCCCGGCTGCCCGTTGATGCGGTTGTAGGTGGTGGCCTCGCTCAGGCCGTCGGTCACCGCGGCGATGTCCTGCAGGAGGATCCGCGAGCCATCCGCACTCTCGCGCACCACGGTACGACGCAGGTCGTCCACGGTGATGGCCCGCGCATCCAGGTTGATCGAGAGGCGATCGTCGCCGCCCTCCACATTGCCGGCCGGATAGGTGCTGCTGTTGGCGCTCACGGCCTGGGCCACCTGACCGGGGCTGATCCCGTAGGCCTTCAGCTTGTCATTGTCCATCACCACCTGGATCTCACGCTGCTGCGCGCCGATGAGGGTCACGCTGCCCACACCGCTCACGTTGCTAATGATGGGCGCCACGCGGTCGTCGAGCAACTGGTAGAGGTCCCCGGGCGAAAGGTGACTGCTCACGCTGAGGCGCAGGATGGGGATCTCGTCCGTACTGAAGCGGCGCACCACGGGATCATCCGCATCCTCCGGCAGCGAGGCGCGGATCTGGTCGATGCGGCGTTCGGCATCGCGCTGGGCGTTGTTCACGTTGGTCCCCGACTTCAAGGTGATGGTGATCGCCGAGACGCCCTCCATGCTGGTGCTGGCGATCTGGTCCACGCCCTCGATCGCGCTCACCGCATCCTCCAGGGGCTTGGTCAAGGTGTTCTGGATCTCCTCGGGCGAAGCGCCGCGGTAGGTGGTCTGCACCATCACCACGTTGGCTTCGAACTTCGGAAGCAGGTTGTAGTTGAGCTGCTTGTAGCTCACGAACCCGAAGAGGATCAGGGTGACGAAGATCACCGTGATCAGCAGCGGGCGTTTGATGGCGACTTCTGTGATGCTCATTGTCGTTCAATTCGAATGGATGGCGAAGCGGGGTCGGTGACCGGGGAACCCGTTACCAAGCCGCTCCATCATTCATCATCATGTTCTGTTCCGTTGCGGGTCGGTCCCATTCGCTATTCACCACCTCCCATTCACTTTCCGCCTGCGTTCACGCTCACCCGGCTTCCATCCACCAGGTTCAGCTGACCGCTCACCACCACCACCTCGTTCGGCTGCAGGCCCTGCACCACTTCCACGCGTTCACCCACCTCGCGGCCCAGCACGAGCGGACGACGCTGCGCGCGCATGCCGCTGGTGTCGCCCACCACGACGTACACGTAGGCGTCCTTCATGCCTTCGCCCAATGCGCTCTTCGGGATGGCGAGCATGTCGCCCGTGGCGCCGGTATCGAAACGTGCGCTGATGAAGGTGCCGCTCTTCAAGGCGTGCGCCTTCTCGTTCTTCACCGCCACCTCCACCAGGTAGTTGTGGCTCGCATCGCCGCGCGGGCTCACGAAGCTCACCGTGCCTTGGAAGCTCTCACCGGGATACACTTCGCTGGTCACGGTCACGGCATCGCCCTCCTTCACCCGGTAGGCGTCCTGCTCGCTCACGTACACCTTCGCCTTCAGGCGGCTCACGTCCACCACTTCCACCACCGCGGTGTTGGCGCTCACGTACTCGCCCACCTCCACGTTCTTCGCCACCACGGTGCCATTCACCGGGCTGATCACCTGCGCGTCGCGAAGCTGCTGGCGGATCTGGTCCACCTTCACCTTCGCGCTCTCGAACTGGTAGTGCACATCGTCATAGCTCGCCTCCGTGGTGGCCTTGCCAGCGACCAGTTCGCGGTAACGCTGGTCGTCCTTGCGCAGCTTCTCCAGTTGCAGCTCCGCCGCCTGGAGGTCCAGCTGCTTCTGCGCCACATCCAGGCTGCCCAGCGTCTGACCCTTGCTCACACGCGAACCGAGATCCACATGGAGGGTGGCGAGCTTGCCCTGCGCCTGCACCATCACGCGCGCCTTCTCATAAGGCTCCAGCGTTCCGGGTACGGTGAAGACGCCCTCCACCGGGCCACGCGCCGCCATGACGGTGTTCACCGGGATGGCGAAGGCGCTGCGGTCCACCGGCTCCTTGGCGGCGTCGAGCTTCTTCTTGTTCGCGGCCAGTCGCAGGCCGATGATCAATGCCAGTGCGAGGAGCACCAGCGGTAGTATCCATTTGCGTTTCATCGTCGTGTTCGCCTTGGGCGGATGGTTCGGTGATCAGAGGGTGTTCGCGTAGTTCAGGAGGCCGCCCTTGGAGCGCTCGAGATCGAGCACCGCGATGGAGCGGTTGAGGACGGATGTCGTCCAGTTGTTGCGCGCCACCTGCAACTGGTAGTCCGCGTTCAGGAGGTCGCTCAGCGAGGCGAGCCCCTGCTGGTACTGCAGGTTCGTGTTGGCGAAGACGCGTTCGGCGAGCTCCAGGTTCTCGGCGTCGTTCTGCGCGTTGTTGCTGGTGGCGAGCAGGCGCGTGTTGGCGCTCTTGTAGTTCAGCTCGAAGCCCAGGTCGGCATCGCGCTGCTGCTCGCGCAGGTTCATCAGGGCGATCTCGCTCTGCCTGATCTGGCTCACACGCCGCAGCCCGCTGAAGAGCGGCACGTTCAGCTTCAGGCCGATCGCCGCGTAGTCGTACCAGTTGTCGTAGCTCTGGCCCAGGTCGTTGCCCTGCGCCATGGCGCCATAGCGGCCGTATGCGCTCAAGGTGGGCAGCCACATGTTGCGTTTGCGCTTCAGGTCGATGCCGTAGAGCAGCTCGCTCTGTTGGTTGTACTGGTGGGCCAGCACCTTGTCCAGGCTGAAGTCGGTCGTGCCCGGAGCTTCCGCGGCATCCGTGCGCACGGCGTCCAGCACCTCCAGTGCTTCGCCCAGGGGCATGCCCATGGTGCGCTTCAGCTGATCAAGGGACACTTCGTAGTTGGCCTGGGCCACGCGCAGCTGCGAGGCGATGTTGCGCTGCGTCACCTCCACCCGGTCGGCATCGAGCTGCTGCACCACGCCGTTCTCCAGACGCACCTTCAGGATGCGCACCAGCTCATCATACTGCCTGCCGTTCGCTTCGAGCAACTTGACCTGTTCCCGGTAGCTCTGCGCTTGGGCGTAGGCCTTCGCGATGTCATAGATCACCTGCTCCTCGGCCTGCTGCTTCTTGATAGAGGCCATGGCCAGGTTCGGCTTGTTGGCCTGGATGCCATTGAGCTGCGCCACGTCCACCAGCGTCTGCTCGGCCTGCACGTTGAGGGTGGTCACGAACTGGGTGCCGAACTGCACCGGTGTGGGCTGGTCGCTGAAGATGCCGGCCGGCAGGATGGTCGTCTGCCGCTTCAGGTTGTCGTCCAGCTGGCCGCTGCCATTGATCTGCGGCAGGTAGCCCGCCACGGCCTCCTGGGCCTGGGCATCGGCCCGGCGCTGGTCGTTGTCCGCGATGGCCATGGCCGGGCTGTGGGCACGACCGTAGTCGATGGCCTGGCGGAGCGTGAAGGGTTGCTGGGCTCCGGCGGTCCCGATCAGGGAGGCCGCGAGCAGGGTCAGGAGCTGTTTCATGCCGCGTCGCCGCTGTTGGCCCGTTCGTTCATGATGTTCACCACGTTCAAGGCTGCCGCCAGTTCCTTCTTGCCCACATCGTCCAGCACCCGCGCGAAGACCTTGGCGCGCAGCTTGGCCACCTTGCGGTAGACCTCCATGCCCGCCTTGGTCACCACCAGGTTCTTGCGGCGGCGGTCGTTCGGGTCCATCTGGCGCTCGATCCAGCCGGCCTTCTCCATGTCGTCCAGCTGGCGCAGCATCACGCTCTTGTCCTTGGCGAAGTGGTTGGCCAGGTCGGTCTGCACGGCCTGCGTGTTGGTCAGCAGGAAGTCGAGGATGCCGAACTGGGGGATGCTCAGCTCGCTGCCATGCTTCCCCATCTCCACGGCCACCAGGCGGATCATGCTGCGGAACATGGTCGGCAGCGCCTGGGCGAGTTCGTCGGTTAATGTGCTCATGTCAATAGTTGCCTTTTGCAACGGCACAAATGTATATATTGTTGCATTATGCAACTGTTTGCATTCTGCAACTTATGTGACGGGCGGTTCACCGGCCGGTCGAACGGCCGCAGGAGGACCGGTCGCGCACAACGGGCCAGGTGCCAGCGCACAGCAGCAAGGCCCCAAGGCCTTGGATGCAGAGGACCCCGGAACGCCCCCCCACCCCTACCTTCCGGACATCACTTCAACAGTCCCCAGCGCATCGCGAAGAGCACCAGGCCGGTCTTGCTCCTGATCTTGAACTTGTCGAAGAGGCTGACGCGGTAGTTCTCCACCGTGCGCTTCTGCACCTCCATGCGCTCGGCGACCTCCTGGTAGGTGTACTCCGCCTCATCACACACCAGCACCAGGAACTCCAGCTCACGGGGGGTGATCCGCGCCACCACCTCCTCGCGTTCCAGTTCCGTCGGCGGACGATCCAATGAACCACGCGCGATCACGTCAAGCGACTCCTCGGTGTAGTAATAGCCGGTGTGCATGAGGCTGTCCAGTGCGGACCGCAACACCTGTGGCCGTGCGGTCTTGAGAACGAATCCGCGTGCACCGGAGCGCACGGCGCGCAGCATGGCCTCCTCGGTGGCGTCGAAGGTGAGCGCCAACGGCAGGATGTCCGGCTGATTGGCCCGCAGCCAGGCGATCGTGGTGTAGCCGTCCATCACCGGCATGTTCAGGTCAACGATGGCGATCGCCGGAGGATCGGCCCCGCGCAACTGCCCGATGAACTCCACGCCATTGGCTGCTTCGATGGTCACGTGGTAACCCGGCAGCTCGTTCACCATGCCCACCAGGCCCGCACGCATCAGATGGTGGTCATCCACCAGCGCGATATCGGTCATTCGTGTTGGGGTTTCAAGGTCCACATACAGCCGATGCCGGGACCGGTCACCAGGTCAGCGTGGTAGCCGATCAGCGCACAGCGACGGCGGATGTTCAGCAGGCCGCCACCCGTCGCGACACGCGCGGGGTCGAAGCCACGGCCATTGTCCGCGATGCGCAGCACCGGGAGACGGTCGCCGCTCAGGCCGATCTCCATGGTATCGGCGCCGCTGTGCTTCAGGGCGTTGTTCATCACTTCCTGGAAGGTGCGGAAAAGCACGGTCTTGACGTCCGCAGGTGGGTCCGCCGGATCACCATCCACGGTGAGCAGGACGCGGCCCCGACCGATGCGTTCGATGCGGACGGCCTCGGCTTCCAGGGCATCCACCAGCGAGCGCTCCTTCCAGAGGTCGGTGTTCAGCGAACGGCCCAGACGCCGCACCTCGGCGATACCCTCTTCCAGGGCCCCGACCGCGGTAGCCACCTTGGGGTCATCGTGCCATGCTCCCTCCAGCCGTTCCACGAAGCCCATCTGCGCCACGGTGAGCAACTGGCCCACGCTGTCGTGCAGCTCCCGGCCGATCTCGCCCAAGGTCTGTTCCGTGGCCTCGCGTTCCGCCGATCGCACCTCCTGCTGGCGTCGCAGATCGGCCTCGGCCATTTCGATGCGGTGCCGGATGCGACGGTTGTTGTTCAACAGCAGCAATACAACGATGAAGCCGATCATCAGCAGGAAGACCATCGTGCCCACGATGATGGTCCACTCCAGGTCGATGGCGGCGCTCATGGAACAACAGGTCTTGGCCGCAGCAGGAACCCGGCCAGCAAAGCGCTTCCATAGCGCACGATGAAGAGGACCTCGATGATCACGAAGAGTTCGCTGGCCAGCCGGGGGTCCTCGGCATACACCCGGTTCAGCAAACCCACATAGGGGATGGCCGGTCCCACGAAGACGAGGATGGAGAGGTAGACCCAGAAGCGCTGGTCCTTCCAGAGCGGGAGCAAACTGTCCTCGGCCAGGCGCACCATCAGGTAGGCGATGAGGAAGGTGAGGATGGACCAGCCCAGCAGGGTGCTCTTGGAACGAAGGATGATCAACTCACCACTGGCCTCGAAGGCGAGCAGGGCCAGGTAGAGCAGGGCGGCCACACCGATGACCCAGCGCCACCGGACCCTGCCCAGGGCTTCACGCGCGAAGTGGAGCAGGAGCATCATCTCCAGCGGGATATAGAGGGTGTAGATCCAGGTGGTGTGCCGACTGGAGTGTTGGAGCAGGGACGAGGTGATCTCCACGGCGAAGCCGAGGATGAGCGAGGCGAAGAACGCGCGCTGCTCGGGGAGCATCCATCGCCTCCGCCGGACCCACAGGACGAAGACCGCCGTGATGAGCGCTGGCTTGGCAATGGAGAGAGCGTCGATCACCCGGGCGTTTGCCCGAAGCTACGGCAGCCCGTTCACTTGCAGCGTGGCGGGCAGAGGTGGCCAAGGTCCGCAGCGCGTTCGTGATAGTCGTTGCCGAGGGGACGGTAGACATCCAGGCTGGTGTTGTCCAAGGCGGATACCCCATCATGGCTGATGTGCCAGGCGATCATATGCCGGTACTCTTCATCCTGACCGGCCGCAAGGAGACCGATGATGCCCGAGTAACAAGCCCTCTCACTGATGCAATCCAACACGAGCGCCTGCCCGCTCCCCGGATTCTCCGCGATAAGGCGATCGAGTTTGAGCGGGAACTGGAACCACTCGCCCCTTGGGTCGGCGAACTTCGCAAGGTCCGTTTCGATCGGCAGGAAAGTCCCGCTGCCATCCCTGTCGATCCGGATGTTCGCGATGTAATTGCTCAGTAGGTCTGAGGGATCGGGCATGGGACCGGCCGGGATCTTCAACTCACCTCCCACAGCGAGGTAGTATACCCCCATGGGAACGGCCATCGCACCGTTGTTGTCGAGCTTCATGAACTCGAACACGGGTACGAACTTGTCACCATCCAAGCCGTAGTGGACCATGATGGCGAATGGGGACAACTGGTCTCGTAAGGTCTTCAGTTTCGCCACGCTCAGGGAGATCCTGGTGTCCTTCACTTCCTTCAGTGTACCACCAACGTCCACTTTGACCCGTTGCTCGAAAGCTGCCATGACAGCATCCAACGTCGTCTTGTTGAAGAGCGATGAGCGCTCCCCCAGGTCGCCGTTCGCACAATCGGTGGCAGCGACCGCCGTCACGGCCGTAGGTGGCTGCTGGTCTTGATTCTGCCCATCGGTGGAGGTCGATCCGCCGCAAGCGGCAAGCAACGCGGCCGCAGCAATGACCATCGAGAAGGTATGCAGGTGTTTCATGGTGGAGATGTTGGTTGCGACAAAGGAAGATCGTCCCGGCCGCTTTTAAAAAGTGATTAATACGTGGTTGGCGGCACGTATTAATACGTGGGAGGGACCCTGTAGAGCGACCATGATCGGCAGGACGGACCCTCGAGAGCGGCCATGGCACAACGGGGCCGATAGCGATCAAGGAGCCCCGCCCATCCGCCGTACGGCGGACGAGCGGGGCTCCTTTGCCTGTACCACCGATCCTTACGGCTGGATCACCAGTCGCTCGGTGTAGGTCTTGTCACCTGCTGTGATGTTGACCATGTACATACCACCGGCGAGTTCACCATTCAGTTCCAGGTTCGTCTTCACGAAGCCGTCCTGTACGGCGATCGTGCGTGCTGCCACGCGCTTGCCGGTGAGGTCGTAGATGTCCACGCTCACGGTGGTCACCCCTTCCTCCACGCTGCCCACGCGCAGGTAGAGCTGATCACCGCGGTTCGGATTCGGGTGGAGCACCACGCGTTGCTCGCCCTGACCGTTGCCATTGGAACTTGCGTTGGTTTCCTCGATCAACTGGCTCGTTCCTCCGCTCACACCAGAACACGGGTTGATGGTCACGTTGCACACACGGCCCCACTCCTCGGTGTCCGCGCATGCAATGGCCTCGCTCGATCCGGCCGGGCCGAAGCACCAGGTGGCGCCACCGTCCAGGCTCACGCGCACATCCACTTCGTAGGTCTTGCTGCACTCGAGCGGCGTACCGGTCGTCCAGTTCAGCACCATGCGGGCGCTGGCCTGTGGCGGGCGTACGATGCAGACACCTTCGCCAGTGATGCGGAAGCGGAACTGGTAGCGCACCATGTTGCTGGGCACCGAGGGAGTAGGCTTGGGCGGATCGGCATAGATGCGGTTAGCAGGACTGCTTGGACCGCCGAAATTCCGGGAAACGCCACAACTGTAGTCCTCCGGGTTCGCGGGGTCATCCTGCAATTCCACGGTCGGGCATGCAGCCAAGGCGGCGTCGATCTTGAACTGGCAGGCGGGACCGAAGTTCTGGTTCACCCCGGCCACGCGGCCACGTACACGCACATTCAGGAGGATGTCGGACGGGATATGGGGGGCGGCAAGGGTGTTGATCCAACCGTTGATCTTGAAATGGCAGGCCCGTGTGGCGCCCGCGCCATACCCATCACTAGTGGCATGGCTGCGGAAACGGCGGTAGCTGTAAGTGCCGTTCGGGTCGAAGAACCAGAACTCATAGCCGCTGGTCGTGTTGGTCACACCATACTGTGCAGATACGGCCGCGTCGGCATGGTTCACGATGAACTCCTGTTGCACCCAGTGCAACTTGTCACAACTGCTCCAGATCGGCCTTGCCGTGCCGAGCGGCAGGCAGAATGCGTGGCCTCCGCTGATCTGGCTGACACCATCGTTCATGTTCATCTTGTTGTCGATGATGCGACGGCCGTCCATGCCGGTCTCGCGGAGCACGTAGCCCAGGAGCCCGTCACCCGCAGCGTCCGTCACCCGCAGCTCGTAGCAGCCATCCGGAAGGCAGAGCGTCACGGTGCCGATGCTGCTTGCAGGTATTGGGTTGTTACCGCTGAGCACGACAGTAGTGCCGCTCTCGTCCAGGACCTCGTAGGTCACATCGCCAGCAGCACCGGCATCGCTCTGCAGTTCGAGGATGTATTCTGTGCAGGGTATTTCGCCGAAGCGCTTCGCATACATATGCCCGCTGCCATAGGCGATGACCATGCGGCCGTGGTCGTCCACTTCCAGCCAGCTACCGGGTTCCTCGTCATTGACCGTGGCCGAGATGCGGTTGGGTCCAACGAAGTTCCAGGAACTTCCATCCCACGCTTGAACGATCGCGCGTCGATCGGCGAACGTATTTGCCACGCTCGCGATTACGGGCATACCAGCAGGATCTAATGCAAGGCTCACAAAATCCACACCCAAGCTTCCAAAACCGGTGCCGCCTACTGGCGACCACGTGCTTCCATTCCAGAACATCACGGTCGGCTTGCGTGCGGATCCCAATGCGGCTTGGGCTACGTAGGCGACATAGATATTCCCAGAGCCGTCCATGCGCATGGAGCAGTGGTCCACAGCGCCTGCACTGATCCCTGCAGCATCGACATAGTTCCAGGAAGAGATCCCATCCCAACTCATTACACTGGCCTTATTCCCTGCGGTGCCATCCGAGAAGGCGACCACGGGATTATCGCTGGCATCCATGACCAGGCTGGCGTAGTTCGCGAGTCCGCCACTGAACCCTTTGGCGCCCACCTCCACGAAGTTGGACCCGTTGAAGCGCTCGACGGTCACCCCATCGCTATGCGCGTAGTCGCGGTAGGAGACCACCGGTCGCCCGAGTGCGTCCAGGTCCATGCTGATGAAATTCGTGGCCCCGTCGCTGAAATTGGGTAAGCCAACAACGCTCCATGTTCCGTCGAAGCGCTGGACCGTAATGGCAAAGCCATGCGATTGGTCGCTGTATGCCACATAGATCACGCCTGATGCATCCACCGCGATGTCAGGGTGGTCGATGGCGCCGTCGCTGAAACCGGAAGTGCCGACGAGATCCCAGGAGGTGCCGTTCCAACGCTTCACGCTCGCCTTACCGCCCTGGCTCATGTCAGCATAAACCACCACGGGCTCTCCATTCTCATCCAGGGTCATACCGGGATACTTGGCGTAGTCTTCGCTGAAGCCGACCGCCCCGACGGGCTGCCAGGAATCTCCTCCGTTCGTGCTACGCCAGGCTGTGGCCTTGGAGTTGACGCCTGCATCATTGTGAACGAGGAACAATACGCCAATATCGTCCTTGGCCAGGCATGTGTGGCTGGCAAAACCAAAGCCGAGCCCATCGGCTCCAGTCGTGACCCACTCTTCATCAATGCTGTTCCATTTGACAACCACCACTTTGCCTCCTGCTACACCATCATCCTTGAACGTGACCAAGGGCTGGTCGCCAGCTCCCAGGATGATGTCGATGTAGCTTGCCTGTCCGACACTGAGTTCCCCTGGCACACCGACCTGTTCCCAGCTGGTCCCGTTCCAGCGCTGCGAGGAAGCCCTGTTCGCTGGAGAGGCATCGCGGTAGGCCACGACCGGGAAGTCACTGGCATCCATGGCCAGGCTGACAAAGCCGTTCACGGTGCCCAGCATGATCCCTCCGATCGGGACCCAGGCAACACCGTCCCAGCCCATCACCCGACCTCCGACGCCATCTTCCTTAAACGCAATGACCGGCGTATCGGCAACCGACATCGCCATGTCGATCCCGTTGAAGATGGTCCCGGTGGTGAATCCTGCACCACCTAGGGGGGCCCAGATGAAGCCATCCCAATGAAGCACGGTGGCCTTGTTCCCATTGGCCAGATCGCGGTAGGCGACGTAGATGTCACCACTGGCATCAACGGTCAGGCTTGGGCTGGCTATTGCTCCGGCACTTACATCGGTACCACCTACGTTGTTCCATGCAAAACCGTCCCAGCGCATGACTGTAAGCGGGCCACTGCCACCCCCGTCCGAGAATGCCACGACTGGATTTCCTGAAGCATCGAGAGCCATGCTGGTCTCTCCAATAAACCCAGAGCTGATACCTGGGGATCCAATGGGTTGCCAACCCGCGCCGATCGTGCGTTCCATCACCGTGAGCTTCTGGCCGTGTGCATGATCTTCATAGGCAACGACCAAGCGGTCAAGACCGTCAGCGGCGCAGCTCAGGTAACTGGCCAATGTCGGCGACGGCCAATTCCGATCATCCGGCCCCAAGGCGCTCCAATCCTGTGATCGGGCGCTTTGCTGTATCGCTGTGGCAAGGACCAGGCAGGCCAGGGTCTTCGTCCACAGGTGCATGTTGTTACGTCGTGTCTTCATGGTACTTGTGGTTATTGGTTCGGCACAAAGCAGCCAGGAACGGGTGAGGAGGAAGGCAGGAGGATCCCGGTGATCCGAGGGGATTTTTCCGGTGGTCGATCCTCGGGAGGGGCAAGAGGAAAGCAGGTGCATGACGATCGCTGCAGGAAGAATCCGGTTCTCACGCACGGGTTCTTCCTATCTGCAGAAAGGACTTTTCCTGAGAATGCGCCGTGCACGATCGCGCTAAACACTTGGGCTTTCGTGGGGTAGCGGCCCTGCGTCCTGCGTTCGCGGCTTTCTATTCAGGATCGACGCCCTTACATTGATCAATGAACCAATACCACCGAGCGATGAAGGAACTCATGAACATATCAGCTGGGATCGCCTTTTCCGCGTTGCTATGCTTGACAACCAACGGACAACCCCCCCCCACTGATTCCCTGAGAAGAGGCGACTTCGAGGTCGGACCCATCGTCATCGACGGCAAGGGCATGATCAGCCCATGCACGTTGGGGGATACGCTTTGCTGCGATAGAGTGCTATACAACCCTCTGGATACGCACTACCTGCGGCGCTACATGGTGAACTATCGCGACCATGTGTGGAGCAAGACGTCGCCTTACTTCGAAAGCCATCCTTATAAGGATCACTGGAACGAGTTGTGCAAGGATGTCACACCGGCGGGGGCGCTGGATACCAACGACCGATTCGATGCGCGCTACCTGGACGTTTCCATTGAACAACTGGAGAACTACCTCTGTCGGATCAAGAACATGCCCGTATGCAAGGGCCAGAAGAACGCGGACATGGTGCGCATCTATTACCTGCGCTATGACAGCTTGGAGCAGGATACCGAGGGAAGGGTTCCCAAGAACTTCCACAAGAGCCACACGCTGGCATTCACACCGTTGCTCTCAACGGATGTCTGGAGTTCCGCCTGTATGGGCCAGCTCCCGATGTGGATCCCGGAACCGGGCAAGGAACCTTCCATCGCGAACCACAACCAGATCTGCCCCCCGTTGATCTGCGATCATCTTGAGTCGATGATCAAGTACGTGGACTGCGAGCCGGGGTTCAAACCCTGAGAAGAGGTCCCATGCTGGCCTCGCTCAGCTACATTACGGAAGTAGTGGCCTTCTTGTGCATCTGCCGGTTCGCATACCGGCAGCGCACAAGGAGGTCGCTGCTCCTGGTGTGCCTGTTGTTCCTGGTGGTGCTGGGGGAGTCGATGATCAAATACCAGGTGGTGCCGCACGGTGCAGGGAGCCTGGCGCTGATCAATGGCCTGGTGCTGACGGAATGGCTTTGCTACGTGCTCTTCTACCGGTGGAGCATCAGCACGGTCAAGCATCGCCGCCTGATCACGATCGGCTTTGGAGCCTTCGCGCTCTTTGCCGTGTTCAACAGCGCGATGGTCCAACCCTTCCTGGGTGCCATTCAGACCTACACGTACATCGCCGGGGCCTTGCTTGTGCTGGGCTGCATCCTGCTCTTCTTCCATGAGGTCCTCGTCGTCCAGGCGGTCCTTGTGCCACTGCATCGGCGGTACTACCTGTGGATCAGCGCGGGGCTGTTCCTCTTCCTATCTGCGGACATTCCGGTGATGATGATCCTGAACTACCTGGTCGACCATGGGGTCACCCGCACGGATTGGCCGGTCATGCAGGTCAAGCTGGCGGCGTCGTCGGTGTACTACTCCACTTATGCCATCGGTCTACCATGGGCCCGGACGGAGTGATCGTGGCCATCACCGGCACCCTTGTCGCGATGCTGCTGATCAGCACCGGGTTCATCGTGTTCATCGTTCTCTTCCACAGGAGCAAGCGCAAGGCCTTGGAACAGCGCCAGGCGGCCGAGCTCGAGTACCTGCGGCAACTGGGCGATCTGGAGCACGAGATCCGCGACGCCACCCTGGTCCAGATGGGCATGGAACTGCACGACGGGGTGGTGCAGGAACTCACCCTCGCCAAGCTCTACCTGGACAAGGCCCGAAAACACACGGACCTGGATGAGGTGAATGCGGCGGAGAAGGTGCTGGTCGGTACGATCGATGATGTGCGCACCCTGGCACGCTCACTGACCAGCAAGCGTTTGAAGGACCTGGATCTGGTCAGTGCATTGCGTGCGGAGGTCGAGCGCCTTGGGAGGATCTCCGGCCTGCACACCCGTTTCGAGGGGGATGTCCCGGTGAAGGTGGAGGAGCGGGAGAAGATGGTGATGGTGAGGATCGCACAGGAATTCTTCCAGAATTCCTTGAAGCATGCCTCTGCCAAGGAGTTGCGAGCGTCCGTCCGTTCCCGAAGCGGGGGCATCTTCATCACGCTGGAAGACGATGGCAGGGGGTTCGACCCCGGCGCGCAGATAGGACGGAACGGATTGGACAACATGGCGGCGCGCGCACGATCGATCGGTGCCGCCTATGAACTGGTTTCTTCACCCGGCGCCGGGACGCGCCTTCAACTTCAACTGAAGCCCCATGGATGAGACGATCCGCGTGGTGGTGGTCGATGACCACAAGATGATCGCCAAGGCCATCCAGGATATGGTGGAGGGTTTCTCCCGGTGCCATGTGCTTTACGCCGTGCACGACGGCAAGGAGCTTGTTCGCATGTTCAAGGAGGGCAAGCACATCCCTGATCTCGTGATCCTCGATGTGAGCATGCCGGAAATGGATGGCTTCGATACCATGAGCTGGTTGCACCGGGAGCATCCGCAAGTGCGCGTGCTCTGCCTGACCATGAAGGATGAGGAGAGCGTATTCCTCCGCATGGTCGAACTGGGCGTGCATGGTTTCGTACCGAAGATCGCGGGGAGCGATGAGTTGGAACGGGCCATCCGCTCGGTCATGGACAAGGGCATCTACTTCACCCCGGCCATGGGAGAAGTGTTGTTCCGTGCACGGCAGGGCGGAAGTGAAATGGTCGGAGATGGACTCTCCGATCGTGAGAAGGAGTTGCTCAGATACGTGGGCACGGAAATGACCTATGCCCAGATCGCCGACGTGATGTGCCTAAGCCCAAAGACGATCGATGGGTACCGCAATGCTCTGTTCGAGAAGCTGAATGTCAAGTCCCGGATCGGCCTGGCCATGTTCGCTGTCCGGAACGGGTACTTCACTCCTTGACCTGAAGGTGAAGCCCCGCCCATCCGCCGTACGGCGGACGAGCGGGGCTCCTTTGCCTGTACTACCGATCCTTACGGCTGGATCACCAGTCGTTCAGTGTAGGTCTTGTCACCTGCTGTGATGTTGACCATGTACATACCACCGGCGAGTTCACCATTCAGTTCCAGGTTCGTCTTCACGAAGCCGTCCTGTACGGCGATCGTGCGCGCTGCCACGCGCTTGCCGGTGAGGTCGTAGATGTCCCCGCTCACGGTGGTCACCCCTTCCTCCACGCCGCTCACGCGCAGGTAGAGCTGATCGCCACGATTCGGGTTCGGGTGGAGGGACCACGCTTTGCTTCTCAGAGCCTCGCAATGATGCCTCGCCCTGATCGTCGTTACCAGCAAGTGCGTCGATGCCCCCGTTGGGTAGAGCGCACGGGTTGATGGTCACGTTGCACACCTTGCCCCACTCCTCGGTGTCCGCGCAGGCAGTGGCCTCGCTCGATCCGGCCGGACCGAAGCACCAGGTCGCACCACCATCCAGGCTCACGCGCACATCCACCTCGTAGGTCTTGCTGCACTCCAGCGGCGTGCCGTTGGTCCAGTTCAGCACCATGCGGGCGCTGGTCTGCGGCGGACGCACGATGCAGACGTTCTCACCCGTGATGCGGAAGCGGAACTGGTAACGCACCGCGCTGCTCGCCACCACTGGGATCGGCTGCGGTGGGTTCGCGTAGATACGGTTCGCTGGGCTGCTGGAGCCGCCGAAGTTGCGGCTCACACCGCAGCTGTAGTCGCTCGTGTTCGCCGGATCATCCTGCAACTTCACACGCGGGCAGGCCGCCAGTGCCGGATCGATCTTGAACTGGCAGGCCGGCCCGAAGGGCAGGTTGTTGCCAGCCACACGACCGCGCACGCGCACGTTCAGCAGGATGTCCGCCGGGATGTGCGGGTCGGCCACGCTGGCGAACCAGCCGTTCACCTTGAAGTGGCAGGCGCGTGTGGCTCCACTGCCCGTGCCATCGCTGGTGGCGTGACTGCGGAAGCGGCGGTAGCTGTAGCTGCCGTTAGGATCGAAGAACCAGAACTCGTAGCCGCTGGTGCTGTTGGTCACACCGAACTCGGCGGTCACCGTGGCGTTGGCATGGCACACGATGAACTTGTTGTTCACCCAGTCCAGCTTGTCACAGCTGCTGTGGATCGGACGGTCATCGCCCATCGGTACGCAGAATGTGCCACCGTTCGCGATCGCACTCACGCCATCGCTCATGTTATAGCGGTTGTCGATCAGGCGGCGACCATCGGCACCCATCTCGCGCAGCACGTAGCCCAGCAGGCCATCGCCCGCGGCATCCGTCACACGCAGTTGGTAACAGCCATCGTTCAGGCAGAGCGTTACGGTGCCGATGCTGTTCGCGGGCACCGGGTTGTTGTTGCCGAGCACCGTTGTTGTTCCGCTTTCGTCCAGCACTTCGTAGGTCACCGCGTCCGATGCGGTGCTGCCGCTCTGGAACTCGAGGATGTAGTCCGTGCAGGGTTCCGGTGGATCGCACACGAAGTCCTCATCCACCTGACCATCGCAGTCGTTGTCCAGTCCGTCGCAGAGTTCCGCCACGCCTTCCTGGAAGTAGCCATCCTCCGTGGGGAAGGCCTGGACCCCCTCCCCTGACACCAGGTAGCTCTCCGGCCACAGGGGCACATCGTTCGGCGTGATCTGAATAGTGATGCACCCGCCGGGGATGCAGAGGTCCACGCTGCCGATGCCGAACTCCTCCGCCGGCATCACGATGTCCCCTTCGAGCAAGCCGCCCGGATGGGTGATCGCGTAGTGCGCGGTGCCGGAGTCGTTCTCGTCCTCGGTGTACACATAGAGGGTGAAGCCGCTTTGCACCGTGGGGTCGTCATCATCGCAATCACCACCGATGGCCGCACTGTTCGCCGGCTGGGTGCAGGCCGTACCGAGGGAGATCGCTCCCACGCCATCGCCATCATTGTCCGCGAACCATTCCTGTGCAGTGGCGCACGGACCGGGACAGGTCGCATCCGGATCGTAGTTGCATGAGTTGATGTCCATGCAGCCGATGTTGGTGGTGCAGGCCACGCCGCGGCAGCCGCAACGTTCGTTCATCAGCGCCACCGCCGCGATGGGGTCGTAGTTGAAGCCGCCGGTATGGGGCAGCGCGTCGGGTTGCGGATAGAGCATGGTCACCGAGCGGTCGGGACAGATCATCAGCAACGTGGGCACGGCGTTGTCGTACATCCCCAACGCGGCGTAGAGCGGACCGAAGGACTCGCCATCCTGCACGATGATGGGCCATTGCGCCTCATCGATGAAGGGGGTCAGGTTACCGGCGCTCTGGTCCACCGCTATACCCACGATGCGGATCTGGTCGGTGCCATCGGGCCCCATGTGCGCGTTCCAGTCCTGCAGGAAGTTGGCCGTGAGCATCTGCTGGCTCGGTGGGCACCACGCGGCGAAGAGGTCCAGCACCACGGTCTTGCCCTGTGCCAGCAGGGCGAAGAGGCTCACGGTGCTACCCTCGGTGTCCGTCGCGCTCCAGTCGTTGGCGTAGGTGCTTGCGCCGAGCGTTCCGGTACCGAGGTCGCAGCTGCCGTCGTCGCAGATGGCGTTCGGGTCGTAGTTGCAGGCCATCGGGTTGGTGCAGCCGCTCTGGAAGTCGAAGTCGATGCCGTCCGTGATCCCATCGCAGTCGTTGTCGAGCCCATCACAGGTTTCCTGTGCATCGGGGTTCACCGCCGGATCGTCATCATCACAATCACCGGTCTGCTGGACGAAGCCCGGACCAGGGTCGGTGCAGGACAAGGTACCCGCGCTGATTGCACCCCAACCGTCGCCATCGGCATCCACGTACCAGAGGAAGCCGTTGTCCACGGTGCCATCGCAATCGTTGTCCAGGCCGTCGCATACTTCCGGTGCCGTGGGGTGCACCGTGGGATCGTTGTCGTCGCAATCGCCACCGGCCCACCAGCCATCACCGTCGGCATCCACCTGGCCCATGCAGCTGGCGAAGTCCTGGAAACAGCCGAACTGCTGCTGGCATGCGTTGCATTCCTCCGGTCCAGCATTGCAAGGACCCAGGCAGTTGTTGATCACGCACGCGTAATAGGTGTCGAGGCAGGTCAGGCAGAGCGCTCCCACGGGTATGCCGTTGGCCTGCATGCACGCGCTCACGCAGGCGGCTTCGCCGAACCCGCATTCACCCACACAAAGACCGTAGGTCTCAAGCAGCACCTGCTGGTTCTCCGCGAGCCATGCCTGTTCATCGAGGTCGCAGAGGTCGCAGCCGTTGCCGGGGAAGATGCCCTCGTCGGTATCGTCACAATCGCCGCCCTGGAAAGCCAGGCCGGGGCCGGGATCGCAGACCACGCTCTCCGTTCCGCTCACACCGAAGCCATCACCGTCCGCATCCACGTACATGAGGAAGTCCTCATCCACGAGGCCATCGCAATCGTTGTCCTGGCCATCGCACACTTCAGCCACGCATCCGCCGGTACCGCAATCGCCACCGTCGTTGTCGAACTCCGGACAGTTGAAGAAGATGAAGTTGCCCTCCCACTCGAAGGTGCCATCGTCGCAGGTGCCATCGCCGATCCAATCGATCGGTGCGCAATTGCCGTTGCAGTCCTCGATCTCACCTGGCGGACAGAAGCCCAAAGTGCTTCCCTGGCAGGTGCAGCTCCCCGTCACCACGTCGTTCGTGGTATTCGGGTCGCCATCATCACAAGGTGCATTGAACACCGTGAGGTTCGGATCACTGTCATCGCAATCGCCCGGCGTGTTGATCATGCCGGGGATCGGGCTGCAGCTGTACTGCTCGGTGGCCACATCGCCGAAGCCGTCGCCATCCGCATCGGCGTACCAGAAGAAGTCCTCATCCACCTGCCCGTTGCAGTTGTTATCGATGCCGTCGCAGAGTTCGATGGCATCCGGATGCAGCGCAGGATCAGTGTCGTCGCAATCGCCGGTTAGCAGGACGGTGCCCGGCGGCTGAATGCAAGCAAGCACACTACTGCCCTCCACACCGTAGCCGTCGCCATCCAGATCGAAGAACCAGAAGCCCGCTCCATTCTCGTCGATGAGGCCATTGCAATTGTTGTCGATGCCATCGCCGCCCAGGCAGAGGTCCGGTACGTTCGGGTTGATGTCCGGGTCCGTGTCGTCGCAATCGCCCACCTGCTGGGTGAAGGCTCCGATCGGCGTTTCGCAGAAGACCTGGCCCGTGCTCGCATCGCCCCAGTTGTCACCGTCGTTATCAGCATACCAGAGGAAGTCCTCGTCCACCAGCCCATCGCAGTCGTCATCGATGCCGTTGCAGAGCTCCACGATCGTCCCCAGTGCGCCCTGGAAGCCATCGGTAACGTCGAAGACCTGGTCCTCGGCACCACCGGGACCAAGGACCTGCACGAAGCCATCTGGGTAGAGCGGCACATCGCTGGGGCCGATGGTGATGCTGGCGCAGGCCGGTGCCGTGCAGAAGGTGAAGACCGCGGAGGACTGTTGGAACTGCGGGTCGAACACGAACGGCAAGGGGCCATCGAACACGTTGTCACCACCTACCTCGATCGTCACCTGCACATCGCCCGTGGCTTCGCTGTCCTCCGGGAAAAGGCTCATACGCACGAAAGTCTCCGTGCAGCAGCTGCCGTCGTCGCAGTTGGCGCCCGGTGTAAAGTTCGCCGCAGCCGCGTTCGTGCAGCCGGCGAACACCGTCCCGCGCGTGAATGCGACCACACCATCGGCCGTGCTTCCGGAGGCGATGATGCCACCACCGCTCTGCTCCACCGTGTAGCTGCCGCTCAAGGGATCGCCGCTGCCATCAACGAAGGTGGCCGTGAAGCAACCGGAGTTGATGCAAGCCCCGAGCAGGCCGCTCGTGCCCGTGGCGATGGTGCTCCCCAGGCCATTCGTGAGTGATGCCTGCGCCACGCTGCCCGCATCGGGTGTGAAGGTGATGGTATGGTCGGTACAGTTCGCAGCGCATCCGCTCGTGAGCAGCTGGTAGGCCTGGTGCACGTTGAGCTTGCCGCCGGTGATGCATCGGCTGCCCGCACCCGGCACCGGTGTGGTGCTGTTGATAAGGGCGTTCTTCACCGCGATCGAGGCGTTCAGCGGGCTGCTCATCACCGCGTCCGCGAACTCGGTGCAGGGGTTGCTGTAGAGCAGCGCGATGGCACCGGCCGTGTTCGGGATCGCGAAGGAGTTGCCGCTGTCGAAGCCCGTTCCGTCGCCCGGAACGGTGGTGAGGATGTCGATGCCCGGCGCAAGGAAGTGCACCGTCTGGTCCCCGAAGGCGAAGGGCATCTCGTTGCTGGGGCCGTAGCTCGTCACCACGATGTTGTTCGCGTTCGGACAGGTGCTCGGGTAGTCGTCCACCACATCGATGTCGGTGAAGCTGTTGGGTCCGCCGGTCACCACCAGAACGCCTTCGCCACCGAGCGCATCGAACATCGGATCACCGAATCCGCAGTCGACATCTTCAATGCCCCACGACACCGTGAGCGCCACCACCAGGCGGCCGTTCGCTCCGCCGCTCTGGTTGAAGGCGGTGCGCAGGTTGAGGCAGAACTGGAACTGGTTCAAGGCATCGCTCAGGTCGTTCACGGTGGCCGAGCTGATCAGGTCCACATCCCAGTTCACGCCGCTCACACCGATGCCATTGTTGCCCACCGCACCCACCACACCGGCCACCTCGGTACCGTGCAGGTCACTGGCCGAGCCATCGAAGACGATGTTGTCCACCAGGTCCTCATGCAGCCCGTCCACGCCGGTATCGATGATGCCCACCGCAATGCGCTGGCCGTTGGCCATGGCGCCACCAGTGGTATGGTCCCACACGGCTTCCACGTTCATGTCGGCCAGGTGCCATTGGCTGGCATAGCCCGGGTCGTTGGGTTGGGCCCGATAGCGCACCGGCAGGTCCGGGTGGGTGGCCTCCACGCCGCGCACACCCTTCACCAGTTGTTCGGCGCGCGCCACATCCATGGCCTCGGGGTTCCATTGCAGCAGGTGGTATCGGCCGCCTTCGCCCAGGGGCTTAAAGGCCACCGCGCCCAAGTTGGTGGGCAGCGCGCGGGTGAGCGCCCGTTCCACCTCGGCAGTGCGGGCATCCTTGGCCAGCCGCAGCAGCAATCGCCCCGGTATGGGGCCGCTCTGCTGGGCGAAGGAAGTGAGGGTGAAGAGGAGAAGGACGAGGGATGAAAGAAGGCGTGCCATGGGAGGAGGCGCGTCCGAATGGACGGACGGGCACGCAACGTAGGATGGTGCGCGGTGCGGCGCAATAGAACAAAAGTTAGTCGCGCCGCTTCGCTCGCGATGACCGTTGGGCGTGGGTGCTACGAAAAGGGAAGCCCCATGTACCAGAGTGTACACGGGGCCTCCGTTCGTTATCGTTCTTCCCCTTACGGCTGGATCACCAGTCGCTCGGTGTGGATCTTGTCACCTGCTGTGATGTTGACCATGTACATACCACCGGCGAGTTCACCATTCAGTTCCAGGTTCGTTCTCACGAAGCCGTCCTGTACCGCGATGGTGCGCGCTGCCACGCGCTTGCCGGTGAGGTCGTAGATGTCCACGTTCACCAAGGCTACGCCTGCCTCCAGGCCGTTCACACGCAGGAACAATTGGTCGCCGCGGTTCGGGTTCGGGTGGAGGGCCACGCTTTGCTTCGCAGAGCCTCGCAATGACGCCTCGCCCTGACCGTCGTTACCAGCAAGTGCGTTGTTGCCCCCGTTGGGTAGAGCGCACGGGTTGATGGTCACGTTGCACACCTTGCCCCAGTCCTCGGTGTCGGCGCAGGCAGCGGCCTGGCTGCTACCAGCCGGACCGAAGCACCAGGTGGCACCACCGTCCAGGCTCACACGTACATCCACTTCGTAGGTCTTGCTGCACTCGAGCGGGGTACCGTTGGTCCAGTTCAGCACCATGCGGGCGCTGGTCTGCGGCGGACGCACGATGCAGACGTTCTCACCGGTGATGCGGAAACGGAACTGGTAACGCACCGAGCTGCTCGCCACCACCGGGATCGGTTGCGGTGGGTTCGCATAGATGCGGTTGCCCGGGTTGCTGCCACCGCCGAAGTTGCGGCTCACGCCACAGCTGTAGTCGCTCGTGTTGGCCGGGTTATCCTGCAGCTTCACACGCGGGCAGGCCGCCAGTGCGGGATCCAGCTTGAACTGGCAGGCAGGACCGAAGGTCTGGTTCACACCAGCAACGCGACCGCGCACGCGCACGTTCAGCAGGATATCCGCCGGGAGGTGCGGGTTGGCCATGCTGGCATACCAGCCGTTCACCTTGAAGTGGCAGGCACGTGTCGCACCGGAACCGTAACCATCGCTGGTGGCGTGGCTGCGGAAGCGGCGGTAGCTGAAGCTGCCGTTCGGATCGTAGAACCAGAACTCGTAACCGCTGGTGGTGTTCGTCACACCGTACTGACCGCTCACGGCTGCATCGGCCTGGCACACGATGAACTTGTTGTTCACCCAATCCAGCTTGTCGCAGCTGCTCCAGATCGGACTCACCGTGCCGATCGGCAGGCAGAAGCCCTGGCCCCCGCTGATCTGGCTGATGCCATCGCTCATGTTCAACTTGTTGTCGATGATGCGATGACCGTCCATGCCGGTCTCGCGCAACACGTAGCCCAGCAGGCCATCGCCCGCGGCATCCGTCACGCGCAGCTGGTAGCAGCCGTCGCTCAGGCAGAGCGTCAACGTGCCGATGCTGTTCGCCGGCACCGGGTTGTTGCCGCTGAGCACCGTTGTTGTTCCGGTCTCGTCCAGCACTTCATATGTGACCGCGTTCGGTGCGGTGGCTCCGCTCTGGAACTCGAGGATGTAGTCCGTGCAGGGCGGGATAGGGTCGCAAACATCGATGACGTTATTCAGTCCGATGATCGTGTAATGAGCAGTATAGCCCACATCGCAACCACAGGTGAACGAGTTGAAATTCGCGATGCCATCCACGGCGAACGGACAGTCATCCAATTCATCAACTGTCCCATCGCCATCGGAGTCGGGACCAAGGATCCCGCGCGCGAGCCAGGGAGAGACCTGGCCGCCGGCATGCAGGAAGTTGCCTCCGACATACATGTCATCGCCCACCACGATCACGCGATTCACGCTATTGTCCACGCCGCTGCCGAAAGCCGACCAAGCCGAGCCGTTCCATTTCGCCACCCTGTTCGCCGGAGCGCCGCCGGCCGTGGTGAAATCCCCCACGGCGATGAGGTCCGTGCCATGCACCGCGAGCGACCTCACAGTATTGTTCAGTGCCGTACCCAAGGCCGACCACGTTGAACCGTCCCATTTCGCAACGCGATTGGTGGTGATGAAAGGCGGGCCGACCAGTGTGAAGGCTCCACCGGCGAACAGGTCCGTGCCGATGGTCGCAAGCGAGGTGACGGTGCTGGTAAGTCCGATCCCCAGCGCCGACCAACTGCTCCCGTTCCATTTGGCCACTTTGCTCGCGGACACACCGCTCATGGTCGTGAAATCACCGCCAGCATAGAGGTCCGCACCTGAAGGGTGCAATGCGAGCACATTTCCGTTCACTCCAGTGGCCATCACGTTCCACACGGCACCGGACCACTTGGCTATGTAACCCGTGTTGGCCATGCCACCGGCTGATGTGAATTCGCCACCTACGATGATGTCCGGACCGAAGGGGGCGATGGCACGCACACGACCGTTCGTTCCGGTGCCCAGGCCGGTCCAACTGCTGCCGTTCCACTTGGCGATGCGGTTCGCCGGTGCACCGCCAGCGGTGGTGAAATCCCCTCCCGCGTATAGGTCCCCACCGATGAATGTCAGCACATACACCGTTCCGTTCATACCTGCGCCAAGGGCGGACCAGGAGCTTCCATCCCACTTGGCCACATACGGCGCAGCCACGCCACCGGCTTGGGTGAAGGCACCGCCGACGTACAGGTCCGTACCGTCATGCGCGAGCGCCACCACGCTGGTGTTGATCCCTGTGCCGAACGCGGTAATGGTGCTGCCATCGTACCTGGCGATGTAGTTCGCGGTGGTGCCGGTGACGATGTTGAAGGCACCGCCGATGTATAGGTCGCCACCGTACAGCGTGAGAGCACGCACCTGCCCATTGGTGCTGCCACCCACTGCGGACCAGGCCGTGCCGTTCCATCGGGCCAGATTCAGGGCCGGAGCGGTGAACTGCCCGCCCGCATAGAGGTAGGACCCGTGGAAGGCCAGCGCCCACACCGCGGCGTTCATACCACCACCGCTCAGTGCGGACCAGCTGCCCCCGTTCCACTTCGCGATGTAGAACGCGGTGGTTCCACCGGCTGTCGTGAAGCCACCTCCGGCATAGAGGTCCGTACCGTTCTTCGCCAAGGAAAGCACTTGGCCGTTCATTCCGGTGCCCAAGGAGGACCATGTGCTCCCATCCCATTTCGCTATTCGGTTGGCGGGAAAGCCCACGAGCGTGGTGAATCCACCGGCTACATACAAGTCGGTCCCATCCACGAGCAACGCCTGCACATTGCTATCCGTAGTACCCACACCAAGCGACGACCACGTGGTCCTGTTCCACTTTGCCAGCCTGCTGGTATTGGCCACGCCACCCGCAGAGAGGAAACCCACCACCCACGCATCAACTCGGACCCCATCCAGGCTGCCATACTAGTGCCTGTTGGCCATTGAGGCCGGAGCCCAGCGCGGACCAATTCGCGCCATCCCATTTGGCGATGTGATTCACCGTGATGCTGCCCGCCGTAGTGAAAGTGCCGCCCACGTATATATCCGTGCCATTGGCCAATAGTGAGCTCACCGTTCCAGGCTGAACACCCCATGCCACGCCAACGCCCAACGCGGACCATGAGGTGTTGATCCCATTTGGCGATCTGTCTGCAGGCACGTTCCTGACGAAGGTGAACGTACCTCCGATGTACAGGTCGCCGTTCGAGCCGATGGCGATGGCTTGGACCAATCCATTGGCGCCGGGCAGGCCTGAGCTCATGCTCACCCAGTTCGCATCGCTGAAGGTCGGGCCGATCCTGATGCGGATAGGTCGCGCTTTGCATCATGAACACGGATGACGCATCTCATGCTCATCCACGACGTCCATCACGGCCATCAATTGCTGACCAATGGCGTCAGTAATAAGCAACCGGCCATAGGCCAGCTCCCGCCCTGAACCGTCCATTGTCAGCACGGTGCCCTTCGAGGCCTTGTGTGTACCACAGCGCCTTGTAGGGCCAGATGCACGAGCAATTCACCATCGCCAGCAGGGCGCGTGTCCAGAATGAAATCCTGTCGCACGCCGTCCACGCTCACGGAATACCCTCTGTAAGCGCGGGGGCGAATGAAACGTGCCGTTGCGTCATCGCTGGTCACGGCATCGCGGAGCGAGAGCATCGTTCAAGGAGTTGCCGCGGCCTGAAAGCCGACGGTCAACTGCGCGACGCTGCCGGGCGACCGTGGAGATCAGTATCAGGCCCTTGGTCCGTAACGGTGCTGGCCAGCTTCTGGAAACCAGAGCGTAGGTGAACACCCTCAGAAGTAGGTGCGATGCCGACTGCGTCGCCGGTGTATGCCTCCCCAGTGGCTGCGGGCTCCCCAAGCGACCAGGGGATGGGTTCCCGCGATCCGAGCTGGCATTCAAAAACCGGGCCTGCCAAGGGACAGTATAAGAATGAGCACTCTGTAGGTGAAAGTGGATCCCCATGAGCGCGACATCGATGTTCGTGTTCGCGTTTCGACAGAAGGAAATGAATGCCGTGGCCTCGCTTGGATGGTGAGAGCCACCGCACCGATGAACGAATAGATGCGTTCTCCCGGGAGCGAGCAATAACCCTTTCGGGTTAATATGACCAAGGCGTGAAGCCAGCAGGGGAAGCTCAGCGGTTCTTTGGAAACACCTTCCGCACCGCCTCCATTCGGCCACGCACCTGCAGCTTGCTGTAGATCCTGCGGACATGGACACGCACGGTCTCGGTGCTGAGCCCTGCTTTCTCTGCGATCTCTTTGTATTTCAGGCCAGCGGCAAGCCCGTCCAGGACCTCCCGCTCCCGTGCACTCAAGAGCCCGTCCTGGATGGGCTGTGCCGCCTCTTGCTGAAAGCTGTTCACCACCATGCGCGCGATCGCGCTGCTCATGGGGGATCCCCCTCGGTGAAGGTCACGAATGGCATCGATCAGTTCCTCGGCCGGTGTGCTCTTCAGGAGATAACCTGTCGCCCCGGCGCGCAAGGCCTCAAAGATGTACGCAGGGTTCATGAAGACCGTGAGCATAAGGAACTGCAGATCCGGCCTTATCAGCCTTGCTTCGCGCACGCAATCCACGCCGCTTGTTCCGGGCATGTTGATGTCCATGAGCACCACATCAGCCTTCAATTCGGATAGGGAGCGAAGGAGGTCATCACCGGAAGCAAATGTGCCCATGACGCGCATGCCTTCGGCCCGCTCGATCCGTCGGCACAAATACTCCGTCGTCGCAACATCGTCTTCCACGATGGCCACCCGCAGTACTTCCATGGAAGAAAGGTAATCCGCCGCCTTCGATCCTTTCAAGGAAGCCCAAGCACCAAGCGAACGCGGGTCCCCCGGTCCCCTTCAATGCTAAGGTCCGCTCCGATGCGCCGCGCTCGCTCACGTATGTTGGCGAGACCACGACCGGAAGTACCATTGGTAGCGGCGAATCCGATCCCGTCGTCGCGCACTTCGAAGCGGACTTGCTTCTCGTTCGTGCGGAAGACCACCTGTATCCTGTTGGCGCGGGCGTATTTGATCGCATTGTTCAGCGTCTCACGGAATATTAGATAGATGTCCCTGGTGATCGCAGGGTCGACGCCCCGGTCCATGCCTTCGTGCTCACAGTCGATGGTATACTCGGCCGGTCCATTGCCAAGCATGCGCGCTGCGTGCGCACGAACCCGCTCCACGAGGCCGGCGAGCGTATCGTGGTCCGGGTCGATGGCCCACACGATGTCACCTAGCGATCGATTCGCCTCGCTGGCGATGCGCTCGATATCGCCCGCATGAACGGCAAGTGCCGGATCATGCGTCGCCGTGGCCCTTACCTCACCGCCGAGCATGACCAATTTCGTCAGATCACTGCCGAGTTGATCATGCACATCGCGAGCGATGCGTGCGCGCACCTCCGCTGCCTCCCTTCCGCGTTCGCTTTCCACGAGCTTGTCCTGAGCCTCGACCAGTGCGGCGTTGGTCCGCTTCAGCAGACGGGCTCTCAGCCAGAACCCGAGCAGTATGACCGAGAGGACAAGCCCACCGGATAGCGCCAGATACAGTCGGGAACGCGCTCGGAGCATCTTCTCCTGATGCTGCCCGTTAACGCGCGCTAGGTCGACGACATGGGCAATGCTGTCCGCGTACGCTTGCTTCTCATAGTTGTATCTGTATTCATTGCGCAGCACGGCGCGCTGGTTCTCCTCCGCCATGATGCTGTCGTTCAGTTGGACCAGATGCTCGTGAGCGGCCAGCGATCCTGCCCAACGCCCCATCCTTTTGAGCACCTGATAGCGCAGCTCCGTGGCGTCACGCATCAGGCTCAGCTCCTCAGCCTCCCTTGCCGCCTGCTCCGCCTCGATCGCCGCGTTCAACGCAGCGGCCGACTCGCCCGTCGCCAAGAGGAGCTTGGCCTTACCCACAAGCGCGGTGCCTAGACCCCAGGGCAGGTCGTTCTCCCGGGCCATCCGTATGCACGAATCGAAGAGCGCCAATGCTCCCGGGTATTCCCGTTGATGGAACAATACCTCAGCGATGCGCGACCGCACGTTGACGATGCCATGCTGATCATCCAGTTCCTGACGGAGTACCAGGCTTCGTTCGAAATGGTCCTTGGCGGCCGCGGTATCACCCATCTGAAGTAGGCACGAGCCGATCTCTTCGAGATCCTTGCCCATCATGTGCCGATCGCCCATCTCTTCCGCTATCCGCAGCGCTTTTCGATAGTGCAGCAACGCCTGGTCGGGTTCACCTTGCGCATTCAGGAGTGCTCCCATGTTGGCGTATCCTGTCGCAACACCACGATCATTCCCGAGCGATCCCTGCACGCGTAGGCTGCGGACGAGCAGATCAGAGGCCAGCGCGTGGTCACCAAGCGCCATGTGGATCGTCGCCATGGCATTGAGGTCATTGGCGATGCTCGTGCTGTCATGGAGCGTCTCATGGATGCGCAGGCCCGCCTCGTACAATTTGAGCGCTTCGCTGCGCTCGCCGAGGAAGGCCCGCATTCCGGCCATGTTCGTCATCACGTCGGCCATCCCGTCCTGGTCGCCGTTCCGCTTGTGCAGGGTAAGTGCCGTGTCGTAGTTGATCAACGCGGTCCGCAGATCACCGCGCACATACCAGGTAGCGGCGAGAAGCTCGCTGGCGCGTGCCTCGAATACCCGGTTGCCTTCTCTTCGAGCGTTCCGTTGGAGATCCCTTGCCAGGCTGTAGGCCGAATCCGGCTGGGAGAACAGGTATCCCTCCCAGATCAGGTCGAAGTAGGCTGTGAAGCGCATGCTGTCAGGCAGGGAACGATCCTCAGAAATGCTTCGCAGGGAATCAATATGCATCTGCGCCTCAAGCGAACAGCTGAGGAATGGAAACAGCAGCCCGATCAAGATCAGTCGCAGTGGTCTCAAATGAAGGGATATCATATGCTGGAAATCTAATAGAACGCCGCCGCTTCTTCAGCCAACTTTCCCGCTCAATAACCCAAGTACAGTTCATTGCTGCGCGGATAGGCGAAGAATGACAGCGTACCACCATACCGGACAATCATAAACAAGAAGCCCCGCGCACCGGATGGTGCGCGGGGCTTCCCAACATATCTTCCCCCTTACGGCTGTATCACCAGCCGTTCGGTATGGACCGCCTCCCCTGCCGTGATCACCACCATGTACATGCCGCTGCTGAGGTCACCGTTCAGCTCCAGGTTCGTGCGGACCAAACCATCGTTCACCGCGATGGTGCGCGCTGCCACGCGCTTGCCGGTGAGGTCGTAGATGTCCACGTTCACCAAGGCTACGCCTGCCTCCAGGCCGTTCACACGCAGGAACAATTGGTCGCCGCGGTTCGGGTTCGGGTGGAGCACCACGCTTCGCTTCGCAGAGCCTCGCAATGACGCCTCGCCCTGACCGTCGTTACCAGCAAGTGCGTTGTTGCCCCCGTTGGGTAGAGCGCACGGGTTGATGGTCACGTTGCACACCTTGCCCCAGTCCTCGGTGTCGGCGCAGGCAGCGGCCTGGCTGCTACCAGCCGGACCGAAGCACCAGGTGGCGCCACCGTCCAGGCTCACACGTACATCCACTTCGTAGGTCTTGCTGCACTCGAGCGGGGTACCGTTGGTCCAGTTCAGCACCATGCGGGCGCTGGTCTGGGGCGGACGCACGATGCAGACGTTCTCACCCGTGATGCGGAAGCGGAACTGGTAGCGCACCGAGCTGCTGGCCACCACCGGGATCGGCTGGGGCGGGTTGGCGTAGATGCGGTTCGCAGGGCTGCTGGAGCCACCGAAGTTGCGGCTCACGCCACAGCTGTAGTCGCTCGTGTTGGCCGGGTTGTCCTGCAGCTTCACACGGGGGCAGGCAGCCAGGGCGGCGTCGATCTTGAACTGGCAGGCGGGACCGAAGTTCTGGTTCACACCAGCCACGCGACCGCGCACGCGCACGTTCAGCAGGATATCCGCTGGGATGTGCGGGTTGGCCATGCTGGCATACCAGCCGTTCACCTTGAAGTGGCAGGCACGTGTCGCACCGGAACCGTAACCATCGCTGGTGGCGTGGCTGCGGAAGCGGCGGTAGCTGAAGCTGCCGTTCGGATCGTAGAACCAGAACTCGTAACCGCTGGTGGTGTTGGTCACACCGTACTGACCGCTCACGGCTGCATCGGCCTGGCACACGATGAACTTGTTGTTCACCCAATCCAGCTTGTCGCAGCTGCTCCAGATCGGACTCACCGTGCCGATCGGCAGGCAGAAGCCCTGGCCCCCGCTGATCTGGCTGATGCCATCGCTCATGTTCAACTTGTTGTCGATGATGCGATGACCGTCCATGCCGGTCTCGCGCAGCACGTAGCCCAGCAGGCCATCGCCCGCGCCATCCGTCACGCGCAGCTGGTAGCAGCCGTCGCTCAGGCAGAGCGTCAATGTGCCGATGCTGTTCGCCGGCACCGGGTTGTTGCCGCTGAGCACCGTTGTTGTTCCGGTCTCGTCCAGCACTTCATATGTGACCGCGTTCGGTGCGGTGGCTCCGCTCTGGAACTCGAGGATGTAGTCCGTGCAGACCTCGTCCGGCGTACACTCGGTAGCGCCCACGCCACTGCTCTCCCCATTGGGGCAGGCCAGGCATGTGGTCTGGGCCTCCAGCGGGTTGTAGGTGTCCACCGGACACAGGTCGCAAACGGCTTGACCGCTGTTGGCGCTGAAGCTGCCAGGAGGACAGGCGCTGCAGGCGATCTGGCCCGTGAGGTTGCTGGCGAAGCCGGGGGGGCAGGCCGTGCAACTCGAGGAGCCCGTGGTCGAACTGAAGGTGCCCTCTGGACAGGCGGTGCAACTGATCGAACCCGTCACAGCGCTGAAGGTGCCCGCATCGCAGGCCAGGCAGCTGGTGGCGCCCACTGATGGGTTGTAGAACCCTGCCGCACAATCCTCGCAGGCCACCGAACCGGTGGTGGCGCTGAAGGAGCCCGCCGGGCAGGATCCGCAGCTGATGGCGCCCACTGATGGGTTGAAGGTACCAGCTGCGCAATCGATGCAGGCGATCTGACCTTCCTGGTCCTGGTAGCGGCCGGCCGGGCAGGGGATGGCATTGATCCCATCCGGGCAGTAGCTGCCGGGCGGGCAAATGGTGCATGTGAAGATGAGCGGGAGGTCCTCAGGGGTGGCGTAGTAGCCCAGCGCACAGGCGCAGGTGTTCGTGTCGAAGTTGGGGATGCCATTATCGCCCAATGGGCAGATGTCGCATTCGTTGCCGATACCGTCGGCGTCATCATCCTCCTGCAGGGGGTTGTTGTCGAATGGGCAGTTGTCGCATGGATCGCCGACCCCATCGAAATCAACGTCTGCCTGGGTCGGATTGCTCAGGCCGACGCAGTTATCCAAACAGTCGATGGTGCCATCCATGTCGGCATCCACATCCGGGTTGCCGCAGCCGCAGACACCAGGCGCGGTCTTGTTCGGATCGTTCGGGCAGCCATCGCAGGCGTCACCGGCTCCGTCCATGTCGGCATCCTCCTGCAGGGGGTTGGCGGTGTTGGGGCAGTTGTCGTCATCATCCGGCACACCGTCCAAGTCGGCATCCGGCGGGTCACCATTCACTCGCGCGATAGAATTACGCCCAGTGCCGTTGTAGCTGGTGAATCCTCCTCCGATAATAATCTTCCCATCGGGCTGAAGTGCGATCGAATGAACTCTTGCGGTGACACCAGCAGTCACCCCCGTGCCTATTTCAAAGGAAAGATCTAAGCTGCCATCGTCATCCAAACGTGCGAAACCATTCCGCGAAACACCATCGTAAGTAGTGAACCCACCTCCAATAAGCACCTTCCCGTCTGGCTGGATCGCAAAGGATCGGACTGAAACGAATCCACCACTTGTACCTGTGCCTGGATCAAATGAAGTATCCAAGCTGCCATCGGCATTCACACGGGTGATGTTGTTCCGTGAGGCGCCATCATAGGTTGTGAACTCTCCACCCACCAGTATCTTTCCATCAGGTTGCAGGGCAATAGAATAACAGATGCCACTGCCACCGACAGTGCTAGGATTGAATGAATTGTCCAGACTTCCATTGGAATTAAGACGGGCAAGACTTCTACGATTGATACCGTCAAAACGCTGGAAACTCCCTCCAATAACAATCTTGCCATCAGGCTGTAGGACAAGGGTGCCGACCGATCCAACACTAAAGACAGATGTTCCAAATACCAGCTGAGTTCCATCACCAGGGTCGAATGAAGCGTCCAAACTGCCGTTTGGATCCAAGCGAGCAACACCACTTCGGCTGATCCCATTAAAGGTGTTGAACCCCCCACCGATCAGTATCTTACCATCAGATTGTAATGCAATAGCTTCAACTCCTTCAAAAAGTTGAGGGACTGAACCAACTCCGCTCCCAGGGTCGAAGGAGGTATCCAAGCTACCGTCTGTATTCACACGGGCAATCCCGTTTCGCGCGATCCCGTCATAGGTTGTGAAAACTCCACCGATCAAGATCTTTCCATCTGACTGTGTTATGATAGCTTGAATCTCATCGTCAGCCCCCAAGCCAGGGTCGAAAGAAGTATCCAGGCTGCCATCTTGGTTCAGGCGAGCGATGCGATTGAGGGGCGTACCATCATAGCTGGTGAAATCTCCACCCATAAGGATCCTTCCATCTGCTTGAAGGGTTGTACTCCACACAGCTCCATTTGCCGCGGCTCCGGGATCAAATGAAAGGTCGAGTGTACCTGGTTGGGCGTGGCCCAGCAGGGTGAACAAGGCACATCCGGATAGGATCAGAAAAGTTCGCAGGGTCTTCATGGGGTTGGTGCGAGTTGCATAGGGACAATTGGTACAGGCGCCACTTTCCAGGTTGGCGTGTGCGACACTTGGCCGCTCCAAGGCGATCTTCAAAGCAAGACCCCGGGGCCTTGGCCAGCAATACTCAGAAATGAGTATTCCGCCCCTACACCCAACCCAGCTTCAGAGCTTGCTCCACCAAGGCTGTGGTATTGCTCACCCCGGCCTTGCGCAGCATGTTGCGCCGGTGGGTGTTCACGGTGTGCAAGCTGCGGTGCAGGCGCGTGGCGATGACCTGGCTGGTAAGGCCCTGGGCCATCAACTGCAGCAGCTCCCGTTCACGTGCCGAGGGTGTCCAGGTGTCCGGACCCAACTCCTTGAGTCGCGCAACGAAGTCCTCGTGGAGCGCGTCGGGACCGGTCAGGCTCCAGGCACCCGCACCATGCACCCCGTGCAGCTGGCCCACCTCACGGCACAGGTGCAACATGGCGCGCACCCGGCCATCACTGCTCCACAGCAGCGGCAACACATGGCGTTGCAAGCGGCCGAAGCGACCTTTTGGACTGCGGTGGCGGTGGGTGAGCGTCAGGGCGCAATCCGCTCCACTACGGCAGGGTGTGCAATGCTCCACGGTCACCCGGAACACCTGCTGCAGGTGCCGCACACGCGCACGCTCCTGCTCGGGGATCCTTGCGCGCAGGCATTCTAGGGTAGCGGGTTCTCCGTGCTGTGCAAATGCACTTGTCAAGCCGTTATCGTACACCAGCACATCGTGCTCCAGGTCCTGCACCACCACCCATTGGCCGGTGATGGAGGCCCAACGACCCACCGTCTCCTGCACCAGTTGCGCCACCCGGTCCGGGTCCAGCGGCCCATCGACCTTTTCAGGCCCAAGTGTCGCTATCTTATGGAGCGCAGTTCGCATCGATCTGCAATATGGACCAAAATCGGAAACCACATCGCCTCACCTTGGTCGAAAGTTCCGCCTCGTACAGCGGGTCGGGCAACTACCGCTCAAGTACGTCGGAGACGTTCGCGGACCCCCTCCAGTGGGAGCAGGCGCAAGTGTTCGTCCCGCGACCAGCTTAACAGGAAAACCCCGCCCACCTCCCGACGACCGGGGCTTCCAATTGAACTGGCTGGAGCTTAGCGCAGGATCACCAACCGCTCCTTGCAGGTCTTCTCACTGGCGCTGATCTTCACCATGTATAGGCCGCTGGCGAGTTCGCCATTGAGATCTAGAACCTGGTTCGCATAACCATTCCCGCTGGCTCGGGACACAGACGCCTGCGCCACGATGCCGCGCGCACACAAGCTTGCCGCTCAGCTCGTAGATGTCCACATGCATGATCTCCGCTTCCACTGCCGTGATGTTGATGAAAAGCTGTTCACCGCTGTTCGGGTCCGGGTAGATCCTGGCGTGACCAAGCGAAGGACCCGCCACCAGGGCGGCCGCTTCACAGGACAGCGGACAGCTTCCACAGCAGTCGATCCCTTCTTCATCGCCAATCATGATACCGTCCGTGCAGGTCGGGGTCGGAGGAGCCGATCCGCAGTCCAGGCTGTCGGTGATGTTAGCAACGCAGACCTGAGACCTGCGCAGGATCTTCCGTCCCCGGAGACCCTGCGTCTTAGATCCGCCTTGATCCAGTTCCTTTTCCACCTTTTGCTTGGCCAACCCCGCATCAATTCTGCGGGGCCTCGGCCAAAAGGCGCACTGTGCGGTGAGGTCATCCCGGCGAAAGTCGGGAGTGGACGGCCACGCACGCTGTATCTGAGGGGTCCGCAAAGCGGCTCGGCCATCGGGACATAAGAAGGCGTCGGTATGACCTCAACAGGGCCCTCCGTCCACAGTGACCTTGCGTCTCCCGCCTCCCGTGAACGCAATTCCCTTTCCACCTTTTGAATGCGCAAAAGGTGGAGCCAAAAGGCGACCATCCCGGGTCGAGCCCGGGACAGGCTTACAAAGTCCAGCCGCTCGGCTATCCCACCGGCTCTACGCACCAGCACGCCGAACGCCTGGCCCCTACCTACGGCAGGCAGGCGCACTGATCGTGGACGTCCGCGCACGTTGTATCTGAGGGGTTCGCAAAGTGGCCAGGGCGTTTGTGTTTGGCAGGGCGTGCTATTGCCTTTCGCACTCACCACTCACAATGACCGTCGATGAGTAACGAAGCGATGAACGAGTACTTGCCTACTGCGAACTGCCTACTGCCTCCTCACACTCCCCCAAGCCGTAGCGCAGAACAACCACTTGCACCTGCTGTCATTGCGAACGAAGTGAAGCAACTGCACCTGCCTCCTGAACCCGAACCCACCATCCATCACCGGTGTTTGTGCACTCCTGTGCAGTACGGCATCTTTGGTGCATGCGCCTTCTTCTCTTGAGCTTTGCCGCAGCCTTCGTCACTTCTTCACTTTCCGCACAGCACCCGCAATGGGCCTTCTCCTTCGGCAGCACCCAGTTCGAACGGGCCTACGGCATCGAAGTGGACCCAGCAGGCAACGTGTACATCTGCGGCGCCTTCGATGATGCGGTGGACATGGACCCCGATCCCGTAGGCGAGGCGATCCTGAACGATGAAGGCAATGGTGATGTGTACCTCGCGAAATACTCCAACGCGGGCGAACACCTCTGGTCCTTCCGCCTCGGCAACTACCTCCACGACCTCGGTAGCGACATCGCGGTGGATGCGGATGGCAACGTCTACCTGACCGGTTACTTCCGCATCGATGTCGACTTCGATCCCGGGCCGGGCGAGGCCATGCTCACTTCCCTGAGCGAGCGCGATGTGTTCGTGGCCAAGTACGACACGGACGGGAACTATCAGTGGGCCTTCAACATCGCCTTCGGGGGCAATGTGGAGCGCTACCCCGGCATCGGGTTGGACGCCGAGGGCAACGTGCTGGTGACGGGTGAGTTCTTCGGGTCACCCGACTTCGATCCCGGCCCCGGCACGGGGATCATCACGTCCAACGGGAACCAGGACATCTTCCTGGCGAAGTACGACGGCGACGGTGACTTCCTGTGGGCACGCGGCATGGGCGGACCGGAGTTCGATCGCGGCATGGATGTGACGGCCGACTCCGAAGGCAACATCCATGTCACCGGTATGTTCCGCGGCACCATGACCGGCTCGGGTACGAACCTGACCGCGAACGGCGGTTGGGACAGCTTCCTGGCGAAGTTCGATCCCGATGGTACGCACCTGTGGTCCTTCAACATGGGCGGTGGCGGATCGGAGTACCCGAATGAGGATGAATGCGGGATGGACCTGGCCGTGGACCTGAACGATGCCGTGTACGTGGTGGGCTATTACACGGGCTCACCGGACTTCGACCCCGGACCCGGCGAGGCCTTCCTGGCCCTGGGCGCGGATAAGAACGGCTACCTCGCGAAGTACGATCCGAACGGTGCGCACCTCTGGAGCATCGGCCTGGCGGACAGCGACGAAGGGCAATGCAACGCGGTAGCGGTGGATGTCGCCGGTCACGTTTACATCACCGGGACCATCGATGGTGCCGTGGACTTCGATCCCGGTCCGGGCGAAGCGATCCTCGTGGGTTGGGACCATTACGTGGCGAAGTACACCGACAGCGGCGACCATGTCTGGAGCTACGATGCGGGCGACACCGCCTACGATGGCGGCTGGGGCATCGCCGTGGACGACAGTGCGAACGTGTACACCACCGGCGTATTCTTCGGGACCATCGACCTGGACCCTGACACGGGCAGCTACGAATTGGTTAGCGAAGGCGGGCGCGATGTCTTTGTGGCCAAACACGCGCCCTGTGCGTCCAGCACCACTACTGAGAACGTGTGCGCCGGAAGCAGCTACACCCTGCCGAACGGCAATGCGGTCGGTGCGGGCCTCTACCCCCTCTCCACTTCCGTCGGTTGCGACAGCGTGCTGCTGATCATGGTGGAAGCGATCGTGCTGGACACCAACGTGAGCCAGGTGGGCAACACCCTCATCGCCGCGGAGACGGATGCGAACTACCAATGGCTGGACTGCAACGGTGATCCGATCCCCGCTGCCACGGCACAGAGCTTCGAGCCCGAGGTCACGGGTTCTTACGCTGTCATGTTGGAGCGCGATGGATGCAGCATCACGAGCGCCTGCCAGCTGATCGTGATCACCGGCATCCCGGAGCTCAACGCCACTTGGAATGGCGGTGCGCTGCTGCTGAGCGCGAACGTGGAACGGATCGCGGTGTATGATACGCAAGGACGGCTGGTGCACAGCGCAGCTGGAGCGCGCATCGCACCCTTCGGCCTGGCGACCGGGATCTATACGATCCAGTTGCAGGGCGGGACGCAGCAGCGGAGCATCCGGGTTCTCGTGCAGCCGTGATGCGATTGGTTTGGCGATGGTGAAGTGAAGAACCTTGGATCTCGCAGGACCATTCCGCTTGGAACATAGTGCCTCGCTGATCTGCGTAACTCACAATTCCCTTTCCACCTTTCGCTTCCGCCATCCCCACGCCTACGGCTCGGGAGGCGACCATCGAGACAGCATTGTGCGCTGGGGCCAACTCCACGGCAGCGGAAGTGAGGGCAATGCTCCGATCACCGAGACAAGCCATCGCCCCGGTGGAACTGACGGAACTTCTCTTCCACCTTTTGCTTCGCCAAAAGGTGGAGCCAAAAGGCGACCACGATCAAAGTCCAGCCGCTCGGCTACCGCACCGGCTCTACGCACAAGCACGCCGAACGCCTGGCCCGCACTGATCGTGGACGTCCACGCACGTTGGTTCTGAGAAGTTCGGCGGTTGGCTAGGTCGTCGGAGTTTGCCCGGGCGTGCTATTGCCTTTCGCACTCACCTCTCGCGATGACCGTCGGTGAGTATCGGAGCGATGAACAAGTACTTGCCTACTGCGAACTGCCAACTGCCGACTCGCACCCACCCAACGCCGTAGCGCAGAACAACCACTTGCTCCTGCCCCTGCTCCTGCTCCCGCCCTTGCCCCTGACGCTTAGCGAAAGTCGACGACGGTGCGAAGAACAACCATCACCTCAACGACCACAACTCCCTCACCCGCAACTCTCATGGTCCCCGGCCAGGATGGTGTCGTACGCGTCCTGCTCCAGGTATTGTGGTGCATAGCTCCCGCCCGCGCTGTTGATGGCATCGACGAAGGAACGCAGATGGTTCCGCGAGCCGCATTGCAATTTGCCGTACACGCGGTCCACGCTGGTGGTCGTGGTGGCATCCATCCGCTCCTGCAGGTCAACGATGTCGAGGTCCTCGATCGTGGCACCGATGCGCAGGGCATGCAGCTCGCTCTGGGAGCCATCCACCATGAACTGGTCGAAGAGTGCCTGCAGCGTCGCGTTCGCGAACTCTCCCTCGGGCAGGATCACATAGGGCACGTCGTAGGTGTTCAGCAGGTCGGCGATGCGGTCCATGTGCGTCTGCTCACTGCTCTTGATGTTCACGAACTGCGTGGAGGACCAGAGCGCTTCGAGTGCGGTGTAGGTGTCACGCGCCAGTTTCTCCTCCTCCAGCATGAAGAGCAGATCGGTCTTGTCCTGCTCGGTGAGCACGGCGTTGCCCGATGGACCCGAGGTTTCCTCCTTCCGGCATGCAGCCAGGAGCATGGTCGCTGCTGCCATGATGATGGGGATGCGCGCGATGTTCCGGTGGGTGTTCATGGTGTTGAGGAATTGGTACATCGTAAAGGTCTGAAGGGTGGTGCGCGTGGCGCGTGATACTGGTCACATAACCAGTGCTTCAAGCATCACGATGCAGGACGATCGAGCTGATCCCTGATGGTGAGGAGGACGAACATGTTGGCGGTGGATGTCGCTTGGAGTTCCCTGCTTCACCGATCTGCGCGGTTCACAAGTCTCTTTCCACCTTTTGCTTCAACAACCCCGCATCAATTCTGCGGGGCTTCCGCCAAAAGGCGACCATCCCGGGTCGAGCCCGGGACAGGCTTTCAAAGTCCAGCCGCTCGGCTACCCCACCGGCTCTACGCACAGGCACGCCGAACGCCTGGCCCGCGCTGATCGTGGACGTCCACGCACGTTGTATCTGTAATGTTCGTGAACCGGCAAGGGCGCGGGAGTTTGGCAGGGCGTGCCATTGCCGATCGTGCCTCAACGCTCGCGATGACCGTCGGATAAAGGCAAAGGAGAAAGGACGGAGGCAAAAGGCGGAAGGGCGAAGGATCGCTTCGCGTTTCGTGCCTCAACGCTCGCGATCACCGTCGGCGAGTAACGAAGCGATGAACAACCATCACCCCCACCATCGTTCGTCACTCCGGGCAAGTGAGGCTCTGCGAATGCGACCCGGAGTCTCACAAATGCACGCGGTACCACAAGCAACCCATTTGTGAGACTCCGGATGGCCGGGACCTACGCGCTCCGCGCGCCCGGCCTCCGGAGTAACCTTCGGGTAATGGTCGCCGCAAGCGAAAGCCGGGAAAGCAGAACGGTTCACTCAAGATCCCGCGCATCATACCAACCGTCACTCAAATCCTTCCACTTTGGATTACTCTTCTCGATCAGCTCTTCTTTCCATGCACGGCGCCAGTGCTTGATGCGCTTTTCCATGGCGATGGCCTCGACGATGGTCGCGTACTGCTCGAACCACACGAGCTTGTGACACAGGAACTGATCGGTGAACGAGCCCGGGAACACTCCCTTCTTATGTTGAAGCACACGCTTCATCAAGTTGCTGGTCACGCCCACATAGAGCGTTGTGTCATGCTTGTTGGTCATGACGTACACCCAGCCTCCTTTCATTGCGTGAAGGTCGCACGGATCAACTCATCTTCCACCCCGCCCAAACCGCCAGCCCACCAACGTCTGCCACTCCGGTCAAGTGAGGCTCTGCGAACGCGACCCGGAGTCTCACAAATGCACGCGGTACAAAAGGCAACCCATTTGTGAGACTCCGGATGGCCGGGACCTACGCGCTTCGCGCGCCCGGCCTCCGGAGTGACCTTCGGGTAGTGGTAACCGCAAGGCAACGGCCAGGCACGAACTCATGCGAGCAGCAACGAGCTTCCACCCCGCCCAAACCGCCACCCCACCAACGTCTGTCACTCCGGGCAAGTGAGGCTCTGCGAACGCGACCCGGAGTCTCACAAATGCACGCGGTACCACAAGCAACCCAATTGTGAGACTCCGGATGGCCGGGACCAACGCGCTTCGCGCGCCCGACCTCCGGAGTGACCTTCGGGTAGTGGTAACCGCAAGGCAACCGCCGACTCGCACCCCCCCAAGCCGTAGCGCAGAACAATCCCCATCCTGGTCCACAATTCCCCGCCACGCTCAGCTCTGCACCGCGCGTTGCACCAACCGCCACGTGCAACCCGCTCCCGGTGCGGTCTCGCAATAGGCATCGAAGCCCATGCGCTCGCAGCGGACCGGGATGTTCGCCAAGCCGCCAGCGCTGCGAGCGGTGCGCCGATCGAAACCCTTTCCATCATCGGCCATGCGCATGGTGAACACCGGGGCGGCCGAAAGGGTGACGATCAGCTGCGAAGCACCACTGTGCTTCATCGTGTTGTTCAGGACCTCCTGGAAAACGCGGTACAAGCCCATCTTCAGCCGGGCATCCAGGGCGGGTAGCTCACCTTCCACATGCACCTTCAATGCAAGGCCGGTGGAAACGCGCACGCGTTCCGCTTCCTTGACGATGGCCTCGTTGATCGAAAGATCGTCCCAGAGGTCCACGTTCAAGGTATGGCTCAAGCGCCGTACCTCCGCAAGCGCCCGCACCGCGCCCTCATAGGCCACTGAGATCATCTTGTTCTGCGGCGCACGGTCCATTTCAGAACCGAGGCCCAGGCAGGCCAGGGAAAGCAGCTGGGCCACGTTGTCATGCAATTCCCGGCCCACCTCCTGCAGGGTGTCCTGGGTGGCCTGCTGCTCCGCATGCAGGATCTCCTGGTCCTTCAACAATTCTGCCTGGGCCAATGCCATCCTGTGCTCGTGCTGCCGGATGGAGCTCTTCACCAACAGCGCCACCACCAGGGACAGGACCAGGAAGATGGTGAGGCAGCTCACCACGATGGTGAGGAAAAGGTCATTGCCTTCCATGGAATGCAGGCGCTTGCCGGTACAACAGGATCAGCCCCGTCAACACCAGGCCATAGCGCGTCAGGAAGAGGATGCTGTTCACCTTGTTCAGTTCGAACACGATGGGCGAATGGTTGGCGACCAGGTAATTGTACAGACCGAATATCGGAATGAAGCTGAGATAGTACACCATGATGGAAAGCAGGACCCAGAACAATGGACGGCCGTGCACCGGCACGTCACTTTCGCGCACCAGCGCGAACAGCGTGCGCACCGCGAGCAGGCCCAGCATGAAGCCGCCGATGATCAATGCCTTGGTGGCCAGCAGATGGGGTGTACCATGGCCCCACAGCTCCCATGCAAGGGTCGCGAGGACCACGATGTGGGCACCGGCGATCAGGCGACGGAGGCCCACCGCTCCGGGAAAGGTGCGGTAGAGCATCCAGCTGATCACCCCGAAGTCCAGCAGGAAGAAGCTGTTGTAGAGCAGATGGTTGTTCAGGCCATGCTGGCCGAACCACTTGGCCACCATCTCGATCACGAAGCCCAGGCCCAACAGCGGACCGATGTAGCGCACCCAAGCGTGATCGGACCGGCCCCTGGCAAAGAGCCAGAGCACGAAGGCCGCCAGCAGGACGATCTCCTTATGGTCTTCGATCAGCTTCATGGCCGTTGGTGTGCCGCGCTACACCTCGGTGTACGTGCTGCAACTCACCGGACAAAGATTCCCGAAATCGGCTGCACGGTTGCGGTAGGGTGCATTCTCCACGGCATCGCTGAGCAGGCGCACCCATTTGCCCTCAACCAGCTCTTCCATGTAGAAGCCGATCTCGTGGCGGAAACCCTTCAGGCTGGAGGCGCCACCATCGCCGGTCTCCGCATCATGGTAGCGGCTGATGCTCTCCACCGCCATCCGGTATTCCCCGTTCCCGGCGTTGTCGACATACAAGGGCAGCAGTTCCGCTTCCCAGGGGAACACACAGCGCAACGCATCCACAGCGGTGAGCTGCTCGAAATGGCCGTTGTCCCGTTTGGTCCACATCGTATCCAGGTAGGCGCTCCGCATTGGTGCCCACGCAGCCGCCGTGATCGGTTGGAACTGCTTCCCGACCAACACATGCGTGGGTTCCTTCTGCTCGGGATAGGTATAGGAATCGGTGTTGGGGATGGGCGTTCCGACGGTGAAGCTGAACCCGTAGCACAGGCTATCGTCCTTCAGGCCATAGTGCACCACCACCAGGCGATAGTCCCCCTCCACGCCATCCACCAGGTCCTTGAGCTCGGCGAAGTCGAAGGTCTGCAACGGCTCCTTCGGCAGCTTGTTGGCGTCGATCAGAAAGCGGGCCGTGAACTGGTCGCGGGCGGTGTCGAACTGCGTGCGCGTGAGGGCGCCGTTGGGCATGGATGGCATGGGCTCTTTTTGTTCGGGCCGAAACTATCCGCCCACCCATACCCCTTCACCGGTCCCATACCGTGTAAACACCGGTGTGCCCTACGTGTGAACACCGGTGTGCGGGGGTCGTGGCCCGGCACCGGATCAACCGGGGACCAGCCCGCATTGCACCGCGATCAGCACCATGCCGGCCCGTGTCTTCACCTCCAGCTTCGCGAAGGCCGAATTGCGGTATCCGTCCACCGTACGACGGTGCACCCCCATCAGCTCCGCGATCGTCTCGTGGGTCATTTCCCGTGGGTCACAGGCCAGGCGGATGAACTCCAGTTCCCGGTCGGTGAGTTGCCTATGGCCCGGGGGAAGTTCCCGGAACTCCTTCGGCGCATTCTCCAGCACCAGGCCGTTGGTGTAATGCCCGCGCGTGGCCACCTCGTCCAACGCATGCTTGAATTCCGCGTACGTTGCGTCCTTCAGTACGAAGCCGCAGGCACCGGCCTGGATGGCCCTGTCCATGGCTTGCTGGGTGCGTTCGAAGGTGAGCGCCAGCACGCGTGTGCCCGGCCGGTGCTGGTGCAACCAGGCGATGGTCTCATAACCATCCATCACCGGCATGTGCAGGTCCACCACGGCCACCGCGATGTGCATTCCGCCCGCTTCCAGGGCCTTTACGAATTCCGCTCCATTGGCGGCATCCAGCACCACCTCGTACTCCGGCATGTCGCCGATCATGGTGCCCAGCATGTTGCGCAGGAGCGTGTGATCGTCGATCAGCGCTACCGGGATCCGGTGTGGGAGAGCGTCCATGGCCACTTCAAAGAAAGCAACCGTGGGAATATTCTTCCTCACACGAAAAGGTGGAATGGTACGGCCCGTTCAACAGCGCGCAGCTCAAGCACGTTCTTGGGAACGAGCGAGGAGGGTCCTGGCACCGGATGAGGCGCGATGCCCGTGCATGGCCGGTGGTCATCGTGGGTCGCGCAATGGAACAGGGGGGCCGAAAACCCTCACGCAGCCCGAAGGATAGGCTTGAAGTATGATCCAAAGGGGGATCCCCAGCAGCGGCGTGCGCCGCGCACGTATGCACCTTCACACCGCCCCCCATTCCCACGCAAAGCACATCTCCACCTTCAAGGGCCGCACAGCGCCGCGCACCATGCGGATGCCTTCGACGGTGGTGCGGTAGGCCTGCTTGGTGAGGTGTTCGTGGGCGCCGTTGCCTTCGGGCAGGAGAATGTGGTCCTGGATGGGGAAGTGCCAGCGTTGCAGCTCCAGGCCCACGTCCGGGGCGTCCGCCACGATGAGGCCCTCGCCGAGCAGCGAGAGCGCATAACCGCGGATGCGCGTGCCCTCCATGTATACCACGCAGAGGTAGCTATGCTCCATCACCAGCGCGCTGCGGTCGTAGCCGAAGGCCTTGCGGTCCAGGTGCAGGATCCCGAGGCGATGCTCCAGCTCGTGGTGGATCACCTCGTCGCGCGTGGCTTGCAGGAATTTGCCGCCCGTGTAGCGCAGGATGGTCTCGTGCGGCGCGAAACCGAAGTGCTCCCACTTCGCCACATCGGCCGGCGCGGCCACGAGCTCGATGCTGGTGCAGCCTTGTTCGGTGAGCGCATCGAGCAGCGCGCTGGTCAGGCGCTCGCGCACCGGGGCATCGGCCTCGTCCAGGAAACCGAGCACCGTGATGCGGCCCACACCGCCCTGCACGAAACCGCAGGCCACGCCGATCACATCGCCGAAAAGCTCGGCCATCAACGCGGTGGCGTAGGGTGTGCTCAGGTGCCAGCGCAGGCGGCCCAGCTGCTGCTCCCACCGATCGGGCCAGGGGTGCGCGGCCTGCTCGATCACCGCGTGGGTGAGCGGGATGATCCGGACGTTGTCGTGGATCGCCATGTGTTCGCCGTATCAGGGTAGCTTATTCTCCAGGCCAGCAGTGTACGCAGCGGTCCCGGGCAACGTTCCCTACGTGCACGATACGTAGGTGCCCCCGGGGCGGTGCGGCGCTCGTGGGCACGGCATCGCCCGCCGGCCAGTACGGTTCCCAGATCCCGTCCGTATCCTCCTCCCCGGTCTCGTGGCCCATGAACTCCATGCCCACCACGCGCACACCCCCTTCCACGCGCTCGTCGAACACGAGGTCCACGAGCAGGTAGCCCAGGTCGGGGTGTTTCAGCGTCGCGCCACAGAAATAGAGCAGCGCACGGCGCTCCGTATAGCTCATGAAGTACGTGTACAGATCGCTCAAGGGCCATTCCTGCGTACACAGGGCGAAAGTGGCAGCCACCAGCGGCATGTCCGGCCATTGTTCGGTGGCCAGCTGAAATAGTTCACCGGGCTCGAAGGGCTGCCCCACCTCCGCCGCGTGCTGCTCCTCCATGGCCTGCAAGGCGGCGCGCAGCTCTGCGTTGATCCTCTCCTCCTCCTCCAATTCGGCCAGCACCTTCAGGGCCTCGCTCTCCCAGGCCTCAAGCTCGTCCGCTTCGCCCAGGCGATCGAAGTACTCGAAGCCGCCGATGCATACCTGCGCGCCATCGTCCGGGTCCTGCAGCAGGTCCACCAGCAGCTTACCCAGCTTGGGGTGTTGCAGCCAGAAGCTGCCGATGAAGTGCCAGCGCGCCTTGCGGTCGGCCGGCATGCGCAGGTAGGTGTAGAGGCGGGAGCGGTGCCAGGCACCGGTGCAGCGCGCAAAGGCCTCGGCCAGTTCAGGATGGTCCGGGTATTGCGCGTGCGCCGCGTCCACGAAAGGCTGCGGGTCGAAGGGCTCCCCCACGGTATCCTGCTCACGCTCATACCACGCGAGGTAGTCGCGTTCGTAAGCGCTGTTCCAGTCGTTGTTCCTTGCGGTGTTCATCGTGGCGTGTTGTTGGTGGTATCCTTCGCGGGCAGCTGATCGCTCCCCTCAATGCCCCGACCCCGGACCGCCTGTGGGCAGTTCCGGGGCAAGGGCCTGAGGAAGAAGGAGGGCAGCGGATCAGGCCGCCTTGGACCAGGCACTGTCGCTCACAGGTCCCGGACCGGCGGTGCCGATGGCCACCACCCGGAAGTAGTAGACCGCATCGCTCGTCAGGTTGATCGCCGTGTGGAAGTTCCGGCTGGTCTGCAACAGCAGGCTCCAGTCCGCTTCCACCTTCGGATCACCGGCACAGATGTACAGGGCGTACATGATCCGACCCTGCACGCCGTCCCAGCGCACGTCGATATCACCCGACACCTTGCCCCGACCTGCGCGCAGGTTCTTCGGCGCGTCCACGATCCCCACCGGGGACGGGGACTTGCGCGTTCCGAAGCCACAGCTTGCGATCTTCAGCGCATCCTCGTTGCACTGGGCCTGCACGTAGCCGGCCAGTTCGCGCACGAACTCCTCCAACGCGAACTTCGCCGTGTTCCGGGCCAGCGTATCCTTCCGACCGCCGTTCTCGAACACCGCGATGTTGGCGGCTTCGAGGTCGTCCACCGCTTGGGTGAAGTCCGCGAGGAAGTTGGCTGGCAAGGTCACGTTGGCGTTGCCCGTGCAATCCTTGATGTGTGTACGGCCTTTTTCCACCAAGGCCGCTGAAGTGAGGCCTTGCAGGCCCAGCTTGACGATGAACAGATCTTTCATCTGTTTGGGGTTTTAATGTGCCGGGGAATTCCGACACAGGGCCTTATGCGATCACCGGCCGCGAAAGGTGACGCTGGAACGCAGATGGCATACGGGAAGCCCGCTCCGTAGAACTACGGGGGACCGATGGCAAAGGCCCGCCGAACGCGAACTTTCCCGGAACACGCGACCTGATGCGTGACACACACGACTTGATGTGTCATGCGCACGACTTGATGCGTCACGCGTTCGACTTGACGCGTCACGCGCACGACTTGATGCGTCAGGCGCACGACCTGTTGCGTCACGCACACGACTTGACGCGTCATGCACACGACTTGATGCATCAGGCGCACGACCTGTTGCGTCAGGCGCACGACTTGATGCGTCAGGCGCACGACCTGATGCATGACGGGCACGACTTGATGCGTCACGCACACGACCTTGTGCATCATGCGCACGACTTGATGCGTGACGCACACGACTTGATGTGTCCTGCGCACGACTTGATGCGCCGAACGCACGACCGGCTGCATCACGCGCTCGACCTGTTGCGCCACGCACACGACCCGACGCCTCGCGCATACCACCTTACGTACCATGTATCCGACCTTGCGCATCAGCGGAACGACCGTGGCGCTCACACGCAAGGTCGCCACCCGGCCCTACACGATGCCCAGGCGCTGCGCCGCGCGCACCAGCATCACGCGCCGGTTCACGTCGAACAGTTCGAAGAGCTCCTCCACGTGGCTGTCCACGGTGCGTGCGGTGATCCCCAATGCGTGGCCGATCCGCGCGGAGCTGGGGCAATCCTCCCGGCACAGGAGCACCAGCACTTCCAGCTGCCGTTTGGTCAATTGCACCAGCAGCTTCTGCCTGCGCCGCTCCTCTGCGCACAAGCCGTCCGGATTTTCCAGCAGCACCTGCTGCGTGTGCGGGGTATGGAAGACCGCTGCGCGCCGCACCACGTCCATGGCCAGCAGCAGCAGCTCCTCGTCCATGTCCTTGCTGAGCAGGGCGCACGCACCGGACCGGTAACTGCGCACCACGGTACCATCGTCGGCCGGCAGACCGTAGGCCAGCACGCGCATCCCGGGCTGGTGCACCCGCAACCACTCCAGCAGGGCGTACCCATCGCCGTGGTGTGGCCGCACGTCCAACACGATCAGGTCCACCGGTGCTCCATCCGCCAGCGCCGCGATCAGTTCTTCGCCCGTGGCCACGCTCAGCACCACGCGGTACCGGCCATTGCGCTCCAGCATGGTCGCAAGGCCCAAGCGCATGCAGGGCAATGGATCCACCACGGCCACCCGAGGGCTGCCCCCTTCCGCCGGTACACCAGCAGAAGCCTCCACAGGACCGGGCGGGAGCGGGCTCTTGCGCGCCATGGGTGGATCGGCTACCGATCGCCACAACGATAGCCCAAGCGCCCATACCCCCGACGCGGCCCAGGCCCGACCCGCCACCCAAGCCGCCAAGGGGCACCGGATCGCGCCATTTGCACATGTGGCCTGTAACCCGCAACCCATAAGGCTTTCCGGCGGTTCCGGGGGCCTTCCGCAGCCCCGCCCGGCGAGGCCACTACGTGTAAGAAACCCCCGGGGGGGCGTGTAAGAAACCCCCCACCCCCCCTGTAAAAAGCCCCCCTTCCGGATTTGGAGAGGGGGTGGGAGGAGGGGGAGGTTTGGGGTTAATACGCCTCCATTCCCAGAAGTAAACTCCGCACATGTCCACAACTTGGCGCACCACGGCCTCGATCCTACGTTTCCGATCCGGCCCAGCTATCGGGAATAATATCATCGGCAAACTGCCCTATGGTACACTTATCACTGAACTATTGGGCAACAATGGGGAATGGCTGCGCGCAAAGGCGACCCTATCGGATGGTGATCTGGTCGGTTGGGTGAGCCGATCGCATGTGGAACGGGTATCTGTAAGCGATCAGAGTCTGCTGAACGAACCGCCTTGGCTACCATATGCCAGAGCAGAGATTGGCGTGGTAGAATATCCTGGCCCCGAGCATAACCCCCGCATCATCGAATATCTCCGATCGACCAGCAATCCGGCAACCAGCGATGAGACCCCATGGTGTTCCGGATTCGTGAACTGGTGCATGTTGCAGGCGAAAATCACCGGCACCGGATCGGCATTAGCAAGAAGCTGGCTCGGCTGGGGCCGCGAGCTGAAGGCTCCGGAGTATGGATGCATCGTGGTCTTCGATCGCAGCGATCCACACAACCCAGATGCCGGACACGTCGGCTTCTATCTGGAGACCACCGGCCCGGGCTTGCAGATCTTAGGCGGTAACCAACAGAATAAGGTCTGTATTACCAGTTACGCCAGCCGTAAAGTGCTGTCATACAGAACCACCGCTCTTTTCCAAGGCTCCTTCGGCAAGGGTCCGGAGCGCAACGGTGGAGGTCAAGGTGTACCACCGCCAGTTACGAATGCACAGAACGAGTGAGAACCTACCTCTCCCATCAGTTCGTTCACGAGTGACCTCCTACGACCGGTTCTGACCACCCCAAGACCACTGCCATGGACCTGCTCCGAAAAACAGATGACCCGAGCAAACGGGACATCATCAGCCGCGATGAGGGTGATCTAACCCTCCTGCAGATGGTCGGATTCTGCCTTATCGCATGTGGGCTGATCTTCTTCGTCTGGCTTATTCTACCCACCGGGTGGATCCCATGGATACCGGCCATGGCAAGCTCCTCGTCGGTAGCATTCGGCTTCTTCTTAACCATGCTCGGTGTGGCCTTCGCCTTCCCGGACATGCTGCAGGACCACACGAAGGAGATGAGCACCATGCGAATCGTGGTGTTCATGGTCGCGAATGTCATTTGCATGCTCCTCATCAAAATGGGCTGGGAACTCCCGACACTGGATGCCATAGGATTGAACGGTTACTGGGTGGCGATCGTCGGCTTCTTGTTCGGTGCAAAGGTCACCCAAGCTGTCCTTGAGAATCTACCGTGGACTGGACGGGCAGTACATAATGCGATCCCATCAGTGATCGGCGCCGAAGATCTGGCCAGGATCGCAGTCGCTCAGAATTCGGAATGGATCAAACAGCGACATCCGAACGTTGTTGGTGTAAGTGATACACTTCATGAGGGTAGGGCGCAAGTCACCTTGTACCTGAGCGATAACAATACCGCTCATCTACCAAAAAAGGTGAAGGTGTTGACAGGACCGAACAGCACATTGGAAGTGCCTACGGAGTGGATACCTGATAGCGGATCACCAAGGATCCAAGGCGGAGTGCCTGGTCAGCTCATTCGCGGCGACGGTGTCCCTCCCTATTGGGGGACGGTTTGCTGCTTGGTGACGAAAAAGGACGACCCGCATTACATCGGTGCGGTAACCTCGGGACACGTGTTCACCCGCGGTGAGTTCCGAACCGTATCGGTTGGCGCTGGTATGGCCGGAAAACCTCCTGCATTTGTCCAGCCGGATCTTCAAGGTGTTCTTGACGTGCATGTCATGCGATCCGACCAGGACCTTGCAGTTGTCCAACTGACCAAGGACACCTTAGGAGCGACCGCTCCCTTCCCACCGGAGCCTTATCACCCTGTATCCATCAATGACGTCCTGGGCTCTACCGAAGTGCGCGTGAGGACAGACGACAAGCACTCAACCCCCGCATTCATCCTGGATCAAGGTGTGTCCTACGAGGTCCAGTACCGATCCATGAAAAAGTTGATGCGCGGTGTCATCATTATCGGAAGTACCCCGGACCGGAGATCCTCCCGAACGGTTTCCAGCGGTGGCAACTCAGGGAGTTGTGTCGTACACGCTACCACAGGACGAATCATCGGCATGTTGCTGGGTGGGAGCAGCAAGTTCAGCTTCGTGCTTCCGATCCAGAACACTTTGGAAATGAACGGCCTTAAACCGATCTAGAATGAGATCAACTTTACTTCTCCTCTGTTCGCTGATCCTTCGATCTGCTGCCACTCAGTCCTACACAGAGGTCTCATTCGGCCACGATGCCAATGGAGACCAAGTGCTCAGCGACCAATTGGACCAGCTCGTCCTACCCGTAAAGCTCCATTTCTCCTGCAGCTATGCCGGGATGCGTGTGGAGATACGCAAACCAGGAAGTGCCCAAACCATCGCCATGTCCGGTGCGCGCTTCGGTAGTGGAGCGGGGGTGGACCCGAACCCGGTGATCGGAACGTACACCATCGTGTTCGAAGCGGACGCCACCGTGAACCCTGGTGATGTTCAACTCGGTCGTGCGGACGTCACTCTCTATTTGCACGGAAAAGAGTACCCAATGACCTTCAGGACTGCACAAGCACCGCAACCGCTCATTGCCTACCCCCAAGGTAGTGCTCCAGCGCAGGTACTATCCGGTCAGTACATGACAGGATATGTCTATTACGATGCCATGGCCCTGGCCGACAACCATGATCCCAGTGTGACGGTCGAGATCCTGAACGCCTATGGCGTTGATCTTACCAACTTACATCATAACAAATTCCTCTTCGACGAATACTCCAATGTCGTAAGGGGAGCCCATGTTCAGGGCCTGGCAGGGAGCCTAGGTTCCACTTTGGCGAGTCTGGATGTAACGGCCCAAATGGCTCCGATCGCCAGATTCCTGGCCAACAGAGCAAAGGACGAACTTACCGAAGCGTTCTTCAGAAGAATGAAGGATCAACTCAACGCCACTCCGGAATTACGAACCGCTTTCCCTAGCAGCGCAAAGCTTCTGGCGAACATTGAAACGTACTCGTACAGTGCTGTGATCCAAGTGCTGAAGGAAGCCTTCGAATCGGACGTTGAGCATCTGGCGGACAACGTTTACCAGATCAAAGGTTTGACCAGGACCGATTGTATCGGCATTGAAGGAGACATGTTGGCGACCTGTCAGGACCGTATGGACAAGCTCAAGAACTTCTTCACTACTACGCGAGAAGGGGCTTGGACAGGCTTCGGCCTGCTATTAGCCAAGGAAGCCATCGGGGCGTCGAACCCAGCGAATGCCCTCAGTACCATAGCAACCTCCACAGAACTGATGAACGTCAAGAACATGGCTAACAGTAACGGTGAGTACAACCTCACATCCTGCATCGAACTCGCCGACCTGTTCTCCAAGTCCTTCCTAAGCCGCAATAGCGATGCGCTTTGGATCAATGGCGATGAGTTCAATGCGTTGATGAGCAACGAACGTAGAATAAAGACCTACCTGGGGCTATTGCTCGCGATGGAGCAGCGCGGAGACCCTGCAGTCTCATTCAAGATGTCGGACGGCACATCGATCACTTTCGGCAAAATGCTTACCAAGCTGCATGGCGAGTATGCCAGTAAAAGAGAGGCAGCCGTTCAGTTGATCCGCAATGTTCATCAACTCATCAATACCGGAAATCAAGCGGTGAAACGCATCCTGGCGGCCTCGGACCGGGCTCAAGCCGCGGATGCCCAGGCACTCTACGATTATTACCGGACCATCTCCGGCAGCATGCAGGCCATTGCAGGAAGCGAACTCATCGAACATTATACCAACGTTGGCCCGGCCTCTGACCACGCGGCCATCTCCCAGGTCGTCGACCGAGCAGCTGACCTTGCATATCATGTGGCCACCCAGCGGTACTCAGCGGCCATCCACGATGCCACCCTGCTCATTGAGTCGATCAAGCCTGACGTGATCGAAACATCCGTTTCGAAGTCCTTCCTCAAGTATGGCACGATGATCGGTTCCGTGGCCACGGCCAAAACCCCTGAAGAGGTGGAGCAGGCCTTGGAAGCATCCGTTCTCCCGGTCGGTAGTTCCTCCATCAAACGCTTCTCCCAATTCAGCATATCGCTGAACGCCTATGTCGGTTTCTATTATGGAAAAGCAACAACCAATGGCACCGACATGGAACGCAGTGCCATCACGAACCAGTTGACCACCGTGACCAAGGATCAAAAGGTCACCAGTTATGGCTTGTTCGCGCCAATAGGTGTCTCGTTCAGCTGGGGCTCCAAGATCGGCCTTGGAGGTAGTATCACACCACAGCTTTTCGACCTAGGGGCTTTGGTCAACTTCTATCTGGTTAACGGCGATACCACCGCCCTGCCCAATGACTTCACCATCCGGCTCTCCAACATCGTGGCACCAGGGCTCCAACTCGGGATCAACATTCCACGCACACCACTTACACTGCTGCTCGGGGGCCAGTACGTGCCCGCCCTCTATGCCGTTGACCAGATCTCCTCCTCCAACGAGATCCTTGCGACCAATGCATGGCGGTACCACGTTGGGCTAGCCGTGGACATCCCCATGTTAAACCTGCTCGTGAAGGATTTCAAGAAATGACCATGCAAGCACCCAATACCCGATAACCTCATGAAAGTGCAATTCTCCGGCAACAATGCCAACGTGGACAACGCTGTGGAACGTACGAACGAACTGCTGCAGGACCCCGCATTCTTCGATGCCATACGAGCGCATCCGAAGTTCGACAGATCAACTGCCACACCAGTGCAGATCGCGGACCTTATGCAACAGAGCGCAACCGTTGTAGAAGTGAAGCTCTACAAAAGCAAGTGGCCCTTGAGCAAAGCCCTGGCGTACGAAGACCACAACTATCCGAACACGGTGTTCCTGAACAGCCGCAGGCTTGATAGGTCCCTGGCCTCCATATGCGCCACCATTGTGCACGAATGTGTGCACGCCGTGGATGCCTTGGACAAGGACCTGCGCTTCGGGCATGGAGGCAATGATCCGAACGGTAAGGAGAATACAGCACCCTACTGGATCGGTGACCTAGCCTATGAAATGATCAGTGGTAAGCCAGCGACTTTTGCGCAGGTCTTCGCCGACATGGACAGCGAATGGGCCTGAAGGAGGCCATCCGATCTCACCACAACCACGCCCCAACCATACTTCTTACTACTCCATGTTCCTCGTAACACAGATCCCTTGGGGATCCGTCAAGGATGTCACCACCGGGCTTGCCCTGCTCGCTCTGATCGTACTTGCTGTATTCTACATCTGGCACACCCGGATCACCAACCAGAAGAAGGCCCTGGCCGGTTTGCCTGAAGGTGAACGGGCCGGCGTCATCAAGTCGCTCGCGGAGCGCTATGACCTGCCCGTGACCAACCTTCCACCAGAAGCGGTCGCAGCCCAGCTTCGGGAAGAACTCGCCGTTCGCGAACGCCTGACCCGTCAGCGGCTCAACCTGGTCGGGCTGGGGGCCATCCTATTCACCATCCTTGCAGGCATCAGTATCTGGCAGGCAAGCCTTCCGCATACCACTACGACCAGTGCAGGCCTGGGTATGGCCAGCCTGCCAGAGGACTACTCCTGGAAGCAGCTGGTACTTGCGTTCTGCGACGATGAAAAGCTGACCCCTGATTTCGACAGGACCTGTGAGGCCCTTTTCCCCTTGAAGGTGCGTGGCGGCAAGATCACCTACGACGGTATCGAGAACCTCATCGAACTGCTCACCCTCAGGGTCGAGGGGCCCGTGGCCTCGCCTAAACTGAAGGCCATCGTTCAAAAACAAGACGGCATCATCAACATCACCTGCCAATGAGAACGTTCATCCTCCCGATCCTGTCCTGCCTCTTCGGATCCCCAGTGTTGGCCCAGGGAGCCATCAACTGCTCGCCCTTGTGTACGGTCCAATGCGGGTCCAAGCAGATAGCCATTTGCAAGACGGACACCAACGGCCAATGCACTACCCGCTGTCTGGACGTACCTACCTACCTCAAGGACGTTGAACGCGAGGCTTTCATCCTATCTGCTGTTTTAGAAAGGCCAGTGGAAGTTAAAGAGGTGAAACAGGATGATCTCCAAATGATCCTTAGCACTGGTAAAGTCGCATTAGACGGAAAGGACGTGCAATTCCGAGAGGTCTACTAGCACAGCCTGTCAACCAGATACATTCCACGGGTATTTCATAAATGAGATCACCCCCGAATCGTGCCGATCCTAACCCGGCTCTTATGCACCCTGGACAGAACCGAAGCTACCACGGCCAAAGCGTTGCTCGATTTCACCACCGACCGCTGGGGCAACCCCTATTCTGGAGCCTCCGCAGCGTGGACCGGGAGTTGTTCTGAGGGGGATAGCAGGACTACGAGTTAGGGTGAACGATGGCATAACGAGCACATCCATCGAACCCGACGCATTCTAACCATGGATCTCCAAGCATTGCTCAAGGCCCTCTTACAGAACGCGGACTGGCTGCACACGGCTGCCACCGTGGCTGTAGCCTTGGTTACTTTCCTGATCACGCGATCCATTTGGCTCGGGGTGGAACGATGGATGGCCGGGAACTACGAACGGCGCGTGTTCATTCAAGAACTTGAGGACATCGTAGAACACCTCGGCGCGAACATCGTGGTCCTTAGCTCCATCGATCTCGTTAATGGTTACCCATCGACCATGCACTTGCTCAAATGCAAGATCCCGGAAGGATCCATGTTGTTCGATCTGGATTCGTTCCGGAAACTCCGGCCCGAACATGCGTCGGCCGTGTACCATGCCAAGTTGATGGTTCGCAACGCCAACATCGAGGCCGACACCGTAGTGGAGCGTTGTATGAAACTACGCGGTAAGGCACGTCACGGCGGGAACGCTGCGATCGTCGAAATGCCCGCCTTCATCCAATACCTCATCTCCAAACAGATCACGACGCGCAAGCTCATCGAACAATGCATTGGGGTACTGAAAGGTGCCCGGATCGACACCCGGGAAGAGGGCATCCCGCCAATCACCATCGTGTATGAGTAGGACACAACATGAGCTGGAAGAGCTGACCAAGAGACTTGGCGAGCGCGCACAAACACTGCGCTCCTTCCTGGTCCTGTTCACCATCCTGCAGTCGGGAGCCTTCCTCTACTTTCTGATACGGTATCCTCACCAATCTATCCTTTCCGTCTTGTTGGTGGAATTGACCATTACCATCAGCGGCCTCATGATCTTGATCCACGAAGGAAATGCGATCCATGCGAAGAGCAAAGGATCACTACAACATATCGTGGGGATCGATGAATACGAACGGGGCCTACGCGCTCGGATGGAGGTGTATGTCAAGTCCGGGAACGCCATCGAATGGGAGGCACTGTTGCTGGAGGTCGTTAGTCTTGAGACCGCCCGTCGGAGGTTCCGCAAGGCACTCGCCAACGCCAGAAGCCTGCGCATCGAATCCATCCGTATCCTCGTCCTCTCCTTCGCAGCCGCGTTCATGATCGCCGGGTGCATGGTATTGGGGCCTGCCATGATCGATTCACTGAAAAAGGCCGATGACATCACCCGTCCGGGCGTTGTCGTGAACGCGCCGGTTACCTGCAACCATGAAAAAGACTCGATCGTCGTTCAGTGTCCATCTTGTCCGGATAGCCCCTCCATCGAGGTGGACCTCAGCGCAGTGGTAATTGCTCTGGAAGGGATCAAAGGGGAACTCGATGGATGTTGTCAACCCGATACGGCTTTGCATTCGGACGCCGCCCTGCAAATGCGGATCACCGATCTGGAAAAAGCACTGGATCGGACCACCCACGAACTGAATACCCAGAATGCCCACGTCGCCCAATGGTACATCGCGCTCGCCGACCGGAACCTATTTCGACGTTGCAAGTCTCGGAAGAAGTTGAATACTGCTGTGAGCGGCTTATTACAAGAAGACCTGAAACGGCGGATCAAGAGCGAGGATCTACCTAGGACCCAATGATCCGGTACGATCAGTGCCAGGAATAACCTCACCACTTGTCCTGTGATCCAGAATTTCACCACTGAACCGACCAGTTGCGCACGAGCTCCGTGACGAACAACGATGGGATCAGCCACACGAAGAGGATATCATAACTATCCTTTTAACTTTCAAGACGCGCTTGGTGTACACACCACACACGGAGCTGAGCAAGCATGACCATGTTGAACCTTTCCGAACCGTCCGGAGCCATGAGGGAGCAAAGAAGGCGACGAGTTTTCACCCTCCTGATCATCTTCCATTCCGCTTGCGCTGGTGTCAACGGTCAATGCACACTGCAAACACCCGTATGGTCGGGAACGGAGGCCTGTGCCTATGCCACGCAGCTCACCGGGATCTTGCAGAGCGGGACCATCGGCACGATCCAATGGACAGGTTCCGGTGCAGCATACCTGAGTGCATCGAATGTTGCCAACCCGACTTTTCAGCCACCCTCTTCAATACTCGATCAAACGTTTGGATGGACCGTCACGGGCTTCGACAACAATGGCACGCCTTGCACCAATAGTCCTTTGGTTCTAAGCATGACGGTCCTTGCCACCCCAGCAGCGGTCCTTACCAGCTCTTCCATCACGCTCCAGAGCAGTGCCTACGATGATTACTTCGGGGTCTCTACGACCTACACCTCATGCACGGGTGTAGCACCACTGGATGTAACATTCGCCGATGGGGGCAGTATGGCCACGAACCCGACCAGTGCGGTGGTGGACTGGGGCGTCTCACCCCCGAGCTCCGTGCTGCCCCTTGGTTGGAACGGTCTCACGCATCAATATCCCCTTGGCTTCACCCCTCTCTCGTACACGATCACCAACCAGAACGGCTGCACGGATACCTACCGAATAGGAGTTTACGTTGGGCAGCCTGATCCTCCTGAAGGACCGATCACTTCAGTTACGTTTCCGTGCTGGACCTGCGCGAATGATAGCGTCCATGTGCCGGTGACCAGCGGATTGAATAACCCACCCGGTACCCTGTATCTGATAGATGCCGACAACGGATCACCAACGGATACGCTCCTGCATCCCCTGCCACCGGATCTGGATTTCTACTTCGGACAAACATCGTGCGGGCACAATACCGCTGTTGGTCACCAGAACGCCTATTCGATCACCGTGAACACGTATAACGGCTGTGGAGCGGGTGGCACGGTGAACATCGCCCCGATCCGCTTGGTAGTTGAACCTACAGCCGACTTCACCCTCTCCGACACCGACCGACGTTTGTGTACGACCGGACCACCGCTCACCGTGCACAACACCAGCCAAGGGCAAGAGATCACGTGCACGGTCTTCAACAACCTATTGGCCACATGTGTTCCATTGGACACGCTCTACTGGGAGATCAATGGCCCTGTTGGAGGCGCCACATTACTGCCCGGCGGGGTGCTTGGGAACAATGGAGGCACACCCGGCGACCCGTCGAACTGGGTACTTGGAACGAACGACCTGCAATTCTCCTTCACACAACCAGGTACGTACTATATCGAGCTGTTCATAGGAAACGCTTGTGGCATTTCCAGCAAGATCGATTCGATCTGCGTTGCTGAGCCCAGCAGCGCTGATTTCAGCTTGACTCCTCCATCGCCTACATGCTACGTGACGGACATGGTCGTGAGCGCCATGGATGAGAGCATGCTCAACAATACCTGTTCCGGCGTGAGCTACTTGTACACTGCCACCGCACAGGATATCTGTGACACACCGGCATCCCTCTCACTCACTGACCCCGGGGGGGGCACGACCCCTGATCCTTCCTGGGATATCGGTGGACCAGGGCTCTACAACATCACCCTGCAGTTGAACGATACGGTATGCCCTGTCACCTACCATTCGGAGAGCATCAGCGTCCAAGGACCGCCGAGCTTGACGAACGCACCAGCGGATCAAACGGTCTGTGATGTCCTCTCCTTGGCAGCGATGAGTGTGACCCCGGTGTCCTGCGATGGATCACCACCAACCGTAAGCTGGGAGTATCAGGATGAGAATGGCGCCACCATGCCACCTATCGTGAATGGCACTGTCTTCGGACCGATAGCGAACCCGGTCAGCGGCATCATCATCGTAACGGCCACGAGTGCGACCTGCCCCACGCCGGCGGTCGATACCATCGAAGTGAGCATAGCCTCCACGCCACCGAGCGTGCTCTTGGCCGCACTGGACTCTTCACTCTGCGGGAGTTCCGTACTGACCCTTACCGCCGATAGTGTCCCGAACGCCACCTACCACTGGAGCGGCCCGGGTGGCTTCAACGAAGAAACGACCAACGACACACTCGTGATCGGGCCGGGATGGCTGCCAGGGGATTATTCGGTGTATGCGGCCGTGGGCGCCTGCACAGGACCTTCCTCATCTGTTACCATCGTCCAATTGCCATCCCCCGCGTTGATCGTCAATGGCCCACTACAACTCTGCCCGGGTGTGCCTTCCGTGGACCTGCAAGCATCGGGAGCGGATACCTATGCGTGGACCGATGCTGATGGAGGTACGCTGAGTAACGTGGCCGCTGTAACCGTGTCAACTCCTGGCGGCGAAGTGACGGTGACAGGCACATTGGCGAACGGATGCTTGGACTCCTTGTCCGTGACCGTGGAGTCCGTCAATACGGTGCCGAACATCCTTGCCACACCGGACACCGCTTGCGTGGATGACGTGATCGCTTTCACCGACCAAACAACGGGCGCGACCGAATGGAACTGGGACTTTGGAGATGGCCCCCCGAATGGTGCTGCTTCGAACGAGACCCATGCCTATACCGATGCTGGCGACTACACGGTGACGTTGACCATCAATGCCAGTAGCGACTGCCCGGTGGACACTTCATTTGCCATCGTGGTCACGGAACCGACTACGCCGAACTTCACGTTGGTGGATGCCATTAGCTGCACTGGCGATCTCGTTTGTATCACGAACACCTCCGTCTCGGTAAGTCCGACCACCTACACCTGGACCATGGACGGTGAACCGTACGCGACCGGAATCGCACCACCATGTACCACCTTGACCTCGGGGTTCGGTTCCGATGCCATGTATGTGGTGGAGCTGACCACCGAAGTCCCTGGTTGCCCGGACGGTTCGTTCACCGATACGTTCACGATACAGCCTGCTCCAGTAGCTACGCTGGGGTACTCGTGGCCTGCCTCATCGACCACTTGTTCGCCTTTGGAGGTCACCTTCGAGAACCTGAGTCTCGCGAATTGGACCGAGGCGTTCGGTTTGACCGACACGATCTTCTTCAGTGATGGTACGGAGGTAACACCGTTCGAGAATGGCTCACCTGTGACCATACTTTTCACCGCAGGGAATACACCGGTCACCTACACGGCCATTCTCCATACGTGGAATGAATGCGGCATGGATGCGGATACCATCCAGTTCACCGTGCAGCCGCCGTTGGTCAGTGCCTTCTTTGACGCACCAGGACCGGTATGCGCCGGGGTCGATCTACCATTCACCTCGCAGGCACAAGGCGCGCAGACCTGGGCGTGGTTCTTTGGTGATGACAATTATAGCTATGAAGAGAACCCTATTCACTCATACGGAGGGCCGGGTTCGTATACGGTCCAATTGAATGTGCAGGGCTATTGCGGCTCCGCGAGTTGGGAGGATGAGGTACAGGTCCTGCAACCGCCCACCGCTTCATTCACCCTTGACACGGACAGCTTGTGCGAAGGCACCGATCTCACCGTGCTCACGACCACCCTTGCCATGACCGGGTATACCTGGACCTTCGGCGATGGTGATAGCTCTAACTTTACACTGCCTGTGCATACATACGTGAGCGACGGGAATTATCCTGTTACGCTAACGGTGACCGATGCACAACTCCCTGCGTGCAGCCACGATACCACCATCTGGGTCACCGTGCTTCCGGTCCCCGATGACAGCATCGTCGTAACCCATGGCGGTTGCGATCCGGATACCGTCCGGTTCGAGGTTATTGCCGAAAGCTCGGTCAGCTACTTGTGGGACTTCGGGGACGATTCACAGCCGGTCACACAACAATCGCCAAGTCATTTGTACCAAGGTGCGGATATGTATGTGGCGACCTTGACCAGCACTGGCCCAGGTGGATGTACATATACACAAGAAGTGAACATCGCAGTTGGACGAACACCGCGTGCCGTCATCACCCACGAGCCGGTGGATCCTTGTGGAACGCCGGCAGTAGCCATTGCTGCCGCCGGTGAGAATCCACCGGGCACTTCAACTCAATGGTACTTGGATGGAACGTTCATAGCCGATACCCCAGCGTTGAATGCCCCGGTCAGCACTCCTGGTGAGCATACGCTCTTGTTATTACATGTACTGGGTGGGTGTACCGCCAGGGACAGCGTCTTGTTCCGAACGGAGGTGCTCCCCGTTCCGGACTTCACCCTTGGGCCGATTGCCTGCCAAGGACAAGCTACGGCTGTGGAAAACGACTCCCAGCACGCACTCTACTACTGGTGGACCTGGGTCGGGCCGGATTCCGCATACGGGCAGCAAGGCGGTGATATATCATCGATCGTGTTCCATACGAATGGGAACTACACGGTCACACTTCAAGTCACTGGTGAAGGAGGCTGTCAAGCAGAGGCCAGTTCAGTCCAGTTCGTGAGTTGGATACCAGATCCGAACTTCACAACCACTGCGAATGACCTGTGCGGGTGGGTCGATCTTACCGTACCCCAGGCGGCGGACAGTACCGGTATCGCTTATGAATGGCGGATCGGAGATGGGACCTGGTTTCAGCGTTTACCTGGTCCTTTCGACTTCACCGACAGTCTAGGCCAAGCTTTCTCCACCTGTCTTCGTCTCAGCAATGCTCAAGGTTGCCAGACCAAGGATTGCCGGGACGTATACGTTGAACCTTGCGTTTGGGTCCCCAACAGTTTCACGCCGAACGGAGATGGGAACAATGAGACGTTCCACCCGGTGGTACGCCCCCACGATTACTTGATGAGTTGGACCATCCTTGACCGCTGGGGTGAAAAGATCTTCACCACGACCGATCCCATGAAGACATGGGATGGCACCTACGATGGAAAACCCTGCAAGAACGACCTGTATGTGTGGCAGGCTATTGTAATGGACAAGTATGGAAAAGCAGAGCACTACTCTGGCCATGTGACCATTGTCCGATAGTTCGGGTTCGGATAACTCCCCGATCTTCGCCCCCATGGCCCTCAAGAAATCCGACCTCTACGCCTCCCTCTGGAAAAGCTGCGACGAGCTGCGCGGCGGCATGGACGCCAGCCAGTACAAGGACTACGTGCTCACCATCCTCTTCGTGAAGTACGTGAGCGACAAGTATGCCGGCCGCACCGACACCGTGGTCACCGTGCCCAAGGGCGGCGGCTTCGCGGACATGGTGGCCGCCAAGGGCGATAAGGACATCGGCGACCGCATCAATAAGATCATCGCCAAGCTGGCGGAGGAGAACGAGCTGAAGGGCGTGATCGACCTCACCGACTTCAACGATGAGGAGAAGCTCGGCAAGGGCAAGGACATGGTGGACCGCCTCACCAAGCTCATTGGCATCTTCGAGGACCCAGACCTCAACTTCAGCCGCAACCGCAGCGACGACGACGACATCCTGGGCGATGCCTACGAGTACCTCATGCGGCACTTCGCCACGGAGAGCGGCAAGAGCAAGGGGCAGTTCTACACCCCCGCAGAGGTGAGCCGCGTGCTTGCCTCCGTGATCGGGGTGGAGCAGGCCACCGCCCGCAGCCAGACCGTGTACGACCCCACCTGCGGTAGCGGTTCCCTGTTGCTGAAGGTGGTGGACGCCGCACCCGTGGGCCTCACCATCTACGGGCAGGAGAACGACAACGCCACCAAGGCCCTCGCCGTGATGAACATGTGGCTGCACGGCAACCCCACGGCCGAGATCTGGAAGGGCAACACGCTGAGTGAGCCCCACTTCCTGGACAGCGGCCGCCTGAAGCAGTTCGACTATGTGGTGGCCAACCCGCCCTTCAGCCAGAAGAACTGGAAGACCGGCTTCGACCCCGCCAACGACCCCTACGAGCGCTTCAAGGGCTACGGCCTGCCGCCGGACAAGAACGGCGACTACGCCTTCCTCCTCCACATCCTGAAGAGCCTGAAGAGCACCGGCACCGCCGCGGTGATCCTGCCGCACGGGGTGCTCTTCCGCGGCAATGCCGAGGCCGCCATACGCAAGAACCTGGTGGAGCGCAAGGTGATCAAGGCCATCATCGGCCTGCCCGCCAACCTCTTCTACGGCACCGGCATCCCCGCCTGCATCATCGTGCTGGACAAGGCCGGGGCCGGGGAGCGCACCGGCATCTTCATCATCGACGCCAGCAAGGGCTACATCAAGGACGGCAACAAGAACCGGCTGCGCGAGCAGGACATCCACCGCATCACCGACGTGTTCCGCACCCAGGCCGAGGTGCCACGCTTCAGCCGCCTGGTGGCGTGGGACGAGATCGAGCGCAACGAGTACAACCTGAACATCCCCCGCTACATCGACAGCACCGAGCCGGAGGACATCCAGGACCTGAGCGCCCACCTGCAGGGCGGCATCCCCGACCGCGACCTGGACGCGCTGGAGGCCTACTGGAAGGTGTACCCCGGCCTCCGAAAGGACCTCTTCGCGCCGAATGCCCGCAAAGGCTACAGCGACCTGAAGATGACCACCACCGAGGTGCGCGCGCGCATCTTCAGCCATCCGGAATTCACGGCCTATGCCACCGAGCTGGAAGGGGTGTTCACGAAGTGGCGAACAGCCAACGAACCTGCCCTGCGCGCGATCGACCGGCACACCAAGCCGCGCCACTTCATTGCAGAGTTGGGCGAAGATCTCTTGAAGGCATACATGGGTAAGGCACTGGTGGACCCCTATACCATGTACCAGCACCTGATGGACTATTGGAACAGCACCCAGAAGGACGACGTGTACATGCTGGTGGAGGACGGTTGGAAGGCCGTACCGGAACCGGTGAAGGATAAGAAGACCGGCAAGGTGAAGAAAGGAGAATTCACCTGCGACCTCCTGCCCCAGCGGCTGGTGATCGCCCGGTACTTCGCCAAGGAACAGGCGAAGGTGGAGGAACTGCAACGCGCCCACGAGGCCCTGGCGCAACAACTGGAGGAGCTGATCGAGGAGCACAGCGGTGAGGAGGGCGCGTTGGCCGAGTGCATGAACGAGAAGGGCAAGGTGACCAAGGCCGGGGTGGCGGCGCGTTTCGCGGAGATCGCCACGGATCCGGACTACGCCGAGGAGGTAAAGGTGCTGAAGGAGGTGGACCGGTTGATGGAGGCCGAGGCCAAGGCCAAGAAGGCGCACAAGGTGGCATTCGTAGCGCTGGACACCGCCGCCTGGAACCACTACAAGCAGCTCACCGAGGCCGAGGTGAAGGATCTGGTGGTGCGCGACAAGTGGCTGGCCGACCTACATGCCGCCGTGCTGAGCGAGCAGGAGCGCATCAGCCAACGCCTGGCCGCCCGCGTGGTGGAATTGGCCGAACGTTACGGCCACACCCTGCCCGAGCTGGACCGTGCCGTGGAATCACTCAACACCAAAGTGAACGCCCACCTGAAACACATGGAGCTACAATGGAGCTGAGCGAAGCGCCCGTGACGGAACAAGTGAAGCACGGTTTCAAGAAGACTGAGGTCGGCGAAATTCCACTGGATTGGTCAGACCCGAGGCTTATCGACATTGTCCGCGACGATTCTCCGATCTGCTATGGATTGGTTCAAGTTGGTGCTCATGTGAGCGATGGAGTACCCGTACTTGCGATCAAGGATCTCAACGGTGACTATGTATCTGGTGTTCATAGGTCAGCTCCAGCGATTGAGCGCGTGTATATCCGGAGCAGAGTTCGTTCGGGAGATGTTCTCATTTCGGTCAAGGGAACTACTGGTCGCGTCGGCACTGTCCCACAAAGCTTCATCGGGAATATTAGTCGTGACCTCGCTCGACTAAGGCTCAAGGAGGAAGTTGCTTCCACCTATTGTGCTCAAATGCTTCAATCCGCCTTGGCCCAGAAGCGTATTGCAACAGTTGTTGTTGGAACGACTCGTCAAGAGCTTTCCATCGCAGCCCTGCGGGATATTCGAATACCCCTGCCTCCGTCAAAGGATGAGCAAGACACCATCGCCACGGCGCTCTCGGATGTGGATGGTTTGCTGGCGGGGCTGGATGCGCTGATCGCCAAGAAGAAGGCCATCAAGCAGGGCGCCATGCAACAGCTGCTCACCGGCAAGCAACGGCTGCCGGGGTTCAAGGGGGAGTGGGTGGTCGCTTCGATCGAAGAGGTCGCCAAGCGAATCACTGGATTCTGGGGTAGCGGCGAAGAGAATGCCGATACGCCTAAGAGAGCGCGGATCATTCGCGCCGGGGATGTTTCTGCTGATGGCAAACTGACCGCCACTGCGGAGCGGTTCCTGAGCGATGCTGCATTCTTAACTGCCAAGTGTGACCGTGGCGATGTCGTGATCACCGTCAGCGGCAATGGCCTTGGTAAGGTTTGGCTGTGTGATGGACGACCAGATGTGTGCGTATCCAACTTCGTACGTGCACTGAAACCGAGGAAGCAACTTGCCGGGGCGTACTTGTACTACCAGCTCTGTTCCTCACGGGCGCAACAGCTTTTGGTCGAGTACACGGCCACCAGTGCCTACCCCAATCTTCGCCCGAATTTCTTCGGAGTGAGTTGGCTCCCCCTGCCTACGCTCGAAGAGCAAACCGCCATCGCCGAGGTGTTGAGCGACATGGATGCGGAGCTGGGTGCGCTGGAGGCGCGGCGTGTAAAGACGGCGCTGCTGAAGCAGGGTATGATGCAGGAGTTGCTGACGGGGCGCACGCGACTAGTTTGAGACTTCGGTCAACATGTATACCCCACGGGAACAAGCCATAATTACCGCCCTTACGCAATTTGTTCATGAAGCAAATGCTCAAGAGCTACCTCGCCCTACCGCATGGACCCATGGCATCTATCGAACGTTGGCCGATCTTGGTAGGCAATATGGGTACAGGGTGTGTTGTCATCCACATGGTGATGATCAGGGATGGCTTTATGACGTGACCTGGTATACACAGGCAGGTGAGGGCCTTACCAGGCGCTTGTTGAATGTACCCTTGGTGGCAGAGTGTGAGTGGAGCCTGCATGGCATCAATGACGACTTCGAGAAGTTGTTGCTGGCCAATTCTAAGACGCGCGTTTTCATCTGCTCTACCAATGAGGCCCAATGGCCAGCACTGATGCACTATTTCAACGAAAGTGTTCAGACCTTCCAGCACAACCATGTCGGTGATCGCTACCTGATCGTGCTTATTAGCACTGACCACAACAATGTCCAATTCAGACTATTTGTGAAGGCATGAAGAACCAATACCCGAACATGCTGCGGCGTAAGGGCGCCCAAGTCCAGAAGTGCTACCTCTGCAAATTCAATTCCTAAGTACTGATGTACGTGATCGACAAGTCAGCCAATCGGATCGCGCCACTCACCATCCGCACATTCAAGGCGGAAAGCCTGGATGAGCGGAAGAACCTGCAAGAGTGGATGGCGTATGCACCTTCCGTCTTCGGCGAGGACCTACTGATCGTCCAGAAGGAGTTCGATGGCTTTGATGGAACCTATGAGCGATTGGACCTCCTGGCATTGGACAAGGAGGGGGATGTGGTCGTGATCGAGAACAAGCTGGATGATAGCGGCCGTGATGTGACCTGGCAGGCCTTGAAGTATGCATCCTACTGCTCCACCCTTAAGAAGGAAGACATCCGGGGCATCTACCAGCAGTACCTGGACAAGTACGAGCCCGGTGCCAAGGCGGACCAGAAGATCACCGAATTCTTCGATGGCCGGGACTACAAGGACATCGTGCTGAACGAGGGTGCGCGCCAACGCATCATCCTGGTCGCGGCCCGCTTTCGCAAGGAGGTCACCTCCACCGTCCTCTGGTTGACCAACTACGGCCTGCGGCTGCAGTGTTTCAAGGTGGGCCTCTTCCGGCACAACGAGCTGCTGTTCCTGAACATGGAGCAAATCCTGCCCACCCCGGACACGGCGGAGCTGGTGATCTCCATGGCATCGAAGACGCAAGAGGTGTTGGCCGCCCAAAAGGAGGGGCGTATCAGCGAACAGCAGCGCCGGGAGTTCTGGACCTACTTCCTAGGGCGCGTGCAAGGGAGGTCCAGCATGTTCAGCAGCTCCTCGCCCACCACCGGTCAATGGCTCGGTGCCGGGCTTGGTATGAGCGGCGTAAGCATCAGCATCGTGGCGACCAGCACGGATTGCCGTGCCGAGATCTTCATCAACCGAGGCGATAAGGCGGAGAACAAACTGTGTTTCGAAGAACTATTGAAGGACAGAGCCGCCATCGAGAAGGATTTCGGCGCACCGCTCGTCTGGGAGCGCCTGGAGGGCGTTACCAGCAGGATACGCTTTGACAAGACCGGGGTGAACGTCTATGAACGCGAGGATTGGGAGAAGATCACCGACTTCCTGATCGACGCCGCCGACCGTTTGCATAAGGCGTTCAAGGGGCCGGTGAAACGATTGAACGAACAGCGGAAACGTGCCCGCGGCGTTGTGAACAACGACGAATAGGAAGAGGCACACTCCGATATCCGGGACCACCTGCAAGCAGCTAAGCGATGAGCAATATCGGCGACCGTGAACGACGCACCCAGGATCGGGTGATCCGCTTCTTCCAAAAGGTCCTGCAATGGGAGTACCTGGGTAACTGGGAGGAACGGGAGAACCGCAACGTGGAAGAGCAGTGGCTGAGGAATTTTCTGGCTGCCCGCTATGCGGAGCCCTTGGTGAACAAGGCCATCCACGAACTGCAACGCGTGGCCGGCGATCAGAGCCGCGACCTGTATGACGTGAACAAGGATGTGTACCGCCTGCTCCGCTACGGTGTGCGTGTAAGCGAAGAGCTGGGCACCCACAAGGAGACCGTCCAACTCATCGACTGGGAGGCACCACAAACGAACCACTTCGGCATAGCCGAGGAGGTGAGCGTGTTAGGAGAGAACCGCAAGCGGCCCGATCTGGTGCTCTACGTGAACGGTATCGCCCTGGGCGTGATCGAGCTGAAGCGCGGTACCGTGAGCGTGAGCGAAGGCATCCGGCAGAACCTGGACAACCAGCAGAGCCATTTCATACAGCGCTTCTTCACCACCCTGCAATTGGTGATCGCTGGCAACGATACCGAAGGGGCCCGGTACGGAACCATCCTCACCCCGGAGAAATACTACCTGAAGTGGAAAGAGGAAAGCCGGGGTGAGTACCAACAGTTGCTGGACCGGCATTTGTTCCAGCTCTGCAACAAGGAGCGGTTCCTCGAACTGATCCACGATTTCACCCTCTTCGATGGAGGGATCAAGAAGGTGTGCAGGCCCCACCAGTATTTCGGCGTACGCGCCGCGCAGCAGAAGGTGGTGGACCAAGAAGGGGGCATCATCTGGCACTGCCAGGGCAGTGGCAAGAGCCTTACCATGGTTTGGCTCACACAATGGATCCGCGAGCATATCGAGGATGCCCGCGTCCTGGTGATCACCGACCGCGACGAGCTGGACAAGCAGATCGTCCGGGTCTTCAGTGATGCTGGCGAACAGATGCGCCGCGCACGCAGTGGGGCCGACCTGATCAACCTGCTGAACAAGAACGACGAGCCCTTGATCTGCTCGCTCATCCACAAGTTCGGCAGCAATGAAGAGGGCGATTACGATCGCTTCATCGAGGAGATCCGCAAGAGCCTGCCGAAGGATTTCAAAGCCAAGGGCCGCCTCCACGTCTTCGTGGACGAATGCCACCGCACCCAAAGTGGCAAGCTGCACAAGGCCATGAAGACCATCCTGCCTGAGGCCCTCTTCATCGGCTTCACAGGCACTCCGCTACTCCACCGGGACAAGGGCACGAGCTTGGAGGTCTTCGGTCCATACATCCACACGTACAAGTTCGACGAGGCCGTGGAGGACAAGGTGGTTCTTGACCTGCGTTATGAGGCGCGGGACATCGACCAGCGGATCACGGATCAGGCAAGTATCGATGAGTGGTTCGAGGCCACGACCCGAGGTCTTACGGCTCTGGCCAAAGCCGAGCTGAAGAAGCGCTGGGGCACCTTGCGCAAGCTCTTCAGTAGCAAAGGCCGCCTGGAGAAGATCGTCTTCGATATCCTGAAGGATTTCAGGACAAAGCCACGCCTGGCGACGGGTGAGGGCAATGCCATCCTGGTGGCCGGTAGCGTGTACGAAGCGTGTAAGTTCTACGACCTGTTCCAAGAGGCCGGCTTTCCGGAGTGCGCCATCGTGACGAGCTACGAGCCCAGCGTGGGCAAGATCAAAGGCCAGACCACCGGAGGTGGTCGCAAGACGGAAGAGCTGGAGAAGTATGCGACCTACATGAAAATGCTCGGAGGTAAGGACACCGAGACATTCGAGGACGAGGTGAAGAAGCAGTTCATCAAGGAGCCCGGCCGAATGAAACTCCTTATCGTAGTGGACAAGCTGCTCACCGGTTTCGATGCGCCTGCAGCCACCTACCTGTACATCGACAAGAGCATGCAGGACCATGGGCTGTTCCAGGCCATCTGCCGCGTGAACCGCCTGGATAGCGAGGACAAGGAGTTCGGCTTTATCGTGGACTACAAGGACCTGTTCCGAAGCCTCAAGGATTCCATCAAAGACTACACCTGCGGAGCTTTCGATGCCTATGACAAGCGCGATGTGGAGGGTCTGCTCAAGCATAGGTTGGAAATGGCCCACGAGGAACTGGATGCTGCACTGGAAGCCGTCATCGCCCTCTGCGAACCTTTGCACCCGCGTGACCAGGTGAACTTCATCCGCTTCTTCTGCGGTGATCCGGAGCAAGTGGATGACCTGGCCCGAACGGAGGACCTTCGCCTTAGCTTGTATAAACTCACTGCTGCGCTCATCCGGGCTTTCTCCAATATTGCCAACGAACTTGCCGACGCAGGCTACACCAAGGTTGAGGCTGATCGCGTGCGCAAGGAAGTAGCCTTCTACACGAACCTCCGCGACGAGATAAAGCGCGCAAGCGGGGACCACATCGACTTGAAAGCATACGAAGCCGATATGCGCCAGCTGATCGACATGTACATCAGCGCGGATCCAAGTCGGAAGATCAGTGCCTTCGACGACCTTTCGCTTGTGGACTTGATCGTGAAGTATGGGATAAGCGCCCTAGATAGCTTGCCCGAAGGCATCCGAACAAGCAAGGCAGCCACGGCAGAAACGATCGAGAACAACGTGCGGCGGGTCATCATCGAGGAGCGACCGACCAACCCGAAGTACTTTGACAACATGTCCGAACTGCTGGACAAACTGATCCAGGACCGGCGTAATGGTGTGCTGGAGTACCAAGCCTATCTAATGAAGGTGGAGGACATCACCCGACGAACGAAACGCGCGGGTGGTGGGAATGCATACCCACCAACCGTGGACACAGAAGCCAAGCGCGCACTTTACGACAACCTCGAGCACAACGTTGAGTTGACCATTGCCTTGGATGCTGAAGTACGTCGGGTGAAACAAGACGGTTGGAAAGGCCACCGACTCCGTGAAAAGGAGGTCAGGCTCGCCGTCCGGAAGATCCTGCCTGAAGCGTACGACCTGGATGCGATCTTCAGCCTTATTAAGAGCCAGCGTGAGTACTGATCGCCATCAGATCACGGTCAGTGGCATCACCTTAGACGTAGTGCGCAAGGACATCAAGAACGCGCACCTTGCTGTTTATCCCCCCACAGGTCGGGTTCGTTTAGCTGCTCCCATGCGCATGAGCGATGAGAGCATCCGCCTGCTCGCTGTTTCCAAGCTTGCCTGGATCCGCCGGCATCAGAAGCGCATCATCGACCAACCACGGGAGACCCCGAGGGAATATGTGACCGGAGAAAGTCACTATTTCCAAGGCAGGCGTTACCTGCTGCGGGTCGTGGAACGATCAGGCCGCCACGAAGTGATCCTGAAGAATGGTCGTTACATGGTCCTGCACGTGCATCCCGGTGCATCCTTCCGCTCACGCGAGCGCGTGGTACGGGACTGGTACCGTGCACAGGTGAAGGAACTCGCTGCCCCCCTCTTCGCCAAGTGGGAAAGGATCATGAACGTGCAAGCGAACGAATGGGGCGTGAAAGCGATGCGCACGAAATGGGGCTCGTGCAACAGTGAAGCAGGACGGATCTGGCTGAACCTGGAGTTAGCGAAAAAGCCTCCGCTTTGTCTGGAATACCTGGTGGTACATGAATTGGTCCACCTGCTTGAGCGGACCCATAACGACCGGTTCGTGGCATACATGGATGAATACCTACCGCTCTGGCGAGCACGGAAGAAGGAGTTGAATAAGCTTCCTGTGCGTCACGAAGAGTGGAAGTACTAGTGGACCTTCACCCCAGCAACCGCTTTCCTCACAGTATGTCCTACGCATTGCTGAGTCGGGTGATACAAAGCGAGCGCTTCAAGCGCATGTGAGCCGTGAATACCATGAAGCACTACGTATGGAACAAGAAGTGGATCTTGTAACGCGAGTCCATTTCCAGCCGACCCTCTCATGCGACAAAGCGAGTTCCTGTTACTGGTACGTCGTGTTCACAGCCGCCAACTAACGGGCACCCGCGATCATTGACATGCAACTTCCAGCGAACATCTCCGAGATCATCCAGGGCTTCGAGACCTGGTATGCGGGTGACCCTCATAGAGAGAGGGAGACCGCCTATGCCAGCGCGCTGAGCCAGGACCGCATCGCAAACCTGAGCGATGCTGAGCTCGTGCAGTTCTTCTTCCAATTCGCATCGGATGGTGGCAAGGTCCAATCCGGTGGGCATCGCACAGCACCGAGGCTGCAGCAGACGATCGAGCAGGACCCGCAGGCCTTCAGGAAACATGTGCTGCAACCCTTCGAGGCAGCGTTCGATGTAGCCGGCTGGCTGGCCGATATCGATCAATTCAAAGGGTGGGGTAAAGGCATCGCTACCATCTACCTGAACCGGGTCAACCCCAAGCGCTTCGTGGTGGTGAACAACAAGAGCGTGGACGCCTATGAGGCGCTGGGCTACCCCATTCGCCGCTCTTCCTTGGCCACCACCTACGCAGACTTACAAACGGCCCAGGCGGACCTTCTGTCCCGCTTCCCGGCTTTGGACAATTACTACCGCACCGATGCCTTGTCCCACTTTCTCATTGGCACCGAGACCGGCAAGGAACTGATCGGCCTGGATGACGAAGGATCCGAGGACGGCGAGGACCTGCCCGCCGGTGACCGGCCATGGCTGCGCTTTCCTTGGCTGCGCAAGGTGACCATGAAGGATTGGCAGTTCTTCTTGGACGAATGCGCCAAGGTGATCGAGGAGCTGGGTCTTGATGCCAGCGATGAGCGGTTGGTCCTGAACCTGCGCAACGATGACCGCAGGCGCATGTCCCTGAACCTGCTCACACGGGTGTACCTGGCCATGAACCACGTGCAGGCAACGAGCATCTCCATCCAGCTGCAGGCCGATGCACCGGACCGCCATCCCGACCTGGGGCTGGTGCTGCTCAAAGCATTCAAGAACGAACCCAAGAGCGCCGTCTACGAACTGCCCATCGCTGCATACCGCGCCAACCGGAACGATCTGCTCCTGGAGATGATGGGCATTGCCAAGGACCACATGGCCCGCAGCGGAGAGCGTTCGCGCCAGCGGATGCACCACATCCCGGACCTCTTCCCCTTCGCAACGGACCGCTCATTCCGAGCGCAAGGCCTGGACCACCTGCTGAACGGAATAGGGCAATGGCCAACGCTCACCAATGATGATGAGCAAAGTAATAGCAGCCACAGCATGAGCTTACGACACCCCTTGAACGCGATCCTGTACGGCCCACCGGGGACGGGCAAGACCTACCACGCCATCACGCACGCAGTCGCCATCGTGGATGGGGAAGATGTAGCGGCGGTGAAGCGACGTCCGCGCGAACAGGTACGCCAGCGCTACCAACAGCTCTTGGAGGCACGCCGGGTGCGCACGGTCACCTTCCACCAGAGTTTCAGCTACGAGGATTTCGTTGAGGGTATCAAGCCGGAAACGCACGTGAGCAAGGATGGCGACGAAGAGGTGAAGCAGGTGACCTACGAAGTGCAGGATGGCATCTTCAAGTTGATGTGCGCTTCGGCGCGCAGTGGTGAACAGGGCGGTGCAGTGCCCGGCCTGGATGAAGCCACCTTGGTAAAGGCGGCTTTCTACAAAGTCTCCCTGGGGCAGTATAACAGCCCGGCCGACGATGCCATCTATGCCTACTGCATGGAGCACGGGGTGATCGCAGTGGGTTATGGTGGTGCGGTGGATGTGAGCAAGGCGAAGGAGGAGGCCAGCATCCGACAGACCCTGGAGGCTGCTGGCATGAAGGACAGCGAGGGCTTCCGCTACACCGTGACCGTGCTGCGCACGATGCACCTGGACATGAAGGAGGGTGATATCGTGCTCGTAAGCGCGGGCAACAGCTTGGTGCGCGCGATAGGTCGAGTCTCCGGCGATTACTTCATGGATGAATCCGCTCCCATCCGCTTCAAGCAATTCCGGAAGGTGGATTGGCTGGTCAAGGATGTCGAGATCCCGGTGGAGGACCTGTATCCGAAGAGCTTCGTGATGGGCACGCTCTATAGCCTGGATCCCCGGTTGGTGAAGAAGGACTACTTCCGGACAGCCGTTTCCTCGCCGGTGCCACGGGATGGGCGATACGTCCTGATCATCGATGAGATCAACCGGGGCAACGTGGCCAGTATCTTCGGCGAGCTGATCACATTGATCGAGGACGACAAGCGCGATGGCGGAAAGGAGCCCGCGAAAGTGAAGCTGCCCTACTCCAAGAAAGAGGACTTCAGCGTGCCATCCAACCTCTACCTGCTCGGCACCATGAACACGGCGGACCGTAGCGTAGAGGCCTTGGATACGGCTCTGCGCCGTCGCTTCAGCTTCGTTGAGATGGCCAGCGATCCCGACGCGATCGATACCAAGCAAGTGGCCGGGGTCGATCTGGTGGCCTTGCTACGCCGCATCAACCACCGGGTGGAACGCCTGATGGACAAGGACCATCACATCGGCCACAGCTATTTCATGGGATTGAAGGACCTGAACGACCTGAAGCGCGTATTCAAGACCAAGGTGATCCCCCTGCTGGAAGAGTACTTCCATGGCGACGCCTACAAGGTGGGCGCCATCCTGGGCGCGGACTTCGTGGAGAAGGTGAACGGTGCGGTGAAGTTCGCCAAGGGCTTTGGTGAGCTGGACGAGTTCGAGACGAAGGAGATGCACCGGGTGAAGGATGTGGATCTGATCCAGGACGCCGGGATCTTCAAGAACATCTATGAAGCGAACTGATCCGATACGGGTCTACGAGTTCGAGAAGCTCGCCATAGGCGATGGGGGCTTCCAGAAAGCTCATTTCGATCGGCTGCTCGCCTGGAACGAGGCGAATGGCTTCAAGTACTTCACTGCAGGGCACAAGGGCATCCGCTTCAACCAGCATGTGGGTGTTATCCAAGTGGGTGGCCTCGTGATCGAGGTGCTTCCCAAGGCTGATAACCAAGGCAAGGAGGAGAAGTGGCAGCAGGCCTTGTTGGACATGCTTGCCATAGTGCACGACCTGCCGCTCACCGCCACCACGGACAGCCACCTACACAAGCGCAACTCCACCATCCTGGACTTCTTCTTCGGGCTCTATGTCGAGGATGTGTACGGCCTGGTCCGTCGCGGCCTTGTGAAGCAATACCACCAACGGCAGAGCAACCAGCGTACGTGGAAAGGGAGATTGTACTGGCCGGGGCACTTGAGGGAGAACCTGATCCGCAAGGACCGCTTCCACGTGGTGCACCAGACCTATGATCAGGACCACTTGCTCCATGCCCTGTTGAAGCGAGCGCTCACCATCGTCTCCGATACTGCTCTGGACCCCGTGATCCAGAACCGTGCACAGGACCTGGACTGGGCCTTCGATGAGGTGGACGACAGCCGCCTGACCAAGGCTGCCCTGCCGCGCATCCGTCTAGGCCGCAAGACCGCGTCATATTCCAGAGCTATGCGATTGGCATGCATGATCGTGCAGGACCATGCGCCCGACCTGAAAGGCGGTCACGTACCGCTCTTGGGTTTGATGTTCGACATGAACAAGCTCTTCGAACGGGTGGTGCTGAAGCTGATGCGGCGGTCAGCGCTTGCCTATCCGGACCTGAACGTGTCCGGTCAGGACAGTCGCAAGTTCTGGGAGGACAAGACCATTCGTCCGGACATTGTTATCCGAAGAGGTAACGAGGTCCTTCAGATCATCGACACCAAATGGAAAGTACCCAAGAAGGGAACGCCCGGTGATGATGATCTGAAACAGATGTACGTGTACAACCTCCAGTTCGGCACCGCACAGAGCACCTTGTTGTATCCGGTCACCGAGGATGCATCTCCGCTAAGCGGCTCCTACATGGAGTGGGATTGGATGGACCCACACAGGCATGGCTGTAACATGGCGTACATCGACTTGTTCGATCCGCTGACCGGAAAGGTGCGGTTGGATGCCTGTACGGCGCTGTTGACTGAACTACGCACGCACAATATCACGCTGCGAAGCAGATAGAACCCGCTATCTTGTTATCGCGCGGTCAGCCGGCACGTATCTCGGGTCTGTACCAGATAGGCTCGTGACCATGCCATGCTTGCGGCTCTTCACCGCATCCGCCAGACGGAAGGCTGTCCTTGCATCTTCAGTTATGCCCGGGAGCTCTACCAAGTCCCTCCAGTGAAGATGACCATTGAACAAGGGGACACCATCGCGATACGGCTCGCGCTCTTCCTGGCTTAACCCTGCCTCTTCCGCCAGACTATCCGTCAATGGGAAGGACTTCAGGTTCACCCGTGGGTGATAGCCACTGGACCAAAGACCGATCAGGACGACCTCAGGTGCGGGTGGCTTGATCAGCTTCCTCAGCAACAGGTGGTCCAACGCGAACTCACGCATCTGCTTGGTGCCAAGCCCTTCATGCGCCTTGGCTTCGATGACGACCAGCTGCTCCTTACCGAAAAGGCACAGGTCGAAGGTGCGTTTCTGGGAGAATGCTTCCAGCTTCTTGATGTGATGCTCCCCGTCGCAGCCCAGCGCATGGACATAGTCTCTGTAGAACGCGACCTCGAGTCCAACTTCCCAGGCTTCTTCGGTATCCAATGGTCCCACCCCATTGCCAGAAGCGATGGCCTCGTTCAAGCGGTGTACGAACCCTCGTAGCGTCTCTGGTCGCTTCAAGGCGTAATGGAGTTCTGCACAGAAAAAGCGTTCATCCCGGGTTATCTCAAGCCATGAACGCCTCCCCAAGTACTTCATCTCTGCTCCCATCGTGGAAAGATCACGAATTTGGCCAGTCCATGCACCTCCTCTCCAAATCCACCTACATCCGCGGGCGGCAATGCCCCAAGGCGCTCTGGCTCTACAAGCACCGCCGCGAGCTGATGCCTCCGGTGGATGCGGCGCAGCAGGCCGTCTTCGACACCGGCCATCAGGTGGGGCTGCTCGCCCAGCAGCTTTTCCCCGGCGGGGTGGACTGCTCCCCGGAAACACCCTACGACTTCGGTCCGGCCATCGCCGCCACGCAGGCCGCCATCGCGCGCGGCGAGCGCATCATCTACGAAGCGGCCTTCCTGCACGAGGGGGTGCTGGCCGCGCTGGACATCCTGGTGCATGATGCCGATGGCTGGAAGGCCTACGAGGTGAAGAGCAGCACCGGCGTGAAGGACACCAACATTCATGACGTCGCGCTTCAATGCCATGTGATCGAGGGCAACGGCATCCCACTCGTGGATGTGAGCATCGTACACCTGAACAACGCCTACGTGCGCCGGGGTGCGCTGGACCTGCAACAGCTCTTCGCCATCACGCGCATCAAGGATGCCGTGGACCAGGAGCGCCTATCGGTGCCCGCCCGCATCGCAACGCTGAAGCAGGTGCTCGTTGGCGAGGAACCCGCGGTACCCATCGGTCCGCATTGCAGCGCACCCTTCACCTGCGATTTCATGGCCCATTGCTGGGCGCACGTCCCCGGGCACGGCAGCGTGTTCGAGTTCAGCAACGCGCGCGGCAAGGAATGGGAGCTCTACGCACGCGGCATCCACCTGCTCACGGATATCCCCGCCGACGAAACCCTAACCAGCAAGCAGCGCCTGCAGGTGGAGGTGGCCCGCAGCGGGCGGCCGCAAGTGGACCGCCCCGCCCTGCGCCGCTGGCTGGGTGAGCTGCGCTACCCCCTCTTCCACTTCGACTTCGAGACCGTGATGCCGGCGGTGCCGCTCTTCGATGGCACGCGCCCCTACCAGCAACTGCCCTTCCAATACAGCGTGCATGTGCAACGCGCACCGGGCGCCGAGCCGCAGCACCGCGAGCACCTGGCCGATGCCACCGGCGATCCGCGCGAGACCCTGACCCTGGCCTTGATCCGCGACCTGGAGGAGGAGGGCGATGTGCTCGCCTACAACGCGAGCTTCGAGAAGCAGCGCCTGCAGGAACTGGCGCGCGACCTCCCGACGCATGCACCGGCCTTGCAACGCATCATCGCACGCCTCAAGGACCTGCACACGCCGTTCAAAGCCGGTTGGTACGTGGCGCCCGCGATGAACGGTCGCACGAGCATCAAGGTGGTGCTGCCCGCACTGGTGCCCGAGCTGAGCTACGCTGACCTCGCCGTGCAGGAGGGAGGCACCGCGAGCTTACGCTTCCAACAGCTCTTCACCGGCAACTATCCAGGCGATGTGGCCCAACTCCGCCAGGACCTCATGGCCTATTGCGGCCGCGACACCTACGCCATGGTGAAGGTGCTGGAGGTGCTGGGGCGGGTGGTGGAGGGAGAGTGAGCGGCTCGATCGCCTGGTATCATCATTGGCAACAAAGCCCGGATCTTGTTCACCGCATCACGCAATACCAATGAGACCTCACAGGACGCGAGCACCCCGCAAAGCCTCATTGGTCTCCATGTCAAGCGCTCCCTCTACTTCTTAGGTGGTGCGCTCGTGCGTCCAGGCCCGGACGGTCTCCCCGTCGTGCTAGGCCTGTTGGCGGGATAGGATGGGCGCGACGCGCCGCCGCCTTTACTCCCGCCTCCTTGGCTTCCTCCTTTACTCATGATGGTACAGGATGGTATCATGTTCCCGGGTACATGGTCATCACCTCCGCGCCCGGTTCGTGAGGTGTCCGTCGGTGAAATGCAAGCGGAATGCCGATCCTATATCCACAAGCAGCTCCCCGCCATTCTGTTGGCCCGCACGAACCTCCTCTGTCTCGTGGTAGGCCGGGAGCGCGATAGATTAGTGGCAGAACAAGTCAGCACTTCAAGCCATGCCCGCACAATTCCTTACAGACAGTGCTCTCAACGCCGCTCTGGAGCGCATTCTTCGTGAAGCTGAGAAACAGCTGATATTGATATCACCTTACATCAAGCTGCATGATCGTCTCCAGGCCCTGCTCAAACAACGACTGAACGATGACAAGCTCTTCATCCAGGTCGTGTTCGGCAAGAACAAGGAGAACCCCTCCAAGAGCATGAGCCGTGGGGAACTTGAGTTCTTCATGCAATTCCCGAACATCGAGATCAAGTATGAAGCACGACTGCACGCGAAGTACTACACCAACGACAAGGAAGGCCTGATCACGTCGATGAACCTCTATGACTATTCACAGGACAACAACATCGAATCCGGCATCCTGACCAGCGTGTCCACCTTGGGTGATATCGCGAATCGCATCACACGAAGCGCGAGCCTCGACGACCAGGCCTTATCGTACTTCGATGGCATCGTTAAACAAGCAACAACCATCTACCAGAAGCAGCCTGAATACGAAAAGGTGATGTTCGGCCTTTCCAAGAAATACCTGGGATCGAAAGAAACCCACAACACCGTGGACGAATTCTTCGCATCCAGGGTATCTGAAAGAGCAAAGAAGAGTAGCACCAAGACCGCGGCGCCGCGGCCCGTAACAGCGCATGAGCCTAAAGCCGAGTCAAGATCGAACGGCTATTGCATCCGCACCGGAACGGCCATCCCCTTCAACGTCAAGCAGCCCTTCACGGAGCAGGCATTCTCCAGCTGGAGTCGATACAAGGACGAGAACTATAAGGAGAAGTATTGCCACTTCTCGGGCGAAGCATCCAATGGTGAAACGTCCTACGCGAAGCCGATCCTCTATAAGAACTGGGCCAAGGCCAAGGAGCGTTTCGGCTTGTGAACGGTAGGTTCAATCTCTAACGACCCGTACCTCCGTAGTTCCTGTGGTGTTCGCGGCGGCGGACGTAAAGGTCCCACGGAGCAAGGTGGGGTCATCCTTGTCCACCTTCAAAGTGAACGTTCCGGTGAACTCACGACTTCCCTTCATGCCGTAGTTGATCGCAACGAGATCATCCTTGATCTCCGCTTGCGTGAACCAGATCGGATACCGGTTGCGGGCAGGCTTGTCGTTGTACCGCGACTGCACACCCCGACCCTCCAACACATCGCCCGTCTGTACCACCTCGATGCGGAACTCGTGGGTGTCATCCATGTACTTGCGGTAGGTCGTTCCAGTGACCTTGTTGGTCAACACCCAGGTACCGGTCAGGTCGATGTTAGATCCACTCCGCGAGGGAACGAACCAGTAGATCACCATCCCGATAACCCCTGCGAAAAGCAACAGGAGCAACGGGTTGGAGAGAGCTGAACGACGACGTCGGAGCATGATGGTAGGTCAGCGAATATCGCGAGTTGCGATGGAAATGGCCCGCTGAACGATCCAATTTCTTCTCCAGCGCTAGCCCGTCGTCGTTCACCCTCTCTCAACCAAGTGCACGGGTTCTTCGAGTCAGAGCCGTTAGTTTAGTTCCACGTCCAAGGCAGAACGCTCCCATCCGCCATGAACAACACCGCACTCGTCGCCATCGTCCCGACCAAGCGCGACTGGCAGTTAGCCCTGTCGCAGGGCTGGTACCGCATACCGGTGCGCGCAGCGCCTGCCATGGTGAAGGACAAGAGCATCACGCATGTGGCCTTCTACTTTCCGAGTGAGTTCGGTGATGAGAAGTACTCCATCCGCTGGTATGCCCAAGTGTCGCGCATCGACACCCGAAAGCGAAAGGAATTGCTGGATGAACCGCAGCACCGGAATGCGGAGCAGGAGTACTTCGTGCTCCACCTGAAGGACCTACAGCTGCTCCCGAATCCCATCCATAGCCGCAAACCACGACGGCTGCTCTTCGTGCCCACCACACCCGCCAAGTTGCTGACCGCTCCCGAGATCAACTTCCTCTTCAACGACAGCCCATTGGAGGAGAAGCTCTGGAAGGGCTTGATGGAAATGGGCATTCCCAGCGAGCGGCAATATGAGGTGGTGGTGGGTCCTGCGCGTTTCAAGCTGGACTTCGCGGTCTTCTGCAAACAGCGGTGCATTGGCTTGGAATGCGACGGCAACACCGTTCACATGCGCCGGAGTGCGGTGGAGCGGGACAAGCGGAGAAGCAACATCCTGCAGAGCCAGGGCTGGAGCATGTTGCACTTCACGACCAACGAGCTCAACAACAACCTGGAGCACAGCCTTAGCCTCGTGAAGGACGCGGTAACCCAATACGGCGGGTTATGGCATCCGAAGTCAACTTGAGCCTACCCCCTCCCCCACGCCTACCCCCTCCTACCAGAGCACGCTGGCCAGGCCCACGGCGGTGGCCAGCGCCAGGCGCCCCGGGACGGGTGAGGCCAGCTGGAAGAGATCGCGGAAGAGCGGCATTGAGCAGCGCCAGCAGCGGGTTGTGGTAGCGCAGGATGCTGAGCACCGAATGCTCGATCCGATCAACATCACCCCATGGATGGCTTGGCCCACCCCCACTTGCGCCGCTCCTGGCATCATCACCACCTTCGCACAAACAACCGCACATGCGATCGATCATTACCCTTCTCTCCTTTGGTAGCGTGCTCGCACTGACCGCGCAACCCACCCTGCTCCAGAGCAACATCGCCACCGGCGGCCTGGCCCTGGATATGTACGTGCTCTCCGATCCCGGTGATGCCGAATACCCCGCCGATGGCACCGACCTGACCTGGGACCTGAGCGGTATAACGCTGGCGGAGTTGGGTACGCTCAGTTTCGTGCCCGCGAGCAGTACGCCCTATGCCGCCAGCTACCCCGCGGCCAACTGGGCCTGGGCACAGAACGTGACCGGCGTGGGCCCCGATGTGATCTACCTCGACATCAGCGCGACGGGCATTGAAGTGCTGGCCCGGGGCGTGCCCTCGAACGTGGTGAGCTACAGCGATCCCACACGCATCGTGGAGTTCCCGATGGACTATGGCGACTCCTTCGTGGACAGCTACACCGGCACGGGCGTGAACGGCACCCCCACCTGGACCTACAGCGGCTACGGTACCCTCATCACCCCGCTCGGCACCACCGCCAATGTGGCCAAGGTGATGAATGATGAGGGCGACATGATGCTTTGGAACACCGCTCCGCTGTACCCGCTCGTGATCGACAACGGGGAGTTCATCCTCTTCTACGGTCTCGATCCGAACAACTCGGTACAGGAGGTGGGCGCGGAGGCCGCGCCAACGGTGTATCCGAACCCGGCGGAGAACACGCTGTGGATGGATGGCACCGTGGGCACGGGCAGCTGGTCCATCATGGATACGCAGGGGCGCCAGTTGCGCACCGGCCGCAGCACCCCCGGCGTGCAGGCGTTGGACGTGAACGGGCTCGCCACCGGCAGCTACCTGCTGGTGCTGCGCGATGGCGCCGGACACCGCACCGTGCGTTTCACGAAGCAGTAAGGGTGGCACATCCTCCATGGAACGGGGCCTCCGCGGAGGCCCTGTTCTTTTCCCGTCCGGTCGGGATGCACATTGGTAACACACGCGCGATCGGACGCACGGCGCACCGGCGGAAGCTGGTGATGAACGTTGATGAACGTGTAAGCGTGCGCGGAGGAACAGCGGCCGACCTATGGGGCGCAGGGTCTCCGAGCAGGCAAGCCCCGGCGCAGGTATGGATGAACGTGGATGCGTGCGCGGAGCATAAGGAGCCCCTCCGCGCAGGGTCTCCGAATTCGGAAGGCCCCGCGCAGGTGCTTCGGTAGGTGCCGCACTTCATCCGCGGCCCCGGCCTTACGCTTTCGTCGCAGCCTTGGCAGCACCGTTCACCACCGCGGCTTTTGCGGCATCTTTCGCGGCTTCCTTGGCGGCCTCCTTTGCGTTACCGGCCATCTCGCGGCCTTTCGCCTCGAGGTCCTTCACCACGCTCTTCAGCTTGCGGCCCTGCTTCATCAATTTGCTGCGGGTCTCCTTGCCGGATGCGGGTGCGAACAGGAGGGTGGCTAGGGTGCCCACCGCTGCTCCAGCGGCCAGGGCGATCAAAGTGTTCTTCGTTGACATGGTCGTAAGTGTTTGAATGGTTAGTGCCCCGAGTGAGGCAAGCAGGATACCACGGCAACGGTGATCGATCGGGCCGGGGCGTTCACCACGCGCGGTCCGCCGCTTCAGACCGCCCGTATCCCGCGTCCCTCCTGGCTCCGCTGCGTTCCGACGCCCGTGCGGAAGGTGGTCCTTCACGTGGCATGGACCGTCTCTTCCTCCTTTCACCCGCGTGATCGCCGTGTAGCGGATCCCCCAGATCACGGCGCAAGTTCCCCATCACGTGGATCGCGCTCGGTTCGTTCCCGCACGGCACGCCATTTCCACTGGTCCCTTCAAATTCTTATCCCATGAAAGCATCCATCATCCTCCTCTTCTGTGCCGCCATCGCACTTCTCACCGCCGTGCTCAGCGCCGGCATCAGTTATCCCTCACAGATCATCTTCTTCGCGCTGGCCGGCTGCTTCTGTGTGGTGATGGCCCGGGGTGTGATGGAGGGCTCCAGTGGACCGAACGGCCATTGACCTTTGTGCCGCACCGTATTAGTTTGAACGCGAACTCTCCCCATCATGTCACAGGACCATCCCGCCGTGGTGCACACGGTGATCCACTTCCCCATCCAGCGCGTATGGCAGGCCCTTACCGACCCTGCCGATATTGCCCGCTACATGTTCGGTGCGCGCGTCACCAGCGATTGGGTGGAAGGCAGCCCGATCGTCTGGGAAGGCGAGTTCAAGGGCAAGCTCTTCAAGGATACCGGCCAGGTGCTCACCGCGAAACCACCGCACCTGCTCCGCTATACCCACCGCAGTGGTCAGCGGGAACATACCGTGACCGTGGAGTTGCGGGAGGTGGCCGGGACCACGCACCTGCAGCTCACGCAGACCAACAACGCCGATGAAACGGCCCGCCGGCGATCGGAGAACAACTGGACGGCCATGCTCGATGGCTTGAAGGTGTGGTTGGGCGAGGCGCCGGTGCATTCGTGATCCATCATCGCATCCACCGCGTTCACTCCCCCAACCAGCCCCGCACCAGGCCCAGCACCCATACCTGCTGCTCCGGAGTGCCGCGGCTTCCCATGCCGTTGTGGCCGATGTCCTTGCTCCGCACCACGGCGATGTGGTGGTCGGCGGCTTCTTCATCCGTTGGCAGCACACCGGGATCGGCCGGTTGATCGTTGGAGCGCAAACTGTACACCCGCGGGTGGTCGGTACGCGGCAACGCCAGCCGCAGGTTGTCCAGGGTGATGAGCTTCTGCACCGCTTCGGGGTGCGTGGTGGCGAAAAGCACGCTGATGTCACCGCCCTGGCTGTGACCCATCACGGTAAGGTGATCGAAGGCCAGCTGTGGGCAGCTGCGGTGCAGGTGGCGCAGCACATGCTCCAGGTTGGCCACACCGCGTTGCCAGCTCGGCATGCGCGCGGCGCGGATATCGCCCTTCATGGCCAGGGGCTCATCACCCGGCAGTTCATGCTGCACGCTCACCACCACGTAGCCGTCCTTCACCAGCGCATCCAGCAGCCAGCGGTAGAGCAGGTAGGTGCCGGGCTTGTTCTCGTTGTAGCCATGGCTGAAGAGGATCACCGGCCTCCCGTCGAGCGGTTCATCCGCGCGGTGGTAGAGGGCCATGGGGATGCTGCGCTGGCGCGTGGTATCCAACAAGGTGAGCGTGTCGCGTAGGACGTGCGGATCGGCGAGGACGGACTGCGCCGAGGTGAGGAGAGATGCGAAGAAGAGATGCAGGAGGATGCAGGCACGCATACTCCGAAGGTATCGTCCAGAACGAAGCAGGCGCGCCCTCCGTCTATCCTTTGATCAAGCGCAGCAGCTTGTGCCCGTGCGTGTGTGCAACGCTTACCACATAGGCCCCAGGTGCCAGGGCACCGGTGTCGATGATGTGCTCTCCCTGTAGTGATCCTTCCTGCACGACACGCCCATCGGTGCTGATGATGCGTACATGCACGGCGCCAGTGATAGGCTCCGGCACTTGCAACCTGACCAGGTCCGAAGCGGGGTTCGGCATCAGCGACCATGCACCGTCCGTGTTCGATGGCACACCGGTGCTGAAGTCGGCCATCACCTCGGCCAGTGGGGTGATGATGGGCGGATTGAAGTCGAAGTAGATCGCCGCGCCGTTGCGCAGCCAGGTGCCGGGCAGAAGGCCCGCGACCGGTTTGATGCGGAAGGCGACGAATCCATGGCTGGCGGCCTCGTTCACGTTGCTGTCGGGCAGCAGGATGTCGTCGAACCGGAAGCGCAGCACGCGTCCATCCAGCTCCGGTGTGTAGTGGTGCGAAGCCGCCCCCAGCTCCAGCGATGCGATGTCGAGTTCCGCGGCGAGCGTATCCACCACCACCACGGTGAAGGCCGTATCGGTACCGGTGTTCTGGAAACGGATCGTGTAGTCGAGGTGATCGTCCTGATCGAGCAGGTAGATGTCCGAGGGGTCCACCAGCTTGTCGTTCGGGTCGTAGCTGCCGGTCACGAAGCGCTCCAGCGTCCAGGTGTTGTTGCCCAGGTCGTCCTCGGCCAGGCCCGAGCCCAGCGTGGCGGTGCTGGTGAGCAGGGTGCCGATCAGGCCGGGGTCGGCGGGTATCTGCGCCTGGATGTACACCGATGACGTTGTGTAAGGGCCAAGCTCCGGCAGATCCCAGGTGATCGTATTGCCCGCCACGTTGGTGGCTGCTGGAACGGCGCTGGTGAAGGAGACCGCCGCATCGAGGTCGAGGGTGAGCGTGAGCGGACCACTGGGTGTGAATGAGTAATTGGCGAGGTGCACGGCTAGGTTGTAGCCGAAGCCGGGCCGCGCCGCTCCTGAGGCGCCGAGCAGCTCGAGGTCGAAGGCCACGAGGCTCTCCATGGCGAGGTCCACCACGGCGTTGGGCGTTCCAGCGTTCGTGGTGAAGGCCGTCGGTGCGGGCAGCGGGCAGAGCGGGCCCAGGTTCGGAGCGATGACCTCCACGGTATGGTCGCCATAGACCACGGTGGCCGCGTAAGCGCCATCAGCATCGGTGAGCGTGTACTGGTCGCCGGGCTGTATGCGCACAAGGCGGGAAGCCAGTGCAACATCACCGGAGCCCGGCGTGCAATCGGTGTCCACATCCACGAACACCGAGCCGCTTACCTGCCCGCAGTCCGGGCCGAGGTCGCCGATGGTGAAGTAGGACACGATCACTTCACAGCCCGGGGTGGTGGCCGGCCAGCGCTGATAGACGATGTGATCGCCGGGCGCCAGGCCAGGCACCAACATGCCCTCATCCGGTGTGATCAGGTCCTGGAAGACGACCACCTCGCTCGCATCGCGCACGACCATCTCGGAGCCCGGCCAGCCATTCCAGGGGAAGACCAGTGTGGCGGAGCCATTCGCCTGGCCTGCACATGCATCCGTGGTCCCTAGCACATCGGCCGGTTGGGACTGCGGCCCCGCAACCGCGGCGGCGCCTATGCTCATGCAGCCGTTGGCGTCGGTCACGGTGATCCCGGCCACGGAGCCGTCGCAGAGACCATCGAAATAGGGGTTGCCGTCGGCATCGTAGCCCGCGATGGGCATGGGGGCACCGAAGACCTGCAGCACCACATCGTAGGGGGCCACGCCGTCCAGGTAGTCCACCACGGCCGTGAGGCGCCCGTTGCACAGGCCGGGACAGGGGTGATAGCCCACGCCGTCCACCAAACTGCTGTACCCGGCGTACGGCCCCATGTCGGGCTGGTCCACCAGATCAATGGTCTCCTCGTCCGTATCGTTGTTGGCATCGGTGACGGTGACGGTGTAGCTGCCGGGTGGCAGGTCGAAGATGTTCTGCGTGGTGGCGCCGGTGCTCCACACGAAGGAGTAGGGCGGCACACCGCCGCTCACGCTCACATGAATGGAGCCATTGCTGTAACCGCAGAAGGGCTGGATGGCCGTGTTCAGGTACACGTCCACCGCGCGGGCGGCGGTACCGATGGCCAGGGTCAACAGGAGTAGTGTAGCGCGCATGGTGGGTGCTTCGATCATACAATACTAGGACGCACCCGTCCGGAACTGGTGGCTTTATGGCTCACCGGGCATGTGCATGAACGAAGCAGGCGCGACCTCCGCCGCGCCTGCCATTCGGGTATCGATGCGGCTACGCCGTTCCCGGCCGCAGCGTGTTCGGCTTGGCCTCGCTCACCACGACCTGCGTGCGCAACTGCGCCTTCCACTGCCGGCGGTGCTTGATCTTCTGCACGATCAGCAGCATCACGGGCACCATGATCAAGGTGAGGAAGGTGGCGAAGAGCAGGCCGTAGATCACCGCCCAGCTGAGCGGGCCCCAGAACACCACGTTGTCGCCGCCCATGTGGATGTGCGGATCGAGCTCCATGAAGAGGCTGAAGAAGTTGAAGTTGAGCCCGATGGCCAGGGGCAGCAGGCCCAGGATGGCCGTGACCGCCGTGAGCAATACCGGACGCAGACGGGTGCGGCCCGCGATCACCAGCGCCTCGCGGCTCGCGGCGATCGGGATGATGGCATGCTCATCCAGCCCCAGCTGGCGCTGCTCCCGCTGGAAGAGCAGCCGCGCGAAGTCCATGAGCACGATCGCGTTGTTCACCACCACACCGATCAACGAGATGATGCCGAGCATGGTCATTAGGATGATGAAGTCCATGCGGAAGACGATGAGGCCAAGGAACACGCCGATGGTGCTGAAGACCACCGTGCTCATCACGATCCCCGGGTAGCTGATGCTGTTGAACTGCGCCACGATGATCAGGAAGACCACGAAGATGGCCACCAGGAAGGCGGTCATCAGGAAGCCCATGTCCTTGGCCTGGTCCTCCTGCTCGCCGGTGAAGCGCAGGTCGTAACGGTCGTCCACGCGGTATCCGCTGGCCATCTCGTCCTTGATCTGCTGCACCACCTCGTTGTTGTTGTAGCCCGCGATCACGTTGCTGCTCACGGTCACCACGCGGTCCAGGTCCTTGCGCTTGATGGCGCTGAAGGTGGTGCTGTACTCCTCCTTCGCCACAGCGCTGATGGGCACCTGACGGATCTGACCGTTGAGCATGTCGCGGAAGGTGATCCGCATGTCCATCAACTGCTGGGTGCTGTACCGGTACTGGTCCTTCAGCCGCACGTTGATCTCGTAGTCATCGTCATCACCCTCGATGCGGAAGGTGCTCACCTCCTTACCGAAGAGCGCGGTGCGGATGGCATCGGCCACCTGATAGGTGCTCACGTTGAAGCGGCGTGCCTTCTCGCGGTCGATCACGATGGGCATCTCCGGCTTGGCGCGGTCGATGTCGATGCGCAATGCCTCCACGCCCGGTACGTTCTTATCCTCGATGAAGGCCTTCACCTTCTCCGCCTCGTCCAACAGGCCCTCGATCTCCTTGCCGCGGATCTCGATGTTGATGGGTTTACCCACCGGCGGACCGTCCGCGTTCTTCACCACCGTGGTCACCACACCGGGGTAGCCGGTCACGCCGGCCTGCAGCCGCTCCAGCACGTCATTGGTGTTCACGCCCTGGCGATCGGCGTATTTCACGAAGCTCACCTGGATCCTGGCCTTGTGCGGCGTCGCGCTCAACTCCACATCACCGGCCCCTGGATCGCTCGTTCCTTCACCCACCTGGGCGATCACCGAGCTCACGAGGAAGTTGACCGTATCCGTGCCGGTCACACGGCCCTGGTCGTCCTTGATCTCACGCACCTCCTGGTACTCCGGCACATCGATCACCTTCATCACCTGCTTCTCCACCAGACGCGTCACGCTATCGGTCTTCAGGATGTCCGTGCCGATCGGCGCCTCGATGAACACGTTGATGAACATCGGTTCGTTGCTCGGGAAGAAGAGCGTCTTGGGCGGGAAGATGCCCAGTAGGATGAATGCGAGGAAGAGCAGACCCACCGTGCCCAGCAGGAAGGTGCGTGGATGGTGCTTGTCCAGCGCATAACGCAGGAAGCCCTCGTAGCGCTCCTCCAGCCGTGGCAGCCAGCTGTACTGGAACCAATGCGCGGCGGGCTTGAAGAGCTTGGCGTTGGCCACACCCATCACCCCGAAGAAGATGGTGAGCATGCCCAGACCGAAGAGCGCCGGGCTCTGTGAGCTGGCACCCATCGCACCGACCAGGGCGCCGACCACCGAGAGGATGAGCGCCAGGCGCCACATCTTCTTCGCTGGCATCTCATCCTCCTCCACCTTCATGAACTTGGAGGCGAGCGCGGGGTTCACCACCAGCGCCACGAAGAGCGAGCTGGCCAGCGCGATCATGAAGGTGATGGGCAGGTACTTCATGAACTCGCCCATCATGCCGGGCCAGAACAGCAGCGGAACGAAGACCATCACCGTGGCCGTGGTGGCCGCGATGATCGGCATCGTCACCTCACCCACCGCCAGGCGCGTGGCCTTCATCGCGGGTTCGCCGTTGGTCATGTGGCGGTGGATGTTCTCCACGATCACGATGCCGTCGTCCACCAGTCGGCCCAGCGCGAGGATCAGGGCGAAGAGCACCATCATGTTCAGCGTCACCCCGAAGGCGTTGAGCAGCGTGAAGGAGATGAACATGGACATCGGGATCGCCAGACCCACGAACACCGCGTTGCGCAAGCCCAGGAAGAGCATGAGCACACCCACCACGAGGATCACCCCGAGGACGATGTGGTTCATCAGTTCGTCCACGCTCACCCGCGTCTGGTCGCTCTGGTCGCCGGTGATGGTGATGGTGAGGTCCTCCGGCAGCACGGTGCCATGGTCCTCCTTCAGGATGGCGTTGATCTTGTCGCTCGCATCGAGCAGGTTCTCGCCGGCGCGTTTGATCACATCCAGCATCACCACGCTCTTGCCATACTCACGGGCGAAACTCTCGGGTTCCTTGAAGCCGAAGGTCACGTCGGCCACATCGCGCAGGCGCACCTCGCGCTGCCCCTCGTTCTTCACCACGATGTCCCGGATCTGGTCCATGTTCACGAACTCGCCGATCACGCGAACGCTCCGCCGCTGATCCTTGGTGAGGATCTCGCCGCCGCTCATCGTGAGGTTCTCGCTCCGCAGCGCATTGGCGATGTCGTCGAAGTTCAGCTGGAGTGATTCGATCATCGGCAGGTCCACGCTCACCTTCACCTCGCGCTCGGGCACGCCGCGGATCTCCACCTTGTTGATCTCGCTCAGGTCCTCGATCCGGTCCTCCAGGTGCTTCGCATAATCATGCAGCTGCTCCATGGGGTAATCGCCGCTGAGGTTGATGTTCATCACCGGCATCAGCTCGCTGAAGTTCATCTCGAACACGTTCGGTTCGGCGGGCAGGTCGGTGGGGAAATTGCTATCGCCGCGCGCCTTGTCCACCGCGTCCTTCACCTTGCGCAAGGCCTCCGTGGGGCTTACGCTGTAGTCGAACTTGATGTGGATGGAGCTGAAGTTGGGCACGCTGGTGCTCTTGATCTCATCGACCCCGGTGATGGTGTTCAGCTCCTTCTCTATCGGCTTGGTGATGAGCTTCTCGATGTCGACCACCGAGCTGCTGTTGTAGGGGGTGCCGATGAAGACCTCCGGCGTGACCACCTCGGGGAAGCTCACCTTGGGCATCACCATGTAGGCGCGGATGCCCATGATGCAGATGAGGATCGTGAGCACGATCACGGTGGTGCGGTTCTTCACCGCCCAGCTGGTGATGGCGAACTGGCGCTCCGGTCCGTGCAGGTCCTTTTCGATGTCGTTGTGCGAGCTCATGTTGTCGATCGTTGTCGACCCGGTGGGTCGACGTTACGGGTGCATATCGGTCCGGTATCTTCAGTTCGCCACGCGCACGGTCAGTCCGTCGGTCACGTTCTTGGCGCCTTCGTCCACGATGCGATCGCTGCCTTTCAACGTACCTGCCTTCACCGGCTCGATGCTGAGGCGTCCGCGGTATTCGCTCACGCGCTTCACCATCACCTTGCGGGCGGTGGCTTCGTTCTCCTTGGTGGGCTCCAGCACGTACAGGTAGTTGTTGCCGCTCACATCCTGCAGCACCGCCCGGCTCGGCACCACCAGCGCGCTGTCGCTGTGGTGGTCCTGGATGCTGATGTCGCTGAGCAGGTTGGGGCGCATGCTCTCCTCGCCCTTCGGCACACGCACGGTCACCTTGAAGGTGCGGTTGGCGGGGTCGATGAACTTGCTGACGTGGTCCAGCGTGGCATCGAACTCCTCCTCGAGGCTGGGGAAGTTCACCTTGACGGGCGCGCCGCTCTTGATGGTGGTGAGGTAGCTCTCGGGCACGTCGGCCTCCAGCTGCACCCCGCTCAGGTCCACAACGCGCGCGGCGGGCTGCATGGGCGAGGTCATGTCGCCCACGCGCACCATGATGTCGTCCACCGTGCCATCGAAGGGGGCCGTGATGTTGGTGAGGCGTTGCTGCTCACGCATGGCGGCGAGACCTGCTTCGGCCTGCTCCTTCTGGCTCTTCGCCTGCAGGTATTGCATCTCGCTGCCGATCTTCTGCTGCCAGAGGCGCTCCTGTTTGTCGTAGGCGGTCTTCGCCAACTCGTAGGCGGCTTCGGCCTGCTGGATCTGCTCGGCGGCCAGGTCGTTGTCGATGCTGATGATCAGCTGGCCCTGCCGCACCCGATCACCAGGCTGCACCAGGATCCGGCGCACCCGACCACCGTTGCTGAAGAGTGCGGCGGCCTTGTCCGCGCGCACGTTGCCATGCACGTCCACGTAGTGCGTGAAGGCTCCGGCTTCCACCGGCGCGGCGGTCACCACCGCCAGGTTGCGGCGCACGGTGCTGTCGTTCTCCGCCAGCCAGGTCTCGATGTTCTTGATGCTGTCCGCGTACGCCTTGTACGTGACCTTCAGGTCCTCCAGCTTGGCGCGCTGCCGACCCAGATCGTCGGTGGGCGTGCTGGCACCACATGCGAACAGCAGTGTGGCGATGGTGAGGTATGCTAGCGTGTTCTTCATGGGGAATGTGATGAACGAGGTCAAGGAGGTGTTGGAGGCCAAAGAGGTCAAGGAGGACCGTGGAACCTCGTTCAGGCTAGGTGATGCGTGGTGCATGATGTTCACAATTACTTCTTCAGTTCAAGACTTCCGATGAAGCTGAGCAAGGCCGCGCTGAGACCGTTCAGAAGATCGATGATCGGTCGGGCCTCTTCTTCGGTGATGTATCCTTCGTCAACCGCGATCAGCAATTGCGTTTCGATCTCTGCGACCGATCCTCTGGAGTAGGTCAAACCCAACTGGAGATAACCAACCTTGTTCCGCGCCCAGCCTTCGGCCACATTGGAAGGGACCGAAACGGCCGCCCGGCGCAACTGCGAAGTGAGACCGAACATCTCCTCTTTCGGGAATCTTCGGGTCAATGCATAGACCTGCCGTGTCAGCGCCATGCCCTGCGACCAGACCCACAGGTCCTTGAATCCACTCGCCTTCCGGCCACCGGGTTCCGAAACCATGGAGATCTCATCCCCGATGGGGAAGTAGCCCGTGAGGTCCCATGTGTATTGCGGATCGCTTGTCGTGTTCATTGCAGTGTGTGTTCCTGTCCCAGTGTCGATGGTCCTTTTTGCTCCGTTACTTTCTCGCTTCCCTCACCTTCTTCACCTCCCTCAATAGAGGTCGAGTGCTTTGCGCAGGTCGGCGCGGGCCATCAGCAGTTCCACCATCCGCTGGATGTAGGTCTGCTGGGCCATGAGGTAGTTGCCCTGTTCCTGGGTGAGCTCGAAGCTGGCGGCCGCACCCTCGGTGAATTTGATGCTCGTCCGGTCGAAGATGCTCCGGGCCAGGGCCAGACTACGTTCCTCGGTCTTGAAGTTGTCGTAGGCGGTGCGCGCCTGAGTGCGGCTCTGCTCGGCCATCACCTTCAAGCGTTCACTGGTGGCGGTGCGGTTCACCTCGGCCTGCTGCAGGGCGAGGCTCGCCTGCTTCACCTTCTGGATGCGGCTGGTGCTGCTGAAGATGGGCACCGTGAGCTTCAGACCCCAGAGCGTGGTGGGGTAGAACGGATACGCGCCACCGGGATCGAAGTCCGGACCATTCCACACCTGCTGGTGCGAGAGGAAGCCGCCTAGCGATGGCAGGGCTTTGCTGCGCTCGTTGCGCCGCTGCAGGTCCGAGAGAAGCACGAGGTTCTCCGCCATCTGCTGTTCGATATGGCCCGCCTGATCGAGTGGTGCCTCGGAGAGCGCGGTCTCGGCCGGGTCGTCGATGATGGTGCTCAACCGATCGGTGAGCGTGACCGGTGTGCCCTGCGGCAGACCCAGGGTGAGGTTGAGCATCATGCGCGCCACCTCGGCCTGTTGTTGGAAACTGCGTTGCACGGTCTTCGCCTGCTCCAGCTGGATGGTGATGCGGTCCACGTCCGTGGCCTCCATGAAGCCGGCATCCAGCATGGCCTGCACTTCGTTGCGGCTCTTCTCCAGCAGGGGGATCCCTTCTCCAGCGAGCCGGGCTCCTTCCTCTGCGCTCAACACCCCGAAGTAGGCTTTCGCCGCCTGGTTGCGCGCATCGGCTGCAGCCTTCTCCAGCTCCTGCTGGCTCTGCTCGGCCACGGCCTTAGTCGCCTTCAGGCCTATGAGGTAGCTGCCATCGAAGATGAGCTGGGAGAGCGTGGCGCCCGCGCTGGCGTTCCAGGGCAGCCCGAACTGCGCTGCGATGAAGTCGGGTCCCTGTCCCGGCGCGAAGAAGTTCGGGATCAGCTGCGTGGGCACATCGATGAAGTTCTGCAGCTGCACTTCGCCGTTGATCTGCGGCAGACCGATGGCGGTGATCTCCTTCACCTTGGCGCGCGACTTCTCGGCTTCCAGCTGGCTGGCCTGCACGGCATAGCTCTGGCTGGCGGCCATGTCCAGCGCCTGCTTCAGGCTCAACTGCACCGGCCCCTGCGCGCTTGCCGCAACGAGGAGGAGGAAAGCCCATGTGGTGGTGATGCTTCTCATGCGTTCTGGTCTTTCGTCACTTTCTTCTCGAGGTATTCCATGCCCTTCTTGCTGGCGATGCCGCGGATGTGGTAGCGGAACAGCTCCCAGTTGATCTCCGCCATGCTCAGGCGCTCGGTCAGCCGCCCCAGCTCGGCGCTCATGGCCTGATCGAACCGAACCACGTACAGCTTGGCGATCAGGGACACGTTGATGTTCTCACGGTAGAGCCCTTCGCGGATACCCTTCTCCATGTTGGCGGCCACCATGGCCACCACCCTCACCTGCTTGCCTTCGTCCATGATGCGGCAGGCCTGCGGGTGGTACTTGGCCAGGTCGAAGTAGAGGCTCGGGTGCACCTTGCTCGTTTCGGCGGCGATGAACTGCGCAATGGCGTACATCTCGTCGATGGCATTGTGCCCCTGCTGTTGGATGGCGCCGATGTGCTCGTGGAAGCGGCAGCTCGTATGTGTGAAGACCTTGGTCACCAGGTCGTTCTTGTCCTTCACATACAGGTACAAGGTCTTCTTGCTGATGCCCAGTTCCCGGGCCACATCGTCCATCGTCACGCTGCGGATCCCGTTGGTCCAGAAGATCCGGGCCGCGTCCTCCACGATGCGCAAACCCCGCTCATCCAGCGTTTGCTGGGGCTCGGTGGGGTCCAGGACAGGTAGCGCGTCACTCATTGGGGGCGCAAAACTAGATGACGATCGTCAGTTTGGAAACATTCTGACCCAAAGAATGTTTCCTATGTGATGAGCGGTAGCGGGGTGGGGATGGGTGGTGGAACACATTCTTGACCATGGGCGCCCGTAACCCATGACTTAGTTGTTCCCTCCATTCTGGAGGCTGTCTCAAAAGTGCTTTTGGAAGTGAGCGAGTGGTCCTTTGCGATCAGGCGAGGCGTGGAAACCGAGCATAGCCGGAAGCTCTGTGAGGCTTTCCACAACGAAGCATGGTCGCTAGAGGCTGTCTCAAAAATGCTTTTGGAAGCGAGCGAGAGGTACTTTGCGAGCAGGCGAGGCGTGGAAACCGAGCATAGCCGGAAGCTCTGTGAGGCTTTCCACAACGAAGCATGGTCGCTAAGGACCCTCGCGGAGTCCGAAGGGTGTGTTTGAGATAGCCTCTCTACACTCATCAAGCCCCATCGACCGCCCAGACCCCCTTCGAAATGGGTATTGGATCTACCTTTCCTTTGGCACCATTCCACCATGCTCGATGAGCCGCACCATCCTCCTATTCCTTTCCGTGCTGGCGTCCGCATCCTGTACGGCACAGGACCTGGACAGCTTGCGCCATGTCTGGACCAACACCAGCCTGCCCGATACCACGCGGTTCCTGGCCTGCTACGACCTGGTCTGGGACGGCTACCTGTTCTCCGACCCCGATAGCGCGCTGTTGCTGGCAGAAGAGCTGCAAGCCACCGCCCGGGAAAAGCGTTCGGCCAAGTTCGATGCGCTCGCCTACGACCTGCAGGCCGCGGCCTGGTACGTGAAGGGCGATATGCGGAAGGCCCTTTCGATCTACGCCATCTCGCTGCCCATGCATGAAGCGCGCGGCGATGTCGGAAGCATGGCCGACGTGATCGGCAACATGGGCAGCATGCACTCCTTTCTGGGAGAGCATAAGGAAGCGCTCGCGCTTTACGAGAAGGCGCTCCGCGTGCACACCGAGCGGCACGACACCCTTGCCATGGCCAACGACATCAATGCCATCGGAAGGGTGCACATGGTGCGTGGGGATCATGCCCGGGCCGCCCAGTTCTACAAAGAGAGCTTGGTGCTCGTCCACGCCATCGGGAACGACAGGGCCATCGCCACGGGCCTGAGCAACCTGGGATCCGTGCACTTCCTGCAGGGCGACTATGCCGCGGCCATCCCCCGATTCACCGATGCCCTGCAGCTTGCCGAACGCTTGGGCGACAAGGATCAACAAGCCCAAGTACTGGCGGAGCTCGGTACCTGCCATGCCGAGCTCGGGGATCATGACCGTGCCATGGAGCTGTATAGGAAGGCGCTCGCGATGAACGAGCAACTGGGCGACCAGCGCGGCATCGTCATGGCCTTGAACAAGATGGCCGACCTGCTGCGCGAAAAGCACGATGTGGCCACCGCGCTTCCGCTCTATCGCCAGGCGAGGACCATCGCCGCGGAGCATGAGCTCGCCTTCGGCCACGCCACCGCGCTGGTCGGCGAAGGCAGCTGCCTGCTCTCCATGGGCAGGACCAGCGCTGCCTTGGAGCCGGCGCGGCAGGCCGACCAAGTAGCCCGCGATGCCGAGGACATCTCCCTGGAACGGGATGCCGCACAGCTGCTCTATGAAGCGTATCGAGCCATGGGCAACAGCCGCGAAGCGCTCACGCAGCATGAGCGCTATGTGATGCTCAACGACAGCCTGATGCGCGAGGAGAACCAGCGCGAAGCACTACGCAACCAGTTCGCTTATGACCAGGAGCGACGCATCCTGAGCGACAGCCTGAAACACCAAGCAGAGACCAATGAGCTGAACCTGGCCCATGCCGCAGGGCTCGCCATGGAACAGGAACGACGTACCTGGCTCATGGCCGCGGTGCTCATCGCGGGGCTTGTGTCGGCGGGTATCTGGTGGCGGCTGCGCCATGCACAACGCACCAATCAGCTCATCCGCGAGGCGCAAGGGCGTGTGGTGGAAGCGGAGAAGCAGCGCGAGAACGAAGCCGTGCGCACGCGTATCGCACGCGACCTGCACGATGAGATGGGCGGCGAGCTCACCAAGATCAGCCTGTTGAGCGCCGAGGCCGGGCGGCAGGTCCCATCGGGACAGGGCACCCTTTCAGAGACCCTGACACGTATCGCCGAACTCTCGCGCAGTGCGCACGGTGCCTTGCACGATGTGGTGCATGCCACCGATGCCAGCACCGACAGCAGCACGGCGCTCGTGGAGCAGGCCCGCACCATCGCCCATCGCCTGCTGGACAACAGCCCGGTGCAGCACACGATCGATGTGGAGCATAGCGGGGCCGACGTCGCCGTGGGCCCGGCCACCAAGCGCGACCTGCTCATGATCCTGAAGGAAGCGATCAACAACGCGCTGAAGCATGCACAGGCGCAGCGCATCGAAGTATCGTTCCGCGTGGAGGACGGGCATTATCAGCTGGAAGTGGCCGATGATGGAAAGGGCTTCGATCCAACGTTGGCCCATGGCGGCAATGGACTGCGGAACATGCGCGACCGTGCGATCGTGCTCGGTGCGGATATCCGGTTCAGCAGGGGGCCAGGCCTGGGATCCGCGGCCCATGTTACCGGTACGCTCAGCGCGATGCCTACTACGAACGTGGTATTCCAATGAGCCCATCGAGCCCGCACCTTCACCCATGAACATGCACGCCCCGATGAACACCCGCTCGCACGCCGTTCGCACGCCGGAGGTCCCGAACGCTCTCTTGCACTACGTGTTCTTCATGGCGCTGGCGCTGGCCATGCAGGTGAAGGTGATCGCCCAGACAGCGGCCATCGACAGCCTGTACGCGCTCCTGAACAGCGCCAAGGCCACCAACACCCTGGCGGACACCTCGCTCGCCTCGCAACACCTGCGACTCGCCGCCAAGCTGAGCAAAGCGGGAATGATGGACAGCGCCTTCGCTCAAGCCGCCCGGGCTGAGGCGCTCTTGAGCCGTTTGGAGCGCTCATTCCCGGAGCAACAACGCATCCACGGCATGTTGGCCGTGGCGAACCGGCACATGGGCCGCCTCAAGTACTTCGACAGCCTGTACGACGAGAGCCTCCGCTACATGCAGCTGGCGAACCGGCACGCACAGGTCGCGAACGACAGCCTCGAACTCGGAAGAAGCCTCATGTACATGGGAGCCTGCTTCCGGGAAATGAACGATACCACCCAGGCACTGGCCTACACCCGCCAGGCGATGCCCTTGCTGGAAAGTACCGGCCAGCTCAGCGATCTGGGCGTCGCGATCATGAGCATTGGCGGCATCTATACGAACAGCGGTGTTACCGATAGCGCCTTGTACCATTTCAAGAACGCTCATCGGCTCTTCCTGCGGATCGACAGCCGCTCCCAGATCGCAGCTTCACTGCTGAACATCGCCGGCTTGTACAACAACATCGGCAGGCACGACTCTGTGCATCACTACCTGGCTCTCGCTGCCCCCTACGCGCATACCATGAGTCCGCCTGCCCAGGTCCGGTACCACGGCATGCTTGGAAGGGACCACACGATCCGGAAGGAATTCTCCGACGCTTTGGTGGAGCTGGCCCTGGCCGAGGAGCTTGCTGATGGCAATCCATCGGACCTGGCCGAGATCCTTCACGTGAAGGCCCTGGCACTGGCGGGATCCCATGATATGCCCGCCGCAATGACCGCCATGCGATCCGGTTACGATGCCATGGTGAACGACCTGGATCTGGCAAAGGTGCAGGCCGTGACCGAGCAACGGCTCGCATTCGAACACGAGGAACAGCAACGCATCGCCGATGCCGCCTTGGCCATGGAGCAGCAGCGCAAGCGCAACTCGGTCATCGTGGCCGTCGGCACTTCGATCATCGCCCTGCTGCTATTGGTCCTGCTGTTCACGGCGCGCCGGAACGCAGCACGCATACGCCAGAAGAACGATGAGATCGTCAATGCCCAAGCGCAATTGGTGGCCGCCGAGAAGCAGCGCGAGAACGAAGCCGTGCGCACGCGTATCGCACGCGACCTGCACGATGAGATGGGCGGCGAGCTCACCAAGATCAGCCTGTTGAGCGCCGAGGCCCGGCGGCAGGTCCCATCGGAACAGGGCACCCTTTCAGAGACCCTGACACGTATCGCCGAACTCTCGCGCAGTGCGCACGGTGCCTTGCACGATGTGGTGCATGCCACCGATGCCAGCACCGACAGCAGCACGGCGCTCGTGGAGCAGGCCCGCACCATCGCCCATCGCCTGCTGGACAACAGCCCGGTGCAGCACACGATCGATGTGGAGCACCGCGGGGCCGACATCGCCGTGGGCCCGGCCACCAAGCGCGACCTGCTCATGATCCTGAAGGAAGCGATCAACAACGCGCTGAAGCATGCACAGGCGCAGCGCATCGAAGTATCGTTCCGCGTGGAGGACGGGCGCTACAAGCTGGAAGTGGCCGATGATGGAAAGGGCTTCGATCCAGCGTTGGCCCCTGGCGGCAATGGACTGCGGAACATGCGCCTACGGGCCGAGCGCGCGCACGCGGACATGACCCTTGCTTCGAACGGATCGCCGGGGACAAGGCTCATCCTCACCGGCCGGTTGGCCTGAGGACGTACTACGCAAGTGGTATTCCATCGCCGTTATCGCGAAGGGAATTTCGCCCCATGGGCAACAAGGCCGGCATCGGTCTTCTCTTTCTGGTCCGTCTATCGGTCGTGCTCGGCGCCGCTGTGCTCGTCCCTGATAGCGCGCGGACCCAGGAGAACCCGCAGCGCCTCGATTCGATCCTGCCCCTGCTCGATCCCGCCATCCGCGATACGAACCAGCTCGCCATGCTCATCATGGCTGCCGAGTCCTGGACCACTTCCACCAATGCGATCCCCTACCTGCTGCGGCTCGACTCCCTCAGCGACCATCTGCTGCGCGATCCCTCCGCGGCCGTGCGCGCAAGAGCCCGGCATGCACGCGGCGCGTACCTCTTCTTCATCGGGTATCGCGCCAAGTTCGAGCGCAACATCCCGCTGGCCCTCTCCTCGTTGGAACAGGCGATCACCTACTTCGCGCAGGATGATCACCTGAACGCGATCGGCGAATGCCACGACGCGATGGGCCTGGTCCTGCAGGTAGCCGGTGATCCGGAGGAGGCGCAACGTCATTTCCAGCAAGAGCTGCGCATCGGCCGAAGGTTGGGTCGAACGCGCCTCGTGAACCAGGCACTCGTGCATCTGGCACGGATCGCCGGGGATCGCGGGGATCGCATCGCCGCTTCCGCCTACCTGGACTCCTGCGGCGCCAGTGCTCCCGGGGATAGCGCGCTGGTGCTGGTGGAGCGCGCACGGCTACTTGAAATGATGGGTTCTCACGAAGCGGAGGAAGGATCGTTGAGGCAGGCCCTGGAGGTCGCGGCACGTTCGGACAATCCTTGGGACCGCCTCCCCGCGCTCACCCCGCTCATCCGGTTGCTCTATGCCCAGCAGCGCACCAACGAAGGAAAGAAGCTGGCACAGGAGTGCATCGATCTCGCGGAACGCATGGGCGATCGTGTGGCCGCATGCACGTGCATGATGCTGCTCGGAGACGGCGCATTGCTGGAGCAGGACGCGAAAACGGCCGAACGCAACTGGCTCGCCGGCCTGGAACTGGCCAGACAGAACGGTACGCTGGGCGTGGCCCGTGAACTGGGCGACGAAGGTTCGATGCTGGGGGCTGCGAGCCGTCTGAAGGACCTCTATGTGGCACAGGGACGCAACGCCGACGCCCTGCGCTACACCCAGCTGTGGGCCGAATTGACAGACAGCGTCTACAAGATGGACGGCCGCGCGGAAGTGGTCCTGTTGCGTTACAGGGAACAGCGCTCCCTTGACAGCCTTGGCCATGTGCAAAGCCTGCTGCACGCCCGGCTCGAACACCAGGCCGAGTTGGGCCGCGAACGGTTGCGGCGTTATGTGATCATCGGTGCCGGCGGTGCGGCCTTGCTCGCCTTGCTGGCATTGTGGAACAGAGCGCGCTATCGCGAGCAGGTCCATCGGCGCATCATCAGTGCACAGGAAAGGCTGCTCGAGAGCGAACGGCAGCGTGAGAACGAACAGGTGCGAACCCGCATCGCACGGGACATCCATGACGATATCGGCAGTGGCCTCACGAAGATCGCCATGTTGAGCAACGAGGCGAAGCGCAGAGCCGACCAACACGCTGATGGACTGCACGAAACACTTGAGCGCATCACCGTGCACAGCCGTGAAGTGAGCGCCTCGCTCAGCGACATCATCTGGAGCGTTGACCCGGAGCACGATACCAGCGCCGAGCTCATCCATCAAGCCGGCCATGTCGCCCATCGTTTGTTGGACGACGACGACGGGAAACGGCATTCCTTGACCTTCGAGCACCGGGGACCGGAGCACCCGGTCTCCCCCAGCACCAAGCATCACATCGTGAAGGTGATGAAGGAGGCGATCAACAACGCGTTGAAACACGCCGGCGCCCGACGGATCGATGTGCATCTGGATGCCGGCGATGGACGTTTCTCCCTTCTCGTCCAGGATGACGGCAATGGATTCGACCCGCTGACCGGAACACGATCGGGCAACGGCCTTCGGAACATGCAGGATCGCGCCCGTGCATTGGGAGCAGCGCTCGAGGTGACCTCCACTCCCGGTCAGGGTTGCTCCATCAAGCTTGAAGGACCCCTCGTTTAGGGAGCAACGGCTACCTTGGTGGCATGTCCATCAAGCCCATCCGGGTGGCTGTCGTGGAGGATGACGGTGAGATCCGGCAATTGCTGCGCAGCATGCTCATGCGTGCCGAGCAACTACAGGTGGTGGGCAGCTACCCCGACGCCGATACCTTCCTCGCGGAACTGGACCGCATCGTTCCCGATGTCGTGCTCATGGACATCGGCCTGCCCGGCATGAACGGGATCGAATGCGTGCGCGCTGCCAAGCCCAGGCATCCTGCCGTGCAATACCTCATGAGCACCGTGTTCGAGAGCCCGGCCTACATCCATGAAGCGCTGTGCGCGGGCGCCACCGGCTACCTGCTGAAGAACGCCGAACCGGAGGCGATCATCGCCGCCGTGCACGATATCCACGCCGGCGGTTCGCCCATGAGCCCGGCCATCGCCCGGCTGGTGGTGGCCAGTTTCCAACAACAGGCCAAGCGCGACATCCAGGACCACTTGCTCACCGATCGTGAGAAGAGCGTGCTGGACCAGCTGGCCAACGGGCTCATGTACAAGGAGATCGCGGCGAAGGCCGGGATCAGCACCGAGACCGTGCGCAAGCACGTACGCAACATCTACGAGAAGCTGCAGGTGAGCAGCCGCCACGAGGCGGTGCGCAAGGTGTATCCAGGGCGGTAGTTACCTCCCGTACTACTCACGTGGTATTGCCCGGGCACAGCGGGCCTTGGACTTTTGGTCGTGTGCCACACGCCTGCACCGGCCATGCCCAGCTTCCGCATCATCGCACTGCTCCTCGCCTTCACCGCGCTCACCTTCGGTGCGCAGGCACAGGATCTCGGCGCCATCGGCAAGGAGAAGCCCTTCCGCGTGAACGGCAGCCTCTCGTTGCTGGGTGGTCCCTACTTCTACAGCGGCGATGGCGCGGCCCGCAACGAGCCCTTCTGGTGGAACAGCACCGGCTCCATCACGCTGAGCATCTATGGCTGGCAGGTGCCGGCCAGCTTCAACATCGGCTCGCAGCAGCGCTCGTGGACGCAGCCCTTCAACCGGTACGGCATGAGCCCTTATTACAAGTGGGCGAAACTGCACCTGGGCTACCGCAGCATCCGCTTCAACCCGTATACCATGGCCGGCCTGCAATTCTTCGGCGCAGGCGTGGAACTTGAACCCAAAGGCTTCCGCTTCGCGGCGTTCTATGGCCGCTTCAACAAGCCGGTGGCACAGGACACGCTCGCGACCATCGCGCCGCGGCCCGCGTACGAGCGCACCGGCTATGGCGTGAAGGTGGGTGTGGGCAATCGCCGCAGTTACTTCGATGTGATGGTCTTCCGCGCGGCGGATGACACCACGTCGATCCCCTCGGTGGTGGGAGGCGGGCTCGAGAACGCGCCGAAGGAGAACGTGGCATTGGGCATCAGTTCGCGCATGGCGCTGGGCAAACGGCTCACCTGGCAGTTCGATCTGGGGGCGAGCGCCATGAACGAGGATGTGCGCGCGGTGGAGCTCAGCGCCTCCGACGTGCCGGAATTCGCGCGGAGCTACTTCCGACCGCGCCTCGGATCACGCCTGGTGTTCGCGGGCAATACATCGCTCACCTATGCCTACCGCATCTTCAGCCTGCGCGGTGAGGTGAAGCAGGTGGATCCCGACTACCGCACGCTGGGCGCCTACTACCAGGCCGCTGATCTACGCGCCATCACCATCGCACCGAGCATCCGTTTGTGGAAGAACAAGGTGCGCCTGAGCGGCAGTTACGGCCAGCAGCAGGACAACCTCAGCGGTCGTAAGCTGGCCACCAGCATTCGTCGCATCGGATCGGCCGCGGTGTCCTGGAACCCGTCGCGCAGCTATGGCGCGGATCTCAACTTCAGCAACTACGGCATCGCGCAGCAGGCAGGACTGCAGGTGCTCAGCGACACCTTCCGCGTGGCGCAGACGAACCGCAGTGTCACGCTCGCCCAGCGCTTCATCCGCACCAACACGCACCGCACCTTCACCCTCACGCTCACCGGAGGACTGCAGCAGCTGGAGGACCTCAACCCGTACGGCACCTATGCCGCCGCCGAGAACCAGGTGGTGCACGGCAACCTGTTCGTGAGCCGCATGCGCCACGCCGACAACCTGAGCGTGAGCGGCGGCATGAACATGAGCCGCAACACGTCGATCAGCGGCAGCTACCTGCTCGTGGGTCCATCCATCGGCCTGGCCCGCACCATGGCCCGGCAGAAGCTGAGCGCCTCGGTGAACGCCGCCTGGAATGCCGCCCTGCAGGATGGGCGCAGCGCCGGCAATACCGTGAACGCAGGCACCTCGTGGCAGTACCGCCTGAATCCCATGCATCGCCTGCAGCTCACCGCCAACGCCCTGTTCAACAGCACCACGTTCGTGGCCTCGCGCGAGTTCACCGAGGTGCGCATCCTCGCCGGCTACGTGTTCGTGTTCCAACCCAAGTCCTAGACCATGTACCGCATCGCACGCCACCTCCTGCTCGCAGCCGCGCTCATGATCGCCGTGCCCGCGCTTGCGCAGCAGTATCCGCTCGTGCTCTCCACCTCCGTGAACCCACCGTACACGGCGAGCTATGTGCAATACTTCCAGAACCCGGCGCAGGTATCCGTGCTGGTGCACAACGACTTCCTGGGCGCGGTGTCGCATGACATCTATTTCGCGGGCTCCCTCTCCAATGATGATGGCAGCATCATGGTGAGCATCGATGGCGCACAGGCGTGGAACGCGCCACCGCTCTTCATTCCGGTAGGCTTCTCCTCGTTCAACGGAAGCGATCTGGAGCCTTTCGTGAGCAGTGGCGGCGGGCAGGTGCAATACCAGGGGATCACCGAGGATGACATCCGCCTCGGCTTATTGCCCGAAGGCGAATACCGGCTGTGCCTGCAGGCATTCGACTACCAGACCAACACGCCCCTGAGCGCGCCGGATGCCGGTTGCTCAAACACCTTCACGGTCGTGTATCCGCCTTCACCGCAACTGCTCAACCCCGCTTGCGGTTCGAGCGTGAGCGGCACCCAGCCACAGTCGCTGCTCTTCAACTGGATCCTGCCCTCCGGACAGCCGATCGGCGCGCTCATGCAATACCACTTCAAGCTGGTGCTCCTGTCGGAGGAGGATGCCATCGATCCGCTATCCGCCTTGCAGACCTCGAACGACCCGGTGTGGGAGGATGACCTGATGGTACCGCAGTTGCTCTACACACAATTGATGCCCGCCTTGCTGAACGGAAGGCGTTATGCGTGGTATGTGCGCGCCGTGGATGCGAACGGTCAGCACGTCTTCCAGAACGATGGATGGAGCGAGCCGTGCACCTTCGTGTGGAGCGGTGAAGGAGCCTTCACCCTAGCCTATCCCGTGGTGAACGATACGTTGCCGTGGGACTTCCTGCCGATCGTCGCACGCTTCGATCCGTACCGGGGCGACATCACGCAATTCAACAGCTCGCTCACGCTCTTCCGCGTGGGCGGTGAGCAGGAGACCTACGAGCGCGAACTTATCTGGGCCAGCGGTCCGCAAGCCTCGCAACACGCGGTGCTCAATAAGCCCGTGACCGAGGACCAGGCGCGCCACATCAACATCTACAAGCGGCCCGGCGATCCGGGTGTGATGCGCTTCGACTCCGGCGAGGAGCATGAGCTGACCGCCGAGATATCGCTGAGCCCGAACAACGGCGATCCCATCGTTGGGCAGATCGGCGGCGGTTTCGCCAGCGGCATGGGCGTACCTCGGATGATCAGTCCGCCGGATGAAGCCGAGCTGCCGCGGAACGGCGGCGATCCGACCACGGCGGGCTATGCGGCGGTGCCCTTGCGCTTCAAGACGGCCGAGGCTCCCCAGCGCCTACTGCCGCCGTTCCGGATCATCCAGAACGTGGACGGGCAGAGCACGCAGACCGATGGCCATATCTACCAGCGCTGGCGCCTCGACGTTTCGAAGACCGCCGATTTCGCCATTCGCGAGGCCAGCACGAGCGAACGGGTGGGTCAGTTGTTGTACCTGCTGGATACCATCTGCACTGAGGCCTGCATGCTCGCCGAGCTGTACAAGGACGTGGAGTTCTCCTTCACCCCGGAAGCGGACGGCACCTACTACTGGCGCGTGGTGTGGCTCACTGATCCGAACAACGAGTTCGGCGAACACTACCGTGCAAGTCCGACCTATCGATTCACCATCGGCGAAGGAATCGGGACGAATGGCAACGAAGACCCCGTGGTGGAAGAAGAGATCCCACCGGCGGACTGCCTGGCGGAAAGTCGTCGCGCGCCTACGCCGCAGGCCCAACGCGTAGCGGTGAACAGCGTGCTGCCTGGTGATACCGTGCAGGTCGGCCTCTTCAAGATGAAGGTGGTCTCCATCACATACAGCGGCATGCTCGCCAGCGGCGATGGGTTGATGGATGTGCCAGTGATGGATGCCAAGCTGCGCGTGCGCTTCAACAGTGCCTTCATCAATGCGCAGAAGCGCTTGTACGATGGCGAGGTGGTGGCCTCCTACGACAACGAAGGGGTGATCCCACCCGCATGGGCCACGGGCACCTCCCTTGCAGCGGGCTTCAGCCCGGAGGCGGCGCAGGCGATCGATGACTACCTGAACACCGCCGGGCGGCTGGTGAGCCAATTCAGCGGCGCCACGCCCATGGGACTACCGATCGGTGTGGACAAGGATGTGCCAGGCATCGGGCGCGTGGTGGTCGGTATCCTGGGCATGCAGTTCACCGACACCATCGCACGCATGAACGCAGGTCTTGCCATGCCCGTTCATGAACTGGGCACCACCTTGAGCCTGGGCAACATGGCCATGCCCTTCCATCCCGGCGGCTTCGGTGACCTCAGCGAAGAAGCCACGCTCTACCTGCTCAGCGACCTCGACGTGGGCATCGGTGAGGACACCATGAAGTTCCGCGGCGCTCGCTTCGAGGGCGGCTTCACGACCGTGCAGGACAGCGGCACCTTCGTGGCCTGGGATTGCCACGGCTTCCGCGCGGTCACCTTCGATGCGGAATACCGCTTCAGCCGCGAGAAGTTGCGCGAGGACCTGGCGAACGGCGAAGAAGGACCAAGGAAGGTGATCGGCGCTCTGCGTGTGCGCACCGGCCGCGGCGGGCTCATGGGTCGCCTCGACCTCAACACCGCCTTCCACCTGAACCACGCCAAGGACTGGGGATTCGATGTGCAGGAAGCCTGGATCGACCTGGCCAGCTACGTGAATCCGCCGAACATGGATATGCCCGCTGAACATTTCATCCAGAGCGAACACTTCGATGATTCCGGGAACCTGGATACGGAGTGGACCGGCGTGTACGTGAAACGCGCGATGCTGCGCATGCCCAACGCCATCCAACGTTTCGAGGGAAGCGGCCGCATCACCGCGCAGGTCGATGACTTCATCTACGGCTTCGGTGAAGGCGTATCAGCGAAGTTCAAAGTGGCCAATATCCTCGATACCGACGAGGGATCGCTCGACGGCTGGGGCTTCTCGCTGGACACGCTGCAGATGGACATCGTGCTCAACACCTTCAGCCAGGGCGGCTTCAACGGGCGCATGCACCTGCCCTTTTCGGACACGCTGCTGCTCTACAGCGGCATGATCCAGCACAACGCCACCACGCACGATACGCGCATGGAGTTCCTGCTGCACCCCGATGGCACGCTCAACGTGCCCATGTACATCGGCAGCATCGCGCTTCTCGAGACCAGCACCGTGCGCGCGGTGCTCGGCGATGCCCTCACCGGCAACAGTGCCGTGGCCGACCTGAACGGCGAGCTCAGCATCGACATCGACATGCCCAGCGCGCTCAAGGTGACCTTCCGCGACATCGCCTTCCAGCACCTCACCTTCAGCACCGAGGACCCCTACACCAACATCGATGAGAGCGGCGTGTTCTCACTGGCCAGCCCTCAGAAGTACATCGGGGCATCGAGCGCAGAGCCGTTGGATGAGGAGGATGACACGGGCAATAGCAGCAGCGGCGGTTTCCCGGTGAGCATCACACGCGTGACCACCGAACGGCGCAACTCCGAAGGAGGGCTCATGGCCGGCATCGGATTCGACATCAACCTGGACCTGAGCGGGCAGACCAACATCTTCGTGGCCACCACGCGGATCGCGGTGCTCGGGCAGCTCAACACCACCGCCATCCACCAATGGGGGCACCACAGCGTGGAACTCGATTCCATCGGCGTGACCGGTGAGACCGGTGCCGTGAAGATCATCGGCGGGTTGCGCTGGTACCACGATGACCCCACCTATGGCAATGGCATCAACGGCGCGGTGCGGGCGTGGTTCCTCAAGGGCGCATTGGAAGTGGCGGCGGCGGCGCAGTTCGGCACCGTGAACAACACCCGCTACTGGTTCGCCGATGCGATGATCGCGAAGGAGGAAGGCTTCTCGCCGGGGCAGCCCTTCAACGTGTACGGCTTCGGCGGCGGCGCGTGGTACCACATGCGACGCACCGGCGCCATGCCCAGCGCGCAGCAGGTGACCGAGGCGACCATCGCCAACCAGGATGATGACAGCTATACGCCGGGCCTAACGCTGAGCCGCGTGGTGTACGTGCCGGACGCGAACGAGGCCTTCGGCTTCAAGGCCACCGTGATCTTCGGCGATGGCGCCAGCGGCCGTGCGTACAACGGCGACCTCACCGCCGGCATGAGCTTCAGCGCCACCGGCGGCGTGAGCACCGCCTTCCTCGATGGCAACGTGTACCTGATGAGCGAGCGCAACGAACGCGACTACGTGCCGATCCGCGGCACCGCGCACATCGCCTACGACTTCCCGAACGACGTGTTCCAGGCCAACTTCCAGGTGTTCGTCACCATTGGCAGCGGACTGGTCACCGGCACCGGCGCGAACGACCTGGCCGGAGGCGCGGAGATCCTGATCACGCCGGATACGTGGCACTTCTTCGTGGGCACGCCACAGACCCCCATCGGGCTCGACTTCCGCGGCCTGTTCAGCACCACCAGCTACTTCATGGTGGGCAAGGACCTGCCTGATCCATTGCCGCCCGATTCCGCCGCGGTGCTCGCCCTCATGAACGGCGGCGACTTCAGCTGGCCCAGCGGCGTGTCCACCGCGAACGGCGTCGCCTTCGGAGCGCGCGCGGCCCTCGACCAGCACTTCGACTTCTACCTGCTGCGCATGCACCTCATGGCCGGCCTCGGACTTGACATGGCCTTCGTCTCCAGCAGCGACATGCCCTGTGGCGACAACCCCGATCCCGGCATCGCTGGCTTCTACGCCACCGGGCAGGTGTATGCCTACCTCGGCGGAAGCGTGAGCCTGCATGTGGATGTCTGGTTCGCGGAAGGCGACTTCGAGATCATGAAGCTTGCGGCGGCGGCGGTGCTCCAAGGCGGATTCGCGGATCCCACTTATGTGAGAGGTCAGGTGGGCGGTAGCTACAGCATCCTGAACGGACTGATCGACGGCACCTTCAACTTCCCATTCGAGGCGGGCACACCCTGCGATGCCTACGGCGCAGGAGCCTTGGCGGGGCTCGATCCCATCAGCGACATCACGCCGCACCACATGGATGGCATCATCTCCGGCACACCGGCCGTGGATGTGGGCATGAACGGCGAGCTCGCGCTCACCATGAAGCTGGATACGCCCTTCGACCTGAAGGACTACCGCGCCAATGGTTCAGCATACTGGCGCACCTTCCGGTTGAAACTCGATGCCTTCCAACTGAAGAAGGGAGGAACTGAATTGAGCGGAACGGTGGAAGTGGCCTCGGACAAGAGACAGGTGCTGCTGATCCCGGGCATGTACCTGGACCCCTATACCACCTACACCCTGACGGTGCGCATGCGTGCCGAGGAGCAGCGTGACAACGGCACTTGGGCCACCGCGCTGAACCAAGGCCAGCCGGCGCTCTGGGACACCACCGTGACCTTCAAGACAGGACAAGGCCTGACCCAACTGCGCGAACAGGACCTCGAATACACCTATCCCTTCATCGGGCAGCGCTACGTGCTGCAGGACGAATGCCGAAAAGCCGTGATCCAATGCAAGGCCAACATCTCCAACCAGCAAGCCCTCTTCGGTCCGGCGCCTGAAGGACGGATCCGGATCTACAAGATGATCCTGACGCCGCGCACCGGAGGAGGATCCATCACGTGTGCAGCAACCGTTCAGCACCTGGGCAAAACGGTCATCTATTTCGACCTGCCACCGTTGGCGAACAGCAAGATCCACACCGCGCAGTTGATCCGGCGCGACAGCCTGCCGCCGAACAACAACGGCTTCCCGGGCATCGCCGGCGACATCATGGCGAACATCACCTACGCCATGAGCGCGACCAACGTGAGCAGCACCTCCTACAACGGCGGTCTCGCCAACCTGCGGCAGCGCAAACTCGTGGAATATGCGGTGCGCGGGAACGAGAAGCTGCTCTTCACCTACCACTTCCGCACATCGGCGTACAACACCATCGGAGCCAAGGTGGCCGCACTGACGAGCAACGCGACCTTCCTTTTGAGCGATGGCGCCACGCCACCTCGCGAAACGCTGCGGCCGAACTTCCTGGGCGAACGCTTCGATGTCTTCGATGTGAACGGCTACCAGCATCCAACGATCCCCAGCGTGGACCTGAGCCCTCTGATCTATCTGGAGGATGCGCGCACCGATACCTGGAGCAACCAGTGGAACAAGCCCGTGCTCTACGACTACTACGCCGAGATCAAAGCACGCAACTGCAGCCCTATCGACCTGGTACGGTCGGTGGTCAATGGCCGTTTCGGTGTGATCGTATCGGATACTCCCGACCCTGTTGGTATCCCACCGTATCGAACCGTCATCTGGCGTGCCGGTGCTCCGGTCATGGGGACCTTGACGGCAGAGGAGGTCGCCCCGCCCCCGGCCATCGGCGTAAGCGGAGGTGCCGTGGGCGCGAATGCGATGGGCGAGCCCGGCGCAACACCTGTGGACGTGGGCCTCGATGTCCGCACATCCTTCTACGTCCGCGACGACCATGCGCGACTGGCCACGATCACGGCGGATGTGATCGCGCGATGTGGTCCATTGAACCCCTACTACGACTCACAGGGCGAACTCATGGGTGGTATGACCGATCCGTTGCGTGCCGTGGTGCTCCGCTACCAAGCCTCCGGGTATAAGCGTCCGTACCGTGGCAACTACGGCGTGAAGTTCCTGTTCATTCCGCCGCCCACCTGCCAACCCTTCGTGGACCCGGGCGAAACTCGTCCACCCCTGAGCTCCGGCAACGCCACCTACACCTACACCCTTGGCCCATTGCCACCTACCAATGCGCCCGCCGTCAGCCCCATCAGCACCGGCGGCATTCAAACCGCACCCTGAGCCATGCGCCGCCTTACCCTGCTGTTCCTCCTGCTCAACGCCTTTACGCTGCGCGCGCAGAGCGTGCAGGTCGCCGCATTCAACAGCGCCGATAGCGTGGTGCTGCGATGGGCGCCTTCGTCCGTGCAGGCATGGGAACGCTTCAATCGTTACGGCTGTCGCATCGAGCGTGTGGATGTGAGCACGAACGAGCGCGCCGCGATACCCCTGGGCACCGACACGCTGAAGCCGATGAGCCTGGAGCTGTTGAGGCAGCGCATGAACGACAACCCGTACGCGCCGGTGGTCGCGCAGGCCTTGTATGGCGCGGAGATCAGGCCAGGCAACGGCGACCTGCGCGGCCAGATGGATGCGGCGGATCAGAGCAAATTGCGGTGGTCGCTGTGCGCGCTTTATGCGGACATCGACCTGTCCGTGGCGAACGCGCTCGGTTACCGCTGGGTGGATCGGAGCTTAAGCGCATCCGCGCATTACCTCTATCGTGTGATCAGCCTCGACCCCGAGCATGCCGACACCGCGTTGGTGGCCGTGGATCGATCGCGTGGATCCGACGCCGTGCCTGCAGGTCCGGTGATCAGCGCGAGCGAGCAGGAAAGGCGCATCGACATACACTGGGAAGCAGAGACCGCACGGCTGAACTTCAGCGCGTATTGGATCGAACGTGCGCAGGGCAGCGGCGCATGGCAGCGGCTCAACAGCACACCCTTCGTTCCCATGGACAGCGACCGCGGCAAGCTGCAGCGTTTCACTTGGAAGGATACCACCATCACGGCGGACTATACACCCTACCGCTACCGCGTGCTGGGCATCACCGCCTTCGGGATGACGAGCTCGGAGAACACCGTGATCACCGCGATGGGCCGCGACCGCACCGCGCCACCGAGCCCGGAAATGAGGGGTGTGAAGGAAGCGAACGGGAAGCTGGTGGTGCATTGGGAGCAGCCCGCGGGTGCGCCCGACCTGAAGGGATTCCGCGTGGAGAAGACCTATCACGCCAATGCGGCCTACGTGCCGTTGCATCGCGATCCGCTTCCACCGAACACGCGCCAGTTCACCGATACCTCACGCTATCTGATCGAGGAGAACCACTATCGCGTGGTGGCCATCGACACCGCAGGCAATGAGTCCGTCTCGTTGAGCGGGTACGGCGCGCTCGCCGATTCCATCGCGCCCGCCGCGCCGATCGACCTGCAAGGGCACATCGACACCACGGGGTGGGTCACCGTGCTTTGGCCCTTGGGGAAGGAGGCCGACATCCTCGGCTACCGCGTGTTCTTCGCCAACGCCGCCGACCACAACTTCAACAACCTCTCCCCCGAGCCCATCCAGGACACCGTGTTCCGCGACAGCATCCCCTTGCGCACGCTCACCAAGGACATCTTCTACCGCGTGGTGGCCGTGGACCGCAGCTTCAACCACAGCCCCATGAGCGCTACGCTTCACCTGCGCAAGCCCGATGTCGTAGCGCCCGTTGCACCGGTGTTCGAGCGCTATGCCGTGACGGATAGTGCCGTGGTGCTTCACTTCGTTCCGAGCAGCAGCAGTGATGTGGCCCGGCACCAGCTGTTGCGGCGCAGCGATACCGATACGACCTGGCGCGAGTTGATCAACTGGTCGGTGCAGGAAACCGCGCGCGCTTGGACGGACCATACCGTACAGGCCGCGCACGCCTACACCTACGCGCTCTTCGCGGTGGACAGCGCGGGCAACCGCTCCGCGCGTTCGGTGCCCCTGGAGGTGCGGTTGCCCATGCGCACGCAGCGCGAGGCCGCTTCACAGGTGATCGCCACCGCGTTGGATGAGGTGGTACAGGTGCAATGGCAGGCCCCACGCGGCAACGTGAAGCATTATGTGATCTATCGATCGCGCGACGGAGCACCCGCGCATACCGTGGGTTCCGCCGGCTCGGATACGAACCGCTTCGTGGATATCCGGCTGCCCGGCAAGGGCCGCTACACCTACGCGGTGAAGGCCGTGTACACCGATGGCGGTGCCTCACGCGTGACCGAGGCGACATCGCCGGTGGTGGTGCCGTGAACGATGGTGTACTACTGAAGTGGTATTGATGCGCCCCGCGCGGCTCGGGTACTTCGTTGCACCAAGCGAAGCACCATGCGCGACCTTCTATTCCTCCTCGCCCTTGCATCGGCACCCGCTGCTGTCGGCCAGCAAGTGGTTGCCGGTGGTGGTGGCGATCATGCCAACGCCACGGGTCGCATCAGCTACACCATTGGCGAACCGGTGATCGAAACGGTCGCCTCGGGCACCATCCTCACGCAAGGATTCCAACAGCCCTGGGCGGACATCACCACTGTTGCAGAGGAGGTCACGGATGATCCCGTCGCGATCAACGTTTACCCGAATCCCGTGCGCCATACCCTGCACATCGCGGTGAACGATGCCACAGATGCCGACCGCTTCATCCTTTACGATGCTGCCGGGCGTGAGGTGATCGATGGCCGCATCAGCAGCAGCCTTACCGAACTAGACATGGAAGCATACGCGAGCGGCAGCTACTACCTGCGCGTGCTCGGCACCGACGATCGAACCCAACGATCCTTCAAGATCACCGTGACCCAATAAGCCATGAAGAAGTCCCTTTCCCTGTTGATCGCCTGTTTCCTCTGCGCTTCGGCATGGGCGCAGGCGCCTGACCGCCTGAACTACCAGGCCGTGCTCCGCGACGCAGGCGGTGCGATCCAAGCGAACACGAATGCAACGCTCGGCCTGGCTGTGCTGCAGGGGAGCGCCAACGGCACCGTGGTCTACAACGAGAACCACACCGTCACCACCAATGGCTTCGGACTGGTCAACGTGGCCCTTGGCGGCGGCACGCCGGTCACCGGCAGCTTCGGCGCGATCGATTGGAGCAACGGGCCCTACTTCGTGCGCACCAGCGTGAATGGCACGCCGATGGGCACCTCGCAGCTCTTAAGCGTACCCTACGCGCTCTTCGCGGAGCAAAGCAATACACCGGGACCGCAAGGCGAGCAGGGCGAGCAAGGTCCTCCGGGGCCGCAAGGCGAGCAAGGTCCTCCTGGGGCCACCGGGGCCACAGGCGCCACGGGTGCACAGGGGGCGCAGGGGGCAACGGGACAAACAGGGCCGCAAGGACCAGCTGGCCAAGATGGCACCGGTGTGACCATATTGGGTTCGGTCACCGACGTGAACCAATTGCCCGGCTCGGGTGATCCGGGCGACGCGTATCTCGTGGACGGCAACCTCTACGTGTGGAGCGATAACACGAGTACATGGGAGAACGTCGGTTCGATCCAAGGTCCGATCGGACCGCAAGGGATACAAGGGATACAAGGCCCACCCGGGCAGACGGGAGCCACGGGTGCCACAGGGGCGACCGGTGCAACAGGCGCTCCCGGCGCGCCTGGAGTCAACGGCACGAACGGCGTCGATGGCCGCACCGTGCTTAACGGCACCACGAACCCCACGGCCGGCATCGGTGCCAACGGCGACTTCTACATCAACACCACCACCGACATGATCTACGGTCCGAAGACCGGTGGTGCGTGGGGTACCGGAACTTCACTCATCGGTCCCACGGGTGCGACCGGTGCTCCCGGAACGCCTGGTGCAACCGGCGCGCCTGGATCGAACGGCACGAACGGAACGAACGGTGCGGATGGCCGGACCGTGCTCAACGGAACGACCAACCCTGCCGCGGGCATCGGTGCCAACGGTGACTTCTACATCAACACGGCCACCAACATGATCTACGGCCCGAAGACCGGTGGTGCGTGGGGTACTGGAACTTCACTCATCGGCCCCACCGGTGCGACCGGCGCGCCTGGAGCCAACGGCACGAACGGCGTCGATGGCCGCACCGTGCTCAACGGAACGACCAACCCTGCCGCAGGCACCGGCGCCAACGGCGACTTCTACATCAACACGGCCACCAACTTCCTCTTCGGGCCGAAGGCGGGCGGCGCATGGCCGGCAGGTGTTTCGCTGGTGGGACCGCAAGGACCAGCGGGTGGCGGTGGCGGATGGTCGCTAACAGGGAACGCAGGCACGACCTCCGCAACGAATTTCCTTGGCACCATCGACGCCCAACCGCTCGTGCTCCGTGTGGCGAACATGCGAGCGGGTCTTCTCGCGAACGACTCCGTATCTGGTATCACCAGCATCGGTAAGATGGCTTTGATGGCCAACACCACCGGCAACCTGAACAGCGCATTCGGCTTTCAGGCGCTGCGGAACAACGCCGATGGCTATTGGAACACCGCGACCGGCTACCAGTCGCTCTATCGCAACACGGCCGGTTACGGCAATACGGCGAACGGCACGGGGGCGATGTACAACAACCTCAGCGGACAGAACAACACGGGAGTCGGTTATCGATCCCTGTACACCACAACGTCCGGAACAGGCAATGCGGCGTTGGGCAGCGCTTCGATGTACTCCAATTCGACCGGCTCTTACAACACGGCCATAGGTAACAATGCCTTGCGCGGAAACCAGATCGGCACCTCCAACGTGGCCATCGGTGTGCGCGCACTGTACCTGGGAACCAACCGCAGCAACCTGGTGGCCATAGGCGATAGCGCCCTTTACAACAACGCGAATGGGCTCGGCGTCCCGGGAGGCAAGATCCCGATCCCCGAAGGCTACTACAACACCGCGATCGGCAGCAAAGCCATGTATGCGAACGTCAGTGGGTACAACTGCACCGCGGTGGGTTATCAAGCCATGAGACTTTCCCTCGGCTCGGACAATACCGCGGTTGGAGCGAACTCCCTTTCTACCAACACCACTGGCGCCCAGAATAGTGCAATGGGCCTCTATGCCCTATACTCGAATACCACTGGTAATGGGAATACAGGGTTCGGAAGTAACGCGCTTTACGGTACCACAGGCAATGGCGAGTACAACACCGCCATGGGTTACAGTGCCGGATCAACGCTCACTACCGCACGCTACAATACAGGCATCGGCTTCCAAGCGCTCGACAACAACACCACGGGGCATAACAACACCGCCATCGGCCGTAGCGCCGGCCCTTCCGCGAACGGTTTCGGCAACACCACGTCGGTGGGCTATGACGCACACCCCACCGCCACCAACATGGTGCGCGTCGGCAACACGCTCGTCACGAGCATCAACGGCGCGGTGAACTTCACGGTGGTCAGCGATGCGCGCTTCAAGCAGAACGTGCAACGCGATGTCCGCGGCTTGGACTTCGTGATGAGGTTGAAGCCCGTGACCTACACCTACGATGTAGCCGGGCTCCGCGAGCAATTCAAGGAAGGTTACGAACGCGACAAGGACGGTAACGTGGTGCGCGTGAGCGACCCTGACACCGAGTCGGCCATCGCGCATCAGGCCAGCATCCGATACACCGGCTTCCTCGCGCAAGAGGTGGAAGCAGCGGCGCATGAAACGGGCTTCACCTTCAGCGGCGTGGATTCACCGGATAATGAAGGCGATCTCTACGGCTTGCGCTATGCGGAATTCGTGGTGCCGCTGGTAAAGGCCGTGCAGGAGCAGCAGGCGTTGATCGAAGAGCTGCAGCACGAGATCGCTGTGCGTGACCAGGGCCTGGCCGAGCTGAAACGGCGCTTGGAGCGATTGGAAGCGGGGACGCAACGGCCATGAGCCATGGGGCAAGACGCGCATGATAGGAGCGAGCGGCGGCGCACCGAGCCCGTCGCTCGCTCACACATCTCCCGCTGAACCATGCGCTGCGAACGCCGTCCTCACACCTTCGGTCCGATCCGCTATGCCAAGGCACACGTATAGATGGATGCATCCCTGGAGGATCGGCCTCCTTTTCATTCCCAGGCGCGTGCTCCTACTCGCGCTCCCTGCGTTGATCGCATCGCCCTCCGACCATCATCCGATGGGCCACGCTGTCCAGCGCACCAAGGAAGAGAGCACAAAGGGATCCAGCAGAGCGCCTGCCATCCATGAGCCCTTAAGCACACCGGACCTTGAGTTTCATGTAACCGACGTGGCGTCGTACAGGTTGAACAGCGATCCATTTGATCACGATTGGCAGGCAAGCGCACTGGCCGCTATCAGTGCCAGCGAATACCATATCCGCTTTCAGGATCACGTCGGTGCTTTCCAAAGCCCCAACCGCGCCCAAGGTTTTCGCGTCACTTATCATTCCGACGGCTTCACACTCGAGCCACGCACAGCGCCGCACCTCTGGCAGGCTGAACTTCGCCTTGGCTCCATTGGTCGTCCGGGACATGCACTCCATGCGCTCGCTGATCCCGAATTCACTTTGCAGGGGTCACGCGCCCTGGTGGATCACCACTCCTTCACCATGGTGTACACGAACACCGAAGAAGGCATGCGGCAGGATTTCCACCTGCCTGAACGCCCCAAAGGTGATGGCCCTGTGCGTGTAGAACTCCGCTATGCCGGTGATCTGATCGCGACCGCGGACGGCATGGATGCCATCGTCTTCAGCCAGCGTGACAGCAACGGTGCACAACAACCCGTGCTGCGCTACAAGGACCTGCTAGCCTGGGACACGGATGGCGATGTCCTCCGCGCTTGGATGGAGGTGAACGATGACCACATTACGCTATCCGTGGATGACTCGGAAGCGCGCTATCCCATCACGATCGACCCGCTCAGCACCACCGCCACCTGGACCGGCCAGAGCAACCAGGTAAGCGCGAGTTACGGCTACAGCGTTAGCACCGCCGGTGATGTGAACGGCGATGGAAGGAGCGACATCATCATCGGAGCACCCTTCTATGATGGAGGCGCCACGAACGGTGGACGGGCGTTCATCTATCACGGCACGGCCACCGGACCCAGCGCCATCGCTAATACCACGATCCTAAGCGCGGCTCCCGAGGTCGCCCTCGGTATCTCCGTTTCCACCGCAGGAGATGTGAACGGTGATGGGTATAGCGATGTGGTGGTCATGCGTTCGGGCTGGCTGTCCAACGCCCGTTCCGCATACATCCATCACGGAACCGCAACCGGGGTGAGCGCAACGCCCTCCACAACGATACCCGTGGATGATGGAAGTTCGATCCAGAGCGCCACCACGGCCGGTGATGTGAACGGCGATGGATACAGCGACCTGATCGTGGGGGTGGCCGACTACAACACATTCCGAGGTCGGGCGTACGTCTTCCATGGTAGCGCTTCAGGGATCAACGTCACCCCAGCACTTACGTTGACGGGAACCCAGAACAACGGGTACCTGGGTAGCGCAGTGTCTTCGGCCGGCGATGTGAACAACGATGGATACAGCGATGTGGTGATCGGACAAGGGCACTGGACCAATGGCCAATCGGAGGAAGGGCGCTTCTTCGTGCATCACGGCAGTGCAACAGGAGTGTCCGCCGCTCCAGCGTTCACCTATGAATCCGGGAATTCGAACTACCTGCTGGGAACATCCGTGTCCTTTGCTGGAGATGTGAACGGCGACGGATACGGTGACGTGGTGGTCGGCGTCCCCTACCACTTCGATGGAACGAACACCGTTGGTGGTGTCTACGTCTTCCGCGGCTCATCCACCGGCATCACCGCCACGGGCATGCAAGTGATCGAAGGCTCGGTGAACGGGTCCACCTTCGGATACAGCGTCTGCTCGGCGGGCGATGTGAACGGTGATGGACTCGCGGATGTGATCATCGGAGCTCCGGGGCTCGCGAATTCCCTGGCAGGCTCGGCCTTCGTTCACCTCGGCTCGGCCAGCGGCCTTGGCACATCACCAGCGTGGACGATCAATGGTGCATCGGCCGCCGATCGATACGGTCAGGCGGTGGCCGTGGCGGGCGACGTGAACGGCGATGGGTTCAGTGATGTGCTCGTCGGCGCGCCACTCCGGGAGAGCGGTCAGACCGATGAAGGGCTCGCCTTCTGCTACCTCGGCTCTGCAGATGGCTTGCAGACTGCGGTGGCCCAGGTGGATGTCACACAGACGAACGCACAATTCGGAGCAGCGGTTGCGTCCGCAGGTGATGTGAACGCCGATGGGTACGCCGATGTGATCATTGGTGCGCCCCTGTATGACAACGGTCAAACGGACGAAGGACGCGCCCATCTTTTCCTCGGTTCCGATGCGGGGTTCAGCAGCATACCGAACTGGACCACCGAAAGCGATCAGGCCGGCGCACAACTCGGCGCAAGCGTAGGAAGTGCTGGTGATGTGAACGGCGATGGATATAGCGACCTCCTGATAGGGGCACCGTTGTTCGATGATGGTGAGACCGACGAGGGCCGGACCTACCTCTTCAACGGATCGGCCACGCTGCCTTCCGCTTCGGCGACATGGCTCTTCAACGGTGACCAAGCCAGTGCGCAATGCGGTCGAGTGGTGAGCACCGCAGGGGATGTGAACGGCGATGGATACAGCGATGTCCTGCTAAGCATGCCCTTGTGGGACGGCTCATCCGTAGATGAAGGACGCGTCATGGTCTTTCACGGAAGCCCCGCCGGACTTGGCCTGACCCCGACATGGAGCACCACCGGCGGTAGTGCTTCCTTGCAATTCGGATCGGATGCCTCGTTCGCGGGCGATACCGATGGTGATGGCCTTGCTGATGTGATCATCGGTGTTCCGGCCTATTCGAACGGACAGAGCGGCGAGGGCCGTGCCTTGCTCTACCGTGGCGGGCCCACCGGTCTGGCATCAACGCCGGCATGGACCTTTGAAAGCAACCTCGTCGGCGCAGCGTTCGGCGCTTCCGTCAGTGCCGCAGGCGATGTGAATGGCGATGGTGAGGCCGACTTCATCATAGGTGCTCCGGGATACTCCAATGGACAGACCAACGAGGGACGCATCTACGTGTTCTATGGTGCTCCCTCAGGACCGTCAGCCATTCCTTTCACCTACGAAAGTGGCTTGACCAATGCACGTCTTGGATCGGTCGTGACCATGGCTGGCGACGTGAACGGCGATGGTTACGGCGACGTGGCCGCCTCGCACCTGTTGAGCAACGGGACCTTCATCTCCTGGCTCGGATCACCGGCCGGGATCATCGCGGTACCGGCCTACAGCGCCTCGGGATCTCAGGGTTCCGAAGGCTACGGAACGGCCATTGCGAATGCCGGCGATGTGGATGGTGACGGTTTCGGTGATCTTATCGTAGGATCACCGTTGTACAACAATGGTTTCCTGCCGACCTATGTCGATGCGGGTCGCGTGCGTACCCATCGCGGCGGAGGGAATGGCACCCTGGCTCACCGCATCCTGCAATATCGATCGGACCTTTCAACGCCGGTACGCACCGGTAACGGCACCTTTGATCCCGGTTGCAGCTTCGGTGTTGGCCATGTCGCGCGCAGCTGGATCGGGCGGCGGCGGATGAAGCTGGCCTGGGAGGTCTCTGGACACGGAGGGGTCTTCACCGGCGCTCCGATGAATGGCAGTGTGAGCTTCACCGCTCAGCAGTCATCCTGGACCGACGTCAGCAGCCTCAGCGGATCCGAGATCAAGCAGATCATCACCGTTAGTGGCTTCAGCTTCCCGAAGTGGCGTGTGCGCACCAGACACCACCCGGCCACCATGATCGATGGACAGCCGTACGGCCGCTGGCACCATTTCGGCATCAGTGATCAGCAGGACCCGAGCATCAAGGTCAACCTCTCAGCCTGCGGGCCCTTGCCCATCGAATTGATCTCGTTCCATGCCACATGCGACGGACCGGATGTCGCGTTGCGCTGGGTCACCGCCTCCGAGTCCGGCAACGACCACTTCAAGGTTCAAAGGAGCGACGATACCGTGGAATGGGAGGAGCTGGGAACCTTGGCAGGATCCGGCTTCAGCGAACAGCCTTTGACCTATACCTACATCGATGAAGCTGCCGGTTATCCGTTACGTTTCTACAGGTTGATCCAGGTGGATCTCGATGGCTCGGAACATCACTACCCGGCGATCAGTGCGCAGGGTTGCACCGAACAGAGCGGGCGACTCGACGTTCGGCCCGTCCCGGCATCCGAGCACCTGTTCGTACGCGCTCCGTGGCCCGGTGACCTGCAGGTTCTTCTCTCGGATGCCATGGGTCGAACCATTCGGACCCTTCAATTCGAGGACCAGCAACAGGGCAGCGACCTCTGGATCCGCACCGTGGATCTCGCCGCCGGTCGATACTTCCTCAGTTGCTGGTCCGAAGCGCGTGACCCCATCCATGCTCCGATCCAGATCACTCATTGAACCGCCCCATATGCAGCGCTCTCCGATCACCCTCATCGCTTGGTGCGTACACCTTCTCGTTCCCGCACAGAGCTCGAACACCGATAGCCTTCGCACGGTATGGGAAGACACCCTACAGGTCGATACCATGCGCATGTCAGCCTTGGATGACCTTGCGTGGGCCATCCTCTACTCGGAACCCGACAGCGCCGAAAAATGCGCAGACCTGATGCTCGAGCTGGCGACCAGAACCCATCACCGACGATTCGAGGGGGCAGCGTACGAGATCAAAGCCAACTCCCATTACCTGCGCGGGGAGGTCAGTGAAGCGCTTGGCTATTACGGAAGCGCATTGGAGACCCATCGGCAACGGCGCGACCCGGACGGCGTGGCCGGGGTGCTTGGGAACCTGGGCAGTATGTACACCGAACTCGGGCAGTTCCAACAGGCGAAGAACCTGCTCCAAAGAAGCCTGGACCTGTACACCCTGATCGGTGGAGAGGCAGGAATGGGACAAGGGAACAACAACCTGGGCCGTATACTGCTGATCCAAGGCGACCTGGATGGTGCCATGAAGCACCTCCTGAAGAGCATCGTGCACAACGAGAAGGCCGGGAATGAAAGAGGCCTGCTCTCCGGCTATGGCAACCTGAGCGTGGTGATGGCTCAACAGGAAGACTACACCAAGGCGCTGGCTTACGCTGAGAAAGGACTCGCCATTGCCATCGAGACGAACAACCAGCAGGCCCAGTCCTCCTTCCTCTCGAACATGGGGGGCTTCGCCATTGAGGATGGTCGGATCAGCGAGGGCATCTCACTTCACGAGCGGGCATTGGCACTCGCCATTGCAATGGGCAACAAGGCCGGGGAGATGATGGCATTGTACAACCTGGGGTCCGCATATGGCACCAAAGGAGATCATGACCGCGCCAATGACCTGTTCAGACGCTCCCTGTTGATCGCTCGGGAAATGGGCGAACCCTATCGCCAGGCGCTCGCCTTGAGCGGCCTGGCATCAGCCGCCCAAGGTTCGGGCAGGTATGAAGAGGCCGTGGAACACGGGACCAAGGCACTTGCGATCCTGGAGGAGATCGGTGCTGCAGTTGATATGGGCACGGTGGCCGGCATATTGCACAAGGCGTACAAGAGCCTTGGCAAGACCGATCGCGCGCTGGCCATGTTCGAACTCGAGGTCCAGATGCAGGACAGCGTCAACAGTGAAGAAGCACAGCGGGGTGTGCTCCGGCAGGAGTATGCGTTCGAGAATGAAAAGCGCGCGTTGGCCGACAGCTTGAACTACGCTGCCGAAAAGACCATCCATGTGAAGGAGATCCAAAAGCAGAAGATCATTCGCAACGGCTTCGTGGGTGGCTTCGGGCTGGTCGCGCTGTTCGCCATCGTCTTCTTCACACAGCGCAACCGCATCAGCAAGGAGAAGGCGCGTAGCGAGGAGTTGCTCCTCAACATCCTGCCCGAAGAGGTGGCCGAGGAACTCAAAGCGAAAGGAGAGGCCGAAGCCGTTCAGATCGACCAGGTCACGGTCCTCTTCACGGACTTCAAAGGCTTCACCGCCCTGAGCGAGAACCTCACGCCGCGCGAGCTGGTCCGCGACCTCAACGAGTGCTTCAGCGCCTTCGACAGGATCACCACCAAATACGGTATCGAGAAGATCAAGACCATCGGCGATGCCTATATGGCAGCTGGTGGACTGCCTGTAGCCAACACCACACATGCCACGGATGTGATCAACGCCGCGCTCGAGATACGCGACTTCATCGCCGATGGCAAGGCCCGGAAGATCGCCGCGGGCAAGCCCTACTTCGAGGTCCGCATCGGCGTGCATACCGGTCCGGTGGTGGCCGGGATCGTTGGCGTGAAGAAGTTCCAGTACGACATCTGGGGCGATACCGTGAACACCGCCAGCCGCATGGAATCGTCCGGGGAGCCCGGGAAGGTGAACATCAGCGGATCCAGCTTCGCCGCCGTGCACACCGAGCCCGCGTTCACCTTCTTCCCGCGCGGCAAAGTGATGGCCAAGGGCAAGGGTGAACTGGAGATGTACTTCGTGGAACCGGCGGATTGATCCGCCCTCTCCTTCTTCGCGGCCCGCAACAGCAGGCCGTCCCATGCAGCACACGCCCATCAAGTCCGTCCTCGACGACGCATCCCTCACCGGCATCACCGTGGCCGGCTGGGTGCGCACCTTCCGCAACGACGGCTTCATCGCCCTCAACGACGGCAGCACCATCCGCAACCTGCAGTGCGTGATCGACCAGGAGAAGGTGAACGCGGAAACGCGCGCACGCTTCACCACCAGCGCGGCGGTGAAGTGCACCGGCCTGATCGTGGAGAGCAAGGGCAGCGGCCAGCGCGTGGAGATGCAGGGGACCCTTATGGCCTTCGATATGCCGAGTTCGTGGTGCCCATGGTGAAGGCCGTGCAGGAGCAGCAGGCGTTGATCGATCCCATGATGGAGGAGATCGACTTGCTGAAGGCTCGACTACGCGAAGTGGAGGGGCGCTGACCGGCCCGGTGCCTACCGCCCATCCCTTCGCCAAGAAGCGACCGGCCTTCGACTATCATCGACCAGTTACGCTGAAATGGACGGCCAGGTCGACGACCCCAAGGCTACATGTTCACGGACCCACACGAATGAGTTAGAACGACATCGCTGGCTGCACCGCTCCCAAAGTCAACGAATGACCATGATGTCGCCTTTTCCTTGCGGTTCTGTGTTCATTGAACGACACTTGTTCCGCTTGCCCTGAAAGGAACCGGCACTTGAGGTCGGGTCCCGGGGTCCGTGCGGTGAACGATCAACCTGCTCTCTCTAACTGAGATGACGCTCGAATCCTTGTATGAACATTTCCCGACCGGAGCGCTGGGACTGTACGTTCAACGGATCGTCCGAGCCCGCTTCGTTGCTCCATTCGTGCCGGAACGCATTTCACCCGATAGTTACATCCGGCTGACATTCATCCTGGATGGAACGGCGACCTATCAGGACCACTCGGGTACCACGCTCCCGTGGTTCGCCGGATTCTCCGGTCATATCAGTCCGGAATTGGGCGTGATGATCTGCGGGGAGCCGCCTGTGAACGTCCATTGGCTCACCTTTTATCCGAGTGGATTTCACCGGTTGTTCGGCGTGCCCACGAACTCCATGAACGACCGCATGGTGGGTGGCGAAGTGTTCCTGGGACAGGATGCGTTCAAACTGCGGTCGGATCTGCGCGCTGAAACCGACCCTGAACGCGCCTTCGCCCTTGTTGGTGCCTTGCTTTTGGAACGGATCGAACGCCTTGGGCTCGTGGAACCCGATGCGCTGCAGCGTGCCGAACAACACTTGCGGAAGGAGAACGGACGGACTCCCATCACCCAGCTGGCGGACATTGCGGGAATGTCCGTTCGCCAATTGCAACGACGTTCCCCGGCCGTGTATGGCCTTTCGCCGAAAGCATTCGCTGCCGCGATCCGGTTCAACAAGGTATATGGTGCGATGCAGCGGGATCGGGTCCTGGATCTTGATCTGGCCCTGGATAGCGGTTACTACGATGAAAGCCATATGATGAAGGACCTCGCGTACTACCTGGGCGGAGGGCCACGACGCTTCACGCACCTGATACGTCCGCTCCTCGACAACAACCTGGGGCATTGACCGCTTATGCGACCCTGTCGCATTCTTACTTGAAGTCTCTCTTTGAGCGCTGTTGTTTCGTGGGACACGGTATCCGTTCCAGGGCCATGGTCCTGATCGCGCCGAGATGTAAGAATGGCTGTCCTCCGCCGCCCACCCTCCTTTGCCCTCGCCAACGGGTTCTTCAAGCCACCGCTTGCCACAAAAGATCACATTCGCCAGGTCGGACCGGTCACAGCGAAGTGGCCTACCGGTCAGGTCCAGGACGAAGCATATGCGTTGCACGGGACGGATGGCTCGAACGAAATACGTGCATTCGAAAGGCCAAATGCGCTACAACAACGATCGCATGAGTTGGGATCCGGCATCCCATCCACTCATTCAGAGATCCGGGTTTCCTGCCATACCCCGCGCATAGGCGTGCGAGATGACCTCGCTGAACACCAGCCTTTGACGCCACGACCTGCATCCACGTCGGCATTCCAGTTAATGCGCCACCTACGAAAGGATCCGTTGGCCGGTTGGCAAAGCGGCCGACCCTACTACCTACGTGGTATTTCAAAGGTTGCATGCCCTACGGACCTTCGAATATTCACTTGACCTCACCATGGAAACCAGGCCAGATGGATCGACCAAGACCGCCGCTCATTTCCCAAGGAGCGGCTTCCTAGCCGATCACGCAGAGTACATGCCTGCCACCCACGAGCCACTGCACAGGGTCGTGCATCGCATGGCGCATATGCACTTCCTGGGTCCTTTGCCTCCGGAGCAATTGGCACCGGACAGTTACATCAAGCTTTCCTTCATCATGGAAGGTGTGCCGCGCTATTTCGACGGCGACGGTGCAGCGATGGATTGGCATGATGGGGTTTCTGGCCATGTACCGCCCCGCAAAGGCATCGTGGCCACCAGTGATGGGCCTGTAAGGTGCCTGATGGTGAACTTCTACCCCAGTGCGTTCCACAGGCTCTTCGGCGGGTCCGTGGGTCGGTTCAATGGGCTCATGGTGCCACCGGAACAAGTCCTTGGCACCGACGCCGCAATGCTCTACTCCCGGCTCCGTGCCACCCGGGAACCTCTTGTCGCGCTCGATGCGGTGAAGGACCACCTGGTCCGGCTCGTTGCCGAAAAAGCATCAGAACCGCCCTCCGTCATCGCGCAATTGGAGCGCTACATCCGGGACCGCCAAGGGATGGTGATGGTGCACAAACTGGCCCTATTGGCAGGCCTTTCAGAACGCCAGCTCCAACGCCGATTCAGGGAGGAGATCGGGCTTTCGCCCAAGGCCTTCTGTTCCGTGGTGCGCTTCAACCAGGTGTACAGTGAGATGAAGCGGAGGAACAAGTTGGACCTGGATGTCGCCATTGCCTACGGCTACTTCGACGAGAGCCACATGCTGAAGGATCTGAGCCATTTCCTTGGCAGATCCCCGAAACGCTTCGCATCACTTGTCCGCCCTATGGTGGACCTGAACCTGGGACATTGACAACCGAAGTTCCAGATGCGGTGGCGTGTTCTTGTTCGTATGCAGCAAGCCATTCATATTGCTTGACAGGTCAGTGATCACCGAAGTCATGTTCCGCCTTCAACGAACCACTTGCCGCATTCCCTCCTCCCTATGGGCGGTGTTCGTTCATGGTACCGTGCTGCTTTCAACAGGCTGTTCAGAACACCCTTCACCTTCTTCAGCACCGCCCACCAGGAATACGGAGTTCCAGGAGCCGGATCCCATTCGCCCGGAACCATACGCGCCGAACCACGAGCCTGCAACGGATTCGTACACCGGCCGGAATCCCGCACAAGACTTCTCCATCACCTATCAGGCATTCGGCTTCGAGCTTCGCAGTAGCTCGTCCTCGGCCATGTGGCAGCACCAATTGGTTCTTGCGATGATCGGCCGTGCGCAGAACTGGATGGAACCCTTGGAGCAGCCAGTCATGGAACTGCACAACGATACGCTTGCTGTGGACCACGGAGCATTCCAGGTCGAATACATCAACAGTCCGGCGGGGATGCGGCAGAATTTCATAGTGCGCGAGCGCCCTGAAGGCGCTGGCCCGGTGAATGTTCGACTCAAGGTGAACAGCACCCTACATCCGGTGGAAATGGACCCCACCTCCACCGCCTTCGTGGATGACGCCGGTACCGCCCAACTGTATTACCAGGACCTGTTGGTATGTGACGCAGAAGGAGATACGCTGGCAGCGCATATGAAGGTGGAGGATGATCTGATCGTGATCTCCGTGAACGATGCGGACGCCGTCTACCCCATCATCGTGGACCCCATTTCAACCACCGCCATCTGGACCACCGAGAGCAACCTCGCAAGTGCCCTATTGGGGACCAGCGTGAGCAGCGCCGGCGATGTGAACGGCGATGGCTATAGTGACATCCTCGTCGGCTCACCGGTATGGAGCAACGGGCAGGTCGGTGAAGGACGCGTTCAACTGCACTATGGCGGTCCCAATGGGCCGGCCGCCGCCATTGGCTGGTCCTATGAGACCAACGTGGTGGGTGCGAACCTCGGCCTGGGCACCAGCGTGACCACGGCGGGTGATGTGAACGGCGACGGCTTCAGCGACATCATCGTGGGTGCGCCGTACCTCAGCAACGGCCAAACGAACGAGGGCCGGGTCTACGTGTTCCATGGCAGCGCCACAGGCCCCTCTGCCACGCCGGACTGGATGACCGAAAGCGACCAGGCATCGGCACTCTTCGGCTATGCGGTGAATTGCGCCGGTGATGTGAACGGTGATGGCTACAGCGATGTGGTCGTAGGCGCATACCGGTTCAGCAACGGTCAGACCTGGGAGGGGCGCGCCTTCGTTTACCACGGCAGCGCGACCGGTCTATCCGCCGCCGCGAACTGGACGGCCGAGAGCAACCAACTCGATGCGCGCTTCGGCTTCAGTGTGGCTTGTGCGGGCGATGTGAACGGCGATGGCTCCTCCGACGTTATCGTGGGGGCACCCGCCTTCGACAACGGGCAGACCAACGAGGGACGCGCCTTCGTCTACCACGGCAGCGCAACAGGCCTGGCCGCCACTGCAGCTTGGACCACGGAGAGCAACCAGGCATCATCACAGACCGGGTACAGCGTGAGCACCGCTGGCGACGTGAACAACGACGGGTACAGCGATGTCGTAGTGGGTATTCCATTCTATACCAGCACGCTGGCAGCGGATGGGCGGGTTGCCGTTCATCGGGGGTCTTTGACCGGCCTCGTCGCGGCCGCCTTCTGGACGGCTGATAGCCCGGTCGCCTCAGCACAGTTCGGCCAAGCGGTCGCCTGCGCAGGAGACGTGAACGGAGATGGCTTCGCCGATGTGATCGTCGGTGCGCCCACCTATGCGAACGGGCAAACTGGTGAAGGGGCGGCATACGCTTTCCTGGGCAGTACGACCGGGCTCACGCAGACCTGGATCCGGGAAGAGAACCAGGCCGGCGCATCCTGCGGTGCTGCCGTTGCGAGTGCGGGTGATGTGAACGGCGATGGGTTCAGCGATGTGATCGTGGGGGCGCCCCAATGGGACAACGGCCAAACGAACGAGGGGATCTGCCGCGTCTTCATCGGCGGGGCGAACGGAGCCGCTCCCATCCAACTTCCCGGGGGGCTGAGCCATCCTTCCTCGGCTGCAGAGCATTTCGGACAACGGGTCGCCGGGGCAGGCGATGTGAATGGTGACGGATACAGCGATATCATCATCGGCGACCGGTACTTCGGGGCCGCGAACACAGGTGCTGCCTTCGTCTACCATGGCAGTGCGGTGGGAGTGTTCGGATCGAGCGCTTGGACGCATGTCGGGAGTGTGCCCAATGGTGAACTCGGCTTCACGGTCGCGAGTGCAGGTGATGTGAATGGTGATGGCTATTCAGACGTGATCGTCGGTGCGCCCTATCACTCGCAGATCTACACAGGCTGTGGCATGGCGCTCGTGTTCCACGGAAGTTCGACAGGGGTTTCCGCCGCTCCTGCCTGGACGACCCTCGGGGTCGGGACCGACCATCACTATGGATTCACCGTGGCCAGTGCCGGCGATGTGAATGGGGATGGATTTGCGGATGTGCTCGTAGGCGCCCCGGACGAGCCCGCGGCAGGCGAGGGACGGGTGTACCTCTATTTCGGCAGCTCCACAGGCCTCCCCACAACGCCTTCCGCGACACTATCCTCAGCTACGAACGGTGATTTTGGCGAATGCGTGGCCACTGCGGGAGATGTGAATGGCGATGGTTTCAGTGATGTGGTCATTGGAGCTGGAGCGATCAATCGCATTCACGTCTATCACGGAAGCATCAGTGGCATCTCCGCCTCGCCCGATCTCACCTATGTCCAGGGGGGTAGTGCCAGCGAATTCGGTTCGAATATCGTTTCCGGCCCCAGTGCGATGACAGCCGGTGACGTGAATGGCGATGGGTACAGCGATATCATCGTGGGGGCCCGGTTCTATGACAATTCACTCACCGATGAAGGCATGGCCCAGTGCTTCCTGGGCGGTCCATCCGGTCTCACGACCCCGAGTTGGACCCGGTACGGAGGGGTAGCCGGTGGTTGGTTCGGGATCAGCGTTGGCAGCGCAGGCGATGTGAACGGGGATGGCTACAGCGATGTGGTCATCGGAGGATGCCAGACCAACGGAGGCGGCCGGTACTCCGTGTATGCCGGATCTCCCACCGGACTAAGCCTTGTGCCGCTGAACACGTATACACTTGGAGGATCCCCGGTAGAATTAGGGCACTCGGTCTCAGCTGCGGGCGATGTGAACGGTGACGGATATGGGGACGTTCTAGTCAGTCGCTATGGTGATGGCACGGGCAAGGTCGATGTGCTTATCGGGAATTCCAACGGGAGCGTTAACCCGTCCGCAACGAACAAACGCAACAACCTCCGCCTCTACAACACCGACCTGACCACACCGATCAGCGCGGCGAACATTCCCGTTCCGCAATTCGGTGCGGGCCTGTTCACGCGGCCCTTCCTTGGTCGTGGGAAGACGCGCATGGTCTGGGAAACGCGGATCCAGGGACAGCCCTTCAGCGCGGCAGGAGGCAGCATCACCCGCAGCGTAGCCTACACGGCCCAGCAGGGTGCGCTCACAGCCGGAGCTGTGGCCGGTGTGGAATTGAAGCAGCTTATCGATAAGCCCGGTGGCGGCATCGGCATCACGGCCACCAAGGTCCGCACCCGTGTACGCTTCGATCCCGTGACCGCCATCACCGGGCAGGTCTTCGGACCCTGGCGCTACATGCCGGGCTACCAGGATGGTACCGGCACGCACAACAACGTGCCACTACCCGTGGAACTGCTCTACTTCGAGGCCGCCTGCGAGGGGAACCGTGTCGTGTTGGAATGGGCCACCGGAAGTGAACGGGAAAGCGATCATTTCATCGTGGAGCGAAGCACGGAACCGGATCAATGGCAGCCGATCGCCACGATCGATGCGGCGGGGCACAGCCAGGCAACGATCACCTATCGCTTTGTGGATGATGCCCCTACGCAGTCAGCGGTGAGCTACTATCGCCTCGTGCAGGTGGACCGCGATGGCAGCACCAACATGCTCCGCACCATCGCCGCACCGAACTGTACGTGCATGGTCGAACTCGCGGTATTCCCGAATCCCACGGGCGACCGAATGAGCGTGGTGCTGCCACGAGGCCTCGAAACCGCTGGCGCATGGCTCGAACTGCGCGACGCGACCGGTCGAACACTCGTACAGTGGAACGCCGCAGGCGCCGAGAACAGCATGGACCTGGACCTGGGAAGCATCCACGCTGGGTGGTACCACCTCGCATTGAACGATGGATCCGGACGAATATTCGGCAGCGCGCCGGTGATCAAACAATAATGGAACGGAAGTACATCCCCACCATGAGAACGAAGCTCTTCACTGGCATTTTCCTCGCGCTTTGCGTGGGAGGTATCAAGCCCGCTGCCGCCAACAACATCCAGGTATCGAATACCACCCTCACCGGCAACACGGGCAGTGAGGTGATGGTGCAGTTCGACATCAGCTGGGAGAACAGCTGGCGCGGCGGTGGCGTGGCCAACTGGGATGCCGCCTGGGTCTTCGTGAAGTTCAAGTACAGCAATGGTCTTTGGAGGCACGTTCAACTGGCCACCAGTGGGCATGTGCCAGCGGGTGGCAGCCTCATCGACCAGGGTCTGCTCACGCCCGGTGCCGCTGCGGATCCGGTGACCAATCCCACGATCGGTGTCTTCATCCGCCGTGATGCGGATGGCACCGGCACTTTCTCCGCGACCGGTGTTCAACTGAAGTGGGACTACGTCGCGCAAGGCATCCTCACCTACAACGACATCACGGAGGTACGGGTCTTCGCCATCGAAATGGTGTATGTGAACCAAGGCCCATTCGCTGCAGGGTCGGGCGGTACGGAAACCAACGCCTTCACATTGACCACGATCTTCACCGCAACGGCCAACACCCCGGGCAATGGGAACGGACCTGGAACCCTCGGCGGTGAAGCCGGTGGGCATCCCACAGGAACACAGGCCCCGGTAGCCACATACCCCAACGGCTACAACGCCTATTACTGCGGGAAATACGAGATCAGTCAGCAGCAGTATGTCGACTTCCTCAACACCCTGACACGTCCCCAGCAGAACGCCCGGACGGCGACCGATCTCTCCGATGGCATCACCAGCGTGACGAACGTGTATGTCATGAGCAATGGAATTGGTGTTTTCAACCGGAACGGGATCCGGTGCGACGCGATCATCGACGCCACGGCAACCCTCCAATTCTCCTGTGACGGGAATGGGAACGGAACGGGAGGTGAGGCCTCCGATGGGCAATGTCTGGCCTGCAACTACCTCGGCTGGTCCGATATACTGGCATACCTGGACTGGAGCGGGCTGCGCCCCATGTCCGAACTCGAATTCGAAAAGGCCTGTCGCGGCCCGTTGCCTCCTACTCCCAACGAGTACGCCTGGGGCATGGCGACCATCAACACCGGTGCAATGACCCTGGGCAATGTTGGCGCCGCTGATGAGAGCGTCCTCACAGGATATAGCAGTTCAGCAGGCAATGCGAGCGGCGCAAGCGGAAGCTTGACGCGGGTCGGGATCTTCGCGGCAAACCCTTCCAATTCCAACCGCATGACCGCGGGTGCGGGGTACTACGGTGCCATGGACCTATCGGGGAATGTGTATGAGCGCATTCAGAGCCTTGACGGATCCTACTATTCCGGCTTGCATGGCAACGGAGCCCTGACGACTCTTGGTGAAGCAGACGTGAACTCATGGATCGGCAACCTGGATGCCTGCGGTTCGCGTGGCGGAGCCTTCAGTGTTCCTATCGCCAACATCACTTATCTCCGGGTCTCTGATCGCTTCGCAGCGGTCGGGGGGAATCCTAACCGGCTCCCTTCCACCGGTGGCCGAGGGGTACGCACCGCACCTTGAACAAAGAACCACGAACAAAACGATCCACTCCCCATGTACCTACGAACCGTCCTTTTGGGAATTGCCGCACTGGCCATGTATGCCATGCGAGCGAACAATATCCAGGTGAGCGGCACCACCCTGGTGGAAAACACCGGTAGTACCGTAAAGATCCAGTTCGATGTGAGCTGGGAGAACAGTTGGCGAGGAGGCCCAGTAGCGAATTGGGATGCTGCGTGGCTCTTCGCGAAATGCAAACTCAGCAACGGTCTGTGGCAACATGTTCGCCTCGCCTCCAGTGGCCACACCACGCCTACGGGCACATCCATGGATCTGGGTCTGATCGATCCCGCTGGGGCGTACAACGCTGCTACGAATCCCGTTGTAGGGGCCTTCTTGTATAGGAATGCGAACGGATACGGCACACTCGATGCCAGTGGTGTTCAACTCTTCTGGGACCATGCCGCGCAAGGAGTGCTCTCCCTGGTGGATGTGGTGGAGCTCCGCGTGTTCGCCATGGAGATGGTATACGTGAACGGTGGCCCATATTACTTGGGAACAGGTAGTGGCGGCTTTGAGGGTGGTTCGTTCTACACAGCGCCGAACAACACCACGACGTTCCCGATCACGAGCGAAGCGGCGATCAACGTAGGCACCACCGCAGGGTATCTATATTATGCAGCAGGGAGTGGGACCTCTGGTGACCAGACCGGACCACTGCCTGCTGCATTCCCGAAAGGGTTCAACCCTTTCTATTGCATGAAATATGAGGTAAGTCAGCAAGGTTATGTGGACTTCCTGAACACGCTTACTTACACGCAACAGGTCTCGCGCACTGCGAACCCACCCAACGCCGTTCCGGGTACTGCAGCCTTGATCACCGGCAACTTGAACCGCAACGCGATCGTGATCATGACCTCCGGCGCGTTTGCAGACGTACCTGCCAGCTATGCCTGCAACTTGAATGGGAACGGCGTCTACGGGGAGCCGGATGATGGTGCGGATCTCGCCTGCAACTACCTGAGCATTGCCGACCTGGCCGCCTACTTGGATTGGTCCGCGTTGCGGCCGATGACCGAATTGGAGTACGAGAAAGCTTGTCGCGGTCCGGTCACCCCTTTACCAACTGAATTCCCCTGGGGAACAACAGCGCGCGCCACATCCCAATACCAACTTGCCAATGGTGGAACGAATACCGAAGGGATCGCGGTCAATTACGCAACAAGTGCAGGGAATGTGATCTCAGTGTTCACTGCGAGCAATATTGGAGGCCCAAGCCGGGTCGGAATTTTCGCTGCACACCCCAACAACAGTGGCAGAGAAACTTCCGGAGCGAGCTTGTATGGCATCATGGAGATGGCTGGCAACGTCACGGAACGCCCGATCTCCATAGGAAGCCCACAAGGCCGAGCTTATACCGGCGCGCATGGGAATGGGACCTTGAGCGCCGCTGGTGAAGCGGATCCGACCAATTGGGCCAGCGCCATCGCCGTAACAGGTTTCCGCGGAGGAAGCTGGTTAAGCAATTCTGCTGTACGATACATGGTAAGCGACCGCAGCGAGATAAGCTGGGCGCGAACAGCACGGTATCTCGACAGTGGGGGCCGCGGTGTAAGGAATTCACCTTGATCGATGCACGACAGCATGGACGCCACCTTCCATATCCTATTGCGCATATGGCGCCTTCGGCCGTTACTGGCGTGCATTTCAGGCCTCTTTGTCGGGGACGTGCACGCACAGACCAACCCTTCCGTTCAGGATCTACCGTACAACCAGAACTTTGGATCGGTCGCACACAACAGCACATCCTATCCCACCGGCTGGCAGGGTTGGCGTATCACCAACGTACCGTCCGCTGTTTTCGAAACAACGCCGGCGATAGGTGATCTGTCCCTGCTTGCCAACAGCACGGCAGCCACCAACACGGGAGGCGTTCACAACTACAACGGCACGATCGGCTTGCTCAACTCCGGTTCCGTTAATGGAGCACTAGCGCTTGGTATCAATACCACGCGCAGAGCCACCATCGTTGTGAACTATGAACTCGCCACGATACGCGATCCATACAACGGCGGCACGAATACCAGGATCAACGAGGCCACATTGCAGTTCCGCGTCGGAACCATAGGCGATTTCACCACCGTTAGCGGCCCAACATATACCACTGGAACCGCTACCCAAACGGGGCCGGTCACTACACCGATCGGTGTTACCTCGTTCAGTGTGACCCTTCCTGGCATCTGTGATGATCAACCCATCGTTCAACTGCGATGGGTGACCCGTGATGTCACCGGAAGCGGCTCAAGGCCCAGCATCGCTCTGGACCAAGTGAATATCAGTGGCACATGCACATCGGCCACACTGGAATACGCGGGTTCGCCATATTGCAGCAATGAGGGTACTGCATTTCCAACGGTGCTCGGTGCTGCCGGAGGTACGTTCAGCGCAACCGGTATGACGATCATTCCAAGTACCGGAGCGATAACCCTGAGCAGTAGTTCCAGCGGTACGGTACACTATCAATTGACCGCAGAGAATGGATGCAGTGCCATTAACGCCACGGCACCGGTCCAGATCAACCAGTCGGTGGCCGCAGATGCCGGCGGCCCGTACCATTCCATTGAAGCCGCACCCGTATCCATAGGTGCTACTGCCAACGGCACGGGTTCCTGGAGCGGAGGCAATGGTGTCTTCGCGAACGCGAACGATCCAATTACCACTTACACGCCTGCCTTGACGGAACGTGGTTTTACCATTGAACTCACATGGGTCACGGACGACCCCGATGGTGCAGGTCCATGTTCAAGTGTTCAGGACATTGCGAACCTGGATGTCGACTTTCTCGTGTACACTCCGATGTTCAGCGGAGGAATAGGGCGCGGGGATGGTCATTCCGCGTTGAACTATCCTGACACGTACGCCTATATGTTCACGGGAGGCAATGGACGTGGAGACGCCTTCAGCACAGGACCCGGTATTGCCGAGCTCGAATTCATGTTCGTGGGTGGTATCGGACGCGGAGACGCGAGCGTGTCCTACCTGGCACCCGCGGGCAATTCCGCGATCTTTCATGGAGGCCAGGGACGTGGCGATGTGAGCAACGCCTACAACGCGCCGCCGCCGACCGCGAACATCTTCCTGGGCGGGAGTGGACGCGGCGATGTCAGCCATGGCTATGCTGCACCGCCTGCGCTGGCGAGCACCTTTCTGGGTGGACAAGGACGCGGCGATGTGATGAGCACCTACCTGCTGCCCTCGCGGGTGCAACTGGCCTTGAAGGCCTTCCTTCAAGGTCCGTACGATGCGGTCGCCGGCCGCATGCGTGACGACCTGCGTGCAGCCGGCCTGCTGCCGACCACGGAGCCATACAGCGACCTGGGCTACGACTTCGTGCAGGGTGGTGGTGAGAGCGCCTCAACGCTTGTCTTCAGCAACGGCCCGCAGCCCAAGGACCGCATCGTGGATTGGGTACTTTTGGAACTCCGTGATGCCACTGACCCGACCGTGGTGATGAGCAGCCGCAGTGCTTTGATCCAACGCGATGGAGACGTGGTGGATCTGGATGGTGCCTCTCCCGTTTCCCTGGTAGCTGATCCCGCGGCCTACCATGTGGTCCTTCGGCATCGCAACCACCTCGGTGTGATGACCTGGGCCAACAACGCGCTGGGGCCGCTCCTGGTCGGGATCGACCTCACCGATGGCAATACCGCCACCTACGGCAGCGAGGCGCAAGTCACCGTGGGTGGCGTCAAGTTGCTCTGGGCCGGTGACGTCACCTTCGATGGCTCGGTGAAGTACACGGGTGAAGCCAACGACCGTGATCCCATCCTCTTCGCCATCGGGGGCGTGGTGCCTACGAACACCCTGGACGATGCCTACACGAACGAGGATGTGAACATGGACGGCCGTGTGATGTACACAGGTGAAGGCAATGACCGTGATATCATCCTTCAGAATATCGGGGGCGTCATACCTACAACAGTGAGGGAGGGCCAAACGCCTTGAAACGATCAGGTGGTGGTCCACCGTGGGGAACAGGTGGCAAGCTTATCGGTCCGCTTCGTTCCTTTGCGGCCAGTTCGGTCGGCGGCAGGCATTCCCATGGTCTGATCCGCTGATCTGCTGATCATCTGATCCATGACCCCCATCAAGTCCGTCCTCGACGACGCATCCCTCACCGGCACCAACTTCACCGTGGCCGGCTGGGTGCGCACCTTCCGCAACGACCGCTTCATCGCCCTCAACGACGGCAGCACCATCCGCAACCTGCAGTGCGTGATCGACCAGGAAAAGGTGGACGCCGACACGCGCGCGCGCTTCACCACCAGTGCGGCGGTGCGGTGCACGGGCCTCATCGTGGAGAGCAAGGGCAGCGGTCAGCGTGTGGAGATGCAGGTGACCGATGTGGAGGTACTGGGCGATAGCGATGCGGAGAAGTACCCGATCCAGCCGAAGAAGCACAGCCTCGAGTTCCTGCGCGAGAACGCCCACCTGCGCTTCCGCACGAACACCTACAGCGCCATCTTCCGCATCCGCCACCAAGTGAGCTTCGGGATCCACGAATACTTCGACTCGCTTGGCTACAACTACTTCCACGCGCCCATCATCACGGCCAGCGATGCGGAGGGCGCGGGCGAAATGTTCCGCGTGAGCACGCTCGATGCGAAGAACCCGCCACTCGATGAAAGCGGTGCGGTGGATTGGAAGGAGGACTTCTTCGGTGCTGAAGCGCGCCTTACGGTGAGCGGTCAACTGCAAGCCGAGAACGCCGCGCTCGCTCTCGGCAAGGTCTACACCTTCGGCCCCACGTTCCGCGCCGAGAACAGCAACACAGCACGCCACCTCGCCGAGTTCTGGATGATCGAGCCCGAGGCCGCCTTCATGGACCTCAAGGGCGACATGGACCTGGCCGAGGGCCTGTGCAAACACCTCATCGCCCGCGTGCTGAAGAACAGCATGGACGACCTCGTTTTCTTGGATGCGCGCCTGAAGGAAGAGGAAGCGACGAAGCCCAAGGAGCAGCGGAGCGAGATGGGCCTGATCGATCGCTTGAACTTCGTGCTGGAGAATCCCTTCGAGCGAATCACCTACACGGATGCGATCGAGATCCTGCTGCGCAGCAAACCGCACCAGAAGAAGCAGTTCCAATTCCCCGTGGAATGGGGCATCGACCTGCAGAGCGAGCACGAGCGCTACCTGGTGGAGAAGCACTTCAAGAAGCCAGTGATCGTCACGGGCTACCCCGGCAAGATCAAGGCCTTCTACATGCGTACCAACAGCCCCGGCGACTTCGGCTACAGCGAGAAGGGCACCACCGTGGCCGCCATGGACGTGCTCTTCCCCGGCATCGGCGAGATCATCGGCGGCAGCCAGCGGGAAGAGCGCCTCGATGTGCTGGAAGCGCGCATGAAGGAGATGCATGTGCCCGCCGAGGAGCTCTGGTGGTATCTGGACACGCGCCGCTTCGGCACCGTGCCCCACGCGGGCTTCGGCATGGGCCTGGAGCGCTTCGTACTCTTCGTGACAGGCATGGGGAATATCCGGGATGTGATCCCCTTCCCAAGGACGCCAAAGAGCGCGGAGTTCTGAGCCGTACCATGAGACGGGTCTACGGCGTACTGGTCCTGGCCGTGCTGCTCGCGGGCACGGCACGGGCACAGGAGCCTGAGTACCACGGTCTCTGCGCGGGTGTTGAGGTGCACATCACATACGATCAGTATCAGGGAAAGCCAGTTCCCAGCAACGGGCTCATCGTGCATACCCGTGACAGCATCGTGTTGATCGATACCGGCTGGGGCGTCCGCAATACACGGAAGGTGCTTCGGCACATCAAGCTCGCTTCAGGTAGACCGGTCGCGGCGTGTATCTCAACGCACTTCCACGATGATCGCACAGGCGGCATTCCCGTGCTGCAGCGCGGCGGCGTGCGGTGCATTGGCACAGCCGCCACGCGTGATCTGGCCCTGCAACACAGGAAGCCCGCACCCGTGGTGATCGTGCCGGAGGACACCACGTTCATGATCGATGGGGTGGCGTTCGCCGTCTTCCATCCGGGGGCTGGCCATACACGGGACAACATCGTGGTCTGGCTGCCCAACGCTCAGATACTGATGGGTGGTTGCTTGGTGAAAAGCACCGAATCCACGGACCTGGGGCATATCGGCGACGCCGATCTTGAGGCGTGGCCAGGCACCATACGCGTGGTGCAAGCGCGCTTCCCTGACGCCAGATCGGTGATCTCGGGACATGGCGCGTGGGGTGGTATCGAACTACTGGACCACACCCTGCACTTGCTCGACCAGCACGGCCACTGATCCCTGACCCCAATTCCACGGACCTGCTCTCCTTCCGCGGACGCTGGAGACCACCGAATTCGTGCCGACGTTGTCACCGGCCCCTTGGAGCATCCTTAAGCACACGAAGTACCGGGTGAATGTCCGTAATATGGCACGTCCATCATCGCTCTTCGACTCTCCTCGATACACCCGGCATGCTTGTCGATTATCGCGAACACCGACCTGATGCGCCTCTGAACGCATTCGTTGCACGGATGGCTTACGGCCACTTCACAGGGCCAATCCAACCTGAACAGCTCGCACCTGACAGTTACATCAAGCTCGCGCTCATCATTGAAGGGGAACCGTTGTACTTCAATGGGTCTGGAGAACGCATGGAATGGCATGATGGATTCTGCGGGCACGTTCCGCCGGAGCAAGGCATCATCACCTACAACACCGAACCCATCCGCTGTTTGATGGCGAATTTCTACCCCAGCGGCTTCCATCGGCTGTTCGGGCTTGATGTCACATTGTTCAATGGCCGGATGATCCGCCCCGGAGAGGTGCTTGGCGGGCGCGCCGAACGCCTCTACGAAGCCCTGCGGAATACGAATGACCCGCTGCGCATGTTCGAGCTCGTCGAAGGAACGATCCTGGAGCACGTGCAACGGTTATCCTCCATGGGATCGAGCATCATACAAGTGCTGGAAAGTCATATCCGCGAGCGGAAGGGGCTCGTCCCTGTTTCAGAACTGGCACGAATTGCCGGTATGAGCGAACGCAGCTTACAACGTCGATTCAAGAAGGAGATCGGCCTCGGCCCGAAGGAATTCTGTTCCGTGGTCCGTTTCAACCATGTGTACAGCCATATGCAACGAACACGCAAGCTCGACCTGGACATCGCGCTGCAATGCGGCTATTTTGACGAGAGCCACATGCTAAAGGACCTGAGGTACTACCTGGGCAAGGCGCCTAAACGGTTCGCCGACATGATACGACCCATGGTGGACGCCAGTCTGGGCCAATGAGTCAAGTGAGGTCATCTCGTCGCTTTCTCCAGCATCGACGTGATCATCGGCGGCAGCCAGCGTGAGGAACGTCTCGATGTGCTGGAAGCGCGCATAGGAGATGCACGCGCCCGCTGAGGAACTTTGGTGGTACTTGGACACGCACCGTTTCGGCACGGTGCCGCACGCGGGTTTCGGCATGGGCCTGGAGCGCTTCGTGCTGTTCGTTACCGGCATGGGGAACAACAGGGATGTGATCCCCTTTCCGAGGGCGCCGAAGAGCGCGGAGTTCTGAGCCTCGCTCTTCTTTCCTGAGCCCCAGGCACCGCTACTCAATGATCAAGCGCTGGCTTATCGGGCGCGCTCCATCGGTGTATCGCACCGCATAGGCACCAGGTGCCAAGGACGACGCGTCCAAGTTCACCAAGCCGCTGCTGATGCCTCGCACGGCACGCAGAACGCAGCGACCAGAAGCATCGAGCACCTCTACGGACACGTTGCCGTTGGGTTGTGGGTCGTGCCGCCGGACGGGTTGTACGCTGTAGCTGCTTCGCCCCTGCGGGTGGCCCTGCTGCTGCAGGATGCCGCACTGGTCGCAGCTCCCGGTAAAGTAGTAGTGGACCTCGCCGCATCCTTGGGTCCAGCGCTCACGGGCAAATTGGTGATGGACGCCACCAACGTGACAGGCGCGCCCGGGACCAGTACCGGCTTCGATGCGCTGAAGCGCGCGGGCGGCGATATCCTGAATCAACTGCACGGGCTGGGAGAATATCGCCGATGTGGGTTACGGCGATCATGTTGAGGACATGTTCATGGCCGGCGGCAGTGTTGTGGCCAAGGCTAAGGTCCGCGAACTGGTGAAGACCGTGGACTTCAGCGATGCCATCGACCTGGGCGGTGACGACAAGGTGCACATCCTCGAAGGCTTCGCGCTGGTGCGGATCGACCTGGTGATCTTCCAGAAGATGGGCCGAGGGATCGCGTTCAAATTGATGCGGCGCGACCGCACGGGTCCGGGACCATCACTTGCTGGCGGTGCCCTCCTGAACGGTGCGCTCCTGCGCATCCACGATATCCACCTCCACCGTCGAACTTATGCTCATCATCATGCCAGAGGCCTCCGCCTGCGCAACCATCTCCCTGATGCGGCGCATGCTCTCCTTCAGCTCGAGGATCCGCTCCTTCGCCACGTGATCCTCGCGGCCAGTGCGCTCCAGCGAACTAAAATGCTTCATCTGGTGGAAGCTCACCTTGGCCTGGAAGAGGTTGATGAGCACCTCGCGTGCCTCATCCGGGGTGAAGTGCCCCTTCAAGAGGGTCAGTGATCCGTTGTTCTCCATGGGTTCGTAGTTGTTGGGTGCTGGCGATCACCCCCATCACTTGACCGGTCGCGTTCAACCGCCGCGCGCCGCAATGCTTCCACGCTGCGCGACGCGGTCCTGTCCGAACTGGTGATCATGGTCCGACGATCTTGATGATGCCGTCCAGCTTGACCTTGCTGGGAGATCGGTCCAAGCGCTGCCGCAGCTCATAGAGCTCTTTCTGCAGTTGCTTGATCCTGGACTCGCGGTACTTGATGTCCTCCTCACTGCTGTCCTGGCGGATATGCTCCTCGTGGAACCGGATCTTCACATGGACCATCTGGGTGATGAGGTCCAGGGCATCGGCCGCCTTGAACTCGCCGCGTATCAGTTGCATGTTCATCGCTTTGTTCATTGTCCTTGCCCGAGTGAATAGGCCTGTTCACCGTTGAACGCGTAGAGGTTCTCCGTCTTGATGCTGTCGATGCCACGAGCCTCCGCCTTGGCCAGCAGTTCGATGATGGTCTGCTTGGTCATGCGCGCGCCCTTGACCGGCTTGAAGCGGCAGCGCCAGTGGTCGGTGCAGAAGGTCTCCTTGAACCCTTCGGGCCAGACCTTGATCCCGCGGTTCGTGATCATGTTCAACTTCACTTCCTGCGTCTCCAGGGCCGTGAGCGCGCTGGCGAGCTCGTCCGCCTCCAGGCCGGGCCAGTGCACGAAGAGATCAACGCCTTCCAGCACCTTGTCCGCGGCCTGGCGCCGCTTGTAACGCGGCAGCTCGAGCGCCGCGCTATTGGCGTAGGAGACCGGCTTCAGCACGGAAGGCCGCTTGCCCAGGTTGGCGATCACCGCCTGCGCGAATTCCTTCGTGCCCACCTTCCGGCTGCTCACACCTTCCTTGAAGATGTCATAGGTGTGGATCCCGTCCTCCAAGGTCTTCAGCCAGGCGTTCTGGACCTTCTCCGCCACCGCCGTCTGGCCGATGTGGTTGAGCATCATGATGGCGCCTTGCAGGAGACCGGAGGGATTCGCCACGTTCTGCCCGGCACGTCGTGGTGCCGAGCCATGGATGGCCTCGAACATGGCGCACTCCTCGCCGATGTTGGCCGAACCGGCCATGCCCACCGAACCCGTGATCTGCGCTGCCACATCGCTGAGCACATCACCATACAGATTGGGCATCACGATCACATCGAAGAGCTCCGGGGTGTCGGCCAGTTTCGCCGCACCGATGTCGATGATCCAATGTTCGTTCTCGATGTCCGGGTATTCCCTCGCGATCTCCTCGAAGACCCGATGGAAGAGGCCATCGGTCTGCTTCATGATGTTGTCCTTCGTGAAGCAGGTCACCTTCCTGCGGCCCTGCTGTTTCGCATACTCGAAGGCATACCTGACGATCTTCTCGCAGCCCGGACGGCTGATGAGCTTGAGGCATTGCACCACCTCATCGGTCTGCTGGTGCTCGATGCCGGCGTACAGGTCCTCTTCATTCTCGCGGACGATCACCAGATCCATGACCGGATGTTTCGTGCTCACGTACGGGTGCAGGCTGCGACATGGCCGCACGTTGGAATAAAGTCCCAGGAATTTGCGCGTGGTCACGTTGAGGCTCTTGTACCCTCCTCCCTGTGGCGTGGTGATCGGCGCCTTCAGGAAGACCTTGTTCCTTCTGATCGTGTCCCACGCGGAGGCCGCGATGCCGGAAGTGTTCCCCGCGAGATAGACCTTCTCCCCTACCTCGATCTCCTCGATCCGGAGCTGCGCCCCGGCCGCGAGGATCACCTCCAAGGTCGCCTCCATGATCTCCGGACCGATCCCATCTCCTTTCGCTACCGTAATAGTGGTCATTGTGTTCGCTGATTAGACGCGGCAAATGTGAGGCGCCCATGACATATACTTTCATCTATCTTCATGATACCTTACATAACGTATCCTTATACCTTGTCGGCCGGATACATCCCCGGGACCGACCGCCGAACATGAACTACACCCTGAACCAGCTCCGGATCTTCCTGAAGGTCGTTCAGACAGAGAGCGTGACGAGGGCCGCGGAAGAACTTCATCTGACGCAGCCCGCCGTCTCCATGCAGCTGAAGAACTTCCAGGCTCAATTCGAGATCCCCCTAACGGAGGTCCTTGGACGAAAGCTCCACATCACCGACTTCGGTCACGAGATCGCGCGGAGCGCCGAGACCATCATGGAGCAGGTGCACGCGATCAACTACAAGACCATGGCGCATCGGGGCCAGCTGACCGGCAGGCTGAAGATCGCTGTCGTATCCACCGGAAAGTACGTGATGCCCTACTTCCTGGCGGACTTCATCAAGGCGCATCCCGGCATCGAGCTGACCATGGATGTGACCAACAAGAGCGAGGTGTTGCGCAGCCTGCAGAACAACGATGCGGGCATGGCCCTGGTCTCCATCCTGCCGACGGACATGGCAGTGGAGCGCCTCGACCTGCTGAAGAACAAGCTTTACCTGGTCGGGAGGATCAAGGATCCCCCGCAACGAGTGGCGGACCCGCGCAAGACCTTCCCCGAGCTGCCGCTCATCTTCCGCGAAAAGGGCTCGGGTACACGGCAGACCATGGAGCGCTTCATTGAGAAGCGGGACCTGAGGGTATTGCGCAAAATGGAACTCACCTCCAACGAGGCGGTGAAACAATCGCTGCTGGCCGGCCTGGGGTATTCCATCATGCCGTTGATCGGGATACGCAACGAATTGCAGCAGGGCGAGCTCTCCATCATTCCGGTGAAGGGGCTGCCCATCACCACCACCTGGAGCCTCATCTGGCTGAAAGGAAAGAAGCACGCCCCCGCACCGCAAGCCTTTCTGGAACACCTCCGGCAGCACCGCGCACATATCGTGAAGGAGAAGTTCAGCTGGTACGAGGGTTATTGACAAGCCGCCGCTCAGCGCTACGGATTGCAATTGGCGCAGTGCATGGGATCCTCGCTCACCTTACCGTCCGGGCGCGCAGCAGTGGTGACATGCGAGCAGTGCATGCATGTGCGTTGGTATGCCCGGATGCTTTCGGTGGGCCACCCGCACAGATCGCACGGAAGTCCGGCGAGCGCACTCGTGATACGGAACCAACAAGCGCCGCAGGCCGGACACAGGGTGGCGAGTTCGCTCGTGAGGCGCTCAGCCGTCTCCGCGATCACCTGCATGCGCGCAGGGTTCATCATGGCGCGCATGTCGGTCTCCACCCAGCAGGATCCGTGCGCCGCGATGACCTCTTCCGCGATCGTGCGCAGCGTGCCCTCGTTCTGCACGCCTTTGACCATGCGATCCCCGGTGCGCCACTTCTCATGCGCCCGGATCACTAGTCCGTGCTGCGGGAACAGCATGCGCCCGGCGAAGTCCTTCACCTGCCCCCAGCTGCGGCATTCCTCGCCGCCAAAGACCGTGCTCAGCGAAACATGGCGCTGCTCGAAGAAGGTCCCGTCGCGGGCATCGTACAGCACCAGCACCTCCTCGTCGCACGGTACGAAGGGAGCAGGCGGGTAAGGAAAGAAGGAGCCTTCGCTGGCGATGACCAGATCCATGCCGCTGACCTTCGCGCCGTGCATCGCCTTCGCCTTGCAGGCTTCCACCGGATCCAACGTTCGCACGACCTCCCCGCTGAACGCGCCGAAACGGTCCGTGTCCACACCCGCGATGGAGGTGAAGCCGGCGACCGGCAGCACCTGTGCGAGTGCCGGCCCGATAACCCGTTCCTTGCCGTGGAGGGTGGCCACCCCGAGCGTCCTTCCCCTGAACCGTTCCAGTCCGCTCATCAGCGCTTTGCCGCGAGGTAGCTCTCCGTAAGGTCGATCAGATAGGCGGCGAGGTCCTTGCGGTCCTGCCTCCGGCTCAGCTCAGTGAGGGCCGGCAGGTGATGCATGGCGAACTCCAGGGAGTGGGCCATGTCCACCAGGGTGGTGGCGAAGGAGCGCGTGTGCTTCAAGCGCGGTGCGCAGGCCTTGAGCTCACCGGCGATGTGCCCGCACAGGTCCTTGTACGGCTTGAACAGCTTCTGCTCATTGTCCGCATCCACATCCTTGTGCAGGAAGGATTTCGAGCCCTCGTTCACGACCAGCTCGCGCAGTTCCGAGGGGTCAAAGAGGCCCGCCATGGCGTCAGATGGCCAGATCCCGCTGATGGCGGTGATATCGCCGCGCAGGCGTTCCATGGGGTCCTTCAGGTGCCGACCCTCCTGCTGGCAATGCGTGGCCAGCCAGAGCCAGTACATCTGATCATAATACTGAAGCAGGCGGTGCTTGTTGGCGAAGTAGTGGTACACCGTCATCTCCGTGCAACCCGCCTGCTCCGCCAGCTTCCGGAAGGTGAAGGCCTCCAGCCCCAGCTCGTTCATGAGCACCAGACCTTCCGCCAGAATGCGCCCACCCACGGGCGTGCCGGTATCGCGCAGGGCCAGGCCGGGATCGGGTGCGATGAGGTAGCGGGGCATGATCGTATCCGCCGCAAACATAGCACTCCTATTATTTGTTATTGTCTTACCATCGATAATTTTAGTATTACTAAATTTGCCTGGGACCTTCAGCTCCAACGCCATGATCCACCTCACGATCCAGACCCGCACCGTTGAGGCCGCCGAGCGCCTTGCCGCCCATCTCATGGAAAGGCATCTGCTGCTGCACCCGACCATGGATACGGACCACGAGGAGCTGACGTGGGCGGAGGGACGGCTCACACGCACGAGCCAGCTCCTCCTCCAAGGCATGACCAAGGCCCTGCTGTACCGGGAGATCGAACAGGCCGCGATGGCGCTGCTCGGCCATGACCTGGTGCGCATGCACGGCACGCCGATCACGCACATGGATCCGGAAGCGCAGAAGCGATTGCTGGAACAGACCGCTAAGACCTGAAGCCATGACACGTCTCCACCTCCTTCTGCTGTCGGTGCTGCTGGCCGCGCTCGGTCAGGCACAGATCAACAATCGGCTGGAGTCCATCCAGCTCATCCAGCAGGGCGACATCCAGTTGCGCCTTGGCAACAGTGAACAGGCGCTAATGCACTACACCAACGCCATCCAGAAGGACATGGCGTTCGCCGATGCCTATATGAAACGAGCCGCCTTGCTGAGCCGCCTTGGCCAGAACATGCAGGCGCTGGCCGACATGGACCGGGCACTGGAACTGAACCCGTACAGCGAGTGGATACATGACCGACGGGCCAAGACGCGCATGCTCATGAACGACGTGAAAGGCGCCATGGATGACTGGTCCGATGCCATCGAGCTGCATCCGTACGACGAGCTCTTGCGCGAACACCGGGTGGATGCCTTGATGGACGCAGGTGATCTGGAGCGCGCCGCGGCCGATCTCGACTCGATGATCACGCGCAAGCCCCATGACGTGCTCCTGTACCTGAAGCGCGGCTCCGTGGAATTACAGATCGGCAATGGTCCGCAAGCGCTCGAATGGTTCGATCGGGCGGCCGATATCTCGCCCCGCCTGGCGATCATCCATGACCTGCGCGCCGTGGCTTTGATGAAATTGAAGCGCTGGTCCGATGCGTTGGCGGCATTGAACACGGCGCTCTCCTTGGATGACCACTTCGATCTGGCCTACTACAACCGGGGCCTGGTACACCTGCAGCTGGGGGACGAAGGCCGGGCGCGTGCGGACATGGATCAGGCGCTCGCCCTTTCGCAGGACAAGGCCCACGTCTTCTTCCAGCGTGCGCTGGTGCGGAAGCGGGATGGGGACTTGTCGGGCGCGCAGGAGGACTATGACCGCGCCTTGGAACTGGCCCCCGATTACCTGGAAGCCCAGTACAACCGGGCGTTCGTGCGCAAGCATCTCGGCGACAATGCCGGCGCCTTCGCCGATGTGGGACGGGCCATCCAACTCGCCCCGGACGACCCTGACGCGTGGACGATGAAAGGGAACCTGCACATGCTGTACAGCGAACATGCCGATGCCATCACCTGTTATGACCGGGCCATCGGTCTGCGGCCCGATCAGGCCAACGCATTGTTCAACCGTGGTCTCGCCTTTCAAATGACCTATCGCCCGCTCCAAGGCTGTGAGGACCTGCGGCGCGCGGCAGATGCAGGTTCGCCCGAGGCCGCCGATGCGATCACTTACTTCTGTGCGTTCTGATGGACCACTCCCTGCTCCTGACAAACCTCACCAACCCGACGCTGCTCTTCTTCGTCCTGGGCATCGTGGCCTTTCTGGTCAAGAGCGATCTGGAGATACCGCCGACCACGGTGAAATTCATCTCCCTCTACCTCCTTTTCGCCATCGGCTTCAAGGGTGGGCAGGAGCTGGCGCATGAGCATTTGAACGCACAATTCATGGCCGAGCTCCTCTTCGGCCTGGTCATCGCAGGCGGCATTCCCCTTTACGTCTTCTTCCTGACAAAGCATAAGCTGGGCGTGCAGAACGCGGGAGCTATCGCCGCGGCCTACGGCTCGGTGAGTGCGGTGACATTCGTGGCTGCCAGCAGTTATCTCGAAGCGAAGGGTATGATCTTCAGTGGTCACATGGTGGCGATCATGGCGCTGATGGAGAGCCCGGCGATCGTCGTTGGCATGGTGCTCCTGATGCGGTATGACAAGAATGGTGAACGTCCCTCGATCCGGCACATGCTGAAGCATAGCCTCACCAACGGAAGCGTGCTCATGTTGATGGGAAGCCTCCTCATCGGGCTGGTGGCCGATACCAAACAGGCCGAGGGCATCAAGCCCTTCACCACCGACATCTTCAAAGGCTTCCTGGCCGTATTCCTGCTGGAAATGGGTATGGTGACCGCCTCCCGCTTCGGCGCGTTCCGGAGGTATGGTTGGTTCGTCTCGCTGTTCGCACTTGTTCTTCCACTGGTGAACGGATGCGCGGTGGCATGGTTGAGCGGTCCCATCACCAGCCATGTCGGCGACCGTTTCATGTTCGCGGTCCTTGGCGCGAGCGCCAGCTATATCGCCGTGCCGGCCGCCATGCGCCTCGCGGCACCCAAAGCAGACCCGGGCCTCTACATCCCCATGGCCTTGGGGGTGACCTTTCCGATCAACATCACCCTTGGCATGCCCTTGTTCCAAAAGGTGATCGACCTTAGCACCTGAACCATGCCGAACATGTCTTTGGATCCCATCACCCCCTGGCAGCGGCTCACACGCCTGCTCAAGGTGGACAAGCGCGAGATCGGTCACATCTACCTCTACGCACTGGTCGGGGGGGCCATCAGTCTGAGCGTCCCGCTGGGCATCCAGGCCATCATCAACCTCATCAGCGGTGGACAGGTGGCCACCAGCTGGGGCGTCCTTATCGCCTTCGTCACCATCGGCGTTGGGTTCACCGGAGTGTTACAGGTGATGCAGCTGGCTCTGGCGGAGAACATCCAACAACGGCTGTTCGCGCGCAGCGCGTTCGAGTTCGCCTACCGCATCCCTCGGATCAAAGCTGAAGCGGTGGGAGGCAAGTACCTGCCCGAACTGGTCAACCGCTTCTTCGATACGATGTCGATCCAAAAGGGATTGAGCAAACTCCTGCTGGAAGTGCCACTGGCCCTGCTCCAGATCGCCCTCTGCCTGATCCTGCTGGCGCTCTACCACCCCTTCTTCATCGCTTTCGGCGCCTTCCTCCTGCTTCTCCTTTACGGCATCTTCCGCTTCTCCGGAAAGCGTGGTCTGGAGACCAGCATCACCGAAAGCGGTTTCAAGTATGCCGTGGCGCACTGGCTGGAGGAGCTGGCACGCAGCATGGGCACCTTCAAGCTCATTGGCGAAACGGACCTGCCGCTGGAGCGGACCGATCAATTGGTGAACGGGTATGTGACCGCCCGGAAGGCCCATTTCCGGGTACTGCTCGGGCAGTATGGTGCCATGGTGGTGTTCAAGGTGATCGTGACCCTGAGCCTGCTGGCCCTGGGTGGTGTGCTGGTGATGAACGAGCAGATGAACCTCGGACAGTTCGTGGCGGCGGAGATCGTGATCCTGTTGCTCATGGGTGCGGTGGAGAAGATCATCCTGCGGATCGAGACCGTGTACGACGTGCTCACGGCCCTGGACAAGGTGGGTAGCGTGACCGACCTGCCCCTGGAGCGGGAAGAAGGCCTGCGCACCTTGGATCGCGAAGCATCCAAGGGTCTGGATGTGAAACTCACCGGTGTGGCCTTCCGATCGCACTTCCATGGACGACCGGTACTGGAGGGGATCGACCTACACCTCATGCCCGGCGAGAAGGTGTGCCTCTGTGGCCCGAACGGCGTAGGGAAGACGACCCTGCTCCGCATCCTCGGTGGTGCCATCACCGCGCACGAAGGCACCGTGCAGCTGGATGGTCATCCGATGAACAGCCTGAACCTGGACATCGTTCGTTCCGTCATCGGCGATAGCCTGACGGAAGAGGATGTCTTCGCCGGGACGGTCATGGAGAACATCGCGGTGGGACGCCCTTGGGTGACTGAGGGCGATGTGACGGAGGCCTGCCGCGTCACCGGGCTCTTCGAGCAGCTCTCGCAATACCCTGAAGGCCTGCTCACCAAGCTTGACCCGCAAGGTTCGAGGCTCCCGAAAAGCCTTGTGAAACGCATCATCCAGGCGCGGTGCATCGCCGGATCGCCGCGCTTGATCCTTCTGGAGGACAGCCTGCAGAACTGGGACGTGAGGGACCGGGAGGAACTGCTGGGGTGGATCAGTGCACCCGAACGGCCATGGACCCTGCTCGCGGTGAGCAACGACCCCTGGCTGCAACAACGCTGCTCGCGCAACCTGCACCTGCGCGATGGCAAACTCATTCCCGCCTGAGCCATGCTCGACCTGAGCCCCAATAGCCCGGCACCTGCGCTCCAACGCAAGAGCTTCAATTCCTTCCGCACGATCGGTGTGGCACGCGCCAGCAGCCTCTTCGCGCTCTGGGTCAAGATCCTGGGCGTCCTGGTCATCATCGCCCTCTTCCTCCCGTGGACACAGAACATCCGTGCGCGCGGAACGGTCACCAGCCTCTCTCCCGACCAGCGACCGCAGACCATCCATGCCATCATCCCCGGCCGTATCGAGCAGTGGTACGTGCAGGAAGGCCAGCTGGTGCAGAAGGGGGATACGATCCTGCGCCTGAGCGAGGTGAAGCCCGAGTACTTCGATCCGAAGCTCCTGGACCGGACGCAGGAACAGATCACCGCGAAGGAGCTCACCGGCAGGAGCTATGAGGAGAAGGTGCACGCACTGGATGCCCAGATCGATGCGTTGACCGCCGGACTGCGCATCAAGCTGGAACAGGCCCAGAACAAGATCCAGCAGGCACGCCTCAAACTACAGAGCGACAGCATAAGGGTGGTGGCTGCCGAGACCGAGATCAAGGTGGCCGACGACCAGTACATGCGGGGCGAGCAGCAGTTCAACGAAGGGCTCGTCAGCAAGGTGGAGCTCGAACGCCGGCAGGTGGCGCAGCAACGCGCGAACGCCACGCTCATCGATGCGCGCAACAAGCTGCTCGACGCCCGCAACGAACTGCTCAATGCGCAGCTGGAGATCAACGGCATCCGCAACGACTACCGCGACAAGATGAGCAAGGCCGAGAGCGAGAAGTACGCGAGCATGAGCCAGATGTACACCACCGAGGCGGAGGTGAGCAAGATGCAGGTGGACCTGGCCAACTTCACCGTGCGGGCGGGCAACTACTTCGTGACCGCACCTCAGGCGGGCTACATCACCAAAGCGGTGGTCACGGGCATCGGCGAAACGGTGAAGGAAGGGGACGAACTAGTGAGCGTGATGCCCGCGCGCTCCGACCTCGCGGTGGAGCTCTATGTGCGTCCCATGGACATGCCATTGATCACCAAGGGCCAGAAGGTGCGCTTCATGTTCGATGGCTGGCCCAGCATCGTATTCAGCGGCTGGCCCAACAGCAGTTATGGCACCTTCGGTGGAAAGGTGGTGGCCATCGACAACTTCATCAGCCCGAACGGCAAGTATCGCATCCTCGTTGGGCCCGACAAGGCCGACGAGCCATGGCCCACCGCCTTGCGCGTGGGTGGTGGCGCGGTGGGCTTCGCGCTGATGAAGGACGTGCGGATCTGGTACGAGCTCTGGCGGCAGATCAATGGCTTCCCGCCAGACCTGTATATGGATGCCCAGGCGTTATCGTCGAATTCCCCGGAGAAGAAATGATGCAGCGATCCGCGAAGAGGTGTGGCTGTGAAGAAGTGAGGAGGACGACCCTCTTCACTTCATCTCTTCTTCTCCTCATCTCCCTCCTTCCACTCAACACCATCGCGCAGGTCCCACCCATCCTCACACGCGACGCCTTCGTGCGCATCGTGCTGGAGAACCACCCGATGGCGCGCCAGGCAGCCTTGCGTCCGGAATTGGGCGAGGCCACCGTACGCAGCGCCCGCGGCGGATTCGATCCCATGGCCCGGGCCGGCTATGACGAGAAACAGTTCGATGACAAGAACTACTTCCAGCTCTTCGATGCGGGGTTGAAGGTGCCGACCTGGTACGGCGTGGAACTCTTCGCAGGCTATCAGGAGAACGGCGGCGACTTCCTGAACCCACAGAACAGCACCCCCGATGATGGTCTACTGAAAGTGGGTGGACAGCTCAGCCTTGGCCAGGGCCTCTTCATCGATCAGCGCCGCGCCACGTTGCGCAAGTCCCAGGCTTACCTGCGCGCCACCCAGGCCGAACAGGAGCAGATGCTGAACGACCTGTTGTTACAGGCGCTACATGACCACACCGACTGGGTGGCGGCCTTCCGTGCCCTGGATGTGGCGGATGCCGCCGTGAAGCTCACCGAGGTGCGCTTCGATGCGGTGCGCGGATCATGGCGCGGCGGGGATCGGCCCGCGATCGACACCCTCGAGGCCTACCTTCAACTACAGGACCGGCAGATGCGACGCCAACAAGCCGCGCTCCAGTTCCGCAACGCCGGCCTGCGCTTGAGCAACCACCTGTGGAACGCGGCGCAACAGCCCTTGGAGCTGCAACCGTCCGTGGTGCCCGATCCGGCCGACCTGTTCTCCGCCAGATCCTTCCAACTGCCCGACACCGCGATCCAACGCGCGCTCAACGAACACCCCCTGCTCGCACAGGCCGGTGCACGCATCGACCAGCTCGAGATCGACCGTCAGCTGCGCACCGAATACCTGAAGCCCGACCTGGACCTGAAGTACCAATGGCTGGGTGACGGTGGCGCGCTGAACAACGAACCGGGCACAACGCTCATGGGTCAGGGCCATCAGTTCGGCGTGGGATTCCAGATGCCGCTCTTCCTGCGCCGTGAACGTGGCGAACTGGCCATCGCGAAGCTCCGGCTCACCGATGCCAACCTCGGACTGGAGCGCGACCGCCTGCGCATCCGCAACCGCATCAACGAACGTTTGAACGAGATCAACACCTTCTCCGATCAGGTGCGCCTGGGCGTGGAGATGGTGGTGAACAATGAACGCCTGCTCGCCGGGGAGAACCAACGCTTCACTGCGGGCGAGAGCTCGCTCTTCCTCGTCAATGGCCGCGAAGTACCCTTGATCGAGATGCGCATCCGCCAGGTGGACCTTGAAGCACGATTGCGCAAAGCCTACTTCAGCCTGGACCACGAGGCAGGAACGTTGTGGAGGGCCTGGCGTCGCTGATCCGGTCCGACCGATTGATCACCCCTCCATCAGACTGAGGCGGCGCACACATTATCGCTCGCGGCGCTTGCGCTCGACCTGTCGCTTGTTGTGCCACTCATCGAATAACATGCTGGCGTACACAATGCCTGGAATGAAGCCCATGGCCGCCAGGATGGCCACCGGGCGTCCCAGACCTTCGACCTGTGAAGCGAGCAAAAGGAGGATGATCAACCCCAACGTGGCTACCAGGCCGATGCCCAGGCAACCGAGCATCTTGGGCACCACGTAAGCGGCCACCGAGTCGAACACATCGGCATCGAACCGATCGTAGGGCATGCGCACATACTCCTCCGCTTTCGCTCGCGCCGCCTGCTGGCGTGCCTGGGTCTCCCGCGCATACCGCGCTTCCGTGGCCGCAGAGGCCCGCTTCGGGCTGGGACTCGCCCGGGTCCGGTCGTAACGTTCACGCGCCGTAGGATCGCCGAGCACCTCATACGCCTCCGTGATGGCGATGAAACGCGCATGTGCATCGGGCAGTTCACTCACATCGGGGTGGTAGCGCTTGGCCAGGTTCCGATAGGCCGCTTTGATCGCCGCAGTGTCCGCCGTATGAGTTAGCCCGAGCACCTGATAGAGATCCATGTTGGAAGAGGCCGGGCGGCACCGGCCACGCACAAGGATACAGCGTACCGAACGCACCGCGCTGGTGCGAACACACTGAACGCCATGGCATCGATCCACACACCGATCAACACTTCACCCCGTACTGCATCCGACCCAGGCATCGTTCTGCACGTTCGATCGGTCTATGGGAACAGAAGGATGCGTAACGCGATCACATTCCTGCTCATGCTGCTGATGAATACGGGCAAGGCACAGCCCCAGCATGGCTTCTGGGCCTTCGGCTTCGGTGCGGGCATCGACCTGAGCAGTGGCACACCCCTGTCCATCTCCACTCCGTTGAGCACCGACGAGGGTTGTACGAGCATATCCGATGCGAGCGGTCAACTGCTCTTCTTCACCAATGGAGAAACGGTATGGGATAGGAACCATTCCGTGATGCCGAACGGAACGGGCCTGTTCGGCCACTTCTCCACCAGCCAGAGCGCGTTGATCGTCCCCTTCCCCGAGGATCCACAACGCTACTACCTCTTCACCGCGCCCAGCGGCGCGGGCATCTGGAGCGGACAACCCAACGCGGCTTACAGCATCGTTGACATGAATGCGAACGGTGGTCTCGGCGATGTGACCACCGCGAACGTGGTGCTCGAAGGACCGGTGGCCGAGAAGCTGACCGCCACACGTCATGCGAACGGACGCGATGTCTGGGTGCTCTACCATCGCTGGGAAAGCGACGCCTATCTAGCCTACCTGGTCACCTGCCAGGGGGTGGAAGGACCGGTGGTGAGCCATGTCGGTCGGTCGGTTCTCGCGAACGACGACGGCTCCGGCGATTCATACATCGGTTGCATGCGGCTCAACCGCCAGGGTACACGACTCGCGGGCGCTTGGACCAGGATGGTGGTCGCTTCACCCACCGAATGGCTGAGCCGCTCCTACGTGGACCTTCTCGACTTCGACAACAGTTCAGGCCTGCTCTCCAACCCACGTACGGACTCGGTCGGAGGATCCGTTCAACAGTTCAGCCAGGGTTATGGCGTCGAATTCTCGCCGAGCGGCGATATGCTCTACTGCAGTGAAGGCGGACTGATGAACGGGATCGGTTATAGCACCATCCGGCAGTACGACCTGCAAACCCCGGATCCCATGGGCACCGCGATCGAGGTCGCGAACGAGTACCTCGCTTTCGGCACCCTCCAGCTGGCACCCGATGGCCGCCTCTATGCGGCACGTCTCAATGGCAGCACCCACCTCAGCGCCATCAGCTTCCCCGAGGTGGTCGGTCCGGGTTGTGGCTTCGTGGAGAACGCCGCGAACACCGGCAGCAATCCCAGTACCTGGGGCCTTCCCAACCATTGGGACACCTACCCAGAAGTGGAGCCGATCGACCTGATCGCCTGGCGAGATACGTTGCTCTGTAACGCGGGAAGCGGCATTCTGATCGACGCCTCGTGGACACATCCGTTCCATGTACCGACCTACCTGTGGAACACCGGGGAGACCACCCCGAGCATCCTGGTAACTGAAGCCGGGATGTACACCGTGGAGATGCAACTGCCGTGCAGCACCGTGGTGGATACGGTGGAGGTTCTTGTGGGCGGGACACCCTTCACGCTCGGGGCCGACCGCGATGTATGCGACGATGCAAAGGTGCTCCTCGATGTTGGTGACATGCCTGGCGAAGTATGGTGGAGCACCGGTGACACCACGCGATCGATCACCGTTGAGCCGGGCATATACAAAATCTGGCGAATGAGACTCCATCGCTGTACGGGTCGATCATCCGTTGGCTGACCGGCCGCTGCACAGTGCCAATGCCCAGCTCTTCCTGCCAGGCTGCTACCCAGGTATTTTTGACGGCATCAACGATGAACTCCTTGTCGGCATGGATTGCACACCACGCCTTCGAACTGGGCTGCTTCGATCGATGGGGTCGTCGTGTGTTCCTTTGATGATCCGCTTCGCCTGGACCACGGTGATGGCGTACCCCATCTGGCGTGTTCGTCCTCAATTGAACTATTCGTGGCATGCCTGCGGCGGGATGACCCGCGAAGCGTACGCCTGCAGGCTCAGTGGTGCTGGTGAGATAAGACCGCGCCAAGTGGTCGAGACCGACGATCTTCGCACCATGACCGCCATGGAATTTGACATCTTCTCGCGTTCGCAGTGGCGGACGCGCTGAAACTCGAATACAGCGCCTCGCGCCGGACACCGGCACAATGGGGCTGGGATGAACGCTGCTGAATGTTAGCGCGTACCATCTGACGCTGCGACGCGGAATACTGGCCGCCGATATCCACTTGCCACGGCCTGATCGCCTGCTATTCGAGCTGGCTGGTGGAAACCTTGTCGTTGGACCGGACCGTACAAATCGAACGCGCACAGCGCTATGGTAGCCGACGAACGTGATCTCTGGCCGAACGCAGCTCCGGCTACCTGGATCGTCATGCAGGCGAGGCCACTCCAGCCGAGGGCCGGCTCTCCTGGCCTTCCGGGCCGCTCACAGCCGATGGGTGGAACATTGCTCTTCTAAGCACCTGGACCACCATGAGGCGGATTCGGGGTATGACGCCGCCTGCGCGTTCCGTTCGATTGAACGGGTCGTACGTACTTTTCCCTGGCTAGAGGATCCGTCACCGCGCAAGAAGAAACGCGTATTCGCCCTGTCGCTGCTATACCGGATCGACCGACTGCTTCCCTTCTCCACGGAACGCAGGCTGAAGTGGTACCTCGACCTCGAGTGGATCTTCGACCGCCTCGCCATGGAGACCTCCTTCCGTCACTTCCCGGCGGAAGCCCATCCGCATCGCTTATCGGCCAACGCCTTCCTCCTGAGGAGACTGGAACCCCGCATGCATGTGCTCGACCTCGGCTGCGGCAGCGGCGACATCACAGCGGTGATCGCCGCGTATGTGGACCGTGTGGTGGGCGTGGATCATGATCGTGTCGCTGTCGCCCGTGCGGCTCAAAGGCACCAGCGCGCCAACCTCACCTTCGTCGATCGCGATGCGATGGCCTTCCTCCAGCAGGAAGAGCAGCGATTCGACACCCTGGTGCTTCTCCGTGCTGGAGCACCTCGATGGACCGGAGGAATTCCTGCAACGCTTCAAAGGTTTCTTCCAGTGGATCTACATCGAGGTCCCCGACTTCGATAAGACCTATCTGAACCACTACCGTCAGTTGCTGGGCAGCACCCTCATCCACACGGACGATGACCACGTGAGCGAATTCGACCGCGAGGAACTGAACGCGATGCTGCAGCGTGTCGGCATCGAGGTGGTGGACGCGGAATACCGGTTCGGCGTGCAGCGCTTGTGGTGCCGCGGTGAGTGGTCCAGCGGATCGTGAAGACGGATGGCCGGGCCGGTCCTTGTTACGACCTTCGCCACATGGCCCGCATCATCTATCACCTCGGCACCTGTACCACCTGCCAGGCGATCCTCAAGACCATCCCCAACCTGAAGAAGTTCAGCCTTCGCGAGATCAAGAGCGACCCGATCACCGCGCAGGAACTGGATGCGATGAAGAAGCTCGCTGGCAGCTATGAAGCGCTCTTCAGCCGGGTGGCCTTGAAGTACCGCTCGCTCGGCTTGAAGGACAAGCAGCTCACCGAGAAGGACTATCGCAGGTACATCCTGCAGGAATACACCTTCTTGAAGCGCCCGGTGATGGTGATCGATGATCGCATCCACATCGGCAATGCGCCCAAGGTGCGCGCCGCGATGGCGGCCGAAGGGAAGGCTTTGAAGTGAGCCCCCTCACTCCACCACGACCGGCAGGCGCACGAGTTCCATCCCGTCGATCGCTTCGAACACGTGGACCCCTGATGCCAGGCCGCGCAGGTCCAGGTCGGTGCGTGAAGCGAGGATGATGCCCGAGCGCACCAGGCGCCCCTGCGCATCGAGCAGGCGGTAGGATGAACCGACCTTCACCCCCACCACGTGAAGCAGTCCGCGCGCTGGTTGCGGGAACACGCGAGGTGCTTGGTGCTCCTCAGCACCAACGTCGACCGAACCGAAGTAGTACGTCCCGCTGATGGCGGAACAACCATTGTCATCGGTCGTCGCGACCGCAATCAGGTGGGTCGTGACCAGTCCTGGATGCCCTCTTCAGACGCCATAAATAAGTCACTTCATTGGGAGAAGCAGGCCATTGCTCCTTTCATATCCGCCACATGATGAGGGCGGTCGGCGTCGTGGCCGCCGGGACCACGGTGATCATCACCGTGCTCTCCCCGATGCAACCGTACTGGTCCGTACCGGTCACCGTCCAGGTCTGATCCGTCGTTGGCCAGACCTCAACGGCCGCGCCGGAAGTGCCGCTGATGAAGAGGTTCGGCGACCAGGTATAGAACTGCGCACCCGTCGCGACCAGTTCGAGGCTGTCGCCCATGCAGAGAAGACCACTGCCCGCATTGACCACGGGCGCAGGTGCCGGCACCACTTGAACAACGACCTGGTCGCTGGCTTGACAGTCCTGTGCAGAAGTGACCAGTACCGTGTACGTGGTCGTCAGTGCCGGTGTGGCCACGGGGTTGATCAATCCTGGATCACTAAGACCCGTCACTGGCGTCCATTGGTAGCTGACGCCACCACTGGCCTGCAGTTGCACGCTCTCCCCTTCGCAAAGGAACTGGTCCGCTCCAGCACTCGCGACAGGCAGCGGATGGATGGTCACGAAGCCCGTCTTCGTCAGGTGCTTTCGCCATCGGCGGTCACCACGGTAAGGCTCACATCGTACTGGCCCGGGGTGGTGTACTGCACCACCGGTGATGGGAGATCACTGGTCTCCGGGCTACCCCCGGGAAAGGACCAGCTATGGCTTGTGGGGGCATTGATGCTGGCATCGGTGAACTGCACCACTTCGCCCAGGCATTTCGCAGGATCCGGCGAGGTGAAGTCGGCCGCCGATACCGTGTAGGTGAGGGTGAGGTTCCGGACCACGGGATCATTGTAGAAGGCGCAGCCCACCCCTGGCTGGCAGGCATCATCCACCCGCACCTGCCCTTCGAACGCGCTGCCACCGGCATAGGCCAACGCGTCCTGCATGAGTTCCGGGGAGATGGTGACCGTTCGCGGCTGGTAGGTGCAATCGAGCGTGCCTCCCGTGTAGTCGAGGACCGTAACGTAGTTCGAGGCACCCACGCGGATGCGCATCTCCACCCCGTTCGTTCCGAAGCCACCCTGATAGCAGGCCAGCCAGTCGAACGTGATGGTGGCCCCACCCACGGTGTTCGGTGTACCGGCGAACGTGAACGTGGTCCAGTTCTGGAGGTTCACGCCCTGCATCTGCGGCAGGGTCTGAAGATCGTGCGTCTCCCCGGGCCTGCACGGTGTGCAGAAACGCCGATCAGCAGGAGGGCGGTGAAACGTGCATTAGTAAATCGTACTTCTGGGATACCGTTTGATGCGAAGGCGCAATGCTACGACCATCCACCCGCCATCCGCCGCGATCGAGCCACTACCGCACGCGTTCAAATGAGCCACCGCCCATCACAAGAATCACGCTAACCCCCGGTATCGAAGGGCTGAACCGTCAACGAAGCCCCACCGATAACGGTGCGACTTATCAGATGGATGCTGCTACTTCCCTGCGTTCCTTCATTCCTCCATGTGCTTGTGATGCTCCATGTCCCTTGCGGTGCTCCATACGCTTTCTCAGCCATCTCCTCCTTCTTCACGGTCCCTTCACATATTGATCGTGCGTCGGCACCTTCCATCGTGCGCATCAGCATCTCCTGCGCGCCAGCACGCTCACTTCTCACGCTCTTGCATCACCTGTCGTACTTCGGGTTGATGGCCTCCACACCTTCGCCGCCTGTTCGGGCTCAAATGAGTTCACGTGATCCCGTTGCTCGGTACGCGCCTTCGCAGCTCCTCCGAGTTCTTCTTCCGCTTTGTCCTGGAGCGGCGCGCTGGTCATGCCGGCGAGCACCCGCGATAATCAGCTTCTTCCATGGGTCAGTTCGGTTTGTTGTCACGGTTCGACCCAGGACCGAACTGGAGTTCAATACCCTGCCGCATTAACGATCGCCCCGCATTCGCCAAGCGGCCTAAAACGGTCGCGTTTCCTGTGGGCTCGATCTGGTGTGACGCTTGCCCTCCAGCCGACTCGGTGGGTAGGACCCGGCTGGGCGCGCCAACATCACGATGATGCGTGCAATCGGCCAGCGAGCGATCCCTGCAGGACGGTGCGACCGGCAATATCACGCTCAATGCCTTGTTTCGGATGCGGTCCGCAGCAACTTTGGGACATCGATCCGCTGCGTGGCCGGGTTCGGAAAAGTCGAGAATACCACCATCCCGTTTCCGGGATCGATGTCCAGCGAGACGCTCGCGGTCGACAGATCATCAATATGGTGATGGCCTGACCGGTGCCTCCCCATACGCGAAGTTCATCGCCGCGAGCTTCCCGATACACGCCGGTGGTGGTCTGTGCATCGGTAGCTGAAGGGCCAGCTATGACAGAACCATTGATCGACAGGTCGGTGTTGTCCGCATCAGATCGATGAGCACGTTCACGTCGAAACCAGGTATCGTGGGTGTAGTGCCCACGAGCGTCGGTGTTCTACAACACGGATATCGCCCTCGGAATGAAGCTTATTCACACGGCCAATCAGGTTCGCGGAAGCAGGCGTACAACAGGTTGAAGTAACCGCCCTTGACAGGATGTGAACCCACGATCGACCATACTCCGCTGTTGGTCTGATCACCCAAGCTCATTCCACCATGTCCGTGGGACCTCCTGCAACCAAGATTGTCACCATTCCCGCTGTGGGTGCCGAGAACGCCGAGTTCATCGCTCACTGCTAACTACCTCCGTTGTGCCCTACGGAAAGCCGTACTCCAAGTGGTGCCAAGGCAGACCTCGTCTGCGCGATCGGGCTGCCAGCGGCAAGTCGAAGTTCTCTTCAGCCAGGATGACTGTGCGATGGCACCTGGCGCCAGCGAAGAACGAATGGTAGAAATGGTGATAGTCTCATGGTCGTGGGGTTGAGGAAAGTGAGTAACCGAACGAACGGTTCGTCCACCGTTCAAAGAACTCGGGTTTCCAACCGCCCGCCTGGCCACGGCAGCCAAGCGCTTCCTCTGACGTCGGCGGTTGCGAGCCCACGGTACCTCCTGACCATCGCGCAGCAACAGGGTCCACCATCGCGATGGGTACATGCACTGGGCGGCCATGTTGACGAGGTGCGAGAGGTGCACCGTAAAACCATACGGTTCCAGCATCGCATCGAACTCCTTCAGGGTGCTGGGAGAATAGCACCTTCTCTTGCATAGTGGAAGCGCGTGTAATTGCCATCGCTCTCACAGCGGACGATCTCCTCGGGCGCGAGCACGCGGCTCCTCGAGTGGGCGTGATCCGGTCCGTGAGGATGGTGCGCGCCTGTTCAGGTGCGCATCGGCGACGCCGACGGAAGCGTACCGACCCGCTCGAGCGCCACCTCCTGCAGCTCTGCGCGCACCACCGGCTTCAGCAGGTAGTACTGTACCACGCTCTTGAAGGCCCGCACCGCGTGGTGGTCGAAGGCCGTGATGAAGATGACGCGTGTCGTCGCAGGAGCGAGCCGGTCCAGCACATCGAAGCCGGTGCCATCGCCCAGCCAGATGTCGAGCAACACGACATCCGGACGTGTCTCCCCGATGAGGTCGATCGCGCTCTCCACATCACCCTCCTCTATTCCGCCAGGGGATGATATGAAACGCCGCCCGCAGGTTCCGCCCGCGCAAGCCTCACATCATCCACGATCGCCAGCCGCATCATGCTCGCTCATCAGTTGCACCCGCAAACGTATGGTGACGACCGTGCCACGCGTGGAGCCATCCTCCGCACGGCCATCGCGCACCTGCACCGCCTCGGTGATGGAGGTGCCTGTGGTACCTGATGCGCTGCCACTTTTCAGGTCGATCCCTGAGGCCTGCGTCCCCTGCAGGTCGTTATTACCGCCCGTGCCATCATCGCACCTCGATATGCAACACGCTACCGGCACAGTCCACCAGTACCGAGACGCAGCCTTCGATCGGCCGTTGAAATATCGATCGCGTTCTCTCCACCGCCAGTTTGTATCAACATGGGCGGTATGGCGACCCGCTCGGCCTGCACGCTGGGGCATCACGCGCAACTCCGTGGCTACATCCGGCTGTTCTCGCTTATGCGCAGGTAATGCTCCACCAGCTGCACCTCCTGCTCCAGAAGGAATGGTGCGCCAGCGGCGTCTCGCGCAATGCCAGAAACACCCGTGGTCATTGACATGACCCATCGTGGCATAAGGCCAGGAATGGTGTTGAGCGCGTTGAACAGGAAATGCGGATCCATCTGCAACCGAAGGGCCGCCGCGCTCAGTTCGGCTTCCCGCTGCCGCGCGTGCCAGTTGCTACCGGCGCATCCGCATGCGACATCAGGAGCGCGAAGGCCCGCACTACCCCGATGCCGATCGCGAGCCATCCGGTTGCCTTTCGGCAAATCCATAACTCCTGCGCCACGCGCGCAGCTCAGCGTTTCTCCCCGGTCTTCTCGGTGTCGTATCGCAGGGACAGCTCCTCCATGGCCGCCTGGGTGCCCGCGTTCATCAACGAATCGCTCAGCACGCCAGTACGCGCGAAATGCTCAACGCGTTCGGATCGTCAGAAGCCGCTCATTTACAATTGTACCAGCGAGAGGTGCGCCTCCTTCTCATCCTCCAGGGACCCGATCCGCTGCGCGAGCACCAGGCTGCTGTCCAGGAAGGTCCGCGCTTCCGCATAGCGTCCCTGCGCACGGCGCACATCGCCCAGGCCGTAAAGGCACCGGATGGCCACCTCCTGGTTGCCGTGCTGGCGTGCATCGTACAGGCCTTGCCGGTAGTGGTGCGCCGCGCTGTCCAACATCCCCGCCCGTTCGAAGGCCAGCCCGAGGTTGCTCCCCATGTTCTCCCGCGTGGCGCCGCTGTTGAGGCTGTCCTCCAGCAACAGGCTTTCACGCAGCACCGCGATGGCCGTATCCATCCGCCCCAGGTCGATGAGCAGCACGCCAAGGCCATTGAGCCCCGAGGCGAGCGCCGGGGTGTCCAGCTCGCGCTTGATGGCAAGGCTCCGTTGCAGGAGCGCCAATGCCTGCTCCGTGCTATCCCGGCGCCATTGCAAGGCGCTGAGGTTGTGCAACACCCTGGCCATGCTCAACCTGTCGCCCAGCAGTTCCTTCCAGCGCATGGCTGAATAACCCGCCTGCATGGCACCGGCATAATCCCCCTGAAGATCACGGGCCACCCCGATGTTGATCCAGGCGGCCCCGATCCAGAACGTGTCCAACGAGGCCTCCGCCATCCGCAGCACCTCCTCATGCATCAACAGGGCGCTGTCCAGTTCAGCTCGCCATTGGTACACCTGGCCTTGGAGCGACCGCGCCTGCATCCGCTGTTTCCGCAGTGCAGGGGCACCCTTGCTGTCGCGCAGGACCTGTTGTGCGATGCGCTCCACCCCTTCGATGTCGCCGCGCCGGAGCATTTCCCGCGCAGTATCCAACTCGGGGCGGAAGGTCAAACTGTCCAGGGATGCCGCTGGATGTCCCGGACCGGTGCTCGAGCCGCCGCAGGCCATCAATAGCATGAGCAGGAACGGCAGGAGAGGGCGAAGGCTCACGGATCAAAGGTCGATCATCGGGCACGGTGGTAGCGGCCCTTGCATGGACCCGCCTGACCATCAGCGTGATCGGTGAACGAAGTTCGCGGATGGCCGACCATGGGCCGATGTCGATCGATCGTATGTGCGTTCCCATCGAGCCGGCGTAGGAGGTGCCCGTCCCATTCCCATGCCCCCGACGGGCCTGCACCTTCTCCCGTATTTTTGGTCCCGCATGCTCAAACAAGGCCTCTTTCAGAAGCTCCAGCAGAAGCTGAGCCCGCAACAGATCCAGCTGATGAAGCTGTTGCAGGTGCCCACCGCCGAGCTGGAACAGCGGGTGAAACAGGAGATCGAGGAGAACCCCGCCCTGGAGGAGGGCGATGACCACGACGACGAAGAGGTGCCCACCGAGGACCAGGCGATCGCCGAGAACGAGGACGTGGGAGAGAACGAGGAGAACGAACGCGACGATTTCGACCTGAGCGACTATTTCCAGGACGATGACACGCCGGACTACAAGCTGAGCGTACAGAACAGTGGTCCGGACGAGGAGGAACGTGAGATCCCGTTGAGCGGCGGCACCTCCTTCCAGGACAACCTGAAGGCGCAACTGGCCCTGCGCGACATTGACGAGCGCACCGAGCTGCTGGCCGAGAACCTCATCGGCAACCTCGATGAGGACGGCTATCTGCGCCGCGAGCTGGACGCGATCGTGAACGACCTCGCCTTCACGCAGAACGTGATGTGCGACAAGACCGATCTGGAAAAGGCGCTGCGCGAGGTGCAGGCCCTGGACCCGTCCGGCGTGGGTGCCCGTGACCTCCGAGAATGCCTGCTGATCCAGGTGGAACGCCTGCCCCACAGCCTGGAACAGCGCATCGCCCAGGAGATCCTCGACAAGCACTTCGAAGCCTTCAGCAAGAAGCACTACGACCGGATCCTGGAGAAGCTGGAGATCGATGAGGAGGCCTTGAAGGAGGCCATTGACCTGATCGTGCGCCTGAACCCGAAGCCGGGCAACACCATGCGCGAGACTGACAAGCCCTCGCAGGAGATCATCCCCGACTTCGCCGTGATGGCCATCGATGGGCAGCTCGAACTCTCCCTGAACGGTCGTAATGCGCCGGAGCTCCGCGTGAGCCGTGCCTACCGGGACATGATGAAGGAGTACGCGCGCAACAAGAAGGACAAGGACCAGCGCGAGGCCCTCCAGTTCATCAAGCAGAAGCTCGACAGCGCCAAGTGGTTCATCGACGCGATCAAGCAGCGGCAGAACACGCTGCTGGTGACGATGGAGGCCATCATGGAACACCAACGTGAGTTCTTCCTCACCGGCGACGAGACCAAGTTGAAGCCGATGATCCTGAAGGACATCGCCGAGCGCGTGGGCCTGGACATCAGCACCATCAGCCGGGTGGCCAACAGCAAGTACGTGCAGACGAACTACGGCACCTTCCTGCTGAAGTTCTTCTTCAGCGAGAGCCTTACGAACGAGGCCGGTGAGGAGGTGAGCACCCGCGAGGTGAAGAAGATCCTGAAGGACGCGATCGAGGCGGAGGAGAAGCGCAAGCCCCTGACCGATGACGAACTCACCGCGTTGCTCAAGGGCAAGGGATACAACATCGCACGTCGCACCGTGGCCAAGTACCGCGAGCAACTGAACATCCCCGTGGCACGGCTGCGCAAGGAGCTCTGAGCCCCGGCATCATGCTGTTCACGGCCCGCCTGCTCTCACACCTCCTCCATCCCCTGCTCATGCCCCTGCTCACGCTCTGGGTCATGCTCCGCGTTGATCCGCACGCAGGCTACTTCCTGGCCCCGGGCGGCCGCGTGCTGCTGCTGGGGATGGTGGCCATGATGACCTTCGTCTTCCCCGTGATGAGCGTGCTGCTGCTGCGCCGCGCGGGCCTCATCACCGACCTGCAACTGCCGCGCCGCGAGGAACGCATCGTGCCCTACCTGATGACCCTGCTCTACACGGGCATGGCGCTCTACCTGCTGTTCCGCACACCACTGCACCCCATCGCCCATGCGCTCTTCATCGGCATCCTCTGCGCCATGACCATCAGTGCTGTCACGACCTTCTGGTGGAAGATCAGCGCACACATGGTGGGCATCGGCGGGCTCGTGGGTGCGCTTTTCGCCCTGTGGTACGTGCACGGCCTGGACCTCTTCCTCCCCATCGTCCTGGCCATCGTGCTGGCCGGTGCGCTCGGCACCGCGCGCCTGCTCACCAGCGATCATACGCATGCGCAGATCCACGCAGGATGGCTGCTCGGCCTTGGATGCACCTTCGGCGCGATGGTGCTGCCCACCTTCGTCTAAGCATCCACCGCGATGCCGCAACTTCGCGTCGCCATGACCGGCCAGCGTTCCGCCTCCCTGTTCGCCATCACCGCCCTGGTGGTGATCACGGCGCTCACCTCGGTCCTCGGTCTTTGGCGCGGCACCAACGGCGATGGGTGGAAGGAGACCATTCGCAGCGATGCGCGTGGCTACTTCGGCTACCTGCAGGCGCTCTTCATCCGCCACGACCTCGGTGCGGAGCCCTTCGATCCGGCCTATGTGAAGTACACGGCAACAGGCACATTGAACAAGTACTACTGCGGTACGAGCGTGTTGATGGCCCCCTGGTTCGGGATCGGCCACGCCTTCGCGCTCGCGGACCCGGATGCTCCGCGCGACGGGCTCAGCGCCTATGAGCAGAAGGCGATCGGTGTGGGTGCGTGGATCTACTTGTTGTTGGGCCTCCTCGCATTGCGGGCCCTGTTCCGGTCCTACGATGTGCGCGATGGGGTGATCACCTGGACACTGGTGGCCCTGGTGCTCGGAACCCCCTTGTTGCAATACGCGGCCATGCAGCCAGGCTGGTCGCACATCTATTCCTTCGCCACCATCGCTGGCTTTCTGCTCGCCACGCGCCGCGTGAGCCTCGGCGCCGGCCGTGGATGGATCGTAGCCTCCGGTGCGCTCCTGGGCTTGGTGGTGCTCATCCGCCCGGTGAACGCCCTGGTGCTGCTAGCCCTTCCCCTGGTCGCTGCGGAAGGGGTCATCACATTGTTCCGCCAGCTCCTGCGCGACAGGGTCACGCTCCTGGCCATGCTCGCGTGCCTTGCGGTGGTCAGCATCCAACCGACCCTCTGGTATCTGCAGACCGGGCAGCTCTATGCCTACGGCTACCAGGGTGAGGGCTTCCACTGGGCAAGACCCGAAGTGATCAAGGTGCTCTTCGGCTTCCGCCGAGGGCTCTTCCTGTGGACACCCTTCATGCTGCTGCCCGCCTTATGCGCACTCTTGCTCTGGTGTCAGGACCGGACGAAGGCGATCACCGCATGGATCTATTGGACCGTGATCACCTATGTGATCAGCAGCTGGTGGATCTGGTACTACGGTGGCGGCTTCGCCAGTCGTGTCTACATCGATCACTACCCTGTACTGGTGCTGCCCATGGTGCTGGTGGCCCATCATTGGCGCCGCACCGGGTGGGTCCTTGCCCGGATCTTCATGGCGGGCACGATCGCCTTGAACCTGGCTCAGCTCTGGCAGTTCCACCATGGCTTCCTGCACCACGAGAGCATGGACCGGGAGAAATACCTATACAGCTTCCTGCGTTTCGACGAAGCCCATCGGAACAAGCTCGGTGGCAACTACCAGGAAGCACCCTACCACCCGAACGGTATGAGCCTGGTGCTGGAGGAGACCTGTGGCATGGACGCGGACTGCCGCTTCTGGCATGGCGGAAAACGCGTGCAGGTGGATTGGGCCCACAGCCCTTCCACGGTATGTGCCTATGACGGAACGACGGAGTTCGGCATCCATTTCCGTGCAGGCTCGGACACGATCCCCACGCGGCGTGCGCTCTATCTGGAGATCGGCCTCCAACGGTTCGAGGCCCGTGCGGAAGCCTCGATCGATGCGATCGGCGTCACCGAAATGCACGACGCGCAGGGAAGAGCCTACTTCTACCAACCCTTCCGCATGAACCCCGTGCCCGGGAAGGCCGGCGTGTGGGAGCAACTGGAATATCGCATTCCCCTGCCCGCACTTGTACCGGGAGGGCAGGTCCACTTCTACCTCTGGAACAAGGACCTCCGGTCGGAGTTCTTTATCGATGACGTGTTCATGCGCGTGCTCGCGGTGAACCCGTACTGAGAACCTGCGCCGCAG